>JAGXFW010000027.1 GCA_024637035.1 Actinomycetes bacterium
CAGCAAGTCCGGCACCGAGGACAAGCGGTGCCTGCTGGAGGTCCGTCTCATCGACCACCAACCGACCGCGGTGAGCCATCAGGCCTCTACCCTGGAGCAGGCCGTCGACGGCGCTGCCAAGAAGATGAAACGTTCGCTGGAAAGTACCTTGGGCAGGTTGGGCAATCGCTAGGGGGCGGCATTTCGTCCCGAAGCATCTTTGACAAACCGTGCAGGAGGTGGTGCGCTCGCTCGGCTGAAGCTGCACGCTACGGCGCGATCGAGCTATAGGCGCATAGACCCAACATGGTGATGATGAGCAACTGACCCGAGCCGTCCGCGGGCGAGTACGTGACGTTGGTGAAGGGTCCGACCGCGGCCGGACCTTCGTGCTTCGCCGGCACACCGAAGTACGCGGCGACGTCCTCGTCGGTGAGGAGGGTGGACGGATCCGCGCCGGCCGAGGAGCCTCCTTGGTCGCCATCGCCGGCTGTCTCCGCGGTGGGCGGAGCCCGTCCACATCCTGTGGTGGCAATGCGGCGAGCTATGCGCGCAGACCAGGAGGGACCAGATCACCAGCCCAGGAAGGTCTCCCCGTTCTTCTCTACCGAGTAGACGGAAAACGATCCACCTGAGGCCGGTCTGTTCACAATGATCATGAAGCGCGAGTCGGTTTCCGAGACTGAGGCTGCCCAGTAGCCGAAGTCCGCGCCCCCGACAGCCACCTGGTTCTTAGCGGCCTGTCCCCACTCACCACCAGGAACGGAGGAGGGTACGAACGTGATGGAGGGTGCGATTCCCGGCAGCAAGGCGGCCAGGGTGTCGGTATCGAAGGTCCGCCATGGTTCCCATCGGGTTGCTGTTTCCAGGGCGATCACGGTGGTCCGCACGAGCGACTGGGCCGTGGCGTCCTGCGCCTGTGCGCCCGACCCCGGCCCGGCTGTCGTCACCACGAGGTAGATGGCAGCGACGACGGCAAGTCCGAGCGCGACCCGCCGCGAGAGTGGGTGCTTTTGCACCACCCGGTCCACACGTACGTCAGGGGGAAGAGGCGTCGGCAACCGTCGGTCGTAGGCGGCCCGCTTGAGTGGGTTGGAGAGCGTCTCGTAGGCCAAGTTCAGGAGCACTGTCTCCTTGTGGCCCTGCGCGTTGACATCGGGATGGGCATGCCGAACGCGCGCATGGTAGGCGCGGCGAATCTCGCCCGGCGTCGCGTGCTCGGGTACCCCGAGGACCAAGTAGTAGTCTCGATTCTGCACCGCCACTCCCAGCTGCGGTCATCGAATCGTCCCGAACACTGGTCGGTCACGCCCCGAATGGGGGAACTGCAGCATGTATCGGCGGGAACGCCGACGGTCTGAAGGGCGGGGTCTTGATTCGGTGGTCGTCCCGGCGACTTGTGCAGCAGCTGTACTGTTGTACCGCAACGCTCCCGCGCAGACCCTGCTACTTGTTAGACTGGCGTCGTCACATGCAATACGGAGCGCTCCCGCTGCGCGTGTGCCTGGAGCAGCCTACTCGGAGGGCCTGAGCGGTTCATGTATCACGTCACGGGATCCGACGGAGTCGTTTACGGCCCTATCGACGCATCCACCCTGCGGGCGTGGATCGCCGACGGGCGCGTGGACGCCGCGACACTGGTCTACGGCGGCGCCAGCTCCGAGTGGGTCTCGCTATCGCGACATCCCGGTTTCCCTGCCGAGGAACCCGTTTCTCCCACGCGACGCCGCCTCAAGACAAAGCACCTAGCGCTCATCGCCGGCGCCGTGGTCACGGGCGTGCTGATTCTCGCGCTCGTCGTCGCAGGAGTGGCGCTTGCGCCGTCGGGCCGCACAGGGCTGTTCCCGGATGTCGTGATGAGCGGCCTTCGGGGCAGCGGCGGAGCAACTCCCCACCCGGCGCCGCCGATCGGCTCCGCCGCACCAGCTGTGCGGGAGAATCCGGCGCCCGGCATTGAGATCGAAGCGGCCGCCGGGGCACTGGATCAGCCAAGGACTTTCACGGCCGCGCCCCTCGGCGGCGAGCAGTTGATCTCGGCCGACCAGAAGCTGCTCGACCAAGGTCTGATAGCGCTCGGTGGATGGGACATCGACGCCGGGATGTCCGAGACCGACCTGTTCTTCGATCCCGTCACGATGACGTTCGATCTTGAGGAACTGGGCATCCCCGAGGACCTCTGGGGTCAGGTCGGCATAGCCAACATCGACTCGGAAGGTACCGTTGCGCTCCTGCACTCCCAGCACAAGGGCTCGAAGCTCTCAATCGAGACCTGGCACAACGGCGCATGGTTGCCGGTGCTCGTTCCGGCACTCCTCGGCACGATGTACTACGGGTGGACCGTGGATCGTGCCGAGCTGCCCAAGGGAGACTTCTCCGCGATCTACTGGAAGCCCGATGGGATCCGATACCGCATCTTGTACTCGCCTTCGTGGCAGCCTCGCAATGAGGCGGAAGTCAAACGCGCCGAGGCTGAGTATGGGCAACTGATCGAGAAGCACAAGCTGACTAAGGACGATCTCAAGGCGGACGCTCGTGAGACGGAGGCCGCGCCGACCCCGATGTCGATGGACCCTTTCTCCGATCTTCGCGATCTAGCGCAGCAGATGGCTGAGCGGGTCGAGCGGCTCGAGCGGCTCTACTCCGATCCTGAGTATAAGAAACTCCGCGATACAGTGCGAAGCGAACAGTGGCTCAAGGAGAACTTCTTGCCTCCAAGGGTCACGAACGCGATCGTGGGTCTGGATCGGGCGTGGGACTACCTGGACGAACGAGGATTCAGGAAGCCCGGGATAGCGAAGTTCGAGACGACGACGGACGTGTTCTTGGTCGACACGTCGCTCGGGCCGGAGGGCTTCGGCGAGGTACGCAACACGTGGACCACGATGCCCTTCGTGGTCCTTGACGGCACCAAGATACCCGACGCGGATCTCGACACGCTCGACCCGGCGCAGAAGGTCGTATTCGACGAGTACCAGTCGACAGCGCTGCACGAGCTGTTCCACGTCGTGCAATCCGCCTACGTGTTCCACGCCCGGAACAAGTACACGTGGTTCGACGAGGCCGCTGCGGTGCTGCTCGAGCACGAGGCCCAAGAGTACTACACGAGCAAGAAGTCTTACGCTCAGAGCTGGAGGACGACGAAACGGTCGTACGATTCGTTCTTCCAAACCATGGACTTCTTCGACTCGAAAGAGAACCGGTCGAACCAGCAGCACGGGTATGGCCAGTCGTATTTCTGGCAGTTCCTGTGCGACTACTACTTCACCTTGTCGGGCTCCAAGGAGGCGTTTCTCGTTCAGCTCTACGAGGACTTCTCCAGGCTCAGGGGCGGCACCCTCGATAGCCTGTATCGCACGACGGGCGGCACTCCGGAGACGCTCACGAAAGCCTTCTACGCGTTCTCGTATTCAGCGGCAGACGACCTGCAGACCGCTAACATAGGGTTGGCTCCCGGGCCCGCAAAGACCGTGGTGAGCGTAGAGAGCACGACACCCCTGCATATCATGCGCTTCGCCGATGGCGGCACTCCACTGTCGGTGAGTATGCTCGAGGTACGGACCGCGGGGGTCTCCTCAGCTCCGTCAGCAGACTCCGACCCCGTCTACGTGCTTTCCACGAATGGCATCGAGGACCTTGGCGCGATCGTTCGCGTCAGTGCGCGCACGAACGGCGCAGAGACGTGGGACGAGATCAGAGGCGGATGTGTACTGCCCGCCGAGCGCCGGATGCACGTGATGCGTGCCGAGACCTACGTCGAGACGCCGGGCGAGCTGAGCAGCGCCGGCGAGGGTCTCGGAGCTAACGGCCCGGTCGTCTTCGGCATGTTCGTACGGGAAGCGCCTACCGTCGAGATCGAAGACGAGACGTTGATCATCACCTGGAAGCCGAGCGCGGCTGCGAACGTGAAGAGGTCGGATGGGACGCGGGCGCTGATCTCCCAGTACCGCGTGACGCTCACCACACCTGGCGGCCGTGAGACGAACTTCTTGGCCGACGAGCCGCGTGCGGAGATGCCAGTGGCGATGCTCGACAAGATCGTCACCGCCGCCGAACGCACGAACAAGAACCATATCTTCAAGTACCTGCGTCTGATCGGCGAGCGAGACCAGATCACGCTTATCCAAATGGCCGAGGCTTTGGGCGAGGGCGAGAAGCCCAAGATAAAGGTCGCATATCGCGAGGTCGCGGCGATACCGGGCTCGCCCAAGGGTCCGCTGAGCAAGGTCGCTGAGTTCGAGTACGGCGATGAGGACAGGGCAACCGGCGACGTGACGGGCACGTGGGGCGGTAGCGTCCCGTTCAGCGAGGGCAACCTCATGCGCCTCGACATCATCGAGACCGGTGGCGGGAACATACGCGGCACGATGCACTGGGGTGATGAGATCCCCTTCAGGGGCACGTGGAACCCCACCAGCAAGTCGTGGTCGTTGGAGGGTCGCGAGTCCAACGTGTGGCTGCCGATGTTCCTTGTCTTCAACGGCCATCTGCAGAAGCTGCCCGGAGACAGGCTCTACATGTTCGCCCCACCGGCTCTTCTTTCTCGGGCCGACAAGGCGACACCTGATCTCGGCTGGCAACCAGAGCCGGAGGATACCGACCTGAAGAACGTACTCGAACAGTTGCAGTACGAATTGGAGCAGATGCAGTCGCCTGGTCAGGAAGTGGCGCCGTGACGCACGAATCGCCCACGTCCGATCAAGGCTCAGGCGCGGTGCAGGCGGCTTTCTGCGTCAAATGCGGTGCCAAACTCACTGCCGCCGAGAGGTTCTGCCGAAACTGCGGAACGGCGAGGCACAATGTGCCCGCAACGACGCCTGCCGCGCCAGCCGCCGCACCAGTCGCCGCGCCGGCCGCGCCTGCTGCGCCCGCGGTGCGCTACGCGGGCTTCTGGCGCCGGTTCGTGGCAGCGGTCATCGACGGGCTTATCGTGGCGCCGCTCTGGATCCTGCTCTCGGGTCTCTACGAGTTCGCCAGCGCGATGGCTCTCGAGCGCATGGTCTTCTCGCCGGATGGCGTGGGTCTCGTGCGCACGATCAACGTACTGTCCGCAGGCAGGTGGCTGCTGTTCGCGTTGGTGGTATTCGGGTACTTCGTGTTGGCCGAGGCCTCCAGCCGAGGCGCCTCACTCGGCAAGCGGCTGATGCGCTTGCGCGTGGCCCGTCACGATCACGGCCGCACCGGTATCGGCCGCTCGATGGCGCGCACGGCGTTCAAGGTGATCTCCGCCGCGCCGATGATGATCGGCTTCCTCCTAGCGGGCTGGAACGGCCAGAAGCGAGCGTTACACGACTTCATGAGTGGGTGTGTGGTGGTGCGAGTGTCCAACTCCACCTCCACATGGCGATTTCCGTAGAATCAACCGCCTAGCCGCCTGCGTGGCGCCCAGCCGTGCGCGAGCCATCCGCAACACAGCCTTCTCTTTCGCAGACAAGTGCAAGCACATAGAATGCATAGACATGTGTCTACTCTCGTCAAGACCCACTGCTCCGGCCCCCGCGGCAAACTGCTGACTTGTACGCGTCTCTGGCCCAGAACGCGGCGCTCCTCGTTGGGCTGGGCAGCCTCTATGGTCTGACCACCAGGCTCCGCCGAGACGAGGGGCGGTGGGTCAGGGCCGCCGCAGGATTGCTTTTCGGCTTCGCCGCGGTGGTGGGGATGAACCTGCCCCTGCACTACGCCCCCGGGATCATCTACGACGGCCGTTCCATCATCCTGGCGACGGCGGGGTTGTTCACCGGCGGCACCGGCGCTGCCGTCTCGGTGGTCGTAGCCGGTGCCTACCGCGCCTCTCTGGGTGGGGCAGGAGTGTGGGCCGGGCTGGCCACCATAGGCGGCTGCGCTCTAGTGGGCCTGGCATTCCGCCGGGCTTGGCACAATCGGACCGACAACCTGGGGATTGCCTCGCTGTACGCCGTAGGCATCGCCGCCCACGTGGTCATGCTCGCGAGTCAACTCCTGCTGCAACCATGGCCTGAGGGAATCTCGGCGATCGGGCGGATCTGGCTTCCGGTGATGATCATCTTCCCCATCGCCACTGTCCTGGTAGGGCTCCTTATGGTGACTGTGGAGCGAAACGTCCAGATGGGCCGCGATCTGAGAGCGAGCGTGTCCCTCCTCAAGGAATCCCAGGCGATCGGTCATGTAGGCAGCTGGAGATACGACGAGAACACGGACACTCTCACGTGTTCGGAGGAGGTCCACCGCATCTTCGGTAGGGACTACGTAGAGGACGCCATGACCTACCGGTCATTCCTCGAATCCATCCATCCGGACGACCGCGCCTCAGCCGATGCCGCCTTCCGGAGCCCCGCCGAGCGGGGACCAGACACCTCCGAGACGACCCACCGCATCATCCGGGCCGACGACGCCCGCGTTCGTTTCGTTCGGGAGAAGTTCGCACGGGTCGACGAGCCGGGGCAACAGCCGCATTCCATCGGATTCCTGCAGGACATCACTGAACAGCAGGAGTCCGAGGACGCGCTGAGGGAATCGGAACGGCGATCTGCCATCAGAAGCCGCATCGCCCAGATCTTCCTCACCGCCGAAGGCCGCCTGGATGACGTCGTGCTCATGCGAGTGGGGGATGTCGTGCTCGAGGCCATGCAGTGCCGATACGGGCTTCTTGGATACGTCGATGAGGAAGGAACCTGGGTGTGCCCCGGTGCGGCGACGGATTCTTCGCTCGAACCGGGCTCGTCCGAAGGGAACCTTGTCGTGATGGGGCATGGGCGAAGCGGTGTCTGGGTCCGGGCCATGGCGGAAAGAAGGACGATCATTGAGAGCGGAATCGTCCAGACGCCGGAAGGATCGCACATACGCCGGGCCATGGACGTGCCGATTGTCTCGCAGGAGCAGTTGCTGGGCAACATCTTGGTCGGCGATCCGGAGACCGACTACGTCGAAAACGATGTGCGATTCCTCGAAAGCGTCGCCGAGTACCTGGCGCCCATCTTCCAGGCCAAGATGCAACTGGCCGAGCGGGAGAGAGAGAGTCGACAACTCCAGGATCAGCTCCAGCAGACCCAGAAGATGGAATCCGTAGGCCGCCTGGCCGGAGGCATCGCCCACGACTTCAACAACCTACTTACCGCCATCATCGGCTACGCCGAGCTCGGACAGGCGCAGTCCAAGGGAGACCCCGCCTCAGACGAAGCCTTCAGGGAGATCCGAACCTCCGCCGACCGGGCCGCCGCCCTCACCCACCAGCTCCTGGCCTTCTCCCGCCGCCAACCCCTGAGGCCGCGGGTGCTGGACCTGAGCGCCGTCACCGAGTCCACCTCCGGTCTGCTGCGCAGACTGATCGGAGAGGACGTAGAGCTGGCCCTACGCGGCGGGGAAGGGTTGTGGCCGGTGGAGGTGGACCCGGGCCAGCTGGAGCAGATCATCGTGAACCTGGCCCTGAACGCCCGCGACGCGATGCCCGGAGGCGGGAGACTCACCATCGAGGCCGCCAACGTGGAACTCTGGGAGGAATACGCGAGGGCGCATCCGGACTCAGAGCCCGGACCCCACGTCATGCTGGCCGTTTCCGACACCGGCACCGGCATCGACCCCAAGAGCCTCCCCCGCATCTTCGAGCCCTTCTACACCACCAAGGAGATCGGCAAGGGCACGGGGCTGGGGCTCGCCACGGTCTACGGTATCGTGAAGCAAAGCGGCGGCAGCATCTACGTCTACAGCGAGCCCGACCAAGGCACCACCTTCAAGGTCTACTTTCCCCGGGCCGACCGACCCCTGGACTGGGCCCCGGAGGGCAGACCGACCCCCGCCCACCGAGCCCAAGGCGGGGGAGAGACCATACTGGTGGTGGAGGACGAACCGGCGCTCTTGACCCTCACCCTGCGCGTCTTGAAGAGCGCCGGCTACATCGTCCTCGCGGCCGCCGCTCCCGCCGAGGCCCTCATGCTCTACCAGGAGCACCCGAGCGCGGTCGACCTGCTCCTCACCGACGTGGTCCTCCCGGGCATGAGCGGTAAACTCCTAGCCGAGACCCTGCAGGTCACGCCGGGAGTCTCTCCACGCGTCCTCTTCATGTCGGGCTACACCCAGAACGTCGTCGTGCACGAAGGCCGCCTGGACCCCGGCGTCGACTTCCTGGCGAAGCCCTTCACCCCTGCGACCCTTTTGCGCAAGGTGCGCGAGGTGTTGGACGCTCCGCATGAGGGGCAGCTCGGGCTTTCAATCTAAGGGGCAGGGGGCGGCGCGGGGGTGGGCGGCGCGGGGGTGGGCGGCGCGGCGCCCCCTGACCCCGGACCGGCACTGGGGTCCGTTGAGTCCGTCTCAGTCCGTCCCGTGGTGACGCGTTTGGCTCCAGCGGTCACCGGTGGACATGACCGACGAACCGCCCGAAGAGGTCCAGCGATGGACAATGAAAAGTCGCCCGTTCCCGAGACCGCGTAGCGTCACCGTGCGCAGCAGCTACACTCGCCGCCGCCGAGGCATCCAGTACGTCATTCTTGCGGCGGCCGCCGCGCGAGAGCTCGCGTACCCGTGCGGTCGCGGTGGTGCGGACGTCGACTACCGTCTCGTCGCGGGCGATGAGCCACTGCGCCAGGTGTCGACCGAGGCCGTGCGCGTTCTCGATGACCCACTGGCGTTCAGGGAAGGCTTTCGCCCAGCGGAGCAGCTGTCGGTACCCCGCCAGGGTGGCGTCGATGCGGATCGACGACGCCGGCGCGTTTGTTGTGGGGCTCACCGCCGTAGCAGTATGGGAACTCTTGTGTGGGTCAACACCGATGATCACGACCGTTCCTCCTTCCTCTGTTTTGGCAGAAGACCACGGTCGACATGCCGACTTCCGGAGCCCGAAGGGATCATGCCTCTGTTGAGTCAGACCGCAGCCGGTCACCGACCGGACGACACACCCCGGCAGAGCCAGCCCTCAGAGGCGGCAGGCGGTTCACGAGTCACCCCGGCCGATGACCTACGGAACGCTACAGGTTTCTCACTCGCTGCGTACCGTTAGGTCTACAATAAATTGGCGGTTCAAGTCGTTGCTTGGGGTCTGGAAGTTGCTCTCATTCGAAATCGAGAATCGGGACACTGGGCAACGTCTGCCAAGGTTCGGTGACGCGCCCAGAGGGAGGCTGATCTTGTTGTCTAGCGGTCAGATGATGGGCCTCTTGACCGGTGGGGGTCGTTGCCTACCTACGTCTGACCTTGAGCGAGTCGCCGCGTTCCAGTCGATGATCGCGTATTCGGGCACCTTCCGTGTTGAAGGTGACGAGTGGATCACGACCGTCGATGTGTCGTGGAATGAAAGCTGGACAAGCACCGAGCAGCGCAGATACTTCCAGCTCGAAGGGGATCCCTGGTTGTTGCCTCGGCCTGGGCTGAAAGCCCATTCGAGCCGGGAAAGACGGCAAGGGGCGTCCTGACTTGGGAGAGAGAGTCGTGACGCGGAGTTGAATCCAGCGCGTCATTTCGGGACAAGCTCCCGGATCTTCCGCAGGATGAATCTCTGTTGTGGGACCGACTCGTCCAGAATGAGGGACACAGGAACGCCTGCTAACGCGGTCTCGCTCTCTTATTGGGAAGTAATGCCCGCAGAACCTCTCTGCCCGCAAGCTGCCCACAAGAATCCGTCCGTGGGCGGCGGCGCCAGAGCCATTCACATCATCCGAGTATCGAGAGAGCTGCGGCGGCGGCGAACCCCATGACGGTGAAGAGCCCCACCAATCTGCCGCCGTGCTCAAAGGCTTCCGGCATCATCGCATCGGCCA
>JAGXFW010000028.1 GCA_024637035.1 Actinomycetes bacterium
CGTCGGAGGCGACCCCGGCGCCCGCCGCTTCCGCCGGCGACGACCCGCGGGTGGGTGTGTTCGTGTGCGACTGCGGCACCAACATCGCCGCCACCGTGGATTGTCCGAGCGTCACCGAGTATGCCGCGGGCTTGGGCGACGTGGTCTTCGCCGAAGAGGGCAAGTGGATCTGCTCGGTGGACTACCTCACCCGTATCCAAGAAGCGGTCAAAGATAACGACCTGAACCGGGCCGTAGTGGCCTGTTGCACGCCCCGCACCCACGAGAAGCTCTTCAAGAACACTGTGGGCGCCGCGGGTATGAACCCCTACCAGCTCGAGTTCGTGAGCATCCGCGAGCAGGTGTCGTGGGTGCACAAGGGCGACAAGGCCATCGCCACCGCGAAGGCCAAGGATCTGGTCAAGATGGGAGTGGCCAAGGCCCGGCTGCTCGAGGAGGGCAAGGAGATCAGGCTGCCGGTGAAGACCGACTGTCTGGTGATCGGCGGGGGCGCGGCCGGGATGACCGCGGCCCTGGCCGTGGCCGACCAAGGCTACGTGGTCCGGTTGGTCGAGAAGCAGGATGGTCTGGGCGGTCTCCTGAAGGGGGTGAACACCGTCGCGCCCGAGGGCGTGTCCGCCGGCGAGGTGGTCTCCCGGCTGGTCGATCAGGTGACGGCCAATGAGAACATCGAAGTGCTCACCGGCGCCCACATCACCTCCATCGGGGGCTACATAGGCAACTACAAGGTGGAGGTGGACCGCGGCGGGGTGCCCGGCGCGTTCGATTCCTCCACCATCATCGTGGCCACCGGCATGCGCGAACTCGATGCCACCGGTCATTACGGCTACGGAACGGGCGACGACGTCATCTCACAGTTGGAGCTCGAAGGACGCCTGAAGAGTGGCGCCCCGCTCGGCGCTAAGGACGTGGTGATCGTGCAGTGCGTGCGCTCGCGCAACGAAGAGCGGGGGTGCTGCCACATCGGCTGTACGGTCGCTCTCAAGAACGCTCTCGAGATCAAGGAGCGCGACCCTGAGGCCAACGTCTACCTGCTATACAAGGACCTGGTCACCGTCAAGGACGAGTACGCCCACATGAAAGAGATCCTCAAGGCGGGCGTCAAGACGGTCCGTTTCAGCGACGCACGGCTGCCCCAAGTGACCCGGGGCGCCGACGGTCGCCCGGTGGTCACGGTGCACGACGTGCTGCTGGGCCAGGAACTCACGCTGCCCGCCGACCTGGTGGTGCTGACGGTGGGCTTCGAGGGCGACGAGAGCGTCGGCGACCTGAGAGGCCTGCTCAAGGTCTCAGCGAATGACGACGGGTTCTTCACCGAGTCGCACATCAAACTAGGCCCCCTGGACTTCGCTTCGGCCGGGATCTACCTGGCGGGCTCGGCACGCTCGCCGAAGCCCCTGCGTGACGTTCGCGAAGAGGCCTTGGGCGCAGCCATGCGGGCCAGCATCCCTATGACCAAGGGTTTCATCGAGGCCGAAGGCATCGTGGCTACGGTCGACCTGGCCAACTGCTCACAGTGCGGCCTCTGCTGGAAGAACTGCCCGTTCGGCGCAATCGAAGAGGTGGACAAGAATCCACACATCCTTGAGGCCCTGTGCAAGGGCTGCGGACTCTGTGCCGCCGACTGCCCCAAGGAGTGCATCCAGATCGTGCACTACGGTGACGACCAGATCGCCGCTCAGATCGAGGCCGCGCTGGAGGACAAGCCGGAGGAGAAGATCATCGCCTTCGTCTGCCACTGGTGCGCGCTGGGGGCGGTGGACATCGCGGGCGTGGGTCGCTCGGAGTACCCGGCGAACGCCCGCATCATCCGGGTGATGTGCTCGGCGCGGGTGGCCCAGAAGTACGTGCTCGACTGCTACGACCGGGGCGCCGCCGGCGTGCTGGTGGCCGGGTGCGAGTTCCCCACCTGCCACTACATCACCGGCAACTACAAGTGCTCCGACCGCCTGGTCCGTCTGCGCAAGAAGATGGAGAAGAAGGGCTACGACACTAGCAAGCTGTGGGAAGTCTGGCTCTCGGCGTCCATGGGGCCCAAGTGGGTGTCCACCATGAAAGAGATGCATGAAGCCCTGGGCCTCGTCCCTGCGTGCAAGAGCTGAGGACGCCATGACCACCGACGCCACCATCACACACACGGGCGCCGCGGGCGCCACCGGTCGCGACGCCACCGCTCGCCCGGCCGTCGATCCGGCAGCTACGAAGGCCCCGGCGGAGCGGGTCACCCTCGCCCGCGAGCCCATCGTCTCCTGCGAGCAA
This sequence comes from Actinomycetes bacterium, assembly GCA_024637035.1. Lineage (GTDB taxonomy): Bacteria > Actinomycetota > Thermoleophilia > RBG-16-64-13 > RBG-16-64-13 > JAHJSA01. Next base: position 2,260 of record JAGXFW010000028.1, read on the forward strand.
TGCGGCATGTGCAGCTCCGCCTGCCCGATCACCGGGGTCGACGACTTCAACATCCGCCGCATCGAGCGCGCCGTGCAGCTCGGGGTTGTCGATCACTTGCTCGGCACCCGACTCCCCTGGCTCTGCACCACCTGCGGCCGGTGCGAAGCCGCCTGCCCGAACGGCTACAAGATCATGACCACCACCCGTACGCTCCGGGCCATGATGGCCGAGGAACTGACTCCGCCCATGGCGCCGTGCCGCAAGGCCTGCCCGGCGGGCATGGACGCTCCCCGCTACATCCGCCTCATCGCCGAGAGTCGCTTCGCCGACGCCTACGCGGTGATCCGTGAGGCGGCACCGCTGCCCGGGGTGCTGGGCCGTGTGTGCGCGCATCCCTGTGAGGACCAGTGCCGGCGGACAGCGGTGAACCAGCCCATCTCCATCTGCTCGCTCAAGCGCTTCGCCTTCGATCAGGCGGCGGCCGACTTCGCTCCTCCGAGCACGGCGGCCGACACCGGCAAGACCGTGGCCGTGGTGGGTTCCGGCCCCGCCGGTCTGACGGCCGCGTTCCACCTGCGCAAGAAGGGGCACGCGGTCACGCTGGTGGAAGCCCGCGCGGAAGCCGGCGGCATGCTGCGGTACGGCATCCCCGCCTACCGGCTGCCTCAGGAAGTACTCGACAAGGAGATCGGCGACATCCTGGCCATGGGTGTGGACTTCACGCCGAATACCGCCCTGGGTGAGCAGGTGACCCTGGAGAAGCTGCAGGCCGACCATGACGCCGTGCTCCTCACCGTGGGCGCGCAAGTGAGTCGCAAGGTAAAGCTCGAAGGCGCAGATCACCCCGACGTGCTGTGGGGAGTGGAGTACCTGGCCGACGTGCGCGCCGGGGTCGACGTGCAGCTCAAGGGCCGGGTGGCTGTAGTGGGCGGCGGTAACGTGGCCGTGGACGTGGCCCTCAGCGCCCTGCGTACCGGTGCTTCGAGCGTCGTGTTGGTGTCGCTGGAGAGCCGGGAGGAGATGCCCGCCTTCAGCTGGGAGGTCGAAGAGGCGCTGCAAGAGGGCGTGGAGATCGTGCCCTCCTGGGGACCGGGGCGCATCCTGATCTCCGAATCCGGCGCCGACACTGGTTTCGCCGCGGGCGCCGTGGGCGCCGACGGCTCTGGCAGGTCGGTGGTCACCGGCATGGAACTGGTGCAGTGCACCTCGGTGTTCGACGACTCCGGCGGGTTCTGCCCGCTCTTCAGCGAGGAGACCAAGGAGCTCGCCTGCGACCAGGTGATCCTGGCCATCGGGCAGTCCACCGACCTCACCTTCCTCGATCCGAAGGGAGAGGTGCAGTTGATGGGCGGCCTGATCGACGTAGACCTGACCACCCAGGCGACCGCGCTCGAAGGCGTGTTCGCCGCGGGTGACGCGGCCGCCAAGGCTCCAGGCACGCCGGGCACCATCGTCAACGCCATCGCGGCCGGCCGGCGCGCGGCCGGCGCCATCGACACCTTCCTGGGGGGCGACGGCGACACGTATGAGGCGATCGGCCTGGCCGATGGGGCTGTCAAGTACACCGGCGAGCGTGAGGTCGGTTTCGCCGAACTGGAGCGGGTGGCGATGCCGGTGCTGGACCCGGCCGGCAGAGTCTGTGGCTTCGACGAGGTGGCGTGCGGCTTCGACGCTGAGACGGCCGTGCATGAAGCGCGGCGGTGCCTCAACTGTGATCTCGAGATAGTGATGGCCCGGAACGGAGGCCCGGCCGTGCATGTCTGACGGCCGGCCGCGTCTACCCGAGGCGACGATGCGGAGTGGCGCGCCATGGCGCGCGTGTCCGCGACGGAGGGAAGGAGGTGGTCTGGTACGCCCCTGAAGGGGTTTTTGTCCCCGTAGGGGGAGCACGCGACCGTACAAGACATGAGGGATGTCGCCTGAGGGAGAAGAACGGAGCGATGGCACGACAGATCTTTGAGTGGGACTACACGAACTATCCGGGGGCCAAGAAGTACCCCCACGTATTCTCGCCGATCCAGCTCGGGAATCTCATTATCCCGAACCGGGTGAAGTACGCGGCGACCGAGGACAACCTCAACAGTCACGATGGATATATCACCGACGAAGACGTCGCCTACATGCGCGAGCGCGCCCGCGGCGTCGCCGGCGGCCTGTGCACTATGCAGGGCGTCTACATGGACGAGCGCCGCTTCGGCCAGGGCTACGTGGGCCAGGCTGCGGCGTGGGACGACAAGTTCATCCCGGGCCTGAAGCGCATCGCCGACGCGATCCACGAAGAGCGCGCGGTGGCCAACTACCAGCTGATGCACTGCGGCCGCGTGGGCGGCGTCGAGACCCCCTTCTGTGAGGGTCCGTCGTTCCTGCCGCAGCGTCTGCGTCTCTTCAAGCCGGTGCACGAGATGAGTCACGAAGAGGTGGAGATCTCGATCCAGCAGCACGTCGACGCGGCCCGGCGCGGTGTCGAGGCCGGCTTCGATGTCATGGAGATCTCGGGCATCGTGGGCTACCTGATTTCGAACTTCTTGTCGTCGTACACCAACCGCCGCACCGACGAGTACGGTGGCGACGTCTACGCCCGCTGCAAGTTCATGACCGACATCATCAAGGGCGTCCGTGGGGCGATCGGCCCCGACATCCCGCTCATCATCCGCATCTGCGCGTGGGAGCAATTGGACGACGTGGGCGGCAACACCCAGGACGAGTCGATGATCGTCTACCAGGAGGCCGTGAAGGCCGGGGTGGACTCCATCAGCGTCACCGTGGGCTGGCAGGAGTCGATCGTGCCGGTGATCAGCCGCGACATCGACTTCGGCACCTGGCTCTGGGTGCCCGAGAACGCGAAGAAGCACGTAGATGTGCCGCTCTCGATGGCATACCGGCTCTTCCACGCCGACATGGCCGACAAGGCCATCGCCGACGGCAAGATCGACTACTGGGAGAACTGCCGTCCCCAGATCGCCGACCCCGACATGCCTCTGAAATACCTGGAGGGTCGCGAAGAGGACATCCGGTGGTGCGTGGCCTGCAACGTCTGCTTGGCTCGCCTGTTCCGCGACGCGCCGATGACCTGCTACATCAACCCCACCTGCGCTCACGAGAACGACCCCTCCTACTACCCGCAGCCGGCTTCCACCAAGAAGACGGTGTTCATCGCGGGCGGCGGCCCGGCCGGTCTCGAGTGTGCGTGGGTGGCCGCTGATCGCGGGCACGAGGTGCACGTGTACGACGACCGCGAGAAGCTCGGCGGCACCATCATCGACGCCGGCCTCGCGCCGTACAACGACGACGAGCTCTACCGCATCATCGACTTCCACAAGGCCCAGTGCGACAAGCGCGGCGTGGAGTTCCATATGGGTGAGACGCTCACGGCTGAGATCCTCGAGGAGGAACTCCCCGATACGGTGGTCATCGCCACAGGCGCGGACTACCTGCGCGGCAACGGCGCGCCCGGCTTCGACCGCGATAACGTGATCTCGCTTACCGAGGCTTTGTACGAGACGAAGCCCGTGGGCGACCGCGTCGTGGTGTGGGGCAACAGGAAGCCCGGCATCGGCTGCGCCCTGGCGCTGGCCAAGAAGGGCAAGAAGGTCACTCTGGTGGGACCGGAGCGCACCGTGGGCAAGGACATCAACCCGTCCTTCCGCTGGCGCTACAACATGTTCCTGCGCCAGAACGGTGTGACCAGCTACAACGACTGCGACATCGCCGAGATCGAAGACGGCCGCGTGATCATCATGACCTATGACGGTCACCGCGTCCCGGTCGAGGCCGATACGGTGGTCTACGCCGAGCGCGGACCGAGTGCGTTCGCCGCCGAGTTGAAAGCAGCCGCCGCGGAAGAGAGCATCGAGACCTACGTCATCGGTGACGCCGTGGTTCCCCGGGGCCTGTCGGGCGCCGTTCACGACGGATACAAGATCGGGCTCCGGATCTAAGGAGGAGGGACCAGAAGTGTCGTTCGATGCGGAAAAGGAAATCGCAAAGCTCTGGGCCAAGTGCCAGGCTGTGCAAGACGAGAATCGGCGCACGTTCTACCAGTGCCGTGAGGCCGCCATCCAGATGGCCGGCGACGGGGCCGACGAGAACGCCATCGCCCTGAAGGCGTGGGAGATCAAGGGTAAGGACGTAGCCAAGAGCTACCTCCCGCGCATCCGGATGGACAAGCCGAAGTTCGTGGAGAACATCGCCAAGCTGTTCGTGAACAGCTGGCGCAACCAAGGTGCGGTGGTCACGGTGGAGCCGGGCGCGGACGAGAACGAAGTGTTCATCGTCTGGGAGCGTTGCCCATGGCCCACCACGGCCAAGCAGTACGGCGCGCCGATGGCGGAGGACCTGGCGGGTTGCGATCTGGCCCTTCAGACCACCATCGCCGACGTGGCACTCTTCAGCAATCGCAACCTGAAGATCGAGACAACCAAGGCTATCCCCAGGGGCGAAGGCAAGTGCGTGCGCCGTCTCTGGCTGGAGCAGTGAGGAGGCCGGCCTGTGGCAGCGCAAGTCGACTATAACAAGTGCACCATGTGCGGCGGGCTCACGCAGCCCCGGTGCGTGGAGATATGCCCCGACGAGGCAGTGCGCGTGCAGGACGGTCGCATCGTGGTGACCGAGTTCCTGTGCGAGGACTGCAACGAGTGCGGCATCGTGTGTCCCGACGACCGGGCCATATGGGTGCCCGTGTCGGCGGTGACCTTCTAAGAGGAACACGCTTCCGGGACCGGGGCGGCCGCGGCCGCCCCGGTCCCGAACGACCCCAGTCGCGCCTCCCGCGCCACGCGGGGGGCCGCCCCGCACGATCCACACAGGGAGAGCCCATGAAGATCAACAAGATCGACCACATCTGCATCGCGGTCAAAGACCTCGATGCCGCCCGCAAGCAGTGGGAGCCGATTCTGGGCAAGGCCGAGCCCGACGATCCCTACGTGGACGAAGCCTCCAAGATCCGCGTGGCCCGCTATATCCTGGGCGACGTCGGCTTCGAGTTGATGGAAGACCTCACCGGCGACGGCGACGTGTCGAAGCACATCGCGGCCCGGGGCGAGGGCATCATGCTCATCGGCTTGAACGTAGACAGCGCGGCCGACTCGGTGACCGAGCTGAAGGAGAAGGGCTACCCCATCATCCCCGATCCGAAGTACGGCGACCTTCGCCCCTTCCGCGACTGCGAATATGCGTTCGTGCACCCGAAGGCCGTCAACGGCGTGCTGCTCGAGCTCATCGACGACAAGTGGGAATCAGCCGAGTAGACGTTCCCGCGACGTCCTCGCTAGTCGGTGGGCGCTGCGCCGAGCAGCGCCGCCACTGAGGAAGCCACCGCCCTGCGGTCCGCCTCCCCAAGCGTGCCGATCTTCCAGCGGACGAAACGCAGGTCGAGCGTGAAGAGCTTCATGCGGACCACGGACGCGGCCGGGAGCCCGGCCACGTCGAGGTCGGCGAGAGGCACGTCGAGTGGCCATGGCGGGTTGCCCGCGCTGGTGATCATGGCCATGGTCGCGTGGCCCACCGTTCCTAGTGAGTCGGGCCCGGAAAGGACCACTGCCGGGCGGCGGCGTGCCTGCGCCGCGTCGGTGAACGGGAATGGCACGACCACGACATCCCACCGTTCATAGGTCACCGAATGCCTCTTCGTCTTCGGCGGAGAGCCACTCTCCGAGCGTCCCATCGAGGGCGCGGGCGAACTCCCGGTCGAGGGGTTCGGCGCGTCGCAGCGTCACTCGGTCGGCTTCGATGTCGAAGGCGACCATGTCTCCTTGGCTCAGGTGGAGCGCCTCCCGCACGGCGGCAGGGATGGTCGCCTGATACTTCTTGGTCAACCTACTCACGGCCCTTCTCTGCTCCTTGCTCACTGATACACCCCGCGGCAACTAGCGTAATACGGTAATACGCACATTACCACGGGCCTCCCAATCGGTTGCCTGACATCTTTCGCCAAGCGCCAAGATCGGAAGCTCAGTGTGCCGCGGCGGCGTTCTCTCAAACATCGGTCTTTGGGTGGATATTGACGACGGCCGCGTTCGGCGTATCATCAGCCCTGCACAAGCCTAGATCCACCTCGAAGGCGAGGCGGATACGGGGGAACCAGCGGGTGCCGCATAGGCGGCGCCCAGGGGCGAATCGCGTGTAGGCCGCCGTGAGGCGGACGAGCGCATAGGGTACTTCCGAGCCCGAGCCCGACAGCTAACCCCGGCGGCACATACGGAAGGAACGAAGCGTGACGGTATCGGTGACCCAATCGGTCAAGCGTGCCCTTCTTGGCAAGCCTATTGCCACCGCCGAGGAGCACGCGCGACGCCTCTCCAAGAAGATTGCCTTGCCGATCTTTTCCTCGGACGCCATCTCGTCCACGGCCTACGCCACCGAGGAGATACTCATCGTCCTAGCGCTGGCCGGTGGAGCGGCGCTTCACTATTCGGTGCCCATCGCGGTGGCGGTGGCCGCCCTCCTGGTGATCGTGGCTCTCTCCTATCAGCAGACGGTGCGCGCCTACCCTGGCGGCGGCGGCTCGTACATCGTGGGCAGCGAGAACCTCGGCGTCGGCTACGGCTTGGTCGCCGCCGGGGCCCTCTTGGTGGACTACGTGCTCACCGTCGCGGTTAGTGTGGCATCGGGCGTGGCCGCGCTGACGTCGGCACTCCCTTCTCTGCTCGACCACCGGGTCTCGATAGCCATTCTCATGGTGATCGGTCTTGCCTTCGCCAATCTGCGTGGCCTTCGCGAATCCGGGGTGCTCTTCTCGGTGCCCACCTACTCGTTCGTCGCCCTGTGTGGAGGCCTCGTGCTCGTCGGGCTTGGGCGGCACTACCTGTTCGGGGGACTGTCGCCGGTGGTGGTGGACGGATCGATGGAGGCGGCGCAGGGCATCACGCTCTTCCTAATCCTGCGGGCCTTCTCGGGCGGGTGTTCGGCGATGACCGGGACGGAGGCGATCTCGAACGGGGTGCCGATGTTCAAGCCGCCGGAGAGCAAGAACGCCGCTGTTTCCCTCGGGATCATGGCGGGCATCTTGGCCTTCCTCCTCATCGGCATCACGCTCGTGGCCCGCTTGGCCCATGTGGTGCCGGGCGAGACGGAGACCGTGCTGAGTCAGGTAGGGCGGGCTGTCTTCGGGGGGCGCAGCCTTCTGTACTTCGGATTGCAGGCCGCCACCGCGTCGATCCTTGTGGTCGCTTCGCAGGCGAGTTTCGCGGGCTTTCCGCAGCTCTCCTCGATCTTGGCCCGGGACGGCTTCCTCCCGCGGCAACTGATGAACCGCGGAGACCGGCTGGTCTTCTCCAACGGCGTGATCGGTCTGGCCCTGCTGGCGATCGTGCTCCTGATCCTGTTCGACGCGAAGGTGCACAGCATGATCCCCCTCTATGCCGTGGGGGTGTTCACCAGTTTCACGATCTCTCAGGCCGGCATGGTGCGTCACTGGTGGAAGCTGCGCGAGGTCAGCCCGGGTTGGGTGCACCGGGCGGCTTTGAACGGGGTGGGGGCGGCGCTCACCTCCACCGTCGCGGTCGTGGTGGCCGTGGTCAAGTTCACCCATGGGGCGTGGATGGTGGTGGTCGCGGTGCCCCTGCTCGTACTCCTGTTCACGGCGATCAGGCGTCACTACGCGGATGTCGCCCGCGCGATGGAGCCGGTGGACACGCGTGAGGTCGAACGGTTGCAGGCGCGGGTCACTCCAGCCGCGCGGACGACTGTGGTGCTCTTCATTTCGCAGGTGAACGAGTTGACGCTGCGGTCGCTCCATTTCGCGCGCTCGTACCGGGCGGACGCGATCAAGGTGGTCACCATCGGCGGCGACGAGGACTCCGCCGCGCAGTTGCGCCGCAATTGGAAGGCCCTCGATTCGGGTATCGAACTCATCGTGCAGCCTTCGCCCTATCGGGAGCTGGTGCGGCCGGCGGTGGCGTTCGTGCGTTCACTGGATCCGGGACAGGATCACTCGGTCGTGGTGGTGATACCGGAGTTCGTCGTGCGGCACTGGTGGGAAGCCGCTCTGCACAACCAGAACGCGCTGAGGCTGAAGGGCGCGCTGTTGCTCGTGCCGTGGGTCGTGGTGGTGAGCATCCCGTTCCATCTCGCGGGGCCGGATCGCGCCGACCCATCCGGAGATCCCCAAGGCTGATCCACCACGCGCCGAGTGCGCGGGGAGCCGCCGTCGTGTACACTGTAGTCGTGCGCACGAGCGAGGCACGGTTGACTTGCGATGCGCGAGTGGTGTGCTTTGGATGGCCGGGGAGGCAGGAGATGCTCAAGAACATCACGTTGAGCGCGGACGAAGAACTGATCAGACTCGCCCGCGAGAAGGCGACGCGGCAGGGAACGACGCTCAACTCGCAGTTCCGTGTGTGGCTCCGCGCCTACATCGACGAAGAGCAGGCTTCGCGCGGGTATCGGGATCTCATGCGCGATCTGGCGTACGCCCGTCCGGGCCGCCGGTTCACCCGCGACGAGTTGAACGCCCGGTAGGTGCCCGGACCCGACTCCACCGTTCAGATGTCGCCGGGGCGCTTCTTCCTCGACACGAACATACTTGTCTACTCGTTCGACGAGTCGGCGCCGTTGAAGAGGGCCGTAGCGCAAGAACTGGTGGAACGCGCGCTGACTACGCGTCAAGGCCTGGTCAGCTACCAGGTGATCCAGGAGTTCTTGGACGTTGCCGGCACGCGTTTCGCTGAGCCCCTCTCGTTCGAACATCGACACGCCTACCTCGATCGCGTACTTGCGCCGCTCTGCGAGGTGTTCGCAAGCACGGGCCTCTTCGCGCGCGCCCTCGAAGTCCAGGAGCGCTACGGGTACTCCTTCTACGATTCATTGATCGTTGCCGGGGCTCTCGAAGCGGATTGCACCGTGCTCTACACGGAGGATCTGAAAGCCGGTCAGCGTATCGGAGTCATGGAGATAGTGGATCCGTTCGTGCGCCGGGAAGCCGTCGCCTGAGTGGGTCGCGCCCGGCAGGCGCTCGACCGTCGAGCCACGGATCTTCAAGGCCGGCTCCGGCCGGTTCTCACTAGATGCTTGGTCAGCCGAGCCGACCCGAGACCCTAGCTAAACGCCGCGTGCCTTAGTATCCTTGTCTTGGTCGGGCGGTCAGTGAGGGGGAAGGCTGGCCGCGCTTTTGTTCCGAGCCACGACAGGGGGATTCCACCACATGCCGCGCACCAGAAGCAGCGAGGAGACTCGCCGGGGAGAGATCGTCGATGCAGCACTGCGGCTGATCCTCAAGAACGGCTTCCACAACACCACGCTCGACCAGGTGGCGGTGCAGGCGAAGGTGAGCAAAGGCCTCGTCTCCTACTACTTCCCCAAGAAGGACGAACTCTTTCTCGCCGTTCTCCAGCTGATGATCGAGCGGCTTCGCGGCGACCTGGAGTCAGCCTATCGCGCCGATCTGCCCGCCCGTGAACGGCTGCGCCTGAACTTCCGCAACCTGTTCGACAACGGCAAGCGCACGCGCCAGTACTACACGGTGGTCATCGACTTCCTGAGCCAGGCGTTGCGAGAGCGCGCCGTGCAGGGCTACACCGAGGTGATCTACGACACCACCCTTACGTATGTGGAGTGGACCATCACCGACGGCATCCGCTCCGGAGAGTTCCGTCAGGTCGATGCGGCGAGCATGGCCGCGGTGCTGGTCGCGATGATGGAGGGTCTGGTGCTTCAGTGGTTGTTCGGCCGGGAGCCCATCTCGCTGGATGAGGCATATGCCCTGTGCGAGCGGTTCGCGGACGACTTCCTCATGGATCCCGCCTACCTGGGGGCGTCCGCCTCTTCCTAGCCGTCGCCCTTGCTCGGCCCCGCGCGATTGCCACGGACGGCCGCCGGCACGGGCTGCCGTGGTAGGCACCGTGGTGGGCACCAGCGTCCACTCGTTGCCGCCGAGCACCGGTCTCTCCCTGCTACTCCTTCAAGCCCAACAATCGGGCGCCGTTCTCCCATAGGACCGCCCGAGCCCCGTCTTCTCCCAGGACCTCGCGCAGTGCCGCGATGTTCTCGCTGATCGATGGCAGCCCCGGGAAGTCCGACCCGAAGATCATCTTCCCCACCAGCCGCTCCAGCTGGGGGAAGTACCTGGGCAGGTTGCGCGGGGGCAGCCCGGAGAGCTCCAGGTATACGTTCTTGTGGAGCGTGGCGAGCATGGCGGCGGCGTCGTACCAAACCCCCCGGCCCGCGTGGGCCAGCAGGATGGGCAGATCGGGGAAATCTACGGCGACGTCGTCGAGCAGAAGCGGGTCGGCGTACTTGAGCCGCGTGCCCGGGATGCGGGAGAGGCCGGTGTGGAAGGTGCACGGCAGCCGCAGCGCCTCGGCTCGCTCGTAGAGCGGGTAGAGACAGGGGTCGTTCGGATAGACGTACTGGTAAGGGGGAAGGAACTTGAGGCCCGCCACCCTGCCCCGAGCCAAGAGTGCGTCCAGTCGGCCGACGAGGTCGTCGTCGAGCGTGGGGTTGAGGGAGGCGAAGGGGTGCAAGGTGGGCATGTCGGCGCAGTAGTCCTGCATGAACTCGCTCGTCACCATGCCGGAGCTGGCCGGAGCCTCTTCGGCCAGCACGACGGCGTGGTCGATGCCCTCGGCCGCGAGGACCCCCCACAGGTGCGCCGGGTCCGCGAAGGAGGCGGAATCGGCGTACGCCTCTGGGTTGGCCTCGCGGACGTAGTCTTGCGCGCCCGCGGTCCAGGTGTGTGGTACGAGCGTGTGCACGTGCATGTCGAGCACCGGGTGCCCGAGTTCGGGGCGATCGGGCGCGGGATGTGCGAGGTCGGCGCCTACCACGACGGACCCCGACGGGCGGCAGACCGAGGGGGCTTGACCGCTCGCGTGTACTCGACGAAGGCGGTGAGCGTAGCGAGCGCCGCTCCGCTCTCGACCGCTTCGCGCGCCTTGGCGACCCCGTCGGCGATCGACCTCACCTTGTGAGCCAGGTAGATGGCCGCGCCGGCATTCAGCAGCACGATGTCGAGCGGCGCCCCGGGTTCGCCGGCCAGCACCCGACGCACCACTTCGGCGTTCTTGAGCGGGTCGCCCCCGGCGAGGTCCACGAGCGGCCACCGCTGTAGACCGAAGTCCTCGGGTTCCACCGAGTATGGCTCTCCTACCTTGCCGTTCCGCAACTCCACCAGTGTCGTGGGCCCGGTCACCGAGATCTCGTCGAGCCCGTCGTCGCCGTGGGCGAAGAGGGCGTGCTCCGAGCCCAGTCGTCCGAGCGCCGCGGCGAGGGTGGTGAGGTAGCGTGGGTCGCTCACGCCCGTGAGTTGTCGCTTCACCCCGGCCGGGTTGAGTATGGGCCCGATGAAGTTGAACACCGTGCGCATGTTCAGACTCCTGCGCATGGGGACCATATGACGGATGGGAGCATAGTGCAGGGGGGCGTACATGAAGCCGATGCCCACCTCGCGCACACACGCGGCCACGGCCTCGGGCCCCAGGTCGATGCGGGCGCCCAAGGCCTGCAGGAGGTCGGCGGAGCCGGCGTGCGATGTCTGGCCCCGGCTGCCGTGCTTGGCGATACGCACTCCTGCTCCCGCCGCGACGAACGCCGATGTCGTGCTGATATTGAACGTCGCCAGCCTGTCGCCGCCGGTGCTTACGATGTCCACCAGTGGCTCCGCTATGTCGATCTCGACGCGCGTTCCGTACTTGCGCATGGTGCGGGCGAAGCCGAAGATCTCTTCCCCCGTCTCGCCCTTGGTGCGCAGGCCCATCAGGAAGGCAGCGGTCTGCACGTCGCTCACCTGCCCCTCCACGATCAACTCCAGCACGCGAGAGGCCAGGTCGGCGTCGAGATCGCGCCGGGCCGCGATCTGATCGAGCACGCGCGAGATCAGAGGCACGGCGGTGGCGTCCAACGATTTCGCGCGGCTCACCAGAAGGTCGTAGAACAGGTCGACCAGTTCCGGATGATTGGCGATGGCCTGATCGATCTGATACTTCCGGTACTCCTGGAAGTACTCCGGCGCGGCTCCGAGCGCTCGAGCCATGGCTTCGACGGCCTCTGGCTTCAGGCCGCGCTCACCGGAGATCTGTTTGCGAAGAGTCTCGTACTCCCAGCCCTCCACTCTCGCAAAGAACTCGCGCAGGTTGATGCGCGCCTGCGGGTCGCCGGCCTCCTGGCGCAGTAGGTCGGCGAGCGCGTCGGCGAAGCGCTTGCCCGTGTAGTCGAGCCGTGGGAATGCGGTGCCGATCAACGTCGATCACTCCCTTCAGGTAACACCATCACCGTAGCGTTCTACGGGCACGTAGGAACAATACCAGGCGCGGAGCCCTGTCTCGGTCCTATGTACTACGCCACTGTAGGATTGACTACGATTTCGTTGACACCGCCAAGTCCGCCGTCTAGTGTGGCAGCGGGGCGAGGGGCTGGATCGGGGACTTCACGCAGCATTCTCAGGGTTTTCCAGACTTCAAGAGCCGAATCCGACTCCACATAATGCGACCCGCGGACTAGGGTGATCAGATCTCTGCCGGCAGATCCGGCGGGACATCTTCGAGAAGGGGTGGTGAGGCCGTGTTGGATCTCAAGATCGTCAACGGGACCATGGTGATCCCGGGAACGGGCATGGTGCGCGGCGGCATAGGCTGTAAGGATGGGCGGATCGTCGCCATAGGGCCTGAGTTCGGCATGGAAGATGCCGTTCGCACCGTCGATGCCGGTGGCAAGTACGTGATCCCGGGCGTGATAGACCCGCACGTGCACCTGGGCATCTTCACCGGCGACTTCGCCGCCGAGACCGAGACCGAGACCCGAGCCGCTCTGGCCGGGGGCATCACCACGGTGGGCGTGTTCATGGGTGGCGAAGAGTCGTACCTGGGCATGCTCCCGAGCCTGATCGAGTCCGTCGAGTCAAAGGCGTCTACCGACGTGTTCTTCCACCTCAGCATGTTCACCCCGGAGCAGCTGGCCGAGATCCCACAGTACATCGAGGACTACGGCATCACCTCGTTCAAGTTCTACATGTGCGGGGTCACTGGCGTGTTCCCGAACGTGGAAGACAGCTTCATCAAGCAAGGCCTTCAGAAGCTCGTGGAGCTGGGCGGTCACCTCACCGGGTGCGTGCACTGCGAGAACCAAGACATGTTCAACGCCGACTTCGCCAAGGTCGCGGCGGCCACCCCGGACGGCGGGCTGCGCGAGTGGGCTGGTGCGGGCACGGCGGAGTCCGAAGAAGATGCGGTGATCCGCGCCTGCGGCCTTGCGGCCGATACCGGCGCGCGCTTCTACCTGGTGCACATGTCCTCGGGCAAGGGCGTGAAAGCGGCTGCCGCCAACCGGTCGGGCAACGTATTCGTGGAGACCACCTCGCCCTACCTCTCTCTCGACTGTGACGATCCCTCGGGGCTCCTTGCCAAGATGCTCCCGCCCATCAAGGAAGCGAGCGACCGCGAGGCCTTGTGGGACGCCGTCAAGGACGGCACGATCAACACGATCGGTACGGACAACGTGTCGCTGAACCGGGCCATCAAGGGCGCTGGGAACGGCATGCTGAACACGATGCCCGGCTACGCGGTACTCCAGACCCATCTCCCGGTGCTGCTGCACGAGGGGGTCAACCAGCGCGGCGTGAGCCTCGAGCGGCTGGTGGAACTCACCAGCAAGGGCCCGGCCGAGATCTACGGGCTGTACCCGAGGAAGGGGACGATCGCGGTGGGGTCCGACGCCGACTTGGTGATCGTCGACCTCGAGAAGGAGCAGGTCGTGGATGAGACCAAGATCCACTCGTTCTCGGATTTCTCGCTGTACAACGGCCGCACCCTGAAGGGTTGGCCTGTGATGACCATCAAGGCCGGCCAGGTCGTCGTCGAGGACGGCGAAGTGCTGAGCGGCCCGGGCATCGGCGGCTTCCTACGCCGCACCACGTAACGCAAACAGGACCGGAAGGCGCCCGGGGGTCTTCCTCCGGGCGTTACCGGTCGATGGAGGTGTTCCAGCCGTGCTTCAACTGAGGATCCAGGGTCGAGGCGGCCAAGGGGCCCAGATGGCGGGCGAAGTGCTCGCCACGGCCTTCTTCCAAGAGGGTAAGTACGTGCAGGCCTACTCCACGTACGGCGGTGCGCGGCGGGGCACGCCGGTCTCCACCTTCATTCGAGTGGACGACGACCCGGTGCGCGAGCGCTGCGACATCGAGGAGCCCGACGCCATCATCTGCTTCGACCCGTCACTGCTGAGCCCCGCTCTGCTGACCGGGGTCACCGCGAAGACCGTCCTCCTGGTGAACTCCGTTCGCGGCCCCGAAGAGTTCGCCGACCTGGGCGACCTGCGCGTGGCCACCATCGACGCGCTCACGATCGCCCAGGGCAACGGCCTCGGCCGCATCGTCAACTCTACCTTGCTCGGCGCGTTCGCCCGAGTCGTGGGCGCCCCCGACCTCGAGGTGCTCGTGGAGGTCATCAAGCAGGTGTCGCCGCGTAAGGTGGACGAGAACATGAAGTCCACCCGCGACGGCTACGAACTTGTCAGGATGCTGGAAGGAGCCTCCCGATGAGCGAGGTGACCCGCAGGCCCGCCACGGGCCCCGCCGCGGCTTCGCCCGGCGAGGTGCCCACCATCTGGACCACCGGCTGGACCGACATCTTCAACACGGGCACCTGGCGCGCCGCCACGCCTATCCACGAGTGGCGCTCGTCACCCTGCCACACGGATTGCCCGATCGGCAACACCATCCCGGGCTGGATCGCGAACATCCGCGAGGGCGCGTACCAGGAGGCCTGGCTCGCCCTAGTCGAGACCAATCCCTTCCCGGCCGTGACCGGCCGGGTGTGCCACCACCCGTGCGAGGGTCACTGCAACCGCGAGGTGATCGAGACCGTCGTGGGCATCAACGGGCTTGAGCATTTCCTCGGCGACCGTGCTCTCGAAGAGGGCTGGGCGCTCCCCGCTCCCGTCGGATCTCAGGGCAAGCGGGTGGCCGTGGTGGGAGGGGGTCCGGCCGGTCTCTCCTGCGCCTACCACCTTCGTCGCCTCGGCTACGACGTCACCGTCTTCGAGGCGCGTGACGAGCTTGGCGGTCTGCTGCGCTACGGTATTCCCGAGTATCGCCTGGCGGCCGGTGTGGTCGACGCCGAGATCGCGCGTCTGCTCGACCTGGGCATCGAAGTGCGCCTGGGCGCCCCGGTAGCCGACGCGGCCGAGCTCGAGGCGCTGGAGGCGGAGTACGATGCGGTGTTCCTCGGCGTGGGCGCGCAGCAGGCCAAGATGCTGGCTCACCTCGAAGATGGGGCCGGGGCGGGCCGGGTGCTCGATGGCCTCGAATACCTGCGGCGTTGCACGGAAGGCGTAGCCCGCGACCTCGGCGAGCGCATGACTGTGATCGGCGGAGGCAGCGCCGCTATGGACGTGGCGCGGAGCGCGCGTCGTCTTGGCCATACGGTATCCGTGGTCGCCCTCGAATCGCGCGCCACGATGCCCGCGCAGCCCGAAGAGATCGAGCAGGCGCTCGAGGAAGGCGTCGCCCTCTTCGACGGGGCCATGGTGGCAGCGGTGGAGGCGGGCGCTGACGGCGGGTTGATGCTGAACTGCGTCAAAGTGACCCTCGATCTTGGGGCGCCCGCCGGAGAACTCCGCCCCGTGCCGGTGGAAGGCGGGGAGTTCGCGCTGGCTGCCGACGTGATCGTCACCGCCATCGGCCAAGATCCCGACCTCGCGGCGTTCGGCGACGGGCTGGCTGTCGAGCGCGCGCTGCTCCTGACCGAACCCACGACTCTCGCGACCTCCCGCGCCGGCGTGTTCGCCGGCGGAGATGTCGCTTCGGTCGACCGCTTCGTCTCCGAGGCTATCGGCGCGGGCCGCCGAGCCGCCTACTCCATCGCCGAGTACTTGAATCATCCGGACGCGTGCATCCCAGAGCGCCCGAAGCTCGAGGACTCGGTGAACCGCACCGAGGTGAACCCGTTCTACTTCGAGACCACCGAGCGCCGCGAGCGTGTCGTGGCCCCGGCCGCAGAGCGCCTCACCGGGTTCGACGAGACCATCTCGGCGTACTCGACGGAGGACGCGACCGCCGAGGCGGGACGCTGCATGAGCTGCGGCTTCTGCGTGCAGTGCGACAACTGTTTCGTCTTCTGCCCCGACATGGCCGTGCAGAAAGACGCTTCGGCCGCCGGCGCGGAGAGCGCGGCCCCTAGTGCCTCCGAGGGCGCTCCGGCCACCGCCCCGCCCGCCGGCGTCCGGGTGACCGCGGCCGTTCCGTGCGTCGGCGCTCCCCCCGACAGTGGCCCCTTCTACTTCGTGCTCGACCAGTACTGCAAGGGCTGCGGGCTCTGCGTGACCGAGTGTCCCCGCGGCGCGGTCCGACTGGAGCAGGTGAACCTATGAGCGCCACGGTCGCCACGCCCCGTCGTTCCCCGCCGGCCAACCAGGCGCCGGCGCCCGGCGACCTGCGCCTTCTTCTCTCGGGCAATCACGCCGTCTCGTACGGCGCGATGCGGGCGCGGCCCGAGGTGGTGCCGATCTACCCCATCACCCCGCAGACCCCCATCGCCGAGAAGATCAGCGACCTGCAACTCGCGGGTGACTTCGACGTGGATCTCATGACCGCGGAGTCCGAGCACTCGGCGATGTCGGCGTGCATCACGGCGTCGCTCACCGGGGTGCGTGTGTTCACCGCGACGGCGTCGCAGGGTCTGTTCCTCATGCACGAGATGCTCCACTATGCCTCGGGCGCCCGCGCGCCCATCGTCATGGTGAACGTCAACCGCACTATCGGCTCGCCCTGGGGCTTCTGGCCCGACCAGACAGACAGCCTGGCGCAGCGCGACACCGGCTGGATCCAGTACTACACGGAGAACGGTCAGGAGTCGCTCGACACGGTGATCCAGGCATTCAAGGTGGCCGAGGAGGTGCTGCTGCCGGCCATGGTCGTGCACGAAGCCTTCTACGTGTCGCACGCCCTGGAGCCGGTGACCGTGCCCTCCCAGGAGCGCGTCGACGCCTACCTGCCGCGGTTCGATCCGCCCCACAAGCTCGACACCGAGATAGGTGAGTCCTGGGGCAACGTGGTCAACCAGGACATGTTCTACCGGCACCGGAAGGACCTCGGGGCCGCGATGAACCAGGTTCTCGAAGCGTCCGTGAGGGCCGACGCCGACTACAAGGACGCCATGGGCCGCGGCTACGGCATCCTCGAGAAGTACCGCACCGAGGACGCCGACATGTTGATCGTGGCCTTCGGTGCGATGGTGGGCAGCGCCCGCGTCGCAGTGGACATGCTGCGGGCCGCGGGCAAAGCCGTGGGGTTGCTCAAGATCAAGCTCTTCCGGCCGTTCCCCGTTGAGGCGGTGAGGGCTGCCGTGGCGGGTGTCCCGCGATTGGTGGTCATGGAGCGGAACTTCTCTCCCGGCGGGGGAGGCGTCCTGCATCAGGAGCTGAAGGCCGCGCTCTACGGCATGCCCGATCCTCCGGCCGTGCACGGCTATCTCGCCGGTGTGGGCGGCGTGAACGTTTCGCCCAAGAAGATCGTGGAGTTGGCAGAGAAGGCATTGACCGACGAGCCGGTACCCGACTCCGTATGGCAGAGGTGAGGCGGATGCATACCTACGAACTCGACGAGCAGAAGGTCTTCAACTCCGGGCACAACGCCTGCCCTGGATGCGGTGAGGCCTTGGCCGTGCGTTACGTACTGAACACGATGGGTCCCAACACCATCGGGGTCATACCGCCCTCCTGCATCGCCATCATCAGCGGTCCCCAGCCGTACAGCTCGATGCGTATCCCGGTGTACCAGACGACGCTCGAGGCCAGCGCCGCCTCGGCAGCCGGTATCAGTCGGGCGCTGAAGCGCCAGGGCAAGCACGACGTGAACGTGCTCGCGCTCGCGGGTGACGGCGGCACGTACGACATCGGCTTCCAGGCTCTTTCGGGGGCTGCCGAGCGCAACGAAGACATGGTCTACGTGTGCTTGGACAACGAGGGCTACATGAACACCGGCGCGCAGAAGAGCTCATCGACCCCGTATCTCGCGGTGACCAGTTCCACGCCCGGCGGAAAGCCGAGCGACAAGAAGGACATCGCCGAGATCATGGCCGCCCACCGCATCCCCTACGTGGCCACGGCCACCGTGGGCTACCCCGACGACCTCGCCCGCAAAGTGGCGAAGGCCCGCGACATGAAGGGCATGCGCTTCATCGTGGTGCTCACCCCGTGCCTCGACGGCTGGGGCGTGGCGGATGACGGTGCCGTGCGCGTATCGCGCCTGGCCGTGGATACCGGCTTCTTCCCCCTCTACGAGGTGGAAGACGGAGAGCGGTACACGATCAACCACGGACCGAAGGGCATCCCCGTGGAGCGCTACCTCGAGCAGCAGAAACGGTACCGCCATCTGGACGAGGACCAGGTCAAGGAGATCCAGGCTGGTGTGGATCACCGCTGGAGTCTGCTGCAGGCGCGCGTGGAGTCGATGGCGGGTCAAGCCAGGATCAGATAGGGCAGGCCCGGGCGGCTACGCCCGGTTCGCCGCTCCAACGCTATACTTTCCCTCTTGGATCGTCGAAGGCCGTCCCTGGGACCGCCCGCACGCGTCGAGTCACATCGACCATCGGGCCAAGGTAAGGAGTACCGTTGGAAACGACCCACCTCTATCGCACCATGGCCGATCTGGCCGACCAGGGTACGCCCTTCGTGCTGGCTACCGTCATCGAATCCGTGGGGTCCACGCCTCGCAAGGCCGACTCCAAGATGATCGTGATGGCCGACGGCCGCACCGTGGACACGGTGGGCGGCGGCAAGGTCGAGGCCCAGGTGATCGTCGATGCCGTGGAGGCCCTGAAGCGCGGAATCTCCGAGGTCAAAGAGTACGACCTGCGCCCCACCGGCGAGCACGCTCTGGGCATGGTGTGCGGCGGGCACGTGAAGGTGTTCCTCGAGGTGCACGTGCCCTCTGACACCCTTCTGATCATCGGAGCCGGGCACATCGGCCAGAAGCTGTGCCCCATGGCGAAGGCTCTCGAGTTCAGGGTGGTCGTGCTCGACGAACGGGCGGAGTACGCGAACGCCGACCGCTTCCCGCTGGCAGACCGTATCGTCGTGGGTCACCCCAAGGATGCCGCCGACCTCGTGGCCATCGACGACCGCACCCACATCGTGATCGTCACTCACGGACACATCCACGACAAGGACGCTCTCCGTTCGGTGGCCGGCGCAGGCGCGGGCTACCTGGGCATGATCGGCAGCCGCAACAAAGTGAAGACCGTGCTGGGCGAACTGTTGGCGGAGGGTGTGTCGGCGGACGCGCTGGCGAGGGTCAAGGCCCCCATCGGACTCGACCTGGGCGGTCACACCCCGGGCGAGGTGAGCCTGAGCATCATGGCGCAGATCGTGGCCGAGCGTCACGGCAAGGGCGGATCGTCCGGGGCCGCGGCGCTATCGACGGCGCAAGCGACGGCGACGGGTCCGGTAGCTGACGAGGCGACCGCGGACGATGCGGCGGCCCAGGCTGAGGTGGATGCGACGACGGGCGCCGCGGAGGACGGTCTTGACTGGTAGGATCCTCGTCGTGGTCAAGGGCGCCGGCGACCTGGCGACAGGTGTGGCGCTGCGTCTGCACCGGGTGGGCATGGCTGTGGTCATGACCGAGGTGCAGAGACCCACGGTGATACGGCGCACTGTCGCATTCGCCGATGCGGTCTACGAAGGGCGCTCCACCGTGGAGGATGTGGAAGCCCGGCTCGTGGACGGGCCGGAGGCGGCCGTGAGCGCTCTCTCCGAGGGACACATCGCTCTGATGATCGACCCCAGCGCCGAGACGGCTCGGGCGATGGGCCCCGCTCTCCTGGTGGATGCCATCATCGCCAAGCGGAACACAGGCACCCTCATCAGCGACGCACCCGCCGTGGTGGCTCTGGGGCCGGGCTTCACGGTCGGTGTCGACTGCCACGCCGTCGTAGAGACGATGCGCGGCCACGACCTCGGCCGCGTGATCTGGCGGGGACAAGCCGCGCCGAACACCGGTATCCCCGGCGAGATCGGCGGCGCGGGCGCTGAGCGCGTGTTGCGTGCGCCTGGGCCGGGCAGGTTTGCCGGTAGTCGCCGCATCGGCGACCTCGTGGCTCCCGGTGACGTGGTGGGTGAGGTGGGCGGCGTGTCTGTGGCGACCACCATCGGTGGCGTCCTCCGTGGGCTGCTGCGCGACGGCCTCGAGGTCACCGAGGGCTTCAAGGTGGCCGATGTCGACCCGCGGGCCGACCCGAGCCGGTGCCTCACCGTCTCCGACAAGGCCCTCGCCGTGGCGGGTGGCGTCGCGGAGGCGGCCGGTGTGCTGCTGGGTGGGTTCCGGGCCGCCGGGGTGCCCCTCGATCCGGCCGCCGGCCGCCGGCGTAGTGAGTAGACCCGCGCGCCGCGTCTGGGGGCCGCCCTGGGCGCGGATCCTCGTGCTGGCGCCGGCGCTGGCGCTCGCGTGGATCGGGGCATTCGGGCTCGGGTGCGCGGGCGCGGGCACTGCAGGCTCCGACTCGGGCGACCCGGTCACCCTGACGGTCTCCGCGGCCTCCGACCTCACTCTGGCGCTCGACGAGATCGGGCGCCTCTACCACGAGCAGGCCGGGGTGGACGTCACCTTCAACTACGGCTCCAGCGGTCAGCTGTCGCAGCAGATCGCTGCCGGTGCTCCCGTCGACCTGTTCTTCTCGGCAAACCGGCAGTTCGTGCAGGAGTTGGTTGATGCCGGCGTGGTGGGTGAGACGGATGCCGCCCTCTACGCCATCGGGCGCATCACGGTGTGGATGCGGGCCGACAGTCCGCTCGAGATCGCGAGCCTCGCCGACCTGACCGATCCAAGGGTGAAACGCATCGCCATCGCAAATCCCGACCACGCGCCCTACGGGGTTGCGGCGCGGGAGGCGTTGCAGTCGGCCGGTCTGTGGGAGGAACTCCAGCCACGCATCGTGATGGCCGAGAACGTGCTGCAGGCCCTGCAGTTCGCCGATTCGGGCAACGCGGACGCGGCCATCGTGGCCCGCTCGCTCAGCGTGCAAGGGGACGGCCGGTGGGTGCTCGTTCCCGAAGACCTTCACTCCCCTCTCGAGCAGACTCTGGCGGTGATACCCGGGTCGCCCCTGGCGGAGGAGGCGCGCCGGTTCGCGGATTTCGTCAACGGCCCGGTGGGGCGTCCTGTGTTGGAGCAGTACGGGTTCGCACTACCTGGCGAGGAGTGATGGCGATGCGCGACACACGTCGGCCTCCCGCTCTCGCAGCAACGCGCGGGAGGACGATGCGCGCCTCGGGAGGCGGTAGGTGATCGGGGAAGCCCTGCTCATGTCGCTGAAGGTGACCGCGGTGGCCACTATCGCCATCGTGGTGGTGGGATTGGCGCTCGGTCTCGTCATGGCGCGCACCCGCTTCTTCGGGAAGAGCGTCATCGAGACGGCCATCTTGGTCCCCTTGGTGCTTCCCCCTACCGTCGTGGGGTACTACCTGCTCTTGCTCCTGGGGAGCGGTGGCCCCCTTGTCGAGTGGTTCTCGCTGGAAGTGGTCTTCACCTGGCATGCCGCCGCCTTCGCCTCGTTCGTGGTGGGGCTGCCGCTGATGGTTCAGGCCAGTAAGGCCGCTATCGCCGGCGTGGACCCCATCTTGGAGAACGCCGCCCGCACACTGGGTTCCTCGGAGCCGGGGGTGTTCTTCCGGGTGACCCTGCCCCTTGCGCGCCGCGGCGTGTTGGCCGGGGCGGTCCTTGGAGGCGCGCGGGCGCTGGGCGAGTTCGGGGCGACGCTGATGGTCGCGGGCAACATCCCCGGCCGCACGCAGACCATGCCGCTGCTCATCTACGACGCGGTGCAACGCCGCGATTACGTCACCGCGAACCTGATGGTGCTGGTGATGACAGGGCTGGCCTTCTTCAGCCTCTGGGCAGTGCGCCGGCTGGGGGATTCATGACGCCCCGGCTGCGCTTGGATATCGAGAAGTGCTACGACTCTTTCGAGCTGCACGTGGAACTCGAGGTGGGCAGCGAGATCATGGTGCTGTTCGGCCCTTCAGGCGCAGGCAAGACCACCACCCTTCAGGCTATCTCGGGCCTGCTCTCCCCGGACGCGGGCGAGATCGAGTTCGACGGCGAGGTGTTCTTTCGGCGCTCCCGCCCGGGTGACCGCGTCGATCTGCCGGCTCGGCATCGCGGGGTGGGGTACGTGTTCCAGGGATACGCGCTGTTCCCTCACCTCACCGCCCTCGAGAACGTGGCCTTCCCTCTGCGCGGTCACAAAGGCAGGGGAAAGGTCGAAGCGGCGGAGTTGCTCGAGTCCATGCGCCTCCAGCATCTCGCCCACCGCTACCCGCGGGAGATGTCGGGCGGCCAGCAGCAGCGCGTCGCTCTGGCTCGAGCGCTCGCGGCTCGACCCGGCATCCTGCTCCTCGACGAGCCCTTCTCCGCCGTCGACCGCCCCATGCGTGAGCGGCTGCAGCGCGACCTGCGTCGACTGCAGGCGGAGTTGAACCTGGTGGTGCTCTGCGTGACGCACAACCTCGAGGACGCCTTCGGCGTGGGTCACCGGCTGGCGGTGGTGCAGGACGGCCGCGTGCAGCAGGTCGGCCGGGTGGATGAGGTGCTCCGCCGCCCCCGCGACCTTCGCGCGGCCGAAGTGGTGGGTGTGAGCAACGTGTTCCACGCGCTGGTCGTCGAGGCGAGTGCCGATGGTCTGGTGCTCGACTGGGACGGGCTACGTCTCGAGGCGCCGCCTCAACACGCCGAGGTGGGCGAGCGGGTGCCCGTGTACATACGCCCCGAGGATATCAAGGTGCTCTACCCCGATCGTCGGGTGGGTGAGGCGCTGAGGACCAACCGGGTGACGGGCACGGTGGTGGATCATCACGCTACCGGTTCCGTCGCCAGCCTGCGCGTGGACCTCTCGAACGGTCGCGAGGTCGAAGTGCGGTTCCCCGAATACACCTACACGCCCCTGGCCATCAGCACGGGTGGCGCACTCGATCTCTGTCTGCGGCGGGAGAGCATCGTGTTGCTCACTGGCCCGGATGTCGCCGTGCCGCCGGCCGCCGTCTGATCGGGTCGGGCGCCGGACGACCGGACAGCCTTTAGAAATATAGGGCTCTTTCGCTTCCCAGCCTTTAGAAAAGCACCCATCCGAGACGCGCTTCGGCCTTCGCTCGAGCCGGCGCGCCATGTCCGTCTGCCATCTGGGTCACGATCAAGAAGCCTGCCGATCCTTAAGCGCCGCCGGCATCCCGCCTCCGGATGAACTGCCAGGCCTCCCGCGGGGAGAGTACCGGGAGGGGCATGTCCTCCCGAGCCTCGAGGAGGTCCGCGTCGCCCGTCACGAGGACATCCGCCTGGCCGGCCACAGCGGAGGCGACGATCCACTCGTCGTCGGGATCGCGCAGACCCAGTGACAGGTGAGCCGCGGGGTGGGGCACGACCGGTTGTCGCCTCAACAGTTGTTCGGTCCTGTGGACCAACGAGGTCTCAGCCGCGAGCTTCTCGCTCAGAACGCGCCTCAACTCGACTAACACCGTCTCGCCGACGATCAGATCATGCTCCGTGAGGACGAGTTCCAGGAGGTCTGCGCAGAGTCCTCGCGTGACGAACGCGCCGACGAGCACGTTCGTGTCCAGGAAGACCCTCACGAGATGATCGCGAATATGTCCTCGTCGGTCAGCAGGTTGCGCGCCTCGGCGTACGGCAGAAGTTGAGTGCGCAGCTCACGGAACTCCTGAAGCGCCAGCTGGCGACGCAGAGCGTCGCGGACGACCTCGCTCCTGGTTCGGCCCGTGCGGGCCATCACCAAGCTCAGCGCGCTCTCCAAATCTTCATCCAGACGAATAGTCACGCTTTTCCCCATGTAAGACAGTGTAACACAACGCGTCCCGGGAGCGGCCACCCCGCAGGACACTCGTGAACCTGTTCAAGAGACTATCCCCGCTCGGGGTCCATGGGGATGGGACTGTAGACCTACCTTGGCGGCGCCCCCACGCGACGCGCCGTGGACGACCTCGATCTGGGCGTGGCGCCTGACCGCCCGCCTTCGCCCGTGGCTGTCTGATCGGGCTGGCGACACGGGCCCGCCGACCGCCTGACTGGACACCCAACCCGTCGCCGTTCCCTCTTGACTTGCGGCAGAACCCTCCCTAGAATGAAACCCGACTGTACGTACAGTCAGGAATGTGACCGAGTGGCCTGAGGGCCGCCGACGCAATCCAGAAGGGGTTCCTTTCGCGGGGGGTCGCGGAGCGCCGGTGCACAGTCGCTGGACATCCTCCTCCCCACATCGCGGAATCTCCTTGAGCCTGTTGATGGGCCGGTCAGCGGCCGCACTCCTTGACGGAAACGGAATGGGGGACATGTGAAGAAGCTCTTGTCCGGCAACGAAGCGATCGGCTACGGAGCCTACCTTGCGGGCTGCGGCTACGGGGTGGGCTATCCGGGGACGCCGAGCACCGAGATTCTCCAGTCATACAGCACCTACCCGGGCGTGCACGCGGAGTGGGCCACCAACGAGAAGGTGGCACTCGACGTGGCCACCGGCATCTCGTACGCGGGTGAGCGTGTCTTCTGCACCATGAAGCACGTCGGCCTGAATGTGGCCGCCGACTCGCTCTTCTCCATCGTCTTCACCGGCCCGCGCGGCGGACTCGTGGTCGCGGTGGCCGACGACCCCGGCATGCACAGCTCGCAGAACGAGCAGGATACCCGCCAGTACGGCCGGTTCGCCAAGTTGCCCGTGGTGGAGCCGGGCGACAGCGCCGAAGGCGCCGAGTTCATGAGGGCGGCTTTCGAACTCAGCGAACAGTTCAAGACTCCGGTGATCATGCGGTCGGTCACACGCCTGTCGCACTCGCGCACGCCGCTCGAGGTCATGGACGAGTTGGTCCCCCTTCATGCAGCCCACGAGACCGTGAAGTACGACCGGGCCCCGAGCCAGCAGATCCCGCTCCCCATGAACGCGCGCCGCATGCACCGCGAGGTCGAGCAGAAGATGTTGGACATCTCCGCTTGGGCGGAGGACTGCGAGCTGAACCGTATCGAGCCCGGCGGCTCCCGCCTCGGCATCGTGGCCAGCGGTATCGCCTACCAGTACGCCCGCGAGGTCTTCCCCGACGCGACGTTCTTGAAGTTGGGTCTGGCCTATCCGCTGCCCAATGATCTGTTCCACACGCTTGCGGGCATGGTCGATCAGGTCGTGGTGGTCGAGGAACTCGACCCCATCTACGAGCACAACATCCGCCTGCTGGGCATCCCAGCCCGGGGCAAGGACATCTTCCCGCTCTGCGGTGAGTTCAGCACCGAACTGGTGCGCGAGCACGCCCTCGCCGCGGGTCTGATCGAGGCGCGAGTACCGGTCTCAACCAGCGGCGCCCCCATCGTGATCAACGGTCTGCCTGAAGACGCGGCGGCCGCGGTCTCTGGCGGTGCAGGCGACGCAGGCGACACCGCCGGCGACGGCAACGGCAACGGCGGGGGCGACCTCGCCCTGCTCGACCCGGCGACTCTTCCCGGTCGCCCCCCGATGCTCTGCCCCGGTTGCGCCCACCGGCCCATCTTCTACGTGCTGCAGCGTCTGCGCGCCATGGTCTTCGGCGACATCGGCTGCTACACGCTGGGCGCCGCGCCGCCCCTGAACGCCACTCACACCTGCGGAGCCATGGGCGCCGGTATCGGCGTGGTGCACGGCACCGATCTGGTTGGCGTCAAAGACCGCACCGTCGCGGTGATCGGCGACTCCACCTTCTTCCACGGCGGGCTGCCGCCGCTGGTGAACATCGCCTACAACAAGGGCGTGAGCACGGTGATCGTGCTCGACAACCGCATCACCGCCATGACCGGGCATCAGGCGAACCCGGGCACCGGGCACACCATGATGGGTGAAGAGAGCCCCACGGTGTCCATCGAAGCGGTGGCGCGGGCCTTCGGCTTCAGCAAGGTCGACACTCTCGACCCCTACGACCTCGACGAGGTGCGCCGGGTGCTCAAGGACCACCTCGACTCGACCGAGCCGTCGGTTGTCGTGGCCCGCTACAACTGCGTGCTCCAGACCAAGGAGCGCAACGCGGCGCCCCACGTGGACCTCGAGTTGTGCAACAACTGCGGCACCTGCTTGAACATCGGCTGCGCCCCCATCATCAACCGGGGCGACCACGTCGAGATCGACGACATCCTGTGCAACGGCTGCGATTACTGCGTGACCGTGTGCCCGCGCGACGCCATCGTGTCCAACCGGACCGACGGAGGTGAGGAGTGATGGCTTTGGAGAAGATCGATTTCGTGCTGGCGGGAGTCGGCGGACAGGGGACTATCCTGGCCAGCGACATCTTGGTGGAAGTGGGCCTCGAGGCCGGCTACGACGTGAAGAAGTCGGAAGTGCACGGCATGGCTCAGCGCGGCGGTGGCGTTGAGAGCCAGGTCCGTTGGGGCGAGAAGGTCTACTCGGCCACAGTGGAGAAGGGCGAAGTGGACTTCCTCCTCGGCTTCGAGATGCTCGAGGTCGCACGGTGGATCGACTTCCTGAAGCCCGGCGGCGATGTGATCGTGAACCGCTACCGTATACCCCCGCCGCCCGTGAACATGGGCGTGGCCAAGTACCCGGACGAGAGCGAGATCCAGCGCCTCCTGCTAACCCGCGCCGGCCGGCTCGTGTGGGTGGGCGCCACCGACGTGGCCCGCGAACTCGGCAACGCTGCCCTTTCGGGCGTGGTGCTGCTCGGCGTGCTCGCTTCCGACCTGGGCATGGAACACGACCTGTGGCTCGGTGTGATCGAGCGGCTGGTGCCCGAGCGCTTCGTGGCCCTGAACAGGGAAGCCTTCTCGCGAGGCACCGCGATCGGTGCGGAGATGCTCGTGTGAGACAGCGGACGGCCGAGCCCACCAAGCGAGAGGTGATCGTAGAGTCGGCCCTCCGGCTCATCCTCAAGAAGGGCTATGACGGCACCACCGTCGACGAGGTGGCTCAGCTCTCCGGGGTGAGCAAGGGCCTCGTGTCCTACCACTACCCCAAGAAGGAGAACCTCTTCCGTGCGGTGCTCGAGAAGATCGTGGGGAAACTGGATGGCGAGCTCAAGGAGATCTACGAGAGCGACGCCTCGGCGCGCGAGCGGTTGCAGCAGAACTTCCGCAACCTGTTCGACAGCGAGGAGCGTACTCGTCACTACTACATCGTGCTGGTGGACTTCCTGGCGCAGGCGCCGCGGGAAGCCTGCGTGCGCAACTACACTCGGGTGATCTACCAGACCGTGCTGCGCTACGTGGAGATGACCATCGCCGACGGCGTGCGGAACGGAGAGTTCCGCCCCGTGGACGTGAAGCTCGAGGCGGCGACCGTCGTGGCCCTCACCGAGGGGTTCGTCTTCCAGTGGCTGTTCAACCCCGACGGCGTCACCCTCGAACAGGCCTACACGGTGAGCGACGACCACATGACCCTACACCTTCTTTCGGAGGCATCCGCATGAGTGACAGCCCGCAGGGCATCTTTTCCGGCCTCACCGTGCTCAGCCTGGAGCAGGCCACCGTCCTCCCCTACCTCACGTACCGCTTCGCCCAGGACGGCGTGCGGGTGATCCGCCTCGAACACCCGAAGATGTGCGACCCGAACCGGCTGATCGGCGAGCCGTTCCGCGAGGGCGAGAAGAAGATGAACAGCTACTTCTTCGCGGTGAACTGTGGCAAGGAGGCGCTCACCCTCAACCTGAAGGACCCGCGGGCTCGGGAGCTCCTCCTGCGCCTCATCGTGGAACTCGATGTGGACGTGTTCGCCACCAACCAGCTCCCTAAGAACTACGAGCCGCTCGGCATCGACTTCGCCACGCTGAGCGAGGCCAAGCCCGACCTGATCTGGCTGGGCATCACCGGCTTCGGCCCCGACTCGAACGAGGCGGCCTACGACCCCATCCTGCAGGCGCGCGGCGGTCTCATGGACCTCACCGGCGAGGCCGGGCACGATCCGCAGGTGGTGGGTATCCCGCTCCCCGACATGGGCACGAGCGAGCACGCCTACGGCCAGGTGATGAAGGCGCTCTACGAGCGGGCGCTCACGGGGCTGGGGTCGCGCATCGACATGGCCATGATCGACTCGACGGCTTCGTGGCTCACGCAGCCCATCACCATGGCCCGCACCTTCGGGCGCACCATGACCCGTCGCGGCAACACGCACGAGTTCTTCGGCCCGGTGAGCGTGTTTCCGTCGTCCGATGGCTACGTGTACATCGCTCTGGGCAACGACGTGCAGTGGCAGCGGCTCCTGGCGGTGCCCGGCTTCGAAGGCATGGCTGACCCGGCCTACGAGACCAACGCCGGCCGCATCGTCGACATGGCTGAGTTGAACAAGAAGCTGGCGGCCGTCACCGCCACATTCAGTACAGCGCAGCTGCTCGGTACTTTCCGCGAGGCCACCATCCCCATCGCCGACGTGCAGAACGTGCACCAGGTGTGCGAGGACCCGGCCATCGCCCCGAAACTGCTGCACAGCGTGGACCCGGTCACCGGCTTCGAGGTGACCTTGGCGCCGCCGCCGGTGCGCACCCCGTTCCTCGAGGCGAGCGGCGGCATGATGAAGTTCCCGCCCCGGCTCGGCGAGCACAACGAGGCCATCTTCGGTGGGGCACTCGGCTTGAGCGGCGAAGAGTTGGCGGCCCTGGCCGCCGACGGCGCGATCTAGGAGGCGGGCGTGGATTTCCGGTTGACCGAAGAGCAGGAGTTCTTCCAGAGGACGGTAGCCGACACCGTGGACCGCATGATCATGCCCCACGTGGAGCACATCGACGAGAGCGACGAGTTCCCCATGGAGCTCTGGAAAGAGTTCACGTCGCTGGGCTACTTGGGCCTGCGCTACCCCGAGGAGTTGGGCGGCATGGCGGCCGACACGGTCACCAGCATGATCTTCTACGAGGAACTGAGCCGGGCGTCCATCGGCTTCGCGCAGTCCGTGATCATGAACATGCTCATGGGCACCCACCTCGTCTACCGCTGGGGGAGCGACGAGATCAAGGAGCGCTGTCTTCTCCCGGCGCTTCGCGGCGAGAAGATCGCCACGGTGTGCTTCACGGAAGACCAGTCGGGCTCCGACCTCGCCGGCACGCGCACCAGCGCCAAGAAGGTGGACGGCGGCTGGGTGCTGAACGGCACCAAGAACTGGATCACGAACGGCCCATTGGCCGACTTCGCCACCGTGCTCGCCACCACCGACCCTTCCAAGGGGATGAAGGCCCTCAACTTCTTCCTCGTCGAGAAGGGCACGCCCGGCTTCTCGGCCGGTCAGGTGCTGCACAAACTCGGCTGCCGGGGCACGGTCACCGGCGAATTGGTATTCGAGGACGTGTTCGTGCCCGACGAGAACCTGCTCGGCGCGGAAGAGGGCAAGGGCGTGGTCTACCTGGGTGAGATCTTGAACGAGATCCGCTGCATGACCGGCGCCATGGGCATGGGCTTGGCCCGCACCGCCTTCGACGACGGTCTGGACTACGCCCGTAAGCGCGTGGCCTTCGGCAAGACCATCGGTGAGTTCCAGCTGATCCGCTCGAAGTTCGCCGAGATGGCCACCGAGATGGAGGCCGCCCGCCTGCTGCTCTACAAGGCGGCGTGGATGATCGACCAGGGCGAGCAACCCAAGCTGGAAGCGGCCATGGCGAAGATGTTCTGCGTGGAGACGTGCTGCAAGGTGGTGGACGAGGTCACCCGCATCTACGGAGCCAACGGCTTCGCCCACGAATACGGGCCGCAGCGGTACTTCCGCGACGCGCGCTTCCTCCTGTACGGCGGCGGCACGCACGAGATCCTGAAGAACTTCCTGGGTAAGGAGATCCTGGGCGGCAAGCGCTGAAGCCACGCCGGCGGCGACGGGAGCCGCCGCCTGTGCGGGCCCCCGGACTAGCGCCGGAGGCGATGGCGCCGCCGCCATCCGCGGTCACCATGCCGGGCGCGACGGGGCGGAACCAGCGCCCCACTGAATACGGAGCGAGGAGGGGGTAGGCAGTGAGAGTGGTCGTACTGGTGAAGGAGGTGCCCGACCTGGAAGCCGCAGTCAAGGTGACTGGGGACGGGTCGGGCCTCGAGGTCGAGAAGCGCCGCGGGCTGAACTTCTTCGACGAGATAGCCGTGGAAGCCGCGCTGAAGCTCAAGGAGAGCCACGGTGCCGTCACCACGGCCGTCGGCGCGAGCGCCGGCGCCGGCGTGGAGGCCATGCGCCGCGCGGTCGCCATGGGCATCGAGACCCCGCTCCTTGTGGACGACCCCGCCCTCGACGGCGCCGACTCCCTCACCGTCGCCCGGGCGCTGGCCGCGGCGATCGCCCTCGAGCCCGCAGATCTGGTGATCGCCGGCAAGCAGGCCACCGACGACGAGGCCGGCCTTGTGGGTCCCATGGTCGCCGAGATCCTCGGCCTGCCCTGCGCGACGCGGGCCATCGGCCTCGAGGTCGAAGACGGCTTCGTGCTCGTGACCCGCGAGATCGACGGCGGCGAAGAGGTCGTCCGCCTGCCGTTGCCCGCCCTCATCACCGCCGAGAAGGGTCTGGCTGAGCCCCGCGTACCCGGCATGGCCGGCACGATGAAGGCCATGAAGGTACAGATCGAGCGCACCGACCTGGCCACGCTCGGAGTGCAGGCCCACCCGGTATTGCCGGTGGCCGCGTACCGCACCGTCGGGAAGCGTCCCCCGGTGAAGATGATCGAGGGCGAGCCCGCCGATGCGGCCGCCGAACTCGTACGCCTGCTCAGGCAGGAGGCGAAGGTACTGTGAGCGGCCTCTACGTCATCTGCGAAGCCCGGGGCGAGGAATTCCGCCCCGCCACCTACGAACTCCTGGCCGTGGCCCGGGCGATCACCGCCGCCACGGACGGCGAAGTGACCGCCGTGGTGGCCGGCCCCGAGGTCGCCCTGAAGTCGAAGCTCGAGGGCCTGGCTCATCGGGTGCTGGCGCTGACCGCGCCGGAACTCACCCCCTTCTCCGCCGACTCCTGGGTGGACGCGCTCGCCACCGCCATCGAGGCGGGCTCACCGCGTGCCGTGCTCTTCGGAGAGGGCGGCCGCACGCGTGAGGTCATGCCGCGACTGGCGGCGCGCCTCGGCGCCTGGGCGCTCTCGAACTGCGTGGACCTGCGCGTGAGTGGCGCCGCCGCCGCCGGTGCGGGCTCCGTGGAGGCTGGTGACTCCGGTGCCACTGGTGGAGCCGCCGATGGCGCCGCCCTCGAGGTCTCGCGGCCGGTGTACGGCGGCAAAGCCTACGTGACCAACCTGGTGCCCGCGGACGGCCTGCTGTTGGCCGCCTTCCGCCCGCACAGCTTCGACGCCGGCATGGCGCCGGCGGGCCTTACCACTGCCGTGGAAGAGGTGGCGGCGCCGGTGGCGGCCTCGCGGGTGGAACTGGTGGAGCGCCGCGAAGGTGGGCCCCGCAAGGCCGATCTCACCGAGGCCGCCGTGGTGGTGACCGGGGGGCGCGGCATGAAAGGCCCCGAGAACTTCGGGCTGCTGGAAGATCTGGCGGCCGCGCTGGAAGGGGCCGTGGGCTACAGCCGGGCCCTGGTCGACGCAGGGCTCGCCGAGCACGCCTTCCAAGTAGGCAAGAGCGGCAAGACGGTGTCCCCCACGCTCTACATCGCGTGCGGCGTGTCGGGGGCCATCCACCACATCATGGGCATGGACACGGCCAAGGTCGTGGTCGCCATCAACATCGATCCCACGGCGCCCATCTTCGAGTATGCCGACTACGGGGTCGTCGGCGACGTACTGCAGGTGCTTCCGGCGCTGACCGAGCAGGTCCGCGCCGCCACGAGTTGATAGGTCGAGGGAGAGATGACGAGTGAATGAGACGGTTAGGGTCTCGCCAGTGAAAGTCTTGCTGGCCAAGCCGGGTCTGGACGGACACGACCGGGGCGCGAAGGTCGTGGCCATCGCCATGAAGGAGGCGGGCATGGAGGTGGTCTACATGGGCCTTCACCAGACGCTCGAGGCCATCGTGGCGGCGGCCGTGCAGGAGGACGTGGACGTCATCGGCATCTCCATCCTCTCGGGCGGGCACCTTCCCATCTGCCGCAGGCTCATGGAGCTGCTGGCCGCGGAGGGCGTCGACGACATCGCCGTCTGCGTGGGCGGGGTCATCCCCAAGCGGGACGTGGCCGTTCTCCAGGAGATGGGCGTCAAGGGGGTCTTCCCCGGTGGCGCCGACCTGCATAAGATGACCGACGCCATCAAGGCGCTGGTGGGTTAGGAGCCTATGATGGATGTCGCACGCTACATCAAGAACGAGAAGGGTGGCATCGACGACGTGATCCTGTCGTCGGGCATCCACGTGAAGCCGTCCTACGGCCCCGCCGACCTGGAAGAGATCGGCTTCGACTACGACACCGACCTCGGCGCCCCGGGCGAGTACCCCTTCACCCGCAACCTCTTCCCCGAGGGCTACCGCACCCGGGAGTGGACCACCCGCCAGTACACGGGCTTCGGCACCCCGCGCGAGACCAACGAACGCTTCCGCATGATGATCGACCACGGGCAGACCGGCCTCAACGTGGCCTTCGACCTGCCCACTCAGATGGGGCTTGACTCCGACCATCCCCTCGCTCTGGGCGAGGTCGGCCGCGTAGGCATGGCGGTGGACTCGCTGCGCGACTTCGAGGTGGCCTTCGCCGGCATCGACCTGCACAAGGTGGGGGCGGGTCTCACCATCAACGCCGTGGCCTCGATCATGCTGGCCATGTATCAGGCGGTGGCCGAGAAACTGGGCTTCGACCGCACCAAGATCTCGGCGACTCCGCAAAACGACATCCTTAAAGAAGTCATCGGCCGGGGCGCCTGGATCTACGCGCTGGAGCCGGCGGTGAAGCTCATCGGCGACACCATCGAGTACTCGATGACCACCATGCCGCGCACCAACCCGGTGTCGGTGTGCGGCTACCACATCCGCGAGAGCGGGGCGACCCCTGCTCAGGAGATGGCCTACGCCTTCCTCATCGCCAACGCCTACATCGACGAGGTCGCCAAGCGCGGCTACGCGCCCGAGGAGTTCGTGGGCCGCTTCAGCTTCAACTTCAACATCTTCGGCAACCTGTGGGAACAGGTGACCAAGTTCCGGGCCGGCCGCAAGGTGTGGGCGAAGAACCTCAGCGAGAAGTACGACGTGAAGAACCCCAAGAACCTGTGGCTGCGCGGCCTGTTCGCAGGCGGCGGCTCGGGGCTCACCAAGGCGGAGCCCGAGAACAACATCATGCGCGGCGCCTTCTACGGGTTGGCGGCGGCGCTCTCCGGGGCCCAATCGACGGCGCTCTGTTCCTTCGACGAGGCCTTCACCATCCCCACGCCTCGCTCGGCGCTGCTCTCGCTGCGCACCCTGCAGATCCTCATGGACGAGGTGGGTATGCGCGACACCGTCGACCCGCTCGCCGGCTCCTACTTCATCGAGACGCTCACCAAGCAGATGGAAGAGAAGATCTGGGAAGAGATGGGCGAGATCGAGGAGCAGGGCGGCATCATCAAGGCCATCACCAGCGGCTACCTGCAGCGCAAGGTGGCCTGGCAGGCCTACGAGTTCGAGCGCGACGTGCAGCGCGGTGATCTGATCAAGGTGGGCGTGAACAAGTACGCCGAAGAAGAAGACGCCGACGTGGAGCTGCACGAGTACAACGAGGCCTGGGCCGAGGAGCAGCTCGCGGGGCTGATAGAGCTCAAGCGCACCCGTGACTCCGCGGCCGTGACGGCGACCCTGAAGACGCTCGAGGCCGTCGCCCGGGCGGGCGAGAACGTCATGCCAGCCTTGGTGGATGCATGCAAGGCCTACGCGACCGTGGGAGAGATGTCCGATGTCTTCCGCGACGTGTACGGCGAATTCGACGAACCCAGCATCTTCTAAGGGGGCCCGCCGGTGTACAAGATCGGTATCGATGTCGGAGGCACGTTCACCGACTTCCTGCTCACACGCGACGACGCCACGAGCTCCATCTATAAGGTGCTCTCCACGCCGAAGGACCCGTCCATCGCCACCATCGAGGGCATCGAGGAGATGGCGGCCGACGCGGGTCTGTCCACGGCGGATTTCCTCAAGCAGGTGACCACCATCGTGCACGGCACGACGGTCACCACCAACGCCACCCTCACCTACCGGGGGGC
Source organism: Actinomycetes bacterium (assembly GCA_024637035.1). Taxonomy (GTDB): domain Bacteria; phylum Actinomycetota; class Thermoleophilia; order RBG-16-64-13; family RBG-16-64-13; genus JAHJSA01. The sequence goes on from JAGXFW010000028.1 coordinate 36,250, forward strand.
GAAGACCGGCTTGCTCACCACGCGCGGCGTGCGCGACGCGCTCGAGATGCGGCGCGGCATCCGTGAGGAGCAATACAACAATCATTACGAGAACGCCCGTCCGGTGGTGGAGCGCTACCTGCGCCTGCCGGTGAATGAGCGTCTCGACTACGTGGGGACCGAGATCGAACCCCTCGACGAGAGCTCAGTGGCGGCGGCCATCGCCGAGTTCCAGAGGGAGAACGTCGAAGCGGTGGCCATCTGCTTCATGAACTCCTTCGCCAACCCGGCACACGAGCACCGTGCCGCCGAGTTGGTGCGTGCGGCCATGCCGGAGGCCTTCCTCTCGGTGTCGGCCGACGTGGCGCCGGCGATACGCTTCTACGACCGGGTCTCGACTGCGGCGCTGAATGCCTATGTCGGCCCGGTGCTCACCCACTACCTCACCAGCCTGATCGCGCGGCTCGACTCCTTCGCCTTCGAGGGCATCCTGCTGATCATGGCCTCGAACGGCGGCGTCATCGCGCCGCAGTCCGCCATGGATCGCCCCGCCATGACCCTGCTCTCCGGCCCGGCCGGCGGCCCCGTGGCCGGCCTGGCTTTCTCGCAAGGCCAGGGCTACCAGGACTGCATCACCTGCGACATGGGCGGCACCAGCTTCGACGTGGCCCTGATCAAAGACGGGGAGCCGCTCATCACCACCGAGGGCGAGATCAACCGCCTGCGCATCAGCCTGCCCATGCTGAACGTGGTGACCATCGGGGCCGGCGGCGGGTCCATCGGTTGGATCGACGAGGTCGGCCTGCTGCGCATGGGCCCGCAGAGCGCGGGCGCCGACCCGGGCCCCGCCTGCTACGGCCGGGGCGGCCAGGAGCCCACCTGCTCCGACGCCGACTTGGTGCTCGGCTACCTCGACCCCGACTTCTTCGCCGGCGGACGCCTCAAGCTCGACCCCGCGGCCGCCGCCCGCGCCATCGAGGAGCGCGTGGCCAAGCCCATGGGTCTCTCCATGGAGGAGGCGGCGGGCGGCATGTACGAGGTGATCAACGTGTCTATGGCCGCGGCCGTGCGTGAGATCGCCGTGAACAGCGGCTACGACCCCCGTGACTTCCCGCTGGTGACCGCCGGTGGCGCCGGCCCGAACCACGCCTGCATGATCGCGCTCGCGCTCTCGATACCGGTGATCCTGGTGCCGCGGGAATCCTCGATCTTCTGCGCCGCGGGCATGCTGCGCTCCGACCTGCGGCACGACTTCGTGCGCACCTACCCGGTGCGGGTCAACCTGATCGACCACGACAAGTACGGCCGTCTCTTCCGCGAGATGCGCGAGGCGGGCCGCGGTCTTCTGCTCTCCGAGGGCATCACCGAGGACCGCATCACCTACCAGCCGAGTCTCGAACTGCGCTACCTTCGCCAGTACCACGAGGTGAACGTGCCGGCCGCCTGGGACGAGGTCATGTCCGGCGACCTGTCGGGTGTGGTCTCGCGCTTCCACACGGCGCACGACACGCTCTATGGCTACTCGCTCGAGGACAAGGGCACCCCGGTGGAGCTGATCAACATGCGCCTGGTGGCCGTGGGCGACACCGAGAAGCCGAGTCTCACGGCTGAGCCCTACGTGGGCTCCGACCCGAGCGCCGCGCGCAAGGGCACGAGGCGGGTCTACCTGCCGAACGAGAAACGCTTCGCCGACGTCGACGTCTACGACGGTATGGAACTGCACTTCGGCCATCGCCTCGAGGGGCCGGCCATCATCGAGCAGGTGAACACCACCACCTTCGTCACCCCGGAGTTCTCCGTGGTGGTCGACCAGCTGGGCACGTACACGATCTACCTGCGCGAGCGTGAAGAGGAAGTGCTGGGGCGCGTCCTCGGCGAGCACGCCGCGACGGCGGGAGGGGTGGAGCGATGAGCAACGACGTGACGGGCACGGGCGCCACGAGCACGGGCGCCACCGGTTCGACGGACCAGGGCGCCGCCGGCGCCGCAAGCACCGGCGCCACTGGCGCCACCGTGGTCGACGGCATCACCATCGACCGCGTGCTGGTGAGCATCCTGCAGAAGCGCCTGAAGAGCATCACCGAGGAGATGTCCATCGCCATGACGCGGACCACCCGGTCCCCGATCCTGTGCGAGGCCAAGGACTTCGTCACCGGGCTCTACGACGCCCAGGGCAACATGCTCGAGCAGACCGAGAACCTGCCGATCCTGGCCTTCAGCCTGGCCCCGGTGTGCAAGTACATCATCGGTTACTACGGCGACGACGTGCATCCCGGCGACGTGATCTTCCATAACGACGTCTTCTCGATGGGCAACCAGAACAACGACGTGGCCGTCTACAAACCCATCTTCCACGGCGACACGCTGGTGGCATGGGCGGCGGTCAAGGGCCACCAGGCCGACATCGGCGGCAACGTGCAGGGCGGCTACAACCCCCTGGCCACCGAGGTGTGGCAAGAGACCCTGCGTATCCCGCCGGTCAAGGTGTACGACAAGGGCGTCCTGCGCCGCGACGTGTGGGAGTTCATCTTCGCCAACATCCGCCTCGACATCGTCGAGGAGGACATGCGGGCCGAGATCGGTTCCTGCGTGGTGGGCGAGCGCGGCGTGCTGCGCATCGTCGAGCGCTACGGGCTCGAGGTGTTCGCGGCCCACAAGAAGTTCCTGTTCGACTCCACCGAACGCATGATGCGTCAGGAGATCCGCTCGATCCCGAACGGCGTGTACACGGGCGAAGCTGACGCCTTCTTCGACGGGAAGACGCCGGGCAGCAAGTCCACCATCCGCGTCAAGGTCACCGTGGACGACGGTCACATCACCTTCGACTACACCGGCACCGACGGCCAGACGCCGGGCTTCGTCAACGGCACCTACGCCTCGAGCGCCTCGGCAACCATCCTCACTTTCTTGCAGATGGTCAACCCCGACATCCCGCACAACCAGGGCATGGTGCGCCCCATCACCATCACCATCCCCGAGGGAACCCTCCTCAACGCGGCCTACCCGGCGGCCACCACCTACGGCAACCACCTCTGCCCCAACAACGCCGACGCAATCATGCGGGCGCTTGGCCCGGTGATCCCCGACCGGGTCACGGCCGAGTGGGGCGAACTCCTCTGCAGCCTAACCACCGGCAAAGACCCACGCAAGAGCGGTGAGGCGTTCGTGGACATCAACTTCATGGGCATGAAGGGTGGGTCGGGCGGCATGTACGGCACCGACGGCTACGACCACATCGGCATGATCGACGCCTCGGGCGGCGTGCTCGACCAGGACTACGAGATGTTCGAGCAGCAGACCCCGCACCTGCTCCTGAAGCACGAACTCTGGGAGGACTCCGCGGGCGCCGGCCGCTGGCGCGGCGGCGTAGGCGTGGAGATGGAGTACAAGGTTGGCGGCGTGGTCAACCTGGTCACCTTCGGCGACGGCGACGTGGAAGCGTCGCGGGGCGCCCAGGGCGGCAAGGAGGGCACGCTCAACATCATCAAGCTCACCTTGCCGGACGGCACGGAGCACATCCCCACCACCAAGGACCTCGTGCCGAACGTGGAGGCGGGCACCGTCTACTTCCAGCAGGCGGGCGGCGGAGGCGGCTGGGGCGACCCCCACGAGCGGCCGGCCGAGAAGGTGCTGCGCGACGTGCGGAACGGTCTGGTGTCGGAGCAGAAGGCCCGCGACGACTACGGCGTGGTGATCAACACCACCACCTGGCGCGTCGACGAGGCCGAGACCGCGAAGCTACGGGGCGGCGCGGCCTGAGCGCCGCCGCCGGCGGAGCTCGAGATACGTACGGAGGCGGGCGATGACCAAGACGTTCATGCCGGAGCAGGAGTCCTGGGAGCAGCTGCGCTGGGCCCAGCTCGACATGCTGCAGTGGTCGGTGCGGCACGCCTATCAGGGCTCGCACTTCTACCGCCGCCGCTTCGACCAGGTGGGAGTAGCCCCGGCCAACATCCGCACCGTCGACGACCTCCGGAGCCTTCCCTTCACTACCGCGCACGACCTGCAGGAGGACTACCCGTTCCCCCTGCTCAGCGTGCCGCACGACCAGCTGGTGCGCATCCACAGCTCCTCGGGCACGACCGGCCGCCGCAAGATCCTCGGCTACACCCAGAAGGACGTGGACGACTGGGCCGACATGTTCGCCCGCTGCTACGAGATGGCGGGTGTGGGCCCCGGCGACCGGGTGCAGATCATGGTGGGCTACGGCCTCTGGACCGCCGGCGTGGGCTTCCAGGCCGGCTGCGAACGGGCCGGCGCCATGGCGGTGCCGGTGGGCCCGGGCAACCTGGAACTCCAGATCCAGTTCCTGCAGGACCTGCAGTCGAACGTCATCTGCTGCACGGCCAGCATGGCCCTCCTCTTGGCTGAGGAGCTGGAGAAACGCGACCTCGTCGGGAAGACCAACATCCAGACGGTGATCCTGGGCAGCGAGGTGTGCGGCGACGCCATGCGGGCCCGCATCCTCGAACTCACCGGGGCCACCGACCTCTACGACATCCCCGGTATGACCGAGCTCTACGGCCCGGGGACCGGCCTGGATTGCCGCTACCACACCGGCATCCACTACTGGGCCGACTACTACCTGCTCGAGATCCTCGACCCGGTGACCCTCGAACCGGTCCCCGAAGGCGAGATCGGCGAGATGGTGGTGACGACGCTGCGCAAGGAAGCGGCGCCGCTGATCCGCTACCGCACCCGCGACCTCACGAGGCTCATCCCGGGCCAGTGCGAGTGCGGGTCGATCCTGCCGCGGCACGACAGGCTGATGGGTCGGTCGGACGACATGTTCAAGTACCGGGCGGTCAACATCTATCCGGGCCAGATCGAGAGCATCCTCTCGAAGACCGAGGGCGTCTCGTGCGAGTACAACGTGCGCCTGACGATGGCCGACGGCAAGCACCAGATGACCGTCCTTGCGGAGCGCGTGCCGGGGGCCGACTCCGCCGCCGACGCCGCGGTCGCCCAGAACATCGCCGACAGCATCAAGAAAGAGATCATGGTGACCGCCGAGGTGCAGGTGGTGGACTACGGTTCGCTGCCTCGCTCCGAACGGAAGTCCAAGCGCGTATACGACGAACGCGGCACCTAGACCTAGAACCGACGCAATTCCTACGTTGACGGCCGCCGCGACCGCGTCGCGGCCGGCGGAGGCGCCAAGGCGCGACACAGAAGAAGAAGGGGGCGCGTAGCAGATGGCCGGATTCGAATACGTGCGGCCTACCACCCTCGAGGGAGCGGTAGCCGAATTGAGTATGCGGGGCGACACGGCAGTGGCGGTGGCCGGAGCCACCGACCTGTGGGTGAATATCAGGTCGGGCAAGATGAAGCCGGAAGCGGTGGTGTCGCTGCGCGGCATCGCGGGCCTCGACGTGCTCACCCCCGAACGTGCGGACGGCGGCGGCCTGACCATCGGCGCCATGACCCCCCACGGCAAAGTGGAGGACTCCGCCTGGACGGCTGCGCACTTCCCCGCCCTCCAGCAGGGTTGTGCCGGTCTGGGCTCCCGCCAGGTGCGGAACGTGGGCACGGTGGGCGGGAACATCTGCAACGCGGCGCCCTGCGCCGACTCGGCCACGGCTCTGATGCTCTTCGACGCCACCCTGGTGATCCAGGGCCCGGGCGGCCTGCGCGAGCTACCGCTGGGTGAGTTCTTCGTGGGCCCGGGCATGACCCGCCTCCTGAAAGGCGAACTGCTCAAAGAGATCCGCGTGCCCGACCCGGGCGCGAACACCTTCTCCCGCTACATCAAGCACACGCGGCGCCGCGGCGTCGAGTTGGCCATGATGAGCGTGGGCGTGCGCCTGACCCTCGAGGACGACATGACCACGGTGAAGGCCGCCCGCATCTCCCTGGGCGTCTGCGCCCCCACCCCCACCTGCGCCGACCGCGCGCAGGACATGCTGGTGGGCAAGCCTCTCACGCGCGAAGCCGTGGAGGCGGCGGCCCTGGTCGCCGCCGAAGACTCTCAGGTGCGCGACAGCTGGCGCGGCAAGGCCTGGTACCGCCGCGAGATGATCCGGGTGCTTGTGCCCCGGGCGGTGGAACAGTCGGGCGCGTATGTGGCGGCGGGCCTCGCGCCGGCGCTCGATGACGCGGGCAGCGCGGCTTCGAGTGGCGCTAGCGCCCCCGGCGCCCCAACCCCCGACGACCCTGGCGCCTCCAGCGGCGCGACGGAGGGTGGTGCCTGATGGCCGGCATGGACAAGAAGAACATCCACTTCGTGGTGAACGGCGACCCGGTCTCGGCTCTCGTCGGCCCTGAATGGACCCTGCTGCGCGCCCTGCGCGACGGCGTGGGGCTCACCGGCACCAAGGAAGGCTGCGGCGCCGGCGAATGCGGTGCCTGCACCGTGCTGGTAGACGGCACCGCCGTCAACTCCTGCCTGTTCCCCGCCCTCGAGGCCGAGGGCCGTAGCGTGACCACGGTCGAGGGACTCACCCAGGCCGACGGCAACCTGCATCCGCTGCAGAAGGCCTTCATCGAGTACGGCGCCGTGCAGTGCGGCTTCTGTACCCCGGGCGCGCTCATGTCGTCGAAGGCCCTGCTCGACCAGAATCCCGATCCTAGCGCTCACCAGATCAAGGTGGCCCTGGCGGGCAACCTCTGCCGCTGCACCGGCTACACCCAGATCGTCGAAGCCGTGCAGGCCGCCGCCGCCGAGATGAACGGCACGGCCGCGGCCGCTGTCGGGAACGGGTCGGGCGCCGCCGCAAGTGGCGCGGGTGCCACTGGCGCCGCCTCCGACACCGCCCTCGCGGGCGTCACCGGCGCCGTCGACCAGCCCAGCCACGCATCCACGAGCGGGGAGGTGACCGCATGAACCCGCCCGTGATCACCGAGCAGGAACGCGCCCAGAAGGAACTGGCCGTGGTCGGCAAGGGCATCCCGAAGGCCGACGCCGGGGTCAAGGTGACCGGTCAGGCCCAGTACATGCACGATCTCGAGCTGCCCAACATGCTCTACGGCAAGATCCTCTACTCCGACCGGGCCAGTGCCCGCATCGTGTCCATCGACACGTCGGAGGCTGAGCGCATCCCCGGGGTGAAGGCCGTCCTCACCGCCTACAACACGCCCGAGATCCGCTTCGGCTTCCTCAAAGACAACATGGCTCTCAAGAAGGACCGCGTCCGCCAGTACCGCGACGAGGTCGCAGCCGTGGCCGCCACCACGCCGGAGTTGGCCGAGGCCGCCATCAAGGCGATCGTGGTGCACTACGAAGACCTGCCCGCCGTCTTCGACCCCGAAGAGGCCATGCAGGAGGGCGCGCCGCTCGTCCACGAGCTGAACCCCAAGGGCGAACCCAACAAGGACAACCGTCTGCGCCTCCCCTGGAAGTTCTCCGCGGGCGACGTCGAGGCCGGCGAAGCCGCCTCGGCTTTCATCGCCGAGGGTGAGTACGAGACGGGGTGGGTCACCCACTGTTGCCTCGGCACCGCGGGCTGCGTGGCCGCGTTCGACCCCGACGACAACCTCACCATGTACTCCATCACCCAGATCCCGAGCCTGGCCAAGGCCGACTTCCAAGAGGCCATGAAGGCCATGGGCGTGCGGGGCAAGGTGCGCGTGGTGCTCACCACGCTGGGCGGCGGATTCGGTTCGAAGCTCGACACCTACGCCTTCGAGTACATCGCCATGCTGCTGGCGCACCGCACCAAGAAGCCGGTGAAGATCCTCTTCGACCGCGAGGAGGAGTTCTTCGCCACCTCGCCGCGCCAGCCCACGCGCATCAAGATCCGGCAGGGTTGCGACGCCGAGGGCCGCCTCACCTTCCGCGACATCTCCATGGTGCTCGACAACGGCGCCTACACCAGCTGGGGCGCGACCACGCCCACCGTCATGATGATGCCGTCCTCCAGCCTCTACCAGGTGGAGAACGTGCGCTTCCGCGCTACCTGCGTCTACACCAACAACACCTATGCCCAGGCCATGCGCGGCTACGGCACGCCGCAGGTGACCTTCGCCATCGAGTCGAACCTCGACGAGTTGGCCGAGAAGGCCGGCATCGAGGGCTACGAGTTCCGCCTGAAGAACGCCAACCTCCCCGACACGGTCACCCCACAGGGCTTCAAGGTTGACAGCTGCGGTCACGTGCCCTGCCTGGAGGCCGTGGCGGAGCGCATGGATTGGGCCGGGTATCGGGCGGCGAAGGCGGCTCGTCTTGCCGGTGACGCCACCGGGGCTGGCGGCGACGCCACCCTGGTCGAGTCGGACACCGCCGGTGTCCCCCCGGTCGCCCAGGCAGCCTGGACAGAGCTTCCCGACAAGGTGCGCGGCATAGGCATGGCCTGTCTGCTCCACGTTGGCGGCGGTGCCAAGATCTACAAGTCCGACGGCTGCGGCACCCTCATCAAGGTCGACGACCTCGGCTACGTGGACGTCTACTCCGGTTCCATGGACATGGGCCAGGGCCTCGACACCATCCTCCGCCAGATCGTGGCCGAGACTTTGGGCCTCGGCGTCGACCGCATCAACGTCGTCATCGGCGACACCGACGTCTGCCCTTGGGACGCCGGCGCCCACGCCTCCCGCTCCACCTTCGTGGCGGGCAACTCCGCCCTCTACGCCGCCCAGCAGGTGCGCGAGCAGATCCTGAACTCGGCCGCCGACATCCTCGACACCCCCCGCGACGGTCTCGACCTCACGGGCGGCATGGTGGTCTGCGCCGACGACCCCGAGAAGACCACCAAGATCGAGAAGGTGCTGCGCAAGGCCCACTTCGCCTCGGCCGGCAACACCATGTTCATGGCCGCCTACTTCTACGAGCCTCCCACCGACCTCCTCGCCGGCGACTTCAAAGGCAACTACTCCATGGCCTACGCCTGGGGTTGCCACGGCGTGGAGGTGGAGGTGGACCGCCGCACCGGCCAGATCGACATCGTGCGCTACATCGCCGCCCACGACGTGGGCAAGGCCATCAACCCCCTGCTTCTCCGCGGCCAGATCCTGGGCGGCGGCCTGCAGGGCATCGGCTGGGCGCTCGCCGAAGAGATGATCTTCGACGAGGGCAAGCTCCTCAACCCCAACTTCCGCGACTACAAGATGCTGACCGCCCTGGACAGCGTGGACGTGGAACCTATCCTGGTGGAGGACCCGGCCGCGGCCGGCCCCTACGGAGCCAAGGGCATCGGTGAGCCCGGCCTGGTGCCGACGGCCCCAGCCATCGCCAACGCTATCTACGACGCGGTGGGGATCAGGTTGCGCAAGCTGCCGATGAAGCCGGAGATGGTGCTCGCGGCCATCATGGAGGCGGAGGGGCGGTAGGGGCTACGGAAGGCACCCGACTGCGCTCTGAAAATGGGAGCGGCTCTCCCGAGTCGCTCCCATTTCCGTTTCCGAAGGTCGAAAGGTGGGCCTCACGGTTCGCTCAGGGGTCGCCGACATGGGGCAGATCCGGCGCGGCCACGGCCACAGTTGGTGGTTGCGGCTCTTCATCTCGCACCTCTTTTTCGTCACGGTTGACTTGGCAGACTCAATAACTCTATAATGCTCTTGTAGCTTCCGAACGGCACTTGCCCGACGGGATTGCACCACCGAGAGGGGATGTGGTCGCATGGGTTGCCCGCTCACGAAGGATGAGGCCAGGGGCCTTGTCAGTCTCCTAGAAGAGCTTTGGGAAACCGACCGAACACTGCTTCATCAACTGTGCGATCTCATTCCCAACGGCCACGACGGCATGGAGCAGGGAATCGTTCTTCGTACCCTCTACTCCCAGCGTGACCACAAATCCCGCGTCAACGCCTTTGGCAAGCTCCGGCAGCGTGTTCGCGCAGCCGCCAACAGCGCCGGTGTGGACTTCTCACTAGAAATCCGTGGAGCCAAGAAGCTCGGCGACCGACGCCGTGTCCAATTCGAGGGTGAGCCACGCCTGGCTCAAGCCGCGCTCCCGGCCCTACTCCGCGCCGAGGGCCGAATGGTCGACAACCGTGCCCGACCTCTCGACAGGGTGGCGGTGATCTTGGTTGTCAATCGAAACGAACAGAATGCTGTTCTCAGAACCTTCCTCGGGAACGAACCAGCGGCGTCGACTGAGCGGAATGGCAGGACTTATTCGGAGCTGGGCCGGGTTGGCGACCATCGGGTGGTCCTGGCCATATGCAGGGCAGGCACCATAGGTCCTGGCGCAGCGCATTCGCGTGTGAGCCAGGCGATCGAGGATTGGTTACCGGAGGTGGTCATCCCCGTGGGAATCGCCTTTGGCACAGATCCGACAGCACAGAAACTCGGTGACATCCTTGTTTCCGACAAGATCCAATCGTACGAGCAACAGCGGGTCGGCAAGCGAGGGGTAGGTACGCGAGGGAAGCCCGTCATCGAGCCCAGAGGCGACAAGGTCTCAGCCTCTTGGGTTTGGCTCGAACGCCTCCGCCAAATGGATGCTCACTGCGCACAGGGAGACGAGTCCTGGCCTGACGTCCATTTCGGCCTGATCCTCTCTGGTGAGAAGCTTGTTGACCACTTGGACTTTCGGGACAGCCTGCTTGAGCTTGCCTCTCAGAAGGTGATCGGCGGTGAGATGGAAGCCGCGGGACTGTACGCCGCCGCTTCTGATGCCGACGTCAAAGTGCATTGGGTGCTCGTGAAAGGGATATCCGATTGGGGCGACGGCACGAAGAAGGCCGATACGCCCGAGGAACAACGCGTCGGGGAGGAGAGGCAGCTGCGGGCCGCCACGAACGCGGCCCGTCTTGTGTGGTCCGCCCTTGCCCTCCAGCCATACGAATCGGCGGGCGCACGGGAGCCACCGCGGTCCGAGCCTGATGCCGGGCTCGCCGAACCGGTGCTTGCCGCGTGGAAGGCCGCCAGGGATCGCCACGTGAGTTCTCGCGGGCAGTGCGCGTCGATGGAGAAGCCGTGGGAATGGAGCCGTGACCCGCCGACGGTGGCCGGCTCGGACCCCTCGGTTGACTCCATGGACTATGTCCGTCGATGGCTTGATGACGAATCCGCTCCCCCGCTCTTCGCCCTCCTCGGGGAATACGGTATGGGGAAGACCGTTCTATGCCAGAGACTGGCGGAAGCGCTCAACGAGGATGCTCGCGTCGGTTCGTCGCTGCAACACCGCCGTGCCTTCTATTTCGACCTCCGGGATCTCGTCAACCTGCGAGGGCGCGTGCCCTCTGTACGTGAAGTGTTGACCGAATGCCTTGAACGCAGCTACCGGCCGAAGGAGGGTCAAGCTCCGCTCACGCCTCAGCTCGTGGAGTGGAGCTACGAGAAGGGCGCGCTGGTCATCTTCGACGGCCTTGACGAGGTCCTTGTGCACCTCGACGCGGCCATGGGCCAAGCATTCACGCGAGGACTCCTTAGTTTGGCTCACCCCGAGACGAAGGGCCGTGTGCTGATCTCGTGCCGCACCCATTTCTTCCGGACACTGCGCGACCAAGCCACTCACTTCACCGCTGAAGACAGGACCGACAAGACGCCGGCCGCCTTCGACGCCATGACGCTGCTGCCCTTCGATGACGATCAGGTGCGTGAGTACCTGCGTCTCTCTTTGGGGCTGGACGACCTCGAGCCTCTCATGCAGTCGCTTGCCGCGGTGCACAATCTCCCCGAACTGGCCGCTCGGCCGTACACCCTCAGTTTGATCGCGGAGCAGTTGCCCGCCATCGAGAGACGAATCAGCGCCGGCGAGACGGTGAGAGGGGTCACGTTGTATCGCGAACTGGTGCGAGGTTGGCTGGAGCGCGACAATACCAAGCACCACCTCAAGATCGACCACAAGCTGGAGCTTGCCACCCATCTGGCAGCTGAGCTCTGGACTCGCGGCACGCGTCAGATCGAAGTCGGCGAGCTGGAAACGTGGTTCGGCCGCTGGCTCAACGCCGACCCGGACCTGCGGAACCGGTATGGCTCTTTGTCGCCGGACAAGCTGGAGGAGGACCTTCGCAACTCCACCTTTCTCGTGCGCGAGGATGCTGCGAGAGCCGAGGAAAACGGCTTTCGTTTCGCACACACTTCCCTGCAGGAGTTCTTCCTCGCGCAGTATTTGTTCGACGCTCTGCGACACGATGACCCCGATCGCTGGCGCGTTCCATCGCCCAGCGAGGAGACACTCGACTTCCTAGGTCAGATGCTCGCAGAGGCCGACGGAGGGGAGAAGAACCCGCTCGCCACCCTCGCGAGATGGCGGCTGGTCTATCGCGCCCAGGTCAGTGAGCTGCTTCTGCGCTATTCGCTGCGCGCCCGGGAGCGGCGTTTGCCCGCGCCTGCGCTTGATGGCATGGTCCTTTACGGGGCGAATCTCATGGGGTTGACGTTCGAGTCACGACTCGGTGACCCGTGGCTCGACCTTCGAGATGTGCATTTCGATGGCGCGAACCTCCGCGAGGTTCAGTTCCGTCGCGTGAACCTGCGCGGAGCGAGGTTCTTGGGTGCTGACCTACGCGGGGCCCTGCTTGACGAATGTGCCTTGCCAGACACTCGGTTTGCGGGCGCGGATTGTTCCGGCGTCACCATGCGACTGTGCGATCTCAATGAAGCGCAGTTCAACGGTGCAAAGACACACCATCTGAAGTGGGTGCGATGTAGCAACGTGCCGCAGGTACCAGTGTCGGTGCTTCGGGCGCCCGGCCTTGACGCTGACGCGGTGCGTCCACCCTTGGTGCTCTCCACCGGCCACCGCCACTGGGTCCAGTCCTGCGCCTACTCCCCGGACGGCCGCCGACTCCTCTCGGGCGGCGACGACGGCATGCGCCTCTGGGACGCGGACTCGGGCGAGCTTCTGCGCACCCTCGAAGGCCACCGCCACTGGGTTCAGTCCTGCGCCTACTCCCCGGACGGCCGCCGACTCCTCTCGGGGGGCGTCGACGGCACCCTGCGCCTCTGGGACGCGGACTCGGGCGAGCTTCTGCGCATCGCCGTGCAGGGTCGGGGCGGCCACTGCTTGTGGGATTCCGGCAAGAACGAGGTTCTCGAGTGTTCCGGCGAGGCATGGCAATGGCTTGGTTGGGCGGTGATCGAAAGCGATGGCAGTCCCCGCATCTTGCCGCTAGAGTACTATGGCGAGGTTCCCGGACCACGACCACACGCTACCGACCTCTCACGGACGTAGGCCGTCTGTCCCTGGGACGCCGGAGCCCACGCCTCCCGCTCCACTTTCGTGGCGGGCAACTCCGCCCTCTACGCGGCCCAGCAGGTGCGCGAGCAGATCCTGAACTCTGCCGCCGACATCCTCGCCACCCCCCGCGACGGCCTCGACCTCGAGGGCGGCCTGGTGGTCTGCGCCGACGACCCCGAGAAGACCACCAAGATCGAGAAGGTGCTGCGCAAGGCCCACTTCGCGAGCGCCGGCAACACCATGTTCATGGCCGCCTACTTCTACGAGCCTCCCACCGACCTCCTGGCCGGCGACTTCAAAGGCAACTACTCCATGGCCTACGCCTGGGGCTGCCACGGGGTCGAGGTGGAGGTGGACCGGCGCACGGGCCAGATCGACATCGTGCGCTACATCGCGGCCCACGACGTGGGCAAGGCCATCAACCCGCTGCTGCTCCGCGGCCAGATCCTGGGTGGCGGTCTGCAGGGCATCGGCTGGGCGCTCGCCGAGGAGATGATCTTCGACCAAGGCAAGCTCCTCAACCCGAACTTCCGCGACTACAAGATGCTGACCGCCCTGGACAGCGTGGACGTCGAGCCCATCCTGGTGGAGGACCCGGCCGCCGCCGGCCCCTACGGTGCCAAGGGCATCGGTGAGCCCGGCCTGCTGCCGACGGCCCCGGCCATCGCCAACGCCATCTACGACGCGGTGGGGATCCGGTTGCGCAAGCTGCCGATGAAGCCGGAGATGGTGCTCGCGGCGATCATGGAGGCGGAGGGGCGGGGGTAGGGCAGGGGCCGACTTGAGTTACTGGGCGCCTAGTGCGCACAATCCTCCAGGGTCTCACTCGCTTCTCTTCAGCCAAGCCCTGGCGCTTTGCTGAACCGCTGGTCCGCCCACAGCGCCCCTCCTTCCGCTTCGAGGAGGCGCTGGCCATCCAGTCCCGTTCCCTGGATGGCCACGAGGAGGCGTGAGCGTGAACTCGCCATGGAACGGATTGCGCTTTCGGCTGAGCGCCTCCGCCCGCCCGATCTCCCCGGCATCATGAGCGCTTCAGCTGAAGCGGTCGCCTCGCAGGAGCTTTCCATAGTCGAGTTCACCGAGAGTGTGCTCAGCGCCCGAGTGGAGGCAGCCATCCTGCGGGCTACGGAGACGCGTACGCGCCTGGTTTCCTTCCCGGCCATGAGACCTCGCCGAGTTCGACTTCTCCATCCGGCCCTCCCTCAACCGCAGGCAGATCATGGCGCTGGGTGGCTGCGCCCTCATTGAGCGGGCCGAGGACCTGCTCCTTCTCAGGCCGCCGAGCGTGGGGAAGTCGCACCTCGCCGTCGCGCTTGGCATGGAAATCGTTGGTCGTCCCCGGCACGTGCGCCAGCTGGGCTCCTACGCGGACCCCAGCCTGCTCATCGTGAACACCGTGGGGTTCCTACTCTTCGGATCCGACGAGGCAGCGCTCCCTTTCGAGGCGGTCTGCCGCCGCTACGAACGGGGCTCCGTCACCCTCACCTCCAACAAGAGCTTCGGAGCCTGGGCGGAGGTCTTCTCCGGCGACGAGGTGATCGCCATCGCCATTTTCGACCGGCTGCTGCATCACTCTTCAACGATTACGATCAGAGGCGAGAGCTACAGCCCAAAGGACCGCAAGAAGGCCAGCGTCACGGTGCCGCCAACATGAGACGGGGTCAGTTCTCGACCGGCAGGGTCAAAGCTCTGCCAGCATTGATTCGGGCAAATGCTGGAGGTGAAGCGACTACGCGGAGGCTGCTGCGCGTTGCCAGCCTGTCAGCAGTCTATTATGATGGTGCTTGCGCTCGTGCGGCGCCGCGTGCGTTCGGAGGGTTTCTGGGGCCGATCGATAGGATAGGTCCGCGAGCGAAGGAGAACAGGATGTACGATCCTCTTGAATCAGGCTATGAACTCGCTGACTTCTCTGGCTTCGTTCTTGCTAGGACCACTGCGGTGATTGCGACCCCTCGAGAAGACTGGGGGGTGCAAGTGGCAACCGTCTTCTACGCTACGGACGATGGTATTAACCTCTACGTTAAGTCCCACCTAGCCAGCGATCATGGCACGCAGGTACAGCGAGATTCGCGAGTCGCCCTTGCTGTCTACGATCATGCCAGTACATACAGTGAGAAGTACGGAGTGCAGCTTCTGGGAATCTGTCACCAAGTGACTGAACGCGAGGAGCTGATTGCGGCAATTGAGATCTTCTCCAGGACATTTCCAGGCGCTCGTGAACGGTTTGCGCCCATCGAGGAGCTTCTTTCTCCGGGTGTCAAGAGCACTCTCTTTCGTATTCGAGCCATGTCCGGAAAGATGCTGACTCCGGCTGGCTACTCTAGCGGCTACCAAGTCTTGGCCCAGGGGTAGCCGAGATCTTGACGCGTAAATCAGGCATTCGTGGCAAGCGTCGCACGCCTAGTGTGCGGCCGACTACTAGCCCATTTGACGTTCGAGACCAGCGTGCGATGGTCTCCCTCGGTGCCCTGAACTCCTTCGGCCATTGCCCGTACTCTTGTCCCTTCTGCTATGTCCAAGCCGACTTTCTCTCGTACCCGGCGCTCGGCGTGCCGGCTATTGTCCAATGGCTGAGCGACCAGCCATCAGACACCTTCGACATTGTCTATGTCAGCGGTGACACAGATTCTTTCGCACCTCCCAGAACGCTCGAAGGCCTCTTTCTACTGGAGCAGCTCTTGGCTTTGGGGAAGGACGTGCTCTTCACAACGCGAATGGTCTTCGGAGACTCCGCCCTCGATCGCCTGGGGCAAATCGCCGAGATGTATGCGCGAAGTGGTCTCCGGCTGTTCGGCTGCATGAGTGTTGCGCAGAGTACCATTCCCCGGCTGGAGCCACCCCCGATAGCCTCACCCCTGGCCCGACTCAAGCAGCTTCACACCTTCCGAGCAGCTGGCCTCATTGCGATTCTCGCAGTTAGGCCCTTTCTGCCCATTGTACCTCTCAGCGACTATGAGTGGATTCTGGCTCAAGCTGTTGACGGGGCGCACGCGGTTCTCGGTGAGGTATGGTACGTAGACACCGAGGGCGTGCTGGAGTCGAACGTCTTGGGTAGTGAGAGACTGCAGACATATGATCTCGCGACCATGCCCTTTGACAATAACCTCGCCACTTGGAAGGTCTACATGGCCCACGAGACGCAGGAGTTCTTCTCTGTTCGCTGCAGAGAACTCGGTCTACCGTTCTTCATGCGAAGTCGCCCCGCTATCGACTTCATTCGTGCCAACCTCTAATGTCCATAGCCGCCATGCCTTCTTTGTCAGAATCCCTGGTGAGTGTGCCGGCACTGTGTACCGGTATCGGTTTTCCACACTCACTTCTCTCCGGCCGTCGGGATGAATAGCTCATGACACGCCTTTCGAACTTCGTCAATCTTCTTGATCGCTACGTGGAGGTGTCGCACGTATACCATCAGGGCATGACAGGGAATGATGTGAAAGTTCTCGTCAATGACGTGAAGGGCCGTGTCACTCGCCTTGTAGCACTGATTGAATCCGTGCCCGATGGACCGCCGAAGTCACCTTTGGCCACACTGAGTCCGGAACGGTCCGGTGGACAGGCAGTCGTACCCACAAACGACGTATTGTTCATCACACAGCTGTATCAGAAGAACGTACTCGAACGACTCGCGTCTAAAGACACACCAGTTTCACCCCACAATATCGCTAAGCTCCGCGCAGTACTCAAACTTGATCCAGCTGAGTTTTTGGGCTACTTCCACACCCCAAGCTATGCATGGGATGTACTCACTGAGTTGTCTAGCCTTTCGGTTGTTCCCGACCCTCCGACCCTCGCTGCCAGAGATATGATTCATATGCATGCGATTGAGTTACAATTGCATCTCGCGAGAGTCATTGCGCAGTCGCGTCTATCATCGCCATCGCAAGAGATCGCTCTGACGGGAGTGATTACTGTCGATCAACTTAATAAGCTTCAGAGCGCGAATCGGTTGGTGGACAAACTCGTGGAGTTTGCCGTCCCTCGAGATCCAGCTGACCTATTGAATGAGCTGGCACCTCTTGTCGGGAAGCTGGAGGGAGTTGCACGTATCATTGATAACCGGAGAGATGATGTACTCAGGCGGCTGCAGCAGGAGACTCTTGCGTTTCCTGATACATTGGAAGAGAGCGCAATACGCCACAAGGCAGTCGACGTGTGTGATATGTTTGTGATATTTGGACTGGCAGCCGCCTATTCAGCCTGGTTTGGCGTCGCAACTGCGGGTATTGACGGGGGTATGGAGCAGGCTGCTTTGAGGAAGCACATTCTTTTCTGTACAAGGATACTCCTGGACGAGAAGCGTTGGGTGGTATGCCGTGAGGTTGGTGCGATGGCTTTGGAAATACTTCCCGAGTTGAACAAGACGTCTAACCCCGAAAGGCCTTTGGATGGGACCTATATGCCGCGCGCGAACTGGTTCTTCGCACGGCAGATGGCGGGCGAGGCCGTAGAGGATGAGGTCCGTCAGTGGGAGGTCAATGGGGAGGACGTCCATCCCCGCTACGGGTTCTTGAAGCAGGTTCTGATCGGTAGTTTCGCTGAGGCCGCCGCTGTGGGAAGGCGGTTGTTGGTCGAGGTTGAGGAGACGAACCGTACCAATCTTTGTATTGAGGAGGTTAAGGAGTGGCCGATTCTCCAGGGCTTCCGCGACTCCCCGGACGGAGAGGGTCTGCTGCGTGAGTTTGGCTCCTAGGACATGGCACAAGTACGCGCCGACCTTGGTTCTGGGTGGCTTAATTCTAGGGGGTGTCCTTGTCGGTGGTCTCTGGTCCGTGGACCGTCGGGTCCTTGTTGGGACTGAGGCCCCCGGATGGCTATCGTTGCTGACGGTGTTCTCTGCCGTGGTTACTACCGGGGCGACCTCCCTCTACCCCTACGCTACGTGGCAACTACTGGTGGAGACCCGCACGGCCAATGCTGAGAACCGGCAGCTAAGTCGGCACCTTCATCAAGACACCTTGGCGCCCTACGTTTGCCTCAACGGTATCCGTGCCGACCTGTATGTGACAAGCCGGAAGAATGAATCCTTGAGGGTTCATGCGGCGGATCTAGTGGAAGGACGCGGGGACGTTGTGATTGTGAACTCCTTGGGGGAGTACTCGGTCGATGAATTGGGTCTGAAGGGAAGTGTGGATTTCGCGCTAGGCAATACATCGGACAACACGGCCGATGCAAGGGTACATGTGAACGGAGTCTTCGGGGAATTGTCTCGCAAGATCATCATAGGACCGAAGGGAACCGAATCGGTTCAGTTCCGAATTGATGGGAGTATTCCGGATACAAGAGCTCTCATGTCGCTTCTCGATCAGAACGAAGAGGCGACCGTAAGTGTGTCTTCGAAGGGCCCGGGCATTTCGGCTACGGACCACTTCGAAGCGTCGTGGGTGCTGGGCGTAGGTGCTGGCGAAGGTCAAGTTGTCGCATCAGTTTCAGGCGCCTTCGCATACACTCGCCGCTATCGCCGATACGAAGCGAGCGAGGAACAACATGTCTGACGAGGCCGGAACCCTGCGTGTTGGAATTGTCGGAACAGGCGTCGGAATCCGAACCCATCTCGCGGGTCTCCAGTCAGTCGAGCAAGTCAAGGTAGTCGGTGTGGTCGGGTCCTCCTTGGAGAGAGCTAGGGAACACCTATCCCATGCCGGAGCACCCGTAGATCTGGCTCGCAGCTGGGAGGACCTGTTGATGGCCGAGCCTGACCTAGTCTGTATTACGACGCCACTCGACGCCCGGGGCCAATACATCGATAGCTTGAGGGCCTTCAAAGGCTCGCTCCTCTTCGAAAAGCCAGTCGTGCGAAGCATGGCGAACGGTGCCGACGTTAGGAGCGCATTGGGAGACTCCTTTGAGCGCTCGTATACCGATTTCCAGCTACGCGGTGTGGAGGCCTTTCAGTTGGCCCGGGCCTCCGCCCGGGCGGGGCTACTGGGCCCATTGTACGAGATAACCCTCTTCGAGAGAACATCGGCCCTCAGACGATCTTCTGTTCCGGCTTGGATGCGTACCAGGCGTACGGGTGGCGGTCAGATGTTCGCAATGGGCAGCCATCTACTCGACTTGGGTATCTTCTTGGCGGACGTTTCCTATGATGAGGCCCTGACAGGGAGTCCCTCGGGATTCATCGAAGCCCCTCGCCGTAGTTGGACTTCCGTCGTCGACGTTCTGGAAAGCAGTGATGAGTCATTCGGGTGTTCACTTAGTGTCCGAGGGTGCCATGTTCTGCTTACGACAACATCGATAAGCCCCGGTCCTCGGACTCTGGATGTCCGCGTGGAGGGTACTGAGGGATGCCTTGAGTTCCGCTACAGGGACGGCTGCGGACAGATGCGAATTTGGAACGGGGATGGATCAGCTGCTTCGTACGCCGTTGGACCCAGAGCGGAGCTGATTGCCCAAACCCAGGGTGTGGCGCAACTCGACCCATCGTTGTTTCGTGTAGCGTATCCCAGCTACTTTGAGATGGTTGCAGATAGAATCAGAGGGCGTAATGGGCATGCTGTTGCCACTCTCATGGATGGAATTAGGAACTCCGAGATACTTCAGAAATCAATTGAGAGATGGACGTAAATAGTTTGGATATTGAGTCCATGCATCGTCAGTTCTCACGAAACGTGAGAGGCTGCAGAGCGAGGAGTGAAGTTCAAGGTGGGCGTAGCTTGCGTTCACCTAGGAAGATGTTTCGGGGGAGTATCGAGGCACTTGTTTTTGACTTGGATGGAACAGCTGTTCCCAACGGGTATCAAGGAGTGCCTCGTGGCCACCTGTTAGCTACCTTGCGAGAACTGCAGAAATGTATGCACGTCTGTGCTGCAACCGGCAGACCGTGGTCTACAGGCAGAGACTTGATTCGTGCTCTGGGCATAATTGATCCATGCGTTACGGGTGGCGGTTCGCAAATAGTGGACCCAGTTGCCGGGAAGGTCATCTGGGAGGCGCGTCTATCGGTCGAGCAGATTGAAGAAATCTTCCGCAGATGCGAGCCGTACCCGTATGAGATCCTGTACGATGACGAGTTCATTGGCGGGGGAAAGCCGGCATGGGAGCGCGCTGCCGCGCGGTCCACAAGTTCCCTGTATGTGATGAATGTCCTTCCGCTGGACGAGATGCGTCTTGTTGGCTTGATTCGGGGGGTCCTTGGTGTCACCTGTCGCAAAGGGTTGTCGTGGAGCGGCGTAGGAGTTGATTTGCACGTTACCACTGTGGACGCGACAAAGAGGGAAACCCTGTATCGGTTGTGGGCTCTAACGGGCGTCAACCCCGAGGCCACGGTTGGTTTCGGGGATGGAGCAAACGACATTGGTTTGTTTGAGGCGGTCGGCTGGCGTGTAGCAGTCCAGGGTGCGGCCCCGGAGCTATCAATCTTGGCCGATGCAATGTGCGCCCCCCCAAGTGAGGATGGGCTGAGCAGGATTCTGCATGAGATGTTCTTTGAACCGTCCCGGACTCGCCTGAGACGCAATTCCCTGAGTCCTTCGTCGTCCACAGGGGACCGCTCACGATAGTACTATCCTGCTCCCCTCCGATTACTCCTAGAGCCGGAAGAGCTTGTCATCCTGCGAGAGCGACACGACCTCATAGAGGTCCACATCGATCTCAGGGGGTAACTTGTCGCGGAGGACCGGGAGGATGTACTGGCAATCAGCGTCGGAGACGATCTCAGTAAGCAGACTGCTGATTTGGTTGTCGTGTACGTTCTCGATTTGGTCCTGCAGAATGAAGTGCAGGCAGCGAATGTTCTCGGCGTCTGCGAACTGGATGTATGCCAGATCGAAGGCCGCGATCTGGCCCTTCTTCTTGCCGGTTCCTAGATTGCCTTGAATGCTGGTCACCTTCAGATCAAGCCCCTTCTTGTCCCAGTCGGCGCTCAGCACGAACTGTTCGCCGTAAAGCCTCGACGATATGGCGGAGAAGTACACGTTGAACTGAGCCACCCTGCGTTGAAGCACGTCGTCCTGAGACTCGATGCCTTCGTTGATCGCCCTCAGCTGGGCTTCGATCTCGCGGATGCGTGCGGTCGAAATATCCCATCTGCGCTTCTGTTCCTCGAGGCGGCCTCGCTGCTCGTGAGCCTGGTTCAGGGCCGTGATGAGGTTCTGAAGGTTCTCGACAATGCCGAGTCTGCGTAGCTGCCCACTTAGCGCTTTCTCCCTCATCAAAGCCACTGAAATCGCTCGTTTCGCCCCACCCAACTCGGTCTCGAGCGAGGGCAGTTCGCGGGTGATGAACTCGACCTTCTCCCGGACCATGTTGTTGTGGAAGGCGACCGTCGCCTCGAACGACCTCTGGAGATTTGGAAGCAGGAGTTTCGCCTCCTCGTACAGCGCCCGGATGTTCTGGGGTTCGACATCGCTTAGTTCATTCTCGAGTTCGGCCCTACTCTCAAGCACGAGGTCGCGCCGAAGCGAGAGGCAGAGGTGGCCGGGTTCCCTTGGACAGCTTCCCGGGGTTCTTAGGTGATGACCCGCTCATCAGGCAGCCGTTCGTTCCGTCAGTAGTGTAGCCCAGTAGATCTCGTCCGGGGTCTTGTTGTTAAGGCCTTGATGCCGGCGCC
>JAGXFW010000029.1 GCA_024637035.1 Actinomycetes bacterium
CCCGAGAACAGAATCGAACAGGTCGGGTCGAGCCCCGAGCGCTTCCGTATCGGCTTGGAGGTCATCGCGGATGATCTCCAAGAACGCCTGCACCGCGTCCGTGCGCGACACGAGTTCCGACGTAGCTTGTTGGTCGAGCACCCCGGCCACGTAGTTCGACGCCAATGGCGTACCGATGAGGGCTATCATCAGCAGCAGCAGCAGGAAGGGCAGGGCGATCTTGCGGCCGATCGACAGATTGCGGAATAGGTCGACAAACCAGGTGCCCCGGATGGTGGGATCGACCTTATCTGGCGGCGTGGTCGGAACTTTTACGGCCCGGTCAGGCATCCGTGAACGTCTTGCCCCCAATCAAGATCTTGTGACCAGCCCCAGCTCCATGGAGCGGACGACCGCTTCTGTTCGGCTGTTCACATCGAGCTTGCGGTAGATGTTGGAGATGTGGTTCTGGACGGTCTTGGTGGAGATGAAGAGCTCTCGACCTATCTGGGCGGGGCTCTTCGGGGTACTCAGCTGACGGAGGATCTCCAGCTCTCTGTCGGATAGACTCAGCTTTCGCCGCTCGGTCTCAGCCGGATCGTAGCCCATCTCCCGTACCCCTTGAAGGAGTTGAGCGGTCACCGAAGGGCTCACGATAGAACCGCCCGCTGCCACCACCCGGATCGCCCGCGCCAACTCCTCGGGCTCAGTGTCCTTGATCAGGTAGCCAGCCGCACCCGCGTCGATGGCCGCGAACAGCGCATCGCGGTCTTCGTGGGCGCTCAGCACCAGCACCTTCACCTGCGGGTACAGGGCGCTGACCTGAGCCGTCGCTTCGACGCCGTCCATGTCGGGCATCGTGATATCCATTATCACCACATCGGGCAGCTGGACTTTGAGTCGCTCGAGCACCTCTCGTCCGGTCGACGCCTGGGCCATGACCACGATGTCGGACTCGAGCTCGAGAAGGCGGGCCAGTCCTTGGCGGAAGAGAACGTGGTCGTCGGCCAGTATGACCTCGATTTGGCTCATCAGTCCTTCTCATCCATGTTTGACGTCTCCCACAGTAGATACGACAGGGCCATACCGAACTCCTCGGCCGGGAATGGCTTCATGAGGAAGGCTACTCCGCGACGGCTTTCGAGCGCTTGGACGGCTTCCTCTTCGACCAGGCCGGAGATCATGAGCACAGGCATGTCATGAGGAAGCTGCCGAAGCAACGTATGGCCGCCCCCGGCGGGCATGTTGATGTCCGTGATGAGGATATCGAACCGCTCGTGTTCCAGGAGTTCGAGCGCCTCGAGACCCCCCGCGGCTTCCTGGGTAGCGGTTCCGAGGGTGTGAAGCTGCCGGCACAAGAGCCGACGGATGGTGGCATCGTCTTCGACGACAAGTGCGTTCTTGCCCTTCAGGTCCGACGTCGCCAGACTGGGTAGCCTCACCTGTACTTTCGCGCCACCTTCTTCAGTGTTGCCCAGCTCCAGGGTCCCCCCGACACCCTGCACGATACGGCGCACCACCCACAGGCCCAGACCGGTTCCTCGCTGTTTGGTGGTGAAGAAGGGTTGGAGCAGACGCTGTACGTCTTCGTCGGGGAACCCGGGGCCGCCGTCACGCACGAAGAACACGGTGCGCCCGTCGCGTGAGGTGAGTTCGACGTGAACGACGCCGGGCTCGTCGAGAGCTTCAGCGGCGTTCGTGATGAGATTCGAGACGATCGAGAGAGCGTCGGACGCATTGAGCGGCACGTGGTGCTCGCCGGGTGCCACGTCTGTCGAGAACGTCACGTGCGGGAGGCCGCTTGCGTCCTTCTCGAGGTATGTGCGGAGGACGGAAGCAAGGTCGGTGACCGCGAGCTTGCGAGGTTCGTCTGACTGTAGGGTGAGCGAGCGGAGCATGTCGGAGATGCGCGACTGAGCCAAGACGACTTGCTCGCGGATCACCTGGACTATGTCCTGGTGCGAAGGATCGATGTTCTTGCTCGCCAACTGAGCATACATCTGGATGGTGGCAAGCGGGTTCTTCACCTCGTGGGCCATCCAGGAGGCAACTCGTCCTACCTGGGCGAACCGCTCGTTCTCGAGTCGGATACGCTCCTTCTCACGGACCTCCGTAAGGTCCGTGAAGATCACGACGGCGCCATCGGGTGTTGCGTCGCGCATCAGGGGGGCGACGGTATATCCCAGGATCCGCACGCCTTCGCCGATGATCGCAGTCTGTCTGCGAAGGACTC
The DNA here is from genome assembly GCA_024637035.1 of Actinomycetes bacterium. GTDB lineage: Bacteria > Actinomycetota > Thermoleophilia > RBG-16-64-13 > RBG-16-64-13 > JAHJSA01. Next base: position 2,213 of record JAGXFW010000029.1, read on the forward strand.
GGGGAGATGCCAGGCAGCCGAGCAGGGCGTTGGCGAGTGCACGCAGCTCGTTCGACTGATCGTCCCCCGGCCCCACGAGTCGGGCACCCATCAGGGGCCTGTCCACACCCAGTATCGCCTTGGCTTCGGCGTTGGCAAGGATGACAGTGCCTTTGGCGTCGACTGCGAGGATCGCGGAGGTCACCTGGTCGAGAAGTCTGCCGAGCATGTCCACGGAGATCGTGGGATGAGCTATGTCAAGCGTCATGAGTCGAGCCCGATACTACCATGGGAGTCATTCACCTCAGCCCTCGCACGAGTCCATCAAACATAGTTATCGTACATCCTCGGGATACCCTTGAGGTTACCATCGGGCTCTGGAGGCGCGCGGGTGCGGTCCGGGCCCCGAGAGTAAGCGTATACTACTCATATTCCTTCGACCAAAAGGAGTCTGAACCGTTGGACATGGGTCCTGAGAAGGTCATGGTGATTGACGATGAGCCGGGGGTGCGGTATTTCCTGCGGCGCGCGGTGACCGCACTCAAGCTTGAGGTCGTGGAGCGTGACACGGCCGATGAGGGGCTGGCCGCTTTGCTCGAAGGTGGGTTCGCGGTAGCCCTCGTGGACATCCATATGCCCGGCCGCGACGGACGCTGGCTGCTCGATCGTATCGTGGAATCAGGATCGGACGTGTCGGTGGTGATGGTGACCGGCCAGGGGGATGTGCGCACGGCTGTCGACTGTCTCACCCGGGGCGCAGCCAACTACGTCACCAAACCGGTCGATCCCGAAGAACTGGGGCAAGTGGTGATCCGAGCCCTCGAAGACAGACGTCTTCGGGTGGAGAACCGCGCGTATCGCGAAGATCTCGAGCGCTTGGTAGCTGAACGGACGACTCAGTTGGAAGCCGCGCACGGCGATGTGCAATCGGCGAACCTGGCAAGGGAAGCGGCCTACCGTGAGACCATCTACCGCCTGTCGGCGGCCGCGGAGTACCGCGACGAGGAAACCGGCAATCACATCAGGCGGATCGGCCTCTACTCTCATGTGCTCGCGGAAGGGATGGGCGTGGATCGGGAGTTCCTTGATCTGATCCTTCTCGCGAGCCCGATGCACGATATCGGAAAGATCGGTATCCGCGACTCCATACTACTGAAGCCCGGCAGACTCACTCCGGAGGAATTCGACGAGATGAGGGCCCACACCACTATCGGCGCAGGCATATTGGCCGAATCGAGTTCGCAACTCATGCAGCTCGCCGAGGTTATCGCGTTGACCCACCACGAGCGCTTTGAAGGCGGGGGATATCCGGCCGGTCTCTCGGGGGAGCGCATCCCGCTGGCCGGACGTATCGTCGCCCTGGCCGACGTGTTCGATGCGCTCACCAGCAATCGGGTCTACAAGTCGGCCTATCCGATCGACAAGTCGCTGCACATCATCCGGAACGAGTCGCCCGGACATTTCGATCCGACGGTGCTGGGCTCGTTCGAGTCTGGGTTGGACCGCTTCCTTGCGATCCGCGACGAGTTCGAAGACCCGGAGAGCGCAGGTGGATTGCGGGGCGCCTCGAGGTCTGAGCCCGAGGTGCTCTCGGCGTTGAGGGACCTGGAGGAGCGCGCGTCTTCAGACTGAAGAAGCTCCCTCTGGTATCCTTCGAAATCCCGCACGTGTTCTTCGCACTGGCACCTGCCGCGGCGGGGTCGTCGGTGCGAGCCAAGAGAGGAAATCGATGACCACTGATTACCGCTTCCTGAAGGCCTGCCGTCGCGAGCAGGTCGATTGCACCCCCGTCTGGATGATGAGGCAGGCCGGACGATATCTTGAGGAATACAGGACCATCCGCGCGCAGCACTCCTTCTTGGAGATGTGTCGCACGCCCGAGTTGGCGGCGGAGGTCACCATCCAACCCCTGCGGCGTTTCGAGCTCGACGCCGCGATCATCTTCGCCGACATCCTTCTGCCCCTTCCCGGCATGGGCATAGACCTCGAGTTCGCGCAGGGGGAGGGGCCGGTGATCGGCAACCCCGTGCGCTCGGCGGCCGACGTCGACGCCCTCCGTCCCCTCACTCCCGAACGCGATGTGCCCTTCCTCGCCGAAGCGATCAAGATGGTACGCCGTGAGATCGAAGGGAAGGTGCCCCTGATCGGCTTCTCCGGCGCTCCCTTCACGCTGGCGGCGTATGTGATCGAAGGAGGGGGATCGCGCAACTACGTGCACACGAAGCAGCTCATGTATAGCGATCCACCGGCGTGGCACAGGCTCATGGAGAAGATGAGCGATGTGGTCTCGGTGTACCTCGCCTATCAGATCGAAGCCGGCGCCCAGGTGGTGCAGCTCTTCGACAGCTGGGTGGGCACTCTCAGCCCTGCCGACTACCGGGAATACGTCCTGCCGTACAGCCAACGGGTCATCGAGTCCGTGGGTGGTGCCGTCCCAGTGATCCACTTCGGCACCGATACTGCCACGCTCCTCACTTCGATGAAGGAGGCCGGAGGCGATGTGATCGGCGTCGATTGGCGTATGGACATCGGCGAAGCCTGGGCGCTTCTCGGCGACGACGTGGGTGTGCAGGGCAACATGGACCCGGTGGTGCTCTACGCCCCGCCGGAGGTCATCGAGGCGAAGGTGCAGGAGGTGCTTGACGGTGCCGCGGGTAGGGCCGGCCACATCTTCAATCTCGGTCATGGCATCCTGCCCACCACGCCGGTGGATCACGCCAAGGTGATGATCGACGCGGTGCATCGCCTGAGCACGAGGTAGTTTCCGTGTCGGCGGAACGGGTGGCTGTGCTGGTGCTCGCCTACGGGGGCCCGGCCTCGCTCGACGAGGTGGGGCCGTTCCTCGCCCGAGTCATGGCACCCCGGGTGCCCTCGCCCGAAGCGGTCGCTCGGGCGGCCGAGCGCTATCGCGCCATCGGGGGTGGGTCACCGCTCGTGAGGGGTACGCTGGCCTTCGCACGCCGCTTCCAAGATCGCCTCGAGCAGGCCGTGAGAGAACGCGCGGCGGCTCCAGGGCAGAGCGCGCCCATCCACGTTGTCGCCGGTATGCGCCACACCGAACCGTCCATAGCGGGTGCTGTGAACGAGGCCTTCCTACACGCGGACCGGGTCGTGGCCGTGGTGATGGCCTCGCATCAGTCCGAGCGTGCGACGGGGGGCTACTCCCGGGATGTCCGGGCGGCCTACGAGGCTCTCCCCTTGTCGCTCACTGATGGGAGGGCCGCACCGACCTTCGTGCACTCCTGGCATCGGGCGCCCGCGTACGTGGGCGCCGTCGCTGACGCCGCCCGCGTCGCCCTCGTGCGCCTTTCCAGTCGGGTGACGCCTCCGGAGACCCACGTCCTGTTCACTGCTCACAGCGTACCGCTCGGTGGTGTCGGCGGAGATCCCGAATACGAGGGCTCGTTGAGAGAGACAGCGGAAGACGTGGCACGCCTTCTCGGCATCGACACATGGAGCCTCGCCTATCAGAGCCGATCGCCAGGGGGATCACACGACTGGCTGGGACCGGCTTCAGAAGACGTCCTGCGACAAGCGGCGTCGGATGGTGTGAAAGGTGTGGTCGTGGTGCCGCTGGGTTTCGTGAGCGAACACCTGGAGACCCTGTACGACCTCGACATCGAGCTCGCGCGCACCGCTGACGATCTGGGGCTCGAGACGGAACGAGCGGCCACCGTCCAGGAATCGGAGGGCTTCATGTCCACGCTGGTAGACGCCGTCTTCACGCGGCTCTGGATCGACTCGTCTATCGAGAAGAAGGAGCCGGGGAATTGAAGAGCGTCACTGAACCGAAGCGCATCGTGGTCGTGGGCGGTGGAGTGGGGGGGATGGTGGCCGCTTGGGAAGCTCAGCGGGCTGCCCGTGAACTCGACCTTCCCGTCACGATCACCGTGCTGGAGCAGCGCGACCGGGTGGGTGGCAGCATCGTCACGGAGGACATCGACGGATGCCTGGTCGAGGGTGGTCCCGACTGCTTCGTGAGCGAGAAGCCATGGGGGCTGCAGTTGGTCAGAGAACTCGGCCTGGCGGACGCGCTCTCAGCCACGAACGACGACCGCCGCAAGACATACGTGTATTGGAAGGGGAAGCTGCACCCCTTGCCTGACGGGCTGATCCTCCTCGTTCCGACCCGCGTGATGCCGTTCATCACTGCGACGCTCTTCTCCTGGCCCGGAAAGCTGCGCATGGCGCTCGACCTCGTGCTGCCCCGCCGCACCGACGGTGCGGACGAATCGTTGGGGGACTTCATCCGTAGACGTCTGGGGCGTGAGACACTCGACAAGCTGGGCGAGCCGCTGGTCGCCGGCATCCACAGCGGGGATCCGGAGACCATGAGCGTGCGGGCGACGTTTCCGCGCTTCGTCGATATGGAGCGGGAAGACAGGAGCCTGATCCTGGCCATGTTGAAGAGGATGAAGGCGGCGCGTGCCGCGAGGGCTCGCGCGGCTCTGGGGGCCGCAAAGGTGACCATGTTCATGACGCTCACCGGTGGCCTGGGCCGACTGATCAAGGCGCTCGAGCACGACGTGGGACCGGATGCCCTGGTGACCTCTACGCGGGTGCAGAGCGTGGAGCGCTCGGCCGACGGGGCCTGGACGGTGCGGACCGACACCGAGGCGTGTTGGGCCGCCGATGCGGTCATCGTAGCCGCACCCGCCTATGCCGCCGCCGCCATGCTCCGCGCGGCGGCCCCCGCGCTCGCCGAGGAGCTGGCAGCCATACCCTACGTGACGTCGGCCACCGTCACGCTGGCCTACGACGAAGCTACCTTCCCGCGTGATCCGGACGGCTTCGGTGTAGTGATCCCCAAGGCGCAGAACCGCCGGATCAAAGCCCTTACCTGGGTCACCAGCAAGTTCTATGGCCGGGCTCCCGAAGGCACCGTACTGATGCGGACTTTCGTGCGACCGAACGACCAGGCGGGGAACCCACTCGACGAGCCGGCGCTGATCGCCGCCGCCACGGAGGAGATCGCCCACATCGTGGGCGTGACGGCGGCCCCGAGGTGGGCGCGGGCGTTCCGTTGGGACCGGGCGATGCCCCAGTACGTGGTGGGTCACCTTGCGCGGGTCGACCGTATCGACGAGGAGCTGACTTCCCTGCCCGGCCTCGCGCTCGCCGGCGGGGCATATCGGGGTTCGGGCATACCCGACACCGTGCGCCACAGTCGCGAACAGGCGCGCCGGGTGGTACAGGCGTTGGCGCCTCCTGGGGACTGATCGTTCCGCCCTGGAAGGCGCTGCCAGCAGACGCCTAGGCGTCTTCCTTCGGAGTCCGGCGCTCCTTCGCCGTCTCGACGAACTCGGTGATCTTGTCGTACACGAGGCGATTCACGGTGCCTGGCGGATAGTATGACCCACGGAGGCGCCCGGCCTTCACGCCGGTGAGTATCTCTATGCCCTGGTCGATCGTGGAGACTGGGTGGATGTGGAACCTACCTGCGGCGATCGCGTCCCTCACGCGCGAGTCGAGCATCAGGTTGCGCACGTTCGCGGCCGGGATGAGCACTCCTTGGTCGCCCGTGAAGCGCTTCTCGCGACATACGTCGAAGAAGCCTTCGATCTTCTCGTTCACCCCGCCGATGGCCTGCACTTGACCCATCTGGTTCACCGACCCGGTGACCGCGAAGCACTGGCGGATGGGCAGGCCGGAGAGCGCCGACAGGATCGCGTAGAGCTCGGTGGATGAGGCGCTGTCGCCGTCGACACCCGAGTAGGACTGTTCGAACACCAAGCGTGCGGTCCGGGAGAGCGGCCGGTCGGCCGCGTAGCGGGCGCCGAGGAACCCTGCCAGTATCATGACTCCCTTGGAGTGAGCGGGCCCGCCCATGGCGACCTCGCGTTCGATGTCGACGACGTCGCCGGTTCCCAGGCGCGTAGTGGCGGTGATGCGGCTGGGACGCCCGAAGGCGTGGTCACCTACGGCAGAGACTGCCAGGCCGTTCACCTGGCCCACGACACTCCCTGCCGTGTCGACGAGAATGGTGCCCTCGGTGATCATCTCGCGTACGCGTTCTTCGATGCGGCCCGATCGGTGCAACCGCTCGTCGATCGCCTTCTGCACGTCGTCCGCCGAGACGACCCTGGCTGTCTTCTTTCGGCGAGTGGTCCAGAACACCGCCTCTCTCACCAGATCGACCACCACCATGAAGCGGGTGGAGAGCTTGTCCTGGTCGGCCACCAGTCGCGAAGCGTGTTCGATGACGCGAGCGACCGCAGCGGCCGAGAAGTGGGGGCTCTTGTCGAGACGGCAGATGTGGCCGATGAATCGGGCGTACAGCTGCTCGGACTGGGGGGTACGGTCTTCCACCGTATCGAAGTCCGCCTGCACCTTGAAGAGCTCTTGGAAGTCGGGATCGGCCTCGTAGAGCAGATAGTAGATGTACGCTTCGCCCACGATAACGATCTTCGCCTGGAGCGGGATGGGCCCGGGGTCGAGGGTGGCTGTGGCTGCGTAGCCGAGTTGCTGGCCCACGTCCTCGATGCGAATCTCACTGGTCTTCAGCGTACGCTTGAGAGCATCCCAAGCGAAGGGTCGAGTGAGGAGGTCGCGGGCTTCAAGCATCAAGAACCCACCATTGGCCGCGTGGAGGGCTCCGGGCTTGATCATGTTGAAGTCGGTGACCAGGGCGCCGAACTGAGCCTGATGCTCCACCCGCCCGACCAGGTTGTGGAGGTTCGGGTTCGTCTCGCGCACGACCGGGGCGCCCTTCAGACCGCTGTTGTCCACGAACACGTTCACACGGTACTTGCGGAACGCCGCCTCGGCCCGCTGTTTGGCGGGGATGGTGATACCCATGAAAGAGGCCGGTGCTTCCTCGTCCGATGCCTTGAACTCGGATGCGTTCTCCACCACGTCCTTGAGGACCGCTTCGAGATGGTCACCCACCGCGGGGACGTCTGACCATCGCTCGCGCACGTCGTCGATGAGGTGTTTGGCGGCGTAGGTGGTCACCTGTTCGTCGAGTTCGCGCAGGCTCTCTCTACCGCTCTTCTCCTCTTGACGCACCTGGCGCATCAGCTGCTGAAGTTCCTGATTCAGTCGCTCGAGCCCGGTGTCGATCGCCGCCTGTTCCTCGGCGGGCAGTTCGTTGTACTGGTCGCGCGACATCGTCTCGCCTTCCGGCGTGCGTGGAGCGAATGCCAAGCCCGCAGGCGTGCGCACCATGACGAACCCGTCGGTCTCGGCTTCCCCGCGGAGCGCGTCGATCAGCTTCTCCTGTCGCTCGCTGATACTCTGCGCGACGGTGTGACGCTGCTGGTCGTACTCCTCGCCGTCGAACGCGAGGGTTATCGCGCTCTGGAGGTCTTCCACCAACTTCTCCATGCCGTGGCGGAAGTCACACGCCCGTCCGGGCGGGAGTCGCACTGCGACGGGTTGATGGGGGAGAGCGAAGTTGTTCACGTACACCCAGTCGTCGGGCACAGGGAGGGACGCTGCCTCCTTCTCCAAGAAGAGGGAGATGGTGCTCGCCTTCCCGGTTCCGGGAGGTCCGAGCGCGTAGATATTGAAGCCGTCACTGCGGATGGTGATGCCGAAATCGACCGCCTTGACGGCTCGCTCTTGGCCGATCACCTCGTCGAGTTCGGGGAGGGCCGAGGTGGTCTTGAATGGAAAGTCGGCTGGGTTGCAGGCCTTGTAGACCTCGGAGGCGGGAAGTCCCGCGGGGGTGGGAGCGTTCTTCAGTCCGGGTCTGGGGCGAGCCATGACACCTCCGGTTGGATCGTGGTCTGTCTTGGTTGACTGTACCTTTTCTCTCGCCACGGTCAAGCGGCTAGGAGGACACGAGACCCATCCGAGCCCCCACCTTCCTGAACGCCGCGATGGCCAGGTCGATGTGCTCCGGCTCGTGTGCGGCCGAGAGTTGCACCCGTATGCGCGCCTCATCTCGGGGCACGACGGGATAGCTGAACCCGATCACGTAGATGCCCTCTTCCAGGAGCGCCTCGGCCGCCTCGGTGGCCAACCGTGCGTCGCCGATCATGACCGGCACGATCGGATGGTCGCCGGGCTTGATGGTGAAACCGGCCGCGCTCATACCCTCTCGGAAGCGGGCCGTGTTCGCGCGCAGACGCTCTCTGAGCCCAGAGGTCTCCGCGAGCAGTCTGAGGGCCGCCAGGCCGGCGGCCACGATGGGTGGAGGGAGGGCGTTGCTGAAGAGGTAGGGGCGTGACCGTTGGCGCAGGAGGTCGGTCACGGCCCGAGTGGAGGCCGTGAAGCCGCCCGATGCCCCGCCAAGTGCTTTTCCCAGGGTGCTGGTGAGGATGTCCACGTGGCCTGTCACGCCGAAGTGCTCTGGCGTGCCTCGACCGGTCGCTCCCACGAAGCCGGAAGCGTGTGAGTCATCCACCATGACCAGAGCGTCGTAGCGCGCGGCGAGGTCGCAGATGCGGTCGAGTGGGGCGAGGGTACCGTCCATGCTGAAAACGCCATCTGTGGCGATCAGACGCAGGTCGGCGTCGTGGGCGGATCGCAAACGGTCCTCCAACTCGGCCATGTCTCCCGAGGCATAGCGCAGACGGCGGGCTTTGCAGAGGCGGATGCCGTCGATGACCGAAGCGTGGTTCAGCGCGTCGCTGATGATCGCGTCGTCCTGGCCGAGAAGCGTCTCGAAAAGACCGCCATTGGCGTCGTAGCAGGACCCGTACAGAACGGCATCCTCGAATCCGAAGAAGGCGGCGAGTTCGGCCTCGAGTTCCCCGTGGCGGTCTTGTGTGCCACAGATGAACCGCACGCTGGACATCCCGTAGCCCCGGTCGTCCAGACCGCGGTGCGCCGCCTCCACGAGCGTGGGGTGGGCGGAGAGACCGAGGTAGTTGTTCGCGCAGAAGTCGAGCACCTCCCTGCTCCCGGCCTCTGTGTCCACGGTGATGACGGCTCCCTGGGGCGAGGTGATCACTCTCTCCGTCTTCCAGAGACCCGCGGTCCTTATCTCGTCCGCCGACGCACTGAAGCGCCGATGCGCTCTCTCGTTCACCTTGTCTCCTTCTGTCGCGGGCCTACGCGGAGGTTCGATGCGCGATCCCTTGTGCCTTGGGTCAGCGCCAGTCCAGTATCACCTTGGGATGGGCGTCGATGAGCCGGCCGAAGTGCTCCTTGTCGAAGTGGGAGACGGGGACCACGCAGTCCTTACCGCCCTTGAGGATGGTGTCGAAGATGGATCCCTGGATATCCGGGGAACGCGATTCCAGCAGGTTGCGCGTGATGTGCCACGTCTCCCAGATGCGTCGCCCCACCACGCTGTGAAGGCTGATGCCGTCGACGATCACGCGATCGATGTGCTCGATCACCGCGTCGCCGCTGCGGATGCCGAAGAGGATCACATTGCCCCCACGCCTGGCGCCGGCGATCGCGGTGTTGAGAGCCGCCGTGGCGCCGCTCATCTCTATGGCGACGTCCACTCCCACACCCTCGGTGAGATCGTGGATCTCTTGCGTGATGGCCGCATCGTGGATGTAGCTCTGGGGCGTCGACTGAGACGGACTGATCACCGCGTCTGCGCCGAGATCCAACGCCATGCGACGGTTGGACTCAACAGGTTCCACCCCGATGATCTGGTGGGCGCCCAGAGCCCGCGCCACTGCGACCGCGAAGAGGCCGATCGTTCCCAAGCCGATGATGGCCACGTTCTGCCCGCGGAGGTTGACCTTGGTGCAGGCGTGCACGGCGTTGCCGAACGGCTCCTGCAGAACGGCGACCTCGGGTCGGATCCTGCTGAGGTCCGTGGGCCACAATGCTTTGGCCGGCAGCTTCACTAGTTGTGCGAAACATCCGTCCAGAGAGATACCGATGATCTGAGCGGTCGCGCACACGTGCTTGTCGCCCACGCGGCATTGGTAGCAGGTGTCGTCGACGATGTGGCTCTCGGCACTTACGATGTCACCCGGGCGCAACCCGAAGTCGCGAGTGGCCTCCGGACCGACCTCGACCACCTCCCCCAACAACTCGTGACCGATGATGCGCACGTCGCTGCCTTCTTCGTCCAGGGAGTCCGAGATCATCGCGCCGAAAGCCCGGCGGTGCCAGATGCCTCGGTCCGACCCACAGAAGCCCGTAAGGATCGGCCGGATGAGAGCCATCCCAGCGTCACGAAAATCGTGCGAGATATCGAGAGCGGGGCGGGGAACGCGCTGCATGCGCAGCCCGATAGTGGAGTCCCAGTGGTCTTGGACGCGGTCATATGTGAGCGCCAGCATCGTATCGGACATCGCGTGCTCCTCGTGGCGGGTCGTTGCAGGAGGAGAGATACCCAAAAGAGAGGCGGGTCTCAAACACGCCACCGGAGCGGAGGACGCATCCCAGACCGGCGGGGCCGGCTCGAGCGTGGTGGTGATGGTGTCCGAGGGGGGACTTGAACCCCCATGAGTTATTCACTCACTAGGCCCTCAACCTAGCGCGTCTGCCAATTCCGCCACTCGGACACGGGCGTCGCCGTAAAGCTTGGTGAGTATAGATGGTGCCTTAGGGGGCGTCAACGCCTCCGACGCTTTGACGGCCACGGCGCTTGGTCGCGCGATCGCCGGCGGGAACTTGGTTCCGTCCGAGCGGTCGGCTATACTGACGTACGAACAAATGTTCACTCCGTATGGGGGATGGATATGGAACTAACTCCGCGGCAGCACGAGATCCTCGGCATCATCGAGAAGACGGTGAACGAGCAGGGCTATCCACCCACGGTCCGCGAGATCGGCCTCGCTGCCGGGTTGTCCTCGCCCGCTTCCGTGCAGAACCATCTCACGACCCTCGAGCACCTCGGCTACATACGGCGTGGGGTGGCCAAGCGGCGCGCTCTCGAGTTGTTGCGCACGCACGACAACGGTACATCCCGGCAAGCTGAGGGGTCCGCGGCCGAGCACGAGTCTCGTCGGCTGCCGCTGGTGGGAAGGGTCGCGGCCGGTGAACCGTTGTTGGCAGACGAGAACATCGAGGAGTTGCTCCAGGTGCCCGGCTTCTTGGGGAGCAACCGAGATTGTTTCGTGCTCCGAGTGCGCGGCACCAGCATGATCAATGCTGGCATCCTCGACGGAGATCTCGTCGTGGTGCAACATCAAGATGACGCGCAGAACGGTGACATCGTGGTGGCTTTGCTGGGAGACGACGCCACGTTGAAGCGGTTCTATCGCGAGAAGGACCGTGTCCGTCTCCAGCCGGAGAACGACTCGATGGAACCCATCTTCACGCGGGACCCCCGCATCGTGGGCAAGGTCACCGGTGTCATGAGGAGGGTGTGATGGCCGGCGTGAGTCAGACGGCGGGAGATCGGCGTGACCATGACGAGGCTCGGCGGTATCCCGACGAGCGGCAACTAAGGCTCGTCCCCACCGATGACCCGCCGCCTGTCGTGCCCGCGGTCACCCATGAGGGCGTGCGCGTCGACGATGACGGGTGCAACGGATCGGTTGTCAGCTTGGCCGCATACGTCCTGGGGTTGGCTGAGGGAAGTCAGTGCTTCTGTTGTGGTGAGGCCCTTGTGGCGGCCGACCCACCGGGAGCGGGCGGTGCAGGCGGAGTGGCGTTGATCTGTGTCGCGTGCGAAGCGGAGGTCGAGCGCGAGGCGCGCACGTAAGCTCGGTTTGCAACGCCCAAAAGGTCCGCTATACTACCGTCCGTCGCGCTCCTCGGTAGCTCAATGGTAGAGCACCTGGCTGTTAACCAGGGTGTTGCAGGTTCGAGTCCTGCCCGGGGAGCCATTTCTCTCTCATACCATCGTCTGAGTCCGCCGACCTGAGGTGCAGGTCTCGCTGCGGGAAGGGGATGGTGATCCCCTCCGAACGGAATGCAGCGAAGATCGCGTAATAGAGCTGGCTCCGTAGGACCGGAGGCGTGCGCACCTGTGTGATCGTCCAAGCGCGCAGCGCGAAGTCCAGTGAGCTCTCTCCGAACCCCGTGAAGATCACGTCTGGGGAGGGCGACTTCAGCACGTGTGTGTTGGCGAGGGCCGTCTCGATGAGGATGCGGGCGACGACCTCCGGGTCGCTGTCGTACGACACGCCCACCGGTACGTGGATGCGGATCTGGCGGTCGTTCGCCGTCCAGTTCGTCACTCGCTGCTCGACGAACTCCGAGTTGGGCACGATCATGACCACATTGTCGTTCGTACGGATCCAGGTGCCTCGGCCACCGATGTGCGTCACGTCTCCCACGAGTTCTCCGACCTCTACTCGGTCACCCACCTTGATCGGCCTCTCGATGAGCAGCACGAGCCCTGAGGCGAAGTTCTTTGCGATGTTCTGCAGCCCGAACCCCAACCCGATGCCCACCGCCCCGCCGAACACGGCGAGTGTCGAGAGGTCGAGTCCCGCGGACTGGATCCCGAGGACTATCCCGAACACGAAGAAGACGTAGCCTGCTCCGCGCTCAAGGGCGAAGGCGGTGCCCTTCTCGAATGTGGTGCGGGCCAAGGTGCGTCGGGTGACCCTCTGAACGAGGCGGGCCAACACGAGCAAGATGACGATGAACACAAAGGTCTTGAAGAGAAGAGATGGGGTCACCGCGAGATTGCCGAGTCTGAAGTACGGCTCGACCCAGAGTTCGGCTGCCCCCTCGCCGATGCTCTGGCTGAGCAGTTCTACGACCTTCGGCAGGCTATAGGGGCTCCATAGTCTCCATGCGCCCAGAACGGCGATCACCAACGCCAGTAGGCCGAGCGAGCGGAACGTCCATGTGTCGAGGAACGAATGCTTCTTTTCGGGATCGCTCACGAGCTTCCCCAAAGTGGGCGCAAGGCGGAGTCTCCGATGACGAGCGGAGGTGCATCAGCCGCGACCATAGTCGTCCTCCAGGCGCTCGATGTCGTCCTCGCCGAAGTAGCTGCCGTGCTGCACTTCTATGAATACCAGCACGTCCTCGCCCGGGTTGGAGATGCGGTGTGAAGCGCCTGCCGGCACGTCCAAGGAATCACCTGCGGTCAGGGAGATCATGTCGGCGTCTCGGGTCGCGGCGCCGACGCCGGCGATGACGAACCAGTGCTCCGAGCGGTGACGATGACGTTGCAGGCTCAGGCGCCCCCCCGGCAGCACCTCGATGCGCTTCACCTTGTGCGTCCGCGCGTCCTCGAGGACCTGATAGCCTCCCCAAGGGCGCGTGTCGCCCTCAAGGGGCGCGCGCTCGGAGTTCCCGGCGCTGGCGGCCGTGTCGTCTCCACGATGATGGTGTAAGTCTGCGCTGTGCACTGCCTGCCGGTCGGTCCTCCGCGTAGCGGACCCTCGGGTCCCGGGCCCATTCCACGCTAAGAGTAACAGACAGGAAAGACAAGCTGCCTGCGCTTACGGACGCTTGCAGGTACAATGTCCGATATCTACTGGATCCCTTGGAGGAAATGTGCGACTCCCAGAGCTGAAGATAGGTGGATTCACGGCGCGCGTGCCGATCGTACAGGGAGGCATGTCGGTGCGGGTGAGCCGCTCCTCGCTCGCGGCGGCCGTCGCCGACTGTGGCGGGATCGGCACCATCGGCGGGTCCGGAATACCGCTGGACGAGCTGAAGGCCGACATCAGACGGGCGAAGGAGATGACGCGCGGCATCATCGCCGTGAACATCATGTTCGCGATACGCGACTTCGCCGCGGCTGTGCTCGCCTCGATCGAGGCGGGTGTCGACATGATCGTCACCGGTGCCGGGTTCTCGCGAGACGTGTTCGCGGTGGGTGAGGAGCACGGGGTGCCGGTGGTGTCCATCGTCTCCTCGCCGCAGCTGGCCAGGTTGGCCGAGAAGAGCGGGGCCGCGGCCATCGTGGTGGAATCAACAGAGGCGGGCGGCCATCTCGGCACCGACGAGCCATTGCGCACGTTGTTCCCTCGGGTGCGGGAGCTGGTCACCGGGGTGCCGCTGATAGCGGCCGGTGGCATCAGCGACGGATTCGACATCGCCGAGATGATGGGCGACTTCGGAGCCGACGGCGTGCAGATGGCGTCGCGCTTCGTGTTGACTCAGGAGTGCGACGTGGCCGATGCCTTCAAAGACCTATACAAGAGGGCGGGGCGCGATGACGTCGTCGAGATGCAGTCGCCCGTGGGGCTCCCAGGCCGGGCCATCCGTAACCCCTTCATTGATGAGCTGGCCGAGTTCGGCGTTGTGGGTGACGGCCGCTGCAAGCGCGTGTGCCTCAAGAAATGCACGAAGTCGTTCTGCATCATCGATCGTCTTGACCAGTCGCGCGGGGGCGACGTGGAGGGCGGCCTCGTGTTCTCGGGTTCAGAGGTGTGGCGGTACGACGATGAGCCCACGGTGAAGGAACTCATGGATAGGCTTGTGAGCGAGGCCGAGGGCGTATACCGAGGCCAAGGAGTGGCGACGGCGCGGAGGTAGGTCCGTGCCGAGGTCCGCGCGGCCGGGGGTCGAGCCGCGCCGGCCTGCGCTCAGATGAGGCGCACCTGCGCCACATCGATCATGCCTCGCCTGAAGCCGGCGATGCAGTACGCTAGGTAGAAGCGCCACATGCGGATGAAACGCTCGTCGAACCCGAGAGAGCGCACGCTCGTGGTGGCGGCTTCGAAGCTCTGCAGCCAGCAGGAGAGGGTGCGAGCGTAGCTCGACCCCATCTTCCTGTGCACTTCGGGGGTGAGACCGACCGCACGGGCTTCCGCAAGGAACACATCGAGGCTGGGCAGCATCCCTCCGGGGAAGATGTAGGTCTGCGTGAAGTCGGGTCGTGTTCGATAGGCCCCGAAACGGGCATGGTCGATGGTGATCACTTGGATCCCCGCCCGGCCGCCAGGCCGCAGCACCTCGCGTAACCTGGCGAAGAACGCGTTCCAGTACCGTTCTCCCACCGCCTCGAACATCTCGATGGAAGCCACGTGATCGAAGCGGTCACGCACGTCGCGATAGTCCTGCAGGCGGAATTCCACCGACCCTTGAACGCCGGCTTCGGCGGCCGCGGTCGTGGCGTGGTCGAGCTGCTCTTGCGAGAGAGTGATCCCCACCACCTCGCACCCTCGCGTGCGTGCGGCGTGAATGGCGAACCCGCCCCACCCGCTGCCGATCTCCAGCATTCGGTCTCCGGGTCGGGGATCGATGACCGACAAGAGGGCCTCCCACTTCGCCCGCTGTGCCGCTTCTAGAGCCGACCCGGGAAGTGGCTCCGCGGGACCCGATCCATCGTGCGCGCGATCACCGGCCGGTGTACGGTCGGCCAGAGCAACGTCCGCCTGGCCGACTACGTCGCAGCCCGCGGCGGTCGCGGTCGCGTCTGCGGTTTCGGGGAACAGGCCGCACGAGTACGTCATCGTCGGGTCGAGCCAAAGGCTATAGAAGTCGTTTCCGAGGTCGTAGTGGTAGCTGATATTGCGTCGGGCGCCGCGCCGAGTGTTCGCTCGAGCGAGGTGGGTGAGGCGATGGAGCGGGCGCAGCGGCACTCGCTTGCGAGTGGGGCCTCCGACTCCCGGGCTGCCCGCAAGAAGCTCGAGGAGGGCCACGAGATCCGGCGTGTCCCACTGTTCGTCCATGTATGCCTCGGCGAATCCGATGGTTCCCCGCAGCGCGAGCCGGCGCACCATCGTGAGGTCTCGTATCACCAGAGTCGCGGAGGGATCGGGTAGCTCGCCGCGGTACACGGTGGGCGGTCCCTCGGGCCATACCACCTCGAGTTCGCCGGACGGCAGCTCGCGCAGAAAGCGGTCGAGGATGCGAGAACCGATCACTAGGTCGTCTCCTCGGTGGGGAGGGCCGGCCGGTGCACGTAGGTCGCTCCCTTCCGCCACAGCCTCACAGCCTGCCAGCGTATGAGGAGCCAGGCCCTGGTCGACATCGGCCCGTAGCGCAGGACGGTGGCCAGGAGCGCCAGGGAGCGAAGGGGCTGACGTTCGAGGGAGAGCTCGACGGTGAGCAGGGGTTCTCCCTCCACCACATCGAGCATACGGACGCCGAGCCTCTCGTCGGGTCCGGTGAACTGGAACTCATAGCGCGCGTCCATCGCGATGAACGGCGACACGTGGAACACCTTGGTCGCATGGAGCGTGTGGCCCTTGGTCAGTGGTGCGCCTCCGTCGTGCAGGAGGTAGTTGTGGTGCTCGTGGAAGGTGTTGTTGACCTCAGCCAGCACGGCTCTAAGCGTCCCGTCTTCGTGGAAGCAGTACCAGAAGCTCACGGGGAAGAAGCGGCCTCCGAGCACTCGGGGAAAGGCCAGCAGCATGATCCGGCCACCGGCCAGCTCGATCTCCGCCGTGGCAAGGATCCCGTCGATCCAGGGTCGGAGGGCTCCACCGTCGCGGGGGCCATGGTCGCGATCGTGGAACGACACAAGCCCTCTGCGGTTGTATGCGAGCAGGGGCAGCGCGGCGGCGGTTTCCGGAATCGTGTCGATGTCGAGGAAGAGGAAATAGAGCTCGTAGCGGAACCGGTTGTGCATGGGACGCGAACGATCGTGCCCGACCGTGCCCGTGTACAGTGATGGTGGTCTTTGCGGTGCCGTCATGCTACGCAAGTTCGGCGTCCGGCCTCGGCGACGGATGCTCCCACGGATGTTGCCGCGCTGCCGATGTCGCCTGCGTCGATCGTCCGAGAGCCGCAGCCCCGGCCTCGCTCGTGACCCATGGCGCGCGGATGCCGAAATCGCCCGCCACCGAAAGGGCGGACAGAAGTCCGTCTTCGTGGAAGCCATATCGCTGCCACGCCCCGCAGTACCAGGTGTTCCGAGTGCCCTGGATCTCAGGGATTCGGCGTTGGGCCTCGATCGCGGCCGTGTCGAACATGGGATGCTCGAAGTCGATGCGACGAAGCACGTGGTCGCCCCCCGGTTCACGCACGGCGTTGAGCGTCAGGAGCACCGGGCTGTCCACGTCGTGGCCCTGGAGCCGATCGAGATCGTAGGTGACCGAGAGTTCGGTGCTGCCGACGTCGCAGCTCCCCGCGTAGTAGTTCCACGACGCGCGGGCGAGACGGCGGGTGGGCAGGAGCGACGCGTCGGTGTGGAGGATCGCTTCGTTCGGTTGGTAGGCGAACGCCCCCAGCACCTGCTCCTCGGCCGGGGTCGGGTCGGTGAGCACGGCCAGGGACTGCGGGGCGTGGCACGCCAAGACCACATGGTCGTAGGTGCGCTCGGAGCCATCCGTGAGGGTCAGTAGCGGGCCTCCGGCCGTCCTTCTGAGCGCGCCGGCGCCTACCCCCGTAGTCACCGTGCCGGAGATCTCTGCCGCAAGCGCGTCGATGTAGCGACGGGCGCCTCCCGGTATGGTCCGCCAGGTCGGTTTGCCGGCGATGTGCAGCAGACCATGGTTGTCGGCGAAGCGCAGGAAGGTGCGGGCGGGGAAGGACAGCATGTCCCCTTCAGGTGTCGACCAGATGGCCGACACCATGGGGATCAGGTACAGGTCGATGAAGGAGGAGCTATAGCCTTCACGCTGCAACATCTCGCCCAGAGTGATGTCGTCCGAGTCGACCTCGGCGAGCAGTCGCTCGGCCGAGGCACTCAAACGCACTATGTCGAACACCATGCGCCACAGTTCCGAACGGAAGATGTTCGACGGGTGAGCCACTAGACCTAACACGGGTACGCTCGACCACTCCAGTTCCTCCTCGCCACAGGAGACGCTGAACGACATGTCGCTCTCGCGAGACTCGATCTGGAGGTGGTGAAGGAGACCGACCAGGTTCGGGTACGTGCGTTCGTTGAACACCATGAAGCCGGTGTCCACGTGCAGCGCCTTGCCGTCCACCGTGATGTCCACCGTGCGGGTGTGTCCACCCAGCACCGGTTGCGACTCGAAGACGTCTACGTCGTGCCCATCGGACAGCAGCCACGCCGCGGTCATGCCCGCGATCCCTGACCCTACGACCGCCACTCGCATGCGCGCACCTCCCTCGCTCGTCACTGCGCAGTGTATCGCGCGGGTCCAACCGGGGAAAGCTCGAATGGGGCGTACCAGGTCAGGTCTGTGGGTAGTCTGCTGTTCAGCGGTCGATATCGCGAAAACCACCGTGGAGGCGACTCCCAGGAAGGAGCACGCGTGCCGAGCGCATTGATCACCGGAGTGTCGTCGGGCCTGGGCCGCGCGGTCGTGGCTCGCCTCTCTCGGGAGGGCTGGGAGGTCACGGGAACGGTGCGCACGCTTGAGGGGGCGGGAGCGAAGGGACATCCGCCTGGAGTCCGCCTGCGCGTGCTGGATCTGTCCCGACCCGAGTCGATCGCCGAGTTGGCGGCCGCAGTGCTGGCGGAATCGGGTCCTCCCGATGTTCTGATCAACAACGCCGGCACGCTGCACTTCGGACCACTCGAGGATGCTCCGCCCGCTGAGATCCAGAGGGTGTTCCAGGTGAACGCCTTCGGACAGATAGCCCTGGCCCTTGCGTTCGTGCCAGGCATGCGGGAGCGCGGCAGCGGGCTCATCGTCAACGTGGGTTCGTTGGGAGGGCGCATGGTCTTCCCCTTCTTCTCCGTGTACAACGCCAGCAAGCACGCTCTGGAGGGCTTCTCTGAGGGCCTCTGGCACGAACTCAAGCCTTTCGGAGTGAGGGTCAAGATCGTGCGCCCTGGCTACATCGACACCCCGATCTACGAGAAGGCCTCTGTCGACCGCGCCGGTGTGGCTGGGGCGTCGCAGATCTACCGCGACGCGCTCACGAAGATCGTCGAGTTCGAGCGCAGAGTCACTCGGCGCACCCGGCCGGAGGAAGCGGCGGAGGAACTCTGGATCGTGGTGAACGACACCTCGGACCGGCTCGCCTACCCGATAGCCGCATACGCTCGGTCCCTGCTGTTCGCGCGGCGTTTGATCGGAGAGACGCGCTTCCTGCGTATCGCGCACGGACGCTGGTTCGGACGGAGCTGAAACCGACCGTGGTTGTGGGGTAAGTAGGAGGGCCTGCTGGGATACCATGTCTCCGGCCATGATCGAACCTGACACCAGACTCGAACCCCGCCTCGCGGACAGACTTAGCCTGCTTCTCGCGCTGGGCTTCTTCGCGACCGCTATCCTACAGGGAGCCATCCCTGTTCTGGCGCCCGGATTGACGGCCGACGAGGGGCTGAGTTCGGCGCGGGTGGGGCTGCTCATGTCGGCGTTCCTTCTCACCTATGCGCTCGGTCAGATACCGGCGGGAGCAATCGCCGCCCGTTTCCCGGGACGAGTGCTCGCGGCCGGCTTCGCCGGCATGGTCCTGGGGGCGTTGTTGTTTGCGCTGTCGTCCTCGTTCGGTTGGTATGCGCTGGCCAGAGGGCTCCAAGGCCTGGGGGCGGGCACCATGATCCCCGCGGCCGGCGTGCTTCTGGTGCGTCACGTGCCCCTGGATAGACTGGGTCGGGCTTGGTCCATCTACGGCGGGGCCTCGGGCGTGGGGTATCTGCTCTTGCTTCTCGTCCTGGCACGCATCGTCGAAGCCTACGGCCATCGGCCGTTCTTCCTGGTGGTCGCGGGCATCGCACTGGGTGTGGGGATCCTCACGTTCACCTCATCGCAGGTGCGATCCGGTCCGCCTGCCGGTTCGGTGCGTCTTACCCCTCGTGGTCTTGTCGCCGACCTGTGGACCTTGATGCGCTCCCGGAAGGTGACCCTTCTCGGCCTGGCGAACGTGGGTGGGGTCAGCGTGTCGGTTGGGACGCTCACGTGGACCCCGTCGTACCTCCACGACGACCTCGGAGTGAGTCTTGGCGTCGCCGCCGCGGTGACCGCCGGATTCGCCGCGGCGCAACTCGCCGGCGCACCTGTCGTCGCCTTCTTGCTGACGAAGGTGGGCTATCTGCCTCTCTTGGCGGTGGTGTTCGCCGCCATGGCAGTGTCGATGGGTCTGATGCCCTACCTTCCAGGGCTGATCTCGACCCTGCTGGTCGTGATGCTTGTGGGGTTCCTCACCATGATCGCATTCGCGCCGAGCTTCGCGTTGATCCCCGTCGTGGTCGAGATGCGCCTGGTGGGACTGGCCGGAGGATACCTGAACGCATTCGGGTTCATCGGCGCTCTCTTCGGTCCCTGGCTCTTCGGCATGTTCATCGACAGAGGATGGGGATACGGAGCCGGGTACGGGATGCTGGCCGCGTTCGCCGTGGGTGGTCTCCTGGCGGTCTTGGGCCTGCAGCGAGCGCTCACCGTAGGGTCACGCCCCGCCGGCGCTATACAATGAACTCCGGAAACAGCCGTGAGGAGGTCGACGACCCCATGAGTGATGCACACGAACCGAAGGGTCTCGACGCGACCGTCTTCGATGGTCCGGTGGTGGTGATAATGGCGGGCGGCGCGGGCACCCGGTTCTGGCCGGCGAGTACCGAGGCGCGGCCGAAGCAGTTCCTGCGCCTGCTTGGTGAGCGCTCGCTCCTTCAAGAGAGCTACGAGCGCGCGCTTCTGCTCACATCCCGCGAGCGGGTGCTCGTTCTCACCGGACGCAAGCTGGTGCCGCTGGTGAGCGAGCAATTACCCGAGCTTGCCCCCGAGCAGGTCATCGGTGAACCGATCCGTCGCGACACCGCCGCCGCGGTGTGCCTGGCTGCCGTGATCGCCCAAGCCCGTTTCGGGGAATGCGTGGTGGTCACCCTGACTTCCGACCAACACATCGAACCGGCCGAAGAGTTCGTCCGTACGTTGAGTTCGGTCGTCGAGGCCGCGTCCGGGTCGTCTGCGCTCTATACGCTCGGAGTGCGGCCCACCTATCCGGCCACGGGCTACGGGTACCTCGAGCGTGGAGACCCCGTCGTAGACAGTGGAGGGGCGGGTCATTTCGAACTCCTTCGGTTCCGGGAGAAGCCGGACCGGAAGACGGCTGAGGAGTTCGTCGCATCCGGCGCGTTCCTCTGGAACAGCGGCATGTTCGTGTGGTCCACGTCGGCGATCCTCGAGCGGTTCGAGCAGTATCTGCCGCGGCACGTGCACGGGCTGCGGCCGGTATTGGGAGCCGACGGCAGCCTTGACGAGGTCGCGTTGGAGCACGCCTTCGCGGATCTTGAGCCCATCTCGGTGGACTACGGCATCATGGAGAAAGCCACGGGAGCCAGGGTGGCGGAGGCGGCGTTCTACTGGAGCGATATCGGGGGCTGGGAGGCCTTGGGCGCCTTCCTGCCGGACGACGGCGCCGGCAACCGCGGCACGGCGCGCATCGCGGCACATGCGGCAGAGGGCAACGTGGTGTTCGCGGAAGACACCGATGAGCTCGTGGCTCTGGTCGGGGTAAGCGGATTGGCGGTGGTTCGGGCCGGCAAGCGCACGCTGGTGGTGCCGCTCGAGCGCGCCGAGGAGGTCAAGAAACTGGTGAAGAACCTGGGAGGGGAAGATACGTGAGCGACATCGACCGCCGGCTGGCCGGCTTCAAGGCCTACGACCTGCGCGGCAAGGTGCCGGACGAACTCGACGAAGAGATGGCCGACCTGATCGGCCGGGCCTACGCTCGCTTCCTGCGTCCGAAGAAGGTTGCGGTGGGCAGAGACATGCGCTTGAGCGGAGCCGCGTTGACCGATTCCCTGATCGCCGGGCTCACCGCTTCGGGCGTGGACGTAGTCGACATCGGCGAAGTGGGTACGGAGCAGGTGTACTTCGCTACGTTCTCGCTGGGTCTCGACGGGGGCATCATGGTCACGGCCAGCCACAACCCCGCCGAGTACAACGGCATGAAGTTCGTGCGCGAGAAGTCGGTGCCCATCTCTGGCGACACCGGTCTCGTCGAGATCAGGGACATGGTCGGCGCCGCGCTTGCCGGGGAAGAGGTCTTTCGGGACGCTCCAGAGGCCGGTTCGGTGGAGCACGTCGATATCTCGTCGGCATTCGTCGACCATCTGCTCTCGTACGTAGATCGAGACAAGCTCACTCCGCTTCGCATCGTGGCGAACGGCGGGGATGGGATGGCGGGGCCGGTCATCGAGCTGCTGCGTCCCCATCTACCCTTCGAGATCACCCCGCTCTTTGGCGAGCCCGATGGTTCGTTCCCTCGGGGAGTGCCGAACCCCTTGCTGCCCGAGAAGAGGGCCACCACTGCCGAAGCCGTGCTGGCCAATGGCGCCGATCTTGGTCTGGCCTGGGATGGAGACTTCGACCGCTGCTTCTTCTTCGACGAACGCGGCGAGTTCGTGGAGGGCTACTACCTGGTGGGCTTGTTGGCGGATCAGGCGCTCCGGCGTCGTCCGGGTGCCGCGATCGTGCACGACCCTCGCTTGGTCTGGAACACCGTGGAACTGGTGGAGGCGGCCGGCGGGAGACCGGTCGCGAACAAGAGCGGTCACGCGTTCATCAAGGCCCGCATGCGGGAGGAGGAAGCCGCGTACGGGGGCGAGATGTCGGCTCATCACTACTTCGCCGACTTCTCGTACGCCGACAGCGGCATGATCCCCTGGCTGCTCGTGGCCGAACTCATCTGCGTCAGCGGCAGGTCGCTCTCGGAACTCGTTGGTGAGAGGGTGGCTCGCTATCCGGTGAGCGGCGAGATCAATCTGGAGTTAGCCGATCCGGCGGCCGCGCTCAAGGCGTTGCGAAGCCACTACGCTTCAGAGGAGCCGGCCGTGGACGAGATCGACGGCGTGAGCCTGGAGTTCGCACGCTGGCGGGTGAACGTGCGCATGTCGAACACCGAGCCGGTGCTTCGCGTCAACATCGAGACGCGGGCAGACAAAGACCTGCTTGAGGAGAAGACCGCCGAGGTGCTCGCCGTGCTGCGGCAGGCCGGCTCGGGCGGGGAGTGACGTCGTGCGTCTGGCTCTTGCACAGGTGAACGCCACGGTAGGCGATGTGACCGGCAATACCCGTCTCGTGCTCGAGTGGCTCGAGCGAGCGCGCGCGGTGGGAGCCGACCTCGTGGCCTTCCCCGAGATGGTCATCTCGGGCTACCCGCCCGAAGACCTGCTTCTTCGCAACCGTTTCGTGGAGAGATGCGAGATGGCCCTGGAAGAGGTCGCCGCAAGCACTGGCGACATCGTGGCTGTCGTGGGCGCTCCGGTGCGGCCCCGTGACGGGAGCGGAGTGCAGGCCGGCCCTCCGGTGGCGAACGCAGCCGCCGTTCTAACCCAGGGTCGTGTGGCGGCCCTGTACGAGAAGATCCACCTGCCCAACTACGCGGTGTTCGACGAAGAGCGCTATTTCTCGCCCGGGGATTCGGTCTTGGTGCTCGCGCAAGGGGCCGAGCGGTTCGCGGTGAACGTGTGCGAGGACATCTGGAATCCCCACGGACCCACAGAGGAGGCGGCTCTTCGGGGCGGGGCGCGCCTGGTGGTGAACATAAGCATGTCGCCGTATCACGTGGGCAAGGGCGCCGAGCGCGAGGCGATGATCCGCCGCCGCGCTGAAGACGCTGGAGCCTTCGTGGCCTACGTGAACGGTGTGGGGGGGCAGGACGAACTCGTCTTCGACGGCTACAGCGTGGTCGTTGCCCCCGATGGGACCATCCTGGCCCGGGGTGCCCAGTTCGAGGAGCAGCTGATCTTGATCGACCTCGACCTGGATACCGCCGATCGCCACCGGGGCATCGGCACGGCCTCCGGCTCGCTGCGCCTTCGGACTGTCGAACTGCCCCCGGCGGGAGGTCTGAGCACGGAGGCGGGCGGTGCTTCCTCCGCCGCGGCAGACGGGCTCGCCGCCGCCGCGCCTGCCCTGACACCGGCCCTCTCAAGGCCGGCCGAGATCTATGGCGCCCTCTGTCTCGGGGTTCGCGACTACGTGAGGAAGAACGGCTTCGAGCACGTCGTGATCGGCTTGAGCGGCGGCATCGACTCGGCTCTCACGGCCTGCATCGCCGTCGACGCGCTTGGCGCGGGGGCCGTCACCGGTGTCACCATGCCTTCGCGCTATTCCAGTGAGGCAACCCGCTCCGACGCCCTCGTGCTCGCGGAGAACCTTGGCATCGAGTGCCTTGAGCTCCCGATCGAGAGCCTCCTGGTGCCCTACCTCGAGACATTGGCCCCCATCTTCGGCGATCGTCCCGCCGACACCACGGAGGAGAACCTGCAAGCACGCATCCGCGGGAACCTGCTCATGGCCCTTTCGAACAAGTTCGGCTGGATGGTGCTCGCTACCGGCAACAAGAGCGAGATGGCAGTGGGCTACGCCACGCTCTACGGAGACATGGCGGGCGGCTTCGCGGTGATCAAAGATACTCCGAAGACCATGGTCTACGAATTGGCGCGCTATCGGAACTCGAGGGAGTCGGGCGCTCCGGTGCCGATCCCGGTCTCCACGATCGAGCGGGCTCCCTCCGCCGAACTCCGCCCCGATCAAACCGATCAGGACAGCCTCCCGCCCTACGATCTGCTCGACCGGATCATCGAGGCCTACGTCGTGGGCGACAAGAGCGTCGCGGAGTTGAAGGCGGCGGGCTTGGACCCGACCGAGGTCGACCGGGTTGTGGCCATGATCGACCGGAACGAGTACAAGCGCCGGCAGGCCGCTCCCGGCGTGCGCATCACCTCGAAGGGGTTCGGCAAAGACCGCCGGCTGCCGATCACGAATCGATACCGCGGTTGAGGTAGGCCCGACCGCTGAAGGAGACATGGTTCACTCTTGCCGGAAGACCGCACGTGTAGTACTTTGTTGAATCGTTAGTAAGTCGATAAGGATTCAGGTGATTGAGATGGCAGACGCGGAAAACGTGCCCGTTCAGCGCTTCGAGACCCAGGCCGTCCATGCCGGACAGGTGGTCGACCCGACCACCGGTGCCCGTGCCGTGCCCATCTATCAGACGACGTCGTACGTCTTCGAGGACACGGCGCGGGCCGCTGGGCTCTTCGAGCTCTCCCAAGTGGGCAACATCTACACACGCATCATGAACCCCACGACTTCGGTGTTCGAAGCCCGCATGGCCGCGCTCGAGGGTGGGTCGGCGGCAGTGGGGGTGGCCTCGGGTCAGGCCGCCATCACGGGTGCCATTCTGAACATCATGGGTGCAGGTGACCACATCGTAGCTTCCGCCAGCCTCTACGGGGGCACGTACAACCTGTTCAACTACACGCTGCGCAATCTGGGCATCGATGTGGAATTCGTGGACTCGTCAGATCCCGAGAACTTCCGCAAAGCGCTGAAGCCGAACACGCGGGCCCTCTACGGCGAGACGCTCGGCAACCCTCGGCTCGACACCCTCGATATCGCAGCTGTGGCCGCTATCGCGCACGAGGCCGGTGTGCCGCTGATGGTCGACAACACGACGCCCACCGCATTCCTGGTACGTCCCTTGGACCATGGCGCCGACATCCTCGTGAACTCGGCCACCAAGTTCATCGGCGGTCACGGCACGTCGATCGGAGGCGTGATCGTGGACGGGGGCAGGTTCGACTGGAAGAACGGCAAATTCCCGGGCCTCTCCGAGCCCGATCCCAGCTACCACGGGCTCGTGTTCGCCGACGCCTTCGGTGCCGTGCCTGACCTAGGCGATCCCGCGTATCCCGGCCAGGGCAACATCGCCTTCGCCCTGAAGGCTCGGGTACAGGTGCTGCGGGACACCGGCGCCGCGCTCAGCCCCTTCAACAGCTTCCTCTTCCTCCAGGGCCTCGAGACCTTGCCGTTGCGCATGGAGCGGCACAGCACGAACGGGCTGGCCGTGGCTCGGTATCTCCAAGAACACCCCATGGTGACGTGGGTCAACTACCCAGGCCTGCAAGACCACCCGTCGTTCTCGGTCGCGCAGCGCTATCATTACCGTGGGCTCTACGGAGCGCTGCTGGGCTTCGGTATCAAGGGGGGCGCGGAAGCCGGCCGCCGGTTCATCGAGTCGGTCGAGCTACTCAGTCACTTGGCCAACATCGGTGACTCCCGCTCGCTGGTGATCCATCCGGCGAGCACCACCCACCAGCAGCTCACCCCTGAGCAGCAAGAATCGACTGGGGTGACGGCGGACTACGTGCGGCTATCCGTGGGACTCGAGCACATCGATGACATCGTCGCCGACCTCGAGCAGGCGCTGGCGGCATCACAGCGCTGAGCCGAACGGCGATGCCGGGCGCCTACCCGGCGCCTCGACGACTTCGTCGGTCGGGCGGCCGGACTGAGGAGGTCGGGTGAGCGACTACCACATAGATGGGCAGACATTCGACAGCTCGGTCGGCTGGGTGGAGACACTCTACGCCGAGTTCGATGTGTTGCCCTTGGACTCGGGGCTCACCCTCGCGCCCCTCACGCTGGCGTACGAGACCTACGGCACGCTGAACGACGAGCGGTCGAATGCCATCCTGCTACTTCACGCCCTGTCGGGCGACGCCCATGCCGCGGGTTTCCATGAAGGCGATCTCAAGCCCGGCTGGTGGGACATGATGGTGGGGTCCGGCCGGGCTTTCGACACGGACAAGTACTTCATGATCTGCTCGAATGTCATCGGTGGTTGCCGAGGATCGAGCGGCCCGTCTACCACAGATCCAGCGACCGGCCGCCCGTATGGCCTACGCTTCCCGGTGGTGACCGTGCCCGATATGGTGCGCGCCCAGAAGCTGCTCCTGGAGCATCTGGGCATCGAGCGTCTGCTGGCGGTCACCGGCGGCTCGATGGGCGGGATGCAGGCCCTGGAATGGGTCACCACCTATCCGGAGATGGTGGCATCGGTCATCCCCATCGCCTCCACTCACAGGCACTCGCCCATGCAGATCGCATTCAACGAGGTCGGCCGCCAGGCGATCATGCGAGATTCCAATTGGCGCGGCGGCGACTACTACGAGCACGACCATCCGGACGCGGGACTCTCCGTAGCCCGAATGATCGGCCACGTCACCTACTTGTCGGACGAGTCGATGCACTTCAAGTTCGGCCGGCGGTTGCGCGACAAGGAGGTGCTCGGCTACGATTTCACCACCGACTTCGAGGTCGAGAGCTACCTGCGATACCAGGGCGACGTGTTCATCCGTCGCTTCGACGCCAACACCTACCTCTACATCACGAAGGCGCTCGACTACTTCGACCTGGCGGATGGCCACGGTACAGTCGTGGAAGCACTGCGTGAGGTGCCCGCTGACACCCGGTTCTTGGTGATCGCCTTCAGCAGCGACTGGCTGTACCCGCCCTACCAGTCCAAAGAGATCGTCCGAGCGCTCAAGGGCAACGGGCTCGACACCACCTACGTAGAGATCCACTCCTCATTCGGGCACGATGCGTTCCTCGTGGAGACCGACCAGCAGACTCACGTGATCAAGCACTTTCTCGAGGTCACCGCCCACCGGGAGGCAAGACGCCGTGCCTAGCAGCATCATCGCCCGTGCCCCCAGTGGTGAGCGCCTCGACCATCTCTTCATCGTGGACGTCGTCGAGCAGGAGTCCCGAGTTCTCGATCTCGGCTGCGGGCGCGGCGTGCTCCTGAAGATGCTTGTGGACCGCAAGGACGTGCGCGGCACCGGGGTGGAGATCATGGAGGAGAAGGTGTACGACGCGGTGGGCAAGGGGCTCTCGGTGTATCACGGCGACATCGATGAGGGGCTCTCTTACTACCCCGACGCCATGTTCGATTACGTGATCATCGGGCAGACGCTGCAACAGTCGCGGGAGACCGAGTTCGTTCTTCAGGAGTGCCTGCGTGTGGGGCGGAACGTGATCGTGAGTCTTCCCAACTTCGCCAATTGGCGGGCGCGCACCCACCTGCTCTTCGCGGGTAGAGCTCCGGTGACCAAGGCGTTGCCCTACGAGTGGTACAACACCCCGAACATCCGGAGTTTGAGCGTCAAGGACTTCCAGGTGTTCGCTCGCGAGCAGGGATTCCGTATCACTCGGAGTCTTCACCTCGGACCTCACAGGCAGGTGACCTTCCTTCCGAACCTGTTCGCGGAGCACGGGGTCTTCGTGCTGACGAAGGCCTGAACAGAAGGTCTGAACACGCCGCTCCGGACACTGCCACGGAAGGGGCGGCCCGAGGCGGTATACGGACGACGGGCGTGGTCTGGGTGCTCGAACCTCTCGAATGATCTCTCCATCTTGGTACAATGACGCAGCTTATCGGGGCCCATAGCTCAGTTGGTTAGAGCTGCCGACTCATAATCGGCCGGTCGCAGGTTCGAGTCCTGCTGGGCCCACTGGAAACACCCGGAAGACCGGGGCCATACCATGGGGTAGTGGGTGTTATGTACCTCGGATGGTAGCAACTCCGGTGGCAGCCCCGTCACCCTTCGCCAGCGAGAATGGACTGCAAAGCCGCGGCCGCCGCTCTATCGGCTTCCTGCATCCATCCACGACGCCCCCCAGCACGATGCCCCCAAACCCCGGTAGATTCTTCGGCGACCTTGACTTTGCGCGTGCTGAGTCGCATTGTTCGCAAATAGGAGGATACCTAGCGGCAGATCGTCCACATCCGCGCACGCGATGGGGGCCTCTCCCTCGCTCCTCCCCACCGACAGGATCGAAAATGGGAGGGGTATACCGACGATGAGACGCATCCGGATTCTGGTAGTCCTACTGGTGGCCATGATCGCTGTTTTGGCCTTCGCCGGACCGGCCCAGGCCCTCACGGTGGCGGAGCGCCTGGTCGCCCTGGAGAGCGCAGTTGCCGCATTGCAGACAGACAACACCGCCCTGGCGGGACGGGTGACAACGCTGGAGACGGAGAACACCGCCCTGAAGGCGAAGGTGACCACCCTCGAGACCAGCACGGTCATGAAACTGAACCCCTAGCTTCAGGTCACCGGCATAAGCATGAACGGTCTCAAGGGTCCCCACGTCATCTTGAAAGGTGTGAACCTTCACCTGCGCAACAACAGCGGGATCACGGCCTCCCAGAACGGCCTAGGCAACCTCATCATCGGCTACGACGAGAAGCCGACCACCACCCTGCGCTTCGGCTCGCACAACTTGATTATCGGTCCCTACCACAACTTCACCTCCTACGGGGGACTGGTGGCGGGATATCGGAACACGGTATCGGGCCCCTGCGCCAGCGTGAGCGCGGGCTGTGACAACACGGCAAGCAACTACTACGGCAGCGTGAGCGGGGGAACACGCAACACGGCGAGCGGCGAGTACTCCAGCGTGAGCGGGGGCCTATTCAACACGGCGAGCGGGCTTGTGGCCAGTGTGAGCGGCGGCTCTTCCCGTAGCGCCGGCGGTCAGTACGACTGGCGGGCGGGCGAATTGTTCCAGGATCAGTAGCCGAGCAGTCGGCCGCATGGTTCCCGTCCTTCGCTTGGGCGCGCAGGCGATCGTCATGCGGCATGCGGTTCTTGCCCAGGTCCCACGCCCTGCCATCGAACACCCGCGCCCGATGCAGCTGCCGTTGCGGCGCGCCTCCGCTGCTGCTAGGCTGAAGTCGTGAGTCGAGGTCAGAAGACCCCTATGCTAGTCGAGGATCTCGAGCGCAGTATCGAGGTCATGCTGCCTCGCGCCCTCGCTGAGTCATGGGACAACGTCGGGCTGTTGGTGGGTCGGCGTGGCACGGTAGTACGAAAGATCCTGGTCGCGTTGGATATCTGTGAGGACGTGGTGGTCGAAGCGGTCACCGGCGGCTTCCAGGCGATCATCACGCACCACCCGCTCATCTTCACGCCGCTGGCCCGCGTCACCGACAGGGACCGAGTCGGCGTCATAGTGACCCAGCTCATCGCCGCGGACATCGCGCTCTTCGCCTGTCACACTAACCTCGACGCGGCTCCTGAGGGTCTCAACGACATCGTGGCTCGGGAACTCGGGTTGGCCGACATGTGGCCGCTGGTGCGGGCGACAGCAGGTGTGAAGAAGCTCGTAGGGTTCGTGCCCGAGGAGGCGCTGGGCCGGGTGGCGGACGCGGTCTTCGAAGCCGGCGGTGGTCGCATAGGCGAGTACGAGCGCTGCGCCTTCGAGACCGGGGGAGAGGGTTCATTCGTTCCCAGTACGGAGGCTCGACCGACCGTAGGTGTTCCGGGGCGACCGGAGCGTGTAGCCGAGATCAGGTTCGAGACCGTCGTGCCCGCGGGCAAGGTGGTCTCTGTCGTCCAAGCATTCATCGAATCTCACCCCTACGAAGAACCCGCGTTCGATGTCTATCCTGTCGACAACGTCATCTCTAACGGTGGGATCGGCCGAGTCGGGAAGACCCGCATACCCATCTCGTTGGTGTCGTTGGCAGAGACTGCGGCCGAGGTGTTCGGGCTTCCAGAGGTGTGCTACGTCGGAGACGCCGAGCGCGCCATCGACCGCGTGGCCGTCGTCACGGGCAGCGGCGCCGGCCTCATGGAGCAGGCGGCCGCCGTGGCCGACGCGTACGTCACCGGCGACCTGAAGTACCACGACGCGGACCGGGCCGCCGCATTGGGGCTCGCTCTGATCGTGATCCCCCATGATCATCTGGAGACGTGGGCGATGACTCGTTGGTCCGAGGTGCTGGCCGCTCATCTGCTCGATCAGAACGTTGCCGTTCAGTTCTCCACAAGCGCTCGATCGCCGTGGCGCAAGGCCCGGCCGGTGTCTCACGCGGGAGTACGCGGCGGAGCCTCCCGACTCTTCGATCTGGAGGAGGCGGGAGGAGAGGTGCCGGAACGCGCGTTGCAGCTGGGGGTGCCTGACACGAACGATGGTGACTCATTCGTGCTTCGCACAGACGGGGCGTCGAGGGGGAATCCGGGGCCCGCGGCCATAGGTGTGGTGCTCGAGGACCCCGACGGCAACGTGCTCGAGGAGATCGGCGCCTGCATAGGCACAGCCACCAACAATCAGGCCGAGTACCAGGCGCTACTCACCGGCCTCGAGACCGCCCTCGATAGGGGCGTCGTCCGCGTGCAGATCAACTCGGATTCGGAGCTCATGGTGCGACAGCTGCGCCAGGAATACAAGGTGAAGAACGAGCAACTCAAGGAGCTGTACCTCCAGGCCCGCGCTTTGATCCAACGATTCGAGCGGGTAGACGTGAAACACGTCCCCAGGGACGAGAACCAGCGAGCCGATGCCTTGGCGAACCGGGCGCTCGACGGGTTGAACTGAGGTGGTCTGGCGGAGCTGCCCGGCCGTCGCGAGCCGGCGATCATGCAGACCCGACGAAGGTTCGTCTGCCGGCTGCGCGCACGTGCTCGGCGCGGTTTGCATCTGCCAGAAGGCTCGGCTATAATCCTCAGCCGCTGGGGGTTCCCCGGCGAGGCCGCGAAGATCGTGGTGCGGAGCGGGCGGATGTAGCTCAGTTGGCTAGAGCGTCTGCTTGCCATGCAGAAGGTCGAGGGTTCGAATCCCTTCATCCGCTCCAACAACCACCGTGGTCGTCACGGGGCTCTCGGGCCCCGTTTCTCGTGATGGCAGGGCGCCGTGGCCGAGAGGCTGAGGCACGGGTCTGCAAAACCCGATACACCGGTTCGATTCCGGTCGGCGCCTCCTCTCCTGCCCAGCCTTGTCTCATGAACGCGCACCAAGGTATCATTGCCGGGCTTGATCGGGCGCTTAGCTCAGGGGGAGAGCGCTTCCTTGACACGGAAGAGGCCACAGGTTCAAATCCTGTAGCGCCCACTTTTCATGAAGAAGGCCGCCCGCGTAGGTGGCCCGTTCCATCCCGTGCGTGCAACCATCCTCCTCCTTCCGACGCAGTACCCGCTTCCCGTACCCCGCGGATGACAGGCGGCGTTCCTTCGGCACCTCACGTCTCGGCGACCATCTCCTCATAGGGCACTTCCGACGTGCAACGAAACGAGGGTCCTAGCGAACGATGGAAGCGTGCTGAGGAGCCACGCGCGCTCCTGAAACCGACGGGATCCCGAGTCGATTCACCCAGCGTACAGCCGCCCTTTTGACTGTCTTTGGGGGCGACAATGCGTATGTTATGCTTCGTTACGCATCCGGTCTGGCTGGCTTTCAGGCGAAGCGCCGAACCGTTCACGTTCTCTCGCCCGTTTGGGTCGCGACCTCGTCGGATGCGGCCATCCACTTCGGGTATGGAGAAGATCGAATGAGTTCGGCGAAACTGTACGTGGGCAATCTGGCGTATTCCACGAACGACACGACGATCAGGGGGCTGTTCGAGGCCCACGGTGAGGTGACTTCGGTCAACCTGATCAACGATCGCGACACCGGTCGCCCCAAGGGGTTCGGGTTCGTGGAGATGGCTACTCCTGAGCAGGCCCAAGCCGCCAAGGCGGCTCTCGATGGCACCGATGTTGACGGTCGGGCGATCAAGGTCGACTCCGCCAAGGAACAGCAGCCGCGGCGCAGCGGTGGTGGCGGCGGCTACGGCGGCGGTCGTGGCGGCGGCGGCGGCGGGTATGGCGGCGGCGGTGGTGGTTACGGCGGCGGTGGCGGTCGCTGGTAGACGAAAGAAGTATGCCGCGGGTGGGCCCGCGGCGCAGGTCAGTCGAGGATCGTCACGACGCCGCGGTCGCCATCGACCATTATCCGTTGCCCAGTCCTGATGATCGTAGTCGCGGGCCCCACGTTCACCACGGCGGGTACGCCGTACTCGCGGGCGATGATGCTTCCGTGACTCAGCAACCCGCCCATGTTCATCACGACTCCGGCGGCGGGAAGTAGGAACGGCGCCCAGCCTGGGTCCGTGAACGGGACCACCAGGACCTCGCCCGGCAAGACTCTATCCACGGACTCGACCGTGGGTATCACCCGGGCCGGCCCCTCGACGACCCGGAACTCACAGCAAGTCCGCTCAGCACCGTTCCTCTCGGTGCGACGTCCTGCGGCGTATCCGCCGTGGGCTCCGTGGGCAAGCGCCCCACGAACACGGCGGGCGGCTCGATCAAGCGGTCGCACTCGAACTCGGCCCGCCGTTCACCTATCGGGAAGGACCCGAGGGATGTCCGCACGGTGCCACTCATCCCTGCACCGTGAGCAAGATCCATCGGCCTCTCGGCCTGCAGTAGGTCCTCGATCTCGTCCAGCCCGAAGAAGAAGATGTCGTCTGCTTCGATGAGTACCTTTCGCTCCGCGAGATGCTGCCCGAGAGCGAGCATCACCGTGCGCATGGCGGCGATGCGTCTCACCGCTTCGCTCTTCAAGTTCTCACGCGCCGCGGAACCCATCTGGGCCTGCCGCAGCACGTAATCGAAGATGCCCCGACGCACAGGATCCCACAAGCGCTTCCGGAGGTCGTCCGTGAGGGCGAGCCGGTGTCGTGCGTTGGCAGCTTGGCGGTCGGTCGGATCCGCGGCGTCTTCGGTGCGCAGGAAGTTCGTGAGGAGAGTATGGAGATACCCGGGGTCTTCGCGCCAGCGCTTGGTGAAGAGTTCGATCTCCCCACGGGCGTGGTGACCGTGTTCGTGGAGGAAGAGGTCCCATCCCTGGACGAAGACGTCGCCCGGTCCGGTTAGAGCTCTCGCGATCGCCCGAGGATCCGACCCGAGCGGTGCGTCGAGAAGGGCAGCCTTCAGCACAGGTTCGGAGGCCGCGAGGTGGGCGAGCTTCCACAGGTCTATGGCTGTGCGGGCGGAGTCGAGGTCGCCGAGGCCTGTTACCAGCTGGTTGGGAAGCGTGGGCCCCTCGTCGGCGAACCAGCGACGGCAGACCGATTGAAGATTCGTGTAGTTGGCCATGGCCATGCCGGCGAAAGCCAAGACGTCGGTCAGTCCGTCAAGACTCGCGACCAGACCGCGCAAGCTCTGAGCAAGGTCTTCCTCGGAGGCGCCATCCACGTCGGCACACAAGAGAGCGGCGGTCTCGGCGCGGAGCCGCTTCGCGAACGCAGGGGCTTTCGTCGAACGGTGGCTGACCGCGAACGAGAGGAAACCGGGGGCTCCCGCGATGAAACGGAGCGTACCGCCGAGGCTTGCCCGTGACTCTTCGAGTTCGTCCCCGATGTAGCCGAATTCGTGGCGCTCTTGCATGCCGCCAAGCAGCTTGTTCACGTCGGGGCGACTGAAGGCGGGGATCGCAGCGAATCCCCTGGTGATCGCGGAGGCGTTGAAGTACACACGTCCGGCAAAGCGGCCGAACAGCGGTTCGTCGCCGAAACGCACCCCAAGTCGTGAGAATAGGGTGTGGGCGATGATGTCGCCCACCTTCGTGATCACGGAATACGTGGCCGGCGTGACGACTCCCGGGAGCACCTCCCCGGTGTTCATGTTGCTCCAAACCGTCTTCGACTGGTCGTGACGCTTGAAAGGGGTGACTCCGATCGAAGGCGCCGAAGACTTGGCGAGCTCGTCTGCACCTGGCGTCCTGTCGGGCACTCGTTCGACGCCCTGGGAAGACTCTAGGTCGGCACCCTCGAGTGCGAGGGGCAAAGCCTGAGCCGAATCGACCTCCGATGTCTCAGCGGAAATCCTGATGGGGTTGGTGCCGAGGGCGGTGACCGGCCGAGCCTGGAGCAGGAAGATACGTCCGCCCTCCAAAGCCCACTCCACGTCCACGGGATGCCCGAATCCGTCCGCCGCGGCGAGGGCGTGCCTGGCCAACTCCTTTGCGGTTGCGTCTCCAACCGAGGCCGAGCGGGCGCGATCGTGCGGGGTGGGCCACTCGTACACGTGTCCATCGAACCCGGCGAGCACCTCCACCTCCTTCCGGCCGATGGTCCGCTCGAGCAGCTCGAAACCCGGGATGGAGAACACGAAGCGGTCGGGGGACACCTTGCCCGAGACCAGGGCTTCACCCAGGCCGAAGCATGATTCTACGACCACGCGATCGGTCGCCCCGGTGAGCGGATCGACCGTGAACGCCACGCCGGCGGACTCGGCCTTCACGAGGGGCTGCACGATCACGGCCATCGCGACAGCGTCGTGAGCGACCCCGGCATGCTCGCGATAGGCGAATGCTGCGTCGTTCCAGAGAGACGCCCAGCAATGCTTGACGGCGAGAAGGCAGCCGTCCGATCCCGGGCGGAAGTAGGTGCCGTGCTGTCCCGCGAAGGAGCGGCCGGGCAGGTCCTCGGAGGTGGCGCTGGAGCGCACCGCCATGGTGCCGCCACCGAGGGACGCGTGGAGTTCCGCCAGCTGGTCGGCGAGTTCGAGAGACAATGGTTGCTCGATGATGCTGCGGCGAAGGTGGGCCAGATTCGCGGAGTCGGGGCTGGCTAGTGCCAGGCTCAGGGCTGACGCAGGCACCGGCATGGCACAGTGCTCTTGGTACGCCGCGGTGGTGATCAAGCCCGCGGGGGGAACGGGCAGACCCATGTGCCGCAGCCGGGCGAGGTTCTCGGCCTTGGGTCCAACTAGGGCGCCCGCGTCGCGCGGCAGGGTCGCCAGGGTGTAGATACTATGAGTCACGTCTCTGCATTCTGGAGGAGCGCGTCTCGTCGCGCAAGTGCCAGGCCACAGGAGGTGCCCGGGTGGGGGATGGGCGGCCGGTTGCTATACTCTCAGTCCGCGGCGGCATAAGCCCCGCAGCATTGTAGCGGTATGCGAGTGAGGTCTCATGAACGTCATCTTGCCCGATGGATCGAAACTCTCGGTGCCCGAGGGGGCCACTGCGCTCGTCGTGGCCGAGACCATCGGGGCGCGACTGGCCAAGGCGGCTGTCGCCGCCAAGATCGGCGACCGACTGGTCGACCTGGCGACGCCCGTACACGAAGGCGACCAGGTGAGCGTGGTCACGTTGGCCTCTGAAGAGGGTATCGAAGTGCTCCGTCACTCGAGCGCGCACGTTCTCGCCCAGGCGGCCACCCGTGTGTTCCCGGGCACCAAGGTCGCCATCGGGCCGGCCATCAGGGATGGGTTCTACTACGACTTCGAGTTCCCCGAACCGATCACCGAGGAAGCGCTTGCCAAGTTCCAGGCCGAGATGGAACGGTCGATCAAAGAGGCCGTGCCCTTCGTGCGCGAGGAGATCACCCGGGAAGAGGCTCTCACCAAGTTCGCAGACGAGCCGTACAAGGTGGAGCTCATCCGCGAGCTACCCGACGGAGAGACCATCTCGCTCTATCGTCACGGGGACTTCGTCGACCTGTGTCGCGGACCCCACGTGCCCGACACAGGGCGTATCCCTGCCGTCAAGGTGCTCTCTACCGCCGGCGCCTATTGGCGCGGCGACTCCGACAACACGATGCTCACCCGCGTCTACGGCACGGCCTTCCCTTCGAAGAAAGAGCTGCAGGAGCATCTGGAGCGGCTGGAGATGGCCCGTCTGCGCGACCACCGAAAGTTGGGACGGGATCTCGATCTCTTCAGCTTCCACGACGAAGGCCCGGGCTTCCCGTTCTTCCACGCCAAGGGCATGCGGGTGGTCAACGCGCTCCTCGAATACTGGCGTGCCGAGCATCGGGTCGCCGGCTACGAGGAGATCAAGACGCCTATCATCCTCGATCGGGCCCTCTGGGAGCGTTCCGGTCATTGGGACAACTACAAAGACAACATGTACTTTACCCGCATCGACGAGGCCGACTACGCGGTGAAACCGATGAACTGCCCGGGGGGCATCCTGATCTACAGCTCCGAGCAGCACTCGTATCGGGAGTTCCCCCTCAGGATGGCCGAATTGGGCCTGGTTCATCGCCACGAGCTCTCCGGGGTGCTCCACGGCCTGTTCCGCGTGCGCACGTTCACGCAGGACGATGCCCACATCTACTGCACCGAAGATCAGCTTGAAAATGAACTCAGCACGGTTCTTGATTTCATCATTTCGCTGCTGAAGGATTACGGACTTGATGATTTCTATCTTGAGCTGTCGACGAAAGATCCCAAC
>JAGXFW010000007.1 GCA_024637035.1 Actinomycetes bacterium
CCGCATCGTGAAAGAACTCCGTAACGCCTCCCAAGTCGGCCGCCTCTCCTTCCTCACGGAAGAGAACAAGCGCGACATCTACCTCTCGGCTCTGGACGTGCTCACCAAGGTAGGCATGAAGGTCTACCACGAGGGTGCCAAGCAGATGCTCCTCGAAGCAGGCTGCACCCAGACCCCCGAAGACCGCCTCCTCATGCCCCGCCACCTGGTGGAGCAGGCCCGGCTCTCAGTGCCCGCAGTGGTCGACGTCTACGACCGCAACGGCGACCTCGCCATGGAACTCGGCGGCTACAACTCCTACTTCGGTACGGGCTCCGACCTCATGAGCACCTACGACCTCGAGACCGGGGAGCACCGCCCGAGCGTGCTCGAAGACGTGCGCCGCGCGGCGCGCCTCTGCGACGCCCTTCCCCACATGGACTTCATCATGTCATCGGCTCATCCCACCGATCAGGACCCCCACCACTCCTACCTCCTCTCCTTCCAGGCCATGATGGAGAACAGCACCAAGCCCCTGGTCATGACCGCCGAGAACGCCGGCGACCTCAAAGTGATGGTAGACGTGGCCCGGGAACTGCGGGGCGGCCCAGAAGCCCTGCGCCAGAAACCCTACTTCGTGGTGTACAACGAACCCATCTCCCCTCTGGAGCACCCCGAGGAGAGCATCGCCAAGCTCCTGCTCTGCGCGGAGACGGGCGTGCCTTCCATCTACTCGCCGGCGCCGCTGGCGGGCGGTTCCGCACCTATTACTGTGGTGGGTCACATCACGCAAGGCGTCGCGGAGTCGCTCTTCGGCTTGGTCATACATCAGTTGCACCGGCCCGGGGCCCCGTTCCTGTTCGGCATCGGGGTGGGCGTGCTCGACCTGATCTCGGCCCAGTCCAGCTACAGCGCCATCGAGTGTCTGATGGGCTATATGTGCGCCGTCGAGATGGCCAAGTGGCTCGATATCCCCAACTGGGGGTACGGCGGCGTGAGCGACAGCCAGTTGCCCGACGCGCAGGCCGGTATGGAGGCCACCCAGATGACCTTCCTCTCCATGCAGGCCGGCAGCAACCTCTCCCACGACGTGGGCTACCTCGACTTCGGTCTCACCGGCGCCCTCGAGCAGATCGTGATCGTAGACGAGTTCATCGCCATGAACCGCCGTCTGCTCGGTGGCATCGAGGTGAACCGCGACACCCTGGGCGTGGACGCCATCGCCGAGACCGGCCCCGGCGGCCACTACATGACGAGCGACCACACCTACCGCTACATGCGCGAGGTGCAGTGGCGGCCCACCATCCTCAACCGCAAGGGCCGGGAGAAGTGGGAAGCCGAAGGGTCACTCGACCTGGCGGAGAAGGGCAGGCGCAAGGCGCGCCACATCCTCGAGACCCATGAGGTGGCGCCGTTGGAACCGGCCATGGCCGCGAAGGCGCAGGAGTTGATCGGCGCCTTCATCGGCGCCGGTTCGTAGGGCCGCGATGATGCACCCACTCGGCCACATCCTCGACGTGGACCTCACGGCGCGCTCCGTGGCCACGCGATCTGTGGACGAGACGGTGCTTCGCCGGGTGCTTCTCGGCCGCGGCTTGAACTCGCTCACGCTCCTCGAGGGGCTTGACCCCGCGGTCGGCCCCCTGGACGCCGCCAACCCGCTGCTGTTCACCTGTGGCCTGCTCACCGGGACCCCGGCGCCCACCGCCGCTCGCGTCCAAGTGAGCGCCCGCTCGCCGCTCACCGGGTTGCTGGGCAGCTCCAGCGTGGGCGGCACCGTCGGCCCGGCGTTGCGGGCCAACGGCGTGCAATCGCTGCAGGTGAGGGGCCGGGCGGATTCCCCCGTGTACCTGCTCATTGGGGAGGGCGGCGCGGAGGTGCGCGACGCCTCGCACCTCTGGGGGCTCGACGCCAAGGAGAGCGCCGCCGCCCTCGCGGCCGAGCTCAGCGGTGAGGGGCTCTCGATGTTCCTGATCGGCCCGGCGGGCGAGCACTGTCTGCCGCTGGCCTGCATCGTCACCCAGCGTGGGCATGCCGCCGGGCGCACCGGCATGGGCGCGGTGATGGGGTCAAAGAACCTGAAGGCCGTGGTGGTGCGGAGCGCCCGGGGCGCCGCCGCCTCCGACGTGGGAGCTACCGACCCCACTGCCGACGCCGCCGCGCGCGACACCGCCCGCCGCTACCGCGACAAGATCAAGACCACGCCCAACTACGCCGACAAGGCCGCCCACGGCACCTCTTCCGCCGTCACCTGGGTCGACGGCATGGGGCTGCTCGCGAGCTACAACTACCAGAGCCCCCGTTTCGCGGAGGCTGCCGACATCGACGGCAAGAACATGGAGCGCTTCATCGAGCGGCGGCGCTCCTGCCACCGCTGCCCGGTGCACTGCAAGGCCGAGCTGCGGCTGACCTCCGGCCCCTACGCGGGGTTGGAAGCCGAGCGTCCGGATTTCGACCCGATCGTATCGTGGGGTTCGAAAAGCGGTCTGGTCGACCCCGAAGCGGTCATCTACCTCCATCACCTCTGCGACCTCTTCGGTATCGACTCGGTCTCGGCCGGCAACGCGGTGGCGTTCGCCATGCACCTCTGGGTCAAGGGGATCATCACCGCCGAAGACACAGGCGGGCTCGAGTTGGCCTGGGGCGACGCCGCCGTCATGGAGACCCTCCTGCGCCAGATGGCGGCCGGGGAAGGGTTCGGGGCGCTCCTGGGGCAGGGAGTGCGGGAGGCCGCCCGGGTCATCGGGCGCGGCGCCGAGCAGTATGCGTACCACGTGAAAGGGCTCGACCTCTCCGCGTTCGACCCTCGAGGCGCGTCCGCCACGGGGCTGGGGTACGCCGTGGCCGCTCGGGGCGGTGACTTCACCAGCATCTACGCCCGTCACGAGATCAGCCTCACACCGAAGGAAGCCGCCGCTCTGTACGGCGAGGAACTCGCGGCCGATCGCCTGTCGCCGGTGGGCAAAGCGGCCATGGTGAAGAGGAGCATGATCGTGTGCGCCGTGCTCGACGCCATTGGCACCTGCAAGATCCCGGCCCTCACCCTGGTCAACGAGTTCGACCTGGTGCAGGAGGCCGACCTCGTGAGCGCCATAGCCGGGCTGGCCGTGACTCCCGAGGAACTCCTCGAGATCGGCGAGCGCATCGTGGATATCGAGCGGCTCTTCAACTGCCGCCTGGGCGCGGGCGCGGCGGACGATTCGCTGCCGAGCGTGTTCCTCGATGAACCCCTCACGGAGGGACCTGCCGCGGGGAACACCATCGACCTGCCGTTCATGATCCGCGACTTCTACACGGTGATGGGCTGGACGGAGGAGGGTGTGCCCTGCGCCGCCCGTCTGCGGGAGTTGGGGTTGGAGGAGTTGGGGCTGGCGGAGTCGGCATGACGCTGCGACTGACCGACTACGAGAACGAGGTTCTCGGGGGGGCGGAGGGCCGGCTGAAGCAGGTCAGCCTCGAGAACATCGTACGCTACGCTACCATCCTCGGTGCCGAAGAGCTGTGCGAGGTCACCAAGGCGACCGTCTTCTGCGGCGCGCACAACTATCTGAGCGTGTGCGAGTCGAACGACATCGACACGGTGTTCTCCCGCATGAACCTCGCCGTCGACGGGACCATCCCCTTCGATCGCACCTATGAGAACAGCTACATCCAATCGTGCGTCTGCCCCTGCGACCAGAGCGAACACGAGTCCTTCGGACAGACCGCCGCATTCTTCGCTAAGAATGCCGAGTACCTCGAGCAGGCTCGTAAGGCCGGGGTGATCATCGCCGGCACCTGTGCCCCGTACTTGACGGGATGGTTGCCCGTGCGAGGTGAGCACTTCGTCACCACCGAGTCTTCGGTCACGCTGATGGGCAACTCGCTGTGGGGGGCGATGGGGAACTCCGACGGAATCGAGGCCGCCTTCTGGTCGGCGATCTGCGGACGGACCCCCAGGTGGGGCAACCACGTGGAGGCGAACCGGGCGGGAACGCACCTGGTGCTGGTCGAGGCCGAGGTGGACACCGTCCTCGAGTGGGATCTCCTCGGGCAGGCCGTCGGCGTGGCGCTCCCGAGCGGCGCCATTCCCGTGATCTCCGGCAGGTTCAGCTCGGTCACCTTCCAGAAGCTCAAGCAGTTCTACACGACCCTGGCGGTTTCCAGCAACTGCGAGATGTGTCACATCGTGGGCGTCACACCCGAAGCCCGTACGGTGTACGACGCCTTCCGCGGGAAACAGTCGGCGGGCACGATCACGATCGACGAGCGGGCGATGGTCGAGTCGTACGAAGCGGCGTGCGACCCTGGCGTGGGGGCGATCGACTTCGTCAGCCTGGGCTGTCCCCACTACGACATCGACCAGATCAAGGCGGTATCTCGG
Organism: Actinomycetes bacterium; assembly: GCA_024637035.1. Lineage (GTDB taxonomy): Bacteria > Actinomycetota > Thermoleophilia > RBG-16-64-13 > RBG-16-64-13 > JAHJSA01. The sequence goes on from JAGXFW010000007.1 coordinate 4,343, forward strand.
CACCTGGAGGGGAAGAGGGTCCCCGCCGGCGTGAATCTCATGATCTGGACCGTCTACCCCATCAAGGCGATGGCCGATGTGAACGGGTACACCAGCATCATCGAGGATGCCGGGGGCCACATCTACACCGGCAGCTGCCCGAGTAGTATGGGGAGTGTGTTCCTCGACAGCTACAAGGGCCAGGTGTTCGACAGCGTGAAGCAGGCGGGCTCGGTGAGGTCGGGCACCGAGGGTGCCGTGTACTACGGGGACTGGCGGAGTTGCCTCGACGCCGCCGTCGCCGGCAGGTGGGAGGAGGGCCATCGGTGGACGCGATCACGCTGAGGGGCCGCGGGGTGGTCGCGGGAGTCGTGGAGGGTGAGGCTCTCGTGTGCCCGAACAGCATCCAGGGCTGGGGCGGCATCGACCCGGCCACCGGCGTCATCAAGGAACACGGGCACGTCAATCGCGGCTTGTCGATCAAGGGCAAGATCCTGGTGATGCCCGGTAGCCGGGGATCGAACGGCTGGTCGTGCTACTTCGGTGCCGCCGGGGTGGCGGGAGCCGGTCCGCTGGCCATGGTCATCACCCGCATCGACTCCAGCACGGGCGTCGCGGCCGCGGTCCTGCAGGTGCCTACCGTCGTCGACTTCGAGCCCGACGAAGACCCATGCGTGCTCATCGCGACCGGCGACCGGGTGCGTGTGAACGGCGAGACCGGGGTGGTCGAGGTGGTCAAAGTGGGCGCGGTGGTTGGCGCCGATAGGGGCGGGGACGAGTAACGGGTTCGGCGTGCGACGTGGACCACTCCCCGTCCACGGCAGCCCGTGCGTCCGCTGTCCGCTTGACTGGTGAGGTTCTTTGCTTGTACAGTCCGTCCACGCAGTCTGCCTTTGTGTCGCCCGACTACTCTTTTCGGTGAATATCGCCATCCTTCCTGAGTTCGCGAGTCGCGTTCGAGTGATACATACGCAGACAGACGGGGGGCCGCTTCGGAGTTCGGCAGATCGCAAGTGTTGTCAACCGGAGCTTCGCGCCGGCGAATGAGTGAGGGAGGGGCCCACCATGCCAAGCATCACCCCCGTCTATCGCAATCTCACCACTTCGCAGTCGGCTCCCGTTGTGCTGTCGTCGATAGATGCCGCGCTCCAAGCGCTTGATGGCAGGCTCGCTAGGTCTGAGACGAATCACCTCGAGTACAAATTGGGCTCCCTGCTTCGCTCCAGGTTCCTGGGTGAGTTCTGGGTCTCGCATTCGACGCTGCCCAAGAAGGCGATCATCCAGTGGGAGCCCACTGAGAGTGGAACGCAGATCCAGGTCTGGGTCGTTGACACCCACAGATTCGGCTTCAAGTGGGGCTTCAGGGACAAGTACGAGATCGCGCTTTCTGAGGTGGCGGACGCTATCGTGGCGGCCATCCCCGGGGCCGTTGTCGCGGAAGCGCCCGGCTAACTCGCGCTTCAGCAGATGCCGCCTACGCGGCACGGCTCACGTGCTGGGCGTTGCGTGCCCATGACGGAGCGACCGATTCCGCCCGCCCCCCGACTCTGCGGGTTTCGGAAAGGTGATTTGTGTATCGCAAATGGAACTTGGTTTGCGTGGATGCAGGAGCGGGGAATCGACAAGCTTGCTTTCGTGGACATGGATCTCCGGGAAATGGGATGTCCCGACATGGATGGTCTGAATATCGAACTCGATGAGATCGAAGAGATGTACATCGACAATGCGGGGCTCGTCATCCTGTGGCGATTCCTGGAACGTTTTTTTGAGAGTCTGGCCCTTACAGACGAGGGGCGATTCGTCGATGGAGCGGCCCAGCAGCGGGCCATCGGCTTGTTGCACACCGTGGCGACGGGAGAAGTGGACGCCGCTGAGCATCGGGTGACCCTCAACAAGGTGCTGTGTGGACTGCCCGTAACCGACGTCTTTGACTTTGGCCCGCGCATCTCGGCAGCTGAGAGCAAGGCCTGTGAAGATCTGGTGAGAGCCGTGATTGCGCAAGCCCCGATTCTGGGCGAGATGTCGCCAGATGGGTTACGCGATGCCTTTCTGCGGCGGGCAGGCGTTCTGCACAGTCGAGATGGAGCCTGGCTACTGCAGGTCGAACGGGAGAACTATGACGTAGTGCTCGACCGTTCTCCCTGGGATTGGCAGTTGTTCAGGTTGCCTTGGATGGATACCGCGCTGAACGTGGAATGGTGATGACGATCTTGGCTCACTTGGTGGCTACTTGTTGGCCAGTGCCGCCCTAGTATTCGCCCTTGATCACAAAGAACGAGCCACGGATCGTTCCGGCCAGTTTGGACTTCTGCCTGGCGAACTTGAACTTGCCTTCCAGTTCCTTTGGCACATCCATCCCGTCTGAAAGCTTGAAGCCGACAGCTCTCTTCTTGGAGTCAGCAATCGTGTACATCACGTTGACCGCAAGGCCGCTCTCGTAGAACAACTCGGCGGTATCCGGGACGTTCTTGACTCGGGTTGGGAGGCCAATTCGTCAGGCTAGCCGCCGCCTGACCCGCGGACGGATGCCTCGCGCCAAGGGGCTTGCACCGATCGACAACGGCTCCTTCGCGATGAAGCGGGGAGGGCGGCTGATCTTCTCGGAAAGAAGAAGTCTCTTCATCGCAGCTCCTCTTTCGTGGAGTTCCCCCGGCGTGTCATCAGAGCGTCGACGTGGGCAGGTATTTCACCGTGCGACACGACTCGTCCGGCAATGAACCGCTCGCAGAAGAAGGGGCCGGCGAGAGCGGTGAGTGCGGTCGCTCCGGGAACGTCGAGAGCGATACTGCGCACAACTCGTGCGCTCGACGTCGGATGGACGACCCGGGCGGGGAGACGCCCCATGGCCCGCCGGTAGAGGCCCGTGCTCAAGGAATCATTCGGTGGGCGGGACGAACATCGGCCTCACCTCCACACCGCCGTCGCGGGTAGCGGGGTGGAGTTGGGCGATCCGCACCGCAGTGTCCAAGTCGGGCGCCGAAAGCACGAAGAAGGCTGTGACGACCAGATCGGACTCGACGAGCGGACCGCTGCTCACCGTGTCGCCGCGGACCGCGGTCGCCGTGGTGCTCGGCTCGAACGCGAATCCGCGCTGCCCCGAGAAGTAGGATCCGCCCAGGACTTTGCCGCCCAGCTTCTTGGCTTGGGCCGGGTAGCGGTCGAGAGATTCCACGTGGTCGGGAGTGAGTGCCATGGGGTCGGCCGGCGCCGGCGAGTAGACAAGGATTCCGTACTGAGGCATGGAGTGCTCCTGTGGGTCGGTGTTTTTTTCAATTCTACCCACGGCCAGCGTCGCCCATGTGCCCGGGGCGCCCGGCGGACAGTCCAGCAGGCGTATCGCGCAAAACAAGGTAGACTCCCGAGGAAGGGTGCGTCGGCGGCTGGTTGGGCCGCAGGTCTTTCCCGGAAGCGTTGGAACGAGCCGGACAGTGTCGAGGCTGGGGGGGCGATGACGAACACGGGCAACAAAGACACGCTCATGGACCAGTTTCGACTAGAGCAGACTGCCAAGGCAGGAGCCAGCTGGTTCTACTGGATCGCCGGAATGTCCGCCGTCAACTCACTCATGATGTGGTTCCAGGCCGGAATGAACTTCCCCATCGGTCTGGGGATGACGCAGTTCTTCGATGCGCTGGGCGCCGCCCTCGGCGGGTTCGGGGTCATTGCGGCGGTTGCTCTCGACATCGTGGTCATCGGGATATTTGCATTCGTCGGCTACATGGCACACAGGCATAGGGCCGCTTATATCGTCGGTGCCGTGCTCTATTGCCTAGACGGTCTGCTGATGCTCGTGTTCGGGGACTTCCTGGGCATCGGTTTCCACGTGTTCGCCCTGTTCTTCATCTTCAAAGGATTCAGCGCTGCTCGCACGCTCGCGAACGAATCGGCTCCGGTGCCGGGCGGTGCAGCCCTCGTTGCCCCTGGCTCTGTGGTCGAGAATGAGGCCGACCAAACCATGTATCCTGCGTCAACGGAGGCCTCTAACTAGTACGGTCACACCGTGCACGCACTGCAGGACCGACGCCGCGGTGCGGCGACCGACTACATTTTCGAGCCCTGCATCAGGGCTTGGTCTGCACCTCCAAGGACCATCCCTTCTCCGTGGGCACCGAGTTGACGAGCACGTAGGTGCCGTCCAGGCCAGAGACCACCTGGGTCGACGCCATACCGAGCAACGCCACACTCGGCGCGTCGCCGATGGCACCAAGGAGTGCGGTGACGTCGGTGGCCTTGTCGGCTGGAACGATCACGGCGATGACGCCGTCCGTACTGCCGGCATCGGGCATGTCGAGGACCACTTGGACCTCACCGGCGACGGTGAACGGCTCACTGATCAGGATGCCGGGCATGTCGTTCCAGGGTTGACCGTCCGAGCGCAGCGTGGCGACCGTAGTCCACGTATCGGCGGCGGGGGCCGTGGTCGAGGTCTCGGTGCCCGGGGCCTCGGTGGTCGAGGTCTCGGTGGTCGGGGCCTGCGTGGTCGATGTCTCGGCTGCCGCGGGCTTCTCCGTGGTGCCGGGATCCGGACTCCCGCAGCCGACCATGGCTAGTCCCACGATGACGATGACTGCCAACCCGATACAGAACCTGCGCATGGTGTCCTCCTCCAGTGGTCGCTCCCACAGTTTGCGACACGTGTCCCTGCCCCGGTCTTCTTCAGTTGACCAGCGGCCCACCAGCTTATGATCGTCTCACTTTTTCTGGTCGAGCGGGAGAGGCTTCGCCTGATCAGTCGGCGAGGCGAGGACGCGCGCCGACTCGTGGATAGCACAGGTGCTCCAGGCGACCGCCGCCCCAGGTCACACGCCTGCTCAGTGCCGGGCGGGTTTTTCGCGAGGGCGGGTTTTGCCGGGCGCAGCACGGGGCACGTGCCCAGAGACATCGCCCGCCGACGTGGACCGAGATCGTCTCGATCGTGATCAAGGCGGGCATCCCACGGGAGGGGTACCCATGTCCAGACGAAGTCTTGCGTTGATAGCGATGACGGCGGTGATCGTCATCGCGAGTGTGGCGCCGGCGGTGGCGGCGCCACTCACGACCTCGGAAACCTTCGGGAAGGCGGTCTTCTTCGACGAAGACCTCTCACTCAATCGCAACCAGTCGTGCGCCTCCTGCCACGACCCGGAGGCTGGTTGGGCGGGTCCGAGCTCCTTGGTGAACGCCGCCGGAGCGGTGTACGAGGGCTCGATCACCGGCGCCTTCGGTGATCGGAAGCCCCCGAGTTCGGCGTACGCCACCGTGTCGCCCATCTTCCATCTCGAGAAGGGTGGGTTATTCGTGGGCGGCAACTTCTGGGATGGGCGCGCCACAGGCGAGAAACTCGGCAATCCCGCCGCCGACCAGGCCCAAGGGCCGTTCCTCAATCCGAAGGAACAGGCGCTGCCCTACGCCGCCTGCGTCGTGTACCGGGTCGCCACAGCCGTGACCCCCAGCGACTATCCGGTGAGTTTCGCCGAAGTGTGGGACTGGGACCCGGCGACGGAGATCACCTGGCCGGGGAACATGAAGGCCGTGTGCGACGGACACCCACGCCTCCGGCTCTCTGCGGCCGACGCCCTCCTGGTCGATCTGGCCTACGACCAGATTGCCCTGTCGATAGCGGCGTTTGAGGGTTCGTCGGAGTCGAACGCGTTCTCCTCGAAGTTCGACGCGGTGATGGCGGGCACGGCCGCATTCACCCCCATGGAACGTAGCGGCTTCAACCTCTTCAACGGCAAGGGCAAGTGCAGCAAGTGTCACCCGAGCATGACGAAGAAGGGCGCGCCCGCGCTGTTCACCGACTTCACGTTCGACAACCTCGGCGTGCCCAGCAATCCGCTCAATCCGATGTTCGACACCTATGTCGACTTCGTCGACCCCGGACTGGGTGGGTTCCTAGCTACGCGGCTCGACTACGCTATGTACGCGGCGGCCAACATGGGCATGCACAAGGTGCCCACGCTGCGCAACGTCGATCTGCGGCCGGATTCGGACTTCGTGAAGGCCTACGCTCACAACGGCTACTTCAAGTCGCTCGAGGAGATCGTGCACTTCTACAACACGCGCGACGTCCCCGGTGCGACCTGGAATGGTGAGCTGTGGCCGGCGCCCGAGGTGGCGGTGAACGTCAACACTGCCGAACTCGGGGATCTCAAACTCACCCCGAGCGAGGAGGCCGCTATCGTCGTCTTCCTCAAGACGCTGTCCGATGGATGGGCTGAGTAGACCGCGCGGACACCGTGGATGTGCGGCGGATTCCATGATGCGGCACTGACGTGGATCACGATGGGCGCTCTCGGGGGAGAGCGCCCATCCGTTTCTCCGGGCGCGCGGCGGAAGGCGCGCCCGGAGTCGAGTGGACTTGGGAGGGGGCGTCGGTTCCTTCGCGAACGGCGGGGAAGGTGTTTCTGGAAACCCCTTGACAAACCAGTTCCCATCAGGGAAACTCGCATATATGTGAGTGTCCACCACGGGATGCTTGAGGCCGCGTGGGTTGCGCGGCCTTTGTCAGGCTCATAGGAAACTCAAAGGACGTAGGGTTTCCCATGACGGACGACAGAAGCGACTGGAGGAGGAGGACACATGAAAGCGACCGCAGTGCCGATGGAGGAGCGTCGAACGGAGGGGCGAGCGGCGAGCGGGGAACGGGGATCGATGCAGCGCGGCCTGCTCCGGGAGGGGACCCAGAGACGCATGGGGCTGAGGACACTGATGGCGTTCTTCGCCATCGCTTTTGGGGTGGGATGGGGCCTCCCAATTCTGCTGCTTGCGTTCCCGGATCAGACAGCAGCGATGTTCGGTCCGATGGGGTACACCAACCCCCTGTTCATCTTGGCGGTGTATTCGCCTGCGATCGCAGGCATCTCCCTGGTCCTGCGGCACCACGGTCTCACGGGTCTGGGTCGCTACTTCAAGCGATTGACCTTCTGGCGGATGTCCGCCGCGTGGTGGGCGCTCCTGGTGATCGGTATCCCCGCCGTCTTCTATGCGGGCGCCGTCATCAAAGGCACGATCGGCGACCCCTTCCCGTTCTCGCCCTGGTACGGGGTGCTGCCCGCGCTGTTGACGGGCCTGCTCATCGGCCCGATCAAGGAGTTTGGTTGGCGTGGTCTCGCGCTACCGCTGCTGCAACGGAAGCTTGCGCCGCTCTGGGCGGGGCTCGTGCTCGGCGCGATCTGGGGGCTGTGGCATCTGCCGGCCTTCTTCCTGAGTGGCACGCCGCAGAGCGCGTGGTCCTTCGGTCCGTTCTTGGTGGGTGTCCTCGCCGTATCGGTCATCTTGACGCCGATGTTCAACTCGGCGCGGGGCAGCCTGCTCGTCGCGGCCCTGTTCCACTTCCAGTTGAACGGCCCCGTTTGGCCGGATGCCCAACCGTGGGACATGTTCGGCTTCGCCCTCGTAGCGGTGGTGGTCGTGGTTCTCAACCGCACGACGATGCTCACGCGCGAGGGGGCCGTGACGGACGTTCTGACCGGAGCACCGACTCGGGAACAGGCGGATGTCTAGTAGCATGGCGCGGAGATCGGCGACCAGCGTATGCGGCTCCACGAGAGAGGTACGGTGGCGCATGGGGCCGATTGCCGTTCAGTCGCCGAGGGAATGATGTTTGCGACACATGCGCGACAGAGAGCCGCGGCGGCTGGGCGTTCGCTCACACGAGGCATTCGGCGCCAGGTCTGCGGCGGTGCAGGGCCAGACTGGAGAAGGCGGTGTCCGAGAAGACCGTTGCCCAGAAGGCGCGGGTCAAGCCTGACGCGACCGTAGCCGTGATGAACGAAGTGCCCGGGGTGGTCGAGACCCTTGGTCTCTCCGACGGGGTGACCTTCACCGGACCCGCGGTGGCGCAGCTGGTGTTCGTGTTCGTCAACACGCAAGCCGAACTCGAGTCATTGGTGCCTTCGGCGGTCGAGCAGCTCGCATCCGGCTCCGCCCTCTGGGTGTTCTTCCGAAAGGGATCGAAAGCCGCGGGCTTGGACGTGAACCGAAACGGCATCTGGTCTCTCGCCGACAGTCTCGGCATGCGACCTTTGGGATTGGTGGGTGTCGACGACACGTGGTCGGCGTTCCGACTGCGTCTCGCGACTTGACGTCATGACCGGGGCGCACTGCGGTTCCGATCCGTGAGCGGCGCGGTCGCGGCTCGAGTGCGCGAATGGGAGAGCAGCGACCCGCCTAGCCTGCGGCCAGCGCCTCCAGCCTCCCGACCACCGCGTCGGCCACCTCGATCTCTCCGTCGGCGAGGCCGGTGGCTACCTTCTCGTGACCGCGGTCACCGGGGATGACGGGTCCCGCCCCGCCGTCCGCGCCGGGCTGCTCGCGGATCGCGTGGCACATCTGCGTGACCTCGTTCTTGAAGCGGTCGAGGTCGGTGAAGCTGCCGATGTCGATCGCGCACACAAGGCCGCCGTACTCCGGAGGGTGCCAGCCCGGGGTCTGGTCGGTGCTCAGCAGGCTGCGGATGAGGGAGCCGGTCAGGATCTCGATGAGCATGGCCAGGCCGTAACCCTTGATCCCTCCGCCGATGGGGAGGAGGTTGGCCACCCCGTCGTCATCGAGGGCCGCGGCCGCGTCCGTGGTGGGAAGGCCGTTCTGGTCGACGGCAGCCCCAGGAGGCAGGGGCTCACCGCTGCTCTTGGCCTGATCGATCTGGAAGTAGGGTATCTCGGTCATGGCCATGTCCAGGGTGATGGGTTGGTCGGTGGTAGGGATCGCGTAGGCCAGCGGCAGCGTGCCGAAGACTCCCTTGGTGCCGCCGAAGGGGACGGTGCAGCCCGTGCCCCCGTCGAACATGGCCACACCGATCAGATCGCGGCCCGCCAGCCCCTCCGACCAGGGACCCAGGGTCACCACTCCAGAAGAGTTGCGGAAGCCCACCGCGGCCATGCCGTTCTTGCGGGCTCGTCGCTCGAGTTCATCGTGTACATGCTTCAACTTAAGGGAGGGTGCGAGCCCGTCGAAGTCGAGCAGGAGCACGCTCTCCTTGTCCGCATCCACCCGCACTTCGTGCTCGGCGAGGGCGACCCACGTCTCGAGGTCGTCCACGGCTTCCTCCAGAGGGTTCATGCGCGGGGCTTTCCGGAGGTGCGCCTGCAGCACGAGGTCGGCGAAGTAGGCGGCTTCGGCCTCGCTCACGAACCTGGTGGCCGCAGCCCGCAATCGTTCTTCGGCCGCCTCGATGCGTATCTTCATTCCGACTCCTCTCAGTGCTGTTCAGTCCACACTGCCCGAATCGTGTCGCAAGGTCAACAGTTCGGAGGGCCGTTCGGGGAAACGACCAGGAAACTGGACTCCGGATGCTCCAATCTTGTCTGCCGAGCGTACTGAGCATAGTCTGAGGCCGAAGAGAATCGGGTCCGAGGTCACGATCCTGCGTGCCCTCAACGGGCCTCGACCGACCGAAGGAGCGTCCACATGGCCGGGAGCCTGCGGATAGAACCGCTCAGCTCGAGCGAGATCGCTTGGATGCGCGAGAAGTGCGTGCAGATCCTGGTGGACCACGGTGTCAAGGTGGACCACGAAGCGGCGCTTCGGACCCTCGCGGCCGCCGGCGCCCTCGTCGACCCGCAGACCCGCATGGTCCGCTTCGCACCGGAGACCATCGAGTGGGCGCTTGCCCAGACGCCGAAGGACGTGGTGTATCGAGGCGGTGACGAGAAGCACGACCTGGTGCTTCCCCATCCCGATCGCTCCTTCTACACCTCCACCTGCATCCAGTCGATGGTCTACCATGACCCCGACACGAACGGGTTCGTCGACGTGACGCACGACTCCTACACCGAGTGGTGCCAGCTGATCGAGAGGCTCGGCAACATCGACATCTGCGCGATCCAGACCCCCATGGACGTGCCGGCAGAATCCGCCGACGTGCACGGGCTGAACATCCAGCTGCAGAACACGTCCAAGCCGCTTGCGATCCTCGCCTACTGTCTTGAGAGCCTGCCCTACCTCTTCGAGTTGCTGTTGACCCGGGCGGGTTCGGCCGAGGCCCTACGCGACCGCCCGCTGGCGGCGATCCACCCGACGGCGCTCTCGCCCCTCGTCTTCAAGGAGATGGATCTGGAGACGATCATTCTCGCCTGCAAGTATGGTGTGCCGGTGGCGCCCGCGAGCCTTGTGATGTCCGGGGGCACGGGCCCGGCGACCATCGCCGGCACCGCCGTGCTGGTTGCCGCCGAGATCCTCTCTATGATCGTGATGACCCAGCTGATGAGTCCCGGCCACCCTGCGATCCCCTGCGTGTACAACTACGGTCTGGACATGTCCACCGGGAACGCTCTCATGTCGTCGCCCGAGAACCTGTTGGCCCAGGCGGCTGGTTCGCAGTTGGTCAAGGAGGGCCTGGGGCTGCCCGTGTGGACCTCGTCGATGGGCGGCGACTCGTACGTCTCCGACGGTCAGATGGTGGCCGGCAAGAACCTGCAGTCGGCCATGTGCGCGATGGCCGGCACCGACATCAACTATGGAGCCGGCCGTCTCGGCGGCTCCAACCTCGCCAGCCCGGTGCAGCTGCTCATCGACGACCGCCTCGTGGTCAACGTGAAGCGGGCGATCGCCGGCGTGAGGGTCGACGAGGACACCCTCGCCATGGACGCCATCCTCGCAGCCGGCGCGGGCGGCCACTACCTGAGGCAGCGACACACGCGCGACCACTGCCGTGACGCGGTACGGCCCGATCTGTTCGTGGCCGACCCCCTGGATACCTGGCAGGAGAAGGGGAGCAAGGATCTGTACGCGCGGGCCGTGGACGCGTACCGCGAGATGCGCGGCACCCTCAGTCCCCTAGAACTCCCCGACGACACGATCCGCGAGATGGACCGCATCGTGAAGCGGGCCGACGAGCACCTCGTTCCGTGAGAGGAGAACCAGTGCCGTTCGAAGAGATCAAGCAATCCATACTCGACGGAGACGTCGATCTCACCCCGGAACTCGTGAGGGCCGAGATGGAAGCGGGCACCCCCGCGGCCACCATCCTCAACGACGTCCTCACCGCGGCCATGGATGAGGCCGGGCGCAGGCTGAGCTCGGGCGAGATGTTCATCCCCGAGATCCTGTTCGCGGCCGACGCGATGAAGGCCGGGCTGGATGTGATCAGGCCCCATATTCTCGACGGCGAGGAGGGGGGCAAGGGCACCGTCGTAGTCGGCGGGGTCAAGGGCGACTTCCACGACATCGGCAAGACACTGGTGGCCTGGATGCTAGAGGGCGCCGGCTTCAAGGTCGTGGACTTGGGCGTCGACGTGGCGACCGAGACGTTCATCGAGGCGGCCCGCGAGCACGACGCCGACATCATCGCCATGTCCACCCTCATGGTCACGACCATGCCCCTCATGGGCGCCAACATCAGGGCGGCCCGAGCGGCGGGGATCGACGTGAAGTTCGTCCTCGGGGGCGCGCCCGTCACGCAGTCCTACGCCGATAAGTCGGAGGCCGACGGCTACGCGTCCGATGCTCCGGGAGCCGTGGCGTTGATGCGGGAACTCGTCGGGTGAAAGGGGCACGCAGATGACCGTCAGCATCGATGGCAGCAGTCTCACGATAGACGACGTGGTGCGCGTCGCCCGGGGCGGTGAGATCGCGGAAGTGGCACCCGAGGCGCGCCGCGCCATGGAACGCTCGCGAGAGGTCATCGAGGAGGTGCTGGGCGGCGGCGCCGTGGTATACGGGGTGAACACCGGGTTCGGCAAGTTCGCCGACGTGGTCATCTCGGAAGACCGCCTCGACCTCCTGTCCAAGAACCTCGTGGTCAGCTGCTGTACCGGCGTGGGCGAGCCATTCGCTGTCGAGGTGGTGCGGGCCATGCTTCTGTTGCGGGCCAACTCGCTGGCCAAGGGCAACTCCGGCGTGCGGCCGATCGTGGTGGACGGTCTCGTGGAGATGCTGAACAAGCGGGTGCACCCCGTGGTGCCGCAGAAGGGTTCGGTGGGGTCGAGTGGCGACCTCGCGCCGCTCTCGCACCTGGCGGTGGTCCTGCTCGGGGGCGGGAGGGCCTGGTACGAGGGTGAACTGCTGCCCGGTGCCGTCGCCCTGGAGCAGGCCGGCATAGAGCCGCTGCGCCTCAAGGCCAAGGAGGGTCTGTCGCTTTCCAACGGTACGCAGGCGATGTCGGCGGTCGGCGCCCTGGCCGTATACGACGCCGAGAGATTGGCCGACGTGGCCGACATCGCGGGAGCCCTGTCGGCCGAGGCTCTGGAGGCGGTGCCGTTCGCATTCGACGATCGCATCCATGCGAGCCGGCCACACTCCGGCCAGCTGACGACCGCGCGGAACCTGCGGAAGCTGCTACGGGGGAGCGAGATCATCGAAGGCGCCACGCACGGGCGCATCCAGGACGCGTATGCCCTCCGTTGCATGCCCCAGGTGCATGGAGCTTCCCGCGACGCCATCGCCTACGTTCGGGGCGTGATCGAGACCGAGATCAACTCCGCCACAGACAACCCGCTCGTGTTCCCCGATGAGGGTGAAGTGCTTTCCGGTGGCAACTTCCACGGGCAGCCCGTCGCTCTGGCGATGGACTTCTTGACCATTGCCCTGGCTGAGCTGGCGAACATCTCCGAGCGCCGCACCGAGAGGTTGATGAACCCTGCTCTGAGCGGCGGCCTGCCGGCGTTCCTGATCGAAGAGGGTGGCATCAACGACGGCTACATGGTGGCCCAGTACACGGCGGCGGCCCTGGTGAGCGAGAACAAGGTGCTGGCGCATCCGGCGTGCGTGGACTCGATCCCCACGTCGGCCAACCAGGAAGACCACGTCAGCATGGGCACGATCTCGGCGCGGCAGGCCCGCGAGGTGCTCGGCAACGTGCAGCACGTCTTCGCGATCGAGCTGATGTGCGGGTGCCAGGGCGTCGAGTTCCGCGAGCGGAAGCCGGCTCCTCCGTCCCAGCGGGTATGCGCGCTGATTCGAGAGAAGGTCGCTCGGCTGGAAGCGGACCGAGAGATGGACGGCGACATCGAGAGCATCGCCGTGCTGATACGGGATGGGCGGCTTCTGGGGGCGTTGTCTGAGTAGGCGCGGGTTGCACGGTCGCGCCGCCGCCTCGGGGCTGAGCGGGGCCGCCGGGTCGCACGCGCCGCGGTGGACCTCAGACCGATGTCAGGCAGATGTCACGCGGACCTGAGGCGACGGGAGATGGCCGCGGCCACCCCCTCCGTGATGTTCATGGTGCGCGGTATGCCGAACTCCTCCATGCGAGCGGTCGGTCCGATCACGTTGATCACCGCGGGCGGCGACGCGCCCGCGATAGCCGCGGCGACCGCGGTGACCCCGCCCGTGATGACATCCGAGACCGAGTGGGCGCTCGACGGATCGGCGAAAGCCCGCCCCGTGGCCGTGCCCTCCAGCGGTATGCGCCTTCCGACCCACTCGGCGAACCGCAGAGGGTAGCGGCTCTCCACTTGGTCGACATAGATGCCCTCGTCCGAATCGAGCACGATGAGATTGGCGGTCTCCATCACGGCATCTCGCAGCTGGATGAGATGGGGTCTGGCGACTATGCGCAGCCGATCGACCACCCCCACCCGCGAGGCGAGACTCACCAGCTCGAGGCCCAGCGAGTAGGTGCCATCGGGGTGGGCCTTCAAGAGATCGTTCTGCTCCATCAGCGGGATGATGGCCGATACGACGGCGGCTGGGAGGCCCGAGCGCTCGGCGATGACCGGAGGCGCCAACGACAGCGCCGGGGAGTCGAACGCCTTGAGAACCGCCAGCGCGTGGATGAACAGGGGTTCGTCGGAGCCGAGTTCGAACAGTCGCGGCCCCATGCTCCACCCGCGCTTCTCGCTGTCGTGGGTGAGGTACCGCCTCTCGCGCAGAACGCCCAGCAGGTTGTACAGGCTCGACTTCGGGATGCCGCACGCGTCCACCAACGTAGTCACCGAAGTCGGATGGGTCCGTTGGCACAGGAACTCGAAGACGTCGAGCGCCCTGCCCACGGCCCGCGCCGTGGTCACACCCGTGGACCCTACGTCGTCGCTCATACCAAAGCTCCCTTCCTCTCGGAGCGAGAGGCAGCCCATCCCACCCAGCATAGCGGTGCGGCGCGCTTGAGCAAAGCACGGGAAAGGGTTTCCCATATCCTGGAAGCACGGTCGACGCTTGTTGACCCGGAAGGCGCATGGGTCCAGTCTGGACGTAGCATGATATCCGGGGTCCGCGAGAGCCCCGTCACCGACCGAACACTGCCCGCGATCCGACACTGTCCGCGATCCGATACCCGTCCACGGGAGGCGAAGAACAGATGACACAGCCGGAGATCCTCTATTCCGTACGTGCTCAGCGGGGGCCGGAACTCCGCTGTAAGGGGTGGAAGCAAGAGACCATCCTCAGGATGCTCGAGAACAACATGGAGCTCGCCGAGAAGCCAGAAGAGCTGGTCATCTACGGGGGCATCGGGAAGTGCGCGCGCAACTGGGAGTCATACCACGCCATCGTGGAGTCGCTCCTCGCTCTCGAAGACGACGAGACCCTCGTAGTGCAATCGGGCATGCCGGTCGCGATCTTCCAGACCCACAAGCTGGCTCCCCGCGTGGTCATGGCCAACACCAACATCATGAAGGCCGATTGGCCCACGTTCTACGACCTGCAGGACAAGAACCTCACCATGTTCGCCCAGTACACGGCGGGCCCGTGGGAGTACATCGGCACCCAAGGCGTGATCCAGGGCACCTTCGAGACGCTCTCGGCCATCGCCCGCAAGTGCTTCGACGACTCGCTCGTGGGCCGCATCCTCCTCACGGCCGGCGCCGGCGGTATGGGTGGCAATCAGACCCGCGCGATGACCATGCACGGTGGCGTGGGTATCGTCATCGATGCCGACGAGCGCGTCATCAAGAGGCGTATCGAGAAGAAGTTCACCGATGTCATGGTGGGTTCTCTCGCCGAGGCGATCACTCTGGCACAGGAGTACGCGGCCGCCCGCAAACCGCTGGGCATCGCCGTGGTCGGCAACGCCGCCGACCTGTTCGAAGAAGCCCTGGCGATGGGCTTCCTGCCGGACATCGTCACCGAGATGTGCCCGTGCCACGATCCCATCTCGTACATCCCTTCGGGATTCACGCCCGACGAGGCCGACGCCCTGCGGGCTTCCGACCGCTCACGCTACCTGGAATTGGCCCGCGAGAGCATGATCCGCCAGCTCCGCGCTATGAACGAGTTCCACGCCCGGGGCGTCTCGACGTTCGAGTACGGCACGAGCATCCGCAAGGAGTGCCGCGACGCCGGCATGCCCAACGACGAGGCCATGACTATCCCCGGCTTCGTGGCCGCGTACATCCGCCCGCTCTTCTGCGAAGGGCGCGGCCCCTTCCGCTGGACCTGCGTCTCGGGTGAGGCGAGCGACCTGGCTCGGCTCGACGACCTGTGTATGGAGATGTTCGCGGACGACCTCCTGGTCACCCGCTGGATCTCGCTCGCCCGGGAGCACATCCCGATCGAGGCGCTCCCCGCCCGTATCTGCTACCTGGGCTTCGGCCAGCGCAAGGCGTTCGGCCTCGCCGTGAACGAGCTGATCAAGAAAGGCGAGGTGAAGGGTCCCGTCGCGTTCTCCCGTGACAACCTCGACTCCGGCTCCATCGTCAACCCCACCTTCGAGTCCGAGAACATGCTCGACGGCGGCGACCTGATCTCCGACTGGCCAATGCTGAACGGGCTGCTGAACGCCGTGGGCATGAGCGATCTCATCGCGCAGCAGGCCAACTACTCCATGGGTGAAGCGGTTCACACCGGAGTGACCATGATCGCCGACGGCACGGAAGAGGCCGACTTCAGGCTCTCCGTGTGCCTCACGGTCGATTCGGGCATCGGGATCGTGCGCCACGCCCAAGCCGGCTACCAGACGGCTAAGGACGTAGCGAACGGCAAGGGCGCGCTGACCTCGGAGAGCATCAAGGTGCCCTTGTGGTGGACGCCCAAAGCGACCTTCGGGCCGAAGGATCTGGAGTCGGCGGAGGAGTGACCGCCGCCGATGGATCCGGCTCCGGCGACGTGCCCCGTCCACGGGCGGACCTGCTGATCAAGGACGCGGCGCAGGTGCTCACCTGCGCCGGCGCTCCCTACGATGCGGGCATCGTCGAGAACGCGTGGATCGCCATCGCCGGCGAGATCATCGTTTCTGTGGGCAGTCGGGAAGCGGTCGAAGCCACCGTCGATTGCGCCGAGGCCGAGGTGATCGACGCTGCCGGCCGCGTGGTGGCTCCGGGTTTCGTCGATTGTCACACCCACCTGGTGTTCGGCGGATCGCGGGTGGAGGAGTATGCCGCCAAGATGAGCGTGAGCGATCCGGCCGCGCTGCGAGCGATGCTGGGGGAGAGGGGTCTGAAGACCGGCCCTATGGCCACCGTGGGGCGCACCCGCGCCTCTTCCGCGGCCGAGCTCTTCGATTCTGCGGCCGCCCGCCTGCGCGGGATGCTCGCGAGTGGCACGACCACCGTCGAGAGTAAGAGTGGCTATGGGCTTTCCACCGCGTCTGAACTGCTGCTGCTCGAGACCAATCGGGCGCTTCACGCGAACAGCCCCGTGGACGTGCTCTCCACCTTCCTGGGAGCGCACGGGTTCCCGGACGACATGTCGCGCGACTCCTACCTGGCGTGTCTCATCGACGAGATGATCCCGCGGGTCGCGGCCGCCGACTTGGCCGAGTTCGCAGACGTCTGGTGCGACGAGGGCTACTACACGGCTGGGGAATCGGGCCGTATCCTCGCCGCTGCTCGCGACGCGGGCATGGAGCCCAAGATCCACGCCGACGCCTACTCGTACATCGGCGGCTCCGATCTGGCCGCCGAGATGAAGGCCGTCTCGGTGGACCACCTCAACTACACACCGCGCACCGTCATGCGCGCGCTAGCCGATGCCGGCGTGGTGGGGGTGATCATGCCGGCCCTCGACTTCGCCGTGAAGCACCCACGCCCATTCGATGCCCGGGCCATGATCGAAGAAGGCATGACTCTGGCCTTGGCCACCGACATCTGTCCGGGTTGTTGGGTGGAATCGCAGCAGTTCGTCATGGCCTTGGCCTGCCGCAGCTATGCGATGAGTCCCGCAGAGGCGGCCTGGGCGGCCACCCGTGGAGGGGCGTACGCCCTTGGCTTGCGAGATCGAGGTTCCATTGCACCAGGTCAGTTGGCCGACCTGCAGATCTGGGGTGTACCCACCTTCGAGCACGTTATCTATCGGCTGGGCGGCAATGTGGTGGAGCAGGTCGTCAAGAGGGGGCGGGTCGTGGTCGACCACGTCTCCCCGTGTGGAGGCTAGCGGCATGACGGACGGCATAGATACGGGCGCGAAGGCCGGCGGTGCCGGCAGCGCGAAGGCCGGCGGTGCAGGCGGCGCCGCAAGCGGTGCCACCACGGACGCGCCGACAGGCGCGGCAGGTTCCGCGGCCGATCCGACCATCCTGGATCGCATCATCGATTCCCGGGACCGCACCGTGGGAGGCGGTTCCGCGGGCGCGCTCGCCGGGGCCATGGCCGCCGGGCTGGCGGGTCTGGTGGCCCGACTCTCGGAGAGCGGCGCTTTCGGACTCGACTCCGCTCGCTGTGTAGCCATCGCGCACCAGGCCGACGGCTTGGCGATCGAGTTACATCGCGGCGCCTACGCGGATGCCGACGCGTACCGGAACGTCGTGCAGGCGTACCGCCTGCCCCATGACGACCCCGCGAGCGAGAGTTCCCGAGACGCGGCCATCCAGCGGGCGATGGTAGGCGCTGCCATGGTGCCTCGCGACAACGCCAGGGCGGCCCACCGTGTGTGGAGACTGTGCGCCGAACTGGAGGGCGCGTCGAACCCCAACGCATCGTCCGATCTCGCGGTCGGGCTTCTGCTCGCCGAGACCGCAGTGATCGGGTGTGTGGCGAACATCGAGATCAATCTCCCGCTGATCGCAGACCGGGAGATGGTGGAGGAACTCAGGCGGGAGGCGACGAGTCTTCGCGGCTCTCTCGCCGCTCGCGCTCAGCTCGACCCGACAGAGGAGTGACTGTGAAGAAGCTCATGTGCGTGCCGAACGTCAGCGAGGGCCGAGATGCCGCCAAGGTCGAGCGGCTCGCCGACTCGATCAGGGAAGACCCGAACGTCAAGTTGGTGGATCTCTCCTTCGATGGGGACCACAATCGCTCGGTCTATTCGTACTTGGGCGATCCCGAGGCGGTCCTGGAGGCGACCAAGCGGCTGGCCGACCTCGCGTTCGAACTCGTGGACATGAGCACGCAAACCGGTGGCCACCCGCGCATGGGGGCGATCGATGTGGTGCCGTTCATCCCGGTGGGCTCCACGACCACGGAGGAGGCGGTGGAGATCGCTCGTCGCTTCGGCCGGTTCGTGGGCGAGAAGGGCATCCCCGTCTACTACTATGAGGACGCGGCCACGTCTCCACAGAGGAGCAACCTCGTCGATGTGCGCAAGGGCGAGTACGAAGGCCTGGCGGCCAAGCTTCAAGACCCGGCCTGGGCCCCCGACGAGGGCCCCGCGGTCTTCAACCCGGCCACGGGCAGCGTCCAGGTGGCGGCTCGCTTCCCCCTCGTGGCCTTCAACGTGAACCTGCGCACCGACGACCTCGAGATCGCCACACGTATAGCCAAGGCGGTACGCAACAAGGACGGTGGCTATCGGTACGTACGGGGCATGGGCCTATCCTTGGAGGGCACCGGCATGGTGCAGGTATCCATGAACCTCACCAACTACGAGGGTACGCCGATCCCCCGGGTGCTCGAGACCATCCGTTTCGAGGCGGCCCGCCACGGCGTGACGGTGGCCGGGGCCGAACTGGTGGGCCCCGTCCCGATCCGCGCGCTAGAAGAGGTGGTCAAGCAGTACCTTCAGGTGCACGACTTCTCCGTGGAGCAGATCATCGAGATGAACATGTAGGGGCCCCCGTGCGCGGAACGTCCTACGCGGGGGCTGATCACGTGGCCCGGCGCGGAAGTGGTCGTCCGAAATGCGAGACGGCGCGTCTTCCCCGCTTGCTTTCGTCCTGTGCGTCTTGGAGGATGTAGCACGCTTGGCCCACAGGGCCATCGAGTTCCATCTACGCAAACAGACTAGGGAGAGCGCATGAGCGACAAAGGTAGCGGTCTGCAGCCGGGATATCTCGCCCGGAACATTACCCGGCGCGATCTGCTGAAGGGCGCGGCCGCGGTCGTCGTTGGGGCGACGTTCGGCCCTGTCCTGGGGGGATGCGGCAGCAGCGGGACCACGACGACGACCACCGCCGGGGGCGTCGGGGCCATCAAGATGGGCGGCCACCTGAGGGTTGCTGCCGGCGCGGGTTCGGCGAAGGAAGATCTGAACATCCACGGCCCTGCTCTGACTACGCCGTCGATGGCCATGCGCTTCAACATGTACGACTCGTTGCTCGAGTTCGACCAAGCGGGCGTACTCGGCATGGCCCTGGCTGAGATGCTAGAGCCCAACGCCGACGGCAAGCAGTTCACTGTGAGACTCAAGAGCGACCTGGTATTCCACGATGGCTCAGCGGTCAATGCGGACGCCGTGGTGTACTCGTTCAAGAGGATCCTCGACCCGGACAACCCGGGGCTGGCGGCGAAGCAGTTGCGCGGGCTCACTCCGAACGGCATCGTGAAGGTGGATGACCTCACCGTACGTTTCGAGCTCGAAGTCGCGAATGCGATCTTCCCGGAAGCGCTCTCCGCCTACAGCGCCGGCATCGTCCCCGTTGGCTATGATCCCAAGGCGGGCGACGGCGCCATCGGCACCGGCCCCTTCATGCTGGCGGCTCCCGGCGACTTCCAGCCCGGCATCCAGGCCGTCTTCGCGAAGAACCCGAACTACTGGCGCCGGGACAGCGGCCCCTACGTCGATCAGCTCTCGATCATCGAGTTCGCCGACACCACCGCCCAGTTGAACGCCTTGCTCGGCGGCGCCGCCGACTACTGCCAGATGATCGCCGGAGCGCAGCGCGATATCGCCACCGGCGCGGGCTTCACCCTCCTCGAGGCCAAGACCGGCTCCTGGATCCCCTTCACGATGAACTGCATGGCGAAACCGTTCGACGACGTACGGGTGCGCCAAGCCTTCCGGCTGATCGTCAACCGTCCCGAGATGATCGCCCAGGCGGCCGACGGCCTCCAGTGGGTCGGCAACGACATGTACGGGCCGTTCGACGCGGGATATCCCGACCTGCCGCAGCGCGAGCAGGATCTGGAGAAGGCCAAGTCGCTTCTCAAAGAAGCCGGCCAAGAGGATCTCAGTATCAAGCTCACCACTTCCACGTCGGTCAGCAGCGGCGCGCCCGCGGCGGCCACGGTGTTCGCGCAGCAGGCCAAGGGCGCCGGCGTGACCGTCCAGGTCGATGAGGTCAATGGCGACGTCTTCTGGGGCGACGAGTATCTCAAGTACCCGTTCGCCATGGACAACTGGGGCACGCGCGGCTACCTCGCCCAGGCCGGTTTCGGCTCTCTGCCCGGCGCGATCTACAACGAGACGCACTTCGGGGAGACCAGCGAGAAGTACGTATCGCTCGTCGAAGAGGCCTTCGGGACCGTCGACGACGCCAAGCGGAACGAGCTGATCGGAGAAGCCGCGACTCTCGAGCATGAAGAGGGCGGCTACATCGTGTACGGGTTCGACATGCAGGTCGATGCCCACGCGGCCAACGTGCAGGGTGCAGAGCCCGACTTCTCGGGTCTCGCTTCGGCTGCCGGGGGTTCCCGGTACCGGCTCGTATCGCTTGCGTGACGCATCCGACCACTGTAGTAAAGGCGACCGGCCGGCATCTTGCCGGCCGGTCGCTCTAGGAGTCACCCCATGCCCCCACTGCTGAAGATACTGTTCATGCGCCTGGGGCTGGGCGTATTGACCCTGCTCCTCGTATCTGTCGTGGTGTTCGCGGCCACCCAGGCGCTACCGGGTGACGCGGCCAAGGCTATCCTGGGCAAAGACTCCGCGGACACGGAGCGCTACGAGGCGCTGCGCAAGCAGCTCCGGCTCGACCGCCCCCTCGTGGAGCAGTACGCGAGTTGGCTGGGAGGAGTCGTTCGCGGCGACCTAGGGAAGTCGCTGGTGGGTGCGGGGGCGAACGTCACCGATCTCATCGGCAAGCGGGTGGTCAACTCGGCCATCCTCGTGCTCTTTGCGGCCTTGGTCAGCATCCCTATCTCGATCCTGCTCGGGTCACTCAGCGCCATCTGGCGAGACTCCAAGTTCGACAACGTGGTGAACATCGCCAACCTCAGTCTGGCCTCCTTGCCGGAGTTCGTGATCGGCATCATCATGGTGTTGGTCTTCGCGACGGCCGTCTTCAAGTGGCTGCCATCGGTGTCCAACGTGAACTCTCTGATGCCGCTCTCAGGACAGATGACGCTCTTCGTGCTACCGGTGATCACTCTGGCTCTGGCGGTCGTACCCTACGTGAGTCGTATGCTCCGTGCGTCGACCGTCGAGGTGCTCGAGAGCGAGTACGTCATGATGGCTCGGCTGAAGGGTGTATCGGAGCCGCGGGTGCTGTGGCACCATGCGCTGCCCAACGCCATCGTTCCGACCATCCAGGTGATCGCCATCAACATCGCGTGGCTGGCCGGGGGTATCGTCACAGTGGAGTACCTCTTCACCTTCCCGGGGGTCGGCGCCGGCCTCGTGGACGCGGTGGCGAACCGTGACATGCCTGTGGTGCAGGCGCTCGTGCTGCTGATGGCGGCGATCTACGTGCTTCTGAACCTCATGGCCGACATCGTCACCATCCTCATCAGTCCTCGCCTGCGGACGGGTCTCCGATGAACATCGATCCTGAGCTGGTCCCGGCCGAGGGTGCAGTCTCCGGGCCGAGCGCTCCGCGCCGCCGCGAGTGGGTGCAGACCCTTGTGGAGGCGTGGGGTCTGCGACGCACCAAGGTCGGCACGGTCATGTTCGCCCTGCTGTTGCTGATCGCGCTCTTCGGACGCTTCGTGGCCCCCTACACGCCCACCGAGTTCGTGGGGCGGCCGTTCTCGGATCCTTCGACTGCGTACTGGCTTGGCACCGACTTCTTGGGGCGCGACGTGCTCACGCGTGTGTTGTATGGCGGACTGAGCGTCTTCGTGCTGGGCATATCCGCGACCGTCATCGGAACGGTCTTCGGCGTGTCGCTCGGTCTGGTGGCAGGTTACGCGCGCCGTGTCGTCGACGAGGCCATCATGCGCGTGCTCGACGTGGTCTTGGCGTTCCCATCGGTTGTGCTCGCCATGTTGTTCGTCTCCATCCTCGGCCCTCGTCTGTGGCTGATCGTACTCATGGTGGGTGTCTCGCACATGCCCCGCATCGCGCGGGTGACGCGCGCTGCTACGGTGGAGGTGGTGGCCCGCGACTTCGTCCGGGCCGCCGCGGCTGTGGGTGTGCCCAGGCGGAAGATCCTCCTCTACGAGGTGCTGCCCAACATCAGCAGCCCTCTGCTGGTGGAGTTCGGCCTGCGTCTCACCTACTCGATCATCATGATCGCGGCTTTGTCGTTCATCGGGTTCGGGATGCAGCCGCCTGCCGCCGACTGGGGGCTCATGATCAATGAGAACCGCATCGCCATCATCACCCAACCGTGGGTGGTGCTGGCGCCCGTCTTGATGATCGGTGCGCTCACCATCAGCGCGAATCTCATAGCCGACGGTCTTTCGCGCGCCATGGTCGGCATCGATCGAGACACGGCGCAGGCATGAGCGGCGCGCGGTCGGATATCGTGCTCACCGTCGAAGACCTTCGGGTGGTCCTCGATCCATCCGGCATCGAGATCGACGACGGGGTGTCGTTCGTCATCCACGAGGGCGAAGTGCTCGGTCTCGTGGGGGAGTCAGCCTCGGGCAAGACCACGGCGGCCACCTCCCTGCTCGCATATCAGCGGCGCGGGGCCAAGATGGCCGGCGGCCGCATAGAGATCGCGGGCACGGACATCCTCTCACTCTCGCGTCCCGAACTGCGCAAGGTGCGCGGCGGCCTGATCTCCTACGTTCCTCAGGATGCGTCGGCCTCACTCAACCCGGCGTTGCGCATCGGCGACCAGCTGATGGAGATCCTCAACGAGCACTCGTTCGGCTCCTCGCACGCCGAGCGGCAGGCTCGTCTCGTGGAGATGATGGACGAGGTGCTTCTTCCGAGCGACAGGGCCTTCATGCGCCGGTATCCGCACCAACTCTCGGGCGGCCAGCAGCAACGTGTGGTCATCGCCATGGCCATGGCCAACCGGCCCAAGATCATCGTGCTGGATGAGCCTACGACGGCGCTGGACGTGACCACCCAGGCGCACGTGCTCGAGACGGTCCGTCACCTCACAAGCTCGTACGGGGTCTCGGCCCTGTATGTCACCCACGACTTGGCCGTGGTCTCGTGCCTGGTCGATCGCATCGCCATCATGTACGCGGGCAGACTTGTGGAGATCGGTCCCAGAGCCGATCTGTTCACCGGCGCATACCACCCCTACACCCGCCGACTGCTAGCGGCGATCCCCGACATCCATGCCGTTCGGCCGCCCCGCGGCATCCCCGGCAGCGCCCCGCGCCCAGGTAGCAGGGTGGCCGGCTGCGCCTTCACGCCGCGATGCGACTGCCGCATCGATAAGTGCGCTACGGAATTCCCGCCCTACACGGGGCCCGATGCCGACCATCAGGTCTGTTGTTGGCGGTGGGAGGAGGTCGGGCAAGGCCTCCCGGTCATCGAGGGTGAGGAACTCGTGTTCCCCACGACCCGGGCGGAGGAGCCCTGTCGCACGGTGGATACCGTAGTCGTGGACGTGCGCGAGGTGACCGCTTTCTACCAGCGGAAAGAAGTGCTGCACGAAGTGACCACCACGTTGTGTGAGCATCGATGTCTGGCCCTGGTCGGCGAATCGGGCAGCGGCAAGACCACCCTGGCGCGCTGCATCGCTGGGCTTCATCAATTCAAGATCGAGGGAGCCATCGAGTTCAACGGCAAGACGCTTGCCCGCGAGACGCGCGGGCGCACGAGCGCCGAGCGTCAGGCCATCCAGTACATCTTCCAGAGCCCATACAGCTCCCTGAACCCCCGCAAGACGATCCGTCAGCTGCTGGCTCAGCCCATCGATATCTTCTTCGACCTCGATCGGGACGGCACGGAAGAGCGCATGGTGCGGGTGCTCGAGCAAGTCGCCCTCGATACGTCCCTTCTCAGTCGGTATCCGGAGCAGCTCTCGGGCGGCGAGCGGCAGCGGGTGGCCATCGCGCGTGCCTTGGTGGCCGAGCCCTCGGTGCTCATCTGCGACGAGGTGACCTCCTGGTTGGACGTGTCTGTGCAGGCGGCCATCATCGAACTCCTCGTGCATCTTCAGAGCGAGACCGGGGTGAGCATGCTCTTCGTGACCCACAACCTGGCGCTCATCCGGAGCATCGCCCAAGAGGTGGCCGTCATGCAGGACGGTCGCATAGTGGAACACGGGGTCGTGGATGCCGTCCTCGACGATCCCCAGGCCGAGTACACGCGACTGCTGCTGGGCGACACGCCCACCATCCCCGCCGACTGCCGCATCTGATGTCGCGGGCCGTTCGGACGCATGGCCGGTGCTGGTGATGTCGCGGGCCGTTCGGACGCATGGCCGGTACCGGTGATGCCGCGGCACGTAGCCATCGTGGGCAACGGCGCGGCGGCGATCAGCGCGCTCGAGACCTTCCGCGCCCACGACCGGGAATCGAGAGTCACGGTGGTCTCGGGCGAGCCCTGCGCGGCATACTCTCGTGTGCTGCTCCCTTACTTTCTTCGCCGTAAGGTTCCGTATGCCCATCTGTTCATCCGTGACGCCGCGTTCTACCGCGACCTCGATGTCGACCTACTCCTCGGTTCGACGGTGGAACGGGTCGACGTGGGGGCGAGACGCCTGGAACTCGCCAACGGCGGAACCATCCCCTTCGACCGGCTCCTGCTCGCGCCGGGCTCCAGTCCGGTGCGGCCGCCGATCCCGGGGTTGGAGGGGCCGGAGGTCCACCACTTGTGGCGGATCGACGAGGCCGGACATCTCGATCGCCTGTTCCGTGAAGGGGCTCGCGCGTTGGTCATCGGCGCCGGGTTCGTGTCCCTGCAGGCCGCCTGGGCGGCTCGACAGCGGGGACTGGCGGTGACCGTCATCGAACTGGCCGAGCGGATCCTGCCTACAGTGCTCGACGAAGAGGGCGCCCACATCCTGCAGGCGTCCATCCTTGCGTCGGGCGTCGATCTTCACACGAACACGCGCACCGAGGGCTTGGCGCGCGACGAACAGGGTGTCCTGCGGGTGTCCGCCGAGGGCCTCCCGCACTTCGCGGCCGATGTCGTGATCGTGGGCACGGGTGTGCGTCCGAACGACCACCTGCTCGCCGACCACGTCGAGACCGCTCGGCGGGGCATCGCGGTCGACGACACGATGCAGACCGCGGTCGAAGGGGTGTACGCGGCTGGTGACGTGGCGAGAGGGCCGATCGTGGGGGGTGGACCGCGCGCGATCCACGCCCTGTGGCCCACCGCCGTCGAGCAGGGCAAGATCGCGGGGGCCAATCTGGCAGGGGCGCGGGTCGCCTACACTGGTAGTCTGAGCATGAACGTCACAGAGATGTTCGGGGTGACCGTGGCCTCACTGGGCCGCTTCGCAGCCGAGGAGGGTGACACCGTGTATCGCATGGATACGCTGCCCGGGATCCGTTATCTCAAGGTCGTTCTCCGAGAGGGTGTGCCCGTGGGCGCGATCGCTTTGGGCGGCCCCGAAGCCGCGCGAGCCCTCGGTTACGTGCGGCCCTACGTGCGCAGGCGTGCGCCGGTGGCAGACGTCGAGGCGGTCATGGCGGGCACGCACGTGGCCAGGGGAGTCACCCGCGCATGGGCGGGCACCCGCCCAGGGCCCGTGAACGAACCGATCAGGGAGAGAGACTTGTGCGCATAGTGGCCGTAGACCCGGACGCTTGCGTGGCATGCCGCAACTGCGAGTATGCCTGCGCGTTCCGGCAGACCGGCGATTTCGATCGCACGCGTTCGCATATCCGAGTCAACTACCACCCAGCGGAGCGGGCGTGTGTGCCTCTCACGTGCATGCACTGTGCCGAGGCCTGGTGCATGGAGGTGTGCCCCGCGGGAGCCATCTCTCGCAACGCGGAGACCGGCGCGGTCGAGATCGACAAAGACCACTGCGCGGGGTGCAAGATGTGCTTGCTCGCGTGTCCGTTCGGGAACATCGGCTTCGATTCGACGCATGGGGTGAGCCGCAAGTGCGACTTGTGTGGCGGCGATCCCCGATGTGTCGGCTCTTGCACCTCAGGAGCACTCGAGTACGTGGAAGAGAACGACGCGTTCGCGTTCAAGCGAGATGCGCTCGACGCCAAGCTCAGGCAGGCTCTGCGGCTTGATAGAGGGAGGCGGTGAAGGTGTCAACAGAACGGGACGTACAGCAGACTCTGTGCCGCATGTGCGACGACCGGTGCGGTATCGATGTCCACCTGGAAGACGGACGGATGGTCGATATCGTGGGCAACAAGGCTCACGTGTGGAACAAGGGCAGGCTCTGCGTCAAGGCTCGCGCTGCGATCGACATGGCCTATCACCCCGACCGGCTGCTCGCCCCCCTCAAGCGTACAGCGGACGGATGGCAGGAGATCCCCCTCGCCCAGGCCCTGGACGAGATCGCGGCGAGGCTCACGCAGATCAAAGAACGCGACGGAGCTCGCAGCGTCAGCGTGTGGAAGGGCGAAGCGATCGGATTCGGGCAGCAGGAGGATATCGCTCGCCGCTTCATCCACGCCTTCGGCAGCCCGAACTACCTGTCCAACGACTCCATGTGCTACGCCGCGCGCTACTTCGGCTACAAGCTCGTCGATGGAGCGTGGCCCGTGGCCGACCTGGAGAACGCCAGGGTCATCGTGATGTGGGGAGCGAACCCGCCGCATGCCCACCCCAATATGACGCAATACATCACCGCCGCCCGCCGCAAGGGGGCGAAGCTGGTAGTGGTCGATCCGCGCCTCTCGGCGATCGCCCGACGGGCAGACGTCCATGCTCAGCCGCACCCGGGCACCGACGGGGCCCTGGCCTGGGGTCTGATGCGGGAACTGATCCGTACCGGTGGCTACGACAGGGAGTTCGTCGAGCGGCACACGGTCGGCTTTCCCGAGCTATCGGCCTACGCCGCGACGTTCACTCCCGAGATGGTGGAGCAGGAGACCGGCGTCCCAGCCGCCACGGTGATCGAACTGGCGGCGCTGATGGCCGAGTCGGCGCCCAGAGTATCGATGTATGTGGGCAATGGCCTCGAGCATCACGAGAACGGGGTCAACAACATCCGGGCCGTCGTCTCGCTCGACGCGCTCGTGGGCGCGGTGGACCGCGAGGGCGGGAACCGCTTCGTGCAGCCGGCGCCTCTCAGAACGCTCACGCTCTACGACGACGTGCCTCTGGAGCACCTCGGCCCCCTCGGCGCCGACCGCTTCCCGGTGCTGTACGATCTGCGCCAGGAGTGCCACACCATGACGGCCATGGGGGCCATCCTCGAGGGTGACCCCTATCCGCTGCGGGCGATGGTCTTGACCGGCGCCAACCCCTTGCTCACGAACCCCAACACGGAACGGGTGCGGCAGGCGTTCGAGTCGCTGGATCTGCTCGTGGTGCGCGAGCTCTTCATGACGGAGACCGCCTCGCTGGCCCACTACGTGTTGCCGGCTGCGTCCTTCCTCGAGCGGAGCGAGCTGCACACCCACGCGAAGCACCAAGCCGTCACGCTCACCCGTCGCGTCTGCGACTTCCCCGACGTACAGGACGAATACCAGTTCTGGCACGACCTCGCCCACCGGCTGGACATGGGAGCGTACTTCCCCTGGGACGACGAGACTGCTCTCAACCGGTGGCTCCTCGAGCCCTCGGGGTTGACTCTCGAGGAGTTGGAGGCCCATCCGGAAGGCGTGACGTACAGCCCCCTGGCGCCGCCGCCTCTCGAGCGCGGCCCGTTCATGACCTCCTCGGGCAAGGTGGAGTTCGCCTCCCGGTACCTGAAGGACCTGGGCTACGACGAGCTTCCGGTCTACAAGAGCCCGGAGTATCGCGGCACCCCCGACGACGAGTACCCGTTCGTGCTCATGACCGGGGCGCGGAAGCTCCTCTACCTGCACAGCCGCTTCCGCAATATCCCGCGCTTTCGCACGGCGGTGCCCGGACCCGAGGTGGAGATGCACCCCGACGACGCTCGCGCCCTCGGGGTCGCAGAAGGCGACACGGTCACCGTCACCTCGAGGATCGGCAACGTCACCATACCGGTGCACGTGGTGTCTCCCGAGGAGATCCGGCCGGGTGAGCTTCAGATAACCCACGGGTGGAGTGAGGCCAACGTGAACCTGCTCACCCACGACGACCGCTTCGACCCGATCAGCGGGTTCCCGTTGATGAAGTCGGTGGAGGTGCGGGTGACGAAGGTCGGGGCGGGCGAGTAGTCCCCGCGGGTCGCGGCGCGGCGGGGCGTGGCGTGGCGCGTGAATCCTCGCCCAGTATTCGAGACAGGACGTCCCTTGCGGTGGCCCTTTGTTCCGGCGTCCTGCTAGAATGGCCGTACTTCACTATACGTACGCATCGGCGGCCCGGCAGGGTGAGGGATTTGTGGCACATCGTGCATAACTACGACGGAACCTGTCCGTCGTTCATCGACGTCAAGGTCCGTTGGCGCGCGCTTTGCGAGTGCTGGACCCACGAACCACTCAGCGCAGTTTGACCGCTTGGTGGCGTGTCGCCACCCCTTGTGTCGAGGCGGGCTGTCGCTGACGTCTTTCGGAAACCTCCTCCGTTCCTGACTGCGCCTTCCCGCCTTCCCCCGGTTGATCCCCCGGTAGCTCGTCACGTACCGCAGGGGAGGGGAGTTGTCGGATCGTTTGTGAAGTGGAGAGCGGATGTCGGGTTTCGGGGATATCCTGCGCGTCGACCTGACGGGTGGGACAATTGAGCGCAGCCGGCTTGATGGGCACACGGTAGACTCCGTGTTGCTCGGGCGCGGCTACAATTCGCGTCGCCTACTCGACTCCTTGAGCAGCGGCACCGAACCGCTGTCACCCGAGAACCCCCTGCTGATCACCTGCGGTCTGCTGACGGGCAGTGCCGCCCCCACATCCGCCCGCGTGCACGTGAGCGCGCGGTCGCCGCAGACAGGGCTGCTCGGGAGTTCGAGCGTGGGAGGCAAAGTGGGCCCCGCCTTGCGGGGCAGCGGCCTGCAAGGGATCGAGGTCACCGGCGCGTCGCACACCCCCGTGTACCTGTTCATCGATGGAGACACGGTCGAACTTCGCGACGCCGCCTTCCTCTGGGGTCTTGAGACCGCCGAGGCGGCGGCAGCCATCATGGCGACGTATGATGACGAGGGCCTCGTGATGTTCGTGATCGGTCCGGCCGGAGAGAAGCTCGTGCCGATCGCCTGCATCGTCACCCAACTCGGGCACGCCGCCGGCCGCACCGGCATGGGCGCGGTGATGGGCTCGAAGATGTTGAAGGCCGTGGTCGTGCGCCCGCACAAGCAGAAGGCTCAGGCAGACCCCGTCGTGCGGGCCGCCGTCAAGGACTACCTCGACAAGATCAAGGCCTCGCCTCGATACGAGGACAAAGCGGCCCACGGCACCTCCTCGGCGGTGAACTGGACGAACGAGATGGGCATGCTGGGCACGCGCAACTACAGTCGGCCCACGTTCGACTCCGCCGCCGCCATCGACGGCACCAGCATGGACCGCTACGTGGAGCGCTTCCGTTCGTGCTCGCGCTGTCCCGTGCACTGTAAGGCTGAGGTGAAGATCGAGAGTGGACCCTACGCCGGGCTCGCCGGGGAGCGCCCCGACTTCGAGCCGATCGCTTCGTGGGGCTCGAAGAGCGGCCTGGAGGATCCGGAAGCCGTGATCTTCCTTCATAATCTCTGTGATCGACTCGGTCTCGATTCCGTATCGGCCGGCAACGCGGTGGCGTTCGGCATGGAACTGTTCGAGAAGGGCATGATCACCGCGCACGACACCAACGGGCTTGAACTGGTGTGGGGCGACGTGGAGGTGATGGAGAAGGTCGTGCGCGAGATGGCGGCCGGCGAGGGCATCGGTGGGATGTTGGGCGCGGGCGTCCGCGAGGCCGCACGCCGGATCGGACGCGGAGCGGATCGCTACGCCTTCCACGTGAAAGGTCTCGAACTCACCGCCTTCGACCCCCGCGGTGCGTCGGCCACGGGCTTGGGCTACGCTGTGTCGAGCCGGGGTGGAGACTTCACCAGCGTCTACGCGCGTCACGAGTGGAGTCTCACCGAAGACGAGGCCCTGGAGCGCTACGGAACGGCAGAGGCGGCCGACCGCCTCTCTCCCGTGGGGAAGGCCCAGATGGTGCGCACGAGCATGGCGATATGCGCCGTGCTCGACTCGATCGGTCTCTGCAAGATCCCCGCTTTGACGCTGGTGAATGAGTACGACTTGGCGATGGAGGCGCGGCTCGTGTCCACTATCACCGGCACCGAGACCACACCGGCCGCGCTCTTCGAGATCGGCGAGCGCATCCTGAATATCGAACGTCTCTTCAACCAGCGCTTTGGCGCGCAGCAGGAAGACGACTCTCTGCCGGCCGCCTTCTGTGAGGAACCCCTGACCGAGGGCCCCTGCGCCGGGAGTACGGTCGACCTGGACTTCATGGTGCGCGAATTCTACGAGCTGATGGGTTGGGACGAGCACGGAGTGCCCACCCTGGAGCGGCTTCGCGCGCTCGATCTAGCGCACTACGTTGAAACCACCCCCGGGGATGAGTAGATGAGGGACTCACTCGTCTTCCGTCCCATCACCGAACAGGAGCAGTCCGCATCGTGAAAGAACTCCGTAACGCCTCCCAAGTCGGCCGCCTCTCCTTCCTCACGGAAGAGAACAAGCGCGACATCTACCTCTCGGCTCTGGACGTGCTCACCAAGGTAGGCATGAAGGTCTACCACGAGGGTGCCAA
>JAGXFW010000030.1 GCA_024637035.1 Actinomycetes bacterium
GGTTCAACAACCGCCGACTTCTCGAACCCATCGGCAACATTCCCCCGGCGGAGTTCGAGGAGATGTTCTATCGTGAGCAAGTCTCGGCCAAAGAGGCCGGACTCAAACAATTGAGTCTCCATTGAACCCGGGGCGGTTCACTTCGTCCGCAATAGTATTGGGACCAGGGACGCCCATCTGATTCCACCAAAGGCACAACATGAGACGATACAGCAGTTCTCACATGAAGAGGTTAGGAAGATCAGATACCTTGTCCCGTTTGGCGAGCGCATGTTCGATATCGTCTGCTACCTGGGGTATCTCGCCAATGCGACCGTCGCCGACAAGAGTTCCCGGCGCAAAGACAAGATGGGTGAGCCTGTAAGCAAGACACACTTGGACATTCGGCTGGCGGCGGTGCGAGACCTCGACGGTTCGCACCCCGAGGAAGCCCGTCTCTATCGCTCGCTCAAATCCAAGTCTGTGCTTTTCAGTCTTCGCACAAGCCGTTCGCGGAAGACCGGTCAGACGGAGAAGCTTCAGGTGCGCAGGATCTACTTGCCGGCATTCCAAGCGCCGCTATCTCGCGATGTCCCAATAAAGGTCGACGATTGCGGGACACTGGTGTCCCTCCTTACCAACCCGGAGGCCTTCGTGGAGCGGCAACTTGAGATCGCCTCGTTAGATGTGAGTTCGCTTCGCCGAGCCGTCAAGCGATCGGTGATCGCCCCCAAGGAGGGCTAGAGTGCGCCTTCACAAGATCGGGATAGACGACGTGCTGGCTGATCTGCCTGAGGTGATACCTGTGTCGACTGCACGGCCCGAGCTCGTTCTGTCCGCACTTGGGTTTGAGGACCGCGCGCCTGCGGTGGTTGCAGACCTATCGACGCTTGGGACCTTCGAGAACGGCCAACTGTGCCTGATACGCTATCCGACTAATGCCGAGGACAACGAGAAGCATTACGACGAATTCTGTTCGGCAGTCGGTGGCGAAGACAAGATCATCCCCATCAACTACGAGCGCCACGACTTCCAGGCCCAGCTGGGGGAGATCATCAATGCGAACTGCACCGAGAATCATTCGGTGGTGCTTGACATAAGTACGATGTCGTCCTATGTGTTCTTCCCTACGTTCTTCTGCCTGATGGAGCAGGATATCGATTTGCACATCGCATACTGTGAAGCCGCGTCGTACGGTCCGTCGAAGGAGGAGTGGGAGGGTGTCGCGGCGCGGGCCGATGAGGAGCGTGAACTTCTCGTTCAGTCGTTCGAGAACGCCGAGTTCCAGAGCCACGGCATTGACGTCGTGTACCCCTACGCGCCATGCTATGAGTACAGTTCGGCCAACAGGCCGACTCTCGTCGTGGCCGTTCCGAACTTCAATCCAATCCGCATGAGCGCGATGGTACGGAAGGCGGATGAATTGGAGAACGCCGAGTTCGATTTGCAGCATTGGGTTGTTGGGGTGCCGCCCGACCCGGCAAACGAATGGAGGGTTGAAGCGGTCAAGAGAACGAACAACCTCGGCAATACCGGTAGCGCCCATCTTCACACGGCGTCCACGTTCGACTACCGGGAAATGCTCAGGGTCCTCGACGGCATCTGGACGGACAACCGATATGCGGGGGGCTTCTCCATCGCGAGTCTTGGTAGCAAGCTGCAGCAGCTTGGAGTCGCGATGTTCTGTAGGGTCCACAAGGAGACCACGCTCTGGCTGTCGGAACCGGTGGAGTTCTCCGGGAGTGGTTACTCCAAAGGCAGGGGGCGCTCATGGTCCGTTGCGCTTGGGTCAACGCCTCGTCTGCGGGAGTTGCTCGATTCCTACGGATCCTATGAGTGGCCAGCAGTTGGGGCGGAGTCAAACGCGCTGTCTCCGGATGTCTAGGCGGGCCAGTGGGCGAGCTCTGCTTCGGCCCTTGCCGCATTGGCAGGCTGGAGCTGGTCTTGTGATTCTCAAGGAGAAGAGATGTAGGCTGACTGAGGCCTCGCCCCAAGCTGGGCATGAACCAGTCGCCGAATCTCGTCCTCCTCGAATCGAAGGAAGAGGCCCGCCGACTCGAACCCCGCCGGTGCGGATGCCTGACTGCGGCCGGCGTTCCCGGCCCCTCGGATTGAGCCGCGCACGATCCGGGGATGTGTCATGAGAAGTGACATGGGGCGTCGTGCTGGGCTCGATCGGTTCGTGACCGTCGGCCTCCTCTTGGATTTGCACGCACGGGAGAAAGGGAGAGTCGAGATGACTGAAGAGAGCAAGTGTCCGGTGACCGGCAGTGCCGCCACCGCGGCGGGCGGTACATCGAACCGGGATTGGTGGCCGAACCGGTTGAACCTCAAGGTGCTCCACCAGAACTCGTCCCTGGGCGACCCGATGAGCGAGGGCTTCGACTACGCCGCGGAGTTCGGGAAACTCGACCTGGCGGCATTGAAGAACGATCTCTACGCGCTCATGACAGACTCGCAGGAATGGTGGCCGGCCGACTACGGTCACTATGGCGGGCTCTTCATCCGGATGGCTTGGCACAGCGCCGGCACGTACCGCACGGGCGATGGCCGCGGCGGTGCCTCCTCGGGCACGCAGCGTTTCGCGCCGCTCAACAGCTGGCCGGACAACGGGAACCTCGACAAGGCGCGTCGTCTGCTGTGGCCTATCAAGCAGAAGTACGGCGCCCAGATCTCCTGGGCCGACCTGATGGTCCTCGCGGGCAACGCCGCTCTCGAGTCGATGGGCTTCAAGACCTTCGGCTTCGGCGGTGGGCGCGTCGACGTGTGGGAGCCCGAAGAGGACATCTATTGGGGCGCCGAGCGCGAGTGGCTTGGAGACACGCGTTACTCGGGCGACCGTGACCTCGAGAAACCCCTCGCCGCCGTGCAGATGGGTCTGATCTACGTGAACCCGGAAGGTCCGAACGGTGTGCCCGATCCGGTCGCATCGGGCCGCGACATCCGCGAGACCTTCGCGCGCATGGCCATGAACGACGAGGAGACGGTCGCGCTCACCGCGGGCGGACACACGTTCGGCAAATGCCACGGCGCCGCGCCCGACACGAACCTCGGCCCGGAGCCCGAAGCCGCCGGCATCGAGGAGCAGGGGCTCGGCTGGGCCAACAGTTTCGGCACCGGCAAAGGGGGCGACGCCATAACCAGCGGCCTGGAAGGCGCTTGGACGCCGAACCCGATCCAGTGGGACATGGGCTACTTCGACATGCTGTTCGGCCACGAATGGGAACTGACCAAGAGCCCCGCCGGCGCCCAACAGTGGCAACCGAAGGACCCGGCCGACACGGCCCTCGCGCCGTCCGCCCACGATCCCTCGAAACGGGTGCCCACCATGATGACCACCGCGGACATGGCGATGCGCATGGACCCGATCTACGAGCCGATCTCGCGACGGTTCCATGCGAACCCCGAGGAGTTCGCGGACGCCTTCGCTCGCGCCTGGTTCAAGCTGACCCACCGCGACATGGGCCCGCGCTCGCGCTATCTCGGCCCGGAGGTGCCCGCGGAAGAGCTCATCTGGCAGGACCCCGTCCCAGCGACCGACCACGAGCTGATCGATCCGCAGGACGTTGTCTCCCTCAAGGGCACGATCCTCGCTTCAGGACTGTCGGTCTCGCAGCTTGTCTCAACGGCGTGGGCGTCGGCGTCGACCTTCCGCGGCTCCGACAAGCGCGGCGGCGCGAACGGGGCGCGTCTCCGTCTCGCCCCGCAGAAGGACTGGGAGGTCAACCAGCCGGCCCACCTCCAGACCGTGCTGCAGGCCCTCGAGGGCATCCAGAAGGAGTTCAACGACGCGCAGTCGGGAGGCAAGGCGGTCTCGCTGGCCGACCTGATCGTCCTGGGTGGATGCGCGGGTGTCGAGCAGGCTGCCAAGAACGCCGGGCACGAGTTGACGGTGCCGTTCTCGCCGGGGCGCACCGACGCCTCCCAGGAGCAGACCGACACTCAGTCGTTCGCCGCGCTCGAGCCGGTGGCGGACGGGTTCCGCAACTACCTCAAGGCGGCGTACACCGTGTCGGCGGAGGAACTTCTGGTCGACCGCGCGCAACTGCTCACGTTGACCGCGCCCGAGATGACGGTGCTCGTGGGCGGCATGCGGGTCTTGAACGCCAACGTCGGGCAGTCCCCGCATGGCGTCTTCACCGCGCGGCCCGAGACTCTCACCAGCGACTTCTTCGTGAACCTGCTCGACATGGGCACGGTGTGGAAGGCGGCCGCGGGTGACGAGGGTGCGTTCGAGGGCCGCGATCGGGCCACGGGCGATCTCAAGTGGACCGGCACGCGGGTCGACCTCATCTTCGGCTCGAACTCACAACTCCGGGGGTTGGCGGAGGTCTATGCCTGCGACGACTCAAAGGAGAAGTTCGTGGGCGACTTCGTGGCGGCATGGAGCAAGGTCATGCACCTCGACCGGTTCGACCTCGGCTGATCGAACGCGGCCGATCGAACGCGGCCGGAGGCATCATCGCCATGGTGCGGGCCGGGCCTAGTCGGCCACGACAGGCACGGGTGCCCGACGCGTCAACGCCTCAGCCCCGAAGATCGCCAGCGCGACCCAGACAGCGCCGAACCCCAGCAGGGCGTAGCGCGACACCGCCTCGTGAAACAGGAACACCCCGACCAGGAACTGCAGCGTAGGGGTGATGTACTGCACGAGGCCGAGGACCGACAGCGGGATCTGCTTGGCCGCTGAGGAGAACAGCAACAGCGGAACCGTCGTCACCACGCCGGCACCCATCAGCAGCACGGTCGTGGTGGCGCTCGAGTGCAGGAACGCCCCGGTACCCGCCCGTTCGGCCAGGGCGAGATATGCCACGGCGGGGATCAACAGGAGCCCGGTCTCGAACGTCAGGCCGACCACTGGACCGAGCGGCGCCAGCTTCTTGACCAAGCCGTAGGTCGCGAAGGTCGATGCGAGCGCGAGTGCGATCCAGGGTGGGCGTCCGTAGTCGAGGGTGAGTGCCGCCACGCCCACCGCGGCCAGCGCGATCGCCGTCCATTGCAGGGCGCGCAGTCGCTCCTTCAGAAGCACGGCGCCCAGCAGGACGCTTATGAGCGGGTTCATGAAGTATCCGAGGCTCGATTCCACCACATAGCCCGCGTTGACGGCCCACACGAAGATGAGCCAGTTCGCCGAGACCATGACCGCCGCCGTCAAGTAGGCCAGCACTGTGCGAGGCTGAGTGACTGCCTGGCGCAGCGTGCGCCACTGCCCTCGCACGAACACTGCGATGATCAGCAGCGCGAACGACCACGCGATCCTGTGGCCGACGAGCTGGGATGCCGGGATTCCGGTCAGCGCCTTCCAATAAATGGGGAACAGACCCCATATGGTGAACGCCCCGATCGCCTGCCATATGCCTCTTGTCGTACTGGAGCCTTCTTCGGGCATCTGGCCGGGTCCGATCTGCACGGGCGTGCACGATGTTGTACCATCCGTGCGGTATAGTAGCACAAGACGTGTGCGACTCCGACGCCTCATGCGAGGGGCGATCACCCATGGAACACCTGAACCAGATAATCGGCGAGAACCTCAAACGCCTCCGCGCCGAAAGGGGTCTCAGCCTGGATGCGGCATCAAGCGTCACGGGCGTGAGCAAGAGCCTGCTCGGCCAGATCGAACGCGGTGAAGCGAATCCCACGATCTCGACGGTCTGGCGCATCGCCCGCGGCCTCAGCGTGGCGTTCACGACTCTGGTGACTCCGGTCGACGGCGGTTCGGAGGTGGTGAGGCGTGCCGACATCGACCCGGTCTCCGAGGACGACGGTCGCGTTCGCAACTATCCGGTCGTCCCTTTCGACGCGTCTCTTGGTTTCGAGGTCTCCTTCATCGAAGTCGATCCGGGCGGCACTCTCGAGGCCGACCCCCATGCCGGCGGCACGCAGGAGTTGATCACGGTGGTTGCCGGCGAACTCTCGATACGCGTAGCGGACGACGAGCACGAACTCGCTGCCGGCGATTCGATCCGTTTCCGGGCCGACGTCCCGCACGCCTATCGCAACGACGGCTCCGGGCTCGCGGTGTTCACCATGGTGATCGCCTACGCTCGGGGAGGGTGAGGCTCTGGTCGCGGGGACTCCGAGCAGTCAGGCGCCGGGCGCCGTGGTCGTGGCCGCAAGCGACGGTGACTCCTTCTTCTCGGCGACGACCGTGGTCGCGAATCTCATGGACGGGACAGGGGTGTGCGTAGCCTTGGCCGATCTCGGGGTAGATGCGCACGTTAAGTGCAGACGTGTTTGGATTAGCCAAGAGATAATTTATGCTAGTTGCATGGGATTTTAGAGCAATAAGGTCTATAGTTGATCTCTGATGCCGGATGCACAGGGTATCCCGGCCGGTCTTCCAGGAGGCGTTTGTGAGCTCTGGTCTGCGCGATTTCCTCGAGATCCCCTACGAGCAGCTGGAAGAGATGAACCTGGCGGCCAAGGCGGACCGCCTCGCCCGCCGTCCCGCGGACGAGGTCCGTGAGGAACGGGCCAAGTACCTCATGGACGAGAAGGGCATCAAAGCCGTCACCGTGTGCTTCACCGACCTCGAAGGCCGGCTCCACATGCTCGACTACGACAAGAAGTTCCTTCTGAAGTCGGCCGACAACCTCACCTTCGATGGGTCTTCCATCCGGGGGTTCGCGCAACAGGCGGAGTCCGACCTGCGCCTGGTGATCGACTGGCCGGCCTTCTACTGGCTGCCGTCTGACGTATTCGGCTCGGGCAAGGTGCTCGTGTTCGGCGAAGTGCAGGAGCGCGACGGTTCCCTCTACGGCGCCGACGTGCGGTCCCGCCTCAAGGTCTTCGGGGATGACCTGTGGGCCAAGGACGGCACGGTGGCCAACGTCTCCAACGAGATCGAGGGTTTCCTCTTCCGCGGCCGTGACGCCGAGAGCCACTATCACGAGACCGGCACCTTCGAGTTCATCTCCACCGGCGGCTACTACCACTCGCTGCCCGGGGACGCGCTGCGCCAGTTCATCGACGCCGCGGCCGAGGTGCAGCGCGCCATGGGCTTCGGCAACGAGAAAGACCACCCCGAGGTGGCGCCTTCTCAGTTCGAGATGAACTACAGCTACACCGAGGCGACCGTGGCCGCCGACCAAGTGCAGCTCTACAAGTTGCTGTCCCGCCAAGTGGCTGCCCGCATGGATATGACCGCCAGCTTCCTTCCCAAGCCGGTGGCCGGCGTCAACGGTAACGGCATGCACACCAACCTCTCTCTCATGCGCAAGGGCAAGAACCTGTTCTACGCGAAGACAGGGGAAGATGGCTTGTCGAAACTCGGCTGGTCGGTGATCAACCGCATCCTCGCCAGCGCCAACGGCATCTGTCTGTTCCTCAACCCGAGCGTGAACTCCTACCGTCGTCTCGACCCCCACTTCGAGGCGCCGAACCAGATCAAAGCGTCGGCGATCGACCGCGGTTCGATGGTGCGCATCCCGCTCGGCAACGAGCAGACCACCCGCATCGAAGTCCGTTCCATCTCGCCCGACGTCAACCCCTATCTGGCCATCTACGCCCTTCTGCGCACCGGCCTCGAGGGACCGCCCGCCGAGGAAGACGACTCCAAGCGTCCCCGCACCCGCTTCTTGCCGGGCAACATCTACGACGCCCTGCGACAGTACAAGTCGAGCAAGTATGCGGTCGAGTTGGTGGGTGAAGACGTGCACGCCAAGTACGGCGAGGTGAAGACTCTGCAGGCCGACCGCTGCCCCCGTGAGCTGGGCAACCGCGTGAAACGCGGCGAGGTCCAGTTCCATCACGAGGTGACCAACCAGTATCTCTGGTCGCAGTTCTAGGTCGACAGCTTGTCGGTCGACGCGGAGGCGTCGGGCAGGGTCACCCTGCGCTACCGGGTGGGGCATCCTGATGAGGCGTCGCTTGCGGATGGCTGAGTCGGGTGACCGCACGCTCGGTCTGACCCTCGGCGCCACCACCTCGTGACGCTGCCGCCATCCGCGCCATCCTGCCGAATCTTTCTCGGAAACTTCTTGACAGACAAGTTCCCATGAGGGAAACTACGGACGTGAGCAGTTTCCAACAGGAGCGGACGGTCGGGATGAACGAGACGAGACAACAGATCGCGAACGCCGAGTTCCTCAAACGCATCGTCTGTTTCATAGGCTAGACACGAAGTCGGTTCACCGGGCCGCATCGACGTGCGGCCTTTGCAGGGTCCTATGGAAACTCAATACGGATGGGGTTTCCAGCAACGAAAGGAAAAGTCATGAGCAAGGTAGTCTCGATCCTAGTCCTTCTGCTCGGCGCCCAGGTGAACCTGAGCGCGCTGGTGCCGGCGGCACCCGGGCAGACCCCGCCTCCCTGGTGGACCGGCGGCGGCATCCTGTGGCCGTTCTTCGCCGACACGGCCACGTTGCTGCCGGCGGGCGGGCTCCGCGACGCGCTCACGCCGATCCTCGGGGTCGCAGCGGCCGCGTGTCTTCTGATGGCGATCGCGGCGCTCGTGGGGTGGGTCGTTCCCACTTCGTGGTTCACGCCGCTCGTCGTCGCCGGTGCCGTGGCGTCCGTCGTCCTGCAAGTGGTGTGGATCTCGGGCTGGGCCATCGTCCCACTCTTGGTGGATGCGGCGCTCCTGTACGCGGTGTTCGGGCTGCACGTGACGGTCGAAAGCCTGCGCGGATCATGAAGGTTCTGCGCTGGGTCGCGATCGGGTCCGTCGCGGCGGTGGCGGTAGGCGTGGCGATGTACGCCGTCGACATGGATCGAGCCTACGCCCGCATCAAGGA
The DNA here is from genome assembly GCA_024637035.1 of Actinomycetes bacterium. Taxonomy (GTDB): domain Bacteria; phylum Actinomycetota; class Thermoleophilia; order RBG-16-64-13; family RBG-16-64-13; genus JAHJSA01. Next base: position 8,715 of record JAGXFW010000030.1, read on the forward strand.
CAAGACCACGACGGTGTCCTCGCCCTACGGCGACATCGAATACTCTGAAGGCGGATCGGGCGCCCCGGTGCTGGTGATCCACGGGAGCGGCGGCGGCCACGACCAGGGCGAGTTGCTGGCGAGGATCGTCCTCGGCGGCGGGTTCCGTTGGATCGCCCCGTCGCGTTTCGGGTACCTGGGCTCGACCTACCACGAAGGGACCACGTTCGACGATCAGGCCCACGCCTACGCGAGCCTGCTCGACCATCTGGGCATCGAGCGGGTCGCGGTGGTGGCTTTGTCGCACGGCGGACCCTCGGCTCTGCTCTTCGCTGCGCTGTACCCGGAGCGGGTCTCCTCGCTCACCCTCGTCTCCTGCGGCGTCGCTTCCTCCGAAGTAGGCGACCAGGCGGAAGCGAACAAGAAGGGCGACATGCTCACGACCATCTTCAAGTACGACCCGCTCTACTGGGGCGTCACCAAGGCGCTCCGGGGGACCTTCATGAATCTCATGGGTGCCGACGACGCGGTCGTGGCCGACCTCACCCCCGAGCAGCGGGAATCGATCGACCAGGTGATCGACTACATGAACCCGGTGTCGCCGCGCTCTGCCGGGGTGGCGTTCGACAACACGGCCGCCCTGCCGAACGAGAGGATCGCCGCCATCCAGGCTCCGACCCTGATACTTCACGCCAAGGACGACCTGCTCCAGCTCTACCACAACGCCGAGTTCGCCGCCGCCCATATCCCGAACGCCCGGTTGGTGAGTTTCGAGAAGGGCGGCCACGTCGTCCTGGCCGTGGAGCAGCCGACTGTCCGTGCGCTCACGCAGGAGCACATCCTTGAGCATGTGCGCGAATAGGCGCGGGTGAGTAGGCGTGGCAAGATCTACACAACATCTAGGGAGGGTTCAGGATGATCGATGCTGGGATCGCGATCGAGCGGACGGAGGTGCTCGGCCTCAAGGAGTCGGACCTATTCGAGATCCACGATCTGCGCTCACGCGCAGCGGACTTCTTCACGGAGACCGGTGATCCACCCCCCACGCCTGAGTCGCTCCAGGCGGATCTGGATGACCTGCCGGACGGCTATTCGCGAGCTGACGAAGTCATGTACCGAGCGTATCTGGACGATCGGCTCACCGGTTACGCCGAGGTCTTGCGGGGCTTCGCACACGAGCGCCAGTGGATCATCGGCATCTTGCTCGTGGATCCGGCTCTGCGAGGCCGCGCCGTCGGGCGCGCCGTCGTCGAAGCCGTCGCCGACGATGCGCGCGCTGCAGGCATGGAGTCCGTTGCCGTTGGGGTCATCAGCACCCGGGAACGATCGCTGGCCTTCTGGGTCCGCGAGGGGTTCACGACAGAGGTGTCGCGACGCCCGATCGTGATCGAGGGTCTGGAAGCCGAGGTCGTACGCCTCGAACGCCACTTGGCGGAGACGGTCTAGCGGCGGATCGAGGGGAGGGCTCCGGCGTTTCGTGCGACCGGCACCGGAAGCCACGGTCCGGGTCCAAAGTCCGATGGTCGCCGGGGCGGCTGTGTGTCAGCTTGTTGGGATGAGCCGGTCCACGCGAGCCTCCCGTCAGGCCCGATCCCGCCCTACGGGTGGGTCGGGGTCGGTCGCATCTGAGGGCGTCCCGGACGGCCGCAGACTGCTCGTGCGCCTGGACGAGGTACTGGTGGCCCGACACTACAGCCCGCGTACGGCGGAGGCGTATCGGGCGTGGGTGAAACGATTCATGTAGAACCAGGCGCTGTCGGCGCTTCTTTCGCCAGGAGCGTCGCTGGAAAGATCGGAAGACGGGACAGGAGGGCCGGCATCACATCCACGAGACGTTGGTGCAGCGCGCCGTTCGGCAGGCCACCCTCCTCGACGTTGGGATCCTCAAGCAGGGCGGCTGCCACACATTCCGTCACTCCTTCGCGACCCATCTACCCGAGGCGGGCTACGACATTCGCACCATCCAGGAGTTGCTCGGTCACAAGGATGCCCGCACCACCATGATCTACACGCACGTATTGAATCGCGACGGCCATGGCGTTCGCAGTCCGCTTGACGGCTGGTAGGGCTGCCTATACTGTCCGCATATCCACGGCATTGACCGCGGGGTGCTAGCGAGGTTCGTAGCCTCCTGGCCAGCGACCAGCAGCCTTCTTGACTCTGCCGTTTCGGTGATACGAAGACAGTGGGGTGCTGCGTCGGTGGAGCTATACAGACTGGATAATGGTTGTTAGGCGCAATCTGAGTTTGGAGACCTGAGTGAGCGTGGAATCGTCGGCGATGAGTGGTCGACTCAGCACGAGTGAGCACCGGATTTCGATTGCCTTGGCAGCGCTGATGGCCACGCAGGCTCTTCTGGGCGTGCTCGCTTCCGAAGCTTACCGCGATGTCGCGTGGATCAAGGCAACGTGGTTCGGCAACGACCTGGTCACTTTGCTGATCGCCGTCCCGCTCTTGATTGGCGCAATGTGGTCCGCGTCTCGAGGTTCCATCCGCGGTCGTCTCGTCTGGCTCGGTGTCTTGGGCTACGCGGTCTACAACTACACCTACTATGTCCTCGGCGCCGCACTGAACGTGTTCTTCGCGATCTACGTGGCTACCTTCGTGGTCGCGATCGCGTCGCTGATCATCGGTCTTGTGGGAACTGATGCGACGTCCGTCGCAAAGGCCTTCTCGGTCAGGACTCCTGCGCGGATCCTTGGTGGCTACTACGTTTTCGTGGCCACTAGCCTTTCTGTGGTGTGGCTGGGCACCTGGGCTGCCTACGTGTTTGCGGGTCGCCCGACGCCGGTCGAGACGGAGGCCTTCCATCTCGTCGCCGCCCTCGATATGACACTCATGGTTCCGGCGCTCGTGACCGGCGGGGTGCTTCTATGGCATCGCAGGCCTTGGGGCTACCTCATCGCGGCGGTAGGGGGAATTCAGGCATCGCTCTACTTGCTGGTGCTGTCGGTGAACTCGGGCGTTGCCATCAGTCGCGGTCTCGTTGCTGCCCCGGGTGAGCTCCCGATCTGGGGCACGCTGCTGGCGCTCACATTCGTCGCAACGGCTTGGCTCCTGTACTCGTGCGATGCGCCTAACAAGCGCATCAACCCGTCTCGCACGGGGTTATCGTACTAAGCGAGACGCATCGCTCGCGGGTTATGCGCAATCACGTTAGGCGCACCATGTGGAGATGCGAGGTGGCCTGATGGCTTGGTTTGAGATGCCTTCGCTTTCGCACGCCGCCCGTGGTGGCCGAACGCATGCGGGCAGAGTCTGCCCCGTGAGCTGCTGCCAGGGGCAGGACAAGACCTACTCAGCCCGCGTTGCGATCCACTCCATCATCCCGTTGTAGGTGTCTTCCTGAGTGCCGGTGATCGTATCGCCGCCAAGCGTACCAGTGTACGTTGAGACGCCGCCCGGCTCGCCTGGAAGCAATCCGGAATACCGCTGCACGATCGTCACCGTGTCGCCCTCGAGGGTCACAGTGGCATCCGGCCACGGGGTATCCATCTTGTAGCCATTGCCGTCGCGAACGATGCGAATCGTGATCGTGGCACCGGTCTTCTGTGGCGCGCCGCCCATGATCCGCATCGTCTCGGGGTACTGCCAGGTCCCCTCAAGCACGTCACGATCGATGGTGATGATGCTTGCAGCGCCATTGTCCTCACGCTTGACCGTGATCGTGCCCTTGCCTTCGGGCAACGTCACGCTCCAGGTCCCCTCGCCCGGCGCCGAGACAGCCTGCGAGCTGTTGCCGCCGAGCGAGTTGTTAGCACCCGTGATGGTGATCGTCAGCTTCGTCTCTCCGGCCGCCGCACCCCCCACGATGCCCTTCACGGTGTATTCGCCCGGTTCGCCGGTGATCGCAACGGCATCCACAACGCCCATCTTCTCCAGAAGCTCCGGAGTGAGCGGCTCAAGATCTGTGGCCGCGCGCATCTCGTTGATGACCCGCAAGACCGCCTCGTCGACCGCGAGGATCCCCGCTCCCATCTCCGTGGTGTCGACAAGCTTCGAGGTGGCTGTCGGATCATCAGAGGTGTTCGGCACGCCGGGACGCGCGGTCTCGGCGAGGATCGTCTTGATCTGACCAGCGGTGAGCTTCGGGTTGAGCGACTTGAGAATGGCGGCGGCCGCGGCCACCTGCGGCGCTGCGAAGCTCGAGCCGTTCTGCTGCTCGAGACCGCCCTCCGGCTTGAGGCCCACGACCGCCCCGGTTCCGGGCGCACCGAGGGTGATCTCGTAGTTCGCACTCGCTTTGTCGGCGTAGCGGGCGGTCGCCCCGTCTGGGTCGAGCGCACCTACGGTGATCATGTTCGGCAGCTTGAGACCGCTCGGGATGCGCTTGTCGCCATCCATAACGGTCCCTCCATTGCCACCCGAGCACACGAAGACGACGCCAGGATGCTGCTCGGCCATCTTTTCGAAGAAGCGCCTATACGCGGCGACCGTACCGGGATGCGCGTTCGAGGCGCCCCACGACAGGTTGATGACATCGGCGTTGTTCGCGATCTGCTTGGTGATCGCCACGAGCGAACCCTCGGTGTAGGTCTTCCCGTCGGCCCCCACGTATTTCGTGGGGTCGTCGGGGTCCGGTGTCGACAACGCGTCGCCGTACTGGCCGGTGTAGTGGTTGATCATCGAGATGGTGAGATTGCTGCCGAGCGGGCCTGCTACGCCGACAGGGCCGCCATTGTCGGGGTCCGCTCCGATCACCGTGCTGACTCCAGTACCGTGGCTGCCGGCCGGGTTGGTCACGCCGTCTTCCCAGACGTTCGGTGCCGCCAGCTCTCCCGCGGACGGGTCGGGGTACTCTACCTTGGTTTGGCCACCTTCGAACTCGTTTTCTGCTCCGTCCCCGGGCAGGTAGATGCCATCGTCGACGACGCCGACCTTGACCGGACTCAGGTCCACGTTCGCGCCCTTGATGTACGTCCACGCCTGAGCGACGCCGATCGCCTTGTAGCCCTCACCGGCGACGCCGCCGTATGCCGGGTCGTCGTACGGGTCGACACGCTTTCCCCAGATCTCAGCGTCACCGTAGATCTGCTGGTTCGGGAAGGCATGCTCAACACCCGACTCAGTCTCCGCCCTCTGGATCGCCGAGGTGAGGTCAGCCTCAGTGGTACCGGGAAACTCGATCTGGTAGAGCGCCACGAACTCGACCTCGCCCACGACCGTTCCGTCGATGGCGCTGGCCACCTTCTCGGCGTCTGAGCGTCGCGAGCCATCGACCATCAACACGCAGAGCTGGTTCGCGGGCACCTCGCCCCACTCGGCGGTTTCGATGAGCGACGCCCGGTCGGGGACCTTCGCCTCGGCGGCGCCGAGGCTCGGTCCGCCGAGGCTCGGTCCGCCGCCCTCGCTTCCGCTGCCCAGTAGCAGCCACACGAGTCCAACGCCACCGAGCAGGGCGACGACGGCCGCTGTCGTCAGCAACGCTACGATTCTTCGGCGGTTCCGTGGACGCGCGGGGGCGGACTGCGCTCCGGCTGGCTGCGCTTTCGGCTGCAGTTGTGACGCCAACTCGGGGATTCCACCCGCGGTGCGCCACTCCGGCCACGACCCGTGCCAGACGAGGTCATCGGCAACGACATTTCCCGATCGAGCGAACGCGACGAGATCCGTCCACGCGTAAGGCCCGTAGTCGATCGCGAAGCCGCTCCGCCTGACGTACCACCCCTGGCTCGAATCCGTCACGCCCGTTGCCTCCCGTTACACATGGTGAGTCTGCCGCGATTTTATCACCGCGACTGGCCCCTGCATTCGCCGGTCAAGAGGCCGTGATGGTGACGGGTGCCGCCTCGATGGACGGTGAGCGCCTTGTTGATTGCCGGGTGCGCCCGCGCAGGTTACGCGCACCACGTTGGCGCCACAGCAACGCACCCCGGATGGCGCAACCGGCCGGCCCAGCGTATGCTCGGCCGGCTCATCGCCTCCACCACCGTAACGTTCTGGTATGTTTTGGGACGAGCTCGAGGCCTACAGGAAGGGGCTACCGTGTCGCCATGTTCAAGAAGAAGTCGAGTCGCCGCCGCCGCGGCGATCCTGAGCGTCTCGCTGCTGGTGATGGGTTGCGAGTCGGTCACCGGGTTCGAGACTCCCGGCAATGACGGTTATACCTCGGTCAGCGACACCAAGCCGGAAGAACAAGCCGAAGCCCCCGCTCCGTTCTATGACACCGAGGATGCCGTCATAGTGGCGGCGGGCGATTCGAGCGGAGAGACGGCGGAAGCACCCCTCTTCGACAACCAGAATCTTCTCGCGGTCTACAACGGTGGCACGTCACCGACGTTCGAGGTCCCTTCAGCTAGCACCATCACCAAGATCGAGACCTATCACTGGAACGACGCCGCCGGCCACGGCTCTACGGGCACGATCTCACTCAGCGCCGACGACGGGACGGTCTACGGCCCTTGGGAGACTGCCGGGAGACCGGGACAGGGTGGCGTGCCCAATGCCTATTGGGCGGCCGTCCCCAACGTGGCTCTCCCCGCAGGAAGCTACACAGTCATCGATTCCGATCCGGGCACGTGGTCGCAGAATGCAGATTCCGGCGGCGTGGGCTTTGCCGTTGTGTATGGTCAGTCTGCGCAGTAGCGATTGTGCGCAGCGATTCCTCAGCGACGAGCTCGGGCCGTGCCGGATACTAGTGGGCGGGCTCCCGCCTGCTGTGATCGTCGTTCGGAAGCTTGGAGGGGAGTTTGTGAGCGCACTGCAAAACACGTTGGCCGAGTCGATGTATACCGCGACCCGGCGCTGCAAGATGATCGGAAGCTCATCTGGATCCTCATAGTCCTGCTCACCGGCACCATCGGCCAAGCCGTGTACTACGTCGCGTGGCTGATCAAACGCAGTCCCATGGTCTCGGGCCTGAAACCCAGTTCCTTGTCGTCGGCCGCGCCCGTCGATGATGGTGCTGTGTCCTAGCCGTCCCCACCGTGTGGACGAGATGCAGAAGGCCGTTCGCCCTGCGCTGAAGACCTTGGCATAATGTGAGCTGCGACACCGCCCAATAGTCAACGGGGGCCACTCCAACCATGACGGCAGCGATCAGCGTCGATGCTCTGCGCAAGTCCTTCGGGGACCGCGAAGTCATCTCCGGCGTCAGCTTCGAGGTCGGCGTGGGTGAGTGTTTCGGACTTCTTGGACACAACGGCGCGGGCAAGACCGTGACCGTTGAGATCCTGGAGGGATACCTGAAGCGCGATGACGGGACGGTCTCAGTGCTCGGCACCGACCCGGCACAACCGACGCGGTCGTGGCGCGAACGCATCGGAGTCGTCTTGCAGGAAGTCGAGCTGCTCCCCACCTTGACCGTGCTGGAGACAGTCTCCATGTTCGCCGACCTGTACTCGAACCCTCGGCCTGTCAGGGAGACCATCGAGCTGGTCGGCATGGGTGGGATGGAATCGGCGAGGATATCGGGGCTGTCCGGTGGCGAGAGGCGGCGCGTCGACGTTGCGCTCGGCATCATCGGCAGTACCACGGGATGCCTACCGCCGACCGAACACCGAGTGACGATGAGGGTGGCATGTTCGAACGCGCCATAGACGAGCACACCACCATCCGCGAGATCTCCGTCGGTGACGCCGACGAGCTCTTCGCGCTGGTGGACGCCGAACGCGCACGCCTCCGCGAGTGGTTGCCGTGGGTTGACGCGATGACCGAGTCGGAGCACGAGACGCAGTTCATCGCTTCCGCGGTGAAGCAGAGCCGAGCGGGGCTCGGATTCATCTGTGTCGTCGTCCATCGTGGGCGGATCGTGGGGACGGTGGGGTATCACCCGATCGACCGGGTCGGGAAGTCCGCAGAGATCGGCTACTGGCTGAGCCGAGAGGCGGTTGGGAACGGGATCATCACCCGGGCCTGCCGAATACTCGTCGATCACGCCTTCCGCGAGTTGGGCGTGGAGCGCGTGGTAATCCCCGCCGCAGTCGGCAACGGGCGCAGTCGAGCCGTCCCGGAGCGGCTGGGCTTCGGGAGCGAGGGCATCACCCCCAAGGCGGAGTGGCTCTACGACCACTGGGTCGATCACGTGCGGTACTCGATGTCGGCGGGGGACTGGCGGGAGCGCGAGGAAACTCCTTGACAAACGGGTTTCAATGGTGGAAACTATACGCATAAGAAGTTTCCACACACGACGGGACAGCCAACGAGGTGCAGTCCCAATCGGGAGCGGGTCGGCAGGATGAATGAAACACAACAGCGGATCGTCGAGGCTTTCGAGCGGCACGTGGAGAGCCACGGCTACGCCAAGACCAACCTCGATGACGTCTCCCGCGAACTGAAGATCTCCAAGAAGACCATCTACGTGCATTTCGACAGCAAGCAGGACATCTATTCCCGGGTGGTGGCCCGCCAGGCGGAGCGGATGAAGGTGCACCTCGCGGCAGCCGTGGCGCCCCTGCCCACGTATGCGGCGCGCGTGGAGGCGGCGGTGAAGTCCATAATCGAGCAAGGCAGGGCCCATATCGACGAGACGGGCGAGGACGAGTGGCTGAGCGAGTACGAGGTCGCGGCGGATGCGTTCCGCAAGGCGAACGGAGACCTCCTGCGCGAACTGGTGCAGGGCGGAATGGACGCCGGCGAGTTCCGCGAGGGCGACTCGTCTCTGGTGGAGAAGATGGTTGCGGCGATGATCGTGGAGTACCTCGTGTTGGTGAACTCCGACCCGTCGTACGACCGCGACGCGGAGCTGCTCGAACGTATCGGCAAGTTCGTGGTCTAGAAGGGCGGTCGGTCCGACGCCGGCCGCTGGGGCAAGACGGTCGGGTCGGTCGGGTTGCAGGAAGCTGGCCTGTGATCGTCAATTGCACACCCCGGCCTGGATGCGTACTATTAACGAATGGAGGCCATTATGTTAATAGCGGTCCGGGCTATGTGCATCTGTGAGAATAGCGGCTCATGAAGCGCGGACCCACGGGACGGTACGAAACCACCACCACCGCGGGCGACGCGGTGCGTGCTTACATACCTGCTCCCCTCCCGCCTGAGCCGCCGATCGACCTCCGTGGTGAGCGCCAGCGTTTGTTGGAACGGGCACTGCTCGCCTGCGGGCGGCTGGATGGTGTGACCGCCCTGTTGCCGGACCCGGACTTGTTCCTCTACGCCTATGTCAGGCGCGAGGCTGTGTTTTCCAGCCAGATCGAAGGCACCCAGTCGTCTTTGTCCGACCTGCTCCTGTTCGAGCTGGAGGAAGCTCCGGGTGTGCCCTTCGACGACGTGGTCGAAGTGTCCAACTACGTCGCCGCGCTGGAGCACGGTCTTGCCCGGTTGCGCGGCGGGTTTCCGCTCTCCAACCGTCTGCTACGCGAGGTGCATGAGCATCTGCTCTCGCGTGGGCGTGGCGCCGACAAGCAGCCCGGCGCTTTTCGCAGCAGCCAGAACTGGATCGGCGGCACCCGGCCCGGCAACGCTCAGTTCGTGCCGCCTCCACCGTATCAGGTGGCCGACTGCATGGCGGGTCTGGAACGCTTCATCCATACCGCAGACGACGGCCTGCCGGCCTTAGTCCGAGCGGGCCTTGCCCACGTACAGTTCGAGACCGTTCATCCCTTCCTCGACGGGAACGGGCGCGTCGGGCGCCTGCTGATTGCGCTGATGCTGTTCGATGCCGGCGTGCTGGCTCAGCCACTGCTCTATCTGAGCCTTCACTTCAAGCAGCACCGCCCTGAGTACTACCGCTTGCTGGATGCCGTGCGCCAGGACGGCGACTGGGAGGCCTGGCTCGACTTCTTCCTCGAAGGGGTGGCGGGCACGGCGCAATCCGCCGTTGACACCGCGTACCGGCTGCTCGCGCTGTTCCGCGATGATGCAGCACGCGTGCAGGGCCTGGGACGCGCTGCCCCCAATGCCCTGCGGGTCTTCGACGCCTTCCGCGACCGACCCCTCGCCACCGTGAATGCCCTTGCGACGCGTACCGGCGCCAGCTATCCGACCGTTGCCCGCGCGGTCGAAGCGCTGGAACGGCTCGACATCGTGCGCGAGATCACCGGCCGAAAACGCGAGCGCGTGTTCGCCTACGCGCAATACCTCGACATCCTCAATGAGGGGACGGAGCCGCTGTAGTGGGCGCAGGTGGTACCGCACGCGCTCAGTCGCCCAACAATCCACCTCGCCGTCTGACTCAGGCCTCGCTCGCAACGGGCGCGCGCTGGTTGGCGCAGCGGGACCCCGATCTCGGCGCCGTCGTCTATCGTCTTGGTGTTCCTCCGATGTGGGGGAGGAATCCCGGCTTCCCCGCCCTCGTTCAGATCATCCTCGAGCAGCAGGTGTCGCTGGCCTCGGCTGAAGCGGTCTACCGGCGACTCAAGCGCCACCTCGGCGCCCTGACCCCTGCGGCGGTTCATGCAGCGCAGGTTGGCGGGCTGCGTGATCTCGGGCTGACCCGCCAGAAGGCCGCGTATTGCCATGGCCTGGCGGCACGCATCCTGGACGGGAGTCTCGATCTCACGGCGGTTTCCCGCGGGTCGGATGAAGCGGGGGGCAGGGTCTTGTTGGCGGTGCCCGGGCTTGGGCAATGGAGCGTCGACATCTACTACCTCATGGCGCTGCGTCGTCCGGACATCTGGCCGCAGGGCGACTTGGCCTTGGCGGCCGCCCTACGCGAGATCAAGCGCCTCGACGCGCTTCCCACGAGGGGCGAGCAGCAGGTCCTGGCCGCAGACTGGGCTCCGTGGCGCTCGGTCGCTGCCCGGATCGCCTGGGCGCACTATCTGGCCGCGCGCTGAAGGCGGCTTTGGTAGCATTGTCGGGCGGACCAGCAAGAGCTGCCGCCCAGGAGGCGGGTAGTGTGCCGCGGCTGGCCGACCAGACAACGGAGGGGGAACCTGGGTCATGTGGAATCCGTTTGCCCGCAAGAGCGATCCGCTGCGAGAGTCAGCCGTGTCCCCCTACCCGATGTCTCTCGAGGACGTCTACTCGGCGATGGAGCCCTATATGGCCGACGACAAAGCGATGGACTTCTTCTTTGAGTTCTACATCATGGAGGCCGTCGGGGCACTGCCCTCGGAGACCGTGGAAGCGCTCGACGAGTTCACACGGGAGAACGCGGAGGCTTTCGAGACCGGCGACTGGCGCTCCGAGGTGCACGACGGGTTCGGGCTCTCCGACACCATCGACATCGCTATCCTCGACGTCTGGCTTCAGAACAGCGGGCCCGCGCGCCAGCAGGTCGACGCCTCCTACCCCTGGGATTTCGCCAAAGACTTCTCCGTCGAGTACTTCTCCAACGACGGTGAGATCGATGAGTGGGCCGACGGTGAACTGGAGGCAGCGAAAGCTCGCATCGAGGCAGGCTTCGATACTCCCGACTACCTGAAATGGAACACGTGATGCGTGTGCGGGGTCGACGCCAACCGCGAACATCTCCGCGAGTGGCTCCCGTTGGCGGACGCCAACACGGCTGCGACCCACACTCGGCAGTTCTTCGAGGCACGATCCGTCCCCGCAGAACGACGACCAGCCCCCTCACTGCGGCGCTCGCGACCGCTTGGGTCACCGCCGCCTCGGTCGCGGCCGTCATCGCTTGCGTGTTGGCCCTGGCCATGCTCGCCGGGTGCTCATCGAAGAGCGCACTCGATGGGACCAGCTGGAAGCTGGTGGGTTGGACGGTCAGCTCCCTCGACCCGAACGACTTCGAAATCACAGCGGCCTTTGCCGAGAGACTGATCTCGGGTGGGAGTGGGGTCAACACGTACAGCGGGTCTTACACGGCCGGTGGAGATGGAACGTTCGAAGTGGGGGAGATCGCCGGCACTCTCATGGGAGGTTCGGAACCGGCGATGCGCGCGGAGACCATCTACGTGACGCTGCTCGGGGAGGCTCGGTCCTTCGCTGTGTCGGACGCCACGCTGACCCTCTACGACGTAGGCGGCAACGAGTCGCTGATCTTCGAGTCCGCAGGCGGCTAGGTACCGTGATCGTCCACCTGGTCGACGGCACCTACGAGCTCTTCCGTCAGTTCTACGGCCTGCGCCGAGGGAGGAAGGAAGCGCGTCCAGTGGACAGCGGTCCCTCGACGACCGAATCGCCGCCCCCTGCCAGTGATCCCGCGGCTTCCGCCGAATCGCGGCTCGACGCCGCCAAGCCACCGGAAGACGCCGACCCGCCCCTCGACGCGGTTCGCGGTGTGCTGCACTTCGTCCTGCGCTTGTTGGAAGGTGGGGCGACCCATGTGGGGGCGGCCACCGATCACGTTATCGAGTCGTTCCGCAACGACCTCTGGCCGGGCTACAAGACGGGGGCTGGGGTCGACCCGGAGCTCCGCGCCCAGTTCGGGCCATTGGAGGACGCCCTCACCGCCATGGGTGTCTCTGTGTGGGCCATGGTCGAACTCGAGGCTGATGACGCTCTTGCCTCGGCCGCCCGGCTGGCTGCCGCCGACCCCCGCGTGGACAAGGTCTCGATCTGGACGCCGGACAAGGACCTCGGTCAGTGCGTGCGCGGAGACCGCGTGGTGCAGGTGGAGAGCCGCACCGGTACGATTCGCGACGCGGCCGCCGTCCGACGCAAGTTCGGCGTGGGGCCCGAGTTGATCCCGGACTACCTGGCCCTGGTCGGCGACTCTGCCGACGGGTATCCGGGCATCCGCGGCATCGGCGCGAAGACCGCCGCCGCGCTTCTGAACCGGCATGGCCCCATCGAGGAGTTCCCGCCCGATGTGCTCGGGGAGCGGATCGACGCCGCCCTTCTCTTCAAGAACCTGGCGACTCTCAGGGACGAGTCGCCGCTCTTCGCCGACGTAACCGAGTTGGAGTGGCGTGGTCCGTCCGACGGATTCGAGGAGTGGGCCGTACGGGTCGGGGACCCGGGACTCCTGGAGCGGTGCCGTGCGCTCCGACAGCGCGATCGCTCCGAGCGTTCGTAGAGCAAGTTCTGTCCTTGTTGAGATCGTGCCGACGGCCGAGTGGCGGTAGGATGGGGGCCGGCGATCGCCTCGTGGTCCCGCCCGCCGAGCGGCCGTGACGTGCGGCATCCGGGCGGGCATCAGGGATAGGCAGATCCGACGCGACGGCAAGTGAGGGCAGGACATGACCAAAGCGCACGACGCACTCGAACGGCTGCGGGAGGGGAATCTCAGATTCGCCGCGGACGAGGGTGGCGCCTACGCCGGCCTGAACCGGGCTCGACGAGCTGAGTTGATCAAGAGCCAAGAGCCGTTCGCCATCATACTCGGGTGCTCCGACTCGCGTGCGCCCGCGGAGATCTTGTTCGACCAAGGGCTGGGAGATCTGTTCGTCATCCGCGTCGCCGGCAACCTCGTTGCTCCATCCCTGGTCGGAAGCGTCGAATTCGCCGCCGCACGCTTCGGCACGCGCTTGGTCGTGGTGCTCGGCCACTCGCAGTGCGGGGCTGTCGTGGCGACCCTGGAGGAGCTGGAGAAGCCGACGGCAGGCCAGTCGCCCAACATACGCAAGATCGTCGATCGTATCCGGCCCTCGGTGGAAGGTCTGCTCCTAACAGACCTACGCAACGACCCGGGTGCCCTGGTTGCGCAGGCGGTGAGGGCCAACATCCGTGCCTCGGCCGACCATTTGCGCCACGGCTCGCAGTTGCTCGAGCGGCTCATCCGCGACGACGGCCTGCTGGTGGTGGGCGCGGAGTACTCGCTGGAGACAGGCGTGGTTGAGTTCTTCGACGGGGCGCACTGAATCGGCCAGGCGACCACGCCGGCTCAAGGCCCGCGCGAATTCCGTGGGCTGAGTCGGGGAACCCGGTTTCGTTGACTGAAGCGCCGGGAACGCCTGATGCAGAGAGGAACGCCGACGCGGCGAAGGGGACCCGATGGCTGATGGCGTCATGAAGACCAGACTCATGAAGGCCGACGACTTCGATGCGGTCGTCGCCATCGACATGAGAGTGCTCGGCACTGCACGACCCGATTACTACGAGATGAGGTTCGAGAAGCTGTTCGGATCGCGCTACTACCTTCCCGCCTCGCTCGTGACGGAGACGGAAGACGGGACTGTCGTGGGCTTTGTGATGGGCGAGATCTACATGGGGCAATACGGCATCTTCCAGGAGGAAGCCACACTCGACACCATCGGCGTCGATCCCGACTATCAGAAGCTGGGCATAGGCGAGCGGTTGATCAACGAGTTCGTGGAGCACCTGAAGACTCTCGGTGTTCGCAGGATCCACACCCTTGTCGGGCTGGACGACCCCAAGCTGATGCGCTTCTTCAACTCGAACCAGTTCGGACCGTCCAGCACTATTGCTTTGGAGCGCGCCCTCTGACGCTCTCCCGCTTCACGTTCCGCGCGCCCTGACTAAGGCTGGTGCATCATGTGAGGAAGGGCCGCCCCGTGGTGCGGGCGGCCCTTTTCGATTCGGCTATGGGGCTGGTGAGTCGGCCGGGTACGCGCTTGATGCGGTGTTCGGGCGGCCCTCAGCCTGAGACTACAACTCTAGTCGTCGTCCTTCTCTTGATGCTCGACATCTTCGGGCTTCTCGTAACCCTCGGGCTTGTCTTCCGCGGTAGCCCTTGCCGTGGTGACCGTCGTCTTCGGCGGGTTCGCCGTGGTGGTGCCGGTCGTGGTCTTGGGTTTCGAGTGGCAGTTCGTGCAGGTGCCCCGAGGGGGGTGCGGAGCGACTGCCGTCTGGGTGCCGGTTGTCGGGGTCGACGCCGTGGAGCCGCTAGTGCTCGCGGGTTTCGCCGCGGTCGTCGAACCTGTGGAGGAGCCCGTGGTGGCTCGGGGCGCGCTCGAGTGGCAGGTCGTGCAGGTGCCGCGAGGGCCATGAGGTGGTACTGCCTGGCCGCCTGTCGAGCTCGATGCCGCAGAGCCGGCGCCGTTCGAGGCATAGGGTCCTGAAGTCGTGGAAGAGCCGGACGAACCTCCAGATGCGGACGAGTGGCAGGTCGTGCAGGTGCCGCGAGGACCGTGAGGAGGAACGCCCGATTTGGTGCCGCCCGCTTGGGCGCCGCCGGCCTGGGTGCTTCCCGCCTGGGTGCCGGCCATCAGGAGCGATTGCCACGGGTTGGTCGGGCCCGCCCCTGGCGTGCCCGCGCCCACGACTACCGTGACCTGGGGCACCGAGTCATGGCAGTCGGTGCAGGTGCCTCGAGGCTCATGAGGGGGTTCGGCGTCTCGGGTGACCGTCATCGGGGCACCGTTCCAGCTCGTCAGCGCCTGTATGGTCGCGGTCGTCACTGTGGAATCGGTGCTCGCGGCGGATGCATCGGTCAGGACCGTGTGACAGTCCGTGCAGGCACCCCGAGGTCCGTGGGACGGAACGTCTCCCTGTTTGATGGGCGGAGTCGCTTGAGCGAACGTCGCTGCCGTGACCACGGCGACGACAGCCATCGCTCCCACAGGCGCCAACACCATCAGTCGACGGCTCAGCCGGCGCCTCTTCGGCGCTGGTTTCTGTGGTGGCTCCGGCTCTGGCGCGGGCGCGGCCTTGCGCGGAGCGGGTTGAGCGATCGTCACGACCGCGGCCGCAGCCACGGCTGCTACCGGCGCCAGAAGCCAGACGCGGCGGCCCTTTCGGGACTTCGTCATAGGTGCCTCCCTTGGTGTTCTGAGTGGAGCGAACACAGATTCTCACTCGTGTGTTAGACCACCATGAGGAGTTGATGACAGTCTTTTCATGCTCTTCGGAAGGCCGACTGCCACGTGGGGGCGCGGTCCTCCGCGGGTTCTCTTTCGTGGTCTCCTTGGTCGAACGACCAGATACCCCGGAGGTTACCGGTGTCGGACTCTAGCAGGAGCCGGCCGCGAGCCGCTCGACCGCCGCGCGCCGATAGCGGAAGATGGCTCTGAGCTGCAGACCGATGAACGGGGCGGCCAGAAAGCCGAGCGGTCCAAAGGGGAGTACGTAGTCCACCCGATCCTCCATGAGCACGCCGCTATCGTGCGGTACGAAGGTGTGCGTGTGCACCCAAGAGCGATAGGGGCCGCTGGTCTGAGTGTCGACGAAACCCCACCCGGGATTCGACCGCTCGATGAGTGTGTGCCACTCCAGAGGTACGCCGAAGAGGCTCAGTCGATACCGGATACGGCTGCCGGGCCTCAGCCGTCCGTCGGGCACCTCGAGGATGCGGAACCCGAGCCATGGCGGCGTGAGACGCTGCAGGTTCCGAGGCTCTTCGAAGTATGCCACCACCTCGGTCATCGGCAGGGGGATGACTTGGCGACGTATCAGGTGTCCGTGGGCGTAGGCCATGGTGCTGGTATCCCCCGATCCCCCCGCGTTTCGAACCCGCGACCGTGTGGAGTGAACCCGCGACCGTGTGGAGTGAACGCGCGACCGTGTGGAGTGAACGCGCGACCGTGTGGAGCACCAGCGCGCGATAGAATGGTGCGGGCGTCGCGTGGAACGCTTGGAGCCGCACCTTGTCCGAGGTGCGGGCAAGCTGGGAGAGGGGGTTCGCGGTGTCTGACGCGTTCTGGTCGCACTGGGCGTGGCCCTTGGCGACGGCAGTCCTGGGGCTGGTGTTCGCGGGTCTGGTGTTCCGCCAGTACTTGGCGCGCCACAAGGCCCACCAAGCCGCGTGGTCCGTGGGACTTCTCTTCTACGGTCTGGCCGCCGTCTTCGAAGCGTGGTCTGAGTTCTCGGGGAGCTGGGATCCCACCGTCTATCGGCTCTACATCGTGCTGGCCGCATCCCTGGTGGGCTTCCTGGGGCTCGGGTCGCTGTATCTGATCGCTCGTCGTCAGTGGCTCGGGCACCTTTACCTCGCCTTCAACCTCGTTGCCCTCACGGTCTTCTTCTACGGGGCGTTCACCGTGGAGTTGGACACCACCAAGCTGGTGCCCGGCATCACCGTCGGGGGACAGGCGCTGGGCTCGAGCCTCTCATTCCCGCGCGTGATGTCCCTTCCATTCAACATCCCGGGGTCGATCTTCCTGCTGGGTGGCGCCCTGTTGTCTATCTATCGTTTCTCGCGGAAACGGGAGTACTCCTACCGCATGTGGGCCAATGTCCTGATCGCCGCGGGCACCATCGTGATCGCCTACGCCGGCTCGCGGGCGCGGCTCGGTACGTCGGTCGGGTTGTACCCGGCTGAGATGGTGGCTTCCGCCCTGTTGCTCTGGGGGTTCTTGAAGGCGGGCTCTCTGCGGACCGGAGCCAAGGCTATCGGCGGACGCCTGGCAGCCGAGAGGGAGCCGGGCATACTCATCGCTCGCGGCGGCGCCGAGTCAGACGGGGTGGATGCGGGCGCCGCGGATCCGGGCGACGCGGATCCACGCAGTGACAGACAACAGGGAGCGTGACGACGTGACCGGCGATGACGCGGGAGCCGGATCCCGAAAGGATTCCATCTCCCCGGGTGAGGGGTTTGTCGGATCGGAGGAGGGTGCTGCGGCGCCTGACGGGCCTGCTCCCGTGGACGAGGAAGCCCCGACACTCGAGGAAGCGATCGGCACCGACCTGGACCTGAGCCTTGGGGAGACACCGGAGCCCGACGCGACCGGCGTGACCCCCCAGGACGCCGACGAGCTTGAGGCTGTCGGCGCCGTCGCCGAGACCTCGGCTTCTGGCGATGCTGCCGGCGGCGAGACAGCCGAAACAGCCGCAGGTGCCCCGGGTGAAGACGTATCCGCGGACGAAGTATCCGCGAACGGAGCCCACGGGGACGGTGAGCCCGCGCGGGACGCCCCGGGCGATTCTCCACCGCCGCCTGCGACCGGCCGAGCCCCCGCGTTGATCGCCGTCGGTCCATCGGGCGCCGAGCCGGTGTCTGCGAGGGGCGTAGCCCCGACTCTGCGCGCGCTGCGGCGTCCGTCCGCCCCGATCACCTGGCTTCACGCCGAGTCGTTCGAGGACCTTCTGCCGGCCCTCGAGGATTTCGGGCTACACGAGCTGGCCGTGCGGAGCCTGCGTGACGGGCCCGAGCGGCCCCGAGTGGAGGAGTTCCCCGATCACCTCTACGTGTCGCTTCTGCGAGCGGGCACGTCCGCTCCGGATGGCGAGGGGGCGGGTCGAGCCTCGTCGGACGGGTCGAGCGTCCACATCGAGGAGCTTCGCATCTTCCTGGGGGACCGGTGGATCTTCTCGTTTGGTCCGATCGCTCCGGAGGAGCACGCGGCCCTCACCGAGGTCGTGGTGCGGCAGGTGATGGATCGCGGCCGTGGCCCGAGCTTCGTGCTCTACTACTTGGCCGAATGGGTGGTCGAGACCCTGTATCCGTTGCTCGACTCGCTCGACGACCGCGTCGACTCGCTTGAAGACCTGGTGCTGCTGGACACGGGGGCGGAGACCCGACAGGAGCTGTTCCGGCTGAAGAGGGACCTGGTGGAATTCCGTCGGCGGGTCGCACCTACGCGGGACGTGATGCAGCGGCTCTCCGGACACGGTCTGAGCTTCGTCGAACCGGAGGCCGATGTCTTCTTCCGTGACGTACACGACGACGTGCTGCTCGTGCTCGAGCAACTCGATACCTATCGCGACATCCTCTCGTCGGCGCTCGACCTGCACCTCTCCACGGTCTCGAACCGGCTCAACGAGGTCATGAAGCGGCTGACCTTGGTCGCCACCCTCTTCATGCCCATCACCTTCATCACCGGGTTCTTCGGCATGAACTTCAGCGGGCTTCCGATCGCCAGCATGGCGTGGTATTGGGGCACGGTTGCGGCGATGGCCGCGATCGCCGTCGGGATGGCGGGGTACGCATGGAGGCGAGGCTGGTTCTGAGCGTTTCCTCGGCCGACGGCCGTGCGCGCGCGGTGACCGGCTGCGTTCGCGGGCGTGCGCGCCCGGCAGTGCGATGACCGGCTGCGTTCGCGGGCGGCCTGCCCGTAGAGCCGGTTCGGCCGGTCTTACGGGAAGAGACTTGCGGGCACGCTCGGGTTGCGGTCCATGAAGAAGGCCTTGGCCGTGGGAGCTGCTTCCCTGTCGTCCTCGCCAGCGGCTCCCCAGATGTCCACGACCGACCACGACCCCGAACGAGAGCGCAGCAGGAAGCTCAGCCCCTCGTACTGGGCAGTGCCGTCGGTCGATTCGGGGCGCACCTGGGAGAAGGCCCACACGCCGAGCACTCGAAGTTCATCCACGACGAAGACCACGTCTGACGGCATGCCGTGGGAGGCCATGTAGACCCGCTGGGCGTCCATGATCGAGTCGCGCTCAGCAGTGCCCTTCGCCGGCGTGTAGACGGTGGAGGCGGTGGTCGAAGTCGCCGGGGCGACCGTGGTGGTGGAGGCAACGCCGAGGACGGTGGTGGTCGTGGGCTCGGGGGTGAGCGTCGGGGTGACCGACGTGGTGGAGGCCGCGGTCGTCGTAGTGGTGGAGTCGGTGCCGCACCCGACCAGCAGTGCGGAGACGATGAGGAGTCCCACTGCCGCCAGATGTCCCAACCCAAGATGCCCCAACCCTAGATACCTCGACCGTGCGGTGAGCTTCGTCGAATCGAGCGCGACTGACTGCATAAGTGTCCCCTCCGGCAGGTCATCTGATCAGGTGCCCTGGAACGAACGATATCGCGGGCGGAGCTTCGGGCGCAACGAGAGGCGCCGTGCGTCGATCCCCGTCTTACTCCGAACGGATCCGTCGGATACGACCTTCCACTTCGGGCAGACGGGCCACCAGGAGCAGCGCCAGGACGGCCGCGTAGGCCCACTGTTCGAAGGTGATGAACTTGACGGCCCACAGATAGTGCAGGGTGGCCAGTACTCCGGCCGCGTACGCCAAGCGATGTAGGCGCTTCCAGAGCGCGCCGAGCCTGCGGGCGGCCTTTCGCGTGGAGGTCGCCGCCAATACGAGCAAGATGAGGAACGTCGCCAAGCCGATCACGGCGTAGCGTTTCTCGAGGACTCCACCCACGATCAGGTCCCACCTGAATCCGAAGTCCAACCCCACGAAGATCAGCATGTGGACCGTGGCATAGCCGAACGCGTAGAGCCCGAGTGTCCGCGCGAGGGGCCTGAGCGCCGTCAGGCCGGTGACGGCGACCACCGGGCGCACGGCGAGGGACAGCAGCAGGAGGATGAAGGCCGGCTTGCCGGTTCGAAGGGTGAGATCGTGTATGGGGTCGAAGCTGAGCCCGCCCGTCAGCGTGTCCCAGATGAGGTATGTGAGGGGCGCCAGAGCGCCGACGTGGGCGGCGATCCGAAGTGAGAGCCCGGCGGTGGAAAGCCGTCGTGCCGGCGACGCGCCGACTCGCGTCTGTTCAGCCACCCCTAGTAGTTCTCGCGCAGGTCCATGCCCGCGTACAGGGGGGCGACTTCGTCGTAGCCGTTGAAGAGTAGCGTGTCGATACGGCCGAAGTCACCTATGCGCCGTTCGGTGCTCTGCGACCAACGGGGGTGATCCACCTCGGGGTTCACGTTGGCGTAAAAGCCGTATTCGTTGGGGCCCGCCTCCATCCAGAGGCTCTCGGGCATCTCACTCACGAGGTCGATGCGCACCACCGACTTGATCGACTTGAACCCGTACTTCCACGGCACCACCAGGCGGATCGGGGCACCGTTCTGGGGCAGGAGCCGCTTGCCGTAGAGGCCGGTGGAGAGGATGGTGAGGTCGTGCATCGCCTCGTCGAGGCGGAGTCCTTCGACGTACGGCCACGCGAAGCGGTAGCGCTGTCCCGGCAGCTGCTCCGGGTCGTCCAGGCTCTGGAAGCGTACGTAGCGGGCTTCCGACGTCGGCTTCACGTCGTCTAGGAGCAGGCGCAGCGGGAAGCCCAGCCAGGGTATGACCATCGACCAACCCTCCACGCACCGCATTCGGTAGACGCGCTCCTCCTCGGGGTACAGGGCGAGCAACTCGTCGATGGAGTACTTCCCGGGGGACTCCACCATACCGCCCACTTCGACGGTCCAGGGCTCGGTGACGAATCCTGCGGCCAGCGAGGCCACCTCTTCCTTGTCGAGCGAGAACTCGTAGAAGTTGTTGTAGTTGGTGATGGCTTCGAACGAGGTGAGATCGTCGGGAGTGGGGGTTCCGCCGGGTTGGGTCGTTGCGCCCGAGCCGCTCGTGGAGCCGCCTGTCTCGCCGGTCTCCCCGCCGATGCCGCAGCCGGCCAGCAGGGCGCCGCCGGCGAGCGCCGCCACGCCTACCATGAACTTACGCCTCGAGAGGTATATGTGCTCGGGCGTGATCTCTGATGGGTCGATGTTCGTCATCGTTGGTAGAAGTATCCCCCGATCTTCGCTCGGCTACGCGCGATGGCTCGGTTACCCGCTGAGGATCGGCCACGCGCGGTGGCTCGGTCGGACGCGATGGCTCGGGTACGGGCGATGGCTCGGGTACGGGCGATGGTCCGGTTACGCGCGATGGCATCCCGGGAACAAGAAGTATTCCCAACCTTCGAAGGGGTTCCCCATGGCCAACCGCCTTGCCCAAGAGACAAGTCCCTACCTGCTGCAGCATGCCGAGAACCCGGTGGATTGGTATCCCTGGGGAGAGGAAGCCCTCGCCGAGGCGCGCACAAGCGGTCGGCCTATCTTCCTCAGTATCGGCTACGCGGCCTGTCACTGGTGCCACGTCATGGAGCGAGAGTCTTTCGAAGACGCCGACACCGCGGCCTTCATGAACGAGAACTTCGTCAACATCAAGGTCGACCGAGAAGAGCGCCCCGATCTCGATTCCATCTACATGAGGGCGGTGCAGGCTCTCACGGGACGCGGAGGGTGGCCCATGAGCGTCTGGCTGGCGCCGGATGGGGCGCCGTTTTTCGGGGGCACCTACTTCCCCGACGAGCCGCGACACGGCATGTCGTCGTTTCGGAAAGTGCTCGAGGCTCTCTCCTCCGCCTGGACGAACCGTCCCGACGAGGTGGCCGAAGCCGCGAAGAACCTGTCCGAGCAGCTGCGCCAGGAGACCGCGCTCCCGGTGTCCCAGGCCGGAGCGGGGGAAGGTCTGGTGGCGGCGGCGCCTGCGCTCGACGGGAACGTGGGGCGGCGCGCGTCGCTACGCCTGGCCTCGGGTTTCGACGCCGAGAATGGAGGATGGGGCGCGGCGCCGAAGTTCCCTCAGGCCATGGCGTTGGAGTTCCTGCTCGTGCGGCACGTGAAGTACGGCGACGACCACGCACAGCCCATGGTGGAGCGGTCGCTGGATCGCATGGCGGCCGGCGGGATCTACGATCAACTCGGTGGCGGGTTCCACCGCTACTCGGTCGACGCTGTCTGGCTCGCGCCTCACTTCGAGAAGATGCTCTACGACAACTCGCAGATGGCGCGCGTCTACACGCACGGGTGGCAGGTGCTTGGCCACGAGCGCTACCGCCGGGTGGCCGAGGAGACCCTTGACTACGTCGTGCGCGAGATGACTCATCCTGACGGCGGCTTCTACAGCACCCAGGACGCCGATTCAGAAGGAGTGGAAGGGGAGTTCTTCGTCTGGACGGTCGAAGAGGTCGAGGCGGTGCTCGGGCCCGAGGACGCAGCCCTCTTCATGGCCGCGTACGATGTGACCCCAGCCGGGAACTTCGAGGGGCGTTCCATCCTTCGCGTGGTCCGCACCGTAGAGGAACTGGCGGTCGCGGAAGGCAACGAGCCGTCGGAGGTCGAGGCGCGTTTGGCTTCGGCGCGGGCCCGGTTGATGGCGGTGCGCGAGAAGCGGGTGCGACCGGCCAGGGACGAGAAGATCCTCGCGGCGTGGAACGGTCTCATGATCGCCGCGTTCGCGGAGGCCGCCGCGGCGTTCGGGCGTCCCGACTACCGCCTGGTCGCGGAGCGGGCCGCGGCTGTCGTGCTGGCCCGTCATCGAGGGCCCGACGGGCGCCTGCTCCGCTCGTGGAGAGACGGCCACGCCCACCTCAACGGATACCTCGAAGACCACGCTCATCTGATCGAAGGTCTGCTCGCCCTCTACCAGACTGACTTCTCGCCGGTATGGTTCGCGGCGGCCCGCGAACTGGGCGACGTGATCCTCGATGCGTTCGCGGCGCCGGGCGGCGGCTTCTTCGACACCCGCGACGACCACGAGCAGCTCATCGTCCGGCCGCAGGACTTCCAGGACAACGCCGTGCCCTCAGGCAACTCGATGGCCGTCACCGCCTTGTTGAAGCTCGCCGCACTCACCGGTGACTCGCGGTATCGGACGGCCGCCGAGCAGGCGCTGGCCGGCATCGAGGAGTTCCTCGGCAACCATCCCCTCGCGTTCGGGCAGTGGTTGATCGCGCACGACGCCGCCGTCGGCGGCGGCGGAAAGATCGCCATCGTCGGCTCACCGGACGATCCGGCAACGCGCGCCCTCGTCAAAGTGGTTCGCGAGCGCTTCCGCCCGGGGTGGGTGGTGGCTGCGGGCCCGCCCGTAGGCCCGGCGGCCGCGCGGCCGGTCGTTCCTCTTCTGGAAGACCGGCACCTCGTTGACGGTCGGCCCGCCGCGTACGTATGCCGGGAGTCGACGTGCCGTGCCCCCATCACCGACCCGCAGGAGCTACGCGTGGACCTCGACGGCTCTTAGCCGGCCGGGGCACTCGGGCGGCGCCGCCCCGCGCGGGGGCGATAACGCGCGAGGTACTCCGCCACCGGCACCTTCCGCGCGGTGGCCGGGGAACTCATCGAGCGCACGGTGCCGTAGATCGGGCGCTCGGGCCACGGGCGATCGTAGCGGCCAAGACACCAGAAGATACCGCTGAGCGAATTGGGGTCGCGGCCGTCAAGTGCATAGCGGTCGTTCAGCCGGAGCATCGTGTCGAGTGCATCGCGCGGCGTGGCCGACCACTCCAAGATCTTCTTGCCCCACAGCATCCGCAGGTAGTTGTGCAGTCTCCCCTCACGCGCCAGCTGGGTCTGGGCGGCGTTCCAGAGCGGGTCATCGGTCTCGGCCTGGTCGAGTTCGTCGAACGAGTAGAGGTGGGTCCGTGCATCGAGCTCGTGCCGCCCCAAGGTCCGTAGAGCCCAGGAGGGCAGTGAATCGAAGCTGCCGTGACGCGGATCGAAGACACAGGCGTTGAAGCCCACTTCGCGCCACGTGACAAGTTGGTCGAGGAAGGCCTCGGCTCCGCGGCTCATGTGCCACCACCCTTCGCGTTTCCCCTTGGTCTCGTGTGATTGATCTCCCAGAGACCAACCCTCCTCCTTCGCCACCCGCCAGAAGATCTCGTGCGCCGACAGGTGACCGAAGTGCAAGTAGGGTGAGAGGCTGCTGGCGCCCTCGACTCCGGGCAGATTCCGCTCGTCAGCGTAGCGAGCCAGGGGACCCTCGACGAAACGCGTGAGTCGGCCGCGGCCGGCGGTGATGCCCCCACCAGCGTAGCCCCCGGAGACCCCGTGATCGATGGGCAGCGCGGCGAGACAGTCGCGAGTCGATGCGGCGATCAGGTCGATAGCGGACGGCCAGCGCTCCGTGATCGACGATGGCAGAGCGGGCAGGCGCGGCAGGCGGACTCCGTCGAACGGGGAGGGCAGCGGGGTCTCTTCCAGGTGCGACGGCAGGACCTTCTGAAGGTGACGGCGGAAGTGGTATGCCGCGGAGTGGTACTTGACGCCCGCCTGGAGAGGGAGCAGCCCGTTGTGATCCACGGCCTCCAAACGACAGGGGAGCTTCCGCCCCGCGGCCTCGACCATTCGGGGGAGGAAGAAGGCGGGGTAGTCGTCGGTGACCACGAGGCAGGCATGTCGACCCAAGGACTCCAAGAGCCCCTTGCCTCCGCCGGGGGTGCGTTCCACGTAGGGGTGGTAGGTGACGGGCCGCGCCGCCAGGTGCCGAAGGTTGGCGGCCATGCCGTCGAGTATGAACCCGTGGAGGCGGTCGCTCGCCCAAGGGTAGTCGCAGCGGAGCGCCTCGAGGATCACCAAGGGCCGCGCCGCAGCCGCTGCGTGGGCGATCGCATGCTGGAGGGCGAAGTTCCACGCTGGTCGGCGATAGGCGATCATCCAATAGAGGACGAAATCGCCACCGTGGTTGATGGGCGTGTCGTTGACTGCTCGCACGCGGGTGGGCGGCGCGGTCGGCAGGTGAGTGGCCGGCGGGGTGGGCCTCATCCGTTCTCCTCGGCGCGCGCTCGCGGAGGCATGTGTGCGGCCTCCTTCAGGGTTGTAGAGGCATGCGGACGGCCTCTCTCAGAGTCGTGGGGGCCTCTCACGTTCGACCCACTCCATGATCTCGTCGCGCACATATACGGGGCCTCGCGAACGCTCCATGACCGACAGAGGGAAGTCCTCGTGGTCGCGCGCCCAGCGTTCCACGGTGACCCTGTCGACGCCCGCGATCTCCGCCACCTGCTCGATGTTCACGAATGCCTCACGCCACGCGCCCTTGAGGCGCCCAGCGACAGGGGCGACCGCGGGACCGAGCAATGCGCCCAGGCGCCGCGCCACGCGTCCAACCCTTTCCGACGCGTTCAGCGCCAGCAAACGGACGTCGTCACCGGTGACCATGAAGTAGCGTATGGTGCCGTCGGGTGTTGTCGGGACTCCCTGACCGTCTCGAGGTCCAGGCGATTTGACCGCCACGACCACGGCGTATCCTTCGCCCCACGGGGCCTTGCCTCCGGCGGCATCGTCCCAGTCGGCATCTTCGCCCTTGATACCGTCGAGCCAGTCCCTGAACTCGCGCGCCCCCTCGATGGGCACGATCCGTCCGTCGTGCTCCCAAGCCTCGGGATCGATGGGCGTGACGTCGGTCACGTGGTGCTGGATTCCGACGTGGATTCGGCCGCGGGCCCGGTCGCGTCATCGGCTGCCGATACCGTGTGTCTGGCCTGGAACAACTTGACGACGTCGAGCCACAGGTCGGTCTCGCTCTCGATCAGGAAGCCGGCCGCTTCGATGTTGTTGCGGGTGCGGCGATTGATGTTCGCGCCCATCATGCGTACCACCATCGGATTGGCGGCGTGCATCACTCTTCCCAGTACGGGTTTCATGGACAACACATGCTCCAGCATCAGGAGTCGCCCGCCGGGCCGCAGCACTCGGGCGATCTCGCGAAGCCCCAACACCGGGTCGGGCACGGAGCAGAACACGAAGGTCGTGACCACGGTATCGAAGGAGTCATCGGGCAGGTCGAGGTGCTGCACATCCATCTCGCGCAGGTCGACGTTCGAGCCGCTCTCGGATGCGTGGCGGCGCGCGTGAGAGAGCATGCCCGGACTGAAGTCGATGGCGGTGACCTCCACGCCGGAGGGG
The DNA here is from genome assembly GCA_024637035.1 of Actinomycetes bacterium. GTDB lineage: Bacteria > Actinomycetota > Thermoleophilia > RBG-16-64-13 > RBG-16-64-13 > JAHJSA01. Next base: position 34,700 of record JAGXFW010000030.1, read on the forward strand.
TAGTAGGGTAGGTTCTTGCCGGTGCCGACACCCACTTCCAACACGCGGGGGCCCTGGACGAGGTCCCAAAGGAGCGGCCGCCAACGCCCGAAGGCGCGCCGCTCGACCGCCCATTCCATGAGGTCGTAGGTGCGTGAGATCCTGTCGTAGCGGTCGCGGGTCCGGTCGGTCGCCTGGCGAGCCTCCCTGTCGTTGGTCATCTCCGTCTCCCGTCTTCGTGCGGGGTGTCGCCCGGCGATCCGGCCTGTGGTGCGGCGGTCACACTCGGTGGCGGTTCCCCTTCTAGTCGGCGCGTGCGGCCCCGCTCGTGCACCACGAGCGCGTGTTCGATCGCCGGGTCGGCCGCCGCGACCCGCACGTTGTGCCGTACGAAAAGGTCGAATGGAGGCCATGACACCGGAGTCGATACGGCCTCCTCAGGGCAGACCAGCTCGCAGTATAGGCAGAGAAGGCAGTGCCTGCCCCAGGCAGGACGCCCTTCACCGTCGAGCACGATGTTCCCGGTAGGGCACCTTTTCTCACACCGTCCACAGCCGGTGCATCGATCCCGGTCCACGCGGAACAGCCGGCTGTATACCTGGTTGGCCAAGGTGCGCCCCGTGAGGAGCCGCTCGACTCGGTAGACCCAACCCAGGGCAGCGTCGGCCGGGGCTGCGTCGGCGGGCACGTCGCCCGCCGACGGGGGGTCCGTGCGCGCTGCCGCCACATCCGACGCCCGTGCGCCCACCTCGGCGCCGAACTGTTCGGCCGCTTGGAGATCGGCGGCAGCGGGGCGACCGGGGGAGAACAGCTTCCCTTTCCGGAGGTACGGCCCGTAGCGATCGGCTCCGCGACATGAGAACGCGGCCAACTCGTTGGCGCCTCGCTGCGCGAGGCGCCGGCTCAACTCGGCAGCAGCATCACCCGCGTAGGTGCCGTACAACGTGAAACTGAAGGCGCTGGATCCGTCCAGCGGAGGCAGTAGGTCGAGGTAGTCGGTGATGAGGGTGGGGAGGCGGAAGTAGTGGGTCGGCGAACCGACGCCCAGAAGATCCGGGGAGTCCCAGCCGGATGCTCGGCGTTGGCGCATGGTTCGGTGCAGATCGTGCAGGCGCACGTCGAAGCCCTGGTCTTCGAGGCCCGCCGCGATGTGACGGGCGACCCGGGCTGTGGTGCCTCCCAGAGAGAGATAGAGGATCAGCGCGCGGGGCATGACTTCACGATAGCACGGGCGCGGGCCGTTGTAGGTCGTGGGCCGTAGGCCCGGCGTCCGTGCTGGGGGCTCGTGGCCCCGTCGCGCCTGGCCCCGTCACGCTCGGTCCCGCAAGCGGCCTATGCCGCTCCACATCAGGCCTGATCGAGTACCGACCGGACCTTGTGAGCGAGTTCTTCGGGCGTGAAGGGCTTCTGCAGCAGCGTGATGCCGGGCTCGAGTCTGCCGTCGCGGACGATCGCGTCTCTGGTGTATCCCGACATGAAGAGGGTGCGCATCGATTCACGCCGTTGGCTCAACTCCTCCGACACTTGGCGCCCGCCCATCTTGGGCAGCACCACGTCGGAGAGCAGCAGGTCGATCTGGGCCGGGTGACGCTCGGAGACTTCGAAGGCTTCCGCTGCCGAATTCGCGGTGAGAACGGAATAGCCGAGGCGTATCAGGACCCGTTCGGCGAAGCGCAGCACGGCCGGCTCGTCTTCCACGACGAGGATGGTCTCGGACCCGCCCTGCCTCGCTTCAGCCCGGGTCTCAGTCTCCACCGACTCCACGCGGCCGTGCGGCAGCCTGGGCAGGTACACGCGAACCGTCGTTCCTTGTCCAGGTTCGCTCTGCAACGTCACGTGGCCACCACTTTGGCGAACGATCCCATAGACGGTCGATAGCCCGAGCCCCGTGCCCACGCCCTGCGGCTTCGTCGTGAAGAACGGCTCGAACGCCCGGGCCTGCACATCGGGCGTCATGCCGACTCCACTGTCTCGTACCGTGAGGATCACATAGTCGCCTGGCGCCGTCTCCAGGTGTCGCGCGACGTAGGCTTCGTCGAGGGTTCCCTCTGACGTCTCGAGCGCGACCAGGCCACCGGAGGGCATGGCGTCACGGGCGTTCGAGATGAGGTTGAGGATCACCTGCTCGATCTGACTCGGGTCCGCTTCGACGCATGCGTGTTCGGCCGTCAGCAGATTCTTGAGCGCCACGTCTTCCCCGAGTATGCGTTCCAGCACCCTGCTCAGGCGCTTCACCGTGTCGTTCAGGTCTATCGGCCGCGGCATGAGCGCCTGGCGGCGGGAGAAGGCGAGGAGCTGGCGGACCAGGTCTGCGGCGGCATCGGCGCCACGTCGCACCTCCAGCAGATCAGCGTGACCGGCGTGTCCCGGGGGCAGTTCTTGTAGGAGCAGGTCCGCGTACCCGCCGATCGCGGTGAGGCGGTTGTTGAAGTCGTGGGCGATGCCTCCGGCGAGGTTCGCGATGGCCTCCATCCTCTGGCTCTGGTACAGCTGCCGCTCGCTCTCCTTGAGGGCCGCCTCCGCTGCCTTCCTTTCGGTGATGTCGAGAACCGCCCCCACGATCTCTCGTGGCTTCCCGTTGTCCGTGTTCACGAGACGCCGCTCGTCCAACAGCCAGCGGTAGCTACCGTCCGCGTGACGGAACCGATACTCCGCCAGGACCGAACCCTCGGAGAGTGTGATGGCGTCGTCCATGTCGGATCGCCAAACATCGTCGGGATGTACGTTCCTCGCCCACCAGTCACGCTCAAGGGCGGCCTCGGTGCTGTAGCCGAGCACGTTCGTGATGTTCCGGCTGATCCACGTGGTTCGGAGACCCTCCTCGGCGGGTCCCACCGTGTAGGTGATGGTGGGGCTGAGTTCGAAGAGCTCCTCGAAGCGACGTGCGGTGGCCTCTGCCCGTTCTTCCGCCGCTTTGCGTGAGGTGATGTCCCGAGAGACCCCGAGCACGGCACGCGGGGTTCCATCGTCGCCCGGCAGAGGCACGAGGGTGGTGCTCAGCCACGTGGTGCGGTCACCGAAGCGCGTTGCTCCTTCGGTGCTCATGGGCGTCCCGGTTCGAAGGACCTGGGCCAAACTGACCTTCTGCTCGGCGGCCAATCCGGGCGGGAACACCTCGCTACGGGCCCTACCGATGAGCGCCTCGGGAGTCATGTCGAATTGCCGTGCCGCCGTCTCGTTCACGTATTCGATTCGATCGTCTGCGTCGATGATGAAGATCATGTCCTGCGCTGCCTCGGCGAGGATACGGTAGCGTTCTTCGCTGTCTGCCAGGGCGCGTCGCGATCTGCGTTCCGCGGTGATATCCACCAGCGTGTGCAGGTAGAGGATCCGGCCGTCGCTATGCGGTCGTGGGAGGGGGTATGCGGAACAGCGCACCCAGGTGTCGCCGTGTTCGAGTTCGACTTCTTCGGGCCCACCCGAGAGCTTGGCACCTTCGACCGGGCAATCCGGCACTGACTTCGCGGGGTGGTGGGGGCGCTCGAAGCAGTGTCGGCTGGTCGCGATCGGGGCGTCGAACATGGCCCTCGCGAGCTGATTGGCGAGGAGGACACGGTGCTCCCCGTCGATGACCATGCTGGGGTACGTGAGCGCGTCGAGCGCGTCCTGAAGGCCTGGCATCATATCGCGCTGACGGTCCTGCACCTGCTTCCCCCTCAGACAGGTTCGTCCGTTGTGCTACGGAGTCCGGCGCACGCCATCATACGCCATGTCGGCACGGTTCTTGAGGCGGCGATGCCGCATTGATCGACGGCGGCGTCTAGCCCGGTCTTCGGGCCAGGAATATCGCGCTCCAGACCGACCCTTCGAGCTCGGCGGCGGCTGCAGCCAGGTCCAGGGACTCGGCACTCGTGCCGCAGCAGCCCGAGGAACCCTCGTCTCCTTCGACGATCTCAGAACCGATGAGAGCTTCAAGCTGCGTCGTGTCGTACACAAGACGCTCCACCACCTGTGCGCTCTCCAGACCCGAGGCCTCCATTCCAGCCAAATACTGATCCTCAGAGATAGCTCCGGCGATGCACGACGAGTACAACTGCGCGCTCTCGCGCGCCCACTGCGGAAGGTCCCGCACGACGATGTCGGACACGCGGAGCCGCCCGCCGGGCTTCAACACTCGCGCGATCTCACTGAACACCTTCGCCTTGTCGGGGGAGAGGTTGATGACGCAGTTCGAGATGACGACGTCTACGGACGCCGTCTCCACAGGTAGCTCCTCGATGATGCCGCGGCGAACCTCGATGGTGTCGAACCCGGCCGCCGCCGCGTTGGCTCGGGCGCGCTCGATCATGACGTCGGTCATGTCGACGCCGATCACACGGCCGGTTAGGCCCACCTTGGCAGCGGCGAGAAGCAGGTCGATGCCCGCTCCCGAGCCGAGATCCAGCACCACCTCACCGGGTCCCACGTCGGAGAAGGCGAGGGGATTGCCGCAGCCGAACGAGTTGGCCAGAGCGTCGCTGGGGAGCGCCGCCATCTCCTCTGGGGTGTAGCCGGCCAGCTTCGCCGCGACCCCTTTCGGTTCCGCTGCACCGCAGCAGCTTGGAGCGGCGTCGACCGCCCTCGTGTAGGCCTCAGACACGGCGGTGTGGGTGCTCTGCCGCTTCCGAAGCGCTTCCGCCGGATCTCCTTCTTCACGGGCCGCGCTCGGGCTCGGGCTCGAGGGCGTCTCCGCCTTACTCATGGCATTGTCTCCCTGTGCTTCGATCGTTGTTGCGGATGTCAGCCTATCTGAATGATACTCCGAACGCCCCGGGGAGGGCCTCGCCGACCCCGTCGAAGGCGGGAGTCGGCTGTCGCTGTCGCGCAGACGTCAGATGATCTTCCGCAGGCGGCGGATGGACCAGCCGAGCGGCTTGGTCTGCACCGGCGCACCCGAGATGGCCGCCTCGAGAAGCTCGATGGCCAAGGCCGCACGATACTCGAGCATGCGCTCGCCGGCAGCCGGGTCGGCGGCCGAAGGTCGGCCCTGGTAGCTCTCCATCTCGGGGTCCGACACCCATGCCAGGGCGCTCGAGATGAAGCGGAAGTCGGTGGCCGCGTCAGATGCGCCCAGGCGCCCGAGCAGTCTCCCTAGGCTTGCCAGCGCGCGCGTCGGCCCCCGCGGCGGCGACACACGGCCTCGTTCGAGGGTGGTGTAGTTGGGGCGCACCGCGTCAGCCCGGGCCGCCAGCATCAGCGACGTCTCGTTCGTGCCGGCGTGGGAGTCCGTGATGTCGCCCACGGCCCCCGCGGCGAGTCCTGTGGCTTCGAGGAGTCCGGGGTCGAGGGCCACCATGCGCCGGAATTCGAGGTGGAAGGGCGCAATGAGGTTCAGTCCTTTCCGCGCCGCCCATCGCCCTGTGGTCTCGATGGCGAGCTGGTGGTGCGGGCCACCGTGATTGTCGAGTAGCACCCAATAGCGGAAGCCTTGCCCGGAGAGCGCTCGCGCCCAGCCGCGCACGAATCCCTCAAGCGCGGCGGGCGCTACCTCCACCGATCCGGGGAGGGGGATGGGGTCGCTTCCCGCGGCGAGCGTGGGCAACACCAAGACGTTCCAGTCCGGATGCTGTACCCCGAAGAGTCCCGCTACGCGGTCGCGGAGTTCCTCGGCGATGAACAGGTCGGTCCCGAGTGGCAGGTGCGGCCCGTGTACCTCGACGGGGGACACCGCGCTCACCGCCACGGTCTGGTCCCGGTCGAGCGCCGCTAGTTCAGTGTAGGTGAGGTCGAGGTACGAGAGCTGCGGCATAGTACTCCAGTTCCGCGTAGGCGCCCCCCGGTCTGACTCACGACGGGACATCCACCGTCGGTTCGGTGGGAGTGAGCAGGTGCCACGTCACTTCGCCGCCGCAATGGCGGCTCAGGTCATCGGCGAGGGCGCGCGTGGCGGGTTCGTGTTCTTGCGCGGGAACCGCCGGCGCCATGAAGTCAAGGTTGAGGCACACCGTGGTGCTGGCCTCTGTGAGCTTGGTCACATCGCTGTTGCGCCAGCACCAGGAACGGCACAGCACGGTGTCGTCGCCGGCCACGTAGATGATCTCGCCCGCATCGGGATGTTCGAGCACATCGGGTCGCCCGAGGGGCCGGTACGATTCGGCTCCGGACGCTGGGCGAAGAAGCAGATCACCGCCGGCGGAGTGCAGATCATCGCCGCCACATGGTGCGAGCCGCTCGAGCGACGTGACGTTCATGAGGGCGACCACCTGGTTGATGAAGGGCAGGGTGCCCCCTTTGAGGACCCGCTTCACCAGGGCGGCCAGAGACGGCGGCCGTGCTCCGGTGGGGATTCCGAGTTCCTGAAAGGCGTGCAGCCAAGCCGCGACTCGAGGGTGGGCGCGCCAGTCCTCGCCGGGCAGCGCGTGACGGAGCGCGAGTTCGGCGGCGCGCAGGCGTTCGGTGAGCACGGGATCCTCAGTCGCGTTCGCGATGCCGCGGGCGACCACGAGACCGCGACAGTACTCGGGGAACCGGTCGAACACCGATGGGTGGATGCCGACGCGCACCGCGCCTCCTTCACTGGACACGTGCCCTCAAGAGTAATGGTACTACCTTGGGCGCTTCGGGGGGGCCGGGGATCCGAAGGTGACGGTGTTATCGCTTCAGGATGGGGGGCGACGCCGCGCGTAGCGGCGTCGCCCCCCAAGATCCTGGCAGCGATTCGTCAGACGGCGAACATGCCGTCGAGGTCGGCTTCGCTCACGTCGTACACGTTACCCGAGGGAGCCAGCGGCTCGGTGGTCATGAAGGCGGGCAGCCGGTCGTCGGCGGCAGTGAAGCCGGCCCGCCGGTTGAAGTCCCTCTCGGTCATGACGACCTTGGTGCCGAGGGCACCCAGGTAGTCCTCAGGCAATTCCTCCCCGAGTATGGCCCCGACGGCCTGCACCAGGAGTGGCGGAAGCGTCGGTATGTCGAGGGCGGGCACCGACGCGAACAGGCAGAGGCCGAGGGTGTCGACAGCCGCGAACCACGCCTGCACGAACTGCGACATCTGGGCCTGGCCTTCGGGCACGTTCGCGTCGTAGTCGGGCATGTTCGGCCCCGGGATGATGTTGCCGCAGGTATGGTCGGCGCCCATCGGTGAAGTGGCGTAGGTGGTACCCGTCCCCTTCAGGGCGCGGGGCTCCCAGGCCGGGATGGCCTGCCCCTTCACCGCGGGGATGCGGGCCACGCCAAGAGACGTGCCCGTGGCGACGCAACCGTCGGCGATCATGCGGGCGTTGGTATCGCCGGACGTGAGTCCCGCCAGAAGTGCGTGAGCCGCAGCCCCGTCGCCCCACTGGAGTAGACCGCCCTCCATGGCTACGCCCAGCGCAACGCCTGTCTCGATGGTGTCCAGTCCCAGGTCGTCGCACAGCCGATCGAGCCTGGCGACTTGGTCCAGATCGGAGATACCGCAGTTCGCGCCGATCATTCCCAACGTCTCGTACTCGAAGCCCGACGTGAGATACGCGCCGTCGGCGTCGGTGTACACCTGCGAGCAGTTGACGATGCATCCGGTCATGCAGCGGTGCTTGGGCTGGGAGTTCGCCCGCCCAGCCTGCTGTTCGAGCATGGTCTCGCCGCTGATGGCCTCCGCACCGTCGAACTGACCCGCGGAGAAGTTCCTGGTGGGGAGAGATCCGATCGCGTTGGAGGCGTTGACAAGAAGGGCCGTTCCCAGGGCCTCCCAGCCGCCGATGAGCGGATGCGACCTGATGCCTTCGGACAGTCCCGAAGCTGCCGCCTTGAGGGCGGTGGGGTCGGCGACGGCAGCGCGTCCGGCGCCCGCGTCGTTGATCACCACGGCCTTCAAGTTCTTGGAGCCCATCACGGCGCCCAAGCCGCCGCGTGAGGCGGTGCGGGGCAGGAAGTCGGGCGTGGTGGTGATGACGGCGGCGGCTTTGGCCCCCATCTCACCGGCCGGGCCGCAGCAGATGAAGGTGGCGTCGTCGCCGTACTCGGCCCGGAGCGCCTCGATGGTGGCGTAGGAGCCCAGACCCTTGAGTTGGGAGGCCGGCTTCACGCGGATACCTGCCGCGTCTATCTCGATGAGGCTGAGTTCGGAGGCCGCTCCGCTCACCGCTACGGCGCGCGCGCCCAGATTGGCGAGTTTCCGGGCCGTTTGTCCGCCTGCGTTGGCCTCCTTGATGCCGCCGGTCAGCGGGCTCTTCGCTCCCACGGAGATACGGCCGCCGTTCGGTACCGAGGTGCCGGCCAGGATGCCGCCGGCGAACACGAGGAGGTTGTCGGGGCCGAGCGGGTCACACTTCGGATCGACCTCGGATGCTACGAGCGTCGAAGTGAGGCCTCTGCCTCCCAGTCCGGCGAGTTCTCCGGTCAACGGGGTGTTCGATGTTGCCCCGGTCGAGAGGTCTACTCTGATGATGTTCGCCACGCCTTCCCCCTTCAGATCTGCAGATCAGCTTCGTTGCGCTTGATGGTGGCCACTAGAGTATCAACCGCAGCGGCGAAATAGTCGCGAGATGTGGTGAGCGGTGGCATCAATCGGAACACGTTCCCATTCCGTCCGCAAACGAAGGAGAGGTAACCCTGTTCCAACATCTGCATCATGATGCCAAAGATCTTCATGGCGTCGGCCGGCTCGCGGGTCTCCTTGTTCTTCACTATCTCCATGGAGAGGTAGAAGCCCTTCCCACGCACGTCGCCGATCACGGCACTGTCCTTGGCGGCCGCGTGCATCATGGCCAGCATCTCGTCGCCGACCTCGGCCGCGCGTCCCATCAGGTTGTCCTCGGGGTCCGTCATGATGTCGATGTTTGTGAGGCCGACGGCGCACGAGAGCGCGTTGCCCACGAACGTGGCGGGCTGGGAACCGGGGTCGAGCATGTCCTGGTACTTCGAGTGCACGGATACGCCGGTGAGCGGCTGGTCGCCACCCACGCCCTTGCCCCAGACCATGATGTCGGGTGTGACACCGTAGTGCTCGATCGCCCACATCTTGCCGCTCCGGCCGAAGCCGCACTGGATCTCATCCATGATCATGAGAGCGCCGGACTTGTCGCACGTCTCGCGGATCATCTGGAAGTACTCCTTGGGCGGGACCAGATACCCGCCCTCGCCCTGGAACGTCTCCACGATGACCGCAGCCGGCTCGTAGACACCCGTATAGGGACCGTTGATGACATCGTCGGCGTACTTGGCGCAGGCCATGCCGCAGCTCGGGTACTCGAGTCCAACGAAGCAACGGTAGCAGTAGGCGTAGGGCAGATGGGTCACGCCGGGCATGAAGGGCCCGAAACCCTGTCGGTAGTGGTAGGAGGTGGTCAGCGCGAGGGAGCCGTTGTAGACGCCGTGGTAGGCGCCTTGGAAGGCGATGATCTCCGGACGCTTCGTCAGATACTTGGCGAACTTGATGGCGATCTCGACGGCCGCGGAGCCGCTGGTGGCATAGCAGGTGAAGCAGTTGTTCTTGAGTCCGCCGGGCATGATCTCGGCGAGGCGCTTGGAGAGTTCGATCTCCTGGCGGTTCGGCATGTCGAGCGTGTGCATGAGTTTCGGTGCTTGGTCGATGATCGTCTGCACGACCCGGGGGTGGGTGTGGCCGACGTTGTTGACGCCCAAGCCACCGGTGAGGTCCACGAAGACGTTGCCGTCGGGGTCCTTGACCGTCGAACCCAAGGCCGACTCCCACACGAAGGGTAGGTAGACCCCGCCCACACGCGTGGGGCTCTCGTACTTCAGCGCCTCGTCCCACAGTTTCTTCGTCTCTGGACCCGGCACCTGCTTGGTGACCATCATCGGGGCGTCGGGGTAGCTGAATTCCGAGATCTCGCCTTCGGTGATGCCGCTCTTCTTCGCTCGTTCCGCCATGGTCACTCTCCTTGCTCTACGTGGGTGGTGGCGATGGGTGGGTGGTGGCGATGCGTGGGTGGAACGGGGCGTCGCGAGACCGGCGTGCGGCCGGCAGGTGCCTACTGATAGACTCGGAATCCCCCTGGGCCACAGGCGTTCTCCCCCGAGATCGCCGCTGAGCCGACACCTTCCCATGGTCTTCAGGACCGAGCGGAAGGGATGATACGCACGTCATTATCTAAACGTTTGATTGACTTGTCAAGCGTAGTACAATGGGGCCGATCCGGGGCGACTCCCGTCGTTCAGCGCTCGAGTTCGACCGGAGAAGAGAATGGAGAGCCCGTGACTTCCACTGATGGCATCTACACCGGGGTGCTCCCCGAGATGGCTCCGGGCGCACGGGCGCTCGTGGAAGCAAGTAAGCGCCTGCTCATGGACGGTGGCATGGAGGCGCTGCGCGTCGAGAAGGTGACGGCGGCCGCGGGGCAGAACAGAGCCATGGTCAGCTACCACTTCGGGGGCAAGGCGGCCATGTTGGCCGTGGTGGTGGACTCTCTGATCCACGAGGCGGTCGAGGAGCTAGCCGCACAAGCCGAACTACTACCGGAGGGGGAAGCCCGGGTCGCGGCGCACGTCGACGCGACGCTCGCGCTGATGCAAACGCCCGAGTTCCTGGCCACCCTGGACGTCATACCGTCGGCCCTGCGGAATAGTGACCTCCGTGAGCGCTTGGCCACACTGTACGCGTGGTATCGCGGGGTGAATGCGAAGTGCCTCGATCCGGACACGGATCCGGCCGAGTCGGAGCGATTGAGCGCACTCGCCACTCTCTTCGTGGCCGTGACAGACGGTCTGGCGATCCAGTGGGCGCTCGACCCCGAACGCGTGGACCTGGAATCGATAGGGCGGCTTCTGAAGGAGATCATTCGGTACGTGGCCCGCTAGGACGCTCAAGTTTCGGGCCCGATGGTCGCCGGATTTCCGGCCTTGACGTATTAGCTAGCCGTATGTATAAGGGTACCCAAGCTGAAGAGTGGAACAGCAAGGGGGTGACTCGATGCAGGTCGGGTCTGCTGCGCCGGGGGGCGCTCATTCGTTTCTGGGGTCGTGTTGCCGTGCACACGGTTCATCAGCATCTGCCGACGTTCGTCGTTGATGACGACCCGCGCCGTGGGCACGACTCGACCGGGCTTTGACGGTCAATCGCTCGAGGTGTTGGCACCCGGGGCGCGGGCCTTGGTCGATGCCACAAAGCACCTGCTGATCACCGGCGGCATGGATGCCGTGCGCATCGACAAGATCGCCGCGGTCTCTGGGCAGAACCGGGCGATGGTGCGCTACTACTTCGGGAACAAGGCGGCCTTGGTCGCTCGGGTCGTCGATGAACTCATGCGCGACCAACTCCTGGGCATGATCGCCCAGATCGAGGGTCTGCCGGAGGGAGAGGCGCGCATCGCCGCCCTGGTGGACTCTTCTCTGGACTTCACCACTTCGCCGGAATTCGCGGCCTTCTATGACGTGCTTCCTACGGCGGTGCGCGACGCCGACCTGCGTGCGCGCATCGCCGAGTTGTACGACTGGTACCGCCGGCTGAACCGGGAGAGCCTGGACCCTTCTCAGGAGCCGGATGACGACGGGCGCGCTGGCGACAGACTCGCGACGCTTGCTACGATCTTCCTCTCGTCGATGGACGGTCTGCTCGTGCAGAAGATGCTCGATCCTGAAGCCTTCGACAAGGGGGCGGTGGGGTCGATGTGGAAGGCGATCATCCGCTTCGTGCTCGAATCCGATCTCGAAGACACGCAACCAGACCTCGAGGGTTCCTAGTGTCCGGGTGCCGGCGGACGAGATATCGCGGATCAGGTCCATGGGCATGCTGACGGGGAAGGTGGCGGTTGTCACCGGGGGCGCGCGGGGGAACGGCGAGGGCATCGCCCGGGTGTTCGCCGCCCATGGCGCGACGGTGTGTCTGTGGGACGTGCTGGATTCGGTGACGCAGACCGCCGAGCGCGTGGCCGCCGAGAACGGCCACCCTTGCCAGGCGTGGCGGGTGGACGTGAGCGACGCCGCGGCGGTCGAGACAGCCGCGGCAGACGTGCTCCGGGCCTTCGGCACTGTGGACGTCCTGGTGAACAACGCTGCCATCGCGCCGGAAGTACCGTTCGTCGACATGGACGCCGACCTACGGGAGCGGGTGTGGCGCGTGAACGTCGAGGGCGCCATGAACTGCACCAAGGCTGTGCTTCCCGAAATGATCCGCCGGAAGGGGGGCAAGATCATCGTTGTCTCATCGATCACCGGCCCGCTCACGGCCATCCCCGGGCTCACCATGTACGCGACCACCAAAGGGGCGTTGCTCGGCTTCACGCGGAATCTGGCTCTGGAGGTGGCGCCGCACGGCATCAACGTCAACTGTATCCTGCCGGGCACCATCGACACGCCTCTCTTGCGCTGGAGTCTAGCCAACGGAGAGCACGCGGGTAGCGGGCAGGCGGCGGTGGGCGACGACCGACCCGTGGCGAGTGACGAACACGTGGCGTCGTTCGGTGCCGCTGTACCGTGGCGACGGGTAGGGACCGCCGCCGAGGTCGGCGGGGTGGCGGCGTTCCTAGCCTCGGAATGGTCGGACTACGTCACAGGAACCGAGATAGTCGTAGACGGAGGTTCTCGCCTTACGGAGTGGGGGCTCGCACTTGTGGAGTCTGGGGGGTAGCGTGGGGACGCGTGGCGCACGACTGGCCGGCAAGACGGCCATCGTCACAGGGGCTGGGAGCGGCATCGGCCGCGCATCGGCATGTCTGTTCGCGCAGCAGGGCTGTCGCGTGGCGGTCGTAGACTGGAACGAGGAAGGGGGCCGCGAGACCGAGCGTCTCATCCGTGAGGACGGCGGCGAAGGCTCCTTCATCCAGGCCGATGTGAGCGACGCAGTCGCTGTCGAAGCCATGGTCGCGAAGACCATGGCGCGCTACGGCCGGCTCGACGCGCTCTACAACAACGCCTCTATCGTCAGGGGGTACGGTGGCCCAGTTGAGGCCGAGGAGGACGACTGGGACGCCACCATGGCTGTCAACGTGAAGGGAGCCTACCTCTGCGCCAAGTACGCCATCCCCGCCATGATCGAGAGTGGGGGCGGCTCGGTGATCAACCAGTCTTCGGTGGCGGCCATCCAGGGCGGCGGCCCGCCGCTCTCGGGCCCCTGCGCCGCCTACACCACCTCGAAGGCTGCCGTCATCGGCCTCACGCGCAGCATCGCCTACTCATACGGTCACAGAGGTATTCGGGCCAACAGCATACTGCCCGGTCTTACCGACACAGCCATGGTGGCGTCGTTGCTGGATGACGCTGACTTCCGCCGAGCCATGATCGACAGCACGCCTCTGCGGCGCATCGGCACACCTGAGGAGGTGGCCTGGGTCGCGGTCTTCCTCGCGTCGGATGAATCGTCGTTCGTCTCGGGCGCGGAGATCGTGGTGGATGGAGCGTGCTGGCTCAGCCAAGGCGTCACCTACCCCGAGCCCTTGTTGTTCGAGGATCCCGCGGCGGCCGGATCATGAGCACGGCTATCGTCATCGGACTGAACGGATTGTCCTACGCGTTCATCTTGTTCCTGTTGGCTGCGGGCTTCTCACTCACCTTCGGTGTCATGGGGGTCATCAACCTCGCCCACGGCGCTCTGTTCGTGTTGGGCGCCTACGTCGGGCTGGAGGTTGTCGCCAGGATCGACAACTTCTGGGTGGCCATCGCGGTTGCGGCGCTTGCTCTGGCTGTGGTCGGGTTCGGCCTGTATTTCTTCTTCCTACGGCATCTGTACAACAAGATCCCGGAGCAGGCGGTGCTGACGATCGGCATCGCCTACATGGTGGCCAATGTGATCTTGTGGATCTGGGGTCCGGTCGCCCAGCTGGGGCATGCGCCCGGCTTTCTGACCGGCGCGTTCAAGGTCGGCACTCTCAGTTTTCCCATCTACCGGTTGTTCATCATCGGGGTGGGGCTGCTCATCCTCGCCCTCCTGTGGTGGCTACAGGACCGCACCCGAGTCGGAGCTATCATCCGGGCCGGCATGGACAACAAGGATATGACCGTCAGTTTGGGCATCAACTACGGGCTGGTGAGCACCCTGGTGTTCCTCTTGGGGATGGCCCTTGCAGGTGTGGCCGGCATGCTTGCCACCCCCATACTCGGCTCGTATCCCTCGATGGGCGACAACCTGCTCCTGTTATCGCTGATCGTGGTTGTCGTCGGCGGCACCGGCTATATCCAGGGCACCATGTTGGGGGCGCTCATCATCGGGCTCCTCGATACGTTCGGCAAGGCCTACGTGCCCGAGGCGGCCCTGTTCTTCTCGTACATCGCCTTCCTCGCCGTCTTGTTGATCAGACCTAGCGGGCTCATCGGCCGGAAGGTGTTCTGATGGGCGATCGACCGGACGATGTCGCCAAGAGCGATGCTCCACGCGGGCGCGCGCGCGGCGGTATCGCGCCGACGGGGAAGGGCGCGCGGTCGTTTGTCGAAACGGGCCTACCGGTGCTCGCCATCGGCGTCGTGGTGCTCCTGCTGCCACTCTTCCTCCCCACGTTCGTCTCCAGCCTCGTCACGAAGATGATGATCTTCGCCCTCTTCGGCATGAGCTTGAACCTCATCTGGGGCTACACGGGTATCCCAAGCTTCGGTCATGCCGCCTTCTTCGGCCTGGGAGGCTACGGGGCAGGGGTCCTGGTGCTCCGTGTGGACATCACCAACTTCTGGCTCGGCCTGCTTTTCGCCCTGCTTCTGACGGCAGCGGTCGCGGCCATCCTAGGCTTCCCGGCTTTCAGGGTGTTCGGGGTGGGAGCCTCCGACAACCCGATCTACTTCCTGCTCACGACGATCGCGTTCGGGGAGTTGCTCGCCCGGGCGGCCATCGCACTGCGTCCGATAACCGGCGGGTCCACCGGCTTGGCCGGGATCCCTCACCCCGACTTGGGCTTCGGGATCACGGTGACGGCGGGTCGGTACTACTACCTCGTGTTCGTCATCTTCGTCGTCTGTCTCTTCATCATCTATCGGATCGTGAATTCGCACTACGGCTACGCCCTGAGAGGTATCCACGACAACGAGCGCCGCATGCAGGCCCTCGGATACAACACGTGGCTCTACAAGTACACATCCTGGATCATTGCCGCGGTGTTCGGGGGTGTGGCCGGCGTCATGTTCGCCTATTTCGGGGGCATCATGGTGCCCAACAACCTCTCGATGATCACGAGTGACATCGCCTTCCTCGTGGTCATCCTGGGTAGTACGACCACCTTCTTCGGACCGATCGTGGGCAGCGTGGCCTTTGTCGGGGTCGAGTACCTCGCCAGCCTCTACTTGCCGGAGCGGTGGCCCTTGATCCTCGGCTCACTCTTCGTGGTCACGATCATGTTCATCCCACAAGGGCTCGGCGTGATGATCCTCAAGCTATGGAGGAGGTTGCTCTATGGCGCTGCTTGAAGTCCGGAACCTCTCTGTTCACTTCGGGGGACTGGCGGCCGTCCATGATCTGTCGTTCGTTATCGAACAGGGCGAACGGCTTGCGATCATCGGCCCCAATGGAGCCGGGAAGACCACCACCTTCAACCTGCTCACGGGTCAGCTCAAGCCTTCTTCTGGCGAGGTCGTCTTCAAGGGCGAGCAGATCACGCACGCCTCGGTCTTCGCCCGGACCCACTTGGGCATGGCCCGCTCGTTCCAGATCACGAGCTTGTTCCCGCACCAGACGGTCTACGTCAACGCGCTGATCGGCCTGCAAGGCACGCAGAGGAGTCGCTACCGTATGTTCAGGCCGCTCTTCAAGGACAAGGCTCTGGAGATGGCGGCACAGGAGCTGCTCGAGTCCACGGAACTCTGGGACCTGCGGGGCGAGATCGCGAGCTCCCTCGCGTACGGCCAGCAGCGGAAGCTGGAGATGGCTCTCAGCCTGGCCAGCAAGCCGGATCTGCTGCTGCTGGATGAGCCGAGCTGCGGCCTCACGACCACCGAGAGCGCCGACATCACCGCGCGCATCGCCGCCCTTGGTTCGATGATCACCGTGTTGATGATCGCTCACGACATGGATCTGGTCTTCGGGGTGGCCGAACGCGTCATCTTGATGCACTACGGTGAGATCGCCGCCGAAGGCACCTGCGACGAGATCCGCTCCAACCAGATGGTCAGGGACATCTACATGGGCTCTCGCAAGACGCTGGGCCACGCGAGATGAGCAGGCGATGATCCAACTTCAGGACATCCACACGTGGTACGGCGACAGCTACATCCTGCAGGGAGTCTCGCTGGAGGTGAAAGACGCGAGCGTCGTCGCTCTTCTGGGCCGGAACGGCATGGGCAAGACGACGACCATCAGGTCCATCATGGGGCTCACCCCGCCGCGCAAGGGCGCCATCATCTTCAACGGCCAGAACATCGAGGGCCTTCCGCCCCACAAGATCGCACGGCTGGGCATCGGCTTGGTGCCTCAGGGGAGGATGATCTTCCCGTCGCTCTCGGTGACCGAGAACCTGACCATGGCGGCGCGCACCGACGGCAGGGACGATCCGTGGGACCTCGATAGGGTCTTCACGGTGTTTCCCAAACTCAAGGAAAGGAGCAAGAACAAGGGCAATCTACTGAGTGGCGGCGAACAGCAGATGTTGACGATAGCCAGGGCACTCATGACCAACCCCGACCTCATCCTCTTCGACGAACCCTCTGAGGGGCTCGCACCGGTCGTAGTGGACGAGGTATTCAGGGTGATCGAACGGCTCAAGGAGGCGGGTCAGTCGATCCTGCTGGTGGAGCAGGACTTCGGGATGGCGATGAGTGTCGCCGATTACGCGTATATCATGAGCAAGGGGTCGGTCGTCTACGAGTCCACGCCTGATCAGCTCATCGACAACGAGAGCGTCAAGAGCACGTATCTAGGTGTGGGTGACTCAGACCCGCAGTCGTGAAGACTCCAGCGAACTGAAGCGGGACGCCGGAGTGAGAGACGAAAGAGGGGGACAGATGAACAAGAAGCTTCTGATCGTAGTGTTGGCACTTATCATGGGGATCTCAGGATTCGTGGTGGCGTGCGGCGACACCACCACGACCACCGCCGCGGGGGGCGGCGAGACCACGACCACGGCCGCGGCGGGCGGGGAGACCACGACCACGGCCGCCGGTGGCGGAGAGCCGATCAAGCTCGGTTTCAACGCCGGTTTCACCGGCTTCATGGCCTACGACGTCGAGTTGGCCGAGAAGGGCATCCTCACGGCGCTGGACATGCTCGGCAACGAGGTCATGGGACGGCCTCTCGAGCTGGTCAAGGCCGACAACGCTTCCGACCCGGTAGGCGCGGTAGACAAGGCGCGGCAGCTCGTTGAGAGCGACGGGGTCGCTCTCATGATCGGCCCGATCTTCTCGCCGGCCACGGCAGCCGTGACCGACTATCTGGGCAAGTCCACGGGCATTCCGCAGATCTCCATCGTCGGGCAGCCGACGGAGAACCTGTCGACCGCCAACAAGCTGGCGTTCATGCCGACCGGTTTCTTCAACGCCCACGGGTACTACTTCGGTAAGTACGCGGCGGAAGAGCTCGGCTACAAGACGGTCAATGCCATCCACTACGAAGACACGGCCTCTCGCGGTCTGCAGGCCGGCTTCGAAAAGGGCTTCACAGAGGGCGGCGGGCAGGTTCTGAGCGTCAACTACGTGCCCATCGATTCGGTCGACTTCAGCGCCTACCTGACCACGATGAAGCCCGCCGACGCCACCCTGTTCTGGGTGTTCGGCAACGGGGCGGTCCCGTTCGTCAAGCAGTACAACGACTACGGCCTCACCGCTCCCCTGATCGTGCCGATGTCCAACAACTTCAGCGACGAGCAGCTGGCCGAGCTGGGCGATATCGGGCTGGGTATGGTCGCATGCGACTACTACGCGTATACGGTCGACTATCCACTCAACGCCGAGTTCATAGCAGCCTTCCAGAAGCTCTACCCGGGCGAGAATCCCACCCCGCAAGCATTGGGTGGCTGGCAGGCGGTCATGTTGTTCGCCGAGGCGATGAAGGCCACCGATGGCGACACGACTCCGGCGGCCCTGATCGAAGCCTTGTCGACACTCAGCGTCGATACCCCGGCCGGCAAGGTGACGATGTCCCCGTACGAAGATGCGTTTGTGGGCACGCGTGACTTCTTCATGCTGGAGACCCAGAAGGTGGGCGACACCATCACCTGGGTGCCCAAGTTCACCTACGAGCAGGTGCTCTTGGCAGAGTAGTCGCCACCGTGCTTCGGCACGGTCGACGAAGTCGTTGTTGATCACGGGTGCGTGCCGATGAGGGCGCACCCGTGACGCGACGCGAGGAGATCTTCGGCATGGAGGTGCCGCATGACGCCTGGTGATGGACCAGCGGTCCACCCGTATATCCCCAATTCCGCACCCGGGACGCGAGCCGAGATGCTGCGGGCGATCGGTGTGTCCGATGCCGACACTCTGTACCGAGACGTCCCGACTGATCTGCGCCTGGAGCGGCCGCTCGACCTACCCGAGGCCCTGCCCTCCGAACTCGCGCTGCGGCGCCACGTGACCAGCCTGCTCGACCGGAACGTGAGTTGCGAGGATGCACCGAGCTTCCTGGGCGGGGGCTGCTGGCAGCATTACGTTCCCGTGGTCTGCGACGAGATCATCAGTCGAGGCGAGTTCCTCACGGCATACGGCGGCCTGTGGTACTCCGATCACGGCAAGAACCAGGCCTATTTCGAGTTCCAGAGCATGCTCGGCGAGTTGCTGGATATGGACGCCGTGGGTCTCACCACCTACGACTGGTCGGCGGCGACGACCACCGCTCTGCTGATGGCCTGCCGCCTCACCCACCGCGGACAGGTGTTGGTGCCGCGGAACCTGAGCCCCGAGAAGCGTGCCCAGATGCATAACTTCGCCCGTTCGGCCGCCGAGATCGTAGACGTTGCGTACGAAGCCGACACCGGCCTTCTCGACTTGGACGACCTCCGGGCCAAGCTCTCCTCCTCCACCGCCGCCGTCTACATCGAGAATCCGAGCTTCCTCGGGACATTGGAGACCCGGGCCGGCGAGATCGCCCGTCTTGCCCACGAGAGCGGTGCTCTGTGCGTGGTCGGCGTCGATCCGATATCCCTGGGCCTGCTCGCTCCGCCCAGCACCTACGGCGCCGATATCGTCACCGGCGAGGTACAGCCCCTGGGCATCCACATGCAGTATGGGGGCGGCCTCGGCGGCTTCGTGGCCACGCGGCACGACTCACGCTGGTTGGCCGAGATACCCTCGCTGCTCACCTCGATCATGCGTACGGCAGATGGAAGCGGCCTCGGCTACGGCTGGGCGAACTGGGTCGAGACCTCCTGGGTCAAGCGTGAAGAGTCGCGGGACTTCACGGGCACCACCACCGGGCTCTGGACGATTGCTGCGGCCGTGTACCTCTCGTTGATGGGGCCTCAGGGTATGCGCGAACTGGGGGAGACCATCGTCGCAAAAGCGACCTATGCCGCCAGGCTGCTCGACGGGATCGAAGGAGTGAGGGCCCCGGCCCTGGGTGCGCCCTTCTTCAAGGAGTTCGTCGTGGATTTCAGCGCGACCGGCAAGACGGTGGCGGAGGTGAACGCCGGCCTTCTCGAGCGGGGCATCATCGGCGGCAAGGACCTCTCCATCGACTTCCCGGGGCAGGGGCAGAGTGCCCTCTTCTGCGTCACCGAGATGCACATGCAGGATTATCTGGACCGCCTCGCCGCGGCCGTCGAGGAGGTGACGCGATGAGCACCCGCGACATCGACCAGACGGGCGGCGGAAGCGGCGCGCCCGGTGCCGCACCCGGCGGCGCCGCCGAGAACCGCTACCTGCGCGAGGGCTTCCACGCCGCTCGCTGGCAGGAGCCGGTGATCATGGAGCAGGGCAGTCCGGGTGAGCGGGGTGTGATCCCGCCGCCGCTGGAGACCGGCATCCGCGCGGCGGTGGGCGATCCGGCGGCACTCATCCCGCCAGAGTTGCTCCGCGCGACACCGCCCGCGCTCCCCGAGATCGCTCAGCCCCAGGTGCTGCGACACTTCATGCGCCTCAGCCAGATGACCATGGGCACCGACGTGAACATCGACCTCGGCCTGGGCACCTGCACGATGAAGTACTCGCCCAAGGTCAACGAGTTCTTGGCCCGGTCGCCCAAGATGGCGGACCTCCATCCGTGGCAGCCGGAGGAGACGGTGCAGGGCATCCTCGAGATCGCCCACCGCTTCGGTCGCATGTGCTGCGAGATCTCGGGTCTCGACGCGGTCAGTTTCCAGCCTGCCTCGGGCGCGCAGGGCATCTTCACCAACGCCTCGATCATCCGTGCATACCACGAGGCGAACGGCGAGGGCGACACTCGCGACGAGATCATCACAACCATCTTCTCGCACCCGGCCGACTCGGCCACCCCCGCCGTTCTGGGCTACAAGCTGATCGTCCTCTATCCCGACGAGACCGGCTACCCCAACCTGGAGCAACTGAAGGCCGCCCTCTCCGAGCGCACTGCCGGGCTGCTCATCACCAACCCAGAGGACACCGGCCTGTACAACCCGCACATCAAGGAGTTCACCGACGCCGTGCACGCGGTGGGAGGTCTCTGCTCGTACGACCAGGCGAACCTCAACGGCATCATGGGCGTCGCCCGAGCCAAAGAGGCCGGGTTCGACCTCTGCCACTTCAATCTGCACAAGACGTTCTCTTCTCCCCACGGTTCTATGGGCCCCGGGTGTGGTGCCGTCATGGTGCGCCAGGACCTGCGCCGCTTCCTGCCCCGGCCGCTGGTGGAGTCGGACGGCCTGCGTTTCTTCCTCGACGACGATCTGCCGGAGAGCATCGGCAAGGTGCGGTCCTTCCTGGGGAACCTACAGGTGGTGATGCGGGCGTATGCCTGGGTCATGAGCTTGGGCGCCGAGGGCCTGCGACAGGTCTCCGAGACTGCCGTCATCAACAACCGGTACCTCATGAAACGGCTGCGCGAGGAGGTGCCGGGGCTCGACCTGCCCTATTCCCCCGACACCGGCCGGTTGGACGAGGCCCGTTTCAGCTGGGGACGTCTCAAGGAGGAGACGGGCATCGGAACCGAGGACGTGGAGCGCCGCATCCTCGACTACGGCGTGAACAACTACTTCAGCAGCCACGAGCCCTTCGTGGTGCCCGAGCCCTTCACCCCGGAACCGGCCGAGAGCTACTCACGTGCAGACATCGACGAATATGCCGAGATCATCAGACGCGTGGCCGAGGAGGCGTACGCGGAACCCGACCTCGTGGCGACCGCGCCGCACAAGAGCTCGGCGCCGCGCATGGACGAGTCGCCGCTGCACGAGATCGACAAGGTGGTTACCACCTGGCGGGTGTGGAAGCGGCTCGGGCTTCAGTCGCCGGACACGCCTGCCGATGTTTGAAGAGTGAGCGAGGCGCCAACCGTGGGCCGGGACGAGGGAGTACGATGCACACCGGTTCGCTTGGGGAGGCGGCAGGATGCGGCAGATGAGATACGGCTCGTGACGGCATTCCGGAGGGCGATCGTCGGCCTGGACGGCGGGGCGCTGCGCCTGGCCTTGCTCCTGCGGATCCTTTTCATCGTGGGCCTGCTCGAAATCGTTGTGATGGTAATGCTCCGCTTCGTCCCGTTGGAGCATTTCGGCCGTGACGTGATCGACGCTGTCCTGCTGGCTCTCCTGAGCGCCCCGATCCTGTACTGGCTTGTCGTCAAGCCGGTGGGAGATCTGGCCACCGAGGCTGAGCGGGTCCGTTCCGCCCTGGACCACGAGCGCGAGGCCCGTACTCTACGGGAGATGGCCGAGGCCGAGAAGGCCGAAGTGGAAGTCCAGCTGCGCCAGAGCCAGAAGATGGATGCCGTCGGCAGGCTCGCCGGCGGCCTCGCTCACGACCTCAACAACCTCCTTACCCCCATCCTCAGTTGCAGTGAACTCCTGTTGGCCGATTGGAATGCCGGTGAGGCACAACGGGAGGATGTTCAGGATATTCGGGAGGCCGCCCAGAGGGCTGCGTCACTCACCAAGCGTCTATTGTCCTTCTCGCGGATGCAGCCGCGCCAGCCGAGCGGCGTGGCCGTCGACGAGTTGGTTCGGGGCATGGAGGGGCTCCTGCCGAGGATCCTCGGAGCGAACATCGCCCTGGTGACCGCCTTCGATGCGAGCCTGGAGAGGATCGAGGCCGACCCTTTGCACATGGAACAGGTGATCATGAATCTGGCCGTCAACGCCCGGGATGCCATGCCGGACGGGGGACGGTTCAGTATCGAGGTACGGTCGGTGGCGGAGGGCTCTTCTGCACCCCGGCCGTTCGACGGGAGGCTCGGCTCGTATGGAGTGATGCTCGTGGCGAGCGACACCGGCTGCGGGATGGACGAGTGGACGCGCGCGCAGATCTTCGAACCGTTCTTCACCACCAAGGGTGTCGACGAGGGGACGGGCCTTGGCTTGTCCACCGTCTACGGCATCGTGCGCCAGAGTGGTGGCGACATCACAGTGGAGAGTCGTCTTGGGGAGGGTTCGACGTTCCGTATCTACTTCCCGGCCGCGGACTCCGCTGAGGTGGTCGAGAAGGCCTCGCCGGAAGGGGTTGCCGGCGCAGGCGCGACCGACGGGGACAGGACCATTCAGGTGCTGGACGCGCGAGCGAGGGACGGCTGGAAGTCCGCCGTATCGCGGAGACCCTCCTGACGGCCGCGTCGGCCTCTCCCTGGGGATCCCGCCTCTTCGTGCGATGGTGAGTCTCGGCTTCATCGTGAACCCGCTCGCCGGTATCGGCGGGCGGGTGGGCCTCAAGGGTAGCGACGGGGAAGAGACCGTCCGGCGGGCCTTCGAACTTGGGGCGGTGTGTCTCTCTCCCCAGCGCGCCTTCGAAGCGCTGGTGTCTCTGAAGCCGCTCGAGGCCGACCTCGAGCTCCTGACCTATCCCGGAGCCATGGGCGAAGAGGAAGCGCTGGCCGCCGGTCTTCAGCCGACAGTGCTCGGTTCGATCGACGCGGGGGGCACCTCGGCCGCGGACACCCGGCGCGCGGCCTCCGAGATGCTTGAACTCGGCGTCGATCTCCTACTCTTCGCCGGTGGCGACGGTACCGCCCGCGACGTCTACGACATCGTCGGGGACAGGGTTCCCGTGTTGGGCATCCCCACCGGGTGCAAGATCCACTCGGGGGTGTTCGCGGCACATCCCCGGGCCGCCGGCGAGTTGGCCCGCCTCTTCCTCGAGGGTGCGGTCACGCGCACGAACGAACTCGAGGTCATGGACATCGACGAGGAGGCCTTCCGGCACGACGAACTGCGCGCTCGCCTCTACGGCGTTCTTCGCGTGCCGCATGAGCCGCGCTTGACCCAAGGCTCCAAGGCGGTCGGGCGGGGGCTCTCCGAGGACGCGACCGTGACCTCTATTGCCGAACGCGTGGTCGAGGACATGCGTGCAGGGGTGCTCTATCTCATCGGCTCAGGCACCACGCCCCGGGGGATCATGCAGAAGCTCGATCTGCCGAACACCCTCCTGGGGGTGGATGTGGTGCGCGATGGTCTGCTGATCGCCGCCGACGCCACCGAGAGGGACCTCCTCGCCCTGCTGGACGAGGCCCCGACCCACCATCCCGGGTCCCCGGCTGAGATCGTCGTTACCCCTGTCGGTGGGCAGGGTTTCATATTCGGACGCGGAAACCAGCAACTGAGCCCTGAGGTGATCCGGCGTGTGGGCGTGGGCAACGTGCGCATGATAGCCACCTCCACGAAGCTGGTGGGTCTGCCGTTCCACCGCATGCGCGTGGACACCGGCGACGCGGACGTCGACGCTGCATTGCGGGGCTACCGGCGGGTGGTGACGGGGTATCGGGAGTCCGCCGTGGTGGAGGTGGTGTAGTTCGGCTGCATGGCGCCGCTTGCCCCGTCCTTCTATGCCGGGAGACCGCTGGAAGCCGAGTTCAAGACGGATGAGGTGGTCCCCGACGGCGACAAGATCGCCCGCACGACCGTCGCCATCGTCACTTTCCCCAAGGGGATCCCTGACTCGTTCCAGTAGACCGTTTCCGGAGTCAGAGGCTGAGGCTGGAAGCGGGGCCTAGAGACCGATTCGGCCCGTCTACTACGGGCCCGCCGGCCAGTTCCACAGCGGCTGGTCTACCTTGAACGGGTGACTGCAGTGTTCGCAGTTGTGGGCGTCGGGGCTGCTGGCAAGGCCGCAGACCTGGCACGCACGGTGAGCTTCGCCCTCCATGTGACGATGCGCGGCCTCGCGGTCGAAGTCGGAGAGCTTGGCTTGAGCTTCTTCCCACGCGAGTTTCGGGTTCATCGACGACACCTCCTTGGGTGGCCGTTGTTCCGGGCCAAGTCAAGTCCGGGCGTCTGGCCCAGGTCGCTTTCGATTATTCGCCTCAAAGACAAAGATACCCAGAAGTGCCGCCGTAGTAGGCCCGGGCGGGACGACGAGTCGACGAACGGTCGGGTCGGTGCGTTCACGGGCGCGGACCGGGCTCCGAGTGGGCCGCGAGGCCGTGTGACCGGGGGGTGTGTCCGAGCCGCCGGCCGCAACCTCCCGACCGGCTCCGGATGTCTTCTGGCTGTCGATGCTCCTACCGGGAGAGGTACTGTGAAGCGTTGGCTGGCCCTGGCCGCTCTGTTTATCATCGGCATCCTTCTTCATACGCTCCTTGGGTTACGCGGCCCGCGCCCAGATCGTCGACAACTACGACGTGCTTGCAACCCTGGTTGCTCGCGACGCCGGCCTGGGCGAGATCGGCCGGCACAGTCTGCTCATCACCCCGCGCCTCGGCACCCGCGTGCGCTTGGGTTTGGTGACCACCGACCTCCCGCTGGTGGCCCACACGTGGCGGAGCGACGCCTCGGTGCTCGACTTCTGCGCCGTCTGCAAGAAGTGCGCCGACAGCTGCCCCTCGAACTCGATCCCACGGACGACCGTCACATGACCCGCGGGGCTCTGCGCTGGCAGATCGATTCGGAGACGTGCTACCGATCCTGGTGCAGCGCGGGGACGGACTGCGGGGCCTGCATGCGCGTGTGCCCCTACTCTCATCCCGACAACGCGTGGCACAACGTTGTGCGCTGAGCCCACAGGCGTTCGGGAGCGGCTCGCCGAGCGACCCTTTACCTGGATGACGCGTTCTGCGGGCGCCGGCCGCTCCGCGGCCGGGGCCCCGGTGGGTGCCGGAGCGGCGCCGGATCGACCGCGGAGGGTCGTCACCTACCCCGGAGAGTTGACGGGTGTGGGCTGGGGGGATAGCTTTACGATGGGCGGCTCCCAGCTGAACGGAAAGGCGGCGCAGTATGAGCGATCCCGGGTCGAGCGGTGGGGAGCGGCGTTCATCGCGCGCGACGCCGATCGGTTTGGCCCTCGGGCTCGCGGTCATCCTCCTTCTCGCCCTCGGCTACTCCTCGGTGTGGCTCACAGGTCTGGAGCGGGACCGCGCGCGGTCCCGGGTGACCCAGAATCTGGCGCCGTACGTCAACGGGCTCACGGCGAGTGTGAACACGCGCTTCGCCATGCTGGCGGTTCTGCACGAGTTCGTGACGGTCTCTCTGCCCGAAGGCCCGGGTCAGGCGCGCTTCGATGCGTTCGCCGCCGGCCTCACGGCGCGGGCTCGCGGGATCCGTGCCGTCCAGGTCGCCCCGGGCGGTGTATTCACGTTTGTCTACCCCGCCGCGGGCAACATACCGCCGGGTCGCAACCTCTTCGACGACGAACGACCCGAGGTGCAGGCCGATCTCACGCGTGCCCTCGAGAGCGGCGGCATCATCATCAGCGGCCCCTACGAGCTCACCCAGGGCGGGCTTGGGATGGTCGGCCGGCAGGTGGTACGGACCTCGGACGGGGAGTTCTGGGGGTTCGTGATCATGGTTCTCGACATCCCGCCAATTTTGACCGATGCGGGGCTCGACTCGGCTCCCGAGGGGCTGCATTTCGCCGTGCGCGACGGCGAAGGGCGTGTCTTCGCCGGCGACCCCGGCGTCTTCGACGAGTCGCCTGTCGTCTTCGCGAACGCGTTGCCGGACGGCGCCTGGGAGATCGCCGCGGTGCCCGCGGGAGGCTGGGCCGCCGCCTCGCGCGCGGGGCAGGCTGCACTTTGGGCTGCCGGGGTCGTCATCACCCTCGCGCTGAGTCTGCTGCTCTTCCTCCTGCTGACCCACCGGCAGCGACTCGCCGAAGAAGTCGAGGCGCAGACGACGCAACTGCGGGAGCAGAGCGGTCTGTTCCAGCGGGTCACCGAGACGAGCCCCGTAGGGATCGTCGTCACCGGCGTGGACGGACTGATCTCCATGGCGAACGCCGCCGCCGAGGACATCCTGGGTCTTGAGCGCGACTCCGTCAGTCGCCGCACCTACGACGATCCCGCCTGGCGGGTGGTAGACGTGTCCGGGGGCCCTTTCCCCACCGAGGAACTCCCGGTGGCACGGGTCTTGGCGACCGGTGCTCCCGTGTTGGACGTGCAGCACGGCATCGAGTGGCCGGATGGTCGGCGCAGGATCCTCTCCGTCAACGCCGCTCCGCTGCTCGATCCCTCGGGCGAGATCACGGGTGTGGTCACCTCATTGCTCGATATCACGCAGCACGAACTGGCGGAACAGACGCTCCGCGCACAGGAGGAGCTGCTTCGCGATATGGGGCGGGCCGCGATGGTGGGTGGGTGGGAGTTCGACACCACCACCGGCGCCGGGACGTGGACGGAAGAGACGGCGCGCATCCACGACCTCGACCCCGCGGACGAGACCGGAGTGGAACGTGGGCTCAGCTTCTATGATGGCGAGCACCGGACGAAGATCGAGCAGGCCATAGCGCGGGCCGTGGAGGAGGGCACGGGCTACGAACTCGAGCTGGAGATGGTCTCGGCCGCGGGCACGCGGAAATGGGTACACACCATCGGGCGCCCCGTGATCGAAGACGGCAAGGTCGTGAGGGTGCGGGGCTCGTTCCAGGACATCACCCGACGTAAGCAGGCCGAAGAGCAGATACGCACGATGAACCGCACACTGGAGCTGCGGGTACAGCAGCGCACCCAGGATCTGGAGGCCGTCAACCGGGAACTCGAAGCCTTCAGCTACTCCGTGTCGCACGATCTGCGGGCGCCGCTGAGGGCGATCGATGGCTTCAGCCAGGCGTTGCTCGAAGACTACGAGGGGGCGCTCGACGAGACGGGCAAGGACCTCCTGCGCCGCGTCCGGGCCGCGGCGGCCCGGATGGCGGAACTCATCGACGACCTCCTGTCTCTCTCTTTCCTCTCTCGCCGGTCGTTGGATCTTTCGGACGTGGATCTCTCCCACCTCGCCGAAGAGGTGATCGGTGAGGTGCGCCATCGGGAGCCGGAAAGACAGGTGCTCACGATTGTGACGCCGGGGGCTGTCGCGCGCGCCGACCGGGCTCTCGTGCGGGTGGTGCTCGAGAACCTGCTGGGCAACGCCTTCAAGTTCACCGCTCGTACCGACGAGGCCGTCGTCGAATTCGGGTTCGAGAAGAGCAAGGGAAAGGTATGGTTCTTCGTGCGTGACAACGGAGCGGGCTTCGATATGAAGTATGTGGACAAGCTCTTCACCGCGTTCCAGCGATTGCACTCCACCGAGGAGTTCGAGGGTACGGGTATCGGGCTGGCGATCGTGCAGCGCGTCGTCGCCCGGCACGGAGGGTCCGTGCGGTGCGAGGGCGAGCCCGGGCGCGGGGCCGCGTTCTACTTCACACTCGACCGTGGCGAAAGCGGGGACGGATAGGATGGCCGGAGACGTGATCCTTCTCGTGGAGGACAACCCCGATGACGTGGAGTTGACGCTCAGAGCATTCAAGAAGAACAACATGCTCAACGATGTGGTCGTGGCTCGCGACGGCGTGGAGGCGCTCGACTACCTGTTCGATGCGGGGGCCTGCGAGGGGCGCCACCCCGCGGGCGCGCCGAGCCTGGTGCTGCTGGACCTCAATCTCCCCAAGGTCGGGGGGCTTGAGGTGCTGCGCCGGATCCGGGCCGACGAGAGGACGAGATTGCTGCCGGTGGTGATACTCACGTCGTCCAAGGAGGAGCGGGACTTGGTCGAGAGCTACAGCCACGGCGCCAACAGCTACATCCGCAAGCCCGTCGATTTCGTGGAATTCATCGAGGCGGTCCGCCAGCTCGGTGTGTATTGGCTGCTGCTCAATGAAGTGCCGCCGACGAAGGTCTCCTGATGGGGGAGAACGTTCGGATCCTGTTATTGGAGGACTCGGAAGACGACGCCGTGCTCGTGATCAGAGAACTCGTGCGCGGAGGGTTCTCGGTGGAGTACGAGCGGGTCGAGACGGCCGAGGCGTTCGAGGCGGCGCTGGCTGCAGGCCGGTGGGACGCCGTCATCGTGGATTACGTCCTACCTCACTTCAGCGGGCTCGAGGCCCTACGGACAACGCGTTCACGTGGGTCGGACATACCGTTCATCATCGTGTCCGGGAAGGTGGGCGAAGACGTGGCGGTCGAGGCTATGCGAGAAGGTGCGAACGACTACGTCCTCAAGTCCTCGCTCGTCAGACTCGCGCCAGCCGTGGCCCGCGAGATCGCCGAGTTCGATTCCCGCAGGGGCAGGTCCGCGGCCGAAGCCCTGTCCCGCCTGCAGGCCGCGGCATTGGATTCGGCCGCGAACGCGATCGTCATCACCGACCGGGACGGCACTGTCAGCTACGTGAACCCGGCCTTCGGTACCCTCACGGGATACGAGGAGACTGAGGCGAGTGGGAAGAACCTGGGCGATCTCGTGAAGTCGGACGTCCATGATCGTGCGTTCTACGCGAATCTGTGGGAGACCATCCTGGCCGGGCGGGTCTGGAGCGGCGAGATCGTGAATCGCCGGAAGAACGGCCGCCACTACGTCGAGCACCAGACCATCACACCGGTGAGGGATTCGAGCGGCGAGATCGGGCACTTCGTGGCTATCAAGCAGGATATGACGGACCAGAAGCAGCTGGAGGCCCAGTATCTCCAGTCTCAGAAGATGGAGACCGTCGGCCGGCTCGCCGGCGGTATCGCCCACGACTTCAACAACCTGCTGACCGTCATCAACGGGACCGTGGACTTGGCGCTGGGCGGGCTGGACGCCGACGATTCCCTGCATGCGGATTTGCGGGAAGTTCGCCGCGCCGGAGAACGCGCGGCCGCGTTGACCCGGCAACTTCTCGCCTTCGGCAGGCGCCAGGTCATGCAGCGCGAGCTGTTGGACTTGAACATGATCGTGTCCGACATCCACAGTATGCTCGAGCGATTACTCGGAGAGGATATCGACCTGGTGACACGCGCGGCCGACGGTCTTCCCCCGGTCCTGGCCGACGCGAATCAGATCGAGCAGGTGATCGTGAACCTGGTTGTGAACGCCCGTGACGCCATGCCGGACGGCGGCACGCTCACCATCGAGACACACACGGTGGAGCTAGCCGAGGACGGCGGCCGGAGCGTCCTGGACGTTCCGGCCGGTCCTTACGTGGTGCTCGTCGTCCGCGACACCGGCGTGGGGATGGACGACGCGATCCGGGCCCGTGTCTTCGAACCTTTCTTCACGACGAAGCAGAGTGGTGCCGGAACCGGTCTCGGCCTCGCGACGGTGTATGGGATCGTGAAGCAAAGTGACGGGGGCATCCGCGTGGACAGTGAGCCGGGTGCGGGGACCACGTTAACCGTCTACCTGCCGTCGGCGGGCGAGGCGGCTCCACAGCACCGGCGTTCGTCATCGCCGGCCGGTACGATGCGGGGCAGCGAGACAGTGCTTGTTGTGGACGACGAACCGGCCCTCCTGACCGTAGTCTCGCGCACCTTGCGACTCGCGGGCTACGACGTCCTGTCGGCCGCCAACGGGTTCGAGGCCTTGGATATCGTAGAGAATCACACGGGCACGGTTCACCTGCTCCTCACCGATATGGCGATGCCGGGTATGGGTGGCGTTGAACTGTCGCGACGTCTTCGGAGTACTCGGCCGGGGATCAAGATCCTGTTCGCATCCGGATACGCGGACGACGCCTCTTCAGACCATGCGGACGCCGATCTCGGCTTCGAGACCGCGTTCATCGCGAAGCCGTTCGGTGTGGAAGAGCTTACGCGTACGGTCCGGGAGGTGCTGGACTCGGCGCACTGATCGGGAGCCGGTGCACGTGTGCGGCGCCTGATCGTCTACCGTCCGCCAAGCCCGACATCGCGCGCCCGTACTGTCGCATGGGCCCGATCGGCCGCCGGTTGCTTGTACGATGCCGGCCCCTTTGTACTGTGACGTGTGCTCTGACTGCGTCGCGGTATCCACGTGCATCCGTCTTGACCAGCGTGGCGACCTTGAGTATCGTGGTAGCGGTCTTACAGAATATGATTCTGTATACAGAAGAATGGTAGGGTAGCTGCCGGATGGGAACATCGCCATGACCTATGGACGCCAAGTGCCGGCTGTGGAGCAGACCACGCGGGTGCTCTACTTCTTGGCCTCCGCCCCCTCCGGTGCCGCCACCCTCACCGAGATCTGTCGGGCCGTGGATATCCACCTGAGCAAGGGGCACGCCATCTTGGCGACGCTGCGCTCGGCGGGCCTCGTGGTTCGGCACGACCCGGCCAAGACGTACTCCCTCGGGCCCGGCGTCCTCACACTCGCCCGCTCGCTCCTGGACCGCACCGGCCTGGCGACCGCCTCCGAGCCGTACCTCGCCGGCGTGGCGGCGGCCACCGACTGTACGGCACTGCTCGGTCTGATCACCACCGGCCGCGTGTTCATTGTCGCCCGCCGCGAGGCGCCGGACGCGGCGGTGGGGGTGACCATCAGGGTTGGCCACCGCTATCCGCTGGGCTGGGGCGCTCATGGCCGGGCTATCGCGGCCTTCCTGCCGCCCGAGCGGCGCGCGGAGGTGCTGGGTGGCGACCGGTGCCCGGCCGCCGATGCCGACCTCGACGAGGTCCGCCGCCGCGGCTTCGCCGTAGACATCGGGGGTATGCAGGCCGGTGTGAGTGCCGTGAGCGCGCCCGTGCTTGACGTGCACGGCGAGCCGGCCGCCGCGCTCATCCTGGTCGGCACCTTCCCGGCCGAACTCGCGGACGCCCACGGACGGCGCGCGGCGGCGGCCGCGCGCGAGATGAGCGCCGCGCTCGCTCCGTACCTGGAGAACAGATCGTGACCCGCGCCCGGAGCCGCGTCACCGCCTGCGGGCCGGCCCCGGCGACGGTCGGGGGTCTCGCCGCCGCCATCATCGTCCCGGCTGCCACCGTCAGGCGACTTGTCACACCAGCCTCGGGACCCTCGCCCCGTCCCCTCAGGAGGACTCAGTGACCGACTTCACCTACGCCAACACCCCGCTCGAGATGGAGGTCTACGGCTACGATCGCGTGGTCAAGAGCCATTGCCGCGGGTGCCACGGCGGCTGCGGCGTGCTCGTGTACGTGAAGGACGGGCGGGTGGAGAAGGTCGCGGGAGACCCCGACTGCCCCATCAACCACGGCACCATGTGCAGCAAGGGCCTCGCCGCCCCGCAGATCGCGTATCACCCCGACCGGCTCACCCACCCGGTGCGCCGCGTGGGGCCGAAGGCGAGTGGGAAGTGGGAACGCATCACCTGGGACGAGGCGCTCGACGCCATCGCCGAGCGCATCCTCGCCTACAAGGAGGAGCACGGGGCTGAGTCCGTTGTGATGGGGTACGGCACGGGCCGTGAGAACGAGGCCGCCATCTACCGCTTCGCCAACTATCTGGGCAGCCCGAACGTGCTGACCGCGGGCCACTTCTGCTACGGACCCCGCATAGCCACCACGGTGATCACCTGCGGCTCGAACCCCATCGCCGACTACGACAACAACCCGGCCTGCATCATGGTGTGGGGCAACAACGTCACCATCAGCAACCCCGACTGCTACAAGGGCGAGCCCTTCTCGCAGGCCCTGAACGCCGGGGCGAAGTTGATCGTGGTGGATCCCAGGCTCACCCGGCCGGCAGCCCGCGCCGACATCTGGCTGCAATTGCGTCCCGGCACCGACACGGCTCTCGCCCTGGGTATACTGAACGTGATCGTGGAGGAGGACCTCTACGATCACGACTTCGTGGCGAACCACGTGCACGGTTGGGAGGAGTTCAAGGCCCGGGTGGCCGAGTACCCGCTGGCGCGAACTGCCGAGATCACCTGGGTGCCGGAAGAGAAGATCGCCGCCGCCGCCCGCCTGTTCGCCACCACCAAGCCGGGCGTGGTGCAGTGGGGGGTAGCCATAGAGCAGCAGGTCACCTGCGCCGACAACAACCGGGCGCTGCTCGCCCTCATGGGCATCACGGGGAACATCGACGTGCCCGGTGGACAGATGCTCTTCCGCCAGCCGCCCGTACGCAACGTGAGTGAGTTCGGGGCGCACAAGGCCCTGCCTCCGGAGCAGGCCGCCAAGCGCCTGGGCGGCGACCACTTCCGCCTGGCCGGCAACTTCGGCATCATCAACCCGAAATACGTGTGGGACGCCGTGCTCACCGAGGAACCCTACCCGGTGAAGATGCTCTTCTTCATCAGCTCCAACCCGCTGATGACCCGCGCTAACGCGCGCGAGGTGCACGATGCTCTGGAGAAGGTGGAGTTCATGGCGGTGGCCGACTTCTTCATCACGCCCACCGCCGAGCTCGCCGACATCGTGCTTCCAGCCGCCACCTGGCTCGAGATGGACTACATCGGCGACTTCTGGAAGCGTCACGGGTGGATCCTGCCGCGGCGCAAGGTGATCCAGGTGGGAGAGTGTCGTTCCGATCACGAGATGCTGAACGACCTCGCCCACCGAGTGGGCCAGGGGGAGCATTGGTGGGACGATTTCGAGCAGGGTCTCGACTGGATACTCGAGCCGAGCGGCATCACCTTCCAGGACTTCCTGAAGACCGACCGCATGCGGGGCGACACCACGTACCGCAAGTACCAGGAGCGGGGCTTCAGCACGCCCACCCGGAAGTTCGAGCTCTATTCCACCAAGCTCGAGGAGTGGGGGTACGATCCGCTGCCCCAATTCCGCGAGGGGCCGATGAGCCCCGTGAGTCGCCCCGACCTGGCCGAGGGCTTCCCCTACATCCTCATAACCGGCGCCCGCCAGCCCGGTTTCTTCCACAGCGAGAACCGGCAAGTGCCGGTGCTGCGCGAGTTGCACCCTGACCCTGAGGTGGAGGTGCATCCCGAGACGGCCGCCCGCGAGGGCATCGCAGACGGCGACTGGGTGGTGATCGAGTCCCCGCGCGGCGCGATCCGCCAGCGGGCCAAGCTGAGCGAGGGGCTCGACCCCCGCGTCGTTTCCGCCCAGCATGCTTGGTGGTTCCCCGAGAAACGCGACCCGGGACACGGTTGGGACGAATCGAACGTGAACGTGCTCATCGACAACGACTACTCGAACTGCGACCCGGCCATGGGCGCTACATCCATCCGCACCTTGCTGTGCCGCATCCGCCCCGAGACCGACGCCGACCGAGAGCGCCTGACGGGGGTGCAGCCGTGACCCGGTACGATCTGGGCATCGACGAGGACCTGTGCTGGGGCTGCAAGACGTGCGAAGTCGCCTGCAAAGGCGAGAACGGCGCCCCTTACGGCATCAAGCTGATCGCGGTGGGCGAGGACCGGCCCGCCCTGCCCGACGGGAGCACGTCCTTCGTCTTCCGCCTGAGCCGCTGTCGTCACTGCGACGTGCCCGATTGCCTGGAGGCGTGCAACTTCGATGCTATCGAGCAGCGGCGCGACGGGATCGTGGTGCTCGACCAAGCCATGTGCGGGGGCTGCGAGGCCTGCGTGACCGCCTGCCCATACCGTGCCATCACCTTCGATCGGAAGAAGAGGGTGGCCATGAAGTGCAACCTGTGTCACCATCGTATCGACCAAGGGCTCCTGCCTGCCTGCGCCGACAATGTTTGTCCGGCGCACTGCATCCGGCTGGTGGGTGCCTCCGCGAGTTCCTAGGGGGAGCTACATGACAGAGCCTGGCCGCGTGAGCCACATGTCTCGAGACGAGTTCACTGCGCTGCAGAATGAGCGTCTGCCCCGGGCGGTGGCGTACGCATATGAGAGAGTGCCGTTCTACCGGCGGGCTTTCGACGACATCGGTCTCACTCCGGGAGACATCCGCTCGCTGGACGACCTCTCCCGTATCCCCTTCACGTACAAGAGCGACATCCAGGCCGCGTTCCCCTATGGGCTGTGTGCCGTCGAACCGAACCAGATCGCGCGCGTGCACTCCTCCTCTGGTTCCACCGGCAACCCCATCAGTACGTGCTACACGGCCAAGGACATGGACGACTGGGCCATCTGCATGGCGCGGAACTTGGAGGTCGCGGGCGTGACTCCCGACGATGTGTGCCAGGTCGCGTTCCGCTACACCTTGTTCACGGGTGCCTTCGGACATCACCTGGGGGCCGAGAGGCTGGGGGCCACTGTCATCCCCACGAGTTCGGGCCTTACCGAGCGCCAGATCCAGGTGATGCAGGCATTCAATACCACCGTGCTGCACTGCACTCCCTCGTATGCCCTCGTGATCGCAGAGAAAGCTGAGCAGATGGGTCTCGGCCCCGACGACATCCCGCTGCGCATCGGCCTCCACGGCGCCGAGCCCACCAGCGCGGGGCTCCGCGACGAATTGCAGGTGCGCCTCGGCTACCGCGTCGCTCGCGACTACGGTCTCACCGAACTCGGGGGTCCGGGTGTCTCCGTTGAATGCGAAGCTCAGGACGGCTACCACATCAACGAGGACTACTTCTACCCCGAGATCGTCGACCCGACGAGCGGTGAACCTCTGCCTGAGGGTGAGATTGGAGAGATGGTCTTCACCACCTTGGTCAAAGAGGGCAACCCGGTGCTGCGCTACCGCACCCGCGACCTCGCCAGTCTCACCCGCGAGACCTGTTCGTGTGGTCGCACCCTTGCTCGGCACGGTCTGATCCTTGGCCGCACCGACGACATGCTGATCTACGGAGGCGTGAACTTCTTCCCATCACAGGTGGAGGCGGTGCTCACCGGGTTCTCGGAACTCGCGCCGCACTATCTGATCCGACTGAGCGGCGACGGCCGCCGTGAATCCGTAAATGTGCATGTCGAGCCGCAGCACGACTGGTGGGTGTCGTGCTCAGACGGCGGCGCCGGCTTGTGCGAGCTCGTGCAACGACGGCTGCGCGACCAGGTGGGGTTCCGCATGAGCGTCGAGATAGCGGAGCCGTTCTCACTCGAGCGGTCGGAGGGCAAGACCAAGCGGGTGCTCGACGAGCGGTAGCCATGACGGGCGGCCTCTACTCGGCCTAGAAGGCGCCGCGGCACCTGCAGGGGGTTGAAGGACGCCCCTGCCGATCGGTCCAGGTGCATGGGCCGTTCTGTTGTCCACATTGTGATCCGAAAAGCGGTTGGGAATCGCACCGAGGATTGGCTAGAATGGCAGTCGTCGAGCGGGAGGGTGAGTAGGAACATGCCGATCAGTAGCGGTATCGAACGGGCACTTCAGGTCATCTATTACGTTGCCGATCCGCATCGAGGCCGCAAGCCAGACTTCGGGGTCTCCGAGATCGCCCGCGGGCTTGATCTCTCGAAGACGGTCGTGCATCGGATCCTGACCACGCTCGTGGCCGTTGATTTTCTCGGGGTCGATCCCGAGACCAGGCGGTACCGCCTCGGACCCGGCGCGGTGATTGTGGGCCACGCCGCTCTCGAGCAGATCAACCCTTACCGCGTAGCCCGCCCCTATTTGGAGAAGATCGCCGAGGCGACCGGGGAGACCACCACGCTCTCGATTCGGCGTGCCGGCGAGCGGGTCTACATCGATCAGATCCTCTCCGAGCGCGAGGTGCGCATGTCGGTGCAGGTGGGCGATGCTTCTCCACTGCACGCCGGCTCGCCCGCGAAGGCGATCCTCGCGGCCATTCCGAAAGACGAGGCGGACGAGTACTTAGACCACCAGGACGCCTTCGTGCGCTTCACACCGCAGACGATCGTGGATCGTGTCACCCTCGAAGCAGACCTCGAGAGGATCAGGCGCTTGGGGTACGCGGTGAGTTACGGCGAGCGTCAGGCCGACGCCTTCTCCGTGGCTGCGCCCATCCTGCAGGCAGGCGGCTCCGTGTTCGGGGCAGTATCGGTGTGCGGCCCCGCTCAGCGCTTCGACGATGAGCGGGGAAGACAATACGGCGGCATGCTCCGGGAGGCCGCGGAGCAGGTGTCCCGCGAGCTCGGCTACCAAGGCGACTGGTTCGCCGCGGAGGCATAGGGAGCCTCTCACAGCGGCACTCTCAGGGAGCCTCTCACAGCGGCACTCTCGCTCCCGGCGCGCGTCCCGAGTCGGTCCTTCTTCTCCACCAGCGCCTGGCGGCTCTTAGCGGGCCTCACCTCCCTCCCTCGTGGTGGTGTTGACTGCGGCTCGTCGACCCAGTATCGTATGTGCTAGAAGAACCCCGTTCCTATGAAGGGAACACGCCATCGGTCTCTCCAGGCTCTCATACGTGGTCGTCGGCGACCGTTCAGGCGCGTACGCGCGCAGTCTTTTTCGGAGAGGAGATTGACTCCGCTGAAGGGAAGTGCCCCGGGGATTTTGCTCAAGCCGCGTGACGCCGCACCCGGCGGCACCCTTGACGTCCGCCGGCAGGCCTGCACGGGATGCCGCGCCTGCGAGGTCGCCTGCGCGTCGGTGAAGGAAGGCGCGGTCTATCCCGCCGCCTCGCGCATCCACGTGCTGCAGATCGGCCCGGGGCCTCTGGACGTTCTGGTGGTATGCCACCAGTGCTCGGATGCCCCGTGCGTGGCGGCCTGCCCTCCCAGGATCGGGGCGCTCGCCCAGGCAGGTGGGTCCGGAGTGGTGACGCTGGATCGTGAACGCTGCGTGCGCTCTCGGGGTGGTCGCTGTGAGCGATGTGCACGGGCCTGCCCAGGGGCTACGGTGCGTTTCCATCCGGGGGACCGGCTGCCCATGTTCTGCGACCTGTGCGAAGGGGAGCCCGCCTGTGCACGATCATGTGCTTTCGAAGCTTTGTCCTGGCGGGCGGGCTCGAGCTTCGACGGTCGCCACTACGCTCGGCCGCCGGAGGAACTGGCGAGGGATCTTGCGGTCGGCTTCTACGGAGCATCGGATGCCGACTGAAGGCGGCCCCTTCACGCACCGGATCCTCGAGATCGACCTGACCACCGGCGTCTCGTCCACCCTCGATCTCCCGGCGGAGTGGAGCAGGGAATTCATCGGCGGGAGGGGGCTGGGTGCGCGGCTGCTCTGGGAACGTCACGCTCCTGGGTTGGACCCTTTGGCGCCCGAGGCCGGGATGTACCTGCTCACCGGCCCACTCACGGGCGTCGTACCGGCCGGGGCCCACGTGGTGCTGATGTTCAAGTCGCCCGCCACCGGCACCACCATCGGCCACGCGGTCACCGGGGCAAACTGGGGCCCCGAGCTCAGAGCGTGCGGGTACGATGGAGTGGCCGTGGTCGGCCGTTCGCCGCGGCCTGTGTATGTACTCATTACCGCGGAGGGTCCCCAGATCCGCGATGCGGGACATCTGTGGGGCCGAACAACGTTCGACACCGAGAGACTGGTGAAGGACGAGCTCCGGGATCCCTCGGTGCGCGTTCTCAGTATCGGTCCCGCGGGCGAGCGGCTGGTGAAGTTCGCCTCCGTGCAGCAAGAGCTGTTCCGTTCCGCGGCCCGCGGCGGTCCCGGAGCTGTTTGGGGCTCGAAGAATCTGAAGGCGGTGGCGGTGCGGGGAAATCTGCCGCTGCCCCTGGCGCAGCCGGTGAGAGCGCTGGAAGCCCGGAGGGCAGTCGAGCGGGCGCTGCTCGAAAGCCGGTCGCACATGCGGAGGCCCTACTACCTCTCTCGCTGGGGCAGCACCATCAGCATGGTTCCTCACTCCGACGTCGGCGAGCTCGACGTTCGCAACTACCGTGAGGGCACCTGGGACGGCGTGGGCCGGGCCGGAGGCCTCGCCTACGAGCTGCGCGTGCGGTCTCGCTCCCGCTCCTGCTTCACCTGCCCGATCGGGTGCATGCAGCTCGGTATGGTCCGCACCGGACCGTACGCGGGGAAGCTGGTGAATCCGGATTTCGACAGCACTGGCACCATCGGGCCGGGGTGCCTCATTGACGACGTGGAGGCCCAGTCCTATCTGAGTCGTTGGGGTGACGAGCACGGCTTCGACGACGCCTCCCTGGGCAACGTCACGGGCTTTGCCATCGAGTGCTTCGAACGGGGCCTGCTCACCACCACCGACACCGGCGGGATCGAGTTGCGCTGGGGGGACGCGGGCGCGGTGCTCGCTCTCTGGGAGAAGATTCTGCGTCGGGAGGGGATCGGCGACGTGCTCGCCGAAGGCGTGCGGCATGCCGCGAGCGTGATCGGCGGGGGTTCGGAGTCCTTTGCCATGCACGTCAAGGGACTCGAGTTTGCGGGGTACACGCCACAGGCGCACCCGGATAGAGGCCTCCAGTACGCGATCGGCGACCGGGGGGGATGCCACCACTACGGCCTGAGCCCGGTCGAGCAGGACCACCGGGCCTGGGCGGACTCGTTGCTGGTGTGCTCCTGGCACCGGCGTATGGTCGCCCCCGACCTCTACCTGAATCTGCTGAGGCCGGTCACAGGTTGGGATGTGGGCTCCGACGAATGGACTCCGGTGGCCTCACGCATCCTGCTCGCCGCCCGTGCGTACAACATCCGGGAGGGCACCGTGCCTTTGCTCGACGACGTGCTGCCCGAGCGAGTGCACTCCGAGCCGCTCACGGTGGGGACGCGGGCGGGCTCTGTGTACCCGAGAGACGACTTCGTCACCGATCGGGCTTCGTGGTACCAGGATCGCGGCTGCGACGCCGCCGGTATCCCCACCACGGAGCGGCTGGCCGAGCTCGGTCTGGATTTCGCCATCTCGGCGATGGAGACGGCGCGCACGCCGTGATGGTGAGGGTGCGGCTCTTCAGCACCTTCAGGAGCGTCGTCGGCACCGAATGGCACGACGTGGAGTTGCGCGACGGCGCGACGCTGACGGAACTGCTCCAGGAGCTGGAGGGGAAGGCCTGCCTATCGAACGTCATTGGTGCGAGGGAGTATCAATGGCGACATGGATCCACCAGCTTCTTGGTGGTGGTGTCCGGCCGCAACATCGAGCAGGCGCGTTGGGGAAGCGAGCGGTTGTCGCCGGGGGACGAGGTGTGGCTGCAGCCACCCGTGTCTGGTGGATGACCAGGGGGGAGATGTGGGTGTGGTGAGGTATGGTTCCGATCTGATCGTCGATCTGCTCAACCGCTATGAAGTGCCCTACGTGGCTATGAATCCGGGGGCGACGGTTCGCGGTATCCACGATTCCATCCTGCATTACGCGGACCATCGTCCGGAGATCATCCAGTGTCCGCACGAGGAGGTCTCTATCGGCATCGCCCATGGGTATGCGAAGGTCACCGGCCGGCCCATGGTCGCGATGGTGCACAACCTTGTGGGGTTGCTGCACGGGGCGATGGCGGTCTACATGGCCTACACGGATCGCGTACCGCTGTTGCTGTTGGGGGCTTCCGGCCCAATGGCGGTTGGCCGTCGGCGACCGCGGGTCGACTGGGATCACACCGCGCTCGTACAGGGGAACGCCGTGAGGGACTACGTCAAGTGGGACGACCAGCCCTTCGATGCGGATGGGGTGCTCCACTCCTTCTCCCGCGCATACCGGATCGCGTCCACCGAGCCCAAGGGACCGGTGTACCTGTGTTTTGATGTGGCTTTCCAGGAAGACGAACTGGAGACGGAGGTGGCGCTCCCCGATCCGGCCAGGGGCGGTGTGTTGACGCCGTTGGGCACGGACGCGGCGGCGCTGTCGGCGGTGGCGGACTATCTGCTCGCGGCGGCGCGGCCGGTTATTGTGGCCGACCACGTGGGACGGAACCCGGAGCGGGTGGAGACCCTCGTGGAACTCGCAGAGCTGACGGCCGCGCCGGTGCTCGACCTGAACGGACGCATGAACTTCCCCAGCTCCCACCCGCTCTTCCGCCTCGACCGTGACGTCCTGCGGGACGCCGACCTGGTCCTCTTCCTCGACGTCCGCGATCAGCATGGCACGCTCTGCGAAACGGATCACGACGCGCGCCCTACCGGGCGCTCGCGGGTTGAGCCCGGATGCAGACTCGTCTCCATCGATCTGGGCGAGCTCGAGATGAGCAGCTGGACGAACAGCACCCAGCGCTTCATGGAGGTGGACCTGGCCGTGCTGGGCGACACCCGTGACGCCCTGCCCCGTTTGGTGGATCTCCTGCGTTCGCGGGCCCCCGACGCGTTGCCGGGTTCGAGCGTTGCAGGGCGGGACTCACGGATGGCGACTCTGGGGGTTGAGCACGCCGAGCGGCGGACCGCCTGGCTGAAGAAGGCGGAAGCCGGCGGAGAGACCGTCCCCATGTCGCCGGCGCGGATGGTGCTCGAGGTGGGCAAGGCCATCGAAGGGTACGACTGGGTACTCACGGCTAACACGGTCAAGGATTGGGCCCGGCGTTTGTGGAACGTGGACGAGCCCCACCGCCACCCCGGCAAGCACCTTGGCACGGCCACCCAGATCGGCATCAGCCTGGGGGTGGCGCTGGCGCACAAGGGGTCGGGGCGGCTGGTGGTGGATCTGCAACCCGACGGCGATCTGCTGTACGATGCGAGCGCTCTCTGGGTAGCGGCCCACCATCAGATTCCTATGCTGGTGGTCATGTACAACAACCGTGCCTACCACAACAGCTGGGACCACCAGACGCGCATGGCCGCCTACCGGGGGCGGGGTGGCGACGGCATCGAGATCGGTACGGCGCTCGACGATCCGGCACCCGATTTCGCTGGGCTGGCCCGCTCGTTCGGGTGGTACGCGGAGGGACCCATCTCCGACGCGGAAGCTCTGGGAGGGGCCCTCGAGCGCGCGATCGCTGTCGTTCAGGGGGAGGGGCGGCCCGCCCTGGTGGACGCGGTGACGCTGCCTCGATAGGGGGAAGCCCAGGCCTTGACGTCGCCGCGGGCGACCGGTAGTGTGTGCAGGAAAGGAACTGCATACCCATCAGCGGAACGCAGAGGGGGATCTACTATGGGGGATGGGCACGCAGGGGGCCATCACCACCACGATGACACGCAGGTATGGGAGCGCTGGCAGAAGCAGCGCTTGTTCGTGCGGGAACTCAAGGGCGTCTATGGCGAGGTCTACAAGCAACTCTTGGACCAGCCACGCGTGTACAAGAGCAAGGAATGGGAGTGGAAGGGAGGCCCCGCGCTCTTCGGCAAGAAGGTGGTGAACCCTCAGAGCGTCGAGATCACGCAGATGATCGAGGCCCACATCGACGTGTACGCTCCGGGGAGCCACGGCCAGAAGCACGGGCACATGAACAGCGCCGTCTTCTACGTGCTCGAAGGCCGGGGCTACGACGTGCACGACGAGGTGCGCTACGACTGGGAGGCGGGCGACGTGTGCATCGTGAACAACGCGTGTGTGCACCGTCACTTCAACGCCGATCCCAAAAAGCGGGCCCGGGTGCTCATCATGAAGGCCAAGCCGTTGTTCCTGTTCGCGCACATGCTGTATCAGAAGGTGGTGGAGTATCCGCCGAAGGATCCGGTGCCCGGGCAGGAGCACTTCCACCCCGACAACGAGCAACCGGAAGGAGGACCGTCTGATGAGCCGCGTTCCTGAGACAGTGCACGAGACCGCAGTGCCGCGGTGCGACTTCTACACTGACGGCCTCGTCGAATCGGCCGAGTTCCGCGAACGGTACAAGACCCAGAAGACCATCGTGAAATCGGCGGACATGCCCGTGGAGGTGTGCGCCCAGGGGACCCTCAAACACCTGGTGCACGAGAAGATGGACACCCAGGAGTATTGCCTGGACATCTACGAGCAGCACCTCACTCCCGGCGGCCGTTCCGGCAGGCATCGTCACCTGAGTGAGGAGCTTCTCTACGTCATCGAGGGCGCGGGCTACGATCTGCACTGGGATATCCGCTTCGATTGCGGCGACGAGTACACGTGGGACAACGAAGAAGAACCGAAGCGGTTCGAGTGGGAGGCCGGCGACTTCGTGTACATCCCCCCGTACTGCAGCCATCAGCATTTCAACCCCGATCCCGAGCGGCCTGTTCGCTTCGTGTCCATGACGAGCCGCATCATCGCGAAGATGGGGTTCGATTGGGTGGACCAGTTTGAGGCGGCGCCGGAGTTCAAGGTGGAGTAGCGGAGGCGAAGCCGCCCGCTCGGGCGGAGGAGGGTTACTGGACTTGCTGTACTCAGATATGCGTGAATGGTTGAAGGCGGTGGACGATCTCGGAGAGCTTCGCCGGGTGGACGGGGCTGATTGGAACCTGGAGATGGGCGCCATCACCGAACTCCTGTATGAGGCCGGCGGCGCGGTGCCACCCGCGGTGCTCTTCGACAACGTGCCCGGCTATCCCGCGGGGCATCGAGCCATTTTCGGGCTCACCTGCTCGGTGAAGCGCATGGCCCTCACTCTGGGGCTGGAGGGGGCCGAGACCGGGCTCGACCTGGTGAAGGCCTACCGCGAGAAACTGCGCCACTTTCAGCCGATCCCCGCCAAGGAAGTGACAACGGGTCCCGTTCTCGAGAACGTCGTACGGGGCGACGACGTGAACGTCTTGAACTTCCCGGTGCCGCTCATGCACGAGTTGGACGGGGGACGCTACATCGGGACGGCCTGCATGGTGATGACACGGGACCCGGATGACGGCTGGGTGAACTTCGGCACGTACCGGGTGATGGTGCACGACGAGAAGTCCGTGGCATTCTACGTCTCTCCCGGCAAACACGGGGCACTGCACCGCAAGAAGTATTTCGATAGGGGCGAGCCGTGCCCTGTGGTCGTGGTGGTGGGCGCCGATCCGCTGCTCTTCCTGGCGTCGGGCAACGAGGTGCCCTACGGTCTCTGTGAGTACGACTACGCGGGCGGTTTCCGTGGCGCGCCCGTCGAAGTCATCAAAGGCGAGTACACCGGTCTGCCCATCCCCGCCCACGCCGAGATCGTGCTTGAAGGTGAAGCCGTGCCCGGCGACGTGAAGGACGAAGGCCCCTTCGGGGAATGGACCGGCTACTACGCGAGCGCCGGTCGGCCCGAGCCGGTGATCCGAGTGAAGAACATCTACTACCGCAACGACCCCATCCTCACCTGCGCCCGGCCGAGCAAGCCGCCGTCGGACTACTCGTTCAGCAAGGGCGTGGTGAAGTCGGGGATGATTTGGGACGAGCTCGAGAAGGTGGGCATTCCGGGGGTGACCGGGGTGTGGTGCCACGAGGCGGGAGGTGGTCGGCTGTTCAACATCGTATCCATCAAACAGGCCTACCCGGGACACGCTCGGCAGGCGGGACATATCGCCGCCCAGTGTCATGCGGGAGCCTACCTGGGTCGCTACGTGATCGTGGTCGACGACGACATCGATCCGTCCAACACCTTCGAAGTGCTCTGGGCCATAGCCTCACGCTCTGACCCGGTGGAGTCCATCGACATCATCAAACGGGCCTGGAGCGGCCCCCTAGACCCGCGCATCGAACCCGGTCGGAAGGGACACAACTCCCGGGCGATCATAGATGCCTGCCGGCCCTACGAATGGATGGACCAGTTCCCGCCGGTGGCGGAGTCGAGTCCCGAACTGCGGGCGCGGACTCTGGCAAAGTGGGGCCATCTCCTGGGTGCGTGATCAAGGGCATGTGACGGCTGGGTCGGGTGGAGAGAGCGGGGAGGGCCCTCGGATGTGGGAAGTGGACACGCGGCGCCTAGCCGGGAAGGTCGCGTTGGCCTGCAACATATTGGCCCACGAGGGCCAGGGCGACGTCACGTTGGGACACGTGAGTGCCCGGTTGCCAGCGCCCGGTCGCATGTTGATGAAAGCAGCCGGGTGGGGTCTCGAGGAGGTCTCACCATCGGACGTTGTCGAGCTGGGCTACGACGGGCACGTGCACTCGGGCTCGGGCCGCGGACATTCCGAATACCCCATCCATGCCGAGATCTACCGAGCACACCCGGAAGTGGGTTGCGTGGTACATACTCATCCTGCCGCCGCCGTCGCGCTTGCGGCGCGCGGGGAGACTATCAGAGCGGTGTCGCACGAGGGAGTCTTGTTCCACGGGGTGCCCGTATTC
This sequence comes from Actinomycetes bacterium, assembly GCA_024637035.1. Taxonomy (GTDB): domain Bacteria; phylum Actinomycetota; class Thermoleophilia; order RBG-16-64-13; family RBG-16-64-13; genus JAHJSA01. The sequence goes on from JAGXFW010000030.1 coordinate 78,508, forward strand.
GAGGAGACTACCGCCCTCATCCGCGACGCAGCCACCGGAGCCGTACTGGCCCGCACTCTCGGGGGGCATCGGGCGGTTCTGATGCGCAACCATGGAGTGGTCGTTGTGGGGGAGACCGTCGAGGATGCGACCGTCCGGGCGATCCTCCTCGAGAAGGCTGCGGCCGTTCAGTTGCTCGCGGGTCGAGAAGCCGAGCTGCGCTGGTCGCCCGCCGAGGAGATAGAGCTGAAGATCCGGCAGATCTACCACGCGGGCAACATGGAGGGCTTCTTCGCCTACTACACCAGGCGGCTACGGGCCGCGCTGCTGCTGCCGCCGGGCTAGAGTCCGTAGGTGACCGAGCCCTCCCTCGAAAGCGTGTCGCCCCCCGGGCATCCGAAACGGATTCTTGGTGCGGTGGCTCTGACGCACTCCGTCACCCACATGCAGTCGGCCTTCCTCCCCATGATCTACCCCTTCGTGATGTCCCAATTCGGGTTCACCTACGGCGATCTTGGGTTGATGTCCGGGATCGGCAACGCGCTCGGCAATGCTACACAAGGGGTGCACGGGTTCACAGTCCGGCGCTTCTACCGCAGGACGCTCCTGGGGGCGGGGAACATCGTGCTGGGGTTTACGGTGTTGCTGACGGCTCTTGCTGGGACCTTCCCTCTGTTTTTCGCCGCCAACGTGTTGGGGCAGATCGCGAGAAGCCCCCAGCATCCGGTGGGTGCCTCGCTCGTGGCGGAGTCGTTCGGGAAGAGGCTCCGAGGCACCGCTCTGGCCCTCGACTTCGCCGGGGGCAATCTGGGCACGGTGTTCGTTCCCCTGGTGGGGGCCTTCGCGATCGCGGCTTTCGGATGGAGGGATTCGCTCGCCGCGTTCGCTCTGCTGCCCGTGCTCGCAGGCTTGTCGTGCTTCGTTCTCATTCCGCGAGGCGCCAAGGCTCCGCCAGGAGCGGGCTCGGGTCGGCGAGGGCTCCGCTGGGCCCGGGAGTTGCTCGAGCCCCTCAGGGAACGCAACATGTTGCTCATAGCTGTGGCCGGCGCTGCCGGAGCCGGTGGCCGTGGAATCGGTGTCATGATGGTCTACTTCCCCCTCTATCTGCACCAGGAGCTTCACCTCGAGGGTCTGGCCTACGGGGGGCTCTACACCATCATGTTGGCGGGGAGCGTCGTCGGTCCGCTCCTGATGGGCTATGTGTCCGACCGTGTCCACCGCAAAGGGACGGTCATAGCGGCCTTCCTCCTCTCAGCGCTCGCCGTGGGCGCCCTCATCCCCGCTGGAGCCACTATCGGCCTGCTCGTGGTGGTCACGGCGGCGATCGGTCTTGTGGTGTACGCGCCGGGCTCTCTCCTGCGGACCCTGGTGGTGGATGTCGCGCGGGAAGGGGGGCGGGAGATGGCCTTCGGCATCTTCTTCGTGATCACCTATGTGGGAGGAGCCGTCTGGGCCATCGTCCTCGGCTATTGGATAGACGCATTCGGGTTTGCGTCCGCCTTCATCCTCATCGCCTGTTCGTACCTGGCCGGGGCGAGCGCCCTCATACCCATGAGATTATCGGCGGCGCGGGAGTGACGCTGCTCCTCACCAACGACGATGTGCGCGAAGTGCTCACGATGCCTGCCTGTCTTGCGGTCCTGGAGGAGGCGTTCGTCGACCTAGCGGAGGGCCGGGCGGTTAATCGGCCGCGCTCGCACAGCTACACGCAACGTGGGCCGGACACGTTCTATCTGTTCAAGTCCATGGACGGATCCGCGCCGAGTCGGGGAGTACATGCACTGCGGTTGAGCTCGGACATGACCCATGAGCCGTTGGAGGGTGACCAGAGAGTCCGCAGGAAACTACCCGTGGCACCGGGCGGCCGGTGGCTCGGATTGGTGCTCCTGTTCAGCCTCGAGACCACGGAGCTGCTCGCGATCATCCAAGACGGCTATCTCCAGCGGATGCGAGTGGGCGCCACCAGCGGCCTCGCCGCGAAGTATCTGGCCCGGCCCGGGGCTCGAACGGTCGGCATGCTTGGTACCGGGTGGCAGGCCGGCGCTCAGCTGCTGGCCCTGAAGGAGGTGATCGATCTTGGCGCGGTGCATGTCTTCAGTCCTCGGCCCGAGGCTCGGGAGGCTTTCGCGTCGGAGTGGTCGCGTAGCCTGGAGATCCCGGTCTGGGCTGTGGATCACCCCCGGACGGCGATCGAGGGCGTCGACGTCGTAGTGCTGGCCACCAACGCCCTGGAGCCCGTGCTGGAGGCGGACTGGCTGGTGGAGGGACAGCATGTGAACTCCGTCCAAGGGCACGAGGTGGGGTGGGACACGATCCGCCGGGCGGATCTCATCGTGGTGCGTTCGAAGGAGGTCCCCACCTTCCACGCGGCAGGGAAGCATCCACCTCGAGAGATGGCCGATCGGAAGGAACTACCGCCTGATCTGGCGAGCCGGACGGTGGAACTCGGAGACGTGATACGAGGCGTGTCGGGGCGGCAGGATGCGCGCGAGCTCACCCTGTTCGGCGGCGGGGGCATGGGAGGGAGCGCCGGACTGGGGATCCAGTTCGCCGCGGTGGGCGCGGCCGTGTTCGCGGAGGCCGAGAGGCAGGGTCTGGGCCAACGGTTGCCTTCCGACGCGTTTCTCGAGGACATGAAGCCCTGAACGGCGCAATGAGCGGCATTGGAACGAGGAGGTAGGACTCATGGGTCTCAGGCTACCCGACGGACACGTGCTTGAACCGAGCACGGCGGGACTGCTCGTATTCGACGCGCTGGAGCGGGCCCGCGCTGATTTCGAGTCTGCTGGAGCGATCGAGACGATATCTAGATTGCTTGACGTGTGCCGTACGGCCGATGTGCCTGTGTTCTATGCACGCGCAGACCATCGGTCGGACGGCCGTGATCGTGAGCGCTGTGCGGGGGATACAGACTCGTCGCTTCGCCGCTGGAGCGACGAGCATCCGGCTCCCACGCGGCCTTCCCACGGTGCCGGATCACCGGCTCTCAGCTTGCTCCCGGAACTGGCGCCCGCGGCCGGTGACTACGACATCCCAAAGCACCGCTGGAGTGCCTTCCAGGGCACTTGGCTCGAACTCTCGCTCCGGGCGCGTGGCATAGACACGGTGCTCCTTGTGGGCGGTTCCACCCATGTGGGGATCGCGGCGACGGCGTACGCGGGAAGGGATCTCGATTTCCACGTGGTGGTGGTGGCGGACGCGTGCGCTGGTCACGAGGAACAGCGCACGTTCTTCCTCGAGCGGGTGTTCCCCCGGATGTGTCACGTGCTCACCGTCGACGAGGTGGCCGCCGCCCTCGGGAGCTGAGGCTACGGTCGAACTCGCCGCCGGCCGTGAGGCCGCCCTGTGGTCCGCCCGCGGGGCGGGGCTCAGGAGTCGAGCGGAATCACGACGATCTTGTCGACCGGTACGGAGAAGTAGATCTCGGCGCCTGGCTCGATAGAGATCTTGGGGTTCGAGCGGTTGCGGATGCTGAGGCCGCGGGCGTCGAGGATGTGGTCCACCGAGTCACCAAGGAAGGCGCGGTTGGTGACCTTGCCGAGCAACTGGTTCGTCTCGTCCGGCTGTGACTCCCGGGAGAGCGACACGTGCTCCGGTCGTATGGAAAGGAGCACGTTGGAGTCCACTGCGAGGTCTATGGAGCTGGAGACCCAGATGGGCCCCATCTGGGTCTCGACGCGATACTCTCCGTGTCGGCTCTCCCCGACGGTGCCCGAGACGAAGTTGGAGGTGCCGATGAAGTCGGCGACGAAGTGGCAGTTGGGGCGCTCGTAGATCTCGCGAGGTCGCCCTACCTGAACGATCTTGCCGTCGCACATGACCGCGACGGTGTTGGAGAGCGCCAGCGCCTCGGTCTGGTCGTGGGTCACGTAGACCGACGTGAGTCCTAGTTCGCGTTGCAGTCGCTTGAGCTCATATCGCATGGACTCTCTCAGTTTGGCGTCCAGGTTGGAGAGGGGCTCGTCGAGGAGCATGAGAGCCGGTCGACCCACCAGCGCCCGAGCGAACGCTAGGCGTTGCTGCTGCCCTCCCGAGAGGTTGGTGGCCGGGCGATCGGCGAGGTGAGCCAGCTGAGTCACTTCGAGCACTTGGGCCACCCGCTCCTTCATCTCTTGCTTGGGGAGCCGCTCCTTGCGGGAGGCCACCTCGAGTGGGAAGGAGACGTTCTTGTAGACGGTCATGTGCGGCCAGATCGCGTAGGACTGGAAGACCATACCGAGCTTGCGTCGGTTCGCCGGCACGTTGATCCTCTGGTCGTCGGCGAACAGCACGTTGCCGCCCACTGAGATACTGCCGCGATCGGGACTCTCGAGCCCTGCAACAGAACGGAGGGTGGTGGTCTTGCCGCACCCCGAGGGGCCAAGAAGGGTGAACAGCTCTCCCTCCTTGACGCGGAAGCTTATATCGTTGACGGCCAGCACGCGCCCCCCCTGCGCCCCGTCCGCCTTCTTCGCCCGGCCCCGCCTGCCCGAATTGAACGTCTTGACCAGATTGTCCACCATCAGCATAGCGTGTGTCCCCCTTGTTCGAGGTGCCTGCCCCCCGGCCGGCCCCCTCGCTGCTATTCCGAACGAAGTCCCACCTTGGCACCCAGCCTATATGCCACCACGACCATGACCACGAGAGCCAATACCATCAGCACACCGAGAGCTGCGAGTTCGGTGAACTGGCCGTTCTCGTATTGCTCCCAGATGAGAATGGACAAGACCTCGTTCCCCGGACTATAGAGCAGGATAGAGCTCGACAGCTCCCGGAATGACACCACCATGATGTAGATCCACCCGCCAACCAACCCGGGCGTGAGGAGGGGTACCACGACACGGCGGAAGCTCTGCCACCAGCTGGCCGCGCACACCTGCGCCGACTCCTCCAGCTCGCTGGAGATCTGGTGCATCGATGTGGACGCGTAGCGCATCCCGTACGGCATGTACCTGGTGATGTAAGCGATGAGGAGGATCAAGAGGGTGCCGTACACCGGCACTGGGAAGCGCAGATACACGAACGAAAGGGCCAGACCCAGCACGATTCCCGGTATCACCAGGGGTGTGAACGCCAGCTGGTCCACGATGCCCCGGCCCCGCACCTTCGAGCGCACCACGATCCAGGCGGCGACGGCCGTGAGCAGCATGACTATCGTTGCGGCACCGATGCCGAGGACGAACGAGTTGCGCAGGGCCCGAAGGGCCGAGTCCATGTGGAACACCTCGACGTAGTTGTTCAGCGTCATCGTCTTGAAGACGGCGAGCGACGGCGTGGCGTAGAAGCGAAGCAGCGATGTATAGAGCAGGACCGTGAGCGGGGCGATCACCGTGACCAGGAAGTACAGCATGATGCCCGCCCCAGCTACGGGGCGCCACTTACCCAAGGCCATTGGTCGGGGCCGGAATCCTTTGCCAGTCACGGTCTGGAAGCTCTTGCCTCTCGAGCCGAGACGCTGACTCACGAACACTCCGACGACGGCAATGGCCAGCAGCGTAATGGCCAGAGCGCCCGCTGCGCCGAAGTCCGGCGGATAACTCCGGAGCGTATAGTAGATGCGGCTCGTGAACACGTAGATGCCGTCTTGCAGTCCGAGAAGTGCCGGCACTTCGAAGCTTTCGATGGAGCGCACAACCATTATCAGGATGCTGGCCACCACGGCGGGGCGCACCAGTGGCACTGTGATCCTGCGGAAGACGGTGAGCTTGCCGGCCCCGCTCATGAGCGCGGACTCCTCGAGCGAGGGGTCCATCGAGCGGAAGGCGGCCACCATAAGTAAGAAGACGATAGGAGAGAGGTGGAGCCCCTCGACCCAGATCATCCCCCAGATGGAGAACACGTTGAAGGGTTGAGTCCCGATCACCGGCTCGACGAGCTTGTTCAGCAGGCCGATTTCGGCGCTCGCCAGGAAGATCCAGGCGATGGTGTACAGGATGCCGGGGATGACGAGCGGGATCATGGAAGCCGCGAAGAAGAGCGCCTTGAACGGAACGTCCGTGCGGACGTTGAGGTAGGCGAGGCCCGTTCCTACGACCAGAGACAGCAGCGCAGCTCCGCCGGCGAAACGGAGTGAGTTGCTGAACAGTGTCCCGATGCCGTGGTCGGAGTAGGCACGTCCGAACGCTCCCAGGGTCAAACCGGCTTCGTCGAAGAAGGTTCCCCAGAGGAGGTAGAAGAGGGGGACGAGGGCCAAGTAGCCAATGATCACGACCACGCCGCCGGTGATCATTGTCTGGGCGCTCGGGAGCATCGGAAGGCGCCGGCGTCCCGATCCCTGCATGCTGATCACTGCGTCCCGCGCTCGCTGCATCATCCGGCATCAGCCCTCGGATCGTCGTTGTCGGGAACCTTCAAGATCCGTCTGCAGATGGGGGCTGCCGGGACGCCTCGCAGGCCCCCCGGCAGCCTCTCGTCTCTCGGGCGGTCAGTTGCCCACTGTCTCGCTGTTCTTCAGGATATCTTCGTAGAGACCGTTCCATTTGGCGCTTTCGGCCATCAGCCTCTCGATGGGGACCGGGAGCACCTCGACGCCCTCCATGGTTGGATCACCGCTGAGGGTGGAAGGTGTCAACCCTTCATCGGCGATCACCTGCTGGCCTTCGGTGAGAAGCCAATCCGTGAAGAGCAGGGCCGCGGCCGGGTGTGCGGCGTTCTTCATGAGACCGATGCCGTTCGGGCGCGCGAAGGCGGGCGACACGATGGGCTCATAGCTGACCGGAGCGCCTTTGTCGGCGGCCTTTGCGACGATGTAGCTGTAGTTCGACATCACGACCGCGAACTGGCCGGCTCCCAGCAGCTCGGACTGGACCGTGTGCCCTTTGACGACCTTGGCATTGGACGCCATCTTCCGGAAGAGGGCCTCGATGTCGGCGTCGCTCTTGCCTTGACTCGCCCAGTATTCCCACAACGCGAGCATCCAGTCGGAGTCGCCGAGTTCCATGGAGATCTTGCCCTGCCATTTAGGATCGGCCAGCTCCTCCCAGCTCTTCGGCTCTTCTCCGGGCTTGACCAACTCGGTGTTCCAGCTTGGCACGAACAGGTTGATGCGCGTGGCCGTCCAGCCGTCGAAGAGCCCGGCGGGGATGACTTTGTCGCGGGCCTCGCCTGTGTACGGTGCCAGGACGCCTTGCTCGTTCACGGCGATCATCTCACCGGCGTTGGTCTCCACCACATCGTTGCCCTGGAAGTTGGCGGAGGCTTCCTGGATCACCCTCTGGAGCACGGTCTCGCTGCCCGCGCGGTACACGCTCACGTCGATCTTGAAGGTGTCTTCGAACACGCTGACGACCTCGTCGATGACCCCGCTCGTCATGGACGTGTAGATGATCAACTCACCCTCTTCTTCGGCGGCGGTGGTGAGGGCGGCGCGGCGGGCCTCCCCGGTCGTGCCGTCGAACTGGGCGTAGACCTTCTCGGCTTCCGTCTGCTCGGATGCCGCCGGCTCGGTGGTTCCTGTCGTTCCGCTGCCGGTAGCGGCGGTTGTAGTGGTCTCTTGGGCTGTGGTCGCGGTGGGGGAGTTCGAGCATCCCACCAGAAGGCCGAGCGCCAGTGAGCCGGCGATCAGCAGTGCGAGGCGATGGCGAATCTGCATCTATCCACTCCTTGGAGTCGTCGTGGTCGGCTACTGCCGTTTCCGGGGAGCGACGGCGCCCTGAAAACGGGGCGCCGGGGTGTTTCCGGCCCGGCGCCGTGGATCAGCGACTATTTGACCTTTTCGCCTCCCTCGAGGATCTGGGCGTACAGGTCGTCCCACTTCTTACCTTCATTCAGAAGCTTGTCCTCAGGCACTTCGACCACCATGGCACCCACCAGCGGATCGTTTTCGGCACTCGCCACGGAGCCGATCCTGGTGGCGTCCGCGATCACCTGCTGACCTTCCGCGAGCTCGAAGTCCATGAACAGGAGAGCCGCCGCCGGGTGGAGGGCCGTCTTCATGAGGGCCTCGCCATTCGGGCGCACCACCAGTGGCTGTACGAAGCTGCCGTCGGCCGTCTTCCAGGCCACCGGAGCACCCTTCTTGACGGCTTTATCCACAGTGTGGCTGTACAGTGACAGGGCAACCGAGAATTGGCCGGCTGAGAGCAGTTCGCCCTGAACGGTGTGCCCCTTCACCACCTTCGCGTTCGCCGCGAGGCGGCTGAAGAGATCTACGATCTCGTCGTTCGTCTTGCCCTCAGCCGTGTAATAGTCGTACAGGGCCGTGAACCAGTCGACGTCGCCCACCTCCATGGAGATCTTGCCCTTCCACTTCGGGTCTGCGAGATCCTCCAGGGTCTTCGGTTCTTCGCCGGGTTTCACCAGTTCGGTGTTCCAGCCCACGACGAAGACGTTGAATCTCGAGGCCGTCCACATGGGTTTCAGCCCTTCGGGCCGCACCAAGTCCCTCAGCTCGGACACGTACTCGGAGAGAAACCCCTTCTCTTGCGCCACGTTGAGTTCGAGGGCATTGGTCTCGAGGATGTCGTTTCCGAAGTAGTCGGCCGCCTGCTCCTGCAGGACCCGCTGCAGCACCGATTCCGAGTTGCCCCGATACACGTTCACGTCGATCTTGTAGAGGTCCTCGAATACGTCGACGAGGTCGTCCATATCGGTGTTCGACGTATAGATGTTGAGCTCGCCCTCTTCCTCGGCGGCGGCGACCAGCGCATCGTGCCGTTCCTGGCCGGTCATGGCGTTGAACTTCGCGTAGACGGCTTCTGCCGCTGACGTTTCCGGCGCGGCCTCCGTTGTGGTTGTGGCGTCGCTGGGGGCGGCCGTCGTCCCCGTGGGGGCGGCGGTGGTCGCGGTGCCGCCCGCATCCCCTCCGCATCCGAATGCACCTACTGCGAGTGCCAACATCACGAGACCTATCGTGAAGTGGATCAGTTTGGTCCTTGGCCTCTCCATGTAGTTCTCCCCCTTCTTCTTGCGAGCAATGGCGTTGAAGTGCGAACGGCACGCGAGCCCCGGCCCCCTGGTTCAAGGATAGCCAAAGCGAAACGCTGAAGTGGAGGTGGGAGGAGTCGCCCTCCGGCGCCACAGGCAGACCGAGCAGTCCCAATCGGCCCTAGCCACGTTCGCTCGGAACGTATTGTGGCTCGGCCTCTCTGATGCCCGGTCCTTCCTGGGATGTCAGTGTGCCCCCCGGCACGATCCCCCCTTGATATCTCTCCTAGCGGTCCGGCGTTCTGCTGACGAGTACAAAATAGCAGGCGGGAATGCTACAGTCAACAGGCAGGCGCACCTGGCGCCAACAGGCGGAGTCCAGTCGCGCGGCGCGCAGGTAGCCTGACGGCTCGTGGCGGGCAGATCGGTAGAGGAGGGCAGGAATTGAAGCTGTCGCTTACATCTACGTCCACTCGGACGTTCCTGGTCATACCGGCTGCGGTCCTGGCCGAGCAGGCGCTCTCCCGGCGCCGGCTGCACTGGCTGGGGCTGCCCCTCATGGGGTGGGGATTCCTACAGTATTATTATGTGGGTCGGCACCGAAACCGTCGTGGTGGGGGCGGACCCGGTCTGTCTCGGCCGCCGGAAAGACTTCTCTCCACCGGACCCTATGCTGTGACGAGGAACCCTATGTATCTGGGGCATCTGATCTTCCTGGCCGGACTTTCCTTGTTCACGCGGTCGCCACCCGCCGCCGTCATCGCTGCCGCCCACGGGCTTTGGTTCCAGCAGCGTGTGAAGGGCGACGAGGCCAACCTGGAACGGCTGTTTGGCGACGAGTACCGCGAGTACTGCGAGCGGGTACCTCGCTGGCTCCCACGGGTGGGCTGATCGCGGAATGCAGTTGCGGCCGTGAGTGATGAGGGGGGCGAGGGCCGGTTGCATGAGCCCCGAGAGCGGCGCCGTCTATTCGACCACCGCGCCCTCCGTTCTCTCCGAGAGAGCAACTACCGCAAGTTCTTTACCGGGCACGCGATCTCCGTCGTGGGAACCTGGATGCAGCGTGTCGCCCAGGATTGGTTGGTGCTCGAGCTGACCGGGAGCCCGGTCGCTCTTGGCTGGACACTCGCCTTCCAGTTCCTGCCCACGCTCGTCTTCGGCATGTGGGGCGGTACCCTGGCCGACCGCATGGACAAGCGGAAGGTGGTCATGTGGACGCAGGGGGCGCAGGCGGTCCTGGCGCTGGCTTTGGGTCTCCTCGCCGCCGTCGGCGTCGTCGAGTTGTGGATGATCTATGGGTTGGCTCTTCTGTTGGGGTGCGTCACCGTTCTCGACCTACCTGCCCGGCACGGGCTCGTGTCCGAGATGGTGCCACCGGAGAGCATCGTGAACGCCCAGAGTCTGAGCAGTTCCGTACACAACACCGGACGCCTCGTGGGTCCGGCCGTTGCCGGGATCACCATCTCGCTCGTCGGCATCTCGGCCGCCTTCGTGGTGAATAGCCTATCGTTCGTCCCGGTGATCATCGCCCTGCGCTCCATCGACCCCAAGACGCTCTATCGGGGAGAACCCACGGCGAGGGCCCGCGGGCAGGTGCGCGAAGCACTGGTGTACGTGTGGCGGAGACCTCGGTTGCGGGTGACCCTGTTACTCGTGACCGTGATCGCGCTGCTGGGGCAGAACTTCCGGGTGGTGCTCCCGGCACTTGCCATCGACTCCCTTGACGGGGGGGCTTCCACGTACGGCACCCTCATGGCTTTGCTGGGCTTGGGAGCCGTGGTGGGTGCGTTGATCACCGCCTGGCTGGGAGGCACCTCGGGCGGATGGGTCACGGGAACGGCCCTCGCCTTCGGCGTGGCGTCCATGGTCGGTGCTCTCGCGCCCGGTCCGTGGTTGATCTTCGCCCTCATGGTGCCGCTCGGAATCACGAACACACTCTTCAATACGGTGGCACGGTCCACTCTCCAAGTGGACTCGAGCGCTGCGCTCCGCGGGCGTCTCGCATCACTGCACGCAGTGGTGTTCCTCGGCAGCACCCCGTTCGGCGGGCCGCTCCTGGGTTGGATCGTTGAAAGGTGGGGGCCGCGCGCCGGCCTCGCCGTTGCGGGCGTGTCCGCTCTCGCCGCCGCGGCCGCGGCGTTCGCGTGGCTTCATGCCATCGAACGGCGCGGCCGCGGCGGCTGACCACCGGCGAGGTCACGAGCAGGAACGGACTACTCGGCCCCCCAATACGTGGCCCACTCTGAGCGTACCTTCGCGAGATGGTCGGCGGGCGGCATCGCGATCGGGGGGTAGGCGTGCTTCTTGGTGGCGTCGATACCCATCTTGGTGGAGAGCCGGCGTTTCGGGTCCAACTGGGGCACGCTCTCATCCGTCTGCGAGGGATCGAGGCGCACCGCGGGGTACCCCGGCACCTGGAAGACGTCGCCGTCGGGTTGCATGCGGAACGAGAGCGCCCAGTTCAGTGCGAACGGATCGCGGATGTCGATGTCGTCGTCCACGGCTACGCAGATCTTGCCGAGGGTGGGATCGACGGACCAGGCGCCCAGTATCGCCTGACGGGCCTGCCCTTCGTGCTCCCAGCGGCCGCGGATGGCCATGTAGGCGGCCGCGCCGCCCGCCTCCAGCAGGTGCACGTCCGTCACGGGCAGGCGCAAGTCGTCCATCAAGGTTTTGGCGACCGCGGATTCCCTCCCGATGCTTCTGATCAGGCTCGACTCGCTGGGTGGCATCTGGCTGAGGAAGGCGTGGTAGATGGGCTGGTGCCGGTGGGTGATGCAGGTCACGTCGAGTACGTACGAATCGGCCAGGGGTCCCATGTATCCGGTGTATTCGCCGAAGGGACCTTCGCGCTCCAACTCCCGTAATCGGAAGTAGCCCTCGATGACGATCTCGGCCCGGGCGGGTACGAGGAGATCGACGGTCTCGGCGGGCACCACCTCGATCGCCTCGCCACGGAGTCCTCCGGCCATGGCGTATTCCTCCACACCATAGGGGACGCGGGCAACCGAACAGAGACCGAGCGCCGGTTCCGTCCCGAGCACGATCGCGACGGGCGTGGGCTGATCTCTGGCCTCCCACATCTCCACGTGCTTGCGGCCGTGCTGGACGAAGTTGATCCAGACCCCCAGAGTGCGGGGTCCTTTGATCTGGGCGCGGTAGGTGCCGACGTTGTGCGCTCCAGTCTCGGGGTCCTTGGTCACGACGAGCGGGGCTGTGAGGTAGGGGCCGGGGTCCTCGCCCACGGTCCACGTGGGCACGGGCAGCGTGTTGAGGTCCGCCTGGTCCCCCTTCAGCACGACCTCCTTCACCGGGCCCTGGCCGACCGTACGAGGGGGCACGGGGGCGCTCGCGGCTCTGCGCCAGGCGCCGGTGATGGCCCGGGGGTCGGGCTCCACCTCAAGGGCTAGGGCGTAGATGCGCCGGCTGCCCCCCAATACGCCTAGCACGACCGGAACGTCGTAGCCCACCACGTTGTCGAACATGAGCGCAGGGCGTCTTGACTCCGGGATGTCCCTGAAGGCCACCCGTCCCACTGCGCTGATCTCCCAGTCTTTGTCCACGGGTGCCGTGATGTGCTTGAGAAGGTCCTCCTGGTCCAGTCGATCGAGGTAGGCTCGCAGGTCGAGGTATGGCATGGACCCTCCTTCGGATCGCGTTTCAGCCGCCAACGGTACCTGCGGAGCATGCTAATCGCAAACACCACCGCCCCGTTGCCTGGTCTCGTGCGGCTGGTGTTCGAGGGTGTGGTCGAGACGGTCTCGGGTAGACTGCGGGGCGAGGGGCCCCGATCGGTTGACGCACAAAAGGGGTGCTGCTAAGGTTGTAACCGTCAGAAGAACGCCGGACCGCCTAGCGGGCTTCCCACTATCCTGCTCGCCGGGCACCAGCTCGGAGCATCGGTCCGTGAGGGTTCATCCACTACTGACGCGGGCTGCGCGCGCAACGGATCACGCGCGCGGTGGGCAGGCCAACGTGTCGCGAACGGAGGGTATTCATGGATGGTTCTGAGTTCTACTCGCAGGAAGCCCGGCCGAGTTCGTCGGTGAAGCGGACGTATCCGGATCTCCGCGACCACCTCGCGAACCTGGAAGCCAAGGGTCTTCTGCGGCGGGTCTCTCGGCCGATCGACAAGGATAGTGAGATCCACCCCCTGGTCCGCTGGCAGTATCGGGGCGGTATCCGGCCTCAGGACCGTAAGGCGTGGCTGTTCGAGAACCCCGTGAACTCACACGGCAAGACCTACGACATCCCGGTGGCCATCGCGGCCCTTGCGGCCAACGAGGGTGTGTACCTCACCGGACTGGGAGTGGATGAAGTGGGAGAGCTGGGGCCCAAGTGGGCCCATGCCATGAACAATCGCATCGATCCGGTGGTGGTGGACGAGGGCCCGTGCCAGGAGGTCGTTCGGCAGGGCGACGAACTCGACGCCGAAGGTATGGGAGTGGACGAGATCCCCGTGCCCATCAGCACGCCGGGTTTCGACAACGCGCCCTACTCCACCTGCAGCCACTGGTTCAGCGTGGACCTCGAGACCGGCGTACAGAATATCGGGAACTATAGAGGGCAGATGAAGCAGCGCCGCAAGGTGGGCATGTTCCCCTGCGGGCTCGGCCAAGACATATACGTGCACTGGGAGAAGGCGCGGGCCATGGGCCGGAGTCTGCCCGTGGCCCTGGTTCTCGGCGGCCCGCCGGCGGTGTCGTACGCAGCCGTACAGAAGATGCCCTACGGCATCGACGAACTGTCTGTGGCCGGTGGGCTGGTGGGAGAGCCGATCCGGGTGGTGAAGTGTAAGACGGTGCCGTTGGTGGTGCCGGCGGAGGCCGAGATCGTCATCGAAGGGTACATCAACACCGACTTCTACGAGCCCGAGGGCCCCTTTGGCGAATCGCACGGCTATATGCATCCCCGTCAGCTCAACCCATACATGGAGGTCACCGCGATCACCAGGCGGAGCGACGCCATCTTCGTGGGGTTCATCAGCCAGGTGACACCCAGCGAATCGTCGATGATCAAGAAGCTGGGCTACGAGCCGCTCTTTCTGAACTTCTTGCGCAACACCCTCTCCATCAAGAGCGTCACCAAGGTCACGATGCACGAGCCGCTCACTAACCTGCGCAAGCTCATCGTCATCAACTTTGACAAGAGCCGGAACGAATCGCAGGTGTGGCGGGCGCTCCACGCGGCCAGCGCATTCAACCAAGGTGTGGGAAAGATCATCGTGGCCGTGGACGAAGACATCGACGGCAACGATGCGGCGGCCGTCATGTGGGCCATGTCCTACCGCATGAAGCCGCACAAAGACGTGGAGATCATCGGTCATCGGGAGAAGGGGCACGCCCCACCGTTCCTCGGTGCAAGCGATAGCAGAGACGTGGCGACGCATTCGGATCCGGCGGACGACTCGGCAATGCTCGTGGACGCCACGTTGAAGGAGCCGTTCCCGCCCATCTCGCTTCCGGCGAAGAAGTACATGGAGCGCGCCCGCGAGATCTGGGAGGAACTCGGCTTGCCGGAGCTGCGCCCGGAGGCACCCTGGTTCGGATACTCTCTCGGCCAGTGGGACGAGGAGCTCGAGCGTGAAGCCGAGCTGGCTGTGCAGGGGCGCTATTTCGAGACGGGAGACAAGCTCGAGGCCCTTCGGGTGCCGGTGGAGGAGCTCGGGAAGTAGGCGGTCGCGAGCAACCGGCGCCCCCGGGCGCCGAACCGGCATGAGATATGACAAGTCTATCGTGGGACGGAGGTTGCGGTGACGACACCAAGCCGGCAGCCCCGGTTCGAGTACCGGGGCCTACGGGAGTGGATCGAGCGGTCAGACGCGGCGGGCAATCTGCGCCATGTGGAAGGGGTCTCCTGGGAGGCGGACATCGGGAACGTGACGGAGATGTTGCACCACTCCTACCCGGCTCCCGCAGCTCTCTTCGACAACATCCCGGGGTTCGCCCCCGGCTTCCGAGTGCTCACGAACGTGCTAGGGAGCGGCGACAACATTGCACTCAGTCTCGGATTGCCCGCCGGGCTGTCCAAGGCCGACCTCAGCGAAGCCGTACGAGGGCTGCTTGCCGGGGGCGGTGCCGTGCCGGTGCGGTACGTGGACTCCGGACCGGTCATGGAGAACGTGGCGACGGGAAGCGACGTCGACCTGCTCAAGTTCCCCACGCCGCTCTGGCACGAGCAGGACGGCGGCCGCTACATCGGAACGGCCAGCTACGATGTAACGCGCGACCCGGACCGACCCGAGTGGGTGAACATCGGCACGTACCGGGTGATGTTGCATGGCAAGGACACGCTGGGATTCTACATCTCGCCCGGCAAGCACGGCCGTGTGCACAGAGACACCTATTTCGCCCGGGGTGAGGCGTGCCCCGTCGCCATGGTGTTCGGCGGCGACCCGCTCACCTTTCTCATGGCCAGCACGGAGCTGCCCCACGGGGTGAGCGAGTACGAGTTCGTCGGGAGCCTCCGGGGCGAACCCGCGGAAGTGATCCGTGGGCCGGTGACCGGTCTGCCCTTCCCGGCGGACGCGGAGATCGTGATCGAGGGCTTCGCCCGGCCTGGCAACGAACTGCTCGAAGGCCCCTTCGGCGAGTGGACCGGCTACTACGCCAGCTCGGCTCGTCCGGAGCCGGTGGTGGAAGTGCAGGCCGTGTACCATCGCAACGATCCCATCCTCGTGGGTTCTCCTCCCAACCGCCCACCCGACGAGCTCTGCCGCTACCGGGCCCTTATTCGCTCGGCATTGCTTCGCGAGGAGATAGGGCGTGCCGGTGTGCCCGGCGTGACCGGGGTCTGGGCGCATGAGGCGGGCGGCAACCGGCTTCTCCTGGGGGTGTCCATCAGCCAGCAGTACCCGGGCCACGCTGCCCAGGCGGGTCACGTAGCGGCCATGTGCCACGTGGGCGCATATGCGGGACGGTACGTCATCGTCGTCGACGAAGACATCGACGTCACCGATCTCGAGGAGCTGGTGTGGGCCATGTGCACGCGAAGCGAGCCGGCCGAGTCCATCGATATCATCAAGCGGGCCTGGAGCACGCCCCTCGACCCGCGCATCCCGCCCGAGCGCAAGGCGGCGGGTGATCTGGTGAATTCCCGCGCGATCATCGACGCAACGAGGCCCTTCCACTGGCGCGACAGCTTTCCCGCCGTCAACCTGCCCAGACGGTCCACCATGGAGGACACCCGGGCCCGCTGGGGGTACCTGCTGCGATGAGTGCAGAACCGAAAGAACCCATCGCCGGAGAAGGATCAGGAGCGGCCGACGCGGGCCGATCAAAGGGGCCTACCTATCACGAGCAGACCGACCGGAAGTTCGTACGAGAGGTCAGCGGTGCGTACAATCTGTCGGAGGAGCTTGCGCGCCTACGTGCCCAGCCGCGCGTGCGCAAGGGCAACGAGATCCCGTTTGTGGACGGTCCCCAGGCCTACAGCAAGCATTACATCGAACCGAAGGACGGCCTCGGACAGACGCTTCACGTCCATCTGGAGGAATACGGGCCGGGGGGCTGCTCGCAGAAGCACGGGCACGTGAACGAGGCGCTCTTCTACATCATCGACGGAGAGGGCGCCGAGGTGCACGACGGCGTGCGCTACGAATGGGAGGCCGGTGACGTGGCGGCCGTGCACAACAACTGCGTGCACCAACACTTCAACCGCCGTTCGGACCGTCCGGCCCGAGCCCTCGTGCTGAAGACCAAGCCGATGTACATGTTTATGAATATGCTCTTCCAGAAGACGGTCATCCCTCGGGCGAAGGAGCCGGCCTCGGGGGGCGAAGGCTTCGAGCCACGCGGGGAGGATGACGCATGAGCTGGGGTGAGCACGAACGCTGGCTCCAGGGAGACCTGAGCGCGGGCTTCTACCAGGAAGCCCTCGACGACGCTGCTGACCGTCCGGCTCGCGATCGGGGCCGGCGCAAGGTGATCAGGGCCCATGAACTCCCGTGGGAGAACTCTCCGCACGGACTGCTCAAGCACCTTGCCAACGCCCAGATGGACCTGCGCATCGAGACGATAGACGCGTACATGCAGGTGATCCCCCCCGGCAGCCACTCGGGCCGCCACCGGCAGTTGGCCGAGCAGGCCTTCTACGTGCTCGAGGGTAGCGGCTACGACCTGCACGTGGATTGCGACGTGGAGATCACCGACACATATCATTGGCGCCCGCAGGATTTGGAGCAGCGCTTCGACTGGGAGGCGGGGGACGTAGTGTACATTCCGCCGAACACCATAAGCCGGCACTACAACGTGGATCGGGAACGGGTAGCCCGCATCGCGGTGGTCACCAACCGCATCTACCGCCAATGCGGCCTCAACGATCTCGAACAGATCGAGAACGCGCCTGAGTACCGCAAGGCGGAGATCCTGACCGCCGAGCGTGTGCGCGAATATGTGGAGGCCGCCCGCGCGGCGCTTGCCTCATAGCCAAGAGAGTCCCGCGTGGGCCGCGGTGGCCCTATCGGAGCCCCGTGGTCCTACTGCGCGAAGCACCGACCGCGACAAGGGTGACGACCCCCATGAACAAGAAAGCCACGCGATATCCCGCGATCAGGTGGCGGGTACCTTCTTCGCCCAACTCGGTCACGGCGCCCGCGTAGAAGGCATCCCTCACTCGTGCGGGCAGCGGGCTCGTCACCACGGCGAGGCTGAGGGCGGTGCTCACCATCGTCGCCGTGTTCTGCAGTGTCCAGCGGATGCCGTTGGCCACGCCGCGCCGCTGTGGCGGGATGCTGAGCATGATGACGCTTGTGTTGGGAGCGACGAAGAGCCCGAATCCGGCGCCCGTCACCACGAGCCCGGGTACCATCCAAGCGTAGACCATGTCCGGTCGCAGCGCGGCCAGGATGGCCACGAGTCCCAGGGCGCTCAACGCGAGGCCGTAGGTGGCCAGTGTCTCAGCTGCCACTCGTCGCGAGAGCCTGGCGGCAAGGAGCGATGCGATCATCATGCTCACCGGCACGGGCACTACCATCATCCCCGCTCGGAGCGGGTCTGCCCCTTCCGCGGCTTGGAAGTAGAGAGCCAGCAGCAGGGGCACGGCGAAGCGTGTGAGCGAATTGAGGAACGCGGCCGCATTCGCCAGTGCATAGCGCCGGTTCCGGAATAGAGTAGGATCGACCATCGGGAAGCGCGACCGGATCTCCACCACCACGAATCCCGGGAGCAGGAGACCGAACAGTGCGATCCCCGCGAGCGTGAGCGGATGCGTCCACCCCACGGCCCCGCCCAACGATAGCGAGAGCAGCAGCCCCCCAAAGGCCATGCCGTAGAGCAGGTTGCCGGGCAGGTCGAGCGGCTCGCGCCGGGTGGGCGACCGGAGTCCGCGGAGTGCGAATCCCGCCCAGGCGATGGCCAGGATGCCCAGCGGCACGTTCAGCCAGAATAACCAGCGCCAGCCCAACGTGGCGGCCACCAGCCCTCCAAGCACGGGGCCCAGGAGTTGGCCCGCCGAGACGACCATAGTGTTGATGCCGAGGGCTTCGCCGAGGCGCTCGGATGAGAAAGCGTCGGTGACCAGGGTGACGGCGTTGGCCAGGACGAGGCCGGCACCGATCGCCTGCAGAACGCGCAGTGCCAAGAGCGTCCCCAAGGACGGTGCGAAGCCCAGCAGGAATCCAGACACTGTGAGGAGGGCGAGCCCTGCGATGTAGAGGCGAGCGCGCCCAAGGATATCCGCCAATCGACCGAAGGACACGATCAGGATCGTCACGGGGAACATGTATGAGAGAAGAATCCAGTTGGAGGCGATCGGCCCCGCTCCAAAGTGGCGCACCACCACTGGGAGGGCGGCCGTGAGGATGCTTCCGTTGATTGCCGTCAGCACGGCGCCCAAACTGGTAGCCGACAATACGAGCCACGGATGTGGACTATCGTTCCGATGGAAGGACCGTTCTTCCTTCATACGACACGACTGTAACAGCAGCGAGCGCCGCCCGCCAGGTTGCGCCCACCACAGGTATCTGCCGCCTTTGTGCGGATCAGTTGTGGTCCATTTGGTTGACTGGCCCACGGTCTCCTGCTACTCTGTTTCCTGAAGGCGGAATAGTGTTCCTCTAAGCAGACCAAAGCCGGACCG
The DNA here is from genome assembly GCA_024637035.1 of Actinomycetes bacterium. GTDB lineage: Bacteria > Actinomycetota > Thermoleophilia > RBG-16-64-13 > RBG-16-64-13 > JAHJSA01. The sequence continues at coordinate 97,408 of JAGXFW010000030.1, forward strand.
CGAAATGGAAGCGGATTCCAAGCCGGACACGTCTCGGAGGCAGGCGGTCAGCGGGCAGGTGGGGGGTACTTTGAGCGGGTCAAACGGAGAAGCCGGCATGCTTCAGAGTTATACGGTCCTCGATCTCACAGGCGAGATCGGGCATCTCGCGGGAAAGATCCTCGGCGACCTCGGCGCCGACGTGATCAAGATTGAGCCGCCCGGTGGCGATCCCGGTCGCAGGCATGGTCCGTTCTTCGCCGATGAGCCCGACCCGGAACGCAGCTTGCGGTGGTTCGCCTACAACAGCAACAAGCGGGGGATCACCCTTTCGCTTGACAGCGAGCCGGGTCGCGACGTCTTCCTGAGGCTCGTCCGCGGGGCAGACTTCCTCTTCGAGTCCTTCGCCCCCGGCTATCTAGACGGTCTTGGGCTCGGCTATTCGAGGTTGGGTCGTGAGGCGCCGAAGCTCGTGATGGTCTCCGTGACCCCCTATGGGCAGACCGGGCCCTACGCCGGGTACGCCGCCGGTGACCTGGAACTGATGGCTACCAGCGGCCTCATGTCGGTGCTGGGGAGCCCCGACCGCGAACCTGTGCGCGCCACCCTGCCACAGTCGTACCTGTGGGCCGGAATGAGTGCGGCCATGGGGGCTCTGACGGCGCATCACTCCCGCAGTGAGGCGGGTGGGGGACAGCACGTCGACGTGTCAGCGCAGGCCGGTACCCTGTGGGCCATGGCCCCGGCGCCCACCTTCTGGGACGTGTTGGGTCAGGATGTGGTGCGCGACGGTCAGTTCGTGACGGGGCGGAGCGTGACGGGCGCCAAGATGCGCGCTATATACCGCTGTGAGGATGGCTATCTCAACTTCATCATCTACGGCGGCGCCGCCGGCCGTGCTACCAACAGTGCGCTGGTCAAGTGGATGCACGATGTGGGCTTCGCTCCGGGGTACGCGGGTGAGGTCGACTGGGGCGCGTTCGACGTCACCACGGTCACTCAGGAAGAGATGGATCGGATCGAAGAGCCCGTCGCGACGTTCCTGCGGGGCCGTACGAAGCGGGAGTTCATGCGTGAGGCCACCGAGCGTCGCATGCTCGGGTACCCGGTGGCGACGGCGGAAGACATCTTGGCCGACGAACAGCTGGAGGCTCGCGACTTCTGGCAAGACGTGGAGCACCCCGATTTGGGTGTCGCCCTGCGCTACCCCGGTGGTTTCGCGAAATTCAGTTCGGGGTTCTGCGGCATCCGCCGGCCTGCGCCCCGCGTCGGGGAGCATAACGCGGAGATCTACGGTGGGGAGTTGGGGATGGCCGCCGAAGAACTCGATCGGCTGTCGGCGAGCGGGGTCATCTGATGACGGCCGAGGCTCAGGGAAACGGGGGGAAGCCCGTGGACAGCTGTGGGAAGGCCTGTGAGGGCGTCAAGGTGGTGGAGTTCGCCGCCTACGCGGCAGGGCCGGTGGTGGGCAAGCACTTGGGGGATCACGGTGCCACCGTGGTGCACGTGGAGTCCCGCGGGCGGCCCGACGGCTTCCGTATGCAGTATCCACCCTACACGGACAACCAGCCGGGAATCAACCGGTCGGGCACCTTCGCCCTCTGCAACAACAACAAGTACTCAGTGACGATGGACCTGAAGACCGCGAGTGGCCTCGACTTGGCCCGGCGCGCCGTGGCCTGGGCCGACGTGGTCATCGAGAACTTCACGCCGGGCACCATGAAGCGCCTCGGTCTGGGGTACGAGGAACTGAGTGAGATCAACCCTTCTCTAGTGATGCTGAGCAGCTGCAACCAGGGGCAAACCGGCCCCCACGCCAAGCACCCGGGTTTCGGATCGCAGCTCACGTCGCTCTCCGGTTTCACGCACCTCACCGGTCATCCGGACGGGGACCCCTGTCTGCTCTACGGGCCGTACATCGACTTCATCGGGGTGGGCTACGGACTGATCGCCGTGCTCGCCGCGCTGGACTATCGGAAGCGCACTGGGCGCGGCGCGCACATCGATCTCGCCCAGTACGAAGCGGGCCTCCAATTCATGGCGCCCGTGGTGCTGGACTACTCCGCCAATGGTCACGTGATGGAGCGCATGGGGAACCGCGACCCGGAGGCGGCGCCTCACGGCGTGTATTCCTGTATCGGCGAGGACCGTTGGTGTGCGGTCAGCGTTTGCTCCGACGAGGAGTGGGGCCATCTGCGGCTGGCCATGGGGGAGCCCGTGTGGGCCGCCGATCCGCGGTATGACACGCTGGAAGGCCGGAAGGCGGACGAGGATGAGATCGACAAGCGCCTCGGCCTCTGGACGAGTGGCTTTGAGCCTGCCGCCCTCATGGCGCTCTTGCAGGAACGTGGGGTTCGCGCGGGCGTGGTGAACCGGGTGCAGGACCTTCAGACGGATCCGCAGTACGCGCACCGAGGGATCTGGCAGGCCATCGAACATCCCGAAATGGGGACATTCCATTATCAGTCGCCTCCCTTCGTCCTCTCGGAGACTCCGGCGACGCTCGATCGCCCCAGTCCCTGTCTCGGCGAACACAACGAGCGCTTCTTCGTTGAGATCCTGGGCGTGGCGCGTAGCGAATACGAGGCACTTGTGAGCGAAGGCGTGTGTTGATCGAGACGTGGATGCGCGCTTGTGCGAGGAACTGTGTGAGTACCAAATCAGGGTCGAGACCCGACACACCCACGAAAGGGGAGAGATGAGTCAGAGGGACATTCGGAGCTTGCGCTCCACGCTGGATTGGCTGCAGTCGGAAGGTGATCTCATCGTGACGGACAAAGAGGTCGATCCCGACCTCGAGATCACCGGCATCCAGAAGCTCATGGACGGCGGTTGTCCGATCCTGTTCAACAACGTGAAGGGCAAACCCCACGCTCGTGCCATCACCAACTTGTTCGCCGACATCAACGTGGTGGACAAGATGTTCGGCTTCGAAGGGGGGGTGGACCGCACCAAGAAGATCGCCCACGCCCTGACGCACCCGCTGAAATCGGTGGAGATGGCCCAGGAGGAGGCTCCCTGCCAGGAGCATGTGATCACCGACGACCTGGACGTCAACAAATGGCTGGTGCCGATCCGGCACACCGCCCTGGAGACCGAGTTGACCATCGGTTCCGGCCAATCGGTAGTCGTGGGCGAGTACTTCGACGGTGGCAGCCACATCGGCTACAACCGCATGAACTTCCGCTGGGGCAACATCGGCACCTTCCAGTCGGCCCCGGGCTCGCACATCTGGCAGATCGAGGTGGCCCACTACGACGACGAGAAGCCGATCCCGCTGACCATGTGCTTCGGCATCCCGCCGGCGGCCAATCTCATCGCCGGCTCCGGTTTCGACTACGCTATCCTGCCCTACGGTTCAGACGAGCTCGGTGTGGCCGGCGCCATCCAGGGTGAACCCCTCCGGCTGGTCAAGGCCCGCACCATCGACGCTTGGGCGCTGGCCGACAGCGAGTACGTGTTGGAGGGCTACCTCCATCCCCGCGACAAGCGCTTCGAGACCGCCGAGTCGGAGGCAAGCGGCAAGCAGGGCAAGCACTTCTTCCACCCGGAGTGGGCCGGCTACATGGGCAAGGCCTATAAGGCGGCCACCTTCCACGTGACGGCGATCACCATGCGCAAGCCGGAGGGCCGGCCGATCATCTTCCCGCTCGGCGTGCACACGTACGACAACCTCAATATCGATACGACGGTGCGCGAAGCCGCCATCTTCGAACTCTGCAACCGCCTGCAGCCGGGCATCATCCAGGACGTGCACATCCCCTACTGCATGACGGATTGGGGGGGCTGCATCATCCAGGTGAAGAAGCGGAGCCGTATCGAGGAGGGCTGGCAGCGGAACTTCCTCTCGGCCATCCTCTCCTGCTCCCAAGGCATGCGCCTCGCTATCGCGGTGAGCCCCGATACCGACATCTACTCGATGGACGACATCATGTGGAACCTCACCACGAGGGTCAACCCGCGCACCGATATCCTGAATCCCCTACCGGGCGGGCGTGGGCAGACCTTCATGCCTGCCGAGCGCATGACCGCGGGCGACCAGGAATGGACTGCGTCGAACACCACGTTCGAGGGCGGCATGGGCATCGACGCCACCGTGCCCTACGGCTACGAGCAGGACTTCCACCGTCCCGTGTACCCCGTGGACCGCGTGAAGCTCGAGGACTTCTTCACCGCCGGCGACATCCAGAACGCGCACAAGCGCATGGAAGGTTGGGTGTGGTCCCTGGCCAAGACCGGGCGCTGAGGCCGGCGCCCCAGTAACCTTCGGGTGCGACCCGGAGGCCCCCTAGTAACGGAGGGCGTCTGTGCTCGAAGCACAGGCGCCCTCCGCTTTGGGGGCCTCCGGGCATCCGGGTGCACGTTGACCTGCACATTTGGGGTGTCGCGCGCTGACCGGGGCATGGGCACCCGCGTTGCGTCCCCCCGACTCAACTCAGCCCGAGCCGCTCCAGCGTCGCCGGGGTCGGGCGCCCTTGGCCGTCGTATCCAAGGGCGGCGTAGTACTCGTCGAGGATCGTGTCGGGCTCCCTGATGAACTCGCCCGTGTTGGGTCCCGCGTCGACGAGTGGCTCCGTGAGCATCCGGTCGGGCAGTACATCATCCTTGCGACCGAAGCCTTCACTCACGTTGAACTGCCGCTCGAGGGTGACTATGCGCTCACCCAGTAGCCACAGGTGGTCGAGGTCACCAAGCGCATCGATGCCGGTGGCGGCCCGAAGCGTTCCCGCCATGAACGGCAGATCCATCGCCGTATCGGCGAAGTTGCAGAGGATCAGGGTCTCTTCGATCGCCTTGCGGATCTGGTTCCAGGCGATGACGTCGCCCTTGTCGGTGTCGGCCTTCGGGTCGAGAGGGCGGGGTTCCTGGTACGCCGATATCTCCTGTCGAGCGTAGCCGTACATGTGGCTGCCGCCGATGTTGCTCACCGCGTAGCCCATACCGTGAGCCTTCGCCCCCCGCGGATCGTAGGCGGGTAGTTCGAGGCCCTTCGCGTGCATGGCGTAGTGATCGGTGCCGCCGCCCAGGGTCTCGGCGGCGCGGCGCGTACCTTCGGCCAGGAGGTCGCCGATGCCCTCGCGGGCGGCGATCATGCGCAAGAGTTCGAGGATCGTGGCGGCGTCTCCCCAGGCGAGGTCGAGCCCCCGCACTGCTTCCGGTGAGACGAGCCCGCCGGTCTCGGCCGGGCCGACCAAGCCCCGCTGAGCCAACTCGAACAGGAAGCCGATGCAGACTCCGGCGCTGATGGTGTCGAGCCCCAGCTTGTCGCAGAGGTGGTCGGCGGCGATGATGGCCGCAGGATCAACCAGGCCGACCTCAGGGCCGAGCGCCCACACCGACTCGTATTCCGGTCCTTCGCTCCACTCGCCGGCGAAGGGCCCGAAGCGCACGTGGTGCACTTGACCGCAGCGGGTGGCGCAGCCCCAGCAGGCGTGGTTGCCGGTCTTCATGGCCTGGAAGGCGTCGGTGTAGAGGTTCTCGAGCCCGGCCAGCGTGGCCGTTTGGAAGTTCTTCACCGGCAGCATGCCGATGTAGTGCACCTTCTCCGTCATGGGGATGGTGCCCGCCATGCGCATGTTGGCGAAGCGGGGGTGCACCTTCATGCGTTCGTAGTGGTCGCGCACCAAGGTCTCGAATGAGGGCGGGTCGGCCGCTTCCAGCCGGCGCCGGGGCGGGATCACGACGATGGCCTTGAGGTTCTTCGAGCCCATCACCGTGCCCACTCCGCAACGGCTCGCGGTGCGCGTGCCGTGCGTGATGGTGGCGTAGCGCACCAGCTGCTCGCCGGCGGGGCCGATGCAGGCGATCTGGGCGGCGTCGCCGTAGCGCTCGCGCAGGAGCGCCTGGGTTTCCTGGGTATCGAGTCCCCAGAGCTCGCCGGCCGGCACCAGCTCGGCACGGAGGGACCCGGGCTCGCCGGTTGAGGCGTCGAGCACGAGCACGCTCGACTCGCCCGCGGCGCCGGTGAGCGCCAGTGCGTCTATGCCCGCGAACTTGAGGGCGGCGCCGAAATCGCCGCCGCACACCGAGCGCGCTAGTGCGCCGGTGAGCGGGCTTCGGGTCATGACGATCCATCGGCTGAAGCCGCGGGCCTTGGTCGCGCCCAAGGGACCGGTGACGAAGAGCAACGGGTTCTCCGGCGCCAGCGGTTCGGTGCCGGGCGTCGAAAGGTCTGTGAGCCAGCGGATGCCCCAACCGCGGCCGCCCGCGTAGTCGCGCACCCAGGACTCAGGCGGGGGCGCGGGCTCGCGCCGCGCGCCGCCCGTGCGCCCGAGGCCGGCATCGCCGAGGGCCACATGTAGCAGCCCCCCGGCGTAGGAGCCCGCCAGGGCGGAAGTGGCGTCCACGGCGACGTTCATGACGCGTACTCGGCCGCGTCGCCGATGCCGAACCCGGCGGGGGGCGGGATATCGGGGGCCGGAGCGAGGGCGTATTCCCGGCGTCGCTCGGCCAACTCCGCCGCCGCCATCTCGCGTGCCGTCGCCGTGAAGAACCACACCGGCACGCGCACCGCGATGAAGTCGTGGAGCTCCTGCGGGCTCAGATCCACTAACATCTCGAGGCTCAAGGGGAAGCCGAGGTGGCTTACCCTCCAGATCTTGTCGGCGTCCTTCACTATCGCTTCCTCCACGGAGGCGGGCTCCGGTCGCGAGTCGTGGCCGTCGATGATGCGACAGATCTCGTCGATCAGGTCGCCCGGATAGTCGATGCCCACCAGCAGGTCGCGTGCCATGGCCACACCGGAGGTCTCATGCAGCCGGTTCAGCGTCGCGTCACTGCTCCCCGGGCCGAAAGCCCGGCGTTGCTCGTCCTCGGGGATCACGTGCCAGCCTACGTCGTGCAGGATCATCGCGGGCAAAGCCACTTCCGGCGCGCCTCCCTCGGCTTCGAGGAATTCGACCACGAACTGAGCCGATATCCGGGCGTGACTGTCGTTGGAGCGAGTCTGCAGGAACGGCATCGCCAGCTCCAGGATCCGCCCGTAAAGGTGGTGCGTGCCTGGTGGCAGGCGGTCGTATGTGCCGGGCGCCGGGCGCTGGGCGGATCGGCTCACTTGCGGTGGTAGATCGAACTCAGGAGAAGGTCGATGAGGTACTCGTTCTGTGACTTCTCGTCGGCGCCCTTGGCGATCTTGGCCGTTCGCGTCTGGACGACGCGCAGGCTTTCGGGGAGTTCGAAGTCGCGGTCGAACACCCATTCGATGTCCTGAGGTTCACCGTATTCGGCCTCCAGCCGACTTGCCAACTCCTGGATGGCGCGCAACTCCGGCTCTGTCACGCACGAACAGTCCTGCAGTTCGGCGTCCACCGGTTGCCAGCTCGTTCCGTCGCCGTTGGGAAGCACGCACTCCGCCTTGGTGCTGATGGTCGAGTGGATCTCGCCCGTCGTCCTATCGATGACGAAATGGTCCGGTGTGATCGAACCGCCGACCACGCCTTCGCCCAGGCCCCAGTTCGCCTCGATAAGCATCTTGTTCCGGTCGCCCGTGTTGGGATGCACCGACATGGCCACCCCGGAGCACTTGGCGTTCACCACCTTCATCACCGCCACCCCGATCGGGAAATCCTCCACCGAGAGTTCGTTGTTGGCGCGGTAGGCGATGGCCTGGAAGGTGTACGAGCTGCCCCATACCTCGACGATCTTGCGGAAGAGCTGCGTGTCTCCGCGTATGTTCAGAAAGCTTTCCATGGCACCCGGCATGCTCGTGGCCCCCGACGAGCGCACCGCCACCGGCAGGTCGGGCAGACCCACCAGCGCGCAGAGCTTGGCGTATTCCTTGCTCACCTCTGCCTTCATGTCATCCGGCATCTCGTGGTTCTCGACGATGTCGCGGATCTGCCGGCTCACCCGCTCGTCGCGGGCGAGTTCGCGCGGCGGCACGGTGGCGACGAACGCTCGGATCTGCTCGGCTGCCCCGGTCTCGTGCATGAAGCGCCGGTGGGCATCGACGGAAAGGGCGAAACCGGGTGGCACCGGTAGACCTGAGCGAGTCATCTCTCCCAGGTTGGCGCACTTCCTGCCCACCAGCTCGAAGTCGTCCTTGGAGAGCTCTTCGAACCAGTAGATCCACTTGTCGGTCATCGTCGATCCCCCTTGCAGCGTTCAAGAAGCGGGCCTCGGGATGGGGAGCCGGGGGCGCCTCCGCGTCGCGGAACGGCGCCCCCGGCTCCTTCCAGAGGGGGCCTCGGCCTCAGTCGTTCAGTATGGTCACGGTGCCCATGTTGCCGTCGACGCGGATACGCATCCCATCCTTGATCACCTTCGTGCCTTCGAAGGTGTTCATCACGACGGGTATGCCGTATTCCCGACCCACGATGGCGGCGTGGGAGAGGCTTGCGCCGCGGTCCACGACCACTCCCCCGAGGAGGGCGAAGACCGCCGTCCACGATGGGTAGGTGGCGGGAGCGACCAGGATGTCGCCTTCCTCGATCTGCATGAGGTCGGCGTCGTTCATGACCATCCTGGCCCTGCCTTCCACCACACCCGGCGACCCGCAGGTGCCGTAGAGGTCGGCGTTGAGTTCCGGCTTCGGCACGGGGAAGCTGCCCACGACCACTTTCAGCACCACGGGGTCGTTGGAGCGGATCAGGGTGCCCATGGCCTCTTCGAGCGTGACCGTTCCCATCATGGGTGGGTTGTCCTCCTCGGCCCAGCTCGCCCATTCGGCGCGCCGGTCGGCCACAAGGCCGCGCAGGTCGTGCCACTCGGGAGTGAGGGCCACCCGTCGTATCTCGTCGGGGATCAGGAAGAACACGTCGTCGACCTTGTCCATCACGTCGGCTGCCACGAGGCGGTCGCCCCAGCCTATGAGGGCCCGCCGTACCAGGGCGTGTGTGTACAGGTCGAGCCAGTGGTTGTGCTCTTCGGAGAACGATCCCGAGCGCTGGGCGAGCCGGAGCAGTTTCGTGAACCAGCCCTTCTGCTCGTCGGGGATCTTCTGCATGAGTTCCTTCTCGGCCGCTTCGCGTTCGACGGTGAGCCGGGCGCGCTCTTTCTCCAGATTGAAGTCGCCGCCCTTCTGGAGGAACTGGCGGACGTTCATGTAGGCGGGGGTGGGGTCTTCGAGCCAGGTGGGGTTGACGAACTCGCTCATACGCTGGCTCCGCCATCCGTCTTCGGCGAGGAACTCGTTGAATTCGGCGAGCCACGACCTGCCGGCCTCGCTCTCGGCGAGCAGGGCGCCGACCTTGTCGGGCATGTTCTCGAGGAAGAGGCTGTCGAGGCCCATCGTCTCAGCCTTCTTGCCGAACTCCCACAGCTTCCGATCGACCTGGAAGACCTTGTTGTCGAACCCGGTGAGGAACTTGTGGAATTCGGGGTTCGAGTCGTCGATGTCGAACATCTTCTTCATCATGGCTTCAAACAGCATGTATACGCCGAAGACCACATACATGAAGTAGAAGTGGATCTCCCACATGCGCTTGTTCAAGCGGAAGGCATCCTCGAGATGGTCGAGCAACTCGATGTTCGTCGAGCCGTCGATGTCGAATGCCCGGAGCGTGGTGTAGTAGCCCTGCAGTTCCTCGAGGTGGGCCGCCCACACCGCGTCGTAGTCTTCGATGAAGGGCTCGAGCTGCTTGCGGAACACCTTCTCGCGCTCTGCGATCTCGGCTGGGTCGTCCACCACGAGCACGGCCAGGTAGCCGCCGCCTCGATGGAGGCGCCAGTCCCAGCCCTTGCACGTGGGCAGTTGGAGCTTCTGGGCCGCCCACATCATGCCGTGGCGGCAATAGTTGATCCAACTCCAACCGAACATCGGGGTCCACGGTGGCACGGAGTGCGTGCCATCCAGGAACCACGCGTCGTACTTCTTGAGATCGACGGCTTCGTCGAACTCGAAGGGCGTGATGTCGTACGTCCTCATGTATCCCCCCTGGGAAGAGTCGTTTCCCCCGCGCACTCCACCGTTCACATCGAGTCAACGCGCGAATCGCACCCGGGTGCGTATGTGCCCCCTACCGCTTCGTCGGACCGGAACCAGTCGTCATACTCGTTCCGCTCACCTCCTTGCCGTGTATCGCGGGTTGTTCCGAGCCCGCGCCACGTGGCGTCAGTTGAACTGCCTGCCCCCGTCCACGATGATCGTCTGCCCTGTGATGAACCCGCTGTCGTCGGACGCGAGGAAGGCCACGAGGCCCACCACGTCCTCCGGTTGTTGAGCCCGCTTCAGACTCCCCCGTTCGACCCCGTACGTCTCGGCGTCGGCCATGAGGTCTCGGCTCGCTTCGGTGAGGGTGAAGCCCGGAGCCACCGCGTTGACGCAGATGCCGAAGGGCCCCAGTTCTTTCGCCATGACCCGGGTGAGACCGATGAGGCCTCCCTTGCTGGCTACATAGTGCGCCCAATTCGCGGATCCGCTCCAGAAGGTGGCCGAGGTGATGTTGACGATATGGCCGCTGCCGCGCTCGCGCATGCCGGCGGCCACCGCTCGGCTCATCACCAGGGGGCCGCGGAGGTTGGTGGCGAGCACGCGATCCCACTCCTCGAGCGGCAATTCCCAGAACGGGGCCCGGGTGAGGTCGCCATAGGCGGCGGCGTTGTTCACGAGCACGTCGATGCGCCCGAGAGTCTTCTCCGCCAGCCGGACTCCCGCCTCCACGCTCGCCGGGTCTGAGATGTCGAGCTGCACCGGAAGGTGCGCCGCGTTCGCGGGGCCCCCAACATCGGAAGATACGGCCACCGGAGGCAGCTCATCGATGAGTGGGCGTAGCCGCTCGATGTCACGACCGGCGGCGACCACCACGGCGCCGTCTTCGGCCAAGCGACGGCAGAAGGCCTTGCCGAGGCCGCCGGACGAGCCGGTCACCAGGCACACCTTTCCTTCGAGCCCCCTGGTCACGGTGTCCCCCCGATCGCGGTGCCCTCGTCCATAGTCGCCCTTCTCATGCAGCCCCCCTGCCCATCAGATCCCCCATCGTCGCGGGACCCCCCCGGGCCCCTGCGACTACGTGTCGTCGCGCTCGCGACTCCTAGTAGGTCCTGCCCGCCTCTTCCCAGAAGCGCGGTAGCCCGTGGTCTTCGGCGATGACCTTATAGCAACAATAGCTGCTTCCCCGCCCGATACCACCGCCCGAGTGGAGGTTGCTCGAACAGACGTACAGGTTCTCCACCGGCATGCGGTAGTTCGAGAGTTCCGGCGTTGGTCGGAAGCGGTCGAGTTGGTTCACCGTCATGGCTCCCTCGACCCAGCCGCCCTCGAGCATGTCGATGTTGCGGTTCACGACGTCCCACGGGGTTGTGATGTGGGCGTCGATCACGTTGTCCCATGTCATGTTGGGCGCGTACTTCTGCCAATGCTTGAGGAACTCGCCCACGACCTCCTTCTTCATGCGCCTCCAGTCGGCCTCGCTGTGGAAGCGGTAGGGGGCGCCGAACTCCTCCACCAAGATGGTGTGCTTGCCGTCGGGCGCGCGAGTGGGGTCCCAGATCGAGTCGGGAGCCGCAAGCATCACGAAGTCGGAAGGCCAGCCGTGCAGCCAGATCTCCGCCTGGTACTTGTACGACATGTAGTCCACGTCTTTGGGGCCCATGTAGAGCCTCGGCTGCGGACCGACGTCCGGGTTGAAGTCCTTGGCCGTGTAGTCGGGCAGTTCGTGCATGGCGATGTTGCCCCAGAAGATCTGGGCCCTGTCGTAGTCGATCTTCTTGGTGCGGCGGAAGACCGACTCGGGGAAGTACTCGGGGCCGAGGAGTCGCTGGCAGGTCTGGGGGATCCCCAGATCGCTCACCACGAGCTTGCGGGCGTGCACCCGCGTGCCGTCGGTGAGCACGATGCCGGTGGCCTTGCCGTTCTCCACGATCACCTTGTCGACCTCGTTGCTCACGAAGAACTTGCCGCCCGTGCTGCTCAGGGCGCGCTGGAGCGCGTGGGTGATGGAGTGCGTGCCGCCGTAGACGATGGAGGCGGACTCCCAACTCAGCACCAAGGCAAGGGTGTGGACGAACACGTAGGGTCCGAGCACGTCGCTGGCGAAGCTGCCCGTGGAGGTCTCGATGGCCCGCATGAAGAGGATCTGCAGCTCGGGCGAGTCGAAGAGGTCGCGGGCGAGTTGGCGCCCCGTTTGGAAGGTCCAGACCGGCTCGATGCCGTCCACCGGGTCGCCCACCAGTTTCTCGAGGGCGTTCGGCACGCCCCAAGGGGTGGGCGGGGAGTAGCGATACTCGCGGAAGGCCAACCGCCACTTGCGTTGGTACCGGCCGAGGAGGTCGAGGTAGGTCTCGGCGTCGCGCTTGCTGAACCGGGAGATCTCGTCATAGGTTCGCTTCACGTTGTCCGCCGAGTAGGTCTCCTCGCCTGACTCCGGATCGACGACGAAGGCCGAATAGCCCACGAGCGCCGTGCCGTCGGGGAAGACGATGCCCTCGTTCTGATCGGGGAAGACGTACTTCAGGCCTTTTCCCGGCAGGTCGAAGTCGCGGTAGGCGGGGTGGGCCCAGAAGCGCGTGAAGTGGGCGCAGGGGTTCTGCACGAACCCCGGGCACGGCAGGTCTTCACCGCAGGCGCCGCCGCCGAGCTCGTGCTGCCGCTCGAACACCGCGGTATCGAGGCCGGCCTTCGCTAGATAGGCCGCGATGATCGTTCCATGGTGGCCGCCCCCGACCACGATGGCGTCGTATGTGGCGTCTGCCATGTCAGTCCCCCCGAAGGGCCGTCGCGTGCTCGCGCGCGGCCTCCTCACGTTGCCTGCGCCGCTCTGTCCGCTGGCGTTCGCGTTCCTCGCGTTCAGCCGCGCCGTCACCGTTGGTCTTGGCGCCGACCTGCTCGCGCGCGGCCCGAGGCGCCCGAGTCGAGGGTGCCGGAGTCGGTGCGGTCGACGGTGCGGTCTCAGGGGTCGCCGGGGCCGCCTCGGTGGCGGAAGCGGCGGTGGCTTCTGCCGAACTTGACCCGGCCGACGCGACATCGCGGGTCACCCGCTCCTTCTTGCTGCGCCGCCCGCCCTCCTTCTCCATGACGAAGCCGCGGGCGTCGCCGCCCCGGGCCAGCAGCTTCACCAAGTGCCAGATCATGCTCGGACGCAGGACTTGTCCGGCGAACTGGCGCAGGTCGCTGCCACCGAGGTCGCATTCGATGTGCCAGTGCACCGGTTCGGTGCTCGTGATGATGAGCACCGCGCTGGGCTCGCCGCCCTCTTTGGCGGTGAAGCCGTCGAAATGGGCGGTGAGCTGCGTCTTTCCGAGGCCCGTGCTCTTGACCTTCATAGCCGGTGTGTCCTCTCGCTCGCTTTCACAGCGTCCCCTTGGCTCGGGCCGCCGCCATGTGGTCAGGCTCGGTCCACCACTTCTCGATGCCCAGGTCCTCAGCCAGTTGGTTCGCCGCGCAGTAGCCGGGCCCGAAGGTGACCATGCCGCCCGGGAACACGCTGGCTCCGCACACGTAGAGACCGTCGATAGGGGTCTGGTTGTGCGAACACTCCTCGTTGGGGCGCAGGTAGCCCATCTGCAGAGGCTTGTAGGCACCGTGCTTGATGGAACCCTTCACCATGGTGGCGAACTTGTTGGCCACATCCTTGGGCGTCGACAGGTAGCGCCATACGATCTTGTCGTCGGTCAGGTTGGGCGCGTAGGTGCGAAGTGTGGCGGTCAGCTCATCGGCGTGCTGGTCGCGGATCTTGTACCAGGCGTCGGAGCCGCCGTCGAAGAGGTCGTATGGCGCATGTTCGGAGATCAGTCCGCTGGCCTTGCCGGGCGGCGCTTGGTAGGCGTCGTGCACCGAGGGGAAGCAGGCGTTGAAGCCGGCATCCGGTAGCAGTTCGCCGTCGAACACGGCGTCCCAGTGATCGATCATGTCTTCGTGGGTGTCGTACCCGAGCACGTGCACGAACGCCTTGTTGACGTCGGGGTTCCAGCGCGCGGCCACGAAATCGGGCGGTTCCTCGAGCGCGAGGTGCACGCTGTTGTGGCTCCAGGTATCCCACTGCCAGTCTTTCACCCGCGTCACGAACCCGGGTTCGAGGTTCTCCTCGCCCACGTAGTCGATGAAGGTCTGGTGGGGATCGAGGCTGGAGGCCACGAACTTCTCCGCCCGGTGTACGGCGCCGTCTTCCATCTCCACGCCGACCGCACGGCCGTCTTCCACGATGATCCGTTTGATCAGTTGGCTGCCCAGGATCATGCCACCGTGGGCGTAGATGTCTTTCGACAACCGGTTGGAGAGCTGGTGGCTGCCACCCTTGAGGAGCCGGTAGTTCGTGGACCGCTCGAGCATGAGCGGCACGAGGTAGCCGAGTCCCTCGAGGTCGTAGTCGAGCCCCCAGAAGCAAGCGGCGTAGAGCATCAGCCCGCGGACGTGCTCGTTTTCGAACAGTCCCTCCACGATCTGCTGCGGGGTCTGCTCGGTGAGTTCGTTGATGGCCCTACCCACTTCGGTCTTCTGAAGGTTCGCGAGCTGGTGCAGCGGCGGATGCGGCTTCTCGTAGGTGGCGGGCCCGAGGAAGTCCTTCATGAGCGTGCCGAAGTGGCCGTGCATATAGCGGTACGCGTCGGCGTCGGCCTTGCTGAAGTGCGCGAGGTTCTCGGCGGTCTTCTCGGGGTCGGAGTAGAGGCAGACGGCGCGTCCGTCGGAGAGCGGCATGGCCATCACCGGCTCGGGACGCACGAACTCGAGCCCGTAGGTGGTGAGCAATTCGAGGTCGTTGAACACCGGCGCGTAGTCGACCATCATGTGGTAGACGGCGTGGGTGTTGTGGATCCAGCCGGGGATGGTGACCTTCTCGGTGGCCAGCCCTCCACCGATCTCCATGCGTCTCTCGAGCACCAGCACCTTCTGGCCCGCCCGGGCCATGTAGGCCGCCAGTGTCAGGCCGTTCGGCCCGCCTCCTAGAATGATCCCGTCGTAGGTCGTCATCATCCCCCCATCGACGTCACGACTCAGCGCCCGTGTCCGAAGCGCCTCCCCCCATGATCCGGAGCGCTTGGTGACGCCCATCCTACCCTTCATGACGATCGGCACAAGGTAGTTGTACTAATCGAGCAATCAGCTACACTTATGTATATGTCGCCCGGGCGGAGTTCCGCGAGCGCCGTGTCACGGCTGTGACGGGTGCGACGACATGCGGGAAGGGGCGGGCGTCACGCAGGATCGGCGCTCGGTAATGCGCTCTTCAGGGGGACGAGTGCTTCTCAATCTCAACCAGCTACGAGTGTTCTACATGGCGGCCCGTGAGGGCACCTACCACCGCGCCGCGGAGGTGCTGCACATCACCCAGCCCGCCGTGAGCCAGAACATCAAGTCGCTCGAGACCTACTACGGCGTCGGCTTGTTCCACAAGGTCGGACGATCGATGGAACTCACGCACGCAGGCGGGATCCTCTTCGAGTATGCGGAACGCATTTTCGAGGAAGCGGAGCAGGCGGAGCAGGCCATTCGCGAACTGGGAAGCCTCGCTCGGGGCGAAGTGCGCGTGGGCACCACGAAGATCTTCGCTCGCTACTTGATGCCGTCGATCATGACCGCCTTCTGCGAGCGCTATCCGGCCATCTCGGTGGGTCTTGACGAGGGGAGTTCAGAGGAGATGGTGCGGAGCGTGGAATCGCACCGTAACCATCTGGCCGTGGTCGGGCGGATGGACTACTCGTCGCGCACGCGCACGCAGCACTACCGCCGGGTGGTGCTCACGCTGGTGGTGGGAGCCGCGCACCCGTTCGCACACCGTGGTGACGTGAGGTGGGCCGACCTGGAGGGCCAACCGCTGATCGTGAGAGAGAGCGGCTCGGGGTCGCGAAGGGCGGTGACTGCGCGCCTGGCGAAGGAGGGTGTGATGCCAAAGATCGTCATGGAGTCGGGCTCGGTGGACTTCATCAAGCGGTACGTCGCTGAGGGGCGATCCCTGGCGTTCCTCTACGAGCCCGACATGCGCGAGGAGCTAGGTGCCGGCAAGCTCGTACCGGTGCCCCTCGCCGAGGGTGAACTCACCCTCGAGACCGACATCATCTTCCTCGCCGACGCGTACAAGTCGCCCCCCGTGCGTGCCTTCCTCAAGGTGTTGGAGGAATCGGCGACGGCTGCGTGGAGTGTTCTGCCGGCGTAGGCGGGGGCCCTTTTGACCCCCTGAGGCTGAGGGGCTCGCGAATGACGCGGTCGCCCAATCTCTCCTCGGCGAGCAGGCGGTTGGCCTCAAACACCAGTTCGACGGCTTCCGCAAGGCCGGCCCGCGCCTCTTCGAGGGTCGGCGCTTGCGTGTTGGCGCCCGGCAACTCCTCGACATAGCCGATGAACCCCTCAGGTACTTCTTCGAAGACGGCGGTGAACTGAAGATTCAATGGGCCTCGCCCTTCCGGGTGTTCGATCCCAGACACCAGCTGACTGCCGGTCGACGGTCACGGTCACCTCCATGATAACTCCTCCCGTGTCGCTCCACTCGTGCGCCATCGTGCGCCATGGGGAGATCCTGGGCAATCGGTCTTTGGTTGGGATACCGAGCGGCCGTCGCCTTCGTTCCGTCGGGCTCGCAGTGTGGAGAGGGCCACGGGGAGCTGGGTGGACGACCCGGACGACGACCCGGTGGTCGAAACGGCGCTCTACTCGGGGGCGATGCACATCGTGACGGATGACCGCGCGCTCCTTCGGGCGGCCATCCCGGGGGTTCACGTGGTGACGGTTGAGGCGCTGGTTCGGTCCCCGGAGGGACCGCAGTGGCCCTCTATCGGACGCGCACCGGTGTGGGCACTACACCCCGAAGCGGTGGCAGCCTATCGCGCCGAGCCCTTCTCCTGCGCCCACACTTCGAGGAACGCAGCGGCGCACGCGTCGCCGAACTCGGGAGAGTAGCCGTCGGTGTCGACGTCGCGGATGCGATCGGGGTCCTTCACGAGGCGCCGCAGTTCATGCGCGAAGGCAGCGTCGGCCTCGGGATCGTGGAGAGCGCCACCGGCCCGGCCGAGCGACGACCAGCCGCGTGCCGGAAGGAGGAACAGGTACGGCGCAATCGCCCGGTTCAACCTCTCGGCGACCAGGCCGGCCATCTGCCGACACTCCTCAGCCGACGTGCGCACCTCGACGCGGAGTTCATCGATCACTGCGAATGGTCGGCCTGCGAATCGTTGCTGCCAACCGGGCTGTCCTCCCACCGACAGCATGTCGAGACCGCTCGGGGCCAGCACCTGCGGCAGCTCGCAGTCCGCGGCGGCCAGGATGCGGTCGAGGCCGGCGGCACAGTTCCCGCCCAGCAGCTGCTCGCCCACCCCACGGGTGACCACATCGACCACGCCGGCGAGCATCCCGTCACGGATGAGTTCGTCCATAGCCCGGTCTCCCCGACCCTGCGCGTGGAACGGCACCGGCTCGAAGCCGGCCGCACGCAGGCGTTCCACCACCTGCTCGACCGAGCGCTCGGCGAACCCGAAGGAGGTGACTCCGATGATCGGGGCTTCCGCGCCCTCTGCCCGCGGCCCGCCACCACCGGCCCCAGGGCGGAGTTCCGCCCGCGGCATCGCGATGCCGCCAACCTTCACCGCGCCGCAGACCGTGCCCACCGCATTCGCGTATTGGCTCCAGAGAAGCGGGTTGAGGCCCACGACGTCCACCACGGTGTTGAGCATCATGATGTCTCGAGTGCCCACGTACCGCCCGACGTAGCTCGGGTGGCTGCCCACGGAGGAGGCCATGACCTTGGGCACGCCGAACGGCAGGTGTTTCATGATGCTGGTGCAGATCAGGGTGCCGGTCGCCCCGCCGACGCCGAGGACACCGTCGATCTTGCCCTCGCGATAGAGCCGCCGCGTGATCACCCCGCCGCCGTGGATCATGCAGTCGACGGCGATCTTGCGCTCCGTCGGATACGCAGCCCGAACGGCTTCGATGGTCATGTCACCGGCGGCGGCGACCTCTTCGCAGGTTATATCGCCGGGGAAGGGCGGCAGCTGTTCCATGCTGACATCCATGAGGATGGTCCCCACACCTTGTTCCGCGACCAGGTCTCGCACGGCTGCGAACTCTGCTCCCCTAGTGTCGAGATTGGTCACCAGTAGCACGGTCTTCTCGGGCAACTTGCTTCTCCCCCCCGCATCTATGGAGTCGAGCCCACGCGGCTCCCACTCGGCCGCCTCAGGCTACGGGTACGGGTGACGACCGTCAAGGGTTCCAGGGTGTGGAGCGACTCAGGGTCGCGGCCCGCGGGCGGCAAGGGGGGAGATCTCCTTCTCCGTTCGACGTCTTCGAAGACGGTGACATCGATAGGCGCCCCGGCTCGGCGCTGTGGTAGCCTCAGCTCTCCATTTGGCTCTCCAAGCGGCTTCCGTTCGCCGGCGAGGCGCGTGCGTAAAGCCCTCATTCGCCCGGAGGAGACGTACATCAGCGGTTCACATATGGCCGCGTCACGGCAGGGGCAGGCGAACGTTGCCGGAACGGGATCCGGCGGCCGCTTCGCCCCCTGGCTGCCGCTGATGGCCGGCATAGCCTACGGCACCGCCTTCCCCATGATCAGTGTGGCCATCGGGGGTTTCGCGCCGCTATCGATCGCCTTCTGGCGGGCGGTGATCGGCACCGTCAGTCTAGGTGGATGGCTCCTCCTGACGCGCTCCTTCTCAGCCCGGCCGTCACTGGGCTCGTGGGTGCGGCTGGGCATCGTGGCCCTGGCCGGAGCCGGCGTGTTCTGGCCGGTGCAGAACTACGCTGTGAAGCTTTCCACCCCGGTGAACGTGGCCTTCCTCGTGTCGATCTATCCGGCGATCATCGCGGTGGCGGCTCCCGCCATCCTGGGCGAACGCGCCCGACGGCGGAATCTCTTGGGACTCGCGCTCGCCCTTTCCGGTGCCTACCTCGTCCTCAGCAACGGCCGATTCCTCTCGTTCTTCTCAGCCGAGGGGGCCGCGGGGGACGGTCTGGCCTTGGTCGCCGCGTTGTCCTTCGGCTCCTACGTGATACTCGGGCAGCTATGGCGAGAGAAGATGGGTGTGACGCCGGAAGAGCTCTCCTTCTTCACGTTCGCGCTCTCACTACCCGTTCTAGGCGTGGTGGCAGTGACCCAAGGTCCGTTGGTCGCGCAACCGGGTCTCGCTTCGATCGGAGCCGTGGTGTGGCTGGGCCTCGTCACCTCGACCGCCGCCTTCCTCGCACTGAACGCCGGAATCCGGCGGGGAGCAGTGGCTCGGGGGAGCGTGCACCTGCTCGTGATCCCGTTGGTGTCTGCGCTGGTCTCGTGGGGGTTCTTCCGCACGACGATGTCGCCTATTCAGTGGTTGGGCGGGGCCCTGGTGCTCGCGGGGATCGCAGCCTCGTCACGCTGAGACGGCCTTCAGGATGAGACGGCCTTCAGGGTGAGACGATGGCGCCCCCGTTGCACCCCGTCAACAGGGCCTGATAGACGCGCAACAGCCCCAGTGTGTCGACGGCGCAATAGGCGCGCAGCGCGTGGAAGGTCTCCTCACGCTCGACCTCCGGCAGGCCGCCCGTGATGGCCGCCTCGTACCTGAGCATGGCGGTGCCTCCATCGGCGACGGCCTGGCCCTCGTAGGAGAGGTCGTCGACCAGCGCTGGAAGCACCACCTTCAGCGAGAGCCGCCCGCGGAACTCCGGGTGTTCCACGTGTCGCCCGATCACGGGGAGCAGGTCGAACAGGCGGGCCTGCACCGAGGCGATCGGCTCTGCGAGATGGGGGAGCGCCGCGGCGAGACTGCCGAGCACTGTGTTCTCGAAGCTCGAGTAGACCACGACCGAGCCCTCGTCCGCGAGCGCCGAGAGCAGGCTCTCGGCGAACGGGGTGCGCGGGTCCGTCGCGTGCTCGTGCAGGAACTCCTCGTGCTCGACCACACCGCCCTCGTGGATGGTATGACACGACCACTGCACCGGTAGCGTCTGGTACGGCTTGGTGCCCGGGTGTATGGGAAGCGCCGGGGCGAAGGTCTCGAAGTCGAGGAAGTGCAGGGGATATCTGAGTTCGGCCAACTCCTCGAGCAGTTCGGGCTCGAAATGCGGCGTGCCGCGCCGTACGATATCGCACGCCTTGTGTTGGGTCGCTGTGACGCCCGGGAAGAGGGGCGGCACGTCGCGCATGGAGCAGATGCCCTCAGCGAGTAGGGCGTCGAGCACCTCGGAGCCGATGCGGGGCATCTGGGTGACCGGATAGTCTGGCAGGAACTCGTGGCAGTAGCCGACGAATTGGCAACCGTAAGGCGAGCCGCAGCGCTTCCCGATCGGCACGTCGGGACATTCCCCGTCGAGCGTCGCCTTCATCTCGGCGAGGAGGACTGGGATCTCCGGGAGGAATTCTTCCACCTGCTCGGTCACCTCCGTTGCTCGGAAGAGCCGCGGCAGATCGTAGGCGCCGCCTTCGTAGACGTAGCTGGTGTCCAGGTGCATCACGAAGACCCGGCCTACCTCCAGACCGGCCCCGCGGAGCACGTAGGTTTGTATCGCGGCGTCGGTGACGTGCGTCTGCTTGGCTGAGGCTCCCGACTTCACCTCGATCAGGTCCCACGTGCCCTCGTCGGCGCGTGCGAGTACGTCGACGCGCACGAGCACCCCTTCGTGCTTGAAGGCCGCTTCGTAGAGAGGGGTGGCCCCGCCGGCCAGGAGGTCGGCCGTGCGAGCGAGGGCCTCCTCGGTGTGCCGGTGGTCTTCCGCGACCAGCGTTCCCCCCGGGAACCGCTCGCGAGCCAGCTCACCTACTCGGTGCCCCTGATCGAAGATGGCCTGCTGGAACTCGGTGATCGGGTCCGCAAGTTCGCGCGCGTTGGACTCCAACCACAGCCGTTTGTGGCACTGCAGACCTGCCTGGAACCGTGATTTCGAAAGTCTGTGTTGTCTTCGCATTACAGTATCGTACACTTCGTGGTGGACAGAAGGATCGCGCGCCGGGCTGAGTATGTGGGCGGCTGAGTATGTGGGCGGCTGAGTCATGTGGGCGGCTGAGTCATGTGCCGGGCTGGGCGCGCGTGAACCGACTTGAAGGAGAAGCCGATGTTCAAGAGGATCGATCACGTTGAGATCGTGCCGTCCGACTACGAGCGCTCCATAGCGTTCTACGTTGAGACCTTTGGTTTCGCTATCCGAGAGCGCGTCACGGTGGACAACCCGCCGCTGCGCGAGATCGTCTTCCTCGAACTGGGGGGGAGCGTTCTGGAGTTGCTCGACATGGAAGAACCGGCGGAAGTGGTGCCCCCGGGGCCGCGCGTCGGGTACCGCATGATGGCCATCGAGGTGGAGAGCATGGAAGAAGCTCTCACCTACCTGGTGGGGAAGGGGGTCGAGGTGTCACGAGCCGCCTACCCATCGGCGGGCGGCTGGCGTGCCGAGGTCCTCGACCCCGATGGGCTGGCGATAGAGATCAGACAGTGGTGAGCGGCGATGGCGGGCGTGAGCACGCTCCCCGAGATAGTGCGCCCCCCGAGATGGTGAGTCGGCCCGCTGAATAGTGCGAAGCCCGGCGACGGAAGCCACCGCGCCGAGTGTCCCGCTACTCGGCGTCGTAGTCGAGGGCGGCGCCGCGGTCCGCCGACTTGGCCAGCCGCGCGTACACGTCGAGGTACCCCTTGCGCCGTCCGGATCGCGCAGGCGGCCGCCACGCGGCGCGCCGCCGGGCCAGCTCCTCTATCGGCACCGCCAGTTCGATGCTGCCTCCCGGGATGTCGATCTCGATGCGGTCGCCCTCCTCCACCAGGGCGAGCGGCCCGCCTTCGGCCGCTTCGGGCCCCACGTGGGTGATGGCGCAGCCCTTGTTGGTGCCGGAGATGCGTCCGTCGGTGACGAACGCCACACGGTCGTGGAGTCCGCGCGCGGCCAGCTGCCACAGGAACCTCTGCTGCAGACGCATGCCCGGGTCGCCCTTCGGCCCGGTGTAGCGGAGCACCACGACGTCGCCGGCGGCGAGCGAGCCGTCGGCCAGCGCGTCGCACGCGAGGTCTTCGGAGGTGAAGATGCGGGCCGGTCCCGAGTGACGAAGCATGGCGTCCGGCACCGCCGAGGTCTTCACCAGGCAGCCGTTCGGCGCCAATGAGCCGCGTAGGAACCGCAGTCCACCCTCAGGGGACAATGGGTCGTCGAGCGGGCGGATCACGCGGTGGTCGAGCACGCGTACGTCCTCGAGATCGCGCGCGAGCGTCTCTCCGGTGACGGTGAGCACGGTCGTGTCGAGCAACGGCTCGAGTTCCTTGAGTACCGCGGGGATTCCTCCGGCCTCGTCGAGGTCGGCCATGTAGTGGGTGCCGGATCCACCCGGCACGATGTCGCAGATGAGCGGCGTCTCGGCGTTGAGGCGGTTGAACAGTTCGGGGGTCAGCTCGAGGTCGAACTCCGCCGCCACCGCCTGCAGGTGGAGCACCCCGTTCGTGGACCCGCCGATCGCCATGAGCACGCGGACCGCGTTCTCGAAGGCGGCCGGCGTCATGATGTGCGACGGTGTGAGGCCGCGCCGGTGCAGCTCGACCACCTGTCGTCCCGCTTCGAAGGCCAGTCGTTGCAGGCGCGAGTCGGGCCCCGGCGTGGCGGCGTTGCCGGGCGGTGACATGCCGAGCGCCTCTGCCAGAGCGGCCATCGTATTCGCCGTGCCCATCACCGGGCAAGCGCCACTGCCCCGGCACCCGCGGTCGACTATCTGACTGAACTCGGCGGGGTCGATGTCGCCCCCCTTGCAGGCGTTCAAGTGCTTCGAGGCCACCTGCAACGGGTCGATGGGGGCGCCGCTCCTGCGGTTCAGGGGCATGTAGCCGCCGGTGACCACGATCGCCGGAAGGTCGAGCCTCGCGGCCGCCATCAGGTGTCCCGGGATGACGTCGTCGCACACCGGCACGAACACGAGTGCGTCGAGGAGGTTGGTCTCGGCCACCGCCTCGATGTAGCCGGCGACCAAGTCGCGGTGGGGGAGGTGGTAGCGGTCGTTGCCAGCCATGCTGGTGCAGATGGAGCTGATGACGAACTCGCGCGGTGTCCCGCCGGCCGCCCACACCCCAGCCTTCACCCACTGTGTGATCTTGTCGAGGTGCACCGAGGCCGGGTTGATCTCACCCCAGCTGCTTACCACGCCCACCTGGATGCGCTCGAGCGCGTCGCCGCCGAGGCCGGTGCCGCGCAGCATCTGACGGCGCTCTACGAGGGCGTAGTCGGGAAGGTCGGCGTCGCGTCGCTGCGGGTCCATCTGGCGGCCTCCGGGGGTCGTGCGCGGGTGGTGCGGGTCACGATAGCACGGGACTGGTCGGGCCCGAGCGGACCGTGCGCGAGGTCGTTCGGAGGCGTGGCACGCTACGTCTGTTGGGAGGCGCCGCGGTCCTAGGGCTTGTACGCCTCATACTGATCCGCCAGCTCGTCTTCAGCGTCCGCCTCGTCCTGGAGACCCATGTCCCGGTACATCTCGGCTCGGACCCTATGGCCGAGCGCAAGTCGCTCAACGAACTTCTTGTCGACCTCGTACATGAGGCTGTCGTCCGGACCCCGCTTGTCAGGGGCCCACCCGCGTATGCGCTCTCGTGCAGCCTCATACTCGTAGATCCCGCTATTGATGGCCGCCAGCCTCTTCTTCGGCGACATCGCTTGAAAGGTCGAAGAATCGAAGCCTTCGAGGCTGTCGACTGGCTGGCCGGTCTCCATCTGCAAGGCCGCGAGCTTGTTGCGGTAGGACCAGTCCTGAGAGCGGATCTTGATGGCCTCGCGGAGCAGCGCCTCCGCAGTCTTGTAGTCGCCCGCGTCGCTCGCCTTGTCGGCTTCTTCTGCCTTCCTGTCTGCCTTGTCGATGTCCTCGAGCACCTTCTTCGCCTTGAGGATGGCGTCGATCGTGGGGTCGCTCGAGTTGGAGGTGGCTATCGCCCAGAACGCCGCGGCCTGACCGCCTTCCGCCTGGCTCACCCAGGAGAAGAAGAAATCGGTCGCCGCCGCTTTGTCGTCCGGCGTGCATCCGGTCGTCGCCGCCGTCACGGCCAGAAGGAGGACCATGAGTGCGGGCCAGGGGGCGCGTCTCGTTCTCATTGCAGGCCCCCGAGCCCTTCGAGTTGGATCTGGAGGGTCTCATAGAGGTCGCCCACTGCTGCGGTCCTCTTGAAGAACTCCTCCTTGGTGATGCGCCCGTCGGCGAGGTCCAGGATGGCGTCCACGGGTGCGGTCATGACGAAGAGGGACTTGCCAACCTCGTCCTTGAACTCCACAGCCACTCGGGTCACTCCGGCCGTACGGATGGCATCCGACCGGGCCGCCAGGATGAACGCGTCCTTGACGGGGTCGCTGACCTCCACAGATGTGTGGGTGTATCCCCGCGACTGGTCGAGAACCAGGTAGGCGATCGTCTCCTCGGTATCTCCCACGGGAAGCACGTAGGTGGAGATACCTGCGGGGTCTTGCCCGAGGGATTCGAACTCGCCCTCGAACTCGGCGGCGGTGAGGCCATCGGTGGTGCCGGCCAGGAGCGTCTCGGCTTGGGAGGGGAAGAGACCAAGCCGCTCGGGCACTCGGAACACCACGACCGCCGCGAGGGCGATCAGCAGCAGGAAGATCACTACGATGACCAGACAGCCCTTGAGGCAGCCTCGCTTCTTCTTGGGGGGCTTGGTGACTGCGGCGGATGGCTCCGGCGTCTGTGGAACCGTGAAGCCCGGGAGCGGCGCGGGGGGCGGCGTGAAGGCTGGTGTTGGCGGGGGCGGTGGAGACGAAGGTGTCACGGGCGACGCAGGCTGTTCCATGCTCGTCCCAGCAGGCATCTGTGCGCCGGGCGCCTCGGCCTCAGCGATCGCCTGCCTCTCGAGCGCGCGACCGCATTCCATGCAGAAGGCCTGATCTTCCACGGCTTCCGCGCCGCAGTCAGGGCATCGCATCAATCACTCCCGTGCCAGCGGAACTACCTCCACCGTATCACTCTGTACGGGGATTGAAAACCGATGGGCGTCGGCCATCGGCGTCGGCGCTTCGGAGGCATCATTGGCGAGACGGATGCGGCAACCGGGGGCTGGGGGGCGCGACGTGCGGCGATGGGTCCCTGGCGCGGGCTCCCCCCGGGCCCCGGCGCGCCCCAAGACAGGCGCCGCGCCGGGGTCATCCTTCTACCAGGCGGGTGCTACATGTTGCGAAGAGCGCCCACCATCTTGATGGCTTCGGAGACGGCGTTGGAAGCGTTCTCGGAGTAGCCGTCGGCACCGAACATGTCGGCGATCTCGCCGGTGACGGGAGCGCCTCCGACCATGATCATGACGTTCGGGTTCTTCTCTTTGAGCTTCACGATGGCCTTCTTCATGCCCATCATGGTGGTGGTCATCATGGCGGAGAGGGCCACGATGTCGGAGTTGGTGCTGATCTGCTTCTCGATGAAC
>JAGXFW010000031.1 GCA_024637035.1 Actinomycetes bacterium
CTGGGAGTCGTATTCGCCCTCGTGCTCGAGCACCATGCGAACAGCCCGCTCCCGAACCTCAGTTGGATACCTCTTTGATGTGTTGTTCATGACTCCATCCTCTCAAAGGTTGGAGCCTCCAGGAAAGCCGGGGCGGTTCAAAGAGCCGTTTGACGACACTCAATGCCAGAGCCAGGTCGCCGCTGCACAACTGGTGCACGCAGTCCACCCCATGGTAATAGAAGCGCTCTCCGCCGGCCATCTCCTCACGAATAGCCTTAGCAAAACTAGTGTAGCCGCTCAAACCCAGAATATCTCGTGCCTCACTAGAATACTTGGCCTCACGAAGGCGCCTGTTGAGGATATCTTCCAAAAAGCCGTACCCATCAGCGTCGTTGAGTCGCGTGTACTGTTCGCCACAGTTCACCTCGAGAACTTCCCTGCCCTCCTGGATTCCGTCCAAGTCCATGCCGTCGTACTCTGAGGAGACCTTGAAGAGCGGTGTGCCTTGTTTGGCAAACGATATTGTCTGGTTCAGCTTCCGTTGGAGACTGACGGGGATCCTCTGGTTCGAGTAGTCATCCAACAGAAAGGTGATATGAGTTGTCTGGAAGAACGGGACGAAGTGACCAAGTTCTCGCGTCACATCGGACACCAATGCGGAATCTGGATCCGAACTATCCGCTCGGCGCTGTCGAATCTGGGCCCATTCCTGCCATCTAAGCTGGCGACACAGCCCCCGAAGGTATTCGAATGGCGCTTGGCCTTGGAGACGCACACGACTGCCGCTGGGGTCAATGCGTGCGGCCATCGCCTTCACAAGTCCTACTGAGTCGGAGTCTTCAAGCCCGAAGACAAAGCGACCCTCCTGCTCGACTTCCTGCATTACTCGAAGCGTGTCGAAGAGTTCCTCGAGGAGTAGTAGGCCGAAGAACCGGATTACACGTCCCTGAACTCTCTCAAGGCTCTCTTCGGACATGAGTAGGAACCGTGAGCGTAGTTCAGATGAGCAAGACAAGTAGACGCCGACTTCCTTTAGATCGGCCACGCTCCTAGTCTTGTCGGACAGAAGCACCTTGAACGAAAGCCATCGAAGCACCGACGACTTACCGCACCCTCGAGGCCCATAGAGATAGACTGGCTGAACTGCTTGGCATTCGGGCAGCCAAGGGCAGACGGCAGAGAAGAGCTTCGCGAATTCAGCGTCATCAAGAATCGTCTCAGAAGAGGGATAGTCAAAGGGCGAACCGAGCGGTCGATCCTCGTTCAACTGCGTGGCGCGAGCGGCACGGCGAACCTCGCGAAGAGCAGCCACTATTCCAGCCGGGGAGTCTAGCCGCCGCTCCACATCTTCGTCGATCATGAGATGCAGGATCCTCTCGATACCATCCATGAACTGACGTTCCCATGGATCCGAGCGATGGTAATTCGCCTGGACGTTATTGAGAAGCAGGAGCATCAATTCCACGCTTCTGAGGTGATCATCAGGGACCTTCCAGGCAAGAAACTCCCTAAGCTTGGCGGTTGCCGCGGGACTAGCGCCCCCCTCCTCAAGATCCCGCAGGCGTTGACGCAGCTTCCTCAGAAGCTCGTCCCTCATCGAAGCACGCTTGATGGAGCCGGTGTCGACGACCCTAAGGACAAGTTCGCGCGTTCCGCTAAGCGCGTCATCGCGTTCGGCGATCATGACGTTTCCGGCATGCAAATCGTCATGGACCAGGTCGAGAAGTTCGAGTTCCGCGCGCGCTTGAAGCAGTTGCTTGACTAGCTGGACGAAGTCGTCGATTAGGAGGGTGTTCCTCGCAACAAACTCTCGAACTGAGACACCCTGAACCAGTTCCATGACGACCACCGGGAATTCCTGACCGAACCCTGGGAGACTCAAGTGGCCGAAATGGACGATCTCCGCGAACCGCGGAGATCGTAACTTCTCCGCATACCACATTTCGTCATACAGGCTCTTAGTTTCATAGTACTCTGGTGTGATTACTTTGAGTGCGAGTTCTCTTCCGACATCATCGTGGGCGCTCCAAACCACACTCTGCATACCGTCATCACCGATCATCTCCCCCAGGGTATAGGTGGCGGACGCGCTGGGCCTGGCGACGGTCACCGAACTCTGCGCCTGCAACGCCCAAATGAGAGCAGCGCGGTTTTCACCGGATAGCACCAATTGAACCTCCTAGATTCGACTATCCAGGGCACGTCTCACTAAGCGCGACAGGGGATAGAGGTAGACGTGTTTCGCGGCATGCCCGTTGTGATGCGTAGCGCCGCGCTTGCCGAAACCACGAGTTGTACCGATCTTCTGCCAGTTTGCCGCTTTATAGCACGTGCCTCGAAAGCGCGCCGAGTCAACATACGTCTCCAAAAAGAGAGGCTCAACAACATAGTACTCGCGCCAATCCGCTACGACTCTAGCTACTGCCCGAGACAGGACTGCAGATGCTAGATTCGGTACCTTCACCCAGGGCAGAATCAAGAACCGGCCGTTGTTGATCCCCGCGTGGCGAATCTCCGAAGGCACCATGCCTATGTGCTGAAGCAGAGAGTCGCGACAATCGACCGCCCAACTTGGCTCGCTCCAGCCAATCGCCCCCAATACACAGGAGTCGGAGTGAATCAGATACTTCATCGAGCGGCCAACAAATACTTCGAACCCAAGGTAGTGGTGACGCCCTACGAGATCATTCCACGCGGCCTCAGCTTCACCACCGCGCACCAGCGTGAGATCAAGAGTCCTGAGGTCCACGTGCGTCACGTCTGCACAAGACAACGGAAGTTGTTGGACATCGGCTGTCCGCAAATGGCTGCGCCGATTGTTTGGCTCGGATTTCCTCGGGGGCAATTCCACAAGTCCGAGGGCCTCTAGGCGAAGAAGTACATCCCGGCATGCCCTGTCCTTCAGCCAGCCGTTTGGCTGTCGCCAATCAAGCTGGCGACACACCTCCTGAGAAATGCTCGTGCGGCCTAGTTGCCAGTCACGACATATCACCAGCCGAATCGCCTCGATGTCCGCCCCATCAAACACGCGACCGCGCAGAGTGATGGACTTAACCGGCACTACAGCCGCCCACACATTCCGTTGAATCTCGAGCCACAATGCCCTCCCCGCTGGTCGGCCAGAGAGCGACGCAGCGCCGCCGAACTCCGGCCAACAATGCACCCGCCCGCGCTCTCAACCGATACTCTCTCAGGCAGATAGCTTCAGTTCCGATTGTTCTCAGCCGCCAACTCCCATGCCCCGAGACACTTCTTGCCACCACTGCCACCCCTGATAGGCGAGGGCGGGAGGATGACTAAGGATGATTTCGTCCGAGACACAGGGTCGGCAGGGGACAGTCTCATAGCGGGCTACCAACGGCAAAGAACTCATCAAACAGGAGCATCATCGATCGGATGGCCGCGTACTCTATTGACCCGTGATACTCCTTCATCCAGTAGCCATACTCGCCGCCTCCGGTGGTTCCAGGGCGATGGGTCCTTCGCTTCACTACTAGCGCCCTTGACTCGCTCTCTTCTTCAGCATCGCTCACGCTCGCTTTCAACGGAGCTTCCATGCCTCGTGGATACTCTCGAAACTGGATTCCGAGAGCCTTGCCCACGGGGATGGCCCGCGCAGCTGGGGCGTCGGTGAGAATCTGAATGGTGACTCCCCGTTCAATCAAAGCCCTGTACGCCGCGAGGTCCTCCTCCAGCCAACTGAGATCACCGGCGAATACGCGCAGTGTCCTCAGTGTTCCTCCGGTAAAGCTCCGAGAGGCGCTAGATCGATCATGGACAGTGATGATTCGCCCCTCCCTCAGTTCCATCTCCCTAACAAGCCGTCCACGGAGCATCCACACGGCAACGGCCAATCCGGCCAATATCAAGCCCGTCACGGCTACAACAGGCGCGGGTATCAATGGCTGCTCAGAATAGAAGCCCACTATTCCGAGGAGGCTGATCCCCGTAATGGAACAGACTGACCCAGCAACAGCTATGGCCGTTACAGCTCTGCTCTCGTCCACTCATGACCTCGCATACTCGCCAACCCCCATCGTTATAGCCTATCAAGCCCCGGAGATTTCGAAAACGTCCGCAGGCAGTGGGTTTCGCCTACCAAGGCCAAGGCCACAGACGCACCCCGGACGCCACGCACGCCCCTGCGGCCCACGAGACGAAGCCCTCGACCGGCGCGTCGTTCGGGGAGGTCTTGGCAACCCCGTCCCGCCGCCACCGCCGCCACGCCTGCTACCATTGCGCTAGACCACCACCTACGCGCCGCCACCGCCACGCCAACTCAGCCACCAACGCCAACACCAGGAGCTAGAAGGCCAGATGCCCACCCACTACCACGACACCCGGGCACTCGATCCCACGCACCGCGCCTTCTCCGACGTGATCGTCAAGGGTATCGCCGCCGGCGGCGGCCTCTACGTGCCGGCGCGGTTGCCGGAGCTTGAGCTGCAGACCATCCTGGGTCTCGCCGCCCTCCCCTACCACCAGCGGGCCTTCGAGGTGTTCCGCCGCTTCGGGCTCGACGTGCCCGACACCCGGCAGCAGGAGCTGCTCGCCGAGGCCTACGGCGCCAACTTCGACCATCCGGCCATGGCGCCCGTCGTGGCAGCGGGGGATGCCGCCCCCGGCATGCACGTGCTCGAGTTGTGGCACGGGCCCACGTCGGCCTTCAAGGACATGGCCCTGCAGTGCATGCCTCTCTTCTTCTCCGAGGCGGTGGCCATGCGCCGCGCGGCTGGCGCCGACGTGCCCGACTTCCTGGTGCTCGTGGCCACCTCGGGCGACACCGGCAAGGCCGCCCTGGAGGGCTTCGCCGACCGGCCCAGCACGCGCATCGCCGTGCTGTTCCCGGCCCGGGGCGTATCCGAGGTGCAGCGCCGCCAGATGGTCACCCAGCACGGGGCGAACGTCGCCGTGTTCGGAGTGGAGGGGAACTTCGACGACTGCCAGAACGCGGTCAAGGCCGCCTTCGCCGACCCCGAGTTCGACGCCGAGCTCCGGCGCGACCATCACACGGAACTCTCCTCGGCCAACTCCATCAACTGGGGACGGCTGCTGCCGCAGATCGTCTACTACGTGAGCGCCTACGCCGACGTGGCGGCCTCCGGGGCGCTCGAGCCAGGCGCTCCCCTCGACGTCGCTGTCCCCACCGGCAACTTCGGCAACATCCTGGCCGCCCTCTACGCCAAGCGCATGGGCGTGCCCATCGGCCGCCTCCTCTGCGCGAGCAACGAGAACGACGTTTTGGCCGACTTCATCGCCACCGGCACCTACGACATCCGCGAGCGGCCCTTCGTCACCACGCCATCGCCGTCGATGGACATCCTCATCTCCTCCAACCTGGAGCGCGCGCTGTTCGAACTCTGCCGCGATCCAGAGCGCATCCGGGGTTGGATGGCGGACCTCACCGGGCAGGGCAGCTTCACCGTGGACCCGGACACCCGCGCCGCCATGGCGGACCTCTTCGTGGGCGACTCCGTGGGGAACGACGAGAGCCTCGCCGCGATCCGTCGCGTGCTGGCCGACACCGGCCGTCTCCTCGACCCCCACACCGCCGTCGCCTGGGCCATGGCCGAGCGTCACAAGGGGCCGGCGCCTATGTTGGTGGTATCCACCGCCCACTGGGCCAAGTTCGGGGCCGACGTCTACAAGGCGCTCCGCGGCGTCCCCTACGGCGCCCCCCTACCCGCCGACGCGGCCACCATGTCCGAGTTCCAACTGCTCGACCAGGTGCTACTCATGGCCCCCGGCGAGAAGATCCCGGAGGGGCTGGCCGGCCTGCAGGACGCCGAGGTGCGCTTCGACACCGTCATCGGGCACACGCGCGCCGAGGTGGAGCAGGCAGTGCGGGGGTGGCTGGCGGGGGCGTAGCGGCGGCGCCACCTCGGCGCGGACGCCTCAAACGCCCACCACGCTCGCCACCTCGCAACCTTCTCCCGCTACCCGCTCCCCCTTGATACGATGGCCGCGCTGATCACCGTTGAGGAGTGGCCACGTGACGCCATCCACCGCCGCAACACCTACCGCGGCCCCGCGGACGCTGGGGCCATCGCCCGCGCTTCGCCGCGCCGGCGGGCCACCCCGATGACCTTGCGCATCGTCACCGACAGCAGCAGCTGCCTGCCCTCAGGGTGGGCGGAAGCGAACGGGGTCACGGTGATCCCGCAGGGGGTCGTGCTTGACGGCACGGCCTATCGAGAGAACGTGGACCTCTCCGGCGACGACTTCTACCACCGCCTCCAAGGTGGGGCGACGGCCACCTCCAGTCAACCGCGGCCCGAGGACTTCGCGGCCGCGTACCGCACCGCGCTGGACGCCGGTGACCAGGTGCTCTCAATCCACATCGGCTCCAGACTCAGCAGCACCCTCGACACCGCCCACAGTCAGGCGGCGCTGCTCGCCGCCAAGGGGCCGGCGGCACGCGGCTCCGGTGCACCCGCGGGCAGCCGCATCCACCTGGTCGACTCCAACAGCGCCGGCCTCGGTCTTGGATTCCTCGTCATGGAGGCGGTGCGACTCGCGCAACTCGGCGGCGAGCCGGCTGCCATCGTCCGCGAACTGGAGAGCATGGCCACCCGCATCCGCGTGTACTTCATGCTGCACACCATGACCTACCTCGTACGTGGTGGTCGAGTGGGACGGGCCGCGGGGCTCGCCGGAGCCCTCCTCGGGCTCCGGCCCATCCTCACGTTCGACGACGGGCGCATCGCACCCGCCGGCCGCACCCGCACCGCCCGACAGGCTGCCTCGCGCCTCTGGGATCTGGTGAGCGATGCGGCACGCGGAGGGATCACTCATGCCGGCTTCCACTACGGGCTCAACCGCGACGAGGTTGAAGGATGGCGCCGCGAGTTCGCCGAGCGTTTCGGGATGGACTCGTTGATCACGCAACTCGGCCCCGCCGTCGGCGCGCACTCGGGGCCGTGGATCCTGGGGATCGTCCTGATTGTGGAGGCCTGACGCATGGTGTCCTCCTCCGGCTACGAGCCCCCCGCGCACATCATGAGCACCCCCTACCGGGGCCCAGGGATCGGAGGCGCACAACCCGACAGCGAGGAGATCAAACGGCGGCTCGAACAGGCCGAACTCAGCTTCAAGGCGCTGTTCGACAACTCCAACGACGCGATCCTCCTGGTGAACCGCACGACTATGAAGGTCGTCGACGCCAACCTGCGGGCGAGTCAGGTGCTCGGATACGACCGAGCGGAACTCGTGCAATTGGCGGTGGAACAGCTGACTCCACCCACGGACGCCTCGACAGGGCGCAGCCTCGGCGAAGGCCTTCGACTGGCCGTCGGCGACTTCACCGCGCGGGTGGCGACCAAACGGAGAGCCGTGGTCGATGTCGCTGTGACCGCGTGGACGGTCGACCTCCCCGGACTCCCCGTGGTGTTCGCACTCCTGCGTGACCTCACGAGACAGAAGCAGTTCGAACGGGAACTGATGCTGAGCGCACGGCGCATGAGGCAGCTGTTCGACGTCAGCCCGACCATGACCCACGTGCTCGACATACTCGAGGACGGGCTCCGCCTGTCGTGGATCAGCGAGAACGTGAAACGCATCCTTGGATACACCCCGGAAGAGATCCTCGCCGACCCGACGTGGTGGCACCGGGGGATCCACCCGGACGATCAGGCGCACGCGCTGCAGACCAACGACGAAGTGCTCTCCAAGGGGGCCGCACGCGTGGAGTACCGCTTCCGGCACTCCGACGGATCGTACCACTGGACCCAGGAGGAGCTGCGTCTTGTGACCGACGATGACGGCACGCCGGTCGAAGTGGTCGGCTCCTGGGCGGACATCACCGACAAGAAGACCGCGGAGGCCGCCTTCATCGAGGGCGAGCGGAGGCTGCGAGAGAGCCAGCGCATGGAGGCCATCGCCAACCTGGCCGGCGGGATCGCCCACGACTTCAACAATCTCCTCACCACCATCTCGGGCTACGCGAACCTCCTGCTGGAGGAGTCCGACCATCCCGAGCCCGACCTGGAAGAGATACGCACGGCGGCGGAGCGGGGGGCCGAACTCGTGCGACAGCTGCTCGCCTTCTCCCGCCGTCAGACCGTCCGCCCCGAGCCGATCGATCTCAACGAGGTGATCGTGCGGTTGGAGCGTGTGCTCGGACGGATGATCGGCGTCGACATAACCCTCCACACCGTCCTCGAGCCGGACTTGTGGCTCACCGAGGCCGACAGCGCTCAGATCGAGCAGATCGTACTCAATCTGGCATCCAACTCGCGCGACGCCACGGGCGAGGGCGGCCACATCACCCTCGGCACCGCCAACGTGTACCTGGGGCCGCACTACCGTCAACTCGACCCGGAGTTCCGCCCGGGGAGGTACGTGTCCCTCTCTGTCACCGATACGGGCAGAGGCATGCCCCCGGAAGTGCGCAAGCGCGCCTTCGAACCCTTCTTCACCACCAAACCCCAAGGGAAGGGCACGGGACTCGGGCTCTCCACGGTCTACGGGATGGCCAAGCAGAGCGGCGGCCACGTGATAGTCGACTCAGCCGAGGGCGCGGGAACGCGGGTCGAGGTGTTCCTGCCTCGCTTCGGATCGGGAACGGAGACCGACGACGACTCACCTCTGCCCATCCCGGCCACGCCCGACCGAACGGAGACCGGCGCCCGGGGCGAGGCGACAGCCCCCGAGACGTCTGGCGGCACGGCGACCGGCCGGCACCGAGCGACCCCACCGCACCGACCTTCCGACGACTCCAACCACGAGACTCTCCTGGTAGTTGAGGACGAGCCGTCGGTGCGCCGCTACGCGAGCCACATACTCCGCGGCATCGGCTACACCGTCCTCGAGGCGGGGTGCGCGGAAGAAGCCTTCGCCGCGGCCGACGGCCATGAGGGGGTCATCTCCCTCCTCCTCACCGATGTCGTGCTGCCCGGCCCGGGCGGCCGGGCCGTGGCCGACAGCTTGGTGCAGAGTCGCCCTGGGCTGCGCGTGCTCTACATGTCCGGGTATGCCAAGGATTCGATCGTGCACGACGGCCGGGTCGAACCGGGCATCAGCCTTCTTCCGAAGCCTTTCTCGGCCACCGCACTCGCTTCGGCCGTGCGGGAGGCGCTGGACTCGCCCCGCGGCTGAGACGTCGCGGTCAGCAGGACTGTACTCCGCCAGCACCGGTTCCACATGACCCGCGTGCCGTACCCGCCCCACTCGTGGTACCATAATAGCGCCATATCGGATCTGCGACGCAGTGTTCGGCTGGGGAACAGACGCATCGCGCCGTCTTCGCGGAGGTCCACATGCCCGTCAGCCTGTCGATAAAGAACGTCCCCGATGAGGTCGCAGCCAAGCTCCGACGGCGCGCGAAGACGCACCGGCGCTCGCTTCAGGGAGAACTCCTCGCCATCGTCGAGGAGGCGGCCCTCACTCCCGAGGAGTTGACTCCCGCTGGATTGAAAGCCTACGTCGATTCACTCGGCCTGCGAACCGAGAACGACTCTGTCCTAGCCATCCGGATGGATCGCGATGGCCGCTAGCCGCGTCCGCTCACTCGCCGTGGTTGACGCGTCGGTCTTCGGCGCTCTCACCTTCAACGAATCCCGCGGAACGGAAGCGGCCGGCCTCTTGGCCGACGTCAGCCCGGTGGCCCCAGGCCTCGTACGCTACGAGATGGCCAACCTCGCCCGCAGAAAGGCGCTCGGGGACCCAGCGAGCGCGGAACTCGTGGCCAAGGCGTTCCGCCGGTGGCTCGACCTACCGATGAAGCTAGTGTCGCCCGATTTCGGAGGCGTCCTCGACCTGGCCCTAGCCGCGCACCTCAGCGCATACGACGCCGCCTACCTCTACGTGGCCCAGGCGCTGGATGCCCCGCTGCTCACGTTCGACGAGCAGCTCGACTCGGCCTGGCGGAGGCTCGCCTGACCCACCCGTGCAGTGCGTTCCATGGAGCAGAGACGGCTCGACGGCCCGACGGCCCGTGGCCGAGGATCGGTGGGGGCTACCAGTCGACGATCCTCCGCTGTCCCTTGAGTTCGCGCACGTGCGTGGCGTCCTGCACCACTTCGAGGCACCCCTGATACGCACCCGCCTGGTCACGCATGGCGAAGTAGCGGATGTGCACGAACTTCGGCCCCAGCTCGATCCAGAATTCGGCCATGTCCTTGGTGCCGGCCTTGAACTCGGCGAGGATCTCTTCCACCTTGTCGAGGCTCTTGGGCGGATGGCAGTTACGCACCTCGCGCCCGATGGCCGCGGGGGAACGGGGGAACACCCTCTCCCCTTCCGAATAGAAACGGACGCGGTCTTCGGCGTCGACATACGTGAGGTCGAAGGGAAGGTTGCGGAAGAGCAAGTCGATCTGCTCGGGGGTGAGTGCGCCCGTGCTGAGGGGCAACAGGAGTTCACCCTGTTCGGGGGCCCAGGTGTCGGCGGCCCAGCGGGCGTGGTCGCCGGCGGGGCCTTCGATCCAGGCATAGCCGATGTCGGCGTCGCCCGAGGCGATCTTGCGCCATTCGTCGGCCTCGATCACCTGCAGTGAGGTCGGGAAGAGGATCTTCTCTTCTTTGTAGACCATGTCGTCGACCATGCGCAGGGTCTCCGGCAGGGAGCGCAACAGAGTGGCGGCATCCTCGCGGCTGGCGTGGGCCCGATCCGCCTTGATGCGCGTGCGGATGTCGTCGTCGAGCGCCCACATCACCTTCGTGGGGCCGGAGACGCCGTGTACCTCGAGCACCGGGAAGAGCTGGTTCTCCTTGCGCAGGTAGTGCACGTCGACCTGAGCGAGCCGCTCGAGTTCATGAGAGATGTCGGCCAAAGCGGCGTGCTTGGCCTCCTCGTCGGCGGGGGCGCCGAGAGCCTCGAGCGCGCACCGGAGAGCCGTGGTGATCTCGGTGGTCACCCGGTTCTCGCGCCGGTAGGAGGCGACAGGATGGTCGTCGGGCACAGCTGCCTCGGTGCCGTCGTCCAGCGCGTCCTTGAACACGCTCACGTGCACGTCGCAGAGACGCTGCACCTCTTCGACCGCCAAGCCTTCGGAGATCAGTGACTGCTCCATGAGCGCCACCTCGGTGGCGTCCACGTCGCGCACCAGTTCGTCGAACCGAGCCTTCACATCATCGACGGCGGCGCCGTCGTGCAGATCCATGATGATGCCCTTCAACAGCACCTGTCGGCGCTCGCGCTCGTCGACATCGAGCCGAGGGGCCGCGCCGGACGTCTCCTCAGCCACGATCTCGTGCTGAGCCACGGCCTGCTTCACATCGTCGAGGAACTTCTCCACCGTCACGTTGCCCAAGCCCGCCGCTACCTCCAGCGACGCCACTCTGGCCATGGTGTTGTACAGCACCGGGTTCTTGAGCTTCTCGAACTCAGGCGTGTACTCGGCGAGCCAATCCTTCATGTACGGATACGCCTCACACAACTCGTGGATCTTCGTCTTGGCCGTGATCATCATGCTGGACTACTCCTCCGGCTCATCATCGGCCTGTGGGTCGTCGTCATCCTGGTCGATCGACCACTTGAGCTGGAACTCGAGTTCCTCTTCCGACTCACCGCGTTCGTGCTCGATGCTGATGACGGCGTTCGGAGGTATCGTGATGCGCTCACCGGCCACTCGGATGCGGAACTTCTCTCCCCGCTCTATGCTGTCGGCCAGGCGACGCAGCTTATCGACGAACTGGTCCGCGGGATAGCTCTTCTCGACGTCGCGCTGGGGCTTCTCCCCTTCTACAGACACCTGTGCACCTCCGATTGGTCTCGCTGATCAAGACGCCACCCGGCGCCCCGGATCAACCGCGTCATCCCCCGCCCGCTACCAGCCGAAGTGCGACGAGGGCAAGTCGCGCTTGATCTTCTCCAGATAGTACCGCTCGAAGGCGCCTTTCATGTAGTGCGCCCACAGCCCCTTGCGGAGCACAGCCACGTTCCTAGGCGGGAGGAAGGGATCAGCCTTGATGTAGAAGGCGGTGTCGCCGGCGTCTGCGATGCACGTAGCGGGCAGCGTCAGACCATCGACAAGCTCGCCTTCGCCCAGGTCGGCGGCGATGTTCGTAGCCACGCGGACGGCCATCTCTTCGGACATGTGCCCCGTCTTGGGCACACCCACCGGCACGGGGGTCGACACGGGCGGCGCCATGGCCACGGAGACTCCCGCTGCGTAGATCTCGGGGAAGGCGGTGGAGCGGAGGTGTTGGTCGGTGGGGATGAAACCACGCGGGTTGCCGAGGCGCTCAGTGTCGCGCACCACCTGGGCGCCGAAGAAGGCCGGGATCAGCAGGGCGAGGTCGAACTCCATCTCGGAGCCGTCGCCGAGCGTCGCCTTGCCCGGCTCAACCTGCTTCAGCGCGGCGCTGACGGTCGAACCGAGATGGCGCGAGCGGAACTCCGACTCCATCATGTTCTGGATGTCGCCGATGCCGTTCACCCCGAAATGGCCGATGAAGGGCTCCGGCGTGACCAGATGCAGGTCGAAGAGGTGGCGGCGCTTCTGCCGCCGAAGCTCCGTCTCGAGCATCATGATCAGCTCGTAGGCCGGGCCGATACAGCTGGCGCCGGGGTTGGCCCCGACGATCGCGCGACCCTTGGGCAGCGCGAGGAAGCGCTGGATGGCGGCTCGGGCGGCCACGGCTTGGTCGATCGTGAAGCACGTGTGCACGGTGCCGTCGGCGGGGTCTGAGCCCGGCACGTTCGACCAGTCGAGGTCGGCGCCTGTCGCCAGCACGAGGTTGTCGTAGGGGAGCGTGCGCCCGCCGGCGGTGGTGACCGTATGTGCGGCCGTGTCGATAGACACGGCGCGGTCATGCACGAAGTTGATGCCTTTCGCGCCGAGCGGCCGGGCAAGGGGCACGGAGAGCCGCCCCGGGTCCCGCCAACCCATCATCACCCAGGGGATACTGGGCATGAAGATGAAGGCCTCGTCGGCCGAGATCACATCCACCGACACCCTGTCGCCAAGCTTCCGCTTGAGCTGGTACGCGGCGTTCACTCCAGCGAACGACCCACCCACCACGACCACCTTGTGTTGCGCGCTGCCCATGTGTCCCCCTTCGAAGTCACGCGGCGAAGGACGCCCGCTCCCCGTTCGGTATCTCGAGGGCAGGACGGCCTTGCCGCGAATCCACGGCTATATTGCAATATAGCGATTTTCAGATAGTCTGGTGCAGACGTGGAATTCCACATCGCGGACTCTGCCTCGGCCCCCGGGCTTCTTGCCGCACGAACCGGAGCCGCATGTCGGACCGCTACCCACAACGGAGGCGCCATGCAGACCATCCTCTTCGCCCTCAACGACGGCCCGTACGGCTCCGAGCGCCCGTATAACGCGCTGCGCCACGCTCTCGCCCTCTCCCGGCGCGACGACACTCAGGTGCGGGTGTTCCTGACGGCCGACGCCACCGCCTGCGCCGTGGCCGGGCAGACGCTCCCCGAGGGCTACTACTCCATCGAACGCTTACTCAAGGGGTTGATAGCCAAAGACGTGCCCGTCGCCATATGAGGCTCGTGTATGGACGCCCGTGGCTTGGCGTCCGTGGCGGTGGTCGAAGGAGCGGCGCGCGCGTCGATGGAGTTGCTCGCGCAGTGGACGGTCGAGGCCGACAAGGTGCTGATCTACTGATGCGCCGGGGCGCCTCCGCATGACCGAGAGCGATCGCATCGACGCGACCATCCTGGAGCTGCACGCGCGGGTGTGCAAGACCATGGCCCATCCCGTGCGTCTCGCACTATTGAACGCCATGCGCGACGGCGAGCGGAGCGTCGGCGAGTTGGCCGAGGCGGCCGGCGTCGCCCAACCCATCGCATCCCAGCACCTCGCGACCCTCCGCGGCGAGGGTCTCGTGAACCACCAGCGACACGGCCAAGAGGTGCACTACAGCATCGCTCATCCGAAGATGATCGAAGCCTGCGACCTGCTACGCGAGGTGTTGTTCGACCGGCTGCGTGGCCAGAACGAGCTTACCCGACACCTGGACACCACGCCCTAGGCCAGATCGGCCTCCGGCACAAAATCATGGAAATCACGAACTAGGAGAACGAACGATGGCGATCGTCAAGAACTTCCTCGGCCGCGACATGGACGTGCCCGAGGACCGTCTGTACCACGCTGCGTCACACTACTGGTTCCGCGCGACCGTCGCCGGCGCCACCTCCGATGACGCAGGCGCCGATGCAGGCGACACGGGCGCCGACGCGGGCGCCGCGGCTGAGTACGACGTGGGCACGACGGAACCGGGCGTGGCCCTCACGGGCGGCCTCGTCGACCTCGAGGTACTGGCTGAAGCCGGTGCCGCCATCGTGGTGAGCGAGGAGGTGGCCTTCGCCACTACCAGGAAGGCCATCAAGTACTTCATGAGCCCTGTTGCCGGCATGGTGACCGCCGCCAACCCCTCCGCCACCGCCGAAGCCGCCAACGAGTCGCCCTACGGCACCTGGCTGTTCCGCATGACCTTGGCCGCCGATGCGGTGGCGACCCTCGTCGAGGCCGCGGCCTACGCGGCAAAGCTCGGCGCCTCCGAGCACGCGACCGACGCCGCGGCAGCGGCCGCCGTTGCCGCCAAGGCCGGCAAGGCGTCGCCCACGTGCCGGTCCATCTACAGCGGCATCAAGGAGTAGGCGGCTCCCGACCGGGGATCCACCGCCACTATGGCCTTCACCATCGAACCGTATCCGCAGTTCTCCTGGTCGATGACGCGCCAGCGTCTTCTCGACACCTGCCCTCGCGCCTACTTCATCCGCTACTACCTTGGCCACAACGGCTGGCTTGACGGAGCCTCCGAGCGCACCCGCCTGGCCTACCGGCTGAGCAAGCTCACCGGCCTCGACGCCATCCTCGGGTCCGAGATGGACGAGCGCGCCCGTGAGATCGAGACCGCGGTACGGGCAGGCTCCCTCCCACCGAGCGCCGACGAACTGGAGGAGCGCACCCGGCGGGCGCTCCGCGAGGCGTGGAAGTCCTCACGCGATCAGCGTGCCGCCTTCGAGCGCTCCCCCAACCGGGTGACCATGCTCCAGTCCTTCTACCTGGACAACGAGCCGCCCGACGAGCGCACGGTGGACCGCATCAACGAGAAGCTCCCCGCTTGCATCGAGAACCTCCTCACCGTCGCCGACTGGGAACGACTCGCGGCCTGCGGCAGCGACGGGTGCGTGCTGATCCCCGACTTCGCCCACTTCATGCTCGGCGGCGTGAAGGTTTTCGCCGCCGGCGACCTGGCCTACATCGCCGACGGCGTGCTCCACGTGATCGACTGGAAGAGCGGCAGACCCGGCCAAGACGACACCACCCAGGTGCTCATGGCCGCGTACGCGGCAGCGCTGGACGGGGGGGTAGACACGAACTCCATGACCACAGATGCGGACGACCCATTCGCGGGCTGGGCGCCGCCGCCGAGCGGCGGGGGCACGAGTGGCGGGACGGGCACTCCGCGGACAACCGACACCTCGGGCGGAGGTGGCACGGGCGGCACAGGCGGGGCCGGCGCCTCCAGTGGAGCTGGCGCTTCCAGCGCTTCCGGCGGCGCCACCACCCTTCGGCCCGAGCTACACTACCTTCTCACCGGTGACTCGCACGCGCCGGATGTGCCGAGTGACCTCGAGTCCTTCGTGGCCGAGGTCGTGGCGGCAGGCATCAAGGCGATGCGCGACCTGCTGCTCGACCCATACGAGAACGCTCCCTTACCCGAGGACGAGTTCGAGCGCCGAGAATCCGGTTTGTGTAACGGGCACTGCGCCTACGCGCAGCTCTGCGTCGGGGGGTAGGCGAACCCTTGACGTGGGTACACGGGGGCAGCGGAAGTCGCGACTCTCACTTCACCTCGGACCGTTGGGCGTCGGCCTGAACTGCTCCTTAGTCCGCTCCATCGCTCAGCGTCACGCGGCTCAGGGGGGCTCGCATTCCGCGCGGCTCGGATCGCGTCGGGCAATCGTCTGAGGAAACGACCAGGCGCCCGGTCCCCCAGGCGCCTAGTCTCACGGCAAGGGTGTCATCGTGTCTTGGTGAACCCGTTCACCCCCCATACCTCCCCACCAACTCCGTCCGGCAGCTCCCGGGCAATCCCACCAGGTCGACGAGGGAGATGCGACGGATCTCTTGGTCGAGGAGGTCCTGGATGTCTGTGGGGAGTCCACTCGGTCGGGTGAGAAGGAGAATGCCTCCTCTCTTGGCCAGGAAGGGTCCGACCACCAGGGCGTCAGGGAAGTTCTCCCCTGTGGCGAGGGCGGTGTGGGAGAAGGAGAGTCCGACAGCCTTGGCGTAGGCCGCGACCAGGGCCGAGGTGTGGTAGCGATCCCGGCCCACCTTGGAGACCACCTGGGTCACCGAAGCCGGGAGTTTGACGTTGGTGCCGACCACCAGAGCCTTGGTGACCCCCAAGTCCCCGAAGGCGTCGCGGGTCACCGGGGGCAGGGGGCCCGAGGCCGGGGTGAGGAGGATGGCCCAGCCCATCTTGGCGGCCAGAGGCGCGGCGGAGAGAGCGTCGGGGAACTTGTCCCCGGGCACAAGGACGATGCGGAAGAGCGATCCCTGCTTCTT
Organism: Actinomycetes bacterium; assembly: GCA_024637035.1. Classification (GTDB taxonomy): domain Bacteria; phylum Actinomycetota; class Thermoleophilia; order RBG-16-64-13; family RBG-16-64-13; genus JAHJSA01. Next base: position 16,466 of record JAGXFW010000031.1, read on the forward strand.
CTTCAGCTCCTCAGCGATCAGGGTGGCGGTGTGGTAGCGGTCACGGCCCACGAAGGTCTTCACCGTCGCTGTGGGGAGGGCGGCTTGCAGTTGCGTCTTGACGTTCTGGGGGAGCCCGATGAAAAGCACCGTCTTTGGGTTCAATCGTTTGAGCTCCGCCCGGACGGCGTCGGTGAGGCCGCCTGAGGGGGTGAGGATGACCGGGCCGTTGTAGGCTTTGGCGAGAGGGGCGGCGGCCAGGGCATCGGGGAAGTCGTCCCCCTTGGCCAGGACCACGGCCGGGGCGCCATTCGGGTAGGCGGTCTTCGAAACCAGGATGGCGGTCAGGTAGCGGTCTGCACCGGCCAGCATGCGGTAGGTGGGCGGGGCGAAAGTGACGGTGAAGGTGACCGGGGTCGTGCCTTCCGCTGTTGTCCAGGTGCCGTCGCTGAAGGCGGCGGGCCACATCTCCCAGGTGCCGATCTGGTCCGGGGTGAGGGAGACGGTGAACCTCTTCTGCTCTCCCGGGGCCAGGGTGAGGGTGTCAGAGGCCTTCTGACCTCGGAAGGCACCCTGCGGGTCGCGGATGACCAGGTTGACGGCCTCCCAGGTGCCGGCGGTGCCTCCGGTGTTCTTGAGAGTGAAGGAGATGGAGAGGGCCTTGCCCTTGTAGTAGGGGGGGGCGGGTAGGGAGAGGGATCCGATGTGGGTGAGGGTGGCGGGACGCGGCTTCACCTCAAGGGTGAGGGAGGGGTTGGCTCCCACGGTGGCAGGGGTGCCGTTCTGTGCCGCAGTCACCCAGCCCTTCCAGGTGCCGACCACGCCGGGTGCCAGGGTGAAGTCGAAGGTCTTGGACGCACCGCCAGCCAGGGTGAGGGTGCGCTGCAGGATGCGGTCCAGGTTCTCGGACGTCGGGGTGCGAAGGGCCAGGGTGACATCCGTCCAGGTGCCCTCGAGGTCCCCGGTGTTCTTCAGGGTGAAGGAGATGGGGACGGTGTCTCCAGGATAGTAGGAGCCGGGCGGGTAGGCGGGCAAGGTGTGGAGGGTGAGGGTGGCAGCGAGCGGGATGGCCACCGTGAAGCCCACCGTCTTTGTCGTCGTGTTGTTGGACTTGTCCTTGGCCGTCACCACCAGGGAGTAGGTGCCGTTCTTGGAGACGGGGGTGCCGGAGGTGAAGGCGGCGCCGTTCAGGGTGGCGACCACGGAGGCCAGGTTGGCGTCGGTGGCGGAGAAGGTGGGAGTGACGGGGGCGGCGTAGGTGGTGCCCTCGGTGACTCCGGCGATGGAGACTACGGGGGGGGTGGTGTCGGTGGGGGGTGGTGGGGATACGAAGGTGAGGCGGATGGCATCGAAGACCACCCTTGGCGATTTCGTCCGGTCAGTGTACGGTTCGCCAGTGTAGTCGTCCAGTTCAATCCACGCCGACCCCTGACTCAGCTGATACGTCCCAAGGTCGACCCACACATTCCCATGGCTGCTTTGGTTCACCACCTTGTGCACTAAGCCTGACGCCGTGTTGATGTGGTAGTCGGCCTTGACACTCTTGTTTGCCAGGCCCGGAATGTAGGCTTCGACTTTGTAGTGCGCTGTCCCCGAGATCTTTGAAAGATCGAATGTCCATCGGATGTAGTTCCAGCGTGACGACCAAACGTACGTGAAGATGCCCGAGCCGGAATAGCCGTTGTTGGTCGGCCACCAGTAGTCGGGGCCGGACTTCTGAAAGCCTGAGTCCAAGGGGCACACTATGTTGGCGGGGTCTTTGTGGGTGCCGGGCAAGTCCTTCACATGGATGAACCTGCTGGGCCATCCCCCGATCTTCGGGCTGCCGGGCCATGCCGTGTACTTCCTCCATGAGTTATGGAGGTCGTAGTTCATCTCGGTGATGACGACTGAGCCGTTGGCGTTGACTGACTCGACGTATGCTACATGACCAGACCACCAAGCCACGGCCCCGCGGGCGGGTGTAGTGTCAACGCGTATTCCCGCTGCGCCCGCCGCACTCGCCCAATTGGACGCATCGCTCCACTTGGGCCCCAGGTAATAGTTGTGGAATGCCACACCATTCACATTGTTCAGCTGAAATGCGACCCAAGACGTGCACTGCCCTTGGAAGAAGTTCCATTTGTCTGCAACACAACCTGTGTTGCTCGCACCCTCATCTCAGTCGGGAGCGCTGGGATACGGATAGCCATACTCGGACGGCACATTGTTCGCCGCCTGGGCAGGGGACGTCGTAACGAAGAAGACGCTGCCAAGAACGGCGATGCAGCAGACAATGACGGTCAGCACAACCCTCGGAGCGCAAGCGAATTCCCCCCGCATTCGGCTCATCCTGATCCCATCCCCTCGTAGCAGTTGGTTACTTACTTAATCAGGCAGCGGGTATACTATTTGACTGCACAACCTCAAGTCAAACGCAGTACCTGATGCGCGGTGCCAGGCTACTGCCGCAAAACGATTATGCTGTCGACCTCCACACACGAGAAGGCGTCCGTCTGGAAGACCATTCCGCACGCTCGCCCCCCTCACCCCCCGAGCCACCACTCCACTTCCGGCTGCAGCGCCGCGGGCAACCCCACAAGGTCGACTATGCGCAGATCTGCGCGGCGGGCGTCGAGCACTGCCCCGATCGAACTGGGCAGCCCGGTGGGAAACGTCAGCAGTAAGATGCCATCGCATCCAGCCAGATACGGACCGACGACGAGGGCGTCCGGGAAGTTCTGCCCGGTCGCCAACGCCAGGTGCGAGAAGGAGAGGCCTTGGGTCTGCGCGTATGCCGCGACCAGGGCGCTCGTGTGGTAGCGGTCGCGGCCCACGATGCGCCTCACATCCCCGGCCGCTGCGGGAGGCCGCACGTATGTTCCCACGATCAAGATATCGACCATGGGGGGCGTCACGACTGGCGGCTCCTCGGTTCCCGCGGGCGCCTCACCCGCGGGCACCTCACCCGCGGGCGGCACCCCTGAACCAGGCGGTTCCGCAGATGATGGCACCTCCCTCGCTGGCGGAGCCTCCGAGCCCGTCGGCTCAGTGGAAACCGGCACTTCCGCGGAGGTCGGGTCCCCCGTGCTCACCGGCGGCTCCACAACAACCGGCGGTTCCACCCCCGCCAACCCCGCGAAAGCCACGACCGACGCCTCGGGCAGCGGCCCGGCGGCAGGAGTCAAGAGGATCGGCCAACCCTTCTTGGCGGCCAGCGGCGCAACCGACAGCGCGTCAGGGAACTTGTCGCCCGGAGCGAACACCACGCGTTCCACCGGCCCAATCTTCGCAACCAACGCCTCGGCAAGGAGTGCCGAAGTCTCGTAGCGGTCGGCGCCGCGGATCGTCTCGATCTCAGCGTCGGGCAGGACGGCCGTCACCTCGTCCTTCAGGCGTCGAGGCAGTCCGATGACGAACACCTTGCTCGGAGCGAGGCGCGCCAACTCCTCGGCCACCGTCCGGGTCAGGCCCCTCCGCGGCGTCAGTATCACCGGGCCCCCATGGGCGGTGGCCAGCGGGGCGGCGGCGAGGGCGTCGGGGAAGTCGTCGCCGGTGACCAGGCACACAGCCGGAGCGCCATCGGGGAAGGCCGAGCGCGAGATGAGTAGGGCCGTCTCGTAGCGGTCCTTGCCCGTGAACGTGTTGAAGGTGACCGCAGGCCCCGGGGGCACCCGGCGCCGCGGGCGGTACACGGTCACGCCGGCGGCGCTCGGCACATGGGAGGTCAGTTCCGCCCACACCTGATCCATGCGCCAGCGCTCCCCTGACGAGACCCCCAGGTCGCTGGGCGACGTCACGCTCGGATGCACGGGCAGCACTCGGAAGCGCGTGCGGCCACCCGACCATGTCTTCTGCACGTACGTGGGCAGGTAGCGCATCCCGGTGACACGGGTACCGGCGGAGTCTCGTACAACGTCGGCCCACACCATCAGACCGCTGTCCCGATACCGCGAACGCTGGTCGGACACGAAGTTGCCGAGGGAGTAGGCCACGTACCCTTCCCGACCTGTCCGCCCGCGCACGCGCACGATGGGTTGCACGACATGGGGGTGGTGACCCACGATCAGATCCACGCCGAGGTCGATCAGGCTCGAGGCCGCGGCGGTCTGACTCGAACTCGGGTATCGCTGGTATTCGGATCCCCAGTGGACGAAGGCCACGACCAACTCCGCCCCGGCCTGGCGGGCGCGCACGATATCCGAGGCGACCGAGCCGATCAAGAGTACGTTCACCGCATACGGACGGCCCGACGGCATAGGAATCCCGTTCAGGTAGTCGGTGTAGTTGAGCAGCCCCACCTTGATGCCGCCCACGTCGAGAATCCGAGGCGCGTCCCGCTCCGCCTGCGAGCGGGCGGTGCCGGCGTGGCGCAGACCGTTCCGGTCGAGCACGTCGAGGGTGCGCACCACACCGTCCCAGCCCATGTCGAGACTGTGGTTGTTGGCGGTGCCGAGCGCATCGATGCCGGCGCCGCGCAGAGCGGGAGCCAGGTCGTCGGGGGTATTGAAAGCCGGGTACCCCTGGTAGCCGCGGCTCGCACCGGCCAGGCGGGTCTCGAGGTTGACGATGGTGCAGTCGGCGTCCGACAGATAGGGAGCGATCGGAGCGAACACCTCGTCGAAGCGGTAGCGACCGGTCGCGGAGTCGTAGCAGGAGTAGCCGATCGGAGTGTGCATCAGGAGGTCGCCGGCGAAGGCGAGGGTCACATGGGTGCTCGTGCCGGATGTCTGGACCACCTGGTCGTCGGCGCGGGCCGGGCCGAGCCCGAGAGCACCGATGAGACAGACGAGAAGGAGGGCCGCCAACACGACCGCCGCAGGGACACGTACGCGCCCCTCACACCGGCTGCGCTCCGCTCGCCCCGCGCCCTCCCGCCGCACTCAGCCCTCCCCAGCTCCGGCGACACACGATCCCGCTCGTGCTTCGACGAACCGCACGACCCAGCCTTCGGTTCGTTCGGCACACTGTATCGAACAGAGGTACGCGGACGCTAGTGCGGCCACACCAGGAAAGGCGGACGTGATGGGCCGACCTCGGGGCGCCACCCGCGCAGCCACTCAGCGCACGCGACCGGCACAGCGCGCTCAGGCGCCCATAGCGCCCGCGCGCTATTCGGAGACTCAGATCTCGCCGGTGAGCAGAGCCGCCAGGTTGCGGCAGAGGAGTCCGTGCTCCATGAAGGTATCGAGGCCGTCGAGTTTGACGCGTGTCTCCGCAGGCAATCCCTCCAGGGGAGACGCGGCAAGGAGGAGTCGGGTCTCCTCGTCAGAGAACGCGGGCCCGTCTTCCACCCACCCCGCCACGTCCCGGTCGGCCGGGCAGACATCCTGGCAGCGCATGCATCCCACCAGGGCGTTGTGCGCACTCCCAGAGAGCCACTCGGGGAACGACCCCGGCCATTCGTTGAGGTGGGTCACGCAGAGTTCTCCGCGGAGGAGGAAGCGCTCGCCGGATATCGCCCCCGTCGGACAGGCGACCGCACACGCCCGGCAGGCGTCACAGTCTTCGAGCATCACAGGCTCTCGCCAGAGGTCCTCCCCCGCGGGCAGATCCGACCAAGCAGCCGCGATCTGCGCGTAGCTCCCCATCCGCGGGAAGTAGGCGATGTTGTTACGCCCGTATCGGGCGAGGCCCGCGCCGACGGCCAGTGCTTTCTTGGGCACCTCGGCGGCGACAGCCCGGTGACCCGACGAGCGGAGCACCTGGTCGACCTGAGCCACCATCTCCCGACCCGCAACCCGGAACCTCCGGTAGGTGGGCGGCACCATCACCGCGATGTCTCGACCGCCAATGCGGAACACGAGGCGCCCAGCGGTAGCCGGACGTGCCACCACGATCACCGATCGCGCCTCGTCCAGCTCCGACGGAGGCTCCCAATGGAAGGTATCGGCGAGTTCCAGATCGTAGAAGTCGGGGTCGAATGCACCCGCGGCGTGTGCGCTCTCGAGACCGCGCCGCACCTCGACCACTCGGGCAGCGGACACCACGGCCAGCACCCACCCGCGGGCACCCGCTACGGCGCGAAGCACAGTCTGAGGATCCTCCACGGTCATGTCCACATCATCGCATGTCATGTGGACGCACAACCCACGCGTTACACGCTGCGAACCCCGCCCCCCGATGCGCCGTCCGTCGCCCACGCACGCCCAGCCGTCCGCCGCCACGACCGCTCCGGCGAGCGTCCGGCGTGGATCCCCGGCGCTTTCTGTCCGGGGCCCCCGCTATGCTTTGGAAGTCGGAAAGGAGGGTCATATTGGCTGGAGTGCACACGGTGGAAGGCCACGCCAAGGGCGGCGGACTCCACACGCTCTTGGGGGACCTCGACCCCAAGCAACAAGAGGCGGTGCTCCACGGAGACGAGCCGCTACTGATCATCGCGGGGGCCGGCACGGGCAAGACCACGACGCTCGCGCACCGCGTGGCACATCTCATCACGGGTGGAGTCAATCCGGCCCGAATACTGCTGCTCACCTTCTCGCGCCGAGCCGCATCGGAGATGCTGCGGCGTGCCGATTCGGCCCTCCGGAGGGCCGAGGCCGCCGCGCGGGCCGGCGGCGCTCCCACCAACGGCGGCGCTGAGCGACCGCCACCCATGGCTTCCATACCGGCGGGCAGTCGAGTGTGGGGCGGCACCTTCCACGCCACCGCCGCCCGCCTGCTCCGCATCCATGGACGCGACATCGGGCTCGACCCTGGCTTTACCATCATCGACCGGGCCGACTCCGAGGATCTCATGGGTGCCGTACGCACCAGACTCGGGCTCTCGCGGAACGACCGCCGCTTTCCGCAGAAGTCCACGTGTCTCGACATCTACAGCCACTGCGTCAACACGCGGCACCCGCTGGAGAAGGCGCTCCGCACGCACTTCCCTTGGTGTGCCGAGCACGCCGACGAGCTTCGCCGCCTGTTCTCCGGCTACGTGGACCGCAAGGCCGAGGGCTCGGTGCTCGACTACGATGACCTGCTCGTCTTCTGGTGCGGCCTCCTCTCCGACCCGGCGGCCGGCGCCGCCGTGCGGGCACGCTTCGACCGGGTGCTGGTCGACGAATACCAAGACACGAACGCCCTCCAAGCCGAGATCCTCGCCCTTCTCCGCCCCGATGGACGTGGCCTGACCGTGGTCGGCGACGACGCCCAGTCGATATATGCCTTCCGAGGTGCCACGGTTCGCAACATCCTGGATTTCCCCACGCAGTTCCAGGGCACCGAGGTGATCACCCTCGATCAGAACTTCCGCAGCACACCGGCGATCCTCGACGTCACGAATCGCGTGATCGCACAGGCCCGCGAGCGCTACGAGAAAGACCTGTGGAGTCGGCGTCCCACGGGTGAACGCCCGAATCTCGTCACCTGTTGCGACGAAGACGAGCAGACTCGCTTCGTGGTCACACGCATCCTGGAGCACCGCGAGCAGGGCGTACCGCTCCGTAAGATGGCCGTACTCTTCCGGGCGGCGCATCACAGCCTCACGCTGGAGATGGAACTCGGCCGACGCAATATCCCATACCACAAGTACGGCGGACTCAAGTTCATGGAGACGGCCCACGTCAAAGACCTCGTGGCCTTCCTGCGTCTTGCCGAGAACCCCCGCGACGAGATGGCCGGCCTGCGCGTGCTTCAACTGCTCCCAGGGGTCGGGCCGCGCCGAGCCGCGGAGTTTCTCGGGCTGCTGCGGGAGGCGCCCGGCGCCCTGTCCTCAAGCGACGTCGACAGCACCGAGGCTCCAGGCGACGGCTCCGACGCCGCCGGGATTCCCGCGCCCGATGTCTCCCGCTCCGACCCGGCTCCCAGTCCTGGTCCCTTTGCCGCGTGGCACCAGGTGCGGCCGCCAGAAGCGGCGGCCGCTCTCTGGCCGGGGCTGGTGCGACTCATGGACGGGCTCTCCGTCGCCGACCCGGGGCCTCCGTCGGTGCAGGTCGAACGCGTACACGCCTTCTACCGTCCGATCGCGGAGGGCCTCTACGACAGCCCGGAGTCGCGGCTGGCCGACCTCGAAGCGCTCGCCCGGCTCGCGGTGCGCACACCCGACCGCGCGCGATTCCTGGCCGACATGGCCCTCGACCCGCCGTCCTGGACGGGCGACCTGGCGGGGCCGCCGGTCCTCGACGAGGACTACCTGATACTCAGCACGATGCACTCAGCCAAGGGTCTGGAGTGGGATGCAGTCTTCGTCATCCACGCCGCCGACGGCAACATCCCGTCGGACATGTCCACGGGGTCCGCCGAGGAGATCGACGAGGAACGCCGCCTCTTCTACGTCGCGCTCACCCGGGCGCGCGACTACCTCTACGTCTGCTGCCCTTTCCGCTATCACACAGTGCCCAGGCGGCCCGCCGATCCCTTCGGGTATGCTCAGGTCAGCCGCTTCCTCTCGCCCGACGTGCGCTCGGTCATGGGGTTCGAGACGGCTGAAGCCTTGCTCGCGCACGACACCGATGGCGGCACTGGCGAGGGGCGGCTCGCCGCCGATCGAGCGGGGTGCGTCACGGTCGCCGACATCCGGGCCGCGATCAAGAGTTCCTGGTAGGCGTCCTCAGGAACGATGCCAACACTGCCCCGAGCAGCGCCACGCCCGCCGCGAGCAGGAAGGCAGGGCCGAATCCGCCAGTGGCGTCTGCCAGGGCTCCGGCCACAGTGGGAGCGGCCGACTGGCCGATGGCGAAGAACAGCGTGACGAAACCGAGTGCGGCCGGAGCCAACCGAGACCCGAGCGCGTCGCCGCAGGCCGCGGCCATGATGGCCGGGATACTCCATGCGGTCAGGCCGAAGAGCACAGCCGAGATCAGGAACCCAGCCGGCGCCGCCCAGAGATAGAAGAGCGCGAAAGAGGTCGCCTGGATGAGATACACGATCACCAGGGCCCACTTCCGGCCGATCCTATCGCTCACCCCACCCCAGATCACTCCGCAGAGCAGGCTCGACCACCCCATCGTCATGAAGAGGCTGCCAGCCTGGGCAGGCGAGTAGCCACCGGCTTGGATCAGGTGCTTCGTGAAGAAGGTCATGTAGATGATGTACGAGAAGCCGAAGGCGACGTATACGACGCCCAGGTGCCACACCGTCGGCGACCGGTATACGAGGCCCCACTTCAATCCGCCTCCCCACCCGGTCTTCGCCTCGGAGGACGAGTTGTCCGCCGTGACCGCCGCCACTTCGGCGCCCGCGCCCGCAGTCGCCCCCTCGGGGTCCGCGGTTCGGGGCCCCGGCCTATGCGCGCCCTCCGTGTCGCCCCCGAGCGGTCGCAGGCCGATATCCGCGGGCGTATCGCGCAGGACGGCGTAGCAGAGAGCGGCAAGACCCACGGTCACAGCGGCGAACAGGAACCACGAGACCCTCCAACCGTCCTCACCCACCTGGGCGATCACCCTCGGCACGCTGGGCCCGAGGGCGATCAGGCCGATCGAAGACCCCGCCACCGCGACGCCGGAAGCCACGCCGCGCCGGCGGGCGCCGAACCAGGCGGCGAGCAGGCCCATAGCAGGCACGTTGCCGGCGCCGCTGCCCATGCCGGTGACCAGGCGCCAGAAGGCGGCTGCGGCGAATCCGTGCACCATCCCGGTGGCCAGCATGGCGACCGCGGCCACGAGCAGACCGCCGGTGATCACGATGCGGGGGCCGAAACGGGAGGCCAGAGCGCCACCCAGGAGCGCGAGCGCCGAGTAGCCTAGGAGGTTGGCCGTCGCGAGGCCCCCGGCCTGCGTGTTGTCGAGACCCAGCCCAGCCTGCATCGAGGGCAGCACGACCGTGTAGCCGAAACGGGCCAGTCCGAGGGATCCGAAGACGGCGAGGGTAGCCGCCCCAAGCACGAACCAGGCGTAGTGCACACGACCGCGCGCAGGTGTGAAGTCTCGAGCCCCCGTGGAGTCACCTCGATGCCAAGGACGTGTGGCGGTCGATAGGACGAATCAGCCTATCCTACCGTGCTCCATCGTATCCGCGCCAGGGGACCCGACCCGGCGGGAGGGCGCGACACGAACGGTCGGGGCCTAGGAAACGGCGGCCCCAACCACCTGGCGGGTCATGCAGCCGGCGATGCCATGAGAGATACTATTGGGAGAGAGGCTCGACCGAGCGACAGAGGAGGACATGGTGTCCAGCAAGTCTGAGTTCTTCGAACGACAGCGTTTCGCGCTGGTGGGAGACTCCACCAGCAAGAAGTTCCCCAAGTTCACTCACAAGTACCTTCTCGACCACGACAAGACGGTCTACGCGGTGGACCTCGCGGGTGGTCAGGAGGGATTCCTGAGTTCCCTGGCGGACGTTCCCGAAGACGCCGAGGCGGCGATCATCGAAGTGGCGAAGGAGAAGACCGCCGAAGTCGTGGCGGCGGCACTGGATCGGGGGTTCGACCGCCTCTGGATCCACCAGATGAGCGACACGCCGGAGGCAGTGGAGTTGGCGAAGAGCCGCGGCGCCACGCTCGAGACCGGTGGTTGCGCGGTGATGTACCTGGCCCCCACGGCCAGCCCTCACGTCATGCACCGCGCCATCTGGAAGCTACTCAAGCGCTACTAGAGGCGCCGGACGTCTTCCCGGGGCGCCGGCTTGCCGCTCTGGATGCCGGGCGTCTTCCCAAGATACCGACGCGTTGTCCGAGGAGCCGGCCGGCTCCTCGGACGTCCTCGCCCCTAGGCCTCGTCTCCGAGGATCGTGAAGTGCCAACCTTTGCGCACGTCGCCCGTGAGGTCGGCCATCACGTGCTTGACTGTTGTGTATTCCTGGAACGAGTAGCGGGACAGGTCTGACCCGAAGCCCGATCTCTTCACGCCGCCGTGAGGCATCTCCGAGGCGAGCGGAAGGTGATCGTTGATCCACACCTCACCGAATTCCAGATCCTTAGCGAGACGCAGCGCACGGAACACGTTGCTCGTCCACACCGAGGAGGCGAGGCCGTACTCCACCCCGTTGGCCTTTGCGATGATCTCTTCTTCGGTGTCGAACGCGAGGACGACGACGACAGGACCGAAGATCTCCTTCTGAACCACCTCATCCTCGTGCCGTGCGCCCGCGAGGACGGTCGGCTCGAAGAAGAACCCTGGACGATCGATCTCCCGACCGCCGACGACGACCTCCACACCCGATGCCTCGGCCCGCTCCATCACCCCGAGCACTCGTTCCCGCTGGGCTTCCGAGATCAGGGGGCCCATGTCGGTGGTAGGCAACGTGGGATCACCCACCCGTATCTTGCCCACCTCGGTGACGAACCGCTCCAGGAACTCGTTGTACAACGAGCGCTGCACGTACACCCGCGTGGCGGCCGTGCAATCCTGGCCGGTATTGACGAAGCCTGCGACCGCGGCTCCCTGGACCGCGGCTTCTAGGTCGGCGTCGTCGAACACTATGAAGGGCGCCTTACCGCCGAGTTCCAGGTGAAGACGCTTCACTGTGGGTGCGGCGGCGGCCATCACCTTGCTCCCCGTAGCGGTGTCTCCGGTGAGCGAGACCATATCGATGCCCGCGTGGGCCGCGATCGCGGAGCCCACCTCGCCGCCCGGCCCCGTGACCACGTTCAGGACTCCGGGCGGGAAGCCCACCTCGAGCGCGATGCGGGCGAGTTCGATCGCGGTGAACGGGGTGTTCGAGGCCGGTTTGAGCACCACAGTGTTGCCAGCCGCCAGTGCCGGCCCCACTTTCCATGCCGCCATAAGGTAGGGGTAGTTCCACGGGGCGATGGAGCCCACCACACCCAGCGGCTCCCGGCGGAGGATACTCGTGTAGCCCTCCACGTACTCACCGGCCGCCGTGCCTTCAAGCACGCGCGCCTGCGCACCCATGAAGCGGAGATTGTCGTTGGCGAACGGCACATCGGAGTTCGAAGAGAGCTTGATGGGCTTGCCTGTCTGGCTGGTCTCGAGCGCAGCCAGACGTCCGGTCTCCTCGTCGAGACGATCCGCCCACTTCGCCAGATATGCCCCGCGCGCACCCGGAGTCAAGCGGGACCACCCGTGGTATGCCTCGCGGGCGGCCTCGACTGCGCGGTCGACGTCGATGGGCGCGCCAAGGGGCACGGAGCCGACCATATCGCCGGTCGCCGGGTCGATCACCCCTTGACGGTCGCCGGAGACCGCCTCGGTCTCCTCCCCGCCGATGACCATCCGATATTCGGTCGGTTCGGTTCTCTCGACCATCGCGCTTCCTCCTCGAACGTGGTGACGCCCTGCCGCGGGCCGGCATGACATTCCCGACTGGCTCGTGCACAGCGCGCCCGTGGGCGTTTCGCAGGGAAGTATCCCCGTGCGCCCGGCCGTTCAATCCCGGAGAAAGGTGCCTGCGGTGGGCGGGAACCGTGCTACCGTGCACCAGGAAGGAACAGCTGGAGACAGGGCCGAACAAACGGAGAAGGCAGCGTGCCCCTCGCGTTCAACAGTCTGAGCCACGGCACGATCCCCTTCGGGTTCTTCAACGTGGCTACCGATCTCGTGCTCCTGCGGGACCACTTCGTATTCGCTTCGGACCTGTGCGACTGGATCGGCGAATGGGCTTCCGCCCACGGCGACATCGACGAGACCCGCCCCGTCTGGGTGATTCGACAGCAGCGCGACATCGGGCACCTCCACGGCGCGATCAACGGCGTGGACCACTCGGGACTCATAGGCGAGTTCTACCGGCGCTACCCCTTTCCCGAAAGCCCAGAGGACTTCGCGCAGGACCCAGAGGGACACCGCATGCGCCCCGAAGCCGAGGACATCCTGGTAGGTATCGCGGGGCTGCCACTACCGATCCCGATAGCGATCTCAGCGCTGACACGCAAGATCAGAATCGGTCCCTACGAGTTCGATGCTGAGGGTTTCGCCGCGCTCGTGCTGTATCTCTGGCGCGGTGGGATGCCGCGCTGGCGAGCCGATGTGCACCCCGAATACGTGGACCGCATGATGGGGCATCTGAGGAGTGCGGAATCGCCCGCGTTCAAGGGGCGCGAGTGGCCGGGGTGATTCCTTGACAGTCCCGTCACGTATTGTTAGCGTCTTTGTGTTGCGCGTTCTTGTCGAGGTCGAGATTCTGCCCGTGACGCGGGTTGGCGAGGAGTGATGTCCGGTTGATGCAATCAACGGCCGTGTTCAGCAGGCCAGGGCACTTCGGTAGAGTCGACTGGGAGTTCGACGACCGCACGATCTACGTCTCGCCGCAGGGGATGCCGATGGAGATGTACCCTCTGCGGCAGATCTCCGACTTCTCGGGCGATGATTACACTCTCCAATTCGGCCTTGGGGGACACAAGTTCACGTTGTCTCGCCTCGGCGCCGAAGGACCAGCCCTGCGCGAAAGACTTCTGCGGCGCTGGCCGCAACTGCGCGCCGAGGCTCTGTGCATCGACGGCGGGGGAGAGCCCGAACACTTCACCACGCAGTATTCGACAGGCGACCAACCGCTGCGGCCGTGCACCGTCCTGCTCTACGATGATGTGATGATCCTCGCCGTGGAGGGATGCGACGTCACCCCGGTGTACCTCTCCTCGGTGTCGCACGTCGTTCGTGATGAGTCCGCGTACTCAGTGTCGTTCGTCCGCTGGAACCGCACGGGCGGGACGTTCTCCCGTATGGGGGTACGCACGGACGAGTTCGCTTCGAGCCTCGACGAGGCGAGGCGGAGGCTGGCGGCGGAAGGAGCCTCGGTTCTGTCGACTCACCTGCCGACCTTGGCCCCATCGGCGAAGGCTGCGTTGACGGCCAGATGGCTCCCTGGGGAGATGATCCCTTTGGCGGCGCTCGAAGCGGGCGCGCCCGGAATCGGCGACGCCCTCATAACCAACTGGGTAGCGACCGGTCCCCGGGTGCACGAGGCGGAAGCCCTATTGACCGATGCGTCTCTCGACATGACGTTCGTGGGATACGAGCGCCGGCCGGATGCGGGGACGAGTCCCTTGTGGCTCCTAGTCGGGAGAGACTGGGAGTGGTTCCTGGAGAACGTCTCCGATGGGGACTTCGCGACGTACCAACTCTCGGGAGGACCCGAGGTACCAAGCTTGGTGGGCATGCTGCTCAAGTCACAGAGGTTCACTCGAGAAGCCCTCTACCTGCCCCTCGAACAGCTGACCGGCGCCCGACAAGACCTCGCCGTGCCCGCGGCGGAACTGCCCTTTCTTGTGCAGTTGCGCGAACGTCTCCACGGGCGGATCGATCACGACGACTTTGCCGCCTGGCGTGAGAGCGTCAACCGGATCGACCAAGGCGACCGCTCAGCCTGACGGCCTCCGCGACCCCGGACACGACGAACACCCGCCATCCCACGACCGATCCGCCCGGTTCCAAGACTCCGTACGTGATCATGGACCCTGGGCCGCGTCGAGCGTCGAGCCGAGCATGAAGAGAGCCGTCGGCCGCCTCGACACCCAGGTCGAGCGCCGCGTACGTGATGCTCGAGGCACCCAGGTTCTCGAGCGCCACGCGCACTGAGACCAGACGGTCGCCCACCGGTGCCCCTTCCGTGGACAAAGGCTCCTGCACCACCTCGAGCACGGAGAGACGCACACCGTTCTCGAGTGCGCTCGCACCCGGGCTGAGATCGACCGTCACGTCAGGCCTCAGGTCAGCCCTCACATCGGACCCAACGTCGGCCCCAACGGCGGCGCTCTCCTCGAACAAGGGCGCGCTGGCCGACTGCGCCAGCGCCGTAGCCGGCAACCCCTCGGAGGAGCCTCCCTCGGCACCGACAGGCCCCGAAGCCCACACCAGCAGGAACGCCGCGACCAGCCACACCACCTGCAACTTCGCACTATTCGGCATCCGCCGTACCCATCGCATCGCGACGAACCTCCCCCGATCCCATGATTCCCTGCCTCAAGAGAATAGCGAGCGGTGCGGACAGAAACGGGTATGCTGATCGCATGGACTCATCCGCCCGTCGAACTACGTGTTCGCTCGACTGTCCAGACCGTTGTTCGGTGCTCGTCCACTCCACCTCCGATCTCCGCGGCCCCGCCGCCCTCAGACTGAGCGGCGACCCCGATCATCCATTCACGCGTGGACTCCTGTGCCGCAAGATCCACCGACACCCGGCCCGACTCGTTTCGCACGAGCGCATTCGCAGCCCCATGCTCCGCGAGGGGGGCCGTGGCGGCCGCTTCCGGCCCGCGTCCTGGGAAGAGGCGATGGACGTCGCGGCTGGGGCCGTCGCCGATGCCCGCTGCTGGGACCCCGCCTCGATCATGATGATCAGGAGCGCTGGAGCGATGGGCGCGGGCAAGGAGTTCGCCGAGTACGTCTTCGGACTGCTCGGCGCACGCGGCGTCTCAGGCAGTCTGTGTGACGCGGCGGGAACAGCCGCCGTGCAACGGGACGCGGGCGCTCTCGACATGAACGATCCGGCACAGATAGCACTGTCAGACGCCGTGGTCCTCTGGGGCAAGAACCCGCGCGCCTCCTCGGTGCACACCGCCGCTCAGGTGGTCGCGCTCCGACGTCGCGGTGGAAACGTGATAGCCGTGACCCCGGATGCTCTCGGCATGCGCGGTCTGGCCGACCACGTCGTGCGGGTCCGCCCGGGCGAAGATCGATTCCTGGCTCTCGCGGTGGCACGCTTGCTCCTGGAAGCCGGGGCCGATGATCTGGCCAGATCGTCCAACGACGAAGCGTTCCGGGCGCTTCTGGCGTCGTACGACACCCAGGAACTCCTGGCGATCTGCGATGTACCGGAAGCCGACGCCCGCCGCTTGGCCGAGATCTACGCGTCCTCGCCCCGAGTCGCCACGATCGTGGGATGGGGCACGCAGAGGTACCTTCATGGCGGTGAGACCGTGCGCGCGCTTCACGCCCTGGCGCTGCTCGCGGGAACACTTGGCGTCGAGGGTGGGGGTTTCTTCTACAGTCGCTCGTCATCACAGCATTTCCGTCCCCTCTCCGCCCTTCTGGCCGAGGGGGGCCTGGAGGGGGAGCTCCTACCACCTCCCCTTGAGATCTCCATGCTCGCGGACTCCATGCGGGCAGCCTCACCCCCCGTGCGGGTAGCCTGGTTGTTCGCGGCGAACCTACTGAACCAAGGCCCCGACTCCACTGCTCTGCGCCGTGCGTTCGACAAGGTGGAGACCGTGGTCGCGGTGGAAGCCTTCTGGACCGAGACCGCCCGCGCCGCCACGATAGTCCTACCTCCCGCTCTCTGGCTTGAAGACGAAGACGTGATCGGCTCCTGTTGGCGCAACGAGATAGCCGCCGTTCGCGCGGTCGTCGACCCACCCCCCGGCTGCCGCAGCGATTTCGACATCCTCCTCGACTTGGCCATGCGCCTGCGGCTGCCCGTCCCGTATGGCACACTCGACGAATGGCTGCGCGCTCGCCTTCCATCCGAAGGGCCCGCGCTCGAGACCCTGCGCCAGCGGGGATACCACGACATCGACCGCCCGCCCGTCGCATGGCAAGACGGCTTCGGTCACCCGGATGGTCGCTTCCTGCTCGTCGACGCTGTCACTCCGCCACCCCCGCGAGATGAGGGCTACCCCTTCACCCTGCTCACGCAGATACGCGGCGAAGCCATGCACTCACAGATGTCGGCCGCCGAGCAGACCGAGCCGCTGAAGGTGCGCATGCACCCGGAGGCGACCTCGGCACTCGGCCTCGATGATGGGGCGTACGTGCGTGTCGTCAGCCGCGTGGGACACATCGAGGGCGTCCTGTCCCTGGATCCTGGACTCCACCCCGAAGCAGTCGCCTGCCCCCGCGGCGGGTGGATCGAATTCGGCCTCGGCGTCAACGAAGCCACGGTCGCCCAGACGACCGACATGGGCGGCGGGACCGCCTTCTACTCGACCCACGTCCGGGTGGAGCGAGCCGAACGACCCTAGGAGGTTGCTGAGAAGTGACGCCGCGCCGTCAGGGCGCGATGGGC
>JAGXFW010000032.1 GCA_024637035.1 Actinomycetes bacterium
AGCGTCAGATGTGTATAAGAGACAGCTGCTGGCTCGGTGGCTCGGTTGCTCGGTTGCTCGGCGGCTGGCATGCTGGCATGCTGGCCGGCGTCCCTACTTCTTCTCCCACTTGAGCAGGTAGGCCACCTGGCTGAGTGTGCTCCCTTGGCGGATCTCCTCCCGCAGCCGGTTCTCCTTCTCGAGCACGTCCATCGCCCGGTTGGTGTACTCGACCGCCTTCTCGCGCGGGATCACGCAGACCCCGTCGTCGTCACCGATGATCCAGTCGCCCGGGGCGATGGTGACGCCGGCTATGCGGATGGGCACGCCGATCTCTCCGAAGCCCTTGGGTTCGCCGGCGGTGGGGGTGACGTGGCTCGTGAAGAGGGGGAAGCCCAGGTCGCGGATGTCCCCGGTGTCGCGTGCAGCGCCGTGGATCACCACTCCAGCCAAGCGGCGTTGTATGGCCGAGTTCGTAGCCAGTTCGCCCCAGACAGCCGGAGGCACGCCACCCGCGTCGATCACCAACACGTCACCCTCGTTGGCCACGTCGATCGCTTCAACCGGCTTCGCCCAGTCGCCGGGGTAGGTGCGCACCGTGACCGCGGGGCCGACCATCCGGGCCCCGGGTGTGCGGGCCACCAGGCCGGGCAGATCGCCTGAACGGTGCAGCGCGTCGCTGACGTTGGCCGCGGACACGCGGGAGAGCACCTCACGCAGGTCGGGGCCCGAGGCGCGCACGAAGTACTCCGACTCCACCGAGACCAGGTGCTGCAACGCATGCTTGATCTGGCGGGTCGCTTCCGTCGCGTCGGTGGCCTTGGTGACCGCGCCGCCCACTACGACGATCGAGGCGCCGGCTTTCAAGGCCTCGGCGGCCGTCACGGAGTTGATGCCCCCTGCTACCGACACCGGTATGGAGACAGCCTCCGCCACCTTGCGCAGCGTGTCGAACGGAGTCTTCCCCTCCATCTGCTCGTCGATGGCCACGTGGATACCGATGTACGAGGCACCCATCGCCTCCGCTTCTCGCGCTCGCTGCACGGGGTCTGCGACCTGTACCATGTCGACGATGATCTCGGCTCCGTAGTTGCGCCCGGCCTCCACGCACTCGCGGATAGTCGCATCGGAGGCCGCTCCCAAGACGCCCACCACCTGCGCACCGGCCTTCGCCGCGAACTCGACTTCGGCCCGACCGGCGTCCATGGTCTTCATGTCCGCGACGATGGTCTTCTCGGGCCAACGCGCCCGCAGTGCGCGCACCGCCTCCAAGCCTTCACTCTTGATGAGGGGCGTGCCCGCTTCGAGCCAGTCGGCTCCACCGAGGACCGCCTCTTCCGCGACCTTCAGCGCGCGAGGCAGGTCGACGAAGTCGAGGGCGATCTGGAGCTTCGGACCGGATGTACCACGATCGGCGCTCACTCCATGACCCCCATGAACTGCGCGACGATCCGTCTATCGCGGGGTCGGCTGTCGAAGCAGACGAACACCGCCTCTTGCCAGGTGCCAAGCGTCAGGCGTCCCTCGGTGAAGGGGATGACCAGGGAAGGACCGAGGAGACCGGCTCTCACGTGAGAGTGGCCGTTCCCATCGGCGAGCAACAGGTTGTGGCGGTAGGGGTCGTCAGCCGGCACGATGCGGGCGAACAGCTGCTGGAAGTCGTGCACGACGCCGGGCTCGAACTCCAAGGTGGTGACGGCGCCGGTGGCCCCGGGCGCGAAGACGGTCACGGTACCGGCCGTGAGGTCGCTCTCCCGCAGGAGTCGGTTGAGGTGTTGGGTGATGTCGATGACGTCGCCCTCGCCTTGGGTCGAGAAGGATATGGTGCGCGTGAGTACGGTCAGGTCGCCCGTCACGGCTTGGCGGGCTCTCTCTTTCGTGATGGTCATGACGTTCTCCATTCTGTCGAGGAGCGACTCGGGCAGGTCGGCGCGACGGCGGACGAGGTCGAGTGTCGCGGCGCCGAGGGTGGTGTAGAGAGGTAGCAGGTCCGGGGTGCGTTCTTCGAGGGCGCGGAGGTGACGTTCTATCGTGCCGACGTCGCCGCGGGCAAGGGGGCCGGTGAGAGCCGAGAGTGTGCCGCCGGCCGCGATGTTGTCCACGGCGCCACGGACCAAGGGAAGGAAGGCGTCGAGCACGTGCTCCTGAGGAAGGCCGCTCTCGAGGAACAGCCGTTCGGCGGCGGCCTCGAGGGTGACGAGGTAGTTGCTGGCCACCACGGCGGCCGCGTGGTAGAGAGCCCGGTCGCGCTCTTCGAGGCGGAACGGCCGCGCACCGAGCGCACGGGCCAGCCTGCCGGCGTAGGCGGACGCATCGTCCGCGGAAGCGGGATCCTGTGGGCCAGGGGTCAGCGCGATGGCGGCCCCACGCAGACGCTCGGGCCCGAGGGTGGGGTCGCTCAGGGTCTGTAGGGGGTGGAACGAGAACGTCATGGCGCCCCGTGCCGCGCACGGAGCGAGCACGTCGGTGGATGTCGCCCCGCTCACGTGGGCGACCGCCCACCGGGTTCCATCGTGAGCCGGATCTCGCACCGCGTCGGCCAGCGCGGAGACGACCGAAGGCAACTCGGCGTCGGGGACCGCGAGGAGGAACAGCGGGGGAGGGGTGGGCTGTCCGCCTGAGCCCTGCCGTGCGGGCGGCCGAGGGGATGTCAAGCTCATCTGCGCGACCAGTTCCGAGAGCGTGTCGGAAGAGGGGATGCCGAGGAGCCCGGCGGCGCGGCTGCGCCCGGCCTCGGACCGTCCGGTATGTCCCACGAGCCGGGCACCGGCCGCTGAGAGAGCCAAGGCGATCGAGACGCCGGCCCGCCCGGCCCCGATGAGCGCGAAGCGAACGTCGTCGAGGCGGTCTGAGTCACCGCCGGCCGAAGCGCCCGGATCGTCCGGCCATGGCGTGCGCCGCCCTTCGGCCGTTTCGTGGGCGACCTGGGTGTTCCGGGGTGAGGGCGAAGAATCGTCGATGATGTGACCTTCCGTTCCAGTTCTGCGTTCAGATACCAGACATCGGTCGTGCTGTGCATGACGCACCCATCCGGAGTGCGGGGCCGTCGCCGTTCGGTACACCTCGAGAACGTAGGCATCCAGGCTATGACCTGATATGAGGATAGCAGGCGTGGCTGGCGCGTTCAAAGGGCCATCCGCGGGAACATCCGACCGCGTGGATACGTATCCTGAAGATGAGGGCACGATGCCTGGAACCCACGTCGGGGCTCCCGACGGTGCCGAGGCTGACGAGGAGGACATGATGGCCAGGAAGCTGACGAGGTCCCGTGACGACAAGATGATCTGTGGTGTGGCAGCAGGTCTGGCCGATTACTTCGACATCGATGCCACGATCATGCGGTTGATCTGGGTGGTCGCCGTGCTCATGCCCGGACCGAACCTGATCATCATCGCGGCGTATCTGGTACTCTGCCTAATCATGCCGCTCAAGGTCGCGAACCGCGCGTCCTGACCCGAACTGCCCGACCTTCGCGTGCGATCGGGGCGGCCGTCGGGTCGGAGGTCTCCCCATGCCGAGTCGTGAAGAGCGGGCTTCGAGCCTGAACGCACAGCAGGTGGCGCTACGAGAATGCACCGCCTGCTCCCTTTCCTTGAAGCGCACGCAGGTGGTCTTCGGCGTCGGCGATGCCGCGGCCGAGATCATGTTCGTGGGAGAGGGCCCGGGGTTCCACGAGGACAAGCAGGGTGAACCCTTCGTAGGTCAAGCCGGCAGATTGCTTTCCGAACTCCTCGCGACCATCGGACTCCGCCGAGAAGACGTGTACATCGCCAACGTCGTGAAGTGTCGACCGCCGGACAATCGCGATCCTCTTCCTGACGAGATCCAGGCCTGCTCGCCCAACCTGCTCGAGCAGGTGCGCACCATCCGGCCGCGGGTGATCTGCACATTGGGACGTTTCGCCACGCGTCTGATCGGAGAGACCGAAGCGCCGATCTCCTCGGTGCGCGGGCGCGCGAAGGCCATGGATGTCGCCGGGATCCCCGTGCTGGTGTTCCCGTTGTTCCATCCGGCGGCGGCGCTCTACACGCCCTCGAACCGCGCACTCCTCGAAGAGGATCTTCGCAAGCTCCGGCTCCTCTTGGACCGCGCCGCCAAGCCTTCGACGCATGTTGAGTCGGAAGTCGTCGCGGGCGTCGAGGTGGAGCCGACGCTGGACGAAGAGGACGAAGCGACGCCGCAGGTCGAGACGGCACCGGGCGACGCGGCACCGGGTGACGCGCCTGTCGACGGGCGGGCCGGCGGAGAACGCGCCCGGCAACTGCCTCTGTGGTGATGGGATCAGCCATGTCGAGCCGGACGGGAGTGCCGGGACCTGCGGGAAGCGGGCATGGCGGCGTAGGCGCGAACGCGGCAGGAGGACGGGACGAGGGCGGGGACGCCGCCGCGAACCTCGGCGTGCTTGTGGTGCGGCCGGCACCGGTGGATCTTTCGCGGTTGGCTGTCATGGCGGCCCGGCTCGCCCGGTCGTTGCTGCCCGGGGACCTGGTTCTTCTGGAGGGTCCGCTGGGTGCTGGCAAGACCGCACTCGTGCGGATGGTCGCTGAAGCGCTCGGCGTCACCGACGGGGTTCGCAGCCCTTCTTTCACGATCGCCAACACCTACCAGGGGCGGGTGACCATCAATCATCTGGATCTCTATCGCCTGGATGGCGAGGCCGATGAGGACGTGTTCGCACTTGAGGAGTATCTGACTCCCGACGCGGTCACCTTCGTCGAGTGGCCTGAGACCGCGCGTCACCGGTTGATCGCCGCCGAGTGGGTGATCCGCATGGACCACGACACCCCCGACACGCGGTTGGTTGCCATCGAGGCTCGCGACGAGGGCGTGGCCGCACGGTGGGGCACGGCATGATCGTGGCCTTCGACACCTCATCCGCCGTCTGCAGCGTGGCGGTAGTCGGACATGCGGGCGACGGGTCGCATCAGGTACTGGCCGCGCGCGATGTTCCGTCCCAAGCCGATCAGACCAAGTTGCTTCTGGGCCTGATCGACCAGGCGCTCACCGAGGTCGGAGCCACCCCCGAGCAGGTGACCGCCTTCTTCGTGGGCACCGGGCCCGGCACGTTCACGGGGGTGCGCATCGGCGTGGCTACCGCGCGGGCGCTGTCTCTTGCTCTCGACGTGCCGGTCTTCGGTCGGAGCAGCCTCGATGCGCTCGCGGCGGCCGCTCTCATGCGCGGACTCGCGCCGGGGGAGGGTGGGACGGTCGCACCGGATACGTTCGTGCCCGTGGTCGACGCCCGCCGTGGTCAGGTGTTCGCGACTGTGTTCGTGCGCGCCCATGGGTCGCAGGAGGGTCAAGGCCGCCCGCCGGAGACCGTCGTCGGATCGCACGAGCCCACGCTTGTCGATGCGGACGGCCTCTCGTGGGTGCGCCTCGGCGAGGTGTTCGCCGCCGACCCCGCCGGGGTCGCGGAGTCGGTCGATCTTGTCGCAGGACCCGGCGCGGGCGCTCGGGCGGTGTACCTCGGTCGCACCGACCTCCTCCCGGAGACGTCGGCGCGCCATGAGCCGGGTGAGGTCGAGGCCGGATTCCTCGTGCTTGGCCACGCGGTAGCCCTTCCGGAGCCAGCCGCGTTCCGAAAGGCGCGGCCCGGGGATCCGGGGACTCCGGAGTCTGTCAGGCCGATCTACGTACGGTCGCCCGACGCCGATGTACACATCGCCAAGATGCGTGATCCCTGGGCATGACCGGACTCGAGCCCGAACAGAAGAGGGGAGCGTACGCGCTTCGCGACATGCGTGAATCCGACCTACCGGACGTCCTCGGCATCGAGCGTGCCACCTTCCCCGTGCCCTGGACTGCGCAGATGTTCCGCGACGAGTTCGGTCATCCCAACTCGTGGAGGCGCGTGGTGGAAGATGAGGGAGGCACCACTGTGGCCTTCCTCCTCTCTCGTTTCTACGGGGACGAGTGGCACATCATGGACGTGGTCGTCGCGTGCCGCGAGCGGCGTCGCGGGCTGGGCGGACTTCTTCTCGACGACCTCATGCGATCGTTGCCTGAGGAAGCCACCGTGACGCTCGAGGTGCGGCGGGGCAACGAGGCCGCCATCGCGCTTTACTCGAGTCGAGGATTCCACATGGTGGGCGTGCGGCGCGGGTACTACGGCAACACCGGCGAGGACGCACTGGTCATGACGCACGGGGTGGGAACGTGAGCGGGCGGGAGGAGTTGATCCTTGCCATCGAGACCTCGTGCGACGACACGGCGGCAGCTTTGATCACCGTGTCGGGTGAGGTGCGAGCGTCCGTCTCCGCGTCGCAAGACGCGATACACGAGCGCTACGGCGGGGTGGTGCCCGAGGTGGCGAGCAGGGCGCACGTGGAGAGGGCGTCGGTGGTGGTGCGGGAGGCACTGTTGGAGGCCGGTGCGAGTATCGAGGATGTCGGGCGGGTGGCCGTGACCGTCGGACCGGGGCTCATCGGGGCGCTTCTCGTAGGGCTGCACACCGCGAAGGCCATCGCTTGGGCGCGTCGGCTGCCCCTGACCCCGGTGAACCACCTTCATGGTCACCTCGCGGCTGCGTGGTTGGCAGACCCGGACGCCCCATGCCCGATGGTGACCCTGGTGGCTTCCGGCGGGCACACGCTCTTAGTGCGGGTCTCCGATCGTCGCACGTTCACCCTGTTGGGACAGACTCTCGACGACGCCGCCGGCGAGGCCTTCGACAAGGGGGCGCGGCTGCTCGGCCTCGGCTACCCCGGCGGCCGCGAGCTCGACTTGCTTGCCGAGACGGGCGATGCGCATGCGTTCGACTTCCCCATCGGATTGAAGCGCTCGGGTAGCCTCGACTTCTCGTTCTCGGGCGTCAAGACCTCGCTGTTCTATCTACTGCGCTCGTGGACCGCGGAGGAACGTGCGGCGCGTGCGGCCGATGTGGCCGCCTCGTACCGACGGGCGGTGGTCGAGGCCCTGGTGTCGAAGCTGTTGGCGGCGGCTGAGGCTGAGGGCGTGGCCGCGGTGGCGATCGCGGGGGGCGTGGCCGCCAACTCGCTGCTGCGCCGACGGGTCGAACGCGAGGCTGGCGAGCGCGGTCTCCACGTCGTCGTGCCACCCCTGCGCTTCTGCACCGACAACGCCGCGATGATCGGTGCGGCTGCTTTGACCGGGCCGGTCTTAGCGTACCCCGACTACCTGGGACTGGAGGCTTCGGCCTCGTTGTCGATCGAGGTCACGCCGGGGGTGTAGGTGGGCACCTGTGGGTGCCGTAACCGTTCGGTGCCCATACGGATCGCCTCGAGCAGAGCCTCCGGAGCATCTACGGCCAGGTGCACTCGCAGAACCGGATAGTCGCCGCGGAGTCTGGTGAGGGGAAGGGCGCCGTCGAACTCCACGGTCACGTCGGTCTTTCCTCCCATCACGAACATGGCTTGGTCGCCGTCCACAAGGAGCCCTTCGCGAGGAAGGCCGAGGGAGCCTCGCGGTCCGTCTCGGCGCTCGGCCCTCGCGACGAGGATCCGCTGGAACGGTACCCACACCTCGGCCATCGCCCCGTAGCGGATCAGAAGACCTCCGGCCGTGACGTGGTGTGGCAACACGATCATCGACGCGTAGAGGGCAAGGACGAAGAAGAGGGCGTACACAGCTGCTACCAGCAGGAGCACGCGGATCCAGAAGACGGGGATCAGAAGCTCGAAGAGGAGTATCTCCACAGGTGTGGTCAGGAAGACGACCACCAGCATGGCGCCCATGGGCGAGCGTTTGTGGTAGGGGAAGACATCGGGGCCTTTCGGTCCGCGGCGGAGCAGCCACGTGCCGAAGCACCACCAGAGTCGCGGTTCGAGGATGAGAAAACGTGCGAGGGGGGCGGGGAGACCCCAGCCGAGCGCCCCTTCTAGTC
The DNA here is from genome assembly GCA_024637035.1 of Actinomycetes bacterium. GTDB lineage: Bacteria > Actinomycetota > Thermoleophilia > RBG-16-64-13 > RBG-16-64-13 > JAHJSA01. Next base: position 7,826 of record JAGXFW010000032.1, read on the forward strand.
CAGACAGAGCCCTGTGCGGCCTCTCGGCCGGGCCTGCCCCGGGGGCGGCAGTGTCGCCCGCTGCGCGTGAGCGCCGGCGCTCACGAATGCGGTGCAGGGCGTATACTCCCCCGGCGAGGAGCAACGCGACTTCGGCGATCACGCCCAAGATGACCAGGATACGCATCCTGTCGATATTGTCTCACGTGCTCTCTCACCCGTGTCTCGCGCGTGAGACCTGCGGGTTTTCAAGCTCCTCGTTTGACATTATCTGAGCGAGGGCATATCATACGTGAGGAGTTGGCACTCTCCGCCCGAGAGTGCCAATTCAACGTAAAGGAGTAGACGGACGTTCGGTCCAGGACGTCCGGCAAGTTCGGACAAACAGGAGGGTTTGTGCATGAAACTCGTTCCGCTTGAGGACAGGGTCGTAGTGAAGGTCCTGGAGGAAGAGGAGAAGACCGCGAGCGGTCTCGTCCTTCCCGACACGGCCAAAGAGAAGCCCCAGAAGGCGAAGGTAGTCGCAGTCGGCCCCGGCCGGTACGACGACGGCGCCCTGGTGCCCATGGGCGTAGGCGAAGGCGACATCGTTGTCTTCAGCAAGTACGGTGGCACCGAAGTCAAAGTCGACGGCGAGGAGCTTTTGATCCTTCGCGCGTCCGACATCCTAGCGATAGTACAGTAGGAGGGTCGAGAACCTATGGCAAAAGAGATCAAGTACGGTGAGGACGCCCGCAGGGCTCTTGAGCGCGGTGTGAACCAGCTCGCCAATGCAGTCAAAGTGACGCTGGGCCCCAAGGGCCGTTACGTCGTACTAGACAAGAAGTTCGGCAGCCCCACCATCACCAACGATGGTGTGACCATCGCACGCGAGATCGAGCTCGAGGACGCCTTCGAGAACCAAGGTGCCCAGCTGGTGCGTGAAGTAGCTACCAAGACCAACGACATCGCCGGTGACGGCACCACCACCGCTACGCTTCTGGCGCAGGCCATCGTGCGCGAAGGCCTGAAGAACGTAGCCGCCGGTGCGAACCCGCTTGCTATCAAGCGCGGCATCGAGAAGGCCGTCACGGCCGCGATCGCCGAGATCAAAGCTCAATCCAAGGAGATCTCGGGCAAGGAAGAGATCGCCCGCGTGGCTACCATCTCCGCCGACGACCGTGAGATCGGCGACGTCATCGCCGACGCCATCGAGAAGGTCGGCAAGGACGGCGTTGTCAACGTCGAGGAGTCCAACACGTTCGGCATGGACCTGGAGTTCACCGAGGGTATGCAGTTCGACAAGGGCTACCTCTCGCCGTACTTCGTCACCGACCCCGAGCGTATGGAAGCCGTGCTCGAGGATCCCTTCATCCTCATCGCGAACCAGAAGATCGGTTCCGTTCAGGATCTGCTTCCCGTGCTCGAGAAGGTCATTCAGTCGGGCAAAGCGCTGCTCATCATCGCTGAGGACGTAGAGGGCGAAGCTCTCGCCACCCTCGTGGTGAACAAGCTGCGCGGCACCTTCACCGGTATCGCCGTCAAGGCTCCCGGTTTCGGCGACCGTCGCAAGCGTATGCTCGAAGACATCGCCATCCTTACCGGCGGCGAGGTCATCACCGAGGAACTCGGTCTGAAGCTTGAGAACACCCAAGCGACTCAGCTCGGTCGCGCCCGCAAGATCGTGGTGACGAAAGACAACACCACCATCGTCGACGGCGCCGGTGATGTGGACCAGATCAAGGGCCGGATCAATCAGATCAAAGCCGAGATCGAGAACACCGATTCCGACTTCGACCGCGAGAAGCTGCAAGAGCGCCTGGCCAAGTTGGCCGGCGGTGTTGCGGTGATCAAGGTCGGTGCCGCGACCGAGACCGAGATCAAAGAGAAGAAGCACCGTGTTGAAGACGCTCTGAGCGCCACTCGGGCCGCCCTCGAAGAGGGCATCGTCCCCGGCGGCGGAGTCGTCCTGGTGCTGGCTATCCCCGCCGTGCAGGCCGTCGAGGCCGAAGGCGACGAGAAGACGGGCGTCAACATCATCGCTCGTGCCCTCGAAGAGCCTCTCCGTCAGCTGGCGAACAACGCCGGTCTGGAAGGTTCGGTCGTGGTGAACGAGGTCAAGGTGCGCGAGAACGGCGTCGGCCTGAACGTCGCCACCGGTGAGTACGAAGACATGATCGGCGCCGGCATCATCGATCCGGCCATGGTCACGCGCTCCGCTCTCCAGAACGCGGCCTCCATCGCCAAGAACATCCTGACCACCGAAGTCATCGTTGCTGACATGCCTGACGATAATGCAGGCGGCGGCATGGGCGGCGGCGGCATGGGCGGCATGGGCGGCATGGGCGGCATGATGTAAGAACCCCCGTCACAGACGGCGCCGCCGGCCTCGTGTCGGTGGCCGCCTGATTTGACGACGGTCCTTCGGGGGCCGCGGCCGATCCGGCCGCGGCCCCCGTTCTTTTTGACTCGGTCGCCCCCGGGTGAGTATCTGGGGTAGAGTCGCCGCGATTGCCGGCCCCCGAACTCAAAGTCGGAGTCAACATGCTCACGATGCTCTCTGAGAAGCCGCTGAACTGGGGGAGGGAGCAGATCTCGTCGCTCGCCGCGCGTGCCTTGCCGACGTTCGCGGTGAGCATCTTCCTGCTCTTCCGCAAAGAGCTCGACTACGCCGGGTCCTTTGCGCGCTACCCCGATGACCAGAACCTGGAGACCAACTTCTTCGCGGGCGGTTGACGGGAGTCTCACGGTGATCCGCGCGACGTGGATGACTGCCCGGCCGCGCCCCGAAGCGGCCCCCGGGGTTTCCGGAGGACGCCCAAGATGGTAGTGATACAATTGATGCTGCTACCAGCGTTGCACCTGCGGTCTGAGGTCCGGTTCGAGAAAGGAGTCCCCTAGTGAAGGAACAGGCAGAGAAGGCCTTTGCGGAGATGTTGGAGATTTCCACAGATGTGGACAAGGCCGTCCTCTTCGCCGGCGACCAGGTCGTCGTGTCGAACTTTCCCGAGAGTCTTCAGGGGACCATGGTCAAGAAGGCGCATGAGTTAGCCGTGGCGGGTGCCGCCAGGGCCGCCGATATGGGGTCCGCGCCTCTCACGCAACTCGTGGCCGAGACCGGCGGCGGCATGGTCTTCCTGGTGCAGGAACCTGAGGCTGCCGGCATGGGCATCCTGGCGACAGCGAAGAAGGACAGCCGCATCGGCCTGGTGTTCTACGACATGAAGACCTGTATCCGTGACGCCCAAGAGATCGACGACGCGGGCTCGGCGGGAGTCGAGATAGTGGAGGAAGCGGTTTTCGAAGACGAGATCGTCGAGATGACGGACGATCCGGGAGTGGAGGCGTGATGAAGAAGCTGCTGAAGTTCTTCGGGTTCGTGTCGGTCATCGGGTCCGCGGCCGCCGGAGTCTATTACCTCTTCTTCATGCGCAAGAAGAAGCCGCTTGTCGAACTCTACTTCGATGACGGTTCGATGCTCGCTCTCGATGATTCCGCGCCTGAGGCGGCTGAGTTCCTCGCCCTTGCAGACGATGTCCTGGCCATGAGCCCGGTCCTCGCCTGATCGGTCGGCCCGCCGACCTCACCCAAACGTCTCCCAGAAGCGAGCGTACATGCCTATGCGGCATCTTTCCCCGGGTATCTCCCCGGAACTGACGGAGCATGTCCTCAGGGTGGCTCTGCGCAACGGCGGCGACTACGCCGAGGTCTTCGCGGAAGACCGGTCCTCGTTGTCCGTCCGTATGGATGACGGCAGGCTGGAAGAGGTCTCGTCGGGCATAGATCAGGGCGCATCGATCCGTCTTGTCAAGGGCCCAACGACTTCGTTCGGTTTCACAGACTCCCTCGACGAATCGGCGCTGGTCGCACTCGCCGAGCGGCTGAGTGCGAGTGTGAGAGGTGCCGCCGCGCTTCCTTCCTCCATCCGCGTGATCACCTTGGAGCCTCGCCCCCTGCCTCGATTGATGCCGATCGCCGTCGAGACTGCAGCGAAGACGGACCTGGTGCGGGCGGCCGAGAGCGTGGCCCGCGAGAGGTCAGCCGAGATCCGTCAGGTCGCGGTGGGATATTCCGAGGGGCGCCAACGCACGTGGGTGGGTTCGTCTCGTGGTCCTTTCGCCACCGACGACCGCACGCGGGTGGTGTTGAGCGTGAACGTGGTTGCTCAGCGTGACGGGTCCATCCAGACGGGCTACGAGACACTCGCAGGCACTGTCGGCTTTGAGATCTTCGACGGTGAGGCTCACCTGCGCACCGCTCTCGAGGCGGCCGACAAGGCGTTGATCATGCTCGACGCTCGGCCTGCTCCGGGCGGGCGTATGCCCGTCATCTTGGCCAACGGGTTCGGCGGGGTGCTGTTCCACGAGGCCTGCGGTCACGGGCTCGAAGCGGACTTCATCGTGAAGAAGACCAGTATCTGGGAGGGCCGCCGCGGCTCGAGGGTGGCGGCACCGTTCGTCACAGCCTACGACGACGGAGTCACCCCTGGGATGTGGGGCAGCAACGCGATCGACGACGAAGGCACGCCCACCGAGGCGACGGTGCTCATCGAAGAGGGCATCCTCACCGGGTACATCACCGACGTGCTGCGCGGGGAGAAGCTTGGGCTGGCTTCCACGGGCAACGGTCGCCGCCAGAGCTACCGCCACCTGCCGTACCCGCGCATGACGAACACCTACTTCGCGGCGGGCGGCGTGTCGGCCGCCGACCTTATCGCCGACACTCCGCGGGCGTTCTACGCCAAGAGTCTCTCCGGCGGTCAGGTGGACCCCGCCACCGGAGACTTCGTCTTCGGGGTGTCCGAGGGATACCTGATCGAAGGGGGTCGTGTGGGCACACCCCTCAAGGGGGCGACGCTGATCGGTAACGGAGCTGAGGTGCTGGAGGCCATCGACGCTATCGCCGACGATCTCGAGGTGAGAGCGGGCATGTGTGGCAAGGAGGGGCAGGCGGTGCCGGTGGGCACCGGCCAACCCACACTCCGGTTGCGTGAGCTCACGGTGGGGGGGACGGCCGTATGACCGAGCTTGCGGGCCGCGAACTTATCGATGTCGGGCGCTCGGTGCTGGAGCGGGCGTCCGGGCTTCCCGGTGACATCGAGGTCTACGTGCAACACTCTGAGACGCTCACCGTGAAGGTGTATCAGGGTGAAGTCGAATCGCTGGTGACCGGTGAGCCCCGGGGCATCGGAGTGCGGTACGTGGCCGATGGCAGAGCCGGGTATGCGTACACCGGCGATTTCGCTCCGGCTGCGCTCGACGAGGTGGTGGCCATGGCCGCGACCAACGCGGCGGCTGCCGATGTCGATGAACACGTCTCGCTGCCCCAAGCGGCGGAATCGTACCCTGAGGTGCCGGGGCTGTGGCGGCCTTCCCTCCTTTCGACGCCCGTCGAGCGGAAGATCGCTCTGGCGATAGAGGCGGAGAAGACCGCTCTGGGCTCTTCTGAGATCGAGACCGTGGAAGAGAGCGCCTACGTCGATTCGGCGACACGCATGGCGATCGTCTCGAGCAAGGGAGTCGAGGCCTACGGCGAGCAGACCTTCTGCTACGTGTACCTTTCCGCCCATGCCCGCCGAGGGGACGACGTGCAGACCGGTCTGGGCTTCGTCACGGGAAGGGAACCTCAGGAACTCGACCCGGTGTCGGCGGCTCAGGATGCGGCGCTCCAAGCCTCGAGACTTCTCGGGGCGCGCCCCTGTCCCACGGGCAAGTACACGGTGGTTCTCGACCGGGAGGTCGCAGCGGCTGTCTTCAGCGTGGTCGCCCGGGCGCTCAACGCGGACGCGGTGCAGAAGGGCCGGTCGCTGTTCGCCGGCAAGGTCGGCGAGCTGGTTGCAGCGCCCTCGTTCTCGCTCGTGGACCACGGACTGCATCCTGACGGCATGGCCAGCGCCTCCTTCGACGATGAAGGGGTGCCGCGCAAGGTGACTCCTCTCATCGAGGACGGCGTACTGAGGGGATTCCTGCACGACACGTATACCGCCGCCCGCGAGGGTGGCGGTGCGCGATCCACCGGCAACGCCGAGCGAGGCAGCTATCGTGGTTCTCCCGGGGTTGCGGCTTCGAACTTGATGCTCGCCTCGGGTGAGGGGACCCTCGAAGAGCTGTTCGCGCGCGTGGGCACCGGCTTGTACGTGGTGGGCATCACCGGTCTTGCCTCGGGCGCCAACCCGGTGAGCGGCGAGTTCTCGGTGGGGGCTCGCGGGCTGCTCATCGAGGGCGGCGCCCTGACGACGGCGGTGCGCGAGGTGACCATCGCCTCAGATCTCGTGGGCTTGCTGAGCAACGTGGGCGACAGAGCTGGCGATGCCCGCTGGATCCCCTTCTCCGGCAGCGTGTACACACCTTCGTTCGCCGTCACCGACGTCACTGTCGCCGGCACGTGAGCGGCACCGTGGAGAAGCGATCGCTTGGGAAGTTGCTTATGGGGGTGGCATATCTGGAGGGCGATTTCATCCTTCGGTCGGGTCGTCGCAGCACGTACTACCTCGACAAGTATCTGTTCGAGACGGAACCCCGCGTCCTGCGGGGCATCGTCCACGAGATGGCACTGATGATCCGAGATCGCCTAGCGGCGGGTGCGGGCTATCAGCGCCTCGGCGCCCCGGAACTGGGCGCAGTGAGCCTCGGCGCGGGCCTGTCGCTTGAGCTCGGCATGCCATTCCTCATCGTCAGGAAGGGAGAGAAGGACTACGGCACCTCCAAGGCCATCGAGGGAGCCTGGTCGCCGGGTGAACGGGTGGCCATCGTGGAGGACATAGTCACCTCCGGCGGAGCGGCGCTGACTGCCGTCGACCGTCTGCGGGAGGCGGGTCTGATCGTGGAGGATCTCTTCTGCGTGGTCGATCGCGAAGAGGGGGGAGCCGAGGCCGCCGCGGCGCGGGGCCTCACGCTGCGGCCCCTTTTCACCTCGTCGGAACTCGGTATCGGGGCTTGAAACGCCGCGCCCGCGGCGTGGCGATCTGCACTTCGTAAGGTCGCGCTCCTTGTGCGCGAATAGGGCTTTTGGTAAGGTTGCGCTGGACTACAAGACCAAGGGAGGCAACGGTGACCAAATCTGATTTTGTCGACAAACTCGCGGCCAAGACGGGGCTGAGCAAGAAAGACTCCGCGGCAGCAGTCGACGCGTTCGTGGATGTAGTGACGGAAGCTCTCGCAGAAGGTGAGGCCGTTCAGTTCACCGGCTTCGGCAAGTTCTACGTACAGAAGCGTGAGGCCCGCGAGGGTATCAACCCGCAGACCAAGGCCAAGATCCAGATCGCTGCTACCAAGGTTCCCAAGTTCAGCGCCGGCACGAGCCTCAAGGCCTCGGTCCGCTAACGCTTTCCTCTCTTGTTCTGTTCAGGGCCGCCGGCTCGGGCGGCCCTTTCCTTTGGCGGAGCCCGTGATCAACTTCGCAGACCGTCTCTTTGAGGCCGTTGAACGCAAGCGTTCGCACGTAGTACTGGGCCTCGACCCCGATTTCGACTTGCTGCCTCCCGATGTGCGGGCGCTCGTCCCTGACGGCGTGTCCGCCGGAGCGGAGGCCGTGGCTGAGTGTTTCCACTCGTTCCTCAGCGACCTTCTTGGGGCGCTGTCTGATGTCGTCGTGGCTGTGAAGCCCCAGCTCGCCTACTTTGAGGCCCTCGGCTCCACCGGGTACCGGTTGTATGAGGAGATGGTCGCGGAGGCGCGGTCCTTGGGGTACCTGGTCATCGCCGACGCCAAGCGGGGGGACATAGGCAGCACGGCGGAGGCCTATGCCCGGGCTCATCTCGACGTGGTGGGAGCCGATGCGGTCACCGTGAACCCGTGGTTCGGCACCGACGGCATGAAGCCGTTCTTGCGCCGTGCTCGCGAGGACGGCAAAGGCCTCTTCGTGCTGGTGAAGACCTCGAACCCAAGCTCCGCCGAGATCCAGGATCTCGTCACGGAAACCGGCGACCTCGTGCACGATCGAGTCGCCGAGTTGGTGCTTCGGTGGTCGGAGGGCACGTACGGCGTCGCCGGATATTCCTCGGTGGGGGCGGTGGTGGGGGGCACGCATCCCGGCCAAGCCCAGATGCTACGCGCGAAGCTGCCCGGCATACCTCTTCTCGTGCCGGGATACGGGGCTCAAGGGGCGACAGCCGACGACATCGGTGAGCTGTTCGACGCGAGCGGTACCGGGGCGGTGGTCAATTCGTCGCGTGCGATCCTCTATGCCCATCGTGCACGCGGCGGGCACTGGCTCTCCGCCGCGCGGGCCGAGGCCGAGCACATGCGGGCGGCCCTCTGGGCGGTCGGGAGCCCCGGTCGCTGATGGGCACCGCGATCGCACGCGTGCTGGCGCCCTTTCTAGCCCTCGCGGCTTTCATGGCACTCATCGGTGCGCTGGCCGAGAGCGACCTCCTGGCGGGCGAGCTCAGACCTGTTGAGACCGGTGTCGCAACCCCGTCTACCCGGACCACGGTGATAGAGCTCTTCGGTCCCGGCGCCACCGGTCCGACGGGTGCGGAAAGCCCGGAAGCGGGCACCGACACGGGAAGTTCGGACTCGGGCGCCATGGACCCCGGGGTTTCTTCGCCCGGCACGGACGGCGCGGGAGGGGACTCCGCCACCACGACGATCGACCCGACCCAGGCCGGCGGGGACGGTTCCGGGGGATCGGACGCCGGCGAAGCCACCGCGGAGGAGCCCCGCACCTACACGGTGAAGGCGGGCGACAGCCCCTACGAGATCGCGCGGCAGTTCGATGTGACCGCCGTCGAACTGATGGAGCTCAACGGCATCGGCGATCCCACGGAACTCCAAGTGGGCACGGTGTTGCGCATCCCTCAGCCCTGAGCGGCACCCGCCTGCCGGTCTCGACTATCTGCCGCGTCCGAGTGCCTTGCGTGCCGCGCGGAAGACGAACAAGCCGACCGTGAGCGCGGGGTTGCCCAGATAGCTGACGCTGCACGGGCCGATATCGACGTGGCGTCGACGCCGGGCGCCGCGGAGTAGCCGGGGACGGGCGTCGATGGGCAGCACCCACTCACGTGCCGCTGCCCGCTCACCGAGCCACACGAACGCGCGCGACGGTCGGAGCTCGACGCCGCCCAACGGACCCGCGGTGAGGGCGAGGGCGCGCTCCTGGTTGCGCGAGGGAGTCTCATCCATGACCGCCTTCGTCACCCCGGGACTCATCGCCACTTCACAGATCCTGCCGCCGATCGCTCACGCTCGACCCCGCCGCAGGTAGTCGAACGTGAAGATGAGCACCACGTCGATAAGGACGGTGGCAAGCGCTTCGATGATGAGCTGACTGAGCAAGAACAGCGGGAACACCGAGGTGGCGTTGTCGTAGAAGTACCCAAAAGCCGCGAACATGCCTGCCCACAGCAGATAGATGGCGAGGTAGATGATGATGGCGATGTGCCAGCCGCGTCTCAGCAACTGCACGCTTCTGCGCATGGCCTGGAGTGGGCCGAGGCGTTCGAAGACGAGAGCATAGTCGGCGAACACCAGCAACACGGCCACCACGAGCAGTGCTGAGGCGAGGATCTGGCCTTCAGTAGACTCCGCGGTCACGGAGAAGAGCGGCAGGTAGAAGATGAAGTAGGTGATCGCTATGAAAGCCGCGAGGCGCAGGAACTCCCCGGGCGATTCGGGTGAGAGCGGGTATCGGTTGCCGGCGATCGCCCGATAGTAGGGCGCCCGAACGGCGGCCGTAAGCAGGCAGATGATCACGACACCCGCGGCCGCGGCAGACATCGCTGCCCAGTTGCCCGACAGCTGCACTAGGTGCTCCTGGATGTATTGCCAGCGAGAGTAGTCGGCTTTCGCGAAAGCGGTGAACGCGAGGGTGTCCTCGAGCGAGGAGTAGACGGCGAGGAACGCAAGCAGGTTCGCCATCCCCAGGAACAGAGGGTAGAAGAACAAGAACTGCTTGCGCGAGAGTCGCGTCCACGCGGTGCGCAGAGCTTCGCCTATCTCCGTACCTCCGTCCGTGATTGGAGCTCCCCCTTGGCCGCGAGTATAGCATCGGGGTAGGTGCCGACACCTGGCCCGCGCACGGGTATACCGGGTTCCTCGGGGGTCTTCGGGCAGATGCCGCATGCTATACTTCCGCCCATGGATCCCAGAATGACGCGTCGGGGCGCAGCGCTACTTCTGCTGCTCTTCTCTATCCTCGTCTTTGGATCCGGAACCACCTCCTACCTCGGCTTGGGCACCGCCTCGGGGATCACCGCCACCAGCACGAGCGTGGCGGCAACCGGCGGGGAGATCGCAGCGCAGCCCCAGCAGGTGCAGGTATCGTCGGAAGTGGTGGTCGCTAGCGGCGGCGGAGACACTCAGGCTGCTCCACCCACGCCACCGGCGCCTCGGGGCGCGGCGGCGATCCTCATGAATCTGGACGATGGGCGGGTGCTGTACGAGACGGCCGCCGACGAGCGACGCTCCATCGCTTCGACCACCAAGATCATGACCGGCATCCTCGCGATCGAGTTGCTGCCGCCCGAGCAGGTGATCAAGACCTCGAAGAAGGCGGCCGCGGCCGGGGAATCCGAGATCTGGCTCGAGCCGGGCGAAGAGCTCACTGTCGAGGAGATGCTTTACGCACTCATGGTGAAGAGTGCCAACGACGCTGCCGTCGCATTGGGCGAGGCGGCGTCGGGTGACCTCGAATCGTTCGTGAAGGCGATGAATGCGAAGGCAGTGGAACTCGGCATGACCAACACTCATTACGCAAATCCGCACGGGCTCGAGGCGAAGGAACACTATTCGTCTGCCCGCGATCTTGCGATCCTCTCGCGCTATGCGATGAAGAACGATCTGTTCCGGAAGCTCGTGGCGACCCCGACGGTGAAGATCCCGTGGCAGGGACGCGAGTACGACCGCGTTCTCGAGAACCGCAATGCGCTCGTGGGCGCCGTGCCGTTCATCACGGGCATCAAGACGGGGTATACCAGCCCGGCGGGGTTCTGCCTGGTCGGCTCCGGAGCTCAGGATGGAGCCTCGCTGGTGAGCGTGATACTTGGCGAGAAGGACAAGGGATCCGTGAACGACGACACGGTGGCTCTGCTCGAGTGGGGGTTCGCCCGGTACCGGCAGGTGGATCTGATCGACGAAGGTCTGCCGATCGCCGAGATGGATGTGCCGTATCACGTGGGGGAGAAGCTGGCCGTCGGTACCGATCGGAAGCTGGTGCGCACCCTGTATGACGAGGACGTGGTCACCAAGACGGTGACCGTGCAGGAGAAGCTGGTACTGCCTGTGGTGAGGGGGCAGGCATTGGGGAAGGTCACGTTCGCCACGGCCGACGGGGTCATAGGCGAAGTAGATCTGGTCGCCGAGCGGGCGATCGAAGCACCTACGCTCGGCGTGAAGTTGCGCTACGTATGGGATCGGATGATCAGATGGTTGGGGAAGGTAGCGTGAGTACAGCATGAGCGTGACAGCAGCAAGCGCGAGTACAACATGATCCTTACCGTTACGCTGAACGCGGCCGTGGACCGCACGCTCACCGTGCCCAACTTCGACGTGGGGTTCCGCCACCGAGCCAGCGGCACGATCACCCTTGCGGGCGGCAAGGGCATCAACGTGGCGCGTGTGGTGAAGACCCTTGGGCAGCCGGTGATCGCCACGGGGTTCGCCGGCGGCCGCACCGGCGACCGCATCATCGCCGACCTCAACCGCGAAGGCATCCTCTCCGACTTCGTGCGTATCGAAGACGTGTCGCGTACGTCGACGGCCGTGCTCGACCCGACCTCGAATCGATCCACCGAGATCAACGAGTACGGGCCGGATATCTCCGCCGCCGAGCTCGAGTTGATGCTCGAGAAGCTGGACTATCTCGTCAAGGCCGCCGATCTGGTCGTGCTGGCGGGCAGCCTTCCGCGCGGCTTGTCATCCGGCTTCTACGTCGAACTCATCACTCGTCTCAAGCGGACGTCGGTGCCCGTGCTGTTCGACACCTACGGTGAGGCACTCCGGCTCGGAGTGCGTGCCGGACCCGACGTGGTCTTCCCGAACCAGGAGGAGGCCGAGATGGTGGTGGGGTACGAGTTCACCTCTAACGACGACTTCATCCGCGCGGCGGGCAACCTCCGTGAGTTGGGAGCAGTGTCTGTGGTCATCAAGTCGCGCCTGGGCTGTGTCGCCCAAGTCGAAGAGGGGGATACCGTTCGCACTCTGATGGGCAAGGCGCCGCAGGTGGAGGCTGTGTCCACCGTGGGCTCGGGCGATTCGATGGTGGGCGGCTACGCGGCGCGTCTTCTCGAAGGAGCCGCACCCGATGAGTGCATCCGTTTCGGACTCGCCTGCGCCGCGGCCAATGCGCTGCGGCTCGGGGCTGGAGTGCTCGATCCCCAAGATGCCCGCCGCCTGGCTCCCGGCGTGGATGTACAGGAGGTCACGCCGGTATGACGTTCGATGAGACCCTGCGCAAGGTCCTGGTGCTCGATTTCGGCGGCCAATACGCGCAGCTGATCGCCCGGCGCATCCGGGAGTGCCGCGTGTACTCCGAGTTGGTGCCGTACGACACTCCCGTCGAAGAGCTGCGGGCGATGGATCCCGCGGGCATCGTGCTCTCCGGCGGGCCCCGCAGCGTGAACGAGGCCGGCGCGCCCACCTTGGATCCCGCGGTGCTCGAACTCGGCGTGCCGCTGCTGGGCATCTGCTACGGGCTGCAGCTGCTCACGAAGCTGAGCGGCGGCGTCGTCGCTCGCACCGACCGGGCGGAGTACGGCGGCATGGAAGTCGAAGTGGTGGCGGAGAGCCCGCTGTTCGGTGACCTGCCCCGCCATCAGCCGTCATGGATGAGTCACGGGGATGCGGTACTCGAGACGCCACCGGGGTTCAAGCTGACCGCTCGCAGCAGGAGCCTGCCGGTGGCCGCGGTGGAAGACGAGGTGCGGCGGCTCTACGGCGTTCAGTTCCATCCCGAGGTGCGTCATACCCAGTACGGGCAGGACATCCTGAAGAACTTCCTCTACCGCATCTGCGACATCGCTCCCGTCTGGACGCCGGTGTCGATCATCGAGGAGTCGGTGTCGCGGATCCAGGCCCAGGTCGGCGACGGGCGCGTGGTGTGCGGGCTCTCTGGTGGGGTCGATTCCGCGGTGGCCGCGCTCCTTGCCTACAAGGCCGTTGGCGACCGGCTCACGTGCATCTTCGTCGACCATGGTCTGATGAGAAAGGGAGAGGGCGAGGAGGTGGAGAACGCCTTCGGGCGGCACTTCCACGTTCCCCTGATCCACGTACGCGCTCAGGACCGGTTCCTCAGCAAGCTCGCCGGCGTCGAGGACCCCGAGACCAAACGCAAGATCATCGGGGAGGAGTTCATCCGCACCTTCGAAGAAGAGGCCCGCGGGTTGGATGGGGCGCGCTTCCTGGTGCAAGGCACCCTGTACTCCGACGTCATAGAGTCGGGCACCCGTGACGCGGCCAAGATCAAGTCGCACCACAATGTCGGCGGTCTGCCCGAACACATGGACTTCGACCTCGTCGAGCCGCTCCGTATGCTCTTCAAAGACGAGGTGCGCATCGTGGGCGAGGAGCTCGGTCTGCCCGACGCCATGGTATGGCGGCAGCCGTTCCCCGGCCCCGGCCTGGCAATACGCATCATCGGCGATGTCACCGAGGAGCGCCTCCACATCCTACGCGAGGCCGATGCCATCGTCCTCGAAGAAGTGCGCCGCGCTGGGCTGTATCGGGAGTTGTGGCAGTCGTTCGCGGTACTCCCCGGCATCCGTAGCGTCGGTGTCCAAGGTGACGAGCGCACGTACGCTTACCCCATCATCATCCGCGCGGTCACCTCTGAGGACGCGATGACCGCCGACTGGGCCCGCCTGCCCTACGACCTCCTCGAGCGCATCTCGAGCCGAGTGATCAACGAGGTGCCCGGCGTCAACCGTGTAGCCCTCGACGTATCCAGCAAGCCCCCCTCCACCATCGAATGGGAGTAGAAGACCGTATGCCCGAAGACGACCGCACGTCACCCCCCGAGGAACCCCAGGGAGGCCTCGTCGAGGATGCCCCGACAGAGTCCGACCAGGAGCCCCTGTCGTCGGACATGGGCGTGCCGGCGCGCGACGAGCCGCGGCGACCGAGCACGAACGCCGAACTCGAGCTCATCCACCGCCACGCGTTCCTGGCCGCGGCGACCGCCTCAGGAATGAAGGCGGAGGAGATCCGTATCCTCGACGTGCACGAGCTGGTTCCCTACACCGACTTCCTGGTGATCTGCAACGGCCGCAGCGTGCGGCAGACCAGACGCATCGCCGAGGAGATCGGTTTCAAGCTCAAGACCGAGCTGGAGCGAGTGCCCAAGCAGGTGGAAGGGCAGGCATCCGGCGAATGGGTGCTGATGGACTTCCTGGACTTCATCGTGCATGTCTTCACCCCAGAAGCGCGCGAGTTCTACCGGCTGGACGTCCTCTGGAAGGAAGCCCCGAGGGAAGTGCTCGAGTAGACCGACGCGACTACGAGCCGGTCGCCCGAGCCGGCTGACTTGGCCGACTCGCCGGGCCGACAGCCCGCCAAGGGGCTCGGCCCAGGTCTCCCCACATGCCTGAATCAAATCGGACTCTGCGCTCGTAGAGTACGGGTGAATCCGGCAATCCCGAAGGTGGGGGTCCAACAGCATGTCTTCTCAGTCGTTCCTCGAATCGCTTGCGCGCCGCTGCGGGTCGCATCCGTGGCGGGTCCTTTCCGCGTGGGCGGTCGCTCTCGTCGTCTGCGCGACGTTGGTCGTGCTCCTGCTCGGTGGCAACCTCTCCGGTGACGGCAGCTTCACGAACGAGCCTGAATCGGTGCGGGCCGACAATCTGATCTCCGAGCGCTTGAACCCCACGGAGCAGGTGACGGAGCTTGTTGTGGTGAGTTCGGACACTTTGACGGTAGATGACGCGGCGTTCCGCGCCAAGGTCGACGCGGTGATCGCAGCGGCCGGAGGGCTCGGCACGGACGTCGTCTCGGGCGCAGTGGGTTACACGATGGTGCCCGATCCGTCCCTTGTCTCCATCGACCGACACTCCGCGGTGGTCTCGGTGTCCATGCCCGGAACTCTCGACACCGTCACACCGCGCCTCGAGGCTCTCCATGCAGCGGTCAAGTCCGCCGGTGGCGAAGGGGACTTCGAAGTGCTCGTGACCGGGGGAGCCAGCATCCAGCAGGAGTTCAACGAGATCGGCGAGAGCGACCTGCGCACCGGCGAGACCTTCGGCATAGGCGTCGCCCTCATCATCTTGGTGCTCGTGTTCGGCGCGGTGGTGGCGGCGGGTATCCCGCTCGCTCTGGCGCTGGTGTCCATCACCGTGGCCCTGGGAATGGCGGCCGTCACGAGCCAGGTGCTCGAGCTGAGTTCGTTCATCACCAACATGGTCACCATGATCGGCCTCGCCATGGGGATCGACTACTCCTTGTTCATCATCTCGCGCTTCCGCGAGGAACGGCGGCTGGGGCGTTCGAAACTCGACGCGGTGGCGCGCACCGGAGGCACCGCCGGCCGGTCTGTGCTCTTCAGCGGCGGATGTGTGGTGCTCGCGCTGGCCGGTCTGCTCCTTGTGCCCAGCAGTATCTTCCACAGCATGGCCCTAGGGGCGATGTTCGCGGTGTTCGGCGCCGTACTTGCGGCCCTCACCCTGCTCCCCGCCATCCTCGGCTTGATCGGGGATAGGATCGACTCCCTGCGCGTGCCCTTCCTGGGACGCGCCCAGCGAGAAGGCCGTGCCGATCGCGGGTTCTGGCATTGGGCCAGTCATGCCGTCATGCGCCGACCGGTGCTCAGTCTCATGGTCGCCTGCGGTCTGCTGTTGGGCGCATCGAGCTTCTACTTCCAACTCGAGAAGGGCGCCGGCGGCGCCGACACCATGCCGCCTGCGGCGGAGTCGGGACGCGCCTACCAGATCTTGGCCTACGACTTCCCGAGCTCGCTGCTCACAAGCGTCTACGTAGCCGTGGACGGTGACGCCGCGGACCCATCGGTGATAGCGGCGGTCGAGCGGCTGACCATCTCGATCCAGGAGGAGCCCGCCTTCGAGGGAGCCATCACCACACAGGTGGCCCCGAGCGGCGATCTGACCCTTCTCCAGTTCCCTCAAACCGCGAACCTCACCTTCGAGCAGGCCCGCGCAGCGGTCGACCAACTCCGAGGCACGTCCGTGCCGGCCGCCTTCTCCGGTGTGGATGCCGAGGTGCTCGTGACCGGGCAGACGGCCAGCATCGCGGACTACCTCACGACCATAGACGCCTACACGCCCTGGGTGTTCGCGTTCGTGCTCAGCCTGAGCTTCGTGTTCCTCATGGCAGTGTTCCGCTCGATCGTCGTGCCGCTCAAGGCCATCTTGATGAACCTGCTCTCGGTAGGCGCGGCGTATGGCCTCCTGGTCATGGTGTTCCAGAAGGGTTGGGGCGCCGAGTTCCTCGGCCTGCAGCAGGTGGAGTACATCGAGGCCTGGATCCCGCTGTTCCTCTTCGCCATCCTGTTCGGCACCTCGATGGACTACCACGTCTTCCTGCTCAGCCGGATTCGCGAGCACTTCGACGAGGGCCACAGCAATACCGACTCGGTGGCCTTCGGCCTCGGCTCGACCGCCCGCATCATCACGGGGGCTGCGGTCATCATGGTGGCGGTGTTCGGTGGATTCGCCGCCGGTTCACTGGTGATGTTCCAACAGCTCGGTTTCGGCCTGGCGGTGGCGGTGTTCCTGGATGCCACCATCGTCCGCACGGTGCTGGTGCCCGCGGCCATGAAGCTGCTGGGAAACGCCAACTGGTGGTTGCCGCGGGGCCTCCACTGGCTGCCCGACCTCAGGGTGGAGGCGCGGCCGGTGCGCAAGCTGAGCGAAGAGCCTGCTACCTGCGACTGATCCCTCTCCCGGTCCCCCCGCCGGGTCACGCCCCGAAGGGCTCCTCGCCGCCTTCTGCAGCCGGGAGCCCTTCGGGGCCACCTTCTTGGATCAGCGCTTCCGCGGCATGAGGGCCTTGACCCAACTGCGCACGGTGGGATCGGTGCGGGCCAACTGCACCAACTGCTCGAGTCCCTCGCCGAAGGGCAACTCCATCACCTTCGCGTAGCGCTTGAGGATCTCTCCGGTGACCGCCTCCGGCAAGAGGTTGGAGAGCTTCTCATCGAGCTTCTCGCCCTCGGCTTGAAGTACCAGCTCGCGCAGATCGGCCCCCAGGTCGCGCTCCGCGGCGGCTGGCGCCGACTGATTCGCAGCCGTGGTCTGGGCCGCGGTCGGAGTGGGGGGAGGGGTGGGAGCGGAGGGAGAGGTGGGAGCAGGGCTGCGGGTGGCGGCGGGACCCGCTTCGGTCCTCTTCCTGCTCGTCGCGCCGGCTGCGGAAGTCACTCTTCGGGCCGCTGGAGCGGGGCTTTGCGTCAGGCCCGATCCGTCGTCGTCTCCGCCCAGGAACCCTCCCGTGGACGCGTTCATGTACTCCTTCACCAGCACCGGCAGCATCCCTATGAACGACTTCAAGCCTTGATCCCCCGTCAAGACCACGTGGTCGATGCCCTGGAAGGCCTGAGCTCCCGCGCGGACGATCTCGGGCTGCACTTCGAGCATCCTCAGCTTCACCGAGGAGTCGGTGAGCGCGTTGATGGCCTCCGCCTCCTTCATCTGGCCCTCTGCATGGGCCAGCGCCACCTCGCGCACCTGTGTGCCTTCGGCTCTGGCCTGAGCCTCGGCGGCCTCAGCTGTGGCCTTACCTTCCAGCTTGATCGTCTCTGCCTTCGCCTCGGCCATGCTGATCGCCTTGTCTTTCTCCGCTTCGGCCGTGATACGGATGCGGTGGGCGTCGGCTTCGGCCGGCTTCTTGATCTCGGCCACCAGTTCCTCTTCGCGCCTGGCCGCGGTCAGTCGGGCGACATGGGTCTCCGTCTCGACCACCTGCTTGCGCGCCTCTGCCTCCGCCAAGGGGCCCGCCTGCTTGGCCCGCATGTCGGCGGCGCTGGTCTGTTGGAGGATCTCGGCATTCAAGAGGTCGCTCTTCTGCCGAGCCTGCGCCTTCTCCCGGGCAGTACGTTGGTTCTCCTGCTCGATGGCTAGATCGGCGACGAAACGGGCCATCTCGGCCTCGCGGCGCACCTCTTGGACACGGGGCACCCCCAGGTTCTGGATGTACTCCTGGTCGTCCGTGATCTCCTTGACGTTCATGACGTCGATCACCAGGCCCATCGAGCGGAGGTCCTCGGCCGCCACCGCCTGCACCTGTTTCGTGAACTCCGTACGGTCCTCGATGATGCGCTCCACGGTCATGGTGCCGATGATGGCGCGAAGGGAGCCCTCCAGGATCTCGTTGATGCTCTGCACGAGAGCCTTGTCGTCCCAGGAGAGGAAGCGGGTGGCGGCGGAGTTGATCTCCTCCATGGTGTTCCCGATTCGCACGTTGGCGGTAGCGCCCACGGTGATGGGCACCTTGTTCGAGGTGGGGACCGAGCGCACCGTCACCGGGAGCTGCATCGCTTCGAGCGACATACGGCTGGCCCGTTGGACAAGAGGCCAGATGAACGTGCCTCCCCCGGTGACCACTTTGAGCGCCCCCTCGTGGGCCACCTCGATGCCGGCTACCTGCGCCCGTCCGGCTGTCTTCTTGCGCGTGCCGCTGATTATGAGGGCCTCGTTGGGGCCCACCACTTTGTACCGGCTGCGCACGGCTAGCGCGAACAGCAGGATCGCCGCCGCGATGAGCAGCAGGATCACGAGGACGCCAGCCAGCCTCCCCAAGCCAAGTAGATCAGTCATCGCCGTTCCTTTCCAGAAGCTCGACCTCGACATCTCGGGCCGAATCGGCCTTCACTATTCTCACGCGATCGCCTGCGGCGACGCGGTCGCTCGTTCGCGCCCGCAGTTCCTCGCGCATACCACCAACGTGCACGACCACCAACCCACGCTTCACGCCGTCGCCCTCTTCAACGGTCAGCGTCCACTCGCCCTCCACTCCGGTGACCCGGTCGGAAGAGAGGGTGCTGCTCGTCTGGTTGGACTCGAGCCAGCGCATCCCCCTCACCGCGACTAGGAAGGCGACCACTCCCAGGCCCAGGCCCCAGGCGACCGACCACCCCGGCGAGGCGCCCAGTATCAGCGAGAGCGCTCCCCCCAGCGCGAAGAGGAGCACGCCCAGTCCCATCGCCGGGAACGTGCCTTCGCCGCCGAAGTCGAGAAAGTCGAAGAAGTCGCCGATCTCTCCGAACACCAGGGAGGCCAGCACCCAGATGAAGGCCAGCACGGCCACGATGAGGTACAAGACCAGGACGACCATGAAGGTCATCTGGTCGCTGAGCGCCTCGAAGCGCGCCTCTTGGCCGAACAGCTCGAAAACAAAGCGGAGCAGATCCATGGCCCTCCCTGTCACTGCGGCGCCGGGCACACCCTCAAAGCATTCTAAACAATCGACGGTGGCACGTCAGAAGTCAAGCGATCGACCGCGAAGCGTCCGTGCGGGAGTCGGCCGGGGACGGCTCCGAGGACCGGGTTGGGCCCGGGATCTGGGGGCGCTTGGCGCCGGGCCGGTGCCTCTGGATCGTCGGCGCTCAGACCGCATGCGCTCGGTTGCACGCCCAAGAGGGAGCCGGTATACTCCGTCTCCGCTCGACGTGGGGGTATAGCTCAGCTGGGAGAGCGCGACGCTGGCAGCGTTGAGGCCAGGGGTTCGAGTCCCCTTACCTCCACCTTGGTAGATGAGAGGCCCCGGTAGTCCCGAGCGGACGCCGGGGCTTCTTCGTTCGATGCGGAGACGCTTCCGATCCCACTGCCGCCCGCGTGGTCCCCGCCGCCACTTGCCTCGCACCGTGTCCCGGTATACCGTTGTCGGGAGGGTTGCGCGCGTGCTCGGCCCTTCCTTGAACCGACATCCATGACGCATCTGGGAGGGATCGTGCGTTCTAGACTTCCGAAGCGTTCGAACAGCTTGCATGCCATTGCGCTGGCGACGGTGGCTCTCGTGTTCCTCTTCGCGTCGGCCGCACCGGCGCTGGGGGCATACATAGTGGGTACGCTCGCCGGGCCCGCCGTCGCGTCGGGCGACGCCGACGGCTCCGGCTCTACTGCGCGGTTCGATTGGCCCCAGGGAGTCGCCGTGGACTCTGCCGGCAACCTGTTCGTGGCCGATAGCTTCAACCATACCGTTAGAAAGATAACCCCCGCGGGAGCCGTGACGACGGTGGCCGGCACGGCGGGGGTCGCCGGAAGCGCCGACGGCACCGGCTCGGCCGCGCGCTTCGCCTATCCGAGCGCGATCGCCATCGACTCCGCCGACACCGTGTATGTGGCCGATTCCGGGAACCACACCATCCGGGTGATCAGTCCCGCCGGGGTCGTGCAGACTCTTGCCGGTCTCGCGGGCTCTCGCGGGAGCGCGGACGGCGCCGCGAGTGTCGCGAGGTTCGACTTCCCCGAGGGCGTGGCGGTCGATGCGGCGGGCGTCGTCTATGTGTCCGACTCCGGGAACCACACGATCCGCGTGATTGCAGTGGGGGGCGCCGTGAGCACGCTGGCCGGTGCCGCGGGCCAGGCGGGCAATGCCGACGGCACCGGCGCAGTCGCACGCTTCGACCACCCCTTCGGCATCGCGGTCGATGCCGGCGGCACTCTGTTCGTGGCCGACCATGGCAACCATACGATCCGCACTGTCGACCCGGCGGGAGTCGTGGCGACGTTCGCCGGTACGGCGGGCGTGGCCGGTGACACCGACGGCACCGGGGCCGCGGCTCGTTTCTCGATGCCGAAAGGTCTGGTCATCGACGTGGCCGGGAACCTCTTGGTGGCCGATTTCGGCAACCACACGGTACGTGCCGTCACCTCGACGGCAGTGGTGACCACGGTCGCCGGCAAGCCGGGGTCGTGGGGAAGCGCCGACGGCGACAGCGCGACGGCGCGTCTGCTGTTCCCGGGCGGCGTCGCCGTCGATACCGGCGGCTCCGCGTACATTGCCGACTCGGGGAACCATGCGGTGCGGAAGGTCGCTCCGGGTGGGGCCGTCACGACGCTTGCCGGCAAGTCGGGCATGGGAACGGACGACGGCACCGGTCCGCAGGCTCGCTTCTTCCTCCCGTATGGCATCGCGGTCGGCTCTTCGGGCACGGTGTTCGTGGCCGACACCTACAACCACACCATCCGTTCGGTGAGCCCAGTAGGGGTAGTGACTACGTTGGCCGGCACGGGCGGGTTGTCGGGCGACAGCGACGGCCTGGGTGCCGCCGCTCGCTTCGATCACCCGACGGGCATGGCCGTTGACGACACCGGCACGCTCTTCGTGGCCGACACGGGCAACCACACCATCCGAGTGATCAGCTCCTTGGGTGCGGTCGGCACTCCGTTCGGCACCGCGGGCGCCGCGGGCAGCGCCGACGGCTTGGGTCCCAACGCGCGGTTCAGCAGTCCCAAGGCTGTGGCGGTGGACGATGGAGGCACTATCTATGTAGCTGACACCGGCAACCACACCATCCGCGCCATCGATCCCACCGGCGCGGTGACGACCATCGCGGGGAAGGCGGGCGAACCGGGCACTGCCGACGGCGCGGCCTCCGACGCGCGCTTCCGCTCGCCTGCGGGCATCGCGGTCGACTGGACGGGCACCGTGTATGTGGCCGACACAGGCAACCATGCGATCCGCATGATCCTCCCCACGGGAGTGGTGACCACGCTCGCCGGAGCTCCTGGCGTGCGTGGTGCCGCGAACGGTCTCGGTTCGAGCGCACGGTTCTCCGCTCCCGCCGGCATCGCCCTCGGCGCTGAAGATGCTCTGTTCGTGGCCGACGCGGGGAACAGCGCGGTGCGCAGAGTGAGCCACATGGGCGCGGTGACCACGGTAGCCGGCCTCCAGGGCGCAACGGGCCGCGCTGACGGCGTCGGTTCCGCCGCCCGTTTCGCACTACCCTCGGACATCGCTGTGGGCCCGGATGACTTCCTCTACGTTGCCGATACCTTCAACCACATCCTCCGGAAGATAGATCCCCCGCCTGTCTACTCCGTGTTCACGGGGAAGGACCGCTACGAGACCGCGATACTGGTGGCGAAGTCCGCCTATCCCACCGGTGCCAACACGGTGTTCCTGGTGAAGGGTGACGACTTCCCCGACGCGTTGGCGGCGGCGCCTCTCGCGGCCGCTTTCGATGGTCCCATCATCCTGACGCCCTCCACCGGGCTGACGCAGGCGGTGCGTGACGAGCTCACCCGTCTTGCGCCGAACACGGTGTACTTCATCGGCCTGCCTGCCGCGGTGCGCACGCAGCTCGAAGCCGCGCTCCCTGGCATCACGGTGAAGTCCTTCGTGGGCACCGATCGCTACCACACCGCGGCACTCCTCGCGGAAGAGCTCAAATTGAAGCTAGGTCCGGTAACACGCGTGGTGCTCGCCTCCGGGGACAAGTTCCCCGACGCGCTCTCCGTAGCGCCACTGGCGGCCAAGAAAGGCTGGGCCATCGTGCTCACCCCTCAGAGCGGGCCGCTTCCCGCCGTCACGGCGGCGGCCATCCAGTCGCTGGGGGTGAGCTCGGCGCTGGTCGTAGGCACCTACGTCAAGCCGGCGGCGCCTGTGACCGCCACCTCTCTCGTGGGCACCGATCGCTACCACACGAGCGCTCTCATCGCGGCGTACGGCGCCGCGCAGGGACTCTCCTTCTCGCACATCGCTCTGGCTACCGGTGAGAACTACCCCGATGCTCTGGTCGTGGGCCCGTACCTCGCGATGGACGGGGGGATCCTGCTGCTGACCCAGTCCACAGGAGTGCCGACCGGCATCGGCGACGTGCTGACCGGCCACGCTGTCGAGATCAGGTTCGTGGACTTCGTCGGCCTGGGCGATGCCATCATCGCGAAACTCAAGGCGAAGGTGGAGCCCCTAGCGGGGCCGTGATCCCGGGCGGCTATTCGCCGGCCCAGATGTGTGTCTCGCCAGGTCGGTTCAGCGAGCGAGGGCAGCCGCGACCCGCGTAGCGAGCGTCGCTGGGTGGAAGGGCTTCTCCAGCAGATCAGTGCCCGGAGGCAGGATGCCCTGGCGTGCGATGGCATCCTCCGCGTACCCAGACATGTAGAGCACACGCAGATCGGGTAGACGCGACCGGATCTTGTTGTAGAGCTGCATCCCGTTCATGCCTGGAAGGACTACATCGGTCACCAGGAGGTCGATCTCCCATCCGCAGTCCTCCAGACAGGTGAGGGCTGCGGTGGGCGAATCTGCGTCGAGCATCTCGTATCCGGCCTTCTTTAGTACGCGTGCCGTCAGTCTGCGCACGTTGGCCTCGTCCTCGACCAAGAGTACTCGCCCCCTGTTGACATAGGCCGGTGGCTCCGGAATGAGAGCTTCGTCTGCCACCGGTACGTCTGTTCGTGGGAGGTAGACGCGCAACTCGGTGCCCTCTCCCAACGCGCTGTCGACCTCCGTGAACCCGCCGTGTTGGGCCACGATCCCGTAGACCGTGGCTAATCCAAGTCCGGTCCCCGTGCCGCGGGGTTTGGTGGTGAAGAATGGCTCGAAGATCCGCTCTTTCAGCTCCGGCGTCATGCCCTGACCGTTATCCCTGACCCTCAGAACGGTGTACGGTCCGGAAGCAGGGTGCCCATCGGTGAGCAGGTGGCGGGAGGTGGGATCCAGCGTCTCGTTCGAGGTGCTGATGGTCAGCCGCCCGCCGTCCGGCATGGCGTCGCGGGCGTTGACGACGAGGTTCAAGACGACTTGGTCCAACTGGCCGGGATCGATGAGCACGGCCCAGGTGTCCTCGTCCAGCCGTAGTTCGAGTTCGACGCCCGCCCCGACCAACTGAGCGAGCACCATCTTCAGGTCCGCGAGGTACACGGACGGTTTGATGGCGTGCGGCTGTGTGATCTGGCGTCGACTGAGCGCCAGCAGCTGACGGGTCATCGCCTGAGCGCGTTCAGCGGCCCGGCGGATCTCGTCGACGTCATCGCGGGCTTGATGGTCGTGTTCCAGCCGTTCCCTGGTGAGATGCGCGAACCCAAGGATGGCCGTGAGCATGTTGTTGAAGTCGTGCGCGATCCCACCGGCGAGGCGACCGATGGCTTCCATCTTCTGCGATTCACGCAGGCGGATCTCCAGCTCCTCCCGCATCTCGCCCTGCGCCACTCGCTCCATTTCGGCCGCCAGAAGGGCCCGGGTCTCGGTCTCCAGGCGGACATTGACCGAGCGCAGCTCACCGTGGCTTTCGTGCAACGCTTGGTACGCTTCGCGACTCCGCTCCATAGCGGCTCTCAACTCGGCCAGTACCCCGCCGACTATCATCGACCCAGCGAATCCCACGAAGCCGAAGTTCGCCCCTGTCGCCAGCCAATCCGCCACGTGCATCTTCCCTGGGGTCATTGAAGGGCCGGTGTACGAAGCCCAGAGTGCGATGCCGAGGACGACGACCAGATTGCAGAAGGTGGAAGCCCACATTCCGGTACGGTCGAAGAGTACCGTGGCGAGGAACGGGGCGAACACCAGCCAGACCGTGGCTCCCCCGATCCTGCTGGATGCGATGAGTAGGCCGAATCCCAACACGTGGATAGTGGTGACGAGCGCGACACCCCGAAGTCTGGGAGAGACTTTGGGGTTGAACGTCACGAACACCAGCGTGGAGTAGACGAGCAAGTCGATGACGACCATGCCCCATTCGTGGGCATATATTCCGAACAGGAGACTGGGGAGCATCGGCACGAGCCCAAGCGGGACTAGCGTCTTCATGAGCGTTTCGAGCACGCGGTTCCGCCAGGCGTCGAGGTCCCCCTCGATGTCGATAGGGGGGAGGCCGGCGCTCTTCTTGATGATGTCCCCGAGACCCACGAATACGACTCCCGATGTGCCCATAGCGGGGCGGTCTGCGGAAGCAGACTGTTTCGCCCGAGTTCGCCTTCTCTGCACTATCGGCTCGTGGACGCGTCATCTGTAGGCCGGGAAGCGTTCCGTTCAGGCGCGGCCCGTGATGCGTGTGCTACTCGTCCCTCAGAATGCCGATCGCTCGGATCTCGTCATTGGTCAACATGACTATGGTCATGGTGGGCGCATCGGTGGAAGTGGCGTGCAGCTGAGCCACGTTGATGCCGGCGTCGGCGAGACGACGGGCTATCGCAGCGAGCTCCCCGGGCCGGTTGTCGACCTCGGTGACCACCACGGGGACGAGGCCCACCTCGCCGCCCAGGGGTGCGAGGGCCTCACCGGTGAGGCGGTTGTCGCTGGTGAGAAGGAGGAACTCGGCGGTGTCCCCCTTATCGTAGGCGCCGATGGCAGTGATGTTCACGCCCGCCGCCAGTAGGGCACCGGTGACGTCGGCGAGAAGGCCGATGCGGGTCGGTGCCTTGAACAGGATCTCGTTGCGTATCTCGGCTTTGGCCATGACAAGCCTCCCGTCGCTGCGTGCATGGGTGCGGATGATGTTAGATGGTTCATACCGCGGATGCGGCAACTCTAGTCTGGAGGGGAGGAGCGCCGGCCGGGCGTACTACTGGAGCATCCTGAATACGCCCCAGGCTGCCAGCGCGCCACCGGCCAGCAGGAGGAAGACCGCCCGTACCACGACGTCCAGACGATGAATCCCCATGCGGAAGGCAAGGCTGGGTTTGAGGGGCCACCACCCATAGCGCCACGCATTCCCTTGCGCGTACCGGGCCCATTCGGCCAGCGAAGCCCTGTAGATGATGAACACGATCCCCAGCACCATCAGGACAACGCCGACCCAGAGCTGGAACGCAGGCAGTGTCCCCACCACGAACGCTGCCACCAGCCCTGCGATCGTGGCTGCCTGGATCAGGAAGGCGGCTTTCCACCCCCGAGACGTAGGTCACTCGCTCCTATCGACGAGACGGTTCTTTCCGCCACCGATCGTATCAAGGGGAGTCCGCGCGAATCCATGGCACACTTTGCGCGGCGAGAGTCCCCACCTTCGGGACGCCGGGTGGCGCCGTCAATTGGGCTCCACCTGGATCGAGGCTTGACCCGCCCGGTGGCGCGACAGGTTCCAGGACCTCCAGCCACCGGTCAGCATCAATACCCCCAGCACCGCCACAAGCCATACGAGCATCGCCCCGGCGTAGACGCGTGACTCGGTGAGACCGAACGCCGACCGGTGGAGAAGAAGACGCAGCGCGGCAGAGGCGGCTATCGCCCCGAGTAGCCCCTAGGAGGCTGCTACTAACCCTGGTCGGCGTCAGCGGGCGCTTTGATCGAACTGATCTCCAGCAGGTGCCCGTCAGGGTCGCGGAAGAACGCCCGGGTCTCCCAACCGCTCTCGACGGGAGGCGTGAGGAACACTGCACCTCGGGACCGAAGAGTCTCATACGCGGCTCGGCAATCGGGCACGCGGAGGGTGAGCTCATGGGTCGCCGTGTCCGGATCGGACGGAGGAGCGAAGGTGACGGTGGGCTTGTCCGGGGTGGGGTCCCCGCCGGTGACCAGCAGCAGCCAGCTGCCTTGGAACTGCAGCACGCAGCTCGAGCCGCCGTACTCGCGGTAGACTGTCGAGCCCAGCACGTCGCGGTAGAAGTGCTTGGAGCGTTCCACGTCGCTCACCACGAGGAGGATCGTGAGTTCGACTCCGTCGACGGGGAAGGGTTGCGTCATCGTCGCCTCCGCTCAGTCTGTCCTCTGATGGATACAGCGGCCTGTTCCCGCGAAGAACGCGACGGCAAACTCGTCCGGGTTGGGCATTCCCGTCTTCCGTCCGACCCCGATGGTAGAATCTGATTCCCCATGAGCACCAGCGACCTTGTCATCGTCGGCGCGCGGGAACACAACCTGAAGGACATCTCCCTCCGGCTGCCCCGCGACCGCTTCATCGTCATCACCGGCCTCTCGGGGTCGGGTAAGTCGAGCCTCGCCTTCGACACGATCTACGCCGAAGGTCAGCGGCGCTATGTGGAGAGCCTCTCCTCGTACGCCCGCCAGTTCCTGGGGCAGATGGACAAGCCCGACGTCGACTCCATCGAGGGTCTCTCGCCGGCCATCTCCATCGACCAGAAGACCACGTCGCGCAACCCGCGCTCCACCGTGGGCACGGTCACCGAGGTCTACGACTACCTACGCCTGCTGTACGCGCGCATCGGTCAGCCGCATTGCTGGATCTGCGGGCGCCTGATCGAGGGTCAGAGCCGCGAGCAGATCGTCGAGCAGATCCTGAGTCTGCCCATGGGCGCGAAGTTCGTGCTGCGCGCTCCCGTGGTCCGAGGTCAGAAGGGGTGGCACAAGGAGGTCTTCGAGCGCATCCGCCAAGAGGGTTTCGCGCGCATCGAGATCGACGGCACGCAGTTCGTCATGGACGAGGCTCTGCCCGAACTCGACAAGAACGTGCGCCACGACATCAGCATCGTGGTCGATCGGCTGGTGATGAAGGAGGGTGTGCGGCGCCGGCTTTCGGAGTCGGTCGAGACCGCCCTGAGCGAAGCCGGCGGTCTCCTCGAGGTCGACGTGTTCAACGGCTTCCCCACGGACCGTCGCGATGATGATGTCCGCCATGATGACGAAGACCGCCAGGACGAAGAAGACCGGGGAGGCGCGAGCGCACCGAAGCCGGCGTCAGCCGGTCGTCCATCCACCCTGCTCTTTTCCGAGAACCTGGCCTGCCCCGAACACGGGGTCTCTCTGCCCGAGATCGAGCCCCGCATCTTCTCGTTCAACTCGCCCCACGGCGCGTGCAGTTCTTGCGGCGGCCTCGGCTCGCGGCGGGAGATCGATCCGGGGTTGCTCATCGGGAACCCCTCGCTCTCGATCGCAGAAGGGGTCGTGCTTCCCTGGAGTGGTACATCCTCCGAGTTCTACGAGCAGATCATGCAGGCGATCGTCGAGAAGTACGAAGCCTCGCTCGATACGGCATGGGAAGACTTGACGCAGAAGGTGCGCGATGTCGTGCTCTACGGCACGGGCGACGACAAGCTCTACATCTCTTTCAAGAACCGGCGCGGTATCCACCGCAGCTACATGACTCGCTTCGAGGGCCTCGTGCGCAACCTCGAGCGCCGGTATCGCGAGACCGACTCCGAGTACATGCGCGGCCGCATAGAGGAGTACATGGCTGAGGTGCCGTGCGCAGCGTGCAAGGGGGCGCGTCTCAAGCCGCAGAGTCTGGCGGTGACGGTTGGGGAGAAGAGCATCCACGATCTCAGCCTGCTGCCGGTCACCGGGGTGGTGAGCTTCCTCAGAGATCTCGAGCTCACCGAGCGCGAGCGACTGATCGGGGGCCGTATCCTCAAGGAGATCCGAGAGCGGCTTTCTTTCCTCGAGTCGGTGGGTGTGGGCTACCTCAACCTGCACCGCAACGCGGGCACACTCTCGGGCGGCGAAGCCCAACGCATCCGCCTGGCCACCCAGATCGGCTCGAGCCTGGTGGGCGTGCTCTACATCCTCGACGAGCCCTCCATCGGTCTGCACCAACGCGACAACAAGCGTCTCATCGAGACCTTGCTGCGGCTGCGCGACCTGGGCAACACCGTGATCGTGGTGGAACACGACGAAGAGACCATGCAGACGGCCGACCACATCGTCGACATGGGGCCGGGAGCAGGCGAGCACGGGGGAGAGGTGGTCGCAAGCGGTTCGTTGGCCGACGTGCTGGCCGAGCCTCGCTCCGTCACGGGCCGCTTCCTTTCGGGGGAACGTTCCATCGCCGTGCCGGCCACCCGACGACAGGGCCGCGGCGAGATCATGGTGCGCGGGGCGCGACAACACAACCTGCGCGGCATCGACGTGCGTATCCCCACGGGCATGTTCGTGTGCGTCACCGGGGTGTCGGGTTCGGGCAAGTCGACCCTGGTGAACGACATCGTGTACCGCAGCCTGTCGAACTTGGTGAACCGAGTGGCGGTGCGCCCCGGAGACCACGACCGCATCGAGGGCATACAGCAGCTGGACAAGGTCATCGATATCGACCAGTCGCCCATCGGTCGCACGCCGCGCTCGAACCCAGCCACCTACACGGGTGTCTTCGACCACATCCGCGAGCTCTTCACGCAGACCAAGGAGTCGAAGGTGCGCGGCTACAAACCGGGCCGCTTCAGCTTCAACGTCAAGGGCGGGCGATGCGAGTCGTGCCGGGGGGACGGCAACCTGAAGATCGAGATGCACTTCCTGCCCGACATCTACGTGCCGTGCGAGGTGTGCCACGGGCGTCGGTACAACCAGGAGACGCTGGAGGTGCGCTTCAAAGGCAAGAACATCGCCGAGGTTCTTGCCATGTCCGTCGAGGAAGCACTCCCGTTCTTCGAGAACCAGCCGAAGATCAAGCGCCGCCTGCAGACGCTGCACGACGTGGGCCTCGACTACATCAAGCTGGGTCAACCCTCCACGACGCTCTCGGGCGGGGAGGCTCAGCGGGTGAAGCTGGCCACCGAGTTATCGAAGGTGGCCACGGGCAACACCCTCTACATCTTGGACGAGCCCACCACCGGCTTGCACTTCGCCGATGTGGAGAAGCTGCTGGTGGTGCTCCAACGTCTGGTGGACGCGGGCAACACCGTCTTGGTGATCGAGCACAATCTCGACGTGATCAAGTGCGCGGACTGGATCATCGACCTGGGCCCCGAAGGCGGCGACGCGGGTGGGCTGCTGATCGCCGAGGGCACGCCGGAGCACGTGGCAGAGGTGGCGGCGAGCCACACCGGTGAGTTCCTGAAGCGGGTGCTCGCGGGGCGCGGCGCGGTCGTGGCCGACTCGTGATCCGCCCGCCGCCCGGCGATGTCCGCCCGGGCAACGCTCGAGGAGTGAGAAGGGTGGTTCGCCCGCCTCGACTACGCAGCGTGGTTGCGCCGCCGAGGCCGGAGTACTAGCGGAGGCCGGGCCGCGATCGGGCCAGCCGCACGCCGCCCTCAGGCTTCGAACAGATGAAGTATGGTGATGGCCTCGCCGGGAGGCACGACTACGATCTCGGAGTCCCATGGGCCCGCGAAGAGACGTTCGAGGAGTACGAGAGAGCCGGGAGCCTCCGTGTGATCGAGGTCGAGGTCACGGGCGAAGGCGCGGCTCTCCGGAAGCGTCGCGGCCACGTCGAAGGCGCCGGTGTCGATCAGGGTCACCCGTTCGTAGGCCGCAAGAGTGGTCTTTCGCAGCTGCCGGGCCTTCTCGGCGCCGAAGCGCTCCGTCCACGTGTCGAGCGATTCCTGCACCGGGTTGTCGTGGCAGAGCCAGCCTTTGGTGAGATAGAAGGCGTGGGCGTCGCGCACGATCTCGTCACGGGTGCACCCGTGATTGAGGAAGAGGGAGATGCAGTCGTCCACCCGGGGGAACACGAGCCGGTGATGCCTGGAGACGAGACCCTGGAGGCCGTTGCCGCAGTAACCCAGGGCGAGGAGGATGTCGCGACCGTTCTCGGTGCCGCGTTCGTCCTCAAAGGGGGGAACGATCACAGTCTCCCCGCGGTTGGCGGCTGGGCCTACGCCGGGCCGCACCGAAGGTAGCTCGGCTAGCTCTCCGGTCTCGACCGCATCGTCCAGGCGATCGATGAGCAGCTGGATGTGGTCCCGCAGCCTCTCGGGACGCTCGTGAAGGCCGCTCTCTATCCACACAAGGGGCGCGGCGGCGGACGCCTCGCTGGCGTGGCCTGCACGTGTTCGCTCCAGAGCAGACGCGACCTCATCCTCGATCATCTCGCAGGCGAGTATCACGGCGCCGGGGGCGGGGCTCGCCGTCGAGGAAGTCGCGAGCGTTACGGAGGTGTCTGGGGAGGAGTTGATGACATCTTCCACGTCATCGATGCTAGCACGGCCGGCGGGTGGCGTCCCACCTCTGGCGGCGACCGCCCCGCGCGCAACGGGCTAGGTCCGACGCTGCCAGGCACAGGGTGCTACAGTTGCTTTAAGGTGACCAGCGACAAAGAACCATCAGCCGCCCGAACGCGCAAGGCCGATCCGGCTCAAGCGTCCCCCTTCCCGACCGCGAAGGCGCGTGAGCGAGCCTATCTCATCGCTGTCGACACGGGAAAAGACACTTCCTGGACCGCGGAGGAATCCCTCTTGGAACTTGCCGCGCTCGTCGAGACGGCGGGTGGGGAGGTCGTAGGCTCGGTAGTTCAGAACCGTCAGGCACCGCACCCCGTGTGGTACTTGGGCCCGGGCAAGGCCAAGGAGTTGAAAGAAGCGAAGAGCGCCTGCGACTTCAACCTCCTTGTGTCCGACGACGAGCTCTCGCCCAAGCAGCAGCGCTCGCTCGAGAAGCTCCTCGATGTCAAGGTGCTGGACCGGTCCGGGGTGATCCTGGACATCTTCGCCCAGCGTGCCCGCACCCACGAGGGACGCCTCCAGGTCGAGTTGGCCCGCCTTGAGTACCAACTGCCCCGACTCACGCGCCTGTGGACGCACCTCTCTCGAATGGGTGGCGGCATAGGCACGCGCCGCGGGCCGGGCGAGACCCAGCTTGAGACCGACCGCCGCGTCATCAGGGAGCGCATCAAGAAGATGAAGGAGCAGGTGGCGGGGGTCAGCCTGCAGAGGACGACGGCGTCCCAGGAGCGTGCGCGTCGGGTTCTGCCGACGGTCGCGATCGTCGGCTACACGAACGCGGGGAAATCGACGCTACTGAACTCCCTCGTGGGGAAGGAGGTGGCCGCGGCGGCGAACAAGCTATTCGCCACACTCGACCCCACCAGCCGCCGCGTGGAACTGGGGGAGGGTCAAGTGGTGGTGGCGTCGGACACAGTGGGTTTCATCCACAAGCTGCCCCACCAACTGGTGAACGCGTTCCGGGCGACCTTGGAGGAGGTGGTGCGCGCCGACGTGCTCATCGAGGTCGTGGACGCCGCCGACACCCATTTTCGCGACCATCGACGCGCCGTGCAAGAGGTGCTCGACGAGCTGGGGGCAGGCCACAAGCCCCGCCTCGTCGCCTACAACAAGGTAGATGCCGTCGAGACGGCGGACGGGGCCGACTTCAACGTTCCGCGCGGCGACCCGCAAGCCGTGGCGGTCTCGGCACTCACAGGCGAGGGGCTCGACGAGTTGCGCAGCGGCCTTGCTGCGGTCCTGGCCGAACTATGGGTCGAGGTCGATCTGCGTCTGCCCTACACCGAGGGCGCGCTCCTGGCGCGAGTGCGCGAGCGCGGGGTGGTGCAGTTCGACTACGGCGACGCCGACGTGCGAGTGCATGGTCGGGTCGCTCCCACGATCGCCGGTGAACTTGCAGAATCCGCGCGCGCCTGGCGCCGGGCTCAGAAGGACGATTCCCTGCACGACTGACGGGGCGTCGGTTCTCGTCTCGTGTGGACCGTCCGACCGGCCTCTCCAACCGCACATGTGCCAGGTTGTTGACGGGCGTATCCCAGCTTACTATGCTCCATCGACGAGCATCCTCGTCGGGGACGCCGGCCTCAGGATGGGGCATTGGCCGGTGCTCCACCGTTTCGGGGGCCGATGTCATCCGCACAAGGGGGCCTGTTCATGAGCTCGAAGTACGCCGAGGCATTCAGCCGTTCTCTGGAAGATCCTCAGGGGTTCTGGGCCGAAGCCGCCGAAGCCATCCACTGGGACAAGAAGTGGGACACGGTGCTCGACAGCAGCGCCGCTCCCATGTACAGCTGGTTCAGGGGTGGACGTCTGAACACCTGCTACAACGCCCTCGACCGCCATGTGGAAGCCGGCCGGGGAGAGCAAGCGGCTCTCATATACGATAGCCCGGTCACCGGTACCACGCGTACGTACTCCTACTCGGAACTCACCGATGAGGTCGCCCGCTTCGCCGGCGCCCTGCGGGCCTTGGGCGTGGACAAAGGCGACACGGTGGTCATCTACATGCCCATGGTGCCCGAGGCCGCGGTGGCCATGCTGGCGTGTGCCCGCATCGGTGCGGTGCACTCCGTGGTCTTCGGCGGCTTCGCCCCGCAGGAACTGGCGGTGCGCATAGACGACGCCAAACCGAAAGCCATAGTGTCGGCCTCGTGCGGCATCGAAGTGGCGCGAGTGATCGAGTACAAGCCGCTGCTCGACAGGGCGATCGAACTTGCCGAGAGCAAGCCGGAGAGCTGCGTGATCCTGCAGCGCCCGATGGCGACCGCGTCCATGATCGATGGGCGTGATCACGACTGGGCCGACGTGATGGCGCAAGCCACGCCGGCCGATTGCGTGAGCGTGGAGGCTACCGACCCGCTCTACATCCTCTACACCTCCGGCACCACTGGCAAGCCGAAAGGGGTCGTGCGAGATAACGGCGGTCACGCGGTGGCCCTTCTCTGGTCGATGGAGCACATCTACGACGTGCAGCCGGGTGACGTCTACTGGGCGGCCTCGGACGTCGGATGGGTCGTTGGCCATAGCTACATCGTCTACGCCCCGCTGTTCGCGGGATGCACCACGATCCTGTATGAAGGCAAGCCTGTCGGCACTCCGGACCCAGGGGCCTTCTGGCGAGTGATCCAAGATCACAAGGTCAAGGTGCTCTTCACCGCTCCCACCGCCTTCCGAGCGATCAAGAAGGAAGATCCCAATGGGGAGTTCCTCAAGAAGTACGACATCTCGCACTTCACGTACCTCTTCCTTGCCGGGGAGAGACTCGACCCGGACACGTACTACTGGGCGACCGACCTGCTGGGCGTGCCCGTCATCGATCACTGGTGGCAGACCGAGACCGGGTGGCCCATCGCCGCGAACTGCATGGGCATCGAGCAGTTCCCGATCAAAGCGGGGTCTCCGACCAAGCCGGTCCCGGGCTACGACGTCCAGGTACTCGACGCCGACGCTCGACCGGTGCCCGCCGGCGCCGAGGGCATCGTGACGATGAAGCTGCCCATGCCCCCAGGATGTCTGCCCACGCTCTGGGAGGACGACGAGCGCTTCATCGAGTCGTACGTGAGCGCATATCCGGGCTACTACTTCACCGGTGACGGAGGCTACTTCGACGAAGACGGCTACCTGTACATCATGGGTCGTGTCGACGATGTGATCAACGTAGCCGGTCACCGGCTCTCCACGGGGCGCATGGAAGAGGTGATCGCTACTCACCCCGATGTGGCCGAATGCGCGGTCCTCGGCGTGGGGGATCAGCTCAAGGGGCAGGTGCCGCTCGGGCTGTGCGTGTTGAAGGCGGGGGTCGAGCGCGACTACGATGAGATCGCCAAGGAGGTCGTGCAGATGGTGCGCGACCAGGTCGGGCCGGTGGCGTCGTTCCGGGTTGCGACGGTCGTGCAGCGGCTGCCGAAGACGCGCTCGGGCAAGATCTTGCGGGGAACGATGCGCAAGATCGCCGACGGCGAGAAGTTCACGGTGCCCTCTACCATCGACGATCCCGTGATCCTTGACGAGGTGGCGGACCGCCTCCGCGGTGTGGGTTACGCCAAGGAATGACCAACCTCCCCCGGACGCCCGGGAGTTCCCGGGCGGGCCGGGTGCACTGACGCGGTACAATCGACCGGCCGTCCCTCTGGGGCGGCCGGTGTCGTTATCGCATATGGAGGGAGACGCTCGTGACGAGCCCCGACAAGGGTGCACGCCCCGTGGCTGTGGTGGGAGCGGGCCTCACTGGAACGAGCTGGGCGGCCCTCTTCGCCGCACACGGGCGGGAAGTGCGCCTCTACGACCGCGACGGCGACCGAGCCCGCGCGGCCCTGCCCCGGGTGCGCCAGGCGGTCGAATTCCTGGTTTCGCATGATCTGGCGCCGGAATCTCTGGCGCGTGTAGGGCTCGAAGCGTTGCGGGCCGTGTCAGACATGGCCGCCGCTGTTGTGGGCGTGGCGCTGGTGCAGGAGGCGGTCGCTGAGGACCTCGCCGTGAAACGCGCGGTGTTCGCCGAGGCCGACGCGGCGGCGCCGCCCGATGCCATCCTGGCCACAAGCTCCAGCGGCCTGTCGATAACCGAGATCCAAGAGGGCCTCCCTGGGGCGGCCCGCTGCGTGGCCGCCCATCCGTACAACCCACCGCACCTGATACCTCTGGTCGAGATCGCGCCGGGAACGGCCACCTCGCCGGAGACCGTTGAGAAGGCGCGCGTCTTCTACGAGTCGGTGGGAAAAGACCCCGTCGTGCTTGCCCGCGATCTCCCCGGCTACCTCTCCAACCGTATGTCGGCGGCTCTGTGGCGGGAGGCGGTTGAACTCGTGCTATCCGGCGTGGCCTCGGTGGCCGACGTCGACCGCGCTATCGCCAGCGGGCCGGGTTTGCGCTGGGCGGCGATGGGACCGCACACGTTGTACCATCTCGGCGGCGGTGACGGCGGCATGCGCGGCCACATCGAACACCTAGGGCATGTCAAGGAAGGCATGCTGCGCGACATCGCCACCTGGACGGAATTCCCCGCCGATACGGTCGACGTGTTGGAGGCCGGTCTCGCCGACGCGCTGGCCGGTCGGTCGGCCGCGTCACTCGAACGAGAGCGCGACGAGGCCCTCGCCGGGTTCCTCATGGCACGTGCGGCAGCCGCGTCATCCGCCGGTGAGGCGGCGGCGACCGGCTCTGGGGGAAAGGCTGCGCTCCCGGGGGCCGCCGACAACCAGGTGCCGCTTCTTCCTATGGTGGTGCAGTCCGCCGCGGGAGTGGCGGTGGAGGTGGCGCCGGGAGTCACCCGCACTACTCTCGCCACAGGGTCGCGCACGATGCTCGTGCGCTTCGAACTCGAGCCGGGTACAGCCATCCCCCTCCACGCCCATCCTCACGAGCAGACCGGCCACCTCGTCTCGGGCGACGCTGAACTCGTCGGGGCGGAGGGGTCGTGGCCGGTGCAGCCCGGGGATAGTTGGTCGATACCGGGTGACACTCCGCACGGCGCGCGGAGCGTGGAAGGGGCCGTGATCGTGGAAGCGTTCAGCCCCCCCCGCGACGACTACCTTCCGGCGCCACCCTCCGTAGCGCCGTCCAGTTCGACATCAGCGGCGTCGACAGAGCCGCCGGGCTGAAACGAACCGCTCGACCCGTCGCGATCGGCGACGGGTCGGCGGCAGTTCGGGCGTCGGTAGACGCTACAGGTGCTCGTGCGCGCTGAGTATGGCTTGAGCGAGGAGTTCCGCACCCAAGTCGAGATCGGCAATTGAGAGCACCTCGATAGGGGAGTGTATGTACCGGGTGGCCACGCTGACCACGCCGGAGGGTATCCCGGTCTTGGTGAGGTGTATGGCGGTGGCGTCGGTCGTACCCCCGCTCCCCACGTCTAGTTGATACGGGATCGAGGCTCCGTCGGCGGACTGCCTGAGCCAGTCGACGATCGTCCGCGGCACGAGGACGCCTCGGCCGTCTGCGTCGGCGATGGTGATCACCGGGCCCTTGCCGATCTCGACATGCCGCTGGTCCTTGGTGACCCCCGGATGGTCACCTGGGATGGTCACCTCCGCGATGAGGGCCGCGTCGGGATCGAGGCCGTATGCGCTCGTGCGGGCGCCCTTGAGACCCACTTCCTCCTGTACCGTTCCCACCGCGTGCACCGTGGCCTTGACGTCCTTGCCCTTCAGTCGCTGCAGGGCCGAGATCATCATGACCACTCCGGCTCGGTCGTCGAAGCTCTTCCCGGTCACCAGCCCGTTGGCCAGCGACACCATCGAGCGGTCCAAGGTGACCGGCGCACCGATCTCAACCCCGAGACCGCGGGCATCATCCGCGCTGGTGGCGCCGACATCTATGAACATATCGGTGATCTTGACGACCTTCTTCCTATCTTCGGCGTCCATGATGTGCGGAGGTTTGGAGCCGACGACCCCCGGGATGCGACCGTTGGGCGTGTGCACCATCACGCGAAGCCCGAGCACCATCTGATCGAACCAGCCGCCCAGCGGCACGAAGCGCAGGAAGCCCTTTTCGTCGATGTATTTCACCATGAAGCCGATCTCGTCCATGTGTGCGGCGATCATCACGGTCGGCCCCTCGCCCTTCCTGGTGCCGATCACGTTGCCCATGAGGTCCACCGAGACCTCGTCGACCAACGGCCGCAGTTCCTCGGCGACCAGCGCCGAGGCTTCACTCTCGTAGCCCGAGACGCCATGGGCGTCGGCGAGCAGGGCGAGCAGTCGGCGAAGCTCTTCCATGTGGTTCTCCCTTCGAGACGGACCTGGTCATCTGACGATGCGCGGTGCGCGCGGCAGTCGCAAAGCTCGTGGCGTGAGTGTACCGCGTGACGGCGAAGAGCGAACCTCGGGCTCCCCGCCGAGCGCTCGGGCATGGTGCGCGTGGTATCCTGCATCCCCTCATCCGTGTGGTCCCGGCCGTGTGGCCGGAGCAGTCATGGCAAAGGGAGGAAGTACGTGGCAGGGCTTCTCGAGGGGCGTCGCGGCCTCATCATGGGTATCGCCAACGAGCGTAGTATCGCCTGGGGCATCGCAAAGTCGGCCAAGCGGGAAGGCGCCGAACTTGCCTTCACCTTTGCGGGGGAGATCCTAGAGAAGCGCGTGCGGCCTCTGGCGGCTGAACTCGGTTCGGATATCGTCTTGCCCTGCGACGTTCAGGTGGACTCGGACATCGAAGCGGCGTTCGTATCTCTTGGAGAACACTGGGATTCATTCGACTTCCTGGTGCATTCCATCGCGTTCGCGAACCGCGACGACCTGAAGGGCCGGTTCATCGACACATCCCGTGATGGCTTCGCCCTTGCGCTCGATGTGTCCGTGTATTCGTTGATAGCCACGGCACGGGCCGCG
The DNA here is from genome assembly GCA_024637035.1 of Actinomycetes bacterium. GTDB lineage: Bacteria > Actinomycetota > Thermoleophilia > RBG-16-64-13 > RBG-16-64-13 > JAHJSA01. The sequence goes on from JAGXFW010000032.1 coordinate 45,254, forward strand.
CTGCCCATGCTCCGCCCGGGGGGGAGTATCCTCACGATGACCTACCTGGGCGGCGAGCGGACCATCCCTCATTACAACGTCATGGGCGTGGCTAAAGCTGCGCTTGAATCCGCGCTGCGATACCTGGCCGCCGACCTCGGTCCGAGCGGCATCCGCGTGAACGCTATCTCCGCAGGCCCGGTGCGCACTCTCGCTGCGGCCGGCATCGGTGATTTTCGCAAGATCCTCGACTGGTATGAGCAGAACGCTCCCTTGCGAAGGGCGACCACCCAGGACGAGGTCGGCGACGCCGCCCTCATGCTTCTCTCTGAGTGGGGTCGGTCGATCACCGGCGAGATCGTGCACGTGGACGGTGGCTACCACGCTGTGGCCGTACCGCCCGCGGCTGAGGATGCCGAGTAGGGACCTAGCGAAGTGACGGAGGCTGCCGCCTCCGTCGAGCCGGTGGGAAGGTGATGGACGTCGCCGAGCTCGAGCGTCAGATAAGAGAAGCGCCCGATCTTCCGGGCGTCTATCTCTTCCGCGACCCCACTGGAGACGTCCTCTACGTGGGCAAGGCGCTCTCCCTGCGCAAACGCCTGGTGAGCTACATCTCCGCCGTCAAGGGCCACGAGGGTTCGCGCGTGCCGGTGAAGGTGGCGGAGATGGCTCAGCGGGCGGAGTCCGTGGAGTGGATCGTCACTTCCACCGAGGTGGAAGCCCTCCTGCTCGAGCACAACCTCATCAAGCGACACCGCCCGGGCTTCAACATCGCGCTGCGCGACGACAAGTCGTATCCGTACATCGTGATCACCATGGAGGAAGAGTTCCCCCGCGTGATGTTCACGCGGCAGCCGCATCGGCGTGGGAACCTCTACTTCGGGCCGTACGGCAGTGCCGCGAAGGTGCGGGAGACACTCGATACCCTGGGTCGGGTTTTTCCATTCCGCAAGTGTCGTGGGCCGCGGCCCGGCCGGCGGAACGGGTCGCCGTGCCTGCAGTTCCACATCAAACGCTGCACCGCCCCGTGCGTGGGAGGCGTCACCTCGGACGACTATCGCGCCATGCTGCAGGGGGTGGCGGACATCCTGGCGGGGCGCCACGCGAGAGTGCTCTCCACCATGGATGCCCAGATGAAGACGGCGTCCCTGTCGCTCGACTTCGAGAAGGCCGCCCTCATGCGCGACCGCCTCGACGCTCTGCGGCACGTGCTCGAGCGCCAACAGGTGAAGGGGGCGGTGCAGGGCACCGTCGATGTGGTGGGCTTGGCGCTCGACGAGCGCGGCGCCAACGTGCAAGTGTTCCTGACCCGGGACGGCTTGCTCTCCGACCGACGGAGTTTCACCCTTCTCGGCGTCGAGGGAGCGACGGAGCAGGATGTGCTGGAGCGGTTCATCGGGGAGTACTACTCGACCGCTGTGATGGTGCCTCCCGAGATCGTCGTGCCTCGCACGGTGACGCGTCTCCAGGAACTCTCGCTCTTTCTCGAGACGTTGAGGGGGACCCGGGTCCAGCTTCGGCACGCCGAGCGGGGGGACAAGCGTCGATTGCAGGAACTCGCCGACCGTAACGCGGCCCTCGGACTCGAGCACGAGCGCCTGCGGGGCGAGCGGAGCCGAGAACGCAGGTACGGTGCGTTGACGTCGCTTCAGACCGCGCTCGGACTGGAGGAGCCTCCCGTGCGGATCGAAGGGTTCGACATCTCCAATCTCGGCGGGGAGCATATCGTCGCCGCCATGGTGGTGTTCGAGGGGGGTGCCCCGAAGAAATCCGACTACCGCAAGTTCTCGATGCGGAGTCTGAGCGGACCCGATGACGTGGCTGCCATCAACGAGGTCGTCCTGCGCCGCTTCTCGAGGAATCAAGACCCAGACGAGATGTCCACGTACGATCCTTCGTTCGAGGCCGTTCCCGACCTGGTTCTGATAGATGGCGGCCGGGGTCAGCTGTCGGCAGCCGTCGCGGCGTTGAGCGAAGTGGGTCTCGACGAAGTGGTGCCCGTGATATCTCTGGCGAAGCGCGACGAGGAGGTGTACCTGCCTGGGAGGCGGGAGCCACTGCGACTACCGCGAGACGACGCCGGTCTCCTTCTTCTCCAGCGCGTGCGCGATGAGGCCCATCGCTTCGCGATCGGTTTTCACAGGGCGCGCCGGTCGACGAAGACCACGGAGTCGTTCCTCGACGGGCTGCCCGGAGTGGGAGAGAAGCGCAAGCGGGCGATCCTGGCCCACTTCGGCTCGCCGGAACGGTTCCTGGAGGCGGGACGCGAGGAACTCGAGGCCGTGCCCGGTCTTCCTGGCAAGATCGCGCGCACGGTCTACGCCTACGTGCACAAGAACGGGTAGACTTGGAGCATGCGCCACGAAGCGACATTCCCGACTCCTCACGGTGACGGCCATGTCTTCGTCGAAGACGGCCTGCTGGTAGAGGTACGCCTGCCGCGGCTCGGTGAGGCATCGGCCGCCGGGGCGGGCACGACCGCCGCCGCCGGGACGGACCCATCTGTGGCGATGCCCTCGTCCGCCACCCCCGAGATCGAGGCCGCCGCGCGACCCGATGCTTCCGTCGAGACGGCCGCGCGCTGGGCCGAAGAATTCGCGGCCTACTTCCGGGGCGAGAAGCGCACCTGGTCGGCTGAAGGGATCGGCCTCGAACGCTACGGGTTCACGCCGTTCCAGGAAGCGGTGTATCGCGCTCTATTGAGCGTGCCGTCGGGGGCTGTCGTCACCTACGGGGAACTCGCCCGCTTGGCCGGCTACCCTCGCGCGGCCCGGGCGGTAGGGACGGCCATGGCCACCAACCCGATCGCCATCGTCGTGCCCTGCCATAGGGTAGTCAGAGGCGACGGTTCGCTCGGCCGCTACGGCTTCGGCGACGGCTGGAAGCCACTCCTTCTGGCGATGGAGGGGTCGAGGACGTGACTTCGGGGCGCGATCTTCACCTCACGGTGATCACCGGCCTCTCGGGCGCGGGGAAGTCACAAGCGGTGGCCACGTTCGAGGACATGGGGTTCTTCTGTATCGATAACCTCCCGCCGCAGATGCTCGGGCGCGTGGTGGACCTCTTCTCCCTGGAGGGCAGCAGGGTCGATCGCCTGGCGGTGGTGTTCGACGCGCGGGGGGCTCAGTATTTCGTGGAACTGATGGCAGCGCTCGACGAGATGGCGGAGCGAGGCATCCAACCGCGCATCGTGTTCCTCGAAGCCTCCGACGACGCTCTGGTGGCCCGTTACCAATCGACCAGGAGGCCGCACCCGACGGCTCACGACCGGCCGGTGCACGTTGGGATCGCCGAGGAGCGGGACATCCTCGCGCCCCTGCGTGACCGCGCGGACGTGGTGATCGACACTACCTCGCTGAATGTGCACGAGCTGCGCGCCCGCCTGCACGAGACGCTGTTCGCCGACGACCTTACCGACGAGGTTCTGATCACGTTCTTGTCGTTCGGCTTCAAGTTCGGGTTGCCGATCGAGGCGGACATGGTGCTCGATGTACGCTTCCTGCCCAACCCGCACTGGGTGGAAGAGCTGCGTCCGCTCACGGGGCTCGATCCCGCGGTGCGCGACTACGTGGTGGCACGACCAGAGTCACACGGCTTCATCGAGCGGGCTGCGGCGCTGATCTCGTACCTTGCTCCGGCGTACGTGGCGGAGCAGAAGACGCAGTTGCTGGTCGCCGTGGGCTGTACGGGCGGGAGACATCGGTCTGTGGCGCTTGCCGAGGCACTGGCCGCCTCGCTGTCGAAAGACCCGACGGTTAAGACTCTGGTGCGACACCGCGATCTAGCGCGCGCCGGCTGAGGCATCGGTGAAGTCCTCGGGAGCTTCGTCACAGGCGAACGGCGTCGCGCCCATCGGCGACCAACCACCCCACGATCGTTCATCGGACGACCAGCCGTCCCACGAAGAGTCGACCCACGAAGAGTCACCTCGGGTCGTGGCAGTCGGCGGCGGCTCGGGGCTGTCTGCTCTTCTGCGCGGGTTGAAACGACTCACTCCCCACCTTACCGCCATCGTGACGGTGGCTGATGACGGAGGATCTTCCGGTCGTCTGCGGGCGGATCTGGGCGTGCTCCCACCTGGGGACATCCGCAACTGCCTGGTGGCCCTCGCCGACGACGAGTCGCTGCTGAGCGCCCTCTTCTCGCACCGCTTCAAGGCGGGGGAGTTGGCGGGTCACAGCTTCGGCAACCTCTTCCTCGCCGCGCTCACCGAGGTCACTGGTGACTTCGACCGGGCGATCAAGGAATCGAGCAAGGTACTGGCCATCCGCGGCACGGTGCTTCCCAGCACCACGTCCGATGTTCGCCTGCACGCGCTTCTCAGCGATGGCCGCCACCTGGTGGGGGAATCTCTCATCGGTCGTTCGCCGGTCTCGGTGCAACGGGTGTGGCTGGAGCCAGAGGGCGCCGTGGCGCTACCGCTTGCCCTGGAGCGCATCGCGCAGGCCGACATCGTCGTGCTCGGACCCGGCAGTCTGTTCACCAGCGTCGTGCCCAACCTGCTTGCGGGGGGCCTGATCGAGGCCTTGGCCGCCGCCGAAGCTCCCGTCGTATACGTGGCCAACGTCATGACCCAGCCGGGGGAGACCGCTGCGTTCAGCGGACCAGACCACATCCGAGCGCTCATAGGGCATCTCGGACACGGAGTGCTGGACGCGGTCCTGGTGAACTCGACCCCGGTGCCCTCAGGGCTCTTGGAGCGATACAGCCAGGAGGGGGCCGAGCCGCTCCGGTGGCCTGAGCCGAGCGCGGCGGCGACATCGGCGCAGGTGGACGACGTCCGGAACCCCCCACCAGATGTGGAGCGGATCGAGGGGATACCGGTGATCCGCCGAGACCTCCTGCACGTCACCGATCACGCCCGGCACGATCCCGACATCCTTGCCGCGTGCTTAGCGTCGATGGCGAAGGTGCGCCGGCGGTGAGCACCGTGAGCTTCTCACGGCGGGTGCGGGAAGAGCTCATGCACATGGAGACGAAGAGGTCGTGTTGCAGGGCCGCGGAAGTGGCCGCGTTGGTTCGAGCCACGGGCACCTTCAGCATCAGGGGGGGCTCTGGGGACGAGGAGGCGCGTTACGGCCTGCGGCTCTGCACCCCGCTGCGCCCCGCTGCGCGATCGGTGTACTCGTACTTCAAGAGTTTCGGGGCGGAGGCGCGGCTGCTCACCCGCCGTGAGCCCCGGTTCCAGCGCAGACTCCTATACGAAGTACACCTGTCGGGCAGTCCCGCCGTACTGCAGTCTCTCAACGAACTCGGCATCCTGAGCGACAGCTTTCGCTTGGAACCCGGCATACCGCGACGGTTGCTGCGGGGCCGGTGTTGTCGTAGCGCGTTCATCCGGGGCTGCCTGGTCGGCTCTGGGTCGGTGAATCCCCCTACCCGCGCCGCCCACCTAGAGATCCGGACCCCGTATGAAGCGTTCGCTGCGGACCTGGCGCGCCTGCTCGCGGACCTCGGCTACTCGCCCGGCATGTACGTGAGACGAGGCGCGCACGTGGTCTACCTCAAAACGGGTGACGAGGTGGCGGCCTTGCTGGCCTTCGCTGGGGCGCCTGAGGCGGCTTTGGAGGTGGAAGAGCAGTCCGTCGTCAAGGATGTGCGGGCCCGAGCGAACCGCTTGGCGAACTGGGACGAGGCCAACACCCGCCGCACGAGCGACGCCGTCACCCGTCAGCTGGCCGCCGTGGAATATCTCGATGAGATCGGCGTGTTGGCGACCCTGCCGGCGGCTTTGCAGGAGGCTGCCGAACTGCGCAGGGAGCACCCGTATCTGAGCTTGAACGAGCTGGCGGCCGAGGCGCCGGGGGAGTTGAGCCGATCCGCACTCAATCATCGCTTCCGGCGGCTGGTGAAGGCGGCCGTGGACGAGGGTGCACCGGGTCTCGACCTACCAGAGTAGGTGCGGCGGACGTCCGACCTCTCGATCTGGGTTCGGACGGGCGGCGCAGGGGGGTATGGTAGAATCCAGCCGGTCTGACAACGGGCAAAGGAGCTGCCGGATATGAGCGTGCGCGTCGGGATTAACGGGTTCGGACGGATCGGGCGGAACTACCTTCGTGCGGCCCGTCGTCGTGGCGCCGACATCGACATCATCGCTGTGAACGACCTCACCGACGCGCCGACTCTGGCGCATCTCCTCAAGTACGACAGCATCCACGGCGTATGGCCCGGGGATGTGTGCGTCGAGGGCGACGGCATCACGATCGAGGGAGATTCCTTCAAGGTACTGTCGCAGCGCGACCCGGCTCAGCTGCCCTGGGCGGAACTCGGGGTGGATGTGGTCATCGAGTCAACAGGTTTCTTCACCGATCGCGAAGGCGCGGCCAAGCACCTTGCGGCCGGAGCCAAGAAGGTGCTCATCAGCGCCCCCGCCAAGGATCCGGACCTCACCGTTGTCGTGGGCGTGAACGACGGCGACTACGACCCGGCGCAACACCACATCATCTCCAACGCCTCCTGCACCACCAACTGCCTGGCGCCGGTGGCGAAGGTGCTGCTTGACAGCTTTGGCATCGAGCAGGGCTTCATGACCACGATACACGCCTACACGAACGACCAGATGATCCTCGATCTGCCCCACAAAGACCTGCGCCGGGCCCGTGCCGCGGCCATGTCCATCATCCCCACCAGCACCGGGGCAGCCCGCGCCATCGCCCTGGTGCTCCCTGAACTCAAGGGCAAGTTGGACGGCTTCGCTATGCGTGTGCCGGTGCCGGACGGATCTGTGGTCGATCTCTCAGTCACTCTCGGGCGCGAGGTCACGGTGGCCGAAGTGAACGCCGCGGTCAAGGCCGCGGCCGAGGGTCCCCTTGCGGGTGTCCTGCAGTACACCGAGGACCCGATCGTGAGCACCGACATCATCGGCAACCCCTACTCGTCGGTGTTCGACGCCAAGCTCACCATGGTGATGGGGCGACAGGTGAAGGTAGTCTCGTGGTACGACAACGAGTGGGGCTTCAGCAACAGGATGGTCGACCTCTCGGGCATGCTCTTCTAGAGGAGAGGTCATGGCGAAGCAGACCCTGCGCAACGTCGACGTCACAGGCAAGCGCGTGCTTGTGCGTGTTGACTTCAACGTTCCGCTCTACGCCGGCCGCGTGGCGGACGATACTCGCATCACAGCGGCGCTTCCCACGATCGAGCATCTGCGCAAACGGGGAGCGCGCATCGTCCTCGTATCCCACCTGGGCCGGCCGGAGCAGGGGTCTCCCGAGAAGTATCGACTCGATCCGGTGGCTGCGCACCTGGCCCACGTCCTGAAGATGCCGGTGCGGAAGTTGGACGAACTCTCGGGTCCCGCGGTGGAAGAGGCTGTCGATCAGCTGGAGCCAGGCGAGATCATTCTTCTGGAGAACTCACGTCTCGATCCGCGGGAGAAGGCGAACGATCCGACGCTGGCGGCGGAGATGGCGCGCTTCACCGACATCTTCGTCAACGACGCTTTCGGAGTGAGCCATCGGGCGCACGCCACCACAGTGGGCATAACCGAGCACGTGCCCTCGGTGGCAGGGATGTTGTTGGAGCGCGAACTGCACACCCTGGGCTCGCTCCTCGCGGCGCCGCGAAGGCCGTTCATCGTGATCCTCGGTGGCGCCAAGGTGAGCGACAAGATCGGTGTGATCGAGCGGTTCCTCCAGCTGGCCGATTCTCTGCTCATAGGCGGGGCCATGTGCTTCACCTTCTTCCTCGCCCGTGGTCTCCCCGTCGGCTCCTCCAAGGTGGAAGGGGCGGAGGGTGTCGAGGTCGCGCGGCGTCTACTCGACATCGCCGCCGCGAGTCGCTGCGAACTCGTGCTCCCCACCGATGTGGTGGTGGCCGACGAGTTCAAGGCGGAGGCCATATCGAAGGTGGTGCCCGCAGAGGAGATCCCTGATGGGTGGATGGGCCTCGACATCGGCCCGCGGACCGCGGCGCTCTACGCCGAGAAGATCGCGGAGGCCGGTGAGATCTTCTGGAACGGGCCGATGGGCGTGTTCGAGATGGAGCCCTTCGCGCACGGAACGGGTGCGATCGCCCAAGCCATGGCGGAGACCGACGGGCTCACCGTGGTGGGTGGCGGAGATTCGGTGGCCGCGCTGCGGATGTTCGGATTGGAGCATCGAATGGACCATGTCTCCACCGGTGGTGGGGCCGCACTCGAGTTCGTCGAGGGCGGCGTCCTACCCGGCGTGGAGGCGTTGGCCGACCTTTAGGAGGCGGGCGTGACCGCACGGACACCGGTTGTGGCTGGAAACTGGAAGATGTACAAGACGCCCTCCGAAGGCGCCGCCTTCGTGACCGCGCTCTCTGTTCGCATCGGCACCCCGGTCGGCGTCGAGGTGCTCGTGGCCCCTCCCTTCACGGGGCTTGCATCTGCGGCCGGCGCTGCTCAAGGCTCGTGCGTGGGGGTCGCCTCTCAGAACGTCTTCTGGGAGGAGCAGGGCGCCTACACTGGTGAGATCGCGCCGGGCATGCTCGCGGATGTGGGCGTGGGGTGGGCGATCATCGGGCACTCCGAGCGGCGACAGTTGTTCGGCGAGACCGATCAGGCTGTGGCTCGGAAGGTGCGCGCGACCATCGCACACGGTCTCCGCGCGATCCTGTGCGTAGGTGAGTCCGAGCAGGAACGCGATGCCGACCTCACCGAGGAACGGCTGACGAGTCAGGTGGCGAAAGGTCTTGGGGAACTCGACGTAGGCCGGTGTTCCGAGCTGGTCGTCGCCTACGAGCCTGTCTGGGCGATCGGCACGGGCCGCACCGCGACGCCGCAGATGGCACAAGAGGCGTGCGCGCTCATCCGCCGCCGCCTTTCCGAGATCCTGGGTGCCGCAGAGGCCGAGTGCGTCCGGATTCTCTACGGCGGCAGTGTCAAGCCCGACAATTTCGCGGAACTGATGGCCCAGCCGGACATCGACGGGGGTCTCGTGGGGGGCGCCAGTCTCGACGTGGAGTCGTTCGCCCGCCTCGTCGAGATCGCGGGTTCTTAACCGGTGATGGATCCGGCCCTCGATGACGCGGAGAGTGCATCGACGGTGGGCGGAAGCTCGGCGCCGGCCGGGGCCTCGGTGGCCGGGCGGAGGCGACCGGTCGCGCTGATCATTCTCGACGGCTGGGGCTACGCGGAACCGGGCCCCGGCAACGCGATCTCCCTGGCCCGCACCCCGATCATCGATGGGCTGCTCGAACGCTACCCCTGGGTGCTCCTCGAGGCCAGCGGATGCGCCGTGGGCCTGCCCGAGGGCGTCATGGGCAACTCCGAGGTGGGTCACTTCACCATGGGCTGCGGCCGGGTGCTGTTCCAGGACCTATCGCGCATCAACCACGCCATCGCAGACGGCTCCTTCTTCGACAACCCGGTTCTTGGTGATGCCATGACCGCCGCGGCCTCCGCGGACGGCTCGGTGCATCTGATGGGCCTTCTCTCAGACGGCGGCGTCCATTCGGCGATCGAGCATATCCACGCATTGGTGGAGCTCGCGAAGTCGCGAGGCGTCCAGCGGGTGTACGTGCACACGTTCATGGACGGCAGAGACACGTCGCCGAACGCGGGTGCTGTCTTCACGGCCGATCTCGAACGTGTCTTGGCAGGCGCGGGCCTGGGTGAGATCGCCACCGTGGTGGGACGCTTCTATGCCATGGACCGCGATCTTCGTTGGCCTCGCGTGAAGCTGGCGTACGATGCCCTGGTCCATGGAGTCGGGTCCACTGCCGGTTCCGCCGGCGAAGCGGTTGCCGCATCGTACGAAGCGGGCATCACCGACGAGTTCATCGAACCTTCGATCACCAGCCGCGACCCGCGCTCTAGGGTGCGTGACGGCGACACAGTGGTGTTCTTCAATTTCCGCCCGGATCGGGCGCGTGAGCTCACCAGAGCGTTCGTCGATGCCGGATTCGAGGGTTTCGACCGTGGGGGAGCGGCGCCCAGGGTCCATTTCGTCGGCATGACCGAGTACGACGCAGAGTTCGAGATCCCGGTGGCGTTCGCCGACAAGCCCCCGGAGCGTGTATTGGCCGAAGTGCTCTCCGACGGGGGGCTCCGCCAACTGCACATCGCCGAGACCGAGAAGTACGCGCACGTCACGTTCTTCTTCAATGGAGGCCGCGAAGAGCCGTTTCCCGGAGAGACCCGCCGTTTGATCCAATCGCCCACCGACATCTCCACCTACGACCAACGTCCGGCCATGAGCGCCTACGAGGTAGCGGCCGCATTCCGGGATGAGCTCCAAGCCGGCATACCCGACTTCGTGGTTCTGAATTTCGCGAACCTCGACATGGTCGGTCACACCGGCGACCTCCAGGCCACGATCGAAGCCGCCGAGCATGTGGATGCGTGCCTGGGTGTGGTGATCGAGGCCCTCGCCCCTTCGGGGGCGCGTGTTTTCGTGACCGCCGATCACGGCAACGCGGAGCGAATGATCGACGCGGTGACCGGTGCGGCGGAGACGGCCCATACCACCAACCCGGTGCGGCTGGTGTGTCTGGAGGAGGGGGTCGTGCTTCGCGAAGGCGCGGGCCTCGCCGATATCGCGCCTACCGTGCTGTGCCTCCTGGATCTGGAGGTGCCGGTGGAGATGACCGGCGAACCTCTTTGCATGCCGGAGACCGGCGCCGGGCCGCTCTAGACTAACTTCCTGTATGGTGGAATCGTCGGAACCTGCAAGAGGAAGGATCGGCCGATGGAACAACCCTCGGCGAGACTGATCAGCAGGGCCGCTCGCGGTGAGGAGCGGGCACTTGAGACTCTCGTCAGTATGTACTGGAGTCCCATCCAGCGCTATCTGGCGCGGATGGTGTCCGACGAAGCCGATGCCGAGGACCTTGCACAAGAGGTGTTCCTGCGGATGGCTCGTGGGCTCCCCGGTTTCGCCTCGAAGTCGAAGTTCACCACGTGGCTCTTCCAGATCGCGAAGAACCAGGGTATCGACTTCCTTCGGCGTCACGAGGTGGAGAGGGTCCCGCTGGACCGGGCGCCCGCTGGGACGGTGGCGGCCGAACCTCCGGAGTATGGAATCGAAGAGACTGAGCTGTTGTGGTCGTGCATAGCCGGCCTCGATGTCGACCTACGATCAGCGCTGATCCTGCGCGATGTACACGGATTCACGTACAAGGAGATCGCCGAGATCGTCGGGGCGACTCTCTCTACGGTGAAGTGGCGTATCTATCAGGCGCGTTCTCTTGTCCACGGGCGCTATTTGGAAGCCTCGGGGGAGAGCCGTTCGGTATTGGAGTCGTGAGCCAGCATGCGGTTGCGTAGTAGGCATAGTCCTCCTGGATCGAGCGGAACGCCGTTCGTCTCCTGCCTGGAGGCACGACAGCTGTCATCCCTTGTCGTCGATGGGGAAGCCGACGATCTCGAGGCGGCGCGGGCCGCCCAGCATCTCGCCGTTTGCCCTACCTGTCGCCGTTTTCACGCTTTCGCGGATCGCGCCGGCGCGATCTTGCGGGTGGAAGAGGTCGGCGACGAGAGGCTTCCTTCGAGGGTGGGTCATCCGCGGGCCCGCCAACAGGCGGTCTCGATGCGCGAGCATGAGCTCGCGGCCCGTTTGGCCTCGCACATGAGGCGCGACCAGGTGGCACGCGACGCGAAGGTGGCACGCGACGCGAGATCCACTATCCGTGCTTCTGCGCCCGCAGTCGTGGCTGTCATCGCGGCGCTTTCCTTGGGCGTCCTCATCGGGGGGTTCGGAGTCTGGACGATCGTCCAGCCGAGTGGATCCGAGATGGTCCAACAGGTGCCCGGCTCTCCTCGGATCATCGCGTCGCGTACCCTCGATCCCGGTACCGACGTGGATGGGCGCGTCTCCATACTGGCCTCGTGGGTGCCGCCCCGACGCGGTGACGACCCATACTGGGAGAAGCGCATGATGGGGCTGACTCCGATGTCCCTTTGGGACGAGCTTCACTACCGGCCGGACAACCTCTGAACCGACGCGGTCTTGCCCTGCAGAATCTCGGTGCCGGCGCGGCGGCCAAACGTGTTCGGCCCCACGGATCGTCGGTGCAGCAACCGATGTTTCAGTCGGTCCACCAACTTCCAGGCGATCTCGCTCGTCTAAAACCTTTGGATGGGTGCCGATCGTAGAAGAGTTGTCGCTGTGCCCGTGAATCAGACTACGTGTGGTAACCTTTTTTGGGTTGTAGTCTATTCGGGTTGATCGGTGAAGTATGATCCGGCAGCAGAAGGAGTGACATTTCGTGGTCTATGTACTTGCTCTTCTTGACACGGTGCTGGGAGTGGCCGTTCTCGTGCTCGTCTTCCTCCACTCGGGCAAGGACTCCGGCCTATCCGGGGCTTTCGGCGGAGGGATCCAATCGGCCGGAGGCACCGGTGTCGTCCAGAAGAACCTCGATCGGCTCACGGTGGCCTGCGCTATCGCGTTCTTTGCAGTCACCGTCGTCCTTGGCTTTTTGGTCTGAACGCTCTGGCGGCCCCGCCTTTCCCGGCCAGCCTCTAGGACGTTGAAGCGCCGCTTCGGCGGCATGAACAACCCGACTCCAAGCGTCGGGACTGTGGTCTTTTGTGCGGAGAGAAGGAGGAACATACTTTGGACGGTTTGAAGCGTACTTGGTTGGGCGTGATACTGGTGGTGGCGTTGGTCGCCGCGCTCGGGGTCGTCGTTGGATGTGGTGACACCACCACGACGGTCGCCCCCGGTGGGGATTCCACATCCACCACTGCCACCGACATGGGTGATCTCGCGGAGGATCAGACGCTGGCGCTCAACCTCAGCGCTGAGCCGCCGAGTCTGGATCCGAACCTGGCCACCGACACCACGTCGGCCCTGGTGATCAACAACATCTTCGAAGGTCTGGTCCATTTGGACAACGACGGGAACCCACTTCCGGGTGCGGCCGAGTCGTGGGAGAGTTCGGACGACGGACTGACCTACACCTTCAACCTGCGCGGCACCGACACGTGGTCGAACGGCGACCCGGTCACCTCCATGGACTTCAAGAACTCGTGGACGCGCATCCTCGACCCGGCGACGGCCGCCGACTACGCCTACATGCTGTATCAGATCGTGGGCGCCGAGGACTTCAACGGGGGCACTGGTACCGCTGATGCCCTCGGTATCGACGCGACCGATCCGAACACCCTTGTGGTCACACTGACGAGCCCGGCTCCGTGGTTCGTGCCGATGATGAACCACCAGGCCTTCTTCCCGATCCCGAAGGCCACCGTGGACGCGTTCGGCGACAAGTGGACCGAACCGGTGAATATCGTCACCAATGGCCCGTACTCCTTCGTCGAGTGGAACCACGACTCCGACATCTTGCTGACGAAATGGGCCGACTTCCGTGAGGCCGAGAGCATCACCCTCGAGACCGTCAAGATGTCGATGATCAACGAGGAGACCACCGCGGTCGCGGCCTTCGAGAACGGCGAGATCGACGTTCAGGACGCACTGCCGACCGCCGACATGCCTCGGCTCAAGCAACTGCCGCAGTACAAGATGTTCCCGACGCTGGGCGTCTACTACTACGGCTTCAACACCAAGCAGCCGCCGCTCGATGACGTGAAGGTGCGCAAGGCCCTCGCTCTGGCCATCGACCGCCAGGCGATCATCGACAACATCGCCCAAGCCGACCAGCAGGCGGCGTCGAGCATCACGCCTCCCGGCATCCCCGGCTTCGACGTGATGGTGCAGGACTTCCTGAAGCCCACGGCTCAGGTGGACGAAGCCAAGGCGCTCCTCGCCGAGGCCGGCTTCCCGGACGGCGCGGGCATGCCCGAGATCGTGATCTACCACAACACCAGTGAAGGCCACGCCGCCATCGCGACGGCCGTGCAGGAACAGTGGAAGGCCATCGGCGTCAACGTGACCATCAAGAACATGGAGTGGAAGCAGTACCTCGACTTCGTGCAGAACAACGACGACGTCATGGTCTACCGCATGGGTTGGATCGCCGACTTCGCGGATGCCTACAACTTCCTCGAATTGTTCCGCACGAACAGCGGCAACAACTACACCCGCTGGGGCAGCGCTGACTTCGACAAGGCACTCACCGACTCCCTGTCGGCTGCCGACGATGCGGCTCGTTGGGATCTCTACACGCAGGCCGAGAAGATCGCCAGCGATGAGATGCCGATCATGCCGATCTACTGGTACACCAACCCCGACCTCGTGCAGGAGTGGGTCGACGGTTACTTCGCTCAGCCCCTGGGCAACCAGGTTAACCTCTGGGTCATCAAGATTCTGAAGCACTAGAGCACCAAATCTTGATCGACCGCAGATGATTCTGGAGGTGGCGCCGGTTGCACCGGCGCCACCTCCTTCTTTGTTGTCCCCCGTGGTCTGCTATTGCCCCGTTGAGGCAGTATTGGTAACGTAGCTGGTATGACCTCGTTTGGCCCGCGAACTCCTTTCTCGAGATCGCCGACGGGGGCTTTCTGGGCCCTGGTGTCCGTGAAGAATGAACACGAGGTGGGTGTTTCGTGACCAAACTGATCGTTCGCCGCGTCCTGTGGACAATACCAGTGGTCATCGTTGTCATATTCCTGACGTTCCTCCTGATGAAAGCCATTCCTGGCGGGCCCTTCACCAGCGAACGGGGGGTCCCTGAGGAGATCTTGCGGAATATGAACGCCAAGTATGGCTTGGACAGACCGTGGTACGAGCAGTTCTTTCGGTACATATGGCACGCCGCCCAGGGCGATCTAGGCGTCTCCATGACGCAGAAGAGCCGGACCGTCGTCGACGTGATAGGCGATGCTTTTCCCGTATCGATCCACCTAGGAGTGCTGGCGTTCGGCCTGGCCATGCTCATCGGCATCCCTGCCGGAGTAGTCGCCGCCCTGAAGCACAACACGTTTTGGGACTACGGTGCCATGTTCTACTCCACAGTCGGATGGGCGCTTCCGCATTTCATCGTGGGTCCTGTTCTCATGTATGTCTTTGCGCTGAAGCTCGGCTGGCTCCCGACATCGAGGTGGACAGGACCCCAATCTTGGATTCTACCCACGATCACCTTGGGGACGGCCCTGTCGGCCTACTTCGCGCGGCTGACGCGAGGAAGCATGCTTGAGACTCTTCAGCAGGACTACGTCCGGACGGCCATGGCGAAAGGCCTCCCGTTCCGCACGGTGGTGCTGAAGCATGTACTGAGGAACTCTCTCATCCCCGTCGTCACCCAGGCGGGGCCCTTGCTTGGCTTTGTGATCACCGGGTCGTTCATCACCGAGTATGTATTCGCCATCCCCGGCCTCGGCAAGTACTTCGTGAGCAGCGTGGGCAACAGGGATTACTCCGTCGTCATGGGTCTGGCGGTGCTGCTCTCTTCTATCATCATCTTCGCTAACCTCGTGGTAGACATCCTGTACGGGGTGCTCGACCCGCGCATACGCTACGAGTAGGGGCGACCGGTGAAAGACGAACCAATCGGGAAGGGCGTGAAGAAGTTCACTTCGGTGGACGGCGAGACCTTCGATGCGGGCGAGCCGCTCGTCCTCGAGCAGTCGACGCTCCTTGGCGACGTAGTCAGGCGGTACTCGCACAATCGCGCCGCGATGGCGGCGTTGTTCATACTGCTGTTCATGATCATCTACTCTACCGTCGGGCCTTGGCTCAGGCCGTGGTCCTTCGATGAGGGGCTGTACTCGAATCCCAGTCTAATCCCATATCAACTGCCGAATCTCGCCCACTGGTTCGGCACCGACCAGAACGGGCGCGACCTGTTCGTCAGGCTGGCGATGGGTGGCCGCGTCTCGCTGTTGATCGCCTTCGCGGCGACAGGCATCGTCCTGGTGATCGGGGTCCTCTACGGTTCGCTGGCCGGATTCATCGGTGGAAAGACCGATGAGGTGATGATGCGGTTCGTCGATGTCCTCTATGGCCTGCCGTATCTGCCGTTCGCCATAATCTTGCTCGTGATCCTTGGTGCCGGCATCGTACCTATGCTGTTGGCCCTGGCGGTGGTCTCGTGGTTGACTCCCTCTCGACTCGTGCGGGGGCAGATGCTAACGCTGAAGCAGAACGAGTACGTGGAGGCCGCGCGGGCGCTCGGGGCTACCCGCGGCCGCATCATCTTCCGCCATCTGCTCCCCAACACCTTGGGTATCATCGTGGTCGCGATGTTCCTCGAGGTGCCCGGCATGATTCTGGGAGAGGCGACCCTATCCTTCCTGGGACTCGGCATCTCGTCACCCGATGCGTCCTGGGGGACGCTGGCCTCCGAAGGGTGGAAAGCGCTGCGGTCGCACCCGTGGATGATCATACTGCCGGGCATCTTCATCGCCGTGACCGTGCTTTGTTTCAACTTCGTGGGTGATGGCTTCAGGGACGCCATCGATCCGCGGACGAAGGAGACGAAGTGACCCGGCTACTGGAGGTCATGGACCTCAAGACCTATTTCTACACTCGAGAAGGTACGGTCCATGCGGTGGACGGCATCAGCTATACGCTGGACCAGGGGGAGACTCTCGGTGTCGTTGGAGAGAGCGGCTGCGGGAAGAGCGTCGGCGCGCTGTCGCTGATGAGGCTGATTGCTGAGCCTCCCGGTCGCATCGAGTCGGGAAAGGTGCTCTTCGAGGGCAGGGACCTCCTCGAGTTGTCCGAGAATGAGATGCGATCGATCCGGGGCAACGACATCTCCATGATCTTCCAGGATCCGATGACGTCGTTGAATCCCGTGCTCAAGATCGGATATCAGCTCGCCGAATCGACGCGCCTGCACCTTGGGCTGAGTCGCAAGGAGGCGGACGACCGTTCGGTCGAATTGCTGGAGGCGGTGGGTATGCCTGATCCGCGCAGGCGCCTCAAGGACTATCCGCATCAGTTCTCCGGAGGTATGCGCCAGCGGGTCATGATCGCCATGGCCTTGAGCTGCGAGCCGAAACTGCTTATCGCCGACGAACCGACCACGGCACTGGACGTGACTATTCAGGCTCAGATCCTCGATCTTCTGGAGCGACTACAAGAGCGCTTCGGTATGTCGATCCTCTTGATCACGCACGATCTTGGCGTGGTCGCCGGGGTCAGCGACAACATCGTCGTCATGTATGCCGGAATGATCGTGGAGCGGGCGTCGGCCGAAGAGCTTTTTGCGAACCCGCAGCACCCCTACACGGAGGCATTGTTGGCGTCGATCCCGCGGCTCGACGAGGAAGGGCGCAAGAAACTGGCCAATATCCCGGGCCTGCCGCCGGACCTGGTGGTCCCGCCCCCGGGATGCAGTTTTCACCCGCGGTGTACCTACGCGACTGAGAAATGCTCGGAGGTCGAGCCGGTGCTGTCTGCTTATGACGGGCAACCCGGCCACATGGTCGCATGCTGGCACTACCGAGACCTGAGGGAGGAATCGTGAGCGCCACCCTCGTTGAAGAGCTGAGCGTCCCGGTCGCGACGGATTACTCCGGGCCGCTGCTGCAGGTGCGTGATCTGGTGAAGCGCTTCCCCATCACGTCGGGGACGATCATACAAAGGACCATCGGCACGGTGCACGCGGTGGAGGGTGTGACGTTCTCCATCAGCGAAGGGGAGACTCTCGGCCTCGTGGGTGAATCCGGCTGTGGAAAGACCACCCTGGGGCGCTGTATCCTCCAACTGCACAAGCCCACCTCGGGCAGCGTCGTGTTCGAGGGGACGGAGCTGACCAAGCTCGATCGCGACAGTATGCAGCGTATACGCCGCGACATGCAGATCGTCTTCCAGGATCCCTACGCGTCGCTCAATCCGCGCATGACCGTGGGTACCATAGTCGGGGAAGCACTGACCATCCACCGGGTCGGCAGCAAGGCCGAGAGAAAGGAGAGGGTGCGCGAACTCCTCGACCTCGTGGGGCTCAACCCCTCGTTCACGAACCGCTACCCTCATCAGTTCTCCGGTGGTCAGCGTCAGCGCATCGGACTGGCACGGGCGCTGGCTCTTAGTCCGAAGCTGATCATCGCCGACGAGCCGGTCTCGGCTCTGGATGTCTCCATCCAGGCTCAGATCTTGAACCTGTTCGACAAGCTGCAGCAGGATCTTGGCCTTACCTACCTGTTCATCGCCCACAACTTGTCCGTGGTGAAGCATATCTCCGACCGGGTGGCGGTCATGTATTTGGGCAAGATCATGGAGATCGCTCCGAGTCGAGAACTGTATGCCTCGCCCGTCCATCCCTACACGTATGGCTTGCTCTCGGCCATCCCCATTCCGGATCCCTCGGTGCAGAAGCGCCGTGAGCACGTGGTCCTGGAGGGTGACGTGCCGAGCCCTGTGGACCCGCCGTCTGGGTGTGTGTTCCACCCGCGCTGCTTCCGTGCCAAGGAGATCTGTACGCAGCAAGTCCCGCAGATGGAAGACCACGGCACCGGACACGAAGCGGCCTGCTTCTTCCCGCTCGATCGGTCGGAATAGGACCGCCTCCGACGCGTGCATCACGCTTCGGAGGCGAACAGCACCTCGCTGGTATACTTCTGAGGCAGCCCGGGTAGTCGCGGCGGAGGAGTGTCGGCGACGACACCCCGTCCGTCGAGGAAAGTCCGGACACCATAGAGCAGGGTGCTGGATAACGTCCAGCCGGGGAGACCCGCGGGAAAGTGCCACAGAAATTACACAGCACGTTGGTCAGGGTCCGCCTTGATCGGCTGCAACGGTGAAATGGTGCGGTAAGAGCGCACCGGCGTCGTGGTGACACGGCGGCCAGGCAAACCCCACCTGGTGCAAGGCCGAATAGGGGGGCGTTCGAGGGCTGCTCGCCCGATGCCCCCGGGTTGGCTGCAGGAGGCGCACGGTAACGTGCGTCCCAGATGGATGGCTACTCTCGACAGAATCCGGCTTACAGGGCTGCACGCGTGAAATGCCCCTCCCCCTGGGAGGGGCATTCACGTCTCTGGGAGGAGGGACGGTGAACGAGGATGACTTCAGCGATGCTCTGTCTGTGAGCTATCGGCTGACCGAGCATTTCCTGCGGCGGCACCGCCGCTATCGGGAACTTCTCTCGCTCACGCCGGAGAACTTCCGGTTCGACAATGTGCTGTGGCACTCCAGTATCGCCGCACTCCGCGGCATGCTGCACGCCGTCGCCGAGCAGGAGCAACTCGAGCTGGGCGACGGAGACCTCGACGAGGCCGTGCGCAACCTTGTCGAAGGGATCGTTCTCCGGTCGCGAGCCTGGGATTGACCTCAGACCATGGACGTCAGATCTTGGCGATGCCGGGCACGTCGGCCCCTTCGAGCACGGTGAGGACACGCGGGCTGCCTTGGGCCGTCCAACCGTCGCCGGCCGGGCGCACATCCACGACTTGAGCCGCGTCGACCTCGAGCTGGCCCCTCGGGTCCGAGTTGGTCACGAAGTCGCGCAGGATCGCCGTGAGGTCGTGGTCGGCGGCGGGGATGCTATCCCGATAGCCTTTGGCCCCAGGCATCCGATTCAGCATGTCGTGCATGTACTCGATGGATTCGGCCGACAGCGAGATGCTTACCAGGTCTCCATCGACCAGAAGACGTGCGTCTGCCGCCGCGCCGGCCGGCTTGCTCTTCTCGGCGAGGATCGCGATCACGGCGGGCATGAAAGCGGGAAGATCGGCCGGTCGACGCGAGGTGACGAGGTTGCGGTCTACCACCACCGCAGCATCCACCCAATCCGCCCCCGCGTTCGAGAGATCGTCACGGATAGCTGGAGAGGATGTGACCCGACGGCCGGCGGCCACTCCCGCGGAAGCCAACACCCAGCCACCGTGACAGATCGCCGCGACCAAGCCGCCTGCTTCATCTACCGACGCCACGAACTTCTTGACCGCTTCCGACCGGCGAAGTGCGTCCGGAGCCCAGCCACCGGGGATGATCACGCCGGCGAACTCGGAGGGGTCCAGATCATCGATCGATGCGTCCGCGTCAACGGGATACCCGTGCTTCGAGGTGTAGCTCGGCTCGCCAAGGCCCGCCACGATCACATCGGCTCCGACCTCGTGAAGACGCAGTTTCGGGTACCAGAGTTCGAGGTCTTCGTAGTCCCGCTCGGCTAAGATGACGACGCGTCTTCCGTTCAAGGGCATGTGTGCCTCCTCGTATCAGTGCGTGACGTGACATCAACGTCGTGCCACCACCTGTTCCCTGAGGAAGTACTCTCACAAACTCAGTCGTCCAGAAGCCGTGATGGTTTGGAGGGCTGCTCGCGCCGGGTACGCATCGAAGCACCGCGCGGGACTGGTATGCCCTTCGGCGCGGACACCCTGAGGCCCGCAGTGACGCGGGAGAACGACCCGGAAGGAGACTCACAGAATATGGCATTCACCCTGCCCGATCTGCCCTACGCGAAGGATGCTCTCGAGCCTCACGTGAGCGCCGAGACCCTCGAGTACCACCATGGGAAACACCATAATGCCTACGTGACCAACCTGAATGCTCTCGTGGAGAACACCGAGTTTGCCGCTCGTACGTTGGAGGACATCGTCACCGGTGCAGACGGTGGCATGTTCAACAATGCCGCACAGGTATGGAATCACTCCTTCTACTGGAAATGCATGAAGCCGGGAGGCGGGGGTTCGCCCGCCGGAGACCTTGCGGCGATGATCGACCGCGACTTCGGGTCCTTCGACGCCTTCAAGGAGCAGTTCAGCAAGGCGGGCGCGACTCTCTTCGGCTCCGGATGGGTGTGGTTGGTGGTCGAGGGCGGCGTCCTCAAGATCACGCAGACCGCGAATGCCGACCTGCCACTGAAGCACGGCCAGATCGCACTGTTGACCATGGATGTGTGGGAGCACGCCTACTACGTGGACTACCGGAACGCTCGGCCGAAGTACATCGAGACCTATCTCGCGGAGTTGGTGGATTGGGACTTCGTGGCGGCGAATCTGGCTGCCGCCGGCTAGGATGGACCATGGTCCGGGAGCCCGGTCTCGGGCTCCCGGAGGGCTTCACCGACTGGTTTGCGAGCGCGAGTCGAGGGGCAGGTCTATACTGAGAGATAGGCTATGTGGGGCGCGAGTCGAGCATAGAGAGGGGTGTGTCATGGCTACCATACCGTCACAGGATGACAGGACACCCAAGGATGCCGCTGTGCCCGTGGTCGACGCTCTTCTGCCGCACGGGAGATCTGACGCCGCGGAGCCGGCAGAGGTATCTGTGTCGTCGCTTCCTTCCTTGAGCGCCGACGAATCGCGAGTCTTGGCCGTATTGTCGGAGATGCGGCACTCCTCCATCGGCATACTAAGGGCCCGTACCGACCTGGGCTCTGACGACCTGCGGACCGTTCTAGACGCGCTCCGCGCCAAGGGCTTGGTCACCCGCCTCAACACGATCGTCGAGAGCTACTCCAGCCGCTTCCCTGGACTCCGTGTCGGCGACTGAGACCCCGCGCGAGCCAACGCTGCGCAGCCGCCTGTTTGCTGTACCGAAGCGGGTCTTCTGGGGCACGGTAGAGGACGATTGCCTTGGTCTCTCCGCCCAGATCGCGTACTACGGTCTGCTCTCGCTCTTTCCCTTCCTGCTGTTCTTGCGCGCGTTGGTGCCTCATCTGCCGGGCAAGGGTGAGGTGATCGAACGTACCCTGCACGGACTCGAACTGATGGTGACGCCGGAGAGCCGTCTCTACGAGATCGTGCGTGACAATATCGTAGATCAACTCGACGCCGGCAGTTCCACGCTGCTGTCGGTGGGGGTCCTGCTAACGTTGTGGGGCGGGTCGAGTTCCTTCGCCGTGCTGATCAAAGCCATCAACAGGGCCTATGCCATCCGGGAGACGCGCTCCTGGCAGCGCAGGCGACTCCTCGCCGTAGCGATGACCCTGATGACGGCGCTCTTCATCCCGATGGGTGTGACCCTCGTGCTCTTGGGCCCGAGCTTCGGGGAGACGTTGGGCCGTCTGGTGGGTGCCGAGTGGGCGGTCCATGCCGTGTGGAGGGCGGTGCGCTGGCCTGCGGTGGTGGCCTTCCTGACGATCGGCCTTGCCGTCATCTACTATTTCGCCCCGAACACCCCCCAGAGGGCGATGCACGTGCTGCCGGGGAGCTTCTTCGCGGTCATCGCGATCATCGGATCATCGCTTGGGTTCTCGTGGTTCATCGGGCTCAATCTCTTCGAGCTGAAGTGGTTCACCTACGGCGCGATCGGCACGGTGATCGTGATCTTGTTCTGGATGTACCTGATGGGTCTCGCGGTCCTGATCGGCGCGGAATTGAACGACGCTGTGGGGAGGGCGCTCGGTCGACCGCCGCGCGAGGGAGCCCAAGTGGAGAAGGAGGCCCCATCCCTTGACCCCGCTGTGGAGCGGCCCGCGTGACAGCGCGCCGCCGGAGTGATCAGTCCTCAGTCTGAGCGGCGCGCGCCCTCGTGGCGCCTTCCTGGAGCCAGGTGATCCACTCGTCGAGGCCGTCACCGGTGCGGGCGGACAGGGGGATGACTCGCGCGGACGGGTTCACACGCCTGATGTTGGCGAGGATCGTCTCAAGCTCGACGTCGAGATGTGGCAAGAGGTCGGTCTTGGTCACCACGGCCAGCGACGCCTCGTGGAACATGAGTGGGTACTTGAGCGGCTTGTCTTCACCTTCGGTCACCGATAGGAGCACCACCTTGGCGTGCTCACCTATGTCGAACTCGGCCGGGCATACCAGATTGCCTACATTCTCCACGACGAGTATGTCGAGCGCGTGAAGATCGAGCTGGTTGATGGCACCCGCCACCAGTGGCGCCGCGAGGTGGCAGTCGCCGCCGAAGGGACCGGTGTTCACCTGGACCACCTGAATGCCGAAGGGAGCGATGCGATCCGCGTCCGCGGTCGTCTCGATGTCACCTTCGATGACCGCCATGGCAAGGCCCTCCAATCCTCTTCTGAGCGTGGCCTCCAGGAGGGCGGTCTTCCCCGAGCCGGGTGAGCTCATCAGGTTCGCGGAGAAGACGCCGTGAACACGTAGGAGGTTGCGGATGGCCTGCGCGTGCCGGTCGTTGGCGGCGAGAAGGTTCTGGTGCAGTTCTACCTCGTGGGACCCGCGCTCTCCTCCCGAGACGCCTCCGGCCGCGTGACCACCCTTGTGGTTCCTCGAACCGGTGGACCGTGTGGCATCGGGGAAGCGTCCGGAGGCGCGTGTGGGGATCCTGTGCGAGTAGTCCATGGGTGTCTCACTCCGTCCCGTCATCGATCTCTATGGCTCTGAGGAGCAGCTCCTTGCCCTGGAGCACCTCGACGGGCCCCTCGCATGCGGGGCACATGAACTCAGCCTCAGTCGCTGTCCATTCGTTTCCGCACGGGGCGCACCGTAGTCGAACCGCCATCTGTTCGATCACCAGTCGCGCGCCCTCCACTGGCGTCCCCTTACTCACCACCTCGAAACAGAAGGCCAATGCATCCGGGACGACTGCTCTGAGACGCCCCACCTGTAGCGTCACCGAGACCACGGAAGCTCCGGGTTCGAAGTCTCCCAGGCAGCGTTCGACCTCGGCGACCACGTCCGCGGCGAGTGTCATCTCGTGCACGGTTTCAGCAGATCCGGGGGAGCTGTTCGCCGAGCGGCATGTCGAGGATGCGGCGTCCGCCCAGCTCGGTGTCCAACGTCACCAGGCCGCCGAGCCCCGCCTCGATCGTCCCCACGGCCGCCGCGCCGGTACCGCGAGGGTGGCGGCGCATCACTTCGAGGGCCCTCGCCTCATCCTCGTGTGCCACCACGACCACCACCTTGCCCTCGTTGGCCACGTAGAGCGGGTCGATGCCGAGGATCTCGCAGAGCGAGCGCACCGACGGGGAGACCGGGAGGGCCTTGGCCGACAGCTGGATGCCCCAGTCGCGCCCGGCGGCGAGCTCGTTGGTGACGGCCGCGAGGCCGCCCCGCGTGGCGTCCCGCAAGAAGCGGAGTTCGACGCCGGCATCGAAGAGCGCGGCTATCAATCCGTTGAGGGGGGCGCAGTCGCTCCGGATGGGGCTGTCGAAGCGCAGGCCCTCCCGCGCCGACATGACGGCCATGCCGTGGTCTCCCAGGGTGCCGTTCACCAGGACGACATCTCTCGGTCTGGGTTCGCCCCAGCCGGCCGGAAGAGCCTCGCGCATCGCGCCGAGGCCGGCGGTCGTGATGAAGAGACCGTCCGCTCCGCCTCGTTCCACGACCTTGGTGTCGCCGGTGACGAGTACCACCCCGGCCTCAGCCGCAGTGGCGGCCATAGATGCGGCGATGCGCCGCAGGTCGACGATAGGGAGGCCTTCTTCGAGCACGAACGAGCAGGACAGAAACCGAGGCACCGCGCCGACGACGGCGAGGTCGTTCACCGTGCCGGCCACAGCCAAGGTGCCGATGTCCCCGCCGGGAAAGAAGCGGGGTGAGACTACGTACGCGTCGGTGGTGAAGGCGAGACGATTCGTGCCCAGGTCGACGAGGGCCGAGTCGCCGAGTCTTCGGAGTTCCGGATTGTCGAACTCGGGCAGGAACACCTCTCGCACGAGTCGCGCCGAGAGTGAACCTCCTCCGCCATGGGCGAGGAGCACCCGCTCCTCAGCGCTCACGACGCCGCTTTCGCGCCGACCGGATCGTCGCCGCCCTGGACGGGCGGACGGCGCCGCTCGTACCGGTAGTAGGCGGCGCACGTGCCCTCCGAGGACACCATGCAGGCGCCTTTGGGGGCCTCGGGCGTGCAACGCCTGGCGAACAGAGGGCACTCTGTGGGCACCACGATGCCACGCAGGATGTCGGGGCAGCGGCAGGCCGGATCGTCCTCTGCGTCTGGCACGTGCACCTCGAACCGCCTGGCCGCATCCAGGTGGCCGAACTCCTCCCGGATGGCCAGCCCGCTCCCCGGGATCACACCGAAGCCGCGCCACGCGGCATCGCAGGGCTCGAACATGCGTGCGAGCAGACCTTTGGCCGCCGGGTTTCCCTGTTCCGTGACGGCCCGACCGTATGCGTTCTCCACCTCGGCCCGACCGTCCGCCGCCTGACGGGCAAGCAAGAGAAGGGCATGCAGGATGTCGAGAGGCTCGAATCCGGCGACCACCGAAGAAGCGCCGTACTCCTCGGCCAGGAAGCGGTAGGCACCTGCCCCGATCACGGTGCTCACGTGCCCCGGGCAGATGAAGCCCCTCACGTGTACGTCGGGCGCTTCCATGAGGGCCCGCATGGGTGGCGGCATCACCTTATGGTCGGAGAGCACGGTGAAGTTCTGCAGCCGCTCCTCGTGCGCTTGCAGGAGGGCCGCGGCCACCGTGGGGGCCGTGGTCTCGAATCCGATGCCAAGGAAGATCACTTGGTGCTCGGGGTGGGTGCGGGCGAGGTGGAGCGCGTCGAGCGTGGAATAGACCACCCGCACGTCGCTGCCCTCGGCCCGAGCCCTTTCGAGGCTCGTCTCCGACCCCGGCACCCGGATAAGGTCGCCGAAGGTCGCGATGATGGTGTGAGGGAGGCGCGAGAGGGCGATGGCGTGGTCGATGTTGCGGAGTGGCGTCACGCACACAGGACATCCGGGCCCGGAGACCAACCGCAGCTGCTCGGGGAGCAACGAGCGGATGCCGAACCGGGACACCGCCATGGTGTGGCTCCCACAGACTTCCATGAACGTGGCCGGCTCGCTCAGGCGGACCGCGTGGAGTTGCGACAGGACCGCCTCGGCGGCCGCGGCGTCTCTGAATTCGTCAACAAAGCGCATGGGGCCGATTATACGCGCGGTGGGCGGAGTGCGGGGGCGGCGTGTGGCATGTGGCGGGGGCGCGTGGCCGGGAGGACGGCGTATGGGGGGCCGCCCGTCGCGGACGAGTTCACCAGATCTTGGCGCAACCCCAGCACACCGGTTCCATCTCGAGCCCGATCCCGAAACGGTCGAGCACGGATCCTCGGACGAAGGCCGCAAGGTCCATGAGTTCCGCCGAGGTCGCTCCTCCCCGGTTCACCAGGGCCAGGACGTGCCTGGTCGAGACGCCGACGCTCCCGCGCTCATAGCCACGCGAGATGCCGGCTCTTTCGATCAGCCATGCGGCTGATAGCTTGACGAGGCCGGGGCCTGCTGGGTGCGCCGACATGGTCGCGGCGCCTGGGACGCCCTCTCCGCGGAGGCGTTCCCGCAGCTTCTCCGCGGTGGCCGTTTCGACCACAGGATTCGTGAAGAAAGAGCCGGCGCTCTTGTGGTTCTCGTCGAGTGGGTCGAGCACCATGGACTTGCGACGGCGGAGCCGGAGCACGGCCTCCCGCGTCGCATCCAGGGACGGCATGGTCGGTGGTGGGTCTACTCCCGACCAGCCGAGTTCGGTGCGAAGCTCGTCATACGCCACTTTCGGGCCCCCATGGGGCTTGAGAGCGAAAGTCACCTGGAGGACGACCATCCTGCCGGGCTCTCTCCTGAAGACGGAGTCGCGGTATCCGAATCCGCAGGCGGCCGCCGGAAGGTCGAGGGTGCGCAGAGTGACCGTGTCCAGCACGCGCACCGTGCGCACCGTGTCGGCAGCCTCCTGGCCATATGCGCCGACGTTCTGCACCGGAGTCGCGCCTACGGAACCCGGGATCCCCGCTAGGCACTCGATGCCGGCGTCGCCGTGGCGTACCGCCTCGCTCACCAGGGAGTCCCAGGTCTCCCCGGCGCCGGCAGTCAGGACGTTGAGGTCTCCCTCGCGTCGAAGATGGACTCCGCGCAGCGCTATGTGGATCACCAGGCCGGCGACTCCATCGTCACCTACGACGACGTTCGATCCTCCTCCAAGGAGGTAGACATGCTCGCTGCGCTCGCGCGCCCACTCGAGCGCGGCGAGCAGGGTCGGATCGTCGCCGGCCGTCACGAAGTGGCGGGCGGCGCCCCCTATGCCGAGGGTGGTGAGTGGGGCGAGGGGCCTGTCGTGGTCGATCAGCAGGTTCACGAGGCGGCACCTGACCCATGGTCGGTGAGGCGCAGAAACGCAGCGGCGGACTCGGCCTGTCCGAGGCAGATGCCGCCGTCGTTGGGCGGGACGTTCCGGTGACAGAGTACACGAAGACCCATGTGCTCCAGGCGTGCCACGAGCAACTCGGTGAAGACGGTGTTCTGGAACACCCCGCCGCTCAGGGCCACGGTGTCGAGTGAGTGGGCAGCCGCAGTTCGGGTGGCTACGGACGCGAAGACCCAAGCCAAGGCGTGGTGGAAGGCGGCGGCGATCTCCCCCTGCGATCTTCCCTGGGCGATGTCGTCGAGGAGCGCACGGACATACGGCTGGAGCGGCATGAGGGTCATCGGACCATCGTTGTCGTCCGGATCGGTGGGTCTTGGCGAGGTGGGTTCGGTGATCCAACTGACCGTGTCGTCGTCGAGCCAGCGTGGTGGTCCGTCGGGCTTGGGAAGGCCGTCGCGTGAGAACCATCCTCGGGCCGCCGTCTCAAGAAGGATGGCAGCCTGGCCCTCGTAGCTCACCTCATGGCGGATGGCGAGGAGGGCCGAGATCCCGTCGAAGAGGCGTCCGGCCGATGAGGTCATCGGGGTGTTCAGTCCGGCCCGCACGGCTTGGAGTATCAACTCCCATGGGCGCGCGAGCATCTCGCGACCACCGGGCAGCGACAGGTGCGGCTCCCGCCCGCACGACTCCAGCAGCATGAGCGCGATTCGCCACGGCTCGCGTACGGCGGCGTCCCCTCCCGGCAGTGGCAGGTGGTCGAGGTGGGCGGTGCGGGTGAGCGAACCAGCAGTGCCTACGAACACTTCTCCGCCCCAGATCGTCCCGTCTGAGCCGAAGCCGGCTCCGTCGAGCGCGAGGCCGACAACAGGTCCTTGGTGCCCGGTATCGGCCAGCACCGAGGCGACGTGTGCCTCGTGATGTTGCACGGCTACAAGCGGCAGCCCGCGATCGGCCGCGTAGTCACGCGCGAAACGGCTCGACAGGTAGTCCGGGTGCAGGTCATGAGCCACGACGGAGGGCTCGAGGTCGAAGAGATCCTGGAAATGCCTAACCGCCTCCTCCAGGGACCGCAGCGTGTGGAGATTCTCGAGGTCTCCGATGTGGTGGCTGACGAAGGCGCGAGGCCCGCGGGTGATCGCGAACGTGTTCTTGAGGTGGCCGCCCACGGCCAGTATCGACCTCTCCGAGCCGCTGAATCTCACCGGTAGTGGAGCCCATCCGCGGGCTCGACGCAGGAGGTAGGGCTCGCCACGGAACACGCGCGCCACCGAGTCGTCGGTGCGTACGTGGATCGGACGATCGTGGGCGAGGAACCCATCCGCCAAGAGGCCGAGCCGCTGCCAGGCGTCTTCGTCGGTGTAGGCGATGGGCTCGTCGCTGAGGTTGCCGGATGTCATGACGAGGGGGCTGTCCACCGCGCGCGTCAGCAGGTGGTGGAGCGGAGTGTAGGGCAGGAACAGCCCGTAGGTGGTCACGCCAGGGGCCACCGAGGGAGCAAGGCGTACGGTCGGGCGGTCGACCTGGTCGGCCGACGCGGCGGTCGGGGAGCCACGCTGCTCGAGCAACACCACCGGACGCCTCGATGACGTGAGCAGCTCCGCTTCCTCCGGTGAGATCGTACATATCCGCCTTGCGGTGTCGAGAGAATCCACCATCACGGCGAAAGGCTTCTCGTCGCGGTGTTTGCGCGCGCGAAGAGTACCCACGCTCTCTTCTTTGGTGGCGTCGCAGGCGAGGTGGTAGCCCCCGAGACCCTTCACGGCCACGATGCCGCCTCGCTTCAATTCAGCGACTGCCTGTTCAAGCGCGTCCTCGCCGCTCCAGCACCGCTGGGTTCCGCCTTCGGATCTCTCGCCCGACACTGGGCCGGCCGCACGGTGGTAGGTCAGCATGGGGCCGCAGTCCGGGCACGCATTGGGCTGGGCGTGGAAGCGACGGTCGGTGGGGTCGTCGTACTCAGCGGAGCACCTCGCGCACATGATGAACCCGGCCATGGTCGTGCCCGGGCGATCGTACGGGACGGACTTCGTGATGGTGAAGCGTGGTCCGCACGAGGTGCAGTTGATGAACGGGTAGCGGAAGCGACGATCGTCAGGGTCGAAGAGCTCGTCGAGGCAATCGACGCAGGTGGCGGCGTCCGCGGTCACCAGTGTGGCTGCGCCGGAGGCGCCCGTGCTGGGGGCTATCGAGAAACCGGCAGGCGGGCCCGCGGGAGCGGGCGCCGGCGCCGCGACGACCGACTCGACGAGGGCGAGGGGTGGGGCGTCGTCGGTGAGTCGCCGCACGAACGCGCCGACCCTGTCGGAGTGCCCGTGCACCTCGATCTCCACGCCCTCGGAGGTGTTCCACACTCGTCCATGTAGGTCGAGGGTGGTGGCGAGCGCATGCACGAATGGGCGGAACCCGACTCCCTGCACGGCCCCTCGCACCGAGACGTTCCGCGAGATGGTCGAAGCGCCGCGTTCCCCGTCGTGTGCGGCCGTGTCCATGGGGCGCACTGTACCATGGGCGGAGCTGTCCCCGTGCTCAGGCGCGAGTGTCAGTGTACGGCGGACTGGTCTGCGCCTTCTGATAGAATCCGGCCCCATGAAGTCCGGATCCCCGCACCACTCTCATGATCGTACCGGCGGCGCGTACGACACCGCTGCTGATGCGATGTTCGACGCTCGGCCGATCGGGGTCTTCGATTCAGGGGTCGGGGGGCTCACCGTGCTTCACGAGTGCCTGGTCAACCTGCCCGCCGAGGACTTCATCTATCTTGGCGATACGGGGTTCTTCCCCTATGGTTCGAGGACGCTCGAAGAAGTCCGGGCTCTCGCGTTCCGCAACGCGTCGTTCTTGGTCGAGCAAGGGGTGAAGCTGATCATCGTGGCGTGCAACTCGGCTGCTGCTGCGGCACTACCTCAATTGCAGGCCGCGTTCGACACACCTATCGTTGGCGTCGTCATGCCAGGGGCTCGCGCCGCGGTGCAGGAGACGCGTTCTCGGCGGGTCGGCCTCATGGCCACCGTGGCCACGGTGCGCTCGGAGAGCTACCAGCAAGCCCTGCTGTCGCTGGACGCCGGTGTGGAAGTCTTTCCGGTCGAGTGCCCGCGTCTTGCTCCTCTGATCCAGGGGGGCGATGTGTTCTCCGAGGAGGTAGAGGAAGCAGTGAGGGAGTACGTCGGCCCCCTCAAGGCGAGCGAGGTAGACACCGTGATACTCGGGTGTACTCACTACCCTCTGATCACGCCGATGCTGCGGCGACTGCTCGGCCCGCAGGTGTCCTTGGTCAACTCGGCCGAAGAGATCGCCCGAGAAGTGGGGGAGACCCTCGAGCGGAAGGGCGTCGGCAACAAGGAGGGGCGCGAGGGCGACTATCGCTTCTATTCCACCGGTGACCCAGAAGCGTTCCGTAGCGTGGGCGCCCGGTTCCTCCAGCTGCCGATACGGGAGGTGCTCTTGTGGGAGGCGGGGGCCGAAGTGGCCGCCTCGCTCGGGCAGCACGTGTAGAACCGACGGTCCCCGCTCCTCGTGAGCGGTGGGTGACCCGCGAACCTCAGGCTCGCGGCAACATACGAAAGGTAATCCCCATGAGTCCAGAACCAGACGTAGTAGAGCGTTCACCCGGTGAGATGCGGTCTCTTGCGATCACCCCCGACTTCGTGCGATCCGCAGACGGTTCTGTGCTGTTCGAGTTGGGCCGCACGCGCGTGCTCTGCACGGCCAGTATCACGGGCGGTGTCCCGCGCCGGCTGCGTGGGACCGGGGGAGGGTGGCTCACGGCTGAGTACTCCCTTCTGCCGGGATCGACCTCTGAGCGCTCGTCGCGTGAAGCGGTGAACGGACGTCAGGGTGGCCGAACCGTCGAGATCCAACGCCTGATCGGGCGTAGCCTTCGCGCGGTGACAGATCTCTCGCTCATGGGGGAGCGCACGGTCTACGTGGACTGCGACGTGATAGAGGCTGACGGCGGCACTCGATGCGCTTCGATCTCGGGTGGGTACCTCGCGCTCTATCTAGCGCTCAAGAAGGCGGTCGACAAGAAGATGATGAAGGCCATGCCGCTCACGGATTCCGTCGGAGCCGTGAGCGTGGGGTTGGTGGGCGGTATGCCGTTTCTCGACCTCGACTATGCCCAAGATTCGACGGCCGACGTGGACATGAACGTGGTGATGACCGGTAGCGGGCGCTTGATCGAAGTGCAGGCCACCGCGGAGGGGGAGTCGTTCGACCGGGTCGCCTTCGACCAACTGCTCGACCTGGCGGCGGCGGGGATCGAGCAGATATCGGCCGCTCAGACGGATCTGGTGCGCCGGACATACGCGGCGGGATGACCGCTGCGGCGGAGACACGGACCGGTCTTCGTGTGGTCGTGGCCACCGCCAACCCGGGGAAGGCACGGGAGTTCGCGCGGCTCCTGGGCTCGCGTTTCTCGGTCGAGTCGTTGCCGCGGAACGTGACGTTGCCGGAGGAGACTGGTCTCACCTTCGCCGAGAACGCTCGGCTGAAGGCGTATGGCGCCTACGGAGCCCTGGGAGGTGCTGTGGCCGTGCTGGCCGACGACTCAGGCATCGAGGTGGCGGCGCTGGGAGGGCTTCCGGGTGTGCGCTCCGCCCGCTTCGCCGGCGAGGACGCCACTGATGAAGCCAACGTAGCTCTCCTCTTGGACCGCCTGGGAGCTCGCGCCGATCGAGAGGCTCGGTTCGTGTGTGCGCTCGCCTTGGTTTTGCCGGGCGATCCTCCTTCGGGGGGACTTCGTGAAGCTCGAGGTACGCTCCCCGGGTCGGTGACGCAGAGTCCACGCGGGCTTGACGGGTTCGGCTACGATCCGGTGTTCGTGCCGAGTGGGTGGGACATCACGCTCGCAGAAGCCGATCCAGAAGAGAAGGACCGTGTCTCGCACCGTGGGCGCGCGGTGAGCGCCTTGCTCGAGGTCTTGATGCGGGAGGGGGCGGCCGCCGATGGATGACGCGCGCTTCGAGAGGCTGGCGGCGGAGGCGCTCGATTCCCTGCCCGCCGAGATCCTCGCGCACCTCGAGAACGTCGATGTGGTGATCGAAGAGTGGCCGAGCGAGGAAGACCTGGAAGAGGTGGGGTTGGCGGGAGAGGATCCCTCGTCACTGCTCGGCCTCTATCTCGGCGTGCCCCTCACCGAGCGCGACTCGTCGTACGCCGCCCTCCCCGATCGCATCGTGCTCTATCAGGGATCGATCGAGGCGGCCGCCGGTCACGACGCCGAGGCGGTGCGGGAGGAGGTGCGGGACACGGTGATCCACGAACTCGCTCACTTCTACGGCATCTCCGACGAACGCCTGGATGAGATGGGCTGGGCCTAACTCGGCGGGATGCCCGAGGACAGCAGGAGCGCGGCGAACGCGAAGGCGTTGTTGAACGCGTGGGCGAAGATGGGCACCCAGAGCGTCCCCGTGCGGTGCAGGGAGTACGCGAGCACCGCGGACCCGGCGAGGATGGGAAGGAACGCGGCCACGTTCCCGTGCACCGCCGCAAAGAGTATGGAGCTGTAGACCAGCGCACGGACCAGTCCCTTCCTGGCCGCCATGGCTTGGAAGACGAAACCTCGGAAGAACACCTCCTCGGCGACTGGCGCGAAGACGACGCCGGCCGTCACCAGAGCGGCGCGGGCCAGGGGCCCGGCGCCGGCGAGCTGGAACAGCGCCCCCTGGTCCTGCCGCACGCCGAACGCCGCGAGCGTCGTGGATACCGCTCCTGACAGCAGCACGAACAGGAAGCCGTAGCCGAGGCCGACGAGCACGGGGCTTCTGGTCCTCGCGCTGCGCGGCCATAGGTCGCCCCAAGTGGCGACGCCGCGCCGGATCACCACGAGGTAGGCACCAGCGAGCAGGGTTGCATCGGTGGCGAGTATGGCGAGTGCCACGAATCTCGGATCGCCGAGCGAGCGGGCTCCGAATCCCGACGTCGAGGTGAGGTCACCGACGAGGCGGGCGAGTACCGCGGTGGCGCCCCCTCCGACCAAGGTCGCTGCCACTAGAACGGCTAGGACGATTGGCCAAGATCCCACCCGGGCAAGGGGGGAGCGGGTGGTCCTAGGCTCGGCTTCCTCGCCGCTCTGCATGGCACTCAGCGGGAGAGTCTGCGTGCGAGTTCGAGCAGAAGTCGACGGTCGACCGGACGCAGACGATGCGCGAGTTGGGTGAGCTCTCTCACCTCAAGGGACTCCTCAGTGTCGGCCTCGAGGGTCAACTGATCGGGTTCGAAGAATGGATCCTCTTCGTCAAGGGCTGCATGGTATAGCAGGCGCCGGGCGGGCACTCCGAGGGCCTCGGCCACAGCCTCGACCACGTCCGTCGTGGGGTTCTTGCGTCCCTTCTCGATGTCGCCGAGGTAGCTTTTCGAGATGCCCGATTCGTCGGCGAGCGCCTGCAATGTGTATTCCCGCTCCGTGCGGAGACGGCGGATGGTCATGCCGATGTAGTCTGCAAGACGCCTGTGGGCCAATTGTGCCTCCGAGCGGCCGTGCTGCTGAGACTCTGCACGGTCGCGCACGCATCGATCGTTGCAGTCTATGGCGGTACTCCGCGGAATGCAATCGGGCGCCGCCTTGTGATGGGATGCGGGTGCGTCTATGATTGTCCGGCGAGCGCCCCGGGAGTCCACAGCGACTCTCCCGGCGGCCACTGGTTCCGGAGGTCTCCGATGGCTGCGCACACTAATACCAGAGCTATGAGTCTGTTGGTCGCCATCGCGGCCGCGATGGCGATCCTGGCATTCGCCGTCGGGTGCCGCGCGGTCCCTGACGACTCCGGCTCCTCGTCTTCGACCGAAGGCTCAGGGTCCAGCGTGACCTCGGACTCCACGGGTGGCGCCACTGGCGACACCGTTCTGGACGTCGATCTACCGGGGAACTTCGCCCAGTGCCCGGACTGCCACAGCCGGTTCGACGCGTCGGTGGGCCGCGACGGTGTGTTGGTATCGACCTTCGCCCACGGTTTTCATCTGGATTCCGGGGCTTCCTGTCCTGATTGTCACGTGGTACCCACGCATCGCGAAGACGGCATCGTGAAGCCCACGATGGCCAAGTGTTTCGCGTGTCACTCGCAGGACGAGGCGGGCGCTCCCCCCGGGGCATGTGACGCATGCCACCCGCCGGATTTTCGGCTGGTACCTGCCTCGCACGCCGACCCCGACTGGCTTCCTCCATTGGAGCGCCTCGGCACGGTCGAAGCGGTGCACTCGATAGAGGGTCAGGGAGGGCCCGAGGAGTGCTCCGTGTGTCACGACGCCGACTTCTGCATCGACTGTCACGAGGTCGAGATGCCCCATCCGGCTGATTGGACTGCGGCGCACCCGGAAACGGCTCGAGACGTGGGCGAGGGTGCATGCGGCAATTGCCACGCGGCTCGCACGCTGTGTAATGAATGCCACCACGCGGGATTCGTGGCCGGCGACGTGCCATGGGCCAAACAGCACCGGAACGTGATAGCCCAGAACGGGGTTCTCCCATGCCTCCAGTGCCACAGTTCCACCACCTGTGCCCACTGCCACACCACGGGGGAATACAAGGCGTTCTGAGGGAACCGGTTCGGCCCGCGTGCCGATCCCGAGGCGGCCGCAACCCGGTCGGAAGGTGAGGAGACCGGTGACACGCATCGTCTATTTCGATCCCTGGGCCGGAGCTTCCGGTGACATGCTCCTCGGCGCGCTCCTCTCGCTCGATTCCGGAGAGGACCTTCTGGGGCGCCTTGACGACGCAGTGAACGCCCTCGGCCTTCCCGGCGTGCGAGTCGAGGCATGGCGCGACACTTCGAGGGGCGTCGGGTGCGTGCGGGTGAACGTCATCGTGCCTCCGGACGCTCCCACCCACGACCTGACTGGTTTCGAGCGTGTTCTCGCGGAGGCCGCGACCTTGTCTCCCGTGGTTCGAGACCGCGCTCTGGCTGCCCTCCGCCGGCTGGCGAAGATCGAGGGTGGCATCCACAACGTGCCCCCGGCAGACGTGCACTTCCACGAACTCGGTGGTGCGGACACCATCGTCGACGTGGTCGGGACCTTCGCGCTCCTCGAAGCCCTCTTGGTTGAAGGTGCGTACCATGGCCCACTACCCCTTGGGTCAGGCACGGTCGACACCGAGCACGGGAGACTCGGGGTGCCGGCTCCCGCGACGCTCGAACTCCTCACCGGGGTACCTGTGCTGGCGGGGCCCGAGCGCAGCGAGTTGACCACACCCACGGGCGCTCTGCTGCTCACCGAGGCCGCCGATCCCGTGGCGGGCATCCCGCCGATGGTCGTGGAGAGGGCAGGCTTCGGGGGAGGGGCCCGCACCCTCGAACACGGACCGAACGTCCTTCGCGCCCTGCTCGGGGAGGCCGCCCCGGACATGGCGTCGCATGAGGCCGCGCCGCCTGCCGAGGCACAAGTAGTAGTCGTGCTCGAGGCCAACATCGATGACGGCTCAGCCGAGGTGGCGGGACACCTGCTCGGCCTGGTCATGGCGGCAGGGGCCCTCGACGCCTGGTGGTCGCCCGTGCTCATGAAGAAGGGCCGGCCGGGGTTGGTCCTCTCCGTGCTATGCCGCCCGGCGGACGAGGTGGGTCTCGTCGATCTCGTCTTCCGCGAGTCGACCACGTTCGGCGTACGCCGATCCGAAAGGTTCCGGCATGTTCTCGAAAGGGAGACCGTGCACGTACTCGTGGACGGGCAGACGGTGGGGGTGAAGATCGGTCGGCGCGGGGGGCTGCCTGTGACCGTGGCGACTGAGTTCGAAGACGCCGCGCGGGCCGCGGAGATACTCGATCTCCCCCTCAAGGAGGTCATGGCCCGCGCCGCCGAGGGCGCGCGTCGCCTGCTCGAGCAGTGACCAGCGGTACAGGGCGACCGCTAAACGGCGATATATGCCGCTGCACGGGACAATGGCTATTGATTTAGAGCCAGTCGTTACTATAATGGTCGTTCGGACGGTAGACCCCCCACCAGAGGAGGAACGGGAGGCGTGAAAAGCGATATCCAGATCGCCCAGGAAGCTACGCTCAAGCCGATTGTGGACGTGGCGAAGGACCTCGGTCTCAGCGAAGACGAGATCGACCTGTACGGGAAGTACAAAGCAAAGATCCACCTCGACGTGCTCGACCGTCTCGCCGACAAGCCCGACGGCAAGCTGATCTTGTGCACCGCGATCACCCCGACGCCCGCGGGTGAGGGCAAGACCACCACCAACGTGGGCCTTTCCATGGGTCTTGCGAAGATCGGCAAGAACGTCGTGACTACTCTTCGTGAACCTTCTCTCGGCCCTTCGTTCGGGATCAAGGGCGGCGCGGCGGGCGGCGGATACGCGCAGGTCGTACCGATGGAAGACATCAACCTTCACTTCACCGGCGACATGCATGCCATCACCACCGCACACAACCTGTGTGCCGCGATCCTCGACAACCACCTGTTCCAGGGCAACGAGCTCGACATCGACATCGACAACATCAGTTGGCCGCGTGTGGTCGACCTGAACGATCGTGCTCTGCGCGCCGTCACTGTGGGGCAGCAGGGTGAGGGTGTGGAGCGTACGACCCGCTTCGACATCACCGTCGCGTCCGAGATCATGGCCGTGCTGTGCCTCGCCACGGACCTCGAAGACCTGAAAGCGCGGCTCGACCGCATCATCGTCGGCTACACGAAAGCCGGCGTGCCGGTGACGGCGAAGGACATCAAGGCCTCCGGTTCCATGGCCGTGCTGCTGAGGGACGCTCTCATGCCGAATCTCGTGCAGACCCTGGAGAACACCCCGGCTATTCTGCACGGCGGCCCGTTCGCCAACATCGCCCACGGCTGCAACTCGGTCCAGGCGACCAAGCTCGGACTCAAGCTGGCCGACTACTGCGTGACCGAGGCCGGCTTCGCCGCCGACCTGGGCGCTGAGAAGTTCTTCGACATCAAGTGCCGCTACGCGGAACTCACTCCCGACTGTGTCGTGCTCGTGGCCACCATCCGGGCACTCAAGATGCACGGCGGCGTGGCCTTCGCCGACCTGAAGTCCGAGAATCTGGGTGCGCTGGAAAAGGGTCTCGACAACCTGCAGAAGCACGTCGAGAACATGCAGCTCTATGGTGTCCCCGTGGTCGTGGCCATCAACCGCTTCCCCGACGACACCGACGCCGAGGTCGCGCTTCTCGATGAGAAGGTCAAGGCCATGGGTTCCAAGGTCGTACTATCCGACGTGTGGGCCGAGGGTGGCACCGGCGGCATGGCACTGGCCAAGGAAGTCGTTCGCATATGCGACGAAGAGACCCCGGACTTCAAGTTCCTGTATGAACTCGACGAGACTATCCAAGAGAAGATCGAGGCCATCGCCACCAAGGTCTACGGCGCCGACGGCGTAGACTACGCCCCCGAGGCTGAAGAAGCCATCGAGCGCTACACCAAGAACGGCTACGCGGGCCTGCCGATCTGCATGGCGAAGACCCAGTCTTCCCTGTCGGACGACAAGACCAAGATCGGCCGTCCCACGGGCTGGAGGCTCACCGTTCGCGAGGTCCGTTTGTCGGCTGGTGCAGGCTTTATTGTGCCTGTATGTGGTAAGATGATGACCATGCCCGGTCTCCCCAAGAGGCCTGCGGCTGAGGATATCGACTTGGTCGACGGCAAGATCGTCGGCCTCTTCTAGGAGTCGCCTCATTCCTCACACGAACCTCACGGTCGACGCATGACTGAGCGGTACACGCTCACCTTCCAACCTGGTGGCGTGGTTGTGGCCGATGCGCCGCGCGGAGAGACCATCCTCCGCGCGGCCATGCTGGCCGATCTGCACATCAATGCGTCGTGCGGAGGTTCCGGGTCATGCGGCAAGTGCCGCGTGAAGATCGTGTCCGGTGAGGTGGAGAGCGAGCGCTCGGCGAAGCTGTCCGACGACGAATGGTCCGAGGGCTACCGCCTGGCGTGCCGGTCGCACATCATGTCCGATCTCGAGGTCTTCGTGCCGGAGACATCGAGGATGGGCAACGCGGCCGTTCTCGAACGCGAGAGTCGCGGCGACCGCAAGGGCCGTCTCCTCACTCCGGCAGAGCTCCAGTCGCTCGTCACAGGTTGGTCGCTGGACCCGGTGGTGAAGAAGCTGTGCGTTCAGATGATCCCCCCGAGCGAGAACGACAACCTCAACGATCTTGCCCGCTTCAAGAAGGCCCTCAAGGACGAGTTCGGCTTGAGCAACGTCTCGATCGACTCGATCTGGATCAGGAACATGCCGCACGTCCTGCGCGAACAGGATTGGCTTGTCACCGCGACCGTGGTCGATACGACCTACGGGTCTAAGGTCATCGAGCTCGAATCAGGGTCCCACTGTGGCGAAGACTACTCGGTGGTGATGGATATCGGTACGACCACGGTGTGGGGTCAACTGCTCGATCTCGGCGAGGGCGTCACCGTGGCGCAGGCTTCGCGCTACAACAAGCAGATCAGTTACGGGGACGATGTCATCAGCCGCATCGTCTTCTCTCAGAAGCCGAACGGCCGCGAGACTCTGCAGCAGGCGATCGTCGACACGATCAACGAGATCGTAGACGAACTTGTGACGGAGAGCGGCATCGAGCGTGAACGCATCAGCCACATGGTGGCGGCGGGCAACACGACCATGACGTGTTTGATGCTGGGCATCGACCCCAAGTACCTGAGGATGGCGCCGTACGTACCCCCGGCTGACTTCATCCCGCCGGTGCGCGCAGTCAACCTTGGCGACGGTATCAAGGTCGGCCGACACGTGCACCTGCACACCTTCCCGAGCGTGGCGAGCTACGTGGGAGGCGACATCGTGTCGGGCATACTTGGATCGGGCATCTTCGACACCGAACAGATCACGCTATACATCGACATCGGCACGAACGGCGAAGTGGTCATCGGCAACAAGGAGTGGCTTATCGCCACGTCGTGCTCCGCCGGCCCGGCCTTCGAGGGCGGCGGCATCAAGCACGGCATGCGCGCCACCGACGGCGCCGTCGAGACCGTGCGTATCGACCCCGTCACGTACGAACCCACCCTGCTCACGATCAGCGACGCGAAGCCCATCGGCATCTGCGGCTCGGGCATCATCGACGCGGTAGCGGAGTTGCTCAAGGCCGGGGTCGTCTCCCAGAATGGCAAGTTCGATGTTGGGCTGCCCTCCGACCGGGTGCGCACCGCCGACGGGTCCAACGAGTACGTACTGGTGGAGGCTCGCTACTCCGGCACGGGCGAGGACATCGTGATCACGGAGACCGATATCGACAATCTGGTGCGTGCCAAGGCCGCCATCTTCGCGGGGATCATGACTCTGCTCGAAAGCGTCGCGCTCGACTGGACGGACCTTGAGCAGATCTACGTAGCCGGCGGCTTCGGCAAGTACCTTCGGATCGACCAGGCCCAGGCCATCGGCGTCTTCCCCGAAGTCGATCTGGATATCTTCACGTTCGTGGGCAACGGGTCGCTCCTCGGAGCACGGTTGGTCTCGTTCTCCAAGGACATGTTGAAGGCTGCCGAGCAGGTGGCCCGCACCATGACGAACATCGACATGTCGGACAACCCGATGTTCATGGATCGCTACGTAGCAGCGATGTTCTTGCCGCACACCGACATGAAGTACTTCCCTAGGATGGAAGCGACCCTCGCCGAGCGCGCCGCCGGGGGCAGATAGGTGGCGGCGACGAAGACAGTGGCTGTCGCCGGCAAGGGCGGCACAGGCAAGAGCACCCTGGCGGCCCTGCTGATCCGTGAACTCGTGCGGAGTGGCCAAGCCCCGATCTTGGCGGTAGACGCCGATCCGAACGCGAACCTGGGAGAACTCCTTGGAACGCGGGCCGCCGTGACCGTGGGTGGGTTGCGTGAAGCGGCGTTCATGGGGGTCCGCGAGATCCCTACCGGCTGGGACAAGCAGAGCTGGATCGAATACAAGATGCACGAGGCGATCGAAGAGGCGGCGGGGTACGACTTGCTGGTCATGGGGCGGCCCGAGGGCCCGGGCTGCTACTGCTACGCCAACAACCTGCTGCGCGAGTACATCAAGACCTTGGCGAGTGAGTATGCCTGGGTCGTGATGGACAACGAGGGGGGCCTCGAACATCTGAGTCGCCACACCACCCGCGACGTGGATGTCATGTTCATAGTCACGGACCCCTCGGTACGTGGCATGCGGACCGTCGAGCGCATCTCGGAACTCGTGGACGAGATGGGTCTGGTCGTGGCTCAGCGCTACGTCGTAGTGAGCCGGGTGCCCGAGGGCATAGCCGTGGACGGGCTGATGGAACACACCACGGTGCCGCTGGGCGGTATCGTGCCACAAGACGATGCGCTGTTCGCGAACGACCTGGCGGGCAAGGACGTGTTCGGTCTTCCCGAGGACGCGATCAGCCTGGCAGCTGTACGCGGCCTGGTCGAGCGCTATCTGGAGATCTGAAGGGTCGTCTGACCACGGCCCGCTTGTACGGTTCTTGAGTCCATGAAGGAGAAGGGAGTACGGCAGATGGGAGACGGATACATCGCTGGGAGCATCGAGGCATTCCTCGACAAGCTGGCCACGGCGAGCCCGGAACCGGGCGGTGGCAGCGTGGCGGCGCTCGCCGGTGCTCTCGGAGCGGGTCTGGTGAGCATGGTCGCCAGCCTGACTGTGGGCAAGGCGAAGTACGCCGACGTGCAGGACGACATCGCTGCCCTTCTGGCGCGCTCTGAGATGATCAGGGCCGAGCTGCAGAAGTTGGTGCAGAGGGACACCGAGGTCTACGGCGCGGTCTCCGAGGCCATGAAGCTCCCCCGCGATACCGACGAGCAGAAGGAAGTACGCGACCGCCTCATGCAGGCGGCCCTCGTCGAGGCGGCCAAGGTGCCTCTCGCGATATCCGAACAGGCATTGGCGGTTGCGCAACTCAGCCTGACCGCGGCCGAGATCGGCAACGTGAACGCGGTGAGCGACGCTGGTGTGGCGGTACTCCTGGCCGATACGGCCGCGCAGAGCGGCGCGCTGAACGTGAAGATCAACATCGGCTGGATCCAAGACCAGGATTTCAACACGACCGCTTGGAACCGAGTGCAGGAGATTCTCACCGAGACGACGTTTCTTCGGCACACCGTGATGGACCTGACCTACGAGAAACTCGGCTAGTCGCGCTCGAGCGACATCCGGCCACGACCAACGGAGAAGGAGACGGGATGGCAGCGAAGATCATCGATGGGAAGGCCATAGCGGCCGAGATCAGAGAAGAACTGGGGCGTGAGCTCGCTGAGCTGAAGGCGCAGGGCGTCGAGCCCGGCATCGCCACGCTCCTCGTGGGCGACGACTTCGGCGCCAAGATGTACCGAGGCGCCGTCGAGAAGTTCTGCGCCGAGATGGGCTTCGGGTATCGTGAGGAGACTCACTCTTCCGATCTTACGGAAGCGGACGTCATCAAGATCGTGGAGTCGCTGAACGCCGATCCCAAGGTCTCGGGCATCCTTCCCCTGCGCCCGTTCCCCCCGCACATATCCGACTCCGCGGTGATCAATTCGATCAGCGTCGACAAGGACATCGACTGCTTCCACCCATACAACATGGGCAAACTCGCTCTGGGCGAGCCCACGTTCCCGCCGGCCACCCCCTCGGCCTGCATCGAGCTGATGGAGCGCTACTTGACGGGTGAGGGCATCGACGTCAAGGACGGCTTCGAGGGCGCTGAGATATGCGTGGTCGGTCACTCGAACATCGTAGGGAAGCCGGTCAGCTTCCTTGCCCTGAATCGCAACGCGACTGTGACCACCAGTCACGTGTTCACCTCCATGAAAGGCAACCTCGAGAAGCATACGAAGACCGCTGACTACGTCATCGTGGCCGCCGGCTTCCCCAACCTGATCAATGGTGCTCAGGTGAAGGAAGGCGCCGTGGTGATCGACGTAGGCATCAACAGGGTCATCGTGTGCCCCGAGTGCAGCACGTACAACCGTTCGAAGAAGGACCCCTGCAAGAACTGCGGCACGGACCTGGCTGAGGCCGAGACCAAGACCGTGGGCGATGTGAACTTCGACGAAGTGGCCGAGAAGGCGAAGGCCATCACTCCCGTACCCGGGGGAGTAGGATCGGTCACCAATATGATGCTTGCCAAGAACACCCTGCGTGCCGCCAGATTGTTGGCCGGCAACTGATCTCCCGCGGCGAAGGCAGCGGGACCGTTCGAAGAAAGGAGTGATGGAGTTGACTTTTCAGGCTCCTGTCGAAACCTACAAGGGTGCGATCCGTCAGATCGACGTGGGCGGCGTGGCCGTCGGAGGGGAATCGGCATTCCCATTCCACTCGTTCGATGGCGAGATGCCCAACGACCCGAAGATAGCCTTCGAGGTTTGGGACATCGCCCCTGATGACTGGTCGGTAACCCTGAACGGCGTCTACGGCGACACGTTCGGCGATTCGGTCGCCTGGGCGAAGAAGGTCGTGGACGAATTCGGTGCGGATATGATCTACCTGCGCCTGCGTGGCACCGATCCTAACGGCGCGGCCCGCTCAGCGGCCGATGCCGCCGCGACTGCCAAAGCTGTCGTCGCCGCAGTCGACGTGCCCGTGATCGTGATCGGGTCCGGAGACGTGGAGCGCGACCCCGAAGTGCTCAAGGTGGTCGCCGAGACACTGGGCGGCACCAAGGTGGTCATCGGCAACGCCGAGGAAGATACCTACCGCTCGGTGGGCGCGGCCGCGATGGGCTATCAGCACAGCGTCGTGGCCTTCAGCCCGATGGATGTGAACCTCGCGAAACAGCTCAACGTGCTTCTCTCGCAACTCGGCCTCGACGAGGGCTCGATCCTCATGGACCCCACGACGGGGGCCCTGGGATACGGTCTCGAATACGCTTACACGGTGTTCGAGCGTGATCGTCTGGCGGCATTCTCGCAGAACGACGCGAAGATGCAGATGCCGATCATCGCCACAGTCGGCCAGGAAGCGTGGAAGGCAAAAGAAACCAAGGTGAGTGAAGACGAACTTCCGGGAACGGGCGACCTGGTCACCCGCGGTCTGATGTGGGAATCGCTCACCGCCATCGCTCTCTTGGTGGCCGGCGCGAACATCGTCGTCCTGCGCCACCCGGAGTCAGCCGCTTTGATCCGGAAGGCGATTTCAAGCCTCAAAGGCGAAGCGTAGAAAGGAGTCACCGACGATCATGTCTGATGAGAAGAAGAAAAAAGGTACCGACTACGCCAGGTCGATCGACCCGGCGGCACTGGAGATGCTCGAGATCGCCGAGCGCGAAGGCATCTCCACCATGTTCTCGCGGGTCGACGAGGTGTCGGCTTGCCCGATCGGAGCCGAAGGGGCCTGCTGCAAGATCTGCTTCATGGGCCCCTGCCGTTTCGTAGGCAAGGAGAAGGAACAGAAGCACGGGGTATGCGGCGCGAACCTGGCCACTGTCGCCGCGCGGAACTTCATCCGTTCCTGCGCCGGTGGAGCCTCCGCGCACGCCGACCATGGGCGCACCATCGCCGAGACCCTGCTGATGGTGGGCAAGGGTGAGGCGGCGGACTATCGGGTGAAAGACCCCATCAAGCTGCGCACGGTCGCCGGCTATTTCGACATCCCGGTCGAAGACAAGGACGACAACCAGCTTGCCGTCGAAGTGGCAACAGCCGCGCTGAACGAGTGGGGCAAGCAGAACGAGCATCAGATCTACGCGAAGCGCGCTCCCAAGAAGCGCCAGGAATTGTGGGAGAAGCTGGGGGTCACGCCGCGTGGGTTCGACCGCGAGGTGGTGGACTCGATGCATCGTACCCACGCCGGGGGCGACCAGGACGCTCAACACATCATGGACCAGTGCGTGCGCATGTGCTTGGCCAGTGGTTGGGGCGGCTCCATGCTCGCCACCGACCTCTCGGACATCCTCTGGGGCACTCCGAGGCCACTCACCAGCGAAGCCAACCTGGGGGTGCTGAACGTCGAGGACGTCAACATCATCATCCACGGGCACGAGCCGATCCTGTCTGAGATGATCGTGGATGCCTCCCAGGATCCGGAGATCATCGAGTACGCCAAGAGCAAGGGCGCGGCCGGCATCACGCTGGCGGGCATCTGCTGCACGGCGAACGAGGTGTGGATGCGCCGCGGCGTCCCGCCGGCAGGCAACTCCCTTCATCAGGAACTCGCGCTCCTCACTGGAGCAGTGGAACTGATGGTCACCGATATCCAGTGCGTGTTCCAAGGTCTGGTGGGCGTGGCTGAGCACTTCCACACCCACGTCGTCACCACCTCAGCGAAGGCTCATATCGAAGGAGCCATGCGCGTGGAGTTCCACGAGGATCGCGCTCTCGAGATCGCCAAGGACATCGTGAAGATGGCGATCGACAACTACCAGAACCGCGACCTGGCGAAGGTCCACATCCCCAACATCAAGAGCCCTGTGGTGGCCGGCTTCTCTCACGAGTACATCCGGTACATGTTGGGCGGCAAGTTCCGCGGCAGTTTCCAGCCGCTGAACGACAACATCATCAACGGCAAGATCCAGGGTGCGGTGGCCATCGTGGGCTGCAACAATCCCCGCACCACGCAGGATGAGGGCATCATCAACCTGGTCAAGAACTTCATCGAGAACGACGTGCTCGTGCTCGTGACCGGGTGTGCCGCCCACGCGGCCGGGAAGCACGGCTTCCTCACTCCTGAGATGTTCGAGAACGCCGGTCCGGGTCTGTCAGAGGTCTGTGAGACCACCGGCATGCCGCCGGTGCTTCACGTGGGCAGTTGTGTGGACAACACCCGGATCCTCACCATCCTCACGGATATCGTGGAGACCGGTGGTCTAGGCGACGACATCGACCAGGTGCCGGCTGTGGGCATCTCTCCGGAGTACTACTGCGAGAAGGCCCTCGAGATCGCCACCTACTGCGTGGGCAGCGGTGCCTATGTCATCTTCGGCGGAGTGGAGTCCCCGGTGCGCGCCTCGGGCGTAGTCACCGACATCCACACCTCCGGGTGGGAGAAACAGTTCGGCGGCAAGCTCGAGTTCATCTCCGACTGGGAAGGGATCTTCGAGGCCTCGATGGCTCATATCCGCAAAAAGCGCGAGGCCCTCGGAATCCACGAGACGCAGGAACGCGTGCTGTTCGAC
Source organism: Actinomycetes bacterium (assembly GCA_024637035.1). Lineage (GTDB taxonomy): Bacteria > Actinomycetota > Thermoleophilia > RBG-16-64-13 > RBG-16-64-13 > JAHJSA01. The sequence continues at coordinate 89,992 of JAGXFW010000032.1, forward strand.
ATGGCCGACCGGCGGGGGTAGTGACTAGATGACCACTATGACGCAGAAAAGAAAACCCGAAGGAATCCGCGAGATCGTGGCCGGAGGCGTCGCCCGAGGGGCACGCGCCTACTACGACCTCGCCACGAGCCGCTTCGAGGAGGCTATCGCCTCCAACGATGCCGGGCAGAAGCGGGAGTTCTTCCCGAACACCGGCTACGCTCTGCCGGTGATCCAGGCGATCACCGGTCACAAGGTCGAGTCCCTTGACGACATGCGTTGGGTGCTCGACGAGGCCGCGCTGCTGTTGCCTCCGGTGCCTTCCGACAACCTGTGGTTGCCCTACCTCGGCGAGACGCTCGACGGTGGTATGGCCGCTCTTTGGCTTGCGGAGATCATCGAAGCTCTGAAATACGTGGGTGTGGGCCCGGCCCCCGTCGATGGCATCTGGCTCGGTGCGGCCGACGACAGCATCATGCGTGCCCGCGGCGTCGAGTTCGTAGACGGCTCGGCCCCGGGCTTCGCCGCCATCACCGGTGCCGCCCCCGACGTCGAGACTGCCGTCGCCATGGCGCGTGAGATGCAGCAGAAGTCCCTCTACGTGTTCATCGCCGGCGGCTCGCGCGGCACTACCTTCGCCGATCAGCTGGCCGAGGGTGGAGTCGAGATGGGCTGGGATACTCGTCTCGTGCCCTTCGGGCCCGAGATCTTCGGCCACATCTATTCCATCGGCTTCGCGACTCGCGCAGCCATGGCGTTCGGTGGCGTGAAGCCGGGCGACTTCAAGGCCATCTTGAAGTACAACAAGGATCGCGTGTTCGCCTTCGTCGTTGCTCTCGGCGAGGTCGACGACCTGAAGTACGCCGCGGCCGCGGGCGCCATCAACTACGGCTTCCCCACGATCGCCGAGGACGACATCCCGCAGATCCTACCCACCGGTGTCACCACCTACGAGCACGTTGTCTCCAACATCCCCGCCACCGAGATCGTGGCGAAGGCCATCGAGGTGCGGGGTCTGAAGATCGTCATCACGGAAGTGCCGGTGCCGGTAGCGTATGGTCCTGCCTTCGAGGGTGAGCGTATCCGTAAGGAAGACCTGCACGTGGAATTGGCAGGGCCGAAGGCGACCGGTGCCGAACTGACCGTGATCGCCGAGAACGTGGAAGACGGCAAGATCACCCTCGTCGGCCGCGATGTCGGCGAGATCGAAGCCGGGTCGACCATACCGTTCGCCCTGCTTGTCGAGGTGTCCGGTCGTAAGATGCAGAAGGACTTCGAACCGATCCTCGAACGCCAGATCCACCACTTCCTCAACGAGGCCGAGGGGTTCTTGCACGTCGGTCAGCGCGACATCATCTGGGAGCGCATCAGCAAGAAGGCGGTGGCTGCCGGGTTCACGTTCGAGCACGTTGGCAAGATCATCCACGCCCGCTACCACGCCGACTTCGGCGGCATCTTCGACAAGGTGCAGGTGACCATATACACGCAGGAGCCCGAGGTATCGGCACTGGTGGAGCGGGCCCAAAGCGCCTACAAGGATCGCGACGACCGTATCGGTTCCCTGGTGGACGAGTCGGTCGAGACCTTCTACAGCTGCACCCTCTGCCAGAGTTTCGCGCCCGATCACGTGTGTGTGATCACGCCGGAGCGGCCGGGTCTGTGCGGCGCGTACAACTGGCTCGACGGGAAGGCCGCGTTCGAGATCAACCCGACCGGGCCGAACCAACCCATCCTCAAGGGCGCGGCGGTCGATGCAGCCAAGGGCCAGTGGGAGGGTGTCAACGAGTTCGTGTACCAGACGTCACACAACGCCGTCGAGCGCTTCAACGCGTACTCGATGATGGAAGACCCGATGACCTCGTGCGGCTGTTTCGAGGCCATCAGCGTGCTCCTGCCTATGTGCAACGGCATCATGACCGTCGACCGCGACCATACCGGCATGACCCCCTGCGGCATGAAGTTCTCGACCCTCGCCGGTTCGGTGGGTGGTGGAGCGCAGACTCCGGGTTTCGTGGGTCACTCCAAGTTCTACATGGGCTCTTCGAAGTTCATCAGCGCAGACGGCGGCATCGCGCGGGTGGTCTGGTTGCCGAAGAAGCTGAAGGAAGAGCTGAAGGACCTGATCACGGCGAACGCGACCAAGGCCGGTCACCCCGACCTGTATGACAAGATCGCGACCGAGGAGAACGGCACGGAAGAGGACGAGATCATGACCTTCCTGGCCGAAGTGGGCCACCCGGCCCTCGAGATGGACGCGATGTTCTAGAAGGCGAGACGGAGGCCGGGGCGCACGCGCCCCGGCCTCCCGACCATGCTGATCCAGGTCCCTATCCGTGAAGACTGGACGAAAGGAGTGACACGTTGGCTCTGAGTGGGCTTCAGATATTCAAGCTGCTCCCGAAGACCAACTGCAAGGACTGTGGTTTCCCCACGTGCATGGCGTTCGCCATGCAGCTCGCTTCGGGGAAAGCGGAGCTCTCGCAGTGCCCGCACGTGAGTGCGGAGGCGGCCGCCGAGCTAGGCGAGGCGGCAGCACCGCCGGTGCGCAAAGTGACCATCGGGTCGGGCGACATGGCTGTGGTCTTGGGCGAGGAGACGGTTCTCTACCGCCACGAGAAGAGGTTCGAGCATCCCCCGGGTGTAGCATTCCTCGTGGATGACAGCGTCGACGACGCTGAGTTCCAGACCAGGCTCGACACCTTCAAGACCCAAGAGTTCGAGCGCGTGGGCCAGATGCTCCGCGCCAAGCTGCTCGCCATCGAGTCGGCTGACGCCGGCACGTTGGCCGCGCGGGTCAAGAAGGCCTCAGACGAGACCGGAGCCGGCATCATCGTCATGAGCGAGGACGCGGCGGCCCTCAAGGCCGCGGCGGAACCGATCAAGGACAAGAAACCGCTCCTGTACGCGGCGACGGCGTCCACGTTCGACGCCGTGTCCGCCGTTGCGAAGGAACTCGGTGTGCCGTTCGTCATCAAGGCGGCCACGCTCGAAGAGTTGAGCGAACTCGGCGACAAGTGTGTGGCCGGTGATTTCAAAGAGGTCATGCTCGACCCGATGTCGGCCAATCTGCAAGACGCGATCCGGGATCAGACCTACATCCGGCGCTCGGCTATCAAGAAGAAATTCCGCGCGCTCGGTTTCCCGACCATCGCCTTCCCGTGCCGCATGACCGACGAACCGCTGCTGAAGACCGTGTACGCTGGGGTCTTCGTGGCGAAGTACGCGGGCATCATCGTGCTCGATACGCTCGATCCCGCCCAGGTGATGCCGTTGCTCATCCTGGCGCAGAACATCTACACCGACCCGCAGCGGCCGATGCAGATGGACCAGGGCATCTACCCGATCAACGAACCGGGGCCGGACAGCCCGCTGTTGATCACGACGAACTTCTCGCTTACCTACTTCACGCTTGCAGGCGAAGTCGAGGCGAGCAAGGTGCCAACGTGGCTGCTTGTGATGGATACCGAAGGTCAGTCGGTGCTCACCTCGTGGGCGGCCGGCAAGTTCGTGGCCGACGCCATCGCGGTGTTCGTGAAGAAGAGTGGCATAGACGAGAAGATCTCTCACAAGAAGATCGTCATCCCGGGCTACGTCGCGCAGATCAGCGGCGAACTCGAGGAGGAACTGGGCGACTGGGAAGTCGTCGTAGGAGTACGGGAAGCTGCCGACGTACCGCGGTACCTCAGGGGCCTCTCGACGTAACAAGCAGGACCGGACGCACGCCCCCGCAGAGGGGCGTGCCCGGCACAGAGTCAGGAGGGCGTCGAAGTCGGCGTGCCTCGCGTGAGAGATCGGAGGTCGAACGAGTTGATCATAAGCAAGCAGAAGCCTTTCGAGGAGATCCTCGAGAGTCTGAAGAACGACGACACCGTATACATCGTCGGGTGCGGGGAATGCGCCACGATGACGCAGTCGGGTGGTGAGCAGGAAGTCGCCGACATGAAGGCCCGTCTCGAGGAGGCAGGCAAGAAGGTAGTGGCCACCGACGTGGCCCATTCCGCTTGTCATGAGCTCGACATGAAGCGCATCCTGCGTCAGAACAAGGAAGCCGCAAATGAAGCGGGCGCATTCCTCGTCCTCTCCTGCGGCGCCGGCGTGCAGTCGGTGCGCGAGGGCACGGGCAAGCACGTGCTCCCCGGCGCGAACTCCCTCTTCGTGGGCAACGTGAAGCGGCAGATGGTCTTCGACGAGAAGTGCTCCCTCTGCGGCGAGTGCATCATCGACGAGTACGGCGCGATCTGCCCGGTGACCCGCTGCGCGAAGGGGATCCTCAATGGCCCTTGCGGTGGCACCAACAACAGCAAGTGCGAAGTCGACTCCGAGAAGGACTGCGCCTGGGTCCTTATCTACAACCAGATGAAGACCGAAGAGAAGCTCGACAAGTTCATGACCATCCACGGGCCGAAGCACTGGAACGCCGTCGCGCGCCCGGGTCATATGGACGGACGCGCTGACGATGCAGAGAAAGGGGCGTCCTGATCATGGCCGCGTACCGCGAAGCTTGTGAGAGTGGGAAGTTCGTCGTATCCGGGGAGATCGGTCCGCCCAAGGGCACCAAGGTGGACAACATGCTCCACCATATCGACCTGCTCAACCCGTTGGTCGACGCCCTGAACGTCACCGACAACCAGAGCGCGGTGCTCCGCCTCGGTTCCATGGCCGTGTCGCACGAAGTCGTCACGAGGGGCGGTGACGCCATCTACCAGATGACGTGCCGCGATCGGAACCGGCTTGCGCTTCAGAACGACCTGCTGTCGGCCCACTTCCTGGGTCTGCGCAACGTGCTCGCCCTCACCGGCGACCACGTCAGCGTGGGTGACCACAAGGACGCCCGGGAAGTCTACGACTTCGAGTCGGTGCAGCTCATCCAGTGCATCAAGAAACTGAACGAAGGCTTCGACTGGGCCGGGAATGAACTCGAAGGCTCCACCGATTTCTTCATCGGGGCCGTGGTGACTCCCGAGTCTGATCCGATCGAACCGCAGAAACTCAAGTACGAGAAGAAGATCGCCGCCGGCGCTCAGTTCTTCCAGACTCAGGCCGTGTACGACATGGACAACTTCCAGCGTTTCATGGAGTACTCACACGGTGTGACCGAGGGCACGGATGTCAAGGTCATGGCCGGGCTCGTGGTGCTCACCAGCGTGGGCATGGCGAAGTACATGAACAAATTCGTGCCCGGCGTCTTCGTGCCCGACTCGCTGCTCGAAGAGATGGCCTCAGTTCCGAAAGAGGACGCCATCAAGAAGGGCATGGAGATCTGCGCGAGGCATATCCGTTTCTGCATCGACAATAAGGTGTGCGACGGGGTGCATGTGATGGCCATCGGCAAAGAGGAGATCGTTCCCGAGATCCTGCAGATGGCGGGTCTGGCCTAGAAGAGAAGCGTCGGACGTGGGGCGCGGCCGCCTTCGGCGGCGCCCCATGCCGGCCCTTGTGAAAGGGAGAGCGACAGTGGCGGAAGCTACGAGGATAGTCATCATCGGCGGAGGTCCCGGCGGTTACGTCGCCGCGATCCGTGCCGCTCAGCGCGGCGCCGATGTGACGGTCGTTGAGAAGGACCTGTTGGGAGGCACCTGCCTGAACCGCGGCTGCATCCCGACCAAGGCCCTGCTCGGCAGCGTCGAGGCCTTGCACAAGGCCCGCTCGGGTGCCGATTTCGGTTTCGGCATCGCAGGCGAGATCGTGCCCGACTTCACTCGCATGATGGAGCGCAAGAACGAGATCTCCAAGCTGCTCCGCGACGGGATCCACGGCCTGTTCAAGAAGAACAAGGTCAAGCTCGTCGTCGGTACCGGCCGCATCACGAGTCCTACGACCGTGGATGTCGACACCGCCGAAGGCGTGGTCACCATCGAGGCCGACAAGTTGATCGTGGCCACGGGTTCGGAGCCCGCGCGTCTGCCATTCTTCGACTTCGACCAACCCACAGTGCTCACATCGACGAGCGCTCTGCAACTGGAGAAGATCCCAGAGACCCTGTTGATCATCGGAGCCGGGGTCATCGGATGCGAGTTCGCCTCGGTGTTCTCCGAGCTCGGTACCAAGATCACCATTGTCGAGATGATGCCGCAGATGCTCCCCTTGGAAGACAAGCGCCTGGCGAAACAGTTCCAGGGCATCTTCAAGAAGAAGGGCATCGAGGTGCTGCTCAAGACAAAGGTGGAGGGCATCGCGGAGTACGCTGAGGACCACATCACGGCGAACATCGAGGGCGGTCAGCAGATCACGGCCGAGAAGATGCTGGTGTCCATCGGTCGTCAGCCCAACACGCAGGGCATCGGCCTCGAGGCCATCGGCGTGGAGACGGACGGCAGGGGCTACATCGTGGTGAACGACAAGCTCGAGACGAATGTACCGGGCGTGTACGCCATCGGCGACGTCAACGGGGGGATCCTCCTGGCGCACGTCGCGTCGTACGAGGGTTTGGTCGCCGTGGAGAACTGCCTCGGCGGAAATGAGGAACGCGATCTCAAGGTAGTGCCCAGTTGTGTCTATACGCTCCCAGAGATCGCAAGCATCGGTCTGAACGAAGACCAGGCTCGGGACGAGGGTTACAACCCCATCACGGGCACGTTCCGCCTCGGCGCAGCGGGCAAGGCTCTGGCGATCGGTGAGGCCCAGGGCTACATCCAGATCGTGGCCGACGAAGCGACCGACAAGGTGATCGGCGCCAACATGATGGGCCCACACGTCACCGACCTGATCCACGAGATCGCCGTCGCCATCAAGAACGGCCTGACCGTGAAGCAGATCGGCGACACCATCCATGCGCACCCCACCATCGGTGAGGCACTGATGGAGGCCGCCCACGACGTGCACGGAGAATCCGTACACGTGGCGAGCTGAGTCGCCTGCGGAGGACGGAGGCGCCGGCCCAGGCGACAGAGATACGGCAAGCTCGACCAATCAACGGAGTCGCTACGGAACAGAGCATGGTGATTGTGGAGAAGATGACAGACGGTCCAGGAAGGAAGCCGGAGTGGCTCAAGAAGCCGCTGCCCAAGGCCGCCGCGATGCGGGAGGTCGAAGCCACCCTGCGTGGTCGTTCGCTTCATACCGTGTGCGAGAGCGCGAAATGCCCCAACAAGGGCGAGTGCTTCAGCCGTGGCACTGCTACCTTCCTGATCATGGGCGACGTGTGCACTCGTGATTGCCGTTTCTGCAGCGTCTCAGGCGGCTCGCCCAGTCCCCTGGATCCAGCGGAGCCCGAGCAGGTGGCGGACGCCGCGGTGGTATTGGGCCTCGAGCACGTCGTCATCACATCGGTGACCCGTGATGATCTGGCCGACGGCGGGGCGTCTCATTTCGTCCAGACCATCCAAGCGGTTCGCAGGCGTCTGCCCCAGTGCACGGTGGAGGTACTGATCCCCGACCTCGGTGGTGTCAGAGCGTCGATCGACGCGGTTCTCGATGCGGCGCCCGACGTGTTCAACCACAATGTCGAGACGGTCCCTCGGCTGTATTCGCGAGTTCGCCCACGGGCGGACTACCATCGTTCGTTGGAAGTATTGAGACACGCCGCGGAGCGAGGTGCCGTGCTCGTCAAGACGGGGCTGATGGTCGGGTTGGGGGAGACGGAGGAAGAGGTGCGGCTGTTCTTGGCGGACGCAAAGAGAGCGGGGGTGGCCCTGGTCACCATCGGTCAGTACTTGCGCCCGAGCAGGGATCATCTGCCCGTGACTGAGTATGTACCGCCGAAGGTGTTCGACGAGTATCGAAGTGCAGGAGAGGCGCTGGGATTATTGGTGGAGTCCGCACCGTTCGTGCGGAGTTCCTACCACGCGGAAGACGGCCTGCGGCGCTTTGGAGCAAGGGGAGACGGAACTGCTAAGGAGGATCAGTGCTAGTAATCGCCGAGAACATCAACGTGATGACCACCCGCATCGGCAACGCCATGAAGGAGAGGGACAAGGCTCCGATCCAGGATCTGGCGAGGAAGCTTGTGGAGGCCGGAGCGGATGTCATCGATATCAACCTCGGTCCGGCCCGCAAGGACGGCGACAAGATGATGGAGTTCGTCGTCGAGACCGTGGCTGAGATCACCCATCTTCCGTTCTGCCTCGACACCACGAACCACATCGCGATGGAAGCGGGCCTTGTGAAATGCGCCGAACTCGGCCTTCCGAAGCCCATCGTGAACTCGTTCTCCGCGCAGCCCGACAAGATGGAGAACATACTGCCGTTGGCCGCGAAGTACGACACCGAGATCATCGGTCTCACCATGGGCCAGGCCATCCCGATCGACGCGAACGAGAGGTTGGCGTTGGCCTACGAATTGGTATGCGCGGCCAATGAGCTCGGCATCTCCAATGAGAGGATCTACATCGACCCGATCATCTTGCCCGTCGGCGTCGATGTCGGGCAGGCGCACGCTGTGGCGGTGCAAGATGTCTTGAAGATGCTGCCCGAGATGTTCGACCCGATGGTCAAGACCACCTGTGGTCTTTCGAACATCTCCAACGGGGCTCCCGACGAGCTGCGCGGGGCCATCAACAACGTGTATGTGGCCATGCTTGCTACGGTCGGGATGTCGTCGGCCATCGTCGATGTGCTCGACCCTGAGATGATGCGCACCGTCCGCCTGATCAAGGCGCTTTCGAATCGGTCACTGTACTCCATCTCAGACGCTGAACTGAAGTAGTCGGAATCCGGCGTCGGAGCATGGGGGAATACCACACACGCGCGAGGACTTTGGAGGTCAACCCATGAGTGTCGGCCAAGGCGTGGAGAACGCCGTCGAGGCCGGGGGGTTCGATGAGGCTCCCCTCAGAGATCTGCTTGAGACGTACCGGGACCAGAGAGGGGCCCTGATACCGCTACTTCAAGGGACACAGGCAGTGTACGGCTACCTGCCGGAGGAGGCGATGCACGCTATCGCTAAGACCTTGGGCGAGCCGCTCAGCCAGGTGTTCGGGGTCGCGACGTTCTACGCGCAATTCCGACTGGTCCCGCGCGCCAAGAACGTGGTGCGCGTGTGTCACGGCACGGCCTGCCACGTGTCGGGCGCACCCCTGGTGTCGCTGGAGATCGAGCGGAACCTGGGGATCGGCGACGGAGAGAACACAGAGGACATGATGTTCACCATCGAGAACGTGGCCTGTCTCGGCGCCTGCGGCATGGCGCCGGTGATGATGATCAACGAGCGCACCTACGGCAAGCTCTCGCCCGACTCGGCCGTTAAGGCCGTGAAGGACTTCCGTGCGAAAGAGGCGGCGGAGAACGGCGGCGGGGACGCAACTGCCGCTCCGGCGATCGAGGATGCCGATGGAGGGGAGGCCCTAGATGACTAGTACCACTGCCATCCGCAGGCCCACGGAACTCCATGCACGGCTCGTATTGCCCGACGTCGAGATCGGCATCTGTCTGGGCACAGGCGGCGTAGCCGCCGGAGGCGAAGAGGTGTTCGCCGCCTTCGAGGCCGGTCTAGCCGGCACCGGCATCTTCGCGGTGGTGAAACCCAGAGAAGACACCTGCCAGGGGTCGTGCGCCTCGATCACCGGCACCGGGTGCCGGGGCATGTGCGCCATGGATGTTCTGGTCGACGTGCTCACCCGCAAGGAAGGCGTGGAGAGCAAGGTCACGTACGGCACTGTCACCGAGAAGATGGTGGCGAAGATCATCGAGGAGCACATCATCGGTGGGGAGCCGGTCCACAAATGGATCGTGTTGTCCGACGACGAGCCCACCTCGCACAACGAGTTCTATCAGCACCAGGACCGACTCGTGCTGCGTAACTGCGGCCGCATCGACCCTGAGGTCATCGATGACTACCTGGAGGCCGGCGGCTACCGAGGCCTGTACAAGGTGCTCACGCAGATGACTCCCGAGCAGGTGCACCAAGAAGTGCTTGCCTCGGGCTTGCGCGGGCGTGGCGGCGCCGGATTTCCCACCGGGCTGAAGTGGAAGTTCGCCGCTGAGGCTCCCTCCGCCACCGGCGAGAAGTTCTTCATCTGTAATGGAGACGAGGGCGATCCGGGAGCCTTCATGGACCGGTCGGTCCTCGAGGGCGACCCACACTCGGTGTTCGAGGGCATGGCGATCGGTGGCTACGCCATCGGGGCCGATCACGGCTACGTGTACGTACGCGCGGAGTACCCGCTCGCCATCAAGCGTCTGAAGATAGCCCTGAAGCAGGCGGAAGACCGCGGGTTACTGGGCGCCAACATCATGGGCAGCGACTTCTCGTTCCACCTGAAGATCAAGGAAGGGGCAGGCGCCTTCGTCTGCGGGGAAGAGACAGCCCTCATGCAGTCGATAGAGGGCAAGCGCGGCATGCCGCGACTTCGGCCGCCGTTCCCTGCCGTGTCGGGGCTGTGGGCGAGTCCCACGAACATCAACAACGTCGAGACTCTCGCCTGCGTTCCGTGGATCATGACGGAGGGGGCTGAGGCTTTCGCGGGACGCGGTTTTGAGAAGTCCAAAGGCACCAAGGTGTTCGCCCTCACGGGCAAGGTCAAGCGGTCCGGCCTGGCCGAGGTACCTATGGGTCTGACCCTCCGCGACGTGATCTACAGCATCGGCGGGGGTATCAAGGACGACAAGGAATTCAGGGCCGTGCAGATGGGCGGTCCCTCGGGCGGATGCCTGCCGGCGTCGTTGCTCGACACTCGAGTCGATTACGAGGAACTCAACCAAACCGGGGCTATCGTGGGCTCCGGCGGCATGGTGGTGCTCGACGCCGACAACTGCATCGTAGATACCGCGCGCTTCTTCTTGAAGTTCACCCAGGCGGAGAGCTGTGGGAAGTGCGTGCCCTGTCGAGTGGGCACGGTCCGCATGCTCGAGATCCTCACCCGCATCTGCGAGGGGAAGGGCGTGGCGGAGGACATCGGTCTGCTCGAGACGCTCGCCGACGATATCAAGGCCGGGTCTCTTTGCGCCCTGGGCGGAACGGCACCGAATCCTGTGCTTACGTCTCTGAAGTACTTCCGGGAAGAGTTCGAGGAGCATATCCACGATAAGAAGTGTCGGGCGGGTGCGTGCGCGGCGCTTACCACGTACTGGATCGTGGCGGAGGCGTGCACCGGTTGCCGGGCCTGCTCCCGGGCCTGCCCTGTCGACGCTATCACCGGCGAGAAGAAGGAAGTTCATGTGATCGACTCCGAGGCGTGCATCAGGTGCGGCGCCTGCTATGAGAAGTGTAGATTCGACGCGGTGAGGAGGCAGTAGATGGCTGTCGTGAATGAAGCCGTAGAGAAGACCCTCACCGTGACCGTGAACGGCCGCGAGGTGAAGGCCGCACCCGGGCAGACGGTGTTGGAGGTGGCGCGCAGCATCGGGGTCGAGATCCCGACACTCTGCCACGACGACAGGCTCGAACCGTACGGCGCCTGCCGTCTGTGTCTGGTCGAGGTGGAGGGCGCCCGGGGACCCGTGCCTGCGTGCGCCACCAAGGTGGGCGACGGGATGACGGTGCAGACGAACACCGACAAGATCCGCCGCCTGCGCAAGTTCGTCATCGAACTACTGCTCAGCAACCATCCGCTCGATTGCCCCGTGTGCGAAGCAGCAGGAGACTGCCGCCTGCAGGACTACGCGTACGAGTACGAAGTGAACATGAGCCCCTGGGGCTGGCATCCTTTGCAGTTCGAATCCCGTGACGACCACCCGAACATCGCGCGCAACCCCAACCGGTGCATCTTGTGCGGCCGCTGCGTGCGCATCTGCCGCGACGTCATGGGCATCGGGTGCTGGGGCTTCACCAACCGCGGATACGACACCATCATCGACACGCCCTACAACCTCCCACTTGAAGAGGTGGGTTGTGTGTCGTGCGGTCAGTGCATCAGCACGTGCCCCGTTGGCGCTCTTTCCATGAAGCGCAGTCGCTACGCTGCACGCCACTGGCAGACCGACAAGACCACCACGATCTGCCCGTACTGCGGAGTGGGATGTGAGGTCGTGGTGCATACGCACCGCGACGCCCTAGTCCGGACCACCGCAACGGTGGGACGAGGCGTCAACAACGGCAACCTCTGCGTCAAGGGCCGCTTTGGATTCGACTTCCAGAACTCGCCCGACAGGCTCACGGCTCCGCTCGTGCGCGACGAGAACGGCGACCTGGTGCCCACTACCTGGGATGTAGCACTCGACCGAGTGGAGCAGAACTTCAAGCGCATCAAGGCGGAGAGCGGCGGAAGTGCGTTTGCCGTTCTCGCTTCGGCGAAGTGCACGAACGAAGAGAACTACGTGCTGCAGAAGTTCACGCGGGCGGTGCTGGGCACCAACAACATGGACCACTGCGCACGCTTATGACACAGCTCCACCGTCGCCGGTCTGGCGACAGCTTTTGGCAGTGGAGCGATGACCAATTCCATCAAGGATCTGCACGAGGCCCAGGTGATCTTCGTCGTTGGCTCCAATACGACGGAGGCGCATCCGGTCCTGGCGCTCGAGGTGATAAAGGCTCTGCGTGGGGGCGCCACTCTCATCGTGGCCGATCCCCGTCGTATCGACCTGGCTCGAAAAGCGCATCTCCACCTACCTCTTCGCCCGGGCACGAACGTCGCGCTCCTTAAGGGCATGATGCGGCATGTCGTGGATATGGGCTGGCAGGATGACGACTTCATCGCGGAGCGTACGGAGAACTACGAGGCGTTCTGCGAATCGCTCGAGAGCATGACCGTGGAACAAGCCTCCGATATCTGTGGCGTACCCGCGGACGACATCCGGCGGGCGGCCGAACTCTACGCGACGGCCGACCGAGCCAACATCCTGTACGCCATGGGCATCACCCAGCACCACACCGGCACCAACAACGTTCTCAGCGTGGCCAACCTGGCTATGCTCACAGGCCAGATCGGCGGACCCGGCAAGGGCGTCAACCCACTCCGGGGTCAGTCGAATGTGCAGGGCGCCTGCGACATGGGCGGTCTGCCCGACGTGTTCTCCGGCTACCAGAAGGTGGACAACCCCGACGCCATCGCCAAGATGGAGGCGGCTTGGGGTGTCACCCTGGCGGACCGCGAGAAGGGCATGACCGTCATGGAGATGATGCATGCCGTCGACACGGGGAAGATCCGCTCCATGTACATCATGGGCGAGAACCCGGTGTTGTCGGACCCGGACCAGCACCACGTCGAGGATACCCTCGGCAAGGTGGAGTTCCTGGTGGTGCAGGACATCTTCCTCACCGAGACTGCCGAGTTCGCCGATGTTGTCCTGCCGGCTGCCTCCAGTTTCGAGAAGGACGGCACGTTCACCAACACGGAGCGCCGCATCCAGCGGGTGCGCAAGGCCCTGGAACCCAGGGGCGAGAGCATGCCTGATTGGCGCATCGTGCAGTCGATCGCGAACCGCATGGGAGCCGGTTGGGACTACCGCTCCGCCGAAGACATCATGCGCGAGGTCGCCGCGGTAACGCCGCAATACGGCGGTGTCACCTTCAGCCGTCTCGAGAACGTGATCCCTGATGTAGAGTACGCTCAGACGGACGTGTGCGGCCTGCAGTGGCCGTGCCCCACCGATGACCACCCGGGCACGCCCATCCTGCACTCGCAGCAGTTCTCCCGCGGAAGAGGCCTGTTCTCGGCCATCGAGTACATCGAGCCCGCGGAACTCGTGAGCCCGGAGTACCCGCTGATCCTGACCACCGGTCGCGAACTGGTGCACTACCATACGGGGACGATGACCCGGCAGGCCGCGGGCCTGAACGCTCTGGTGCCCGAAGCCCGTGTGGAGATCAGCCAGCAGGATGCCGCCAGACTCGGCATCGAGCACGGTGCACCGGTGCGTGTGACCAGTCTGCGTGGCTCGATCGAGCCGGTCGCCTGGGTCACCGATCGAGTATCGCCGGGATTGGTGTTCATGGCGTTCCACTACGCGGAAGCCCCGGCGAACCGACTCACGGGCGCGGAGAGTCTCGATCCGATAGCCAAGATCCCCGAGCTCAAAGTGACTGCCGTGAAGGTGGAGGCTCTGAGCTAGGTCGACGCGCCGAACGGGGCGCGTGCGCGTATCGCGAGCGAGCTAGAAAGGCGGCGGCGCCCCGGCTGGGGCGCCGCCGCCTTCTGCGTACGGGGTCCTGGCGCCCGGAATCACGCCCGGAATCACGCCCTGAGTTGCGCCAGCGGTTGGGTGGCGGTGAGGGTATCGAGGATCCCGAGGAACAGCTCCACCATGTCGGGGTCGAACTGGGTGCCGGCCATGCGCGAGATCTCCATCCAAGCCTCTTCGAAGGTGAGCGCAGGCTTGTAGGGGCGCACGGCCGTCATGGCCTCGAAGGCATCGACCACCGATAGGATGCGAGCCCCGAGTGGTATCTGTCTGCCCCTGAGGCCATCGGGGTACCCCGCCCCGTTCCACCACTCGTGGTGGTGCCGTACAGCCGCAACGATCTCCCAGGAGAACCCCACCGGTTCGATGATGGTCGCGCCTATCACCGGATGGGTGCGGATCACGTTCCTCTCTTCCGGTGTGAGCCGACCCTCTTTCGTAAGGATGTCGTCGTGGATGCCGATCTTGCCGATGTCGTGAAGGTAGCCGGCGATCTCCAGGTCTCTGAGGTCCACGCCCGTGAATCCTGCCGCCGCTGCAAGCTGCGCCCCGTATCGGGCTACGACGGTCGAGTGACCCTGTGTATACCGGTCTTTCGCGTCGATAGCCGCGCCGAGTGCCCGCACAACGCGTTCGTGTAGGTCGGTGAGTGTCGAGAACAGGTTCGCGTTGTCGATCGCGATGGCGGCTTGGTTGGTGAGGGCCGTGACCAGAGTCGCGGTATCTTCCGAGAAGCGATCTGGATCGGTCGAACTGTTGAGGTTCAACACGCCCAGTACGACATCCTTGCTTTCGATGGGCACGCAGATCGACGACGCGATAGCACCGTGGCGGAATTCGTTAAGCGCGGGGTGTGAAGAGAAGTCGCGGGGCAAGACCAACGATTGTCGATGCTGGGCGACCCAACCGGCGATGCCTTCCGATATGGGCATACGGGCTTCCACGCTGCGCTCGTGATGTCCTTCGATGGTGCCCATCACCTGTAACTCGGTACCGTCGCCGCCCACCATCATGATCGATCCAGAATCAGCGCCGAGGGCTCGAGCCGTGCTCTGCAGGAGAGTCTGCAGGATGTCGCGAAGATCGAGTGAGGAGTTCGCGGCCGAGCTGAATGCGAATAGCAGGGATATCTCCTCGAGCCGCTCTTGGATGGTGTTCGAACTGTTCTGCAACGACTGGGTCATCGTGGCCAGACTTCGGGAGAGTTGCCCTATCTCATCCGAACTGCGCAGCGGGACGATAGGTTCCAGGTCACCTTGCGCGATGTTGGCGGCGACCGCCGTGAGGTGGGCGATGGGACGCGCGATCACGCGACTCACCTGGTAGCTGATAGCCAAGATCAGCACGAGGAGGGTCAACGCGCCCGCGAGGAGGCTGTTTCGGGCGGCGACCTGAGCACCGGTCAACTCCTGCGTGTCAGCCAGTATCGAGAACACGCCTTGCCGACGTCCACCGAAGACGATGGCACTGTGCACCACCATGAAGCGACCCTGCTCCGCCATCGACACTCTCGTGACAGTGGGACGATCGAGCCCCTTCCTGCCGAGAGTCACCTTCGCGGCGAGCGAGGAATGGCACGCGCCGCAATCGGCCGAACTCGACGGTGCCTTCACGATCGGCAGGTACTCCCCGTCAGCGGTGAGATACGTCTCGTCCGCGGACGGGTCGAACTCCCCGCTCGAGGACACCACGTGGCCCACTCCGTCGGCGGCCACGGCATACATGGAGATGACGTACTTGGGAAACGCCTCCCGGGACTCGATGCGGAAGCCTCCGACCGCCTTGGCCGCCGAATAGAGGAGGGCCGGACTCAGGTAGTTCCCCATGACCACGAACCCGATCGTCTCATCACGCACCGTGATGGGAGCGGCCGCGACGAGAGCCGCTGGCCAGAGGGAGCTGTCGAATAACCCGTCTTCGCTGTTCGGGACAGCCGTGGTCGGTGCGTCTGTTGTCGAGCCCGAGGCAGCTGTGACGTCCATGATCTCCACGAAGCCCGCCCCAGAGCGAACGGACTTGACGATGTCTTCGGATGCGAAGAAGGCTGGGTTCTCCCCAAGGAAGTCCGTTGCCAGGAGAGTCGGTGTCGGGGAGCGGCTATCGAAGATCAGGATGAAATCGTGACCCTGACGGAGCCTCTC
>JAGXFW010000033.1 GCA_024637035.1 Actinomycetes bacterium
GAGGAGGAGCTTGGCGATGCTCTCCTCGGGGTGCTCCAGAGGGGAGATGGGTTCGTTGTACACCACGAAGTAGGGTTTCTGGCGCAGGGCCTCGGCTCCGCCCCGCAGTTCCCGGGCCACGTCTACCATCACTTTGAGGTCACCGGCGTTCTCGGCGGTCATGACCAGGGGCTTGGTGCTGTTCTCCATCATGGTCTTGAAGCTGAGCAGATAGGAGTGGTGCGCGTTGACCTCGGTGGGGTGCGCGGACGACATGATGAAGTCCATGTGGGGCAGCGCGTCGCACAGACGGGCCGCGCGGGCCACGTCGTCGAGCACGCTGGCCCGCCTCTCCCCTGTGTCGAGGTCGTAGGTGTGCATGAGGTCGGAGCCGGTGCCGAAGTAGCTGTTGTAGCCGCCGAGCTCCATGGCGAGGTCGCCGTTGCGGTCGTAGACGTCGACCACTGCGGGCACCGAGAGCCGGGCCTGCTCCACCAGGTGGCGGGGCATGAGCACCCGGTCCTCGGGGGTGAGTGTGCAGCCGGCTCCGAGGAGCATGGCCTTGGCTTCCTCGTGATAGACGCGCATGCCCACCCGGCTCATGACGTCGAGAGCCGCGATGTAGATGTCGCGCTTGTTCTCTTCCGTGAGGAACGAGAGGCGTCCTACTTGCGATGCGTTTCGAAGTTCCTTCATATCCAGTGGCGCTCCTTTGAGGTCGTCTCGGGACCCGAACGTCCGTCGTCAAGGCTCGCGGTGAGGGCGCTGGGTCGATGGAGGGGGTGCGGAGCGACGGTCCACGAAACGACTCAACGAACCGGGACTGAGCACATCTCCAAGAAGAGCGCCGGACGAGCCGGGCTACGGACGAAGATCCGGGTTACCAGTCCTCGCCGAAGTTCGCATGAAGGTGGGGGCGCGTGATGGGAAGTGGCGTGGGGGGAAGTGGGGCAGGTGCAGGGGATCCGAGGGGGCACGCGCCGGCGCGGGCTCCAGTGGGAGACCCGGCGGGTCGCGACCCTGCGAGCCGCTCGTGATGTGGTCGGCGATCCATCGAGCACTCCACGACGAGACGAATGGAAGCGCCCGCGGCGCCACCGTGTGGGCACCGGCACGATACCCGCGCCTCGCTCGAGTGTCAAGCACCCGAGCGCCGAGAAGCCAAGAGCGCCTCAGCCTGCGCGGAACCCTCCTCCACCGCCGCCCCCCGAGAAGCCTCCAGACGACCCGCCTGACGACCCTCGGGAGCTGCTGGTCCAGCCTCCGCTGCGGCTGGACGAACGGCTTCCGAAGGAGCTGCTCGACGAGCTGCGCGACGAGGTACTGCGATGACCGCCCGACGCCCCCCGACCCGATCCGGTGCTCGAAGGGGCGGCAAGCAGTGTGCGGGTGACGCCGTCGAGGCCGCCGAAGATACGGTCGGAAAGAGTGTCGAGAGTCAACGGGGGGCCGCCCGACGAACCGGCGGAAGCCGCGCCTCCGGCGGGCACCCCGACCGGGCCCGCGCCGGCAGGCCCGCTCAGCGGCCCAGCGGAAGGCACGACATCGCCCCCGGCCGGGAGAGAGGTTGGAACCGGCACGGACACCATCCATCCCGGAGCGGGTAGCGATAGGCCCTCGAACCGCCGAGCCCAGTTCCGCTCCACCCCGAACGCGACGGCATAGGGAAGGTACCGCTCGAACGAATCACGCGCCGTCTCGAGATCCTGGAAGCGTTTCAGATCACGCAAATAGTTGCGGAAGGCCTCCCACTTCCGTTGCTCCTGGGCCCCCGCCAGCGTCCGTTGCGGCATGCGCCGCACGAACATGCGCATCGCGAGCACGCTCGCCACAGCACCCACGAAGAAGTAGCCCCAGCCTCCGATGTCCTCGAGAACGAGGAAGACGGTGACCACGGTGAGGAGCAGGCCGAACCACCACGTGCGCTTCCTCCAGGCACGCCTGGCCGCTTTGGGGCTCTCGGCGAAGTAGCCGGCCTTCACGATCGCCGCGAAGACCGCCTCCTCGAAGGGAACGGCCAGACCGCGCAGGCGTTCGCCGATGGTCTCCCCCTTCACGTTGACCGCGCCGCCGGGGAAGATGGTCGAGACCACCAAGGCATCCAAGCCCTGAAGGTCGGCTGCGGGCTTCAACAGCTGCAACCTCTGCGCCGACGCCTGTTTCGAGCCCGTGGGGTCGGGAAGCCGAACATATCCTCGGCGGGCAAGATCGGCCAGCGTGGCCAGGATCTCCTGGTGCTCCACCTTCTCATCGATAAGAGCGCCCGCCATTGCCGGCGCCAGGCCGGACGGTGGCTCGGTGATGAAGCTGGCATGCACCGACGCGGGCTCATCGCGACCCCTGCGCACCCAGACGAGCAGCATCATGAGCAGCGTGAAGATCGGCAGGGCGAAGCCCACCCGTGGAGTGATGAACGACATGACGCGTCGATAGGTCCAGGGGTGCCCCACGACGCCCTTGGGGAAGCCGCCTGCGATCCAGAAGTGCGTGTACGGGGCGATGTCCTCCGCCTCGAACACGATCATCGAGGGGCCGGGGCTGGAGGTCGTGTTAAAGACGTCGGGGCCGGTGTCGACGGCCGCGACGAGCAGGTCGGGCGGGGTCGATCCGGGCAGGTTCATCGTCACTCGTACGGACCCGATGGGCACCGGGGTATCGGCGTCGAACACGCGCCACACAAGTTCATCGGCGTCGTCGAAGTAGGAGATGGCACCTTCGGCGACGTAGCGGATCTCCCAGGTGGCGGTGGTGTCGGCCAGGGCGAAGTTGAGCTGCACCACCAGGTACTCGCCCTCCATGAAGGTGCTGTACGAGTCGGGTCCGTCGCCGATGGGCAACGCCGTGCCGTCGCGGAACACCTCGACGGCGCCGATCGAGTCCACCTTGCCTGTTGGGATCAGGCGCCCTACGAAGCTGTACGATCCCTCGAAGGTGAACGTGATCTTCTCGGTGACGAGCACCCGGCTGTCCGATTGCACGTCGAGCGTGACGTCCAAGGCGTCGATGCGCCAATCCTTCGCCTGAGCGGGTGGCGCGATGATCAGGCCGACGGCAAGCGCCGCGCAGAACGCCGTGACGAGACAAGCTGCCAAGAATCCCGCGGCTCCGGTTCTCGACCGTCGCGGGGATACCCTCCGGGAGTCCACGATGTCCATGCCTTCTCGCTCCGCTCTCGTGAAGTTTCGACCTGCCGCTCCACGCTACAAGAGGAGTCGGCCGGGGGCAAGAGCGCAGGGTGTCTGCGACTCGGACGCGGCCGTTGGGGAAGCCTCGGGCGGCGAGACCGATGCAGTTTGGCGGCGCGATGTTCCTGGGTACGCCCGAGTCCGGCGGGGTGATATCACCCCAAGCGCACCCGTTCCGCTCTCTCTGCAGAGCAGGTAGCCACCCAGGAGGTGTTCGGAAGTGAAGTTCCTGATCGTCTACGGCAGCATCCAGGGCAGTACCGAGAAGATGGCCGGCTACATCGCCGAAGGCATGCGTTTCGCCGGGCATGAGGCAGGAGTGAAGTCGTTCACCGAGGTCCGCGAACCCGAGGATTTCGCGGGGTACGATGGCTATGTGTTCGGCGGGCCGACGTACCACAAGGACCTGCTGCACGGCATGAAAGCTTGGCTGTTCAAGGCGAAAGAGGGCGGCCTGGACGGCAAGGTAGGTGGGGCGTTCGGTTCGCACACGCACTCCGGCGAGGCCCCCGGTATCCTCTTCGATACGATGGCCCATGTCTACAAGATGAACATGGTGGACCTGGGTCCGTTCAAGATGGAGGAGTCCGTGGTGGGCACTCCCGAAGGCATGAAGGCCTGCCAGCAGTACGGCAAGGCGCTCGTGGAACGCGCGGCGGGGTAGACCAAGAGCGGTCGGCGCGGGCGCGCGCGGGCCGCCGCACCAGGCAGCACCCGGCGAGGAGGCGGTCACGCAGTTGGATCTTTCGCGACTCGACCACTTGGACGCGGAGGGGCTCCGCGAATACATAGAGTTCCTGCTGTGGCACTACAGGGTGATGGACTCGTTCTGGTTCATCAAGGTGGCGGAGCGCTACGGTCAACCCGTCGCCGAGGCGGTCAACGAAGAGGTGTGGGGCCGCATCTCGGGCATGGCGGCCGGCGACCTCGTCCGGCGGTTCCGCATCGAGAAGACGGGGCTCGCCGGTTTTGCCGAAGCCCTGCGTCTCTTCCCCTGGACGATCCTCGTGGGCTACGAGATCGAGGAGACCGACGACGAGATCACCGTGACGGTGCCGGTCTGCGTGACCCAGGAAGCCAGACGCAAGCGCGGTCTGGGCGAGTACGCCTGCCGCGACATGCACAGGCTCGAGTTCGAGGGACTCGCTCAGGCCGTAGATCCTCGCATCCTGGTGCACTGCGACGTCGCCCCTCCAGACGACCGCCCGCCCGGGCTTGACTGCCGTTGGCGCTTCACCCTCTCACCGGCAGAGGAAGCATCGGAGTAGACGCCCCGAAGCGCCCACGTAGGTTCGCAGAAGCGCTCGCAGGAAACCTTCAGAGGCACTCACAGGAAGCCCCGGCGGCGAGCCGGACGGGCTTGACAGGCCCGCGAATAACCGATAAAGATGGTACTGACTGTCACAAATCAGGGGTCCGGGCACGTTCGGTTGTCCGGAGGTCGCACGTCAGGTAGTCGGGCCGCTACCTGGAGATAGCTCTCCAGGCAGCGGCTTTTTCGCGTAGTGGCCGGCCACCGCGCCGGGCGGCAACGCGACGTGGCAGCAAACGGCAGAACGATGGAAAGGGGAAGACATGGGACTACTCAGTGGGATTCTCGGCAAGAAGGAGGAAGAGCATCCGCCCCTCGACCCGGGTAGCGCCGCAGCGACCAGATTGAGCAGCCAAACCAACACCCTGGCTGATCTGCTGAAGCGCGCCAACGATCGACTCGAAGCGATCCCGACCGACCATGGGCTCTACGTCTATGTGGGTAAGCCGCCGAAAGAGTTCGGCGTTGTCTGGTACAAGAACGGCGAAGAGCACAGCTTCATGTCGGTGATGAAGGAGAAGGGCCTGAGCGGGGACCAGGTGCAGGACCTCTCCGATGCTCTGAGGGATGTCTACAGCGCCCACATCGACGAGCCTCGCTACTCGTACCCGGTCGGCGGCAAGCAGGTCGTGGTGACTCCGTCGGAGGCCCTGGCCGTCGATCTCGAAAGAGTCATCGGAGCACTTGACATCTAGGCTCCGAGGAGCGGATTCGGAGGGCGGGTACCTCCAGCGAGAGGTCCCGCCCCTGGATTAGGGGTGCTTGGCCGCGCCACGCCTGCTTCTGGGCTGGATGCCCGATGCCCGACGCGATAACGGAGCCAAGGGGCCGAGTTCCGGTGTCCGCGCGCGGAGGGCTACGACCCGCCGGATCTGCGGACGCTCAAGCCGAGCCGAGTACCACCCGCACCTTGGACGCCAATCCCTCCAGCGTGAAGGGCTTCTCAAGAAATGGCCGTTCCGACGATCCCGCGCCGCCGTGATGGCTAGCGGCGGAGTACCCGGAGGTGAACAGGACTTTGAGACCCGGATACCTCTGCTGGAGGGTCTCGGCGAGAGCCTCGCCGCCCATGCCCGGCATGACCATGTCGGTGACCACGAGCGCCACGCCGGCCTCGGATTCGGCCATGACCCGGACGGCTTCCGATCCCGATGACGCCTCAAGGGTGGTGTAGCCCAGGCCGCGGAGCGCCCGCACGGTGAGACGCCGGACTGCGTCCTCGTCCTCCACCACGAGTATGGTCTTCGTCGCGACCGAGTTCTCTGCGACTGGACGTGCGCCCGTTACGGACACGACCTCGGGAGAGCCCGGCGAGGCCGGGATCAGGACGCGGAACGTGCTCCCCCGGCCGGACTGCGACGTCGCCTGGATGCCGCTGTGCCAGTTCTTCAAGATCGCATACACCGTCGAGAGCCCGAGCCCTGTTCCGCGCTCGGGCGGTTTCGTACTGAAGAAGGGCTCGAACGCCTGCGCCAGTGTCTCCTCGTCCATGCCGGATCCCGTGTCCTCCACGGTAATCGATGCGTACGGCCCGGCGGGAAGCTCGCCTCCCAGCCAGGGGATCCCTTCCGTCGATACCAGACTCCCCGTTGAGAGGCGGATGCCCCCGCCTCCCGATACTGCGTCGCGCGCGTTCACGACCAGGTTCATGAGTATCTGTTCGATCTGACTTGGATCGGCCCACACGGCGTTCACCCCGGGGGCCACCTCGAAGGTCAGCGCGATGTCCTCGGGCACCAGACGGTGCACAAGTTGCCGCATGCCCTCCACCAGGGCGTTCACATCGATCACCTGCGGTTCGGGCGCGTCCCTGCGCGAGAACGTGAGTAGGCGGCGCGTGAGAGCCTGGCCGCGCTCCGCGGCTCTCTGCACCTCACCGAGATCGGCGGACACGTCCTCCGGCAAGTCCGTACGCACCACGAGAAGTTCCGCGTAGCCCGCGATCACCGTCAGCAGGTTGTTGAAGTCGTGCGCGATGCCCCCGGCCAAGCGCCCTACTGCTTCCATCTTCTGGCTCTGCCGCAGCTGCTCCTCCGTGGCCCGCTGGGCCGTGACGTCGCGCTTGACCGCCACGAAGCTGATGATGCCGCCCGCCTCGTCCCGCACCGGGGATATCGAGGCCTCTTCCTCGTAGAGAGACCCGTCCTTCTTGCGGTTGACGAAGCGACCCTGCCACGTGTCGCCGCGGTGAATAACGTCCCGAAGATTCTGGTAGAAAGCCGCGTCGTGCCGGCCGCCGCTCAAGATACGGGGGGTGGAGCCGAGCACCTCGTCCCGGGAGTAGCCTGTCACGCGCTCGAAAGCGGGGTTCACGTAGGCGATGGTGTGGTCGCGGTCGGTGACTATGACCACCTCGCCCGCCTGCTCCACGGCCATGAACAGGCGATCGCGCTCCCGCTCCGCCGCGCGGCGGGCGGTGACGTCGGTGGCCACCACCATGACGCCCCTCACGGGGCCCCTCGCGGACCTCGCACCGCCGCGGCGGATAGATCCACATCGATCCGCGCCCCGTCCTTCCGTAGGCGCGCCGTTTCTAGCCCGGTGATGGCGGCGCCGCTGTCCAGCACATCCCGCAACGTACGGAGGAACTCGTGGGTGCTTTCCGGCGGAACAGAAGGGGGACGCTGGCCCACCACTTCGTCCTCGCTCCATCCGAACACGCGCTCCGCGGCCGGGTTCCACATCCTGATGTGCCCACCCACGTCCAGAAGGTAGATCGCGGCCGGAGACGCTTCGATGACCGCCCGCAGACTCTCGGTGGTGAGCCTCAGTTCCTCCTCCGCCTTGCCCCGTTCCACCGCGTAGCGTAGTGCGTGCGTGAGAAGTAGTCCGTTTACCTGCCCCTTGACCAGGTAGTCCTGGGCTCCCGCTTGGACGGCCCGCACGCCCATCTCCTCGTCGGCGAGCCCGGTCATGACAACCACGGGCACCGAGTCCGCCGCTTCCAGCAGGGATTCGAGCGTGTCCAGACCTCCGCTGTCCGGGAGGCCGAGATCCAGTAGGACGGCGTCGAAAGAGCCCTCGAGCAGGCTGGCGGTACCGGCCGAGAGACGGTCGGCGTAGCTGAGCTGCACCTCGCTCCCCACCTCCGCCAAGAGCTCGCGGATGAGCCGGACGTCGCCGGGATTGTCTTCGACGAGCAGGACTCGCATCAGCAGCCTACCCGCCCACGCAGCCGACAGCGGGGAGTGTCGCCACGTCGAACCAGAAGTCGAGCAACCGGGGCAACGTCTCAGCGGTCCACGCGCCGCCCGCGCTCTCACGCACGCAGCAGTTCGCGTGAAGGCGGTACACGTCGCGGACGACGTCGTCGTCGACTCCACCCGGAAGAACGATCGTTACAGGCAGGCAACTGACGAGGGCGTGGCCCTTGAGCTCTTGGAGCACCGAAAGGTCAGGACCCGCCGCCTCCAATTCCATCAGCACCAGACCTGGGCGCGCACGGCCCTGAGCCGCGCCCTCCGTCAAGAGGGCGAGCGCGGAAGCGCCGTCGGCGCAGACGCCCACCTGTATCTCTCTGCCTCGCGTGGTGCGGAGCGTCTCAGTTACGACCCCGGCCGCGAACTCGGCCCCCACCAGCAACAGTGTCGCCGGGTCAGACCTCCCGCGTTCCATCACGACTCCCCCGCGACGTTCGAGACGGCTCCGTCTTGGGGTTCACCGCTCCCCGGCAACGTCACGATGGCGAACCAGAAGTCCTCCACGGCCTGCACTACCTCCGCGAAGCGATCCATGCTGAGCGGTTTGGTGATGTAGCAGTTGGCGTGCAGCTTGTACGCCTTCAGCACGTCGGCCTCCGACTGCGAAGTGGTGAGCACGGCGACCGGGATGGTGCTGAGAGCCGGGTCGCTCTTCATAACCTCCAAGAACTCACGACCATCCATACGCGGCATGTTCAGGTCGAGGATGATGAGATCCGGCCGGGCCACCGAGGCGTGCTCCCCTTCCCGCCTGAGCATGCGCAGAGCCTCGAGACCGTCCCGGGCGACGCTCAGATTGTTCCTGATCTTGCTGTCGGAGAGGGCCTCCTGCGTGAGGCGGATGTCGCCCGCGTTGTCTTCCACCAGCATGATCTCGATCGGTCGCACCTGTCCGTCCTCCTTCTGCGTGGTCCGAGGCGCCGAGGCTCCCCCAACCCAGCGCTTCGGGTTCTAGTACCTATCGACATCCACGGCGGGAAGCGTGAAGAAGAAAGATGCGCCGTCGTGGGCGGCGCCGTCGTTCTCAGCGCCATCCACCCAGATACGACCACCGTGCCGTTCGACGATCTTCTTGCACACGGAGAGGCCTATGCCTGTGCCCGGGTACTCGTCGCGGCCGTGAAGTCTCTGAAACAGACCGAAGATCCGTTCCGCGTACTGGGGCTCGATCCCGATGCCGTTGTCCCGCACTGCGAACACCCAGAGCGCACCGTCGCGCGTAGCGGAGACACGCACGCGGGGACGCTCCTCCCCTCGGAACTTGAGGGAGTTCGAGATGAGATTCTGGAACAGTAGGGTGAGCTGCCCCGGGTCCGCCGCCACGGTGGGTAGCTCCCCGTCCGCCCGCACGTCCCCGCCGGTCTCCTCGATCTTCAGGCGCAGGTTGTCCAAAGCAGCGGCGAGCGCGGTCAGAGACTCTACCGGCTCCGGCTCCCGCCCGCGCGTGCCCACACGGGACAAGAGCAGCAGGTCCTCGATCATGGCCTGCATCCGTCCGGCCCCGTCGACCGCGAAGCCGATGAAGTCGTCCGCATCCGCATCCAGCTTCCCCTTGTACCGCCTCTCGAGTATCTGCAGATAGCTCACCACCATGCGCAGGGGCTCCTGCAGATCGTGGGAGGCCACGTAGGCGAACTGCTCGAGTTCGGCGTTGGAAGCGGCCAACTCGGCCGTCTGAGCGCGGAGCGTCCCCTCCACTCGGACCCTCCAGGCGACCTGCTCCTCGAGTTCGTCGCGCGACACGGTGATGTCCCGGAGGTCCGCCGTCATCTGGTCGAACGCCCGCCCCAACTCGCCGACTTCATCCCTGGACGTGAGGCCCATGTGGTGATCCAGATCTCCACGACCCACCACGCGCACGCCGTCCTGGAGACGGTGCAGCGGACCGAGGAGTCGCCGGCCCATCAGGACGAAGAGCACCGTCAGCAGAGCGGCCAGACCGGACACCGCGCCGAACGTGGCGCTGGTGCCGCGTCCCTGCGCCCGTACGAGCATGTCCTGGACGTGACGGTCAAGGCGCACCGAAGCTACGATCATGTCGTTCAGGGCCACCATGAGCTGGCTCGTCAGCCGCTCCTCCCGAGCCTGGAATGCAGCGGCTTCCACCGTTCCGGACGCCTGGGAAGCGTCCCGGGCCTCCACGATCCCCTCGAAGAGAGTACCGAGGAGCGCATGGTCCGCCGCTACGCGATCGAGCAACCCCGCCATGTCGGCATCCGAGGAAGCGATCTCATCGATGAGCTCCCCCTGCGACTCGTGCCGCGCTCTCCACTGCACCCGGGCCCGCTCGCTGCCCCGAGAGACGTACTCGAACGTAACGAGCACGAGTTGGGAGTTCGCCACGCGCACCTCGCTGGTGACCACCGAGAGAGCGAGGGCGCGGTCGGTGGCCCGGCTGACCACCAAGAACAAACCCCCCACGGCCAACACTAGAGCGACCGCCAGCACGCCCCCGAGGGTCAGGATCGAACGGATCTTCATCGGATGACCGTGACCGCCTCCGGTGAGACGTTCTCGAGTGCCGGGAAATACAGCGCCGTGAGAGGGTCGGGAGGAGTCTGCGCCGACACCATACCCGACTCCACCATCCAGAGCGCCTCCTCCTCGAACGAGGACACGAGACTCTGGTCGAGCGCGAGTTCGAAGCGGAAATCGGGCCAAACGCCGGCCACGTAGGCGGCAGCCGTGCTTGAGCCTGCGACCACAGCGGCCTGCGCCTTCTCCGGGTGCACGCGGAGTTCTTCCTGCGCCCGCTGGAGGGCCCGCACGAACGACTCCGTCACCTCCGGCCGTGCGCTCACCGAATTCTCGGTGCCCACCAGCAGCCAGAACAACTCCTGCCCGTCCTGGCCGTCCCATGCCACGGTGGCCCCCGCGCCCAGGTGCTCTATCAGTTGGCCCGCGTTCGGCTGCCAGAGCATCACCGCGTCGACATCGCCGGCCTCCAGTGCGGCGGCGCACTCGCTCGGGCTCATGAGGCGCACGTCCACTTCCTCGCGGGGCACGAGGTGTAGCAGTAGATGGGTCTCGAGGAAGAACTGGGCCTGCGTCTTCGGGGTGACGGCCACCGTCTTGCCGGCGAGGTCGGAGGGCTCCGAGATGCCGCGGTCGGCCCGGGCGACGATCATCATGTTGTTCTTGATCGTGCTGAGGGATGTCACCACCCGGAGCTCGGGGTGCTCGAACAGATTGCTGGTGACAACGAAACCGGCGGCCGTGGCCAGATCTACTTTTCCGGCGATCAGATCCTGGACGGCCGCCGCGCCCGACTCGTAGTCCACAAGCGAGACGTCTAGGCCCTCGTCGGCGAAATAGCCCCGTTCCTGGGCAACGTACACGATGGCCGAGTAGACCCCACCGAAGGACCCGACGGTGACGCGTTCGCCACCCGCCGCCCCCGTGCCGCCGGAACCACCAGACTCCGTACACCCCGCCGGCGTCACGAGCAGGAGGGCGAACAACACCACGGGAAGGAGGCGCATCACCCGCCGCCGCCCAACCTCCGGATCGGCCCTCTGGTCGGCATCCGCGACTCCGCCGATCGTGCTGTGCCGGCTCCGGCGACCGCTCTCAGCGACCATGAAATCCCCCATTGGTCGACGACCGTCCCCGGAATGGGATCCGAGGGATCATCAAGGCACGCGATCACGCCTCCGTTCGAGACATCGTCCGCTCGCCTACCCCTGTATGGCAAGTCGTACACCTAGTTATCCCGCGGGAACACCGCGAAAGGATCAGCGACGCCACCCCCGGACTTTGCCCGCTTGCCCGCGCCGCGCCCTCTTGTGAGGTGCAAGACCGCGATCTCGGGCGGGCAATTGAATCGCACGGGGACCACGGCCCAGCCGATGCCGCGGTTCACGAACACCTGCGAACGACCGCTGTAAGGTTCACCCGACACGCTGCCCGCGTGGCCGCTTTCACGAAGCCCCTGGTCGTACCGGCGGTTGGTCACGGGCAGGATAGGCGAGCCCACGAAGGGCACGCGCACCTGCCCGCCGTGCGTATGGCCACATACGAAGAGGTCGACGCGCGACTCGTACTCGAGGTCGGCGCAATCGGGGTTGTGCGCCAGAACGATCCGTGGAGTCGACGGATCCACACCGGCAAGCGCGGCATCGATGGACACCTCATCCTCCCAGAAGTCACCTACCCCGGCGATGGCGAGTCCCGCGCCCCCGCGGCGGATCACGCGAGATCGGTTCCTCAGCGAGCGCCCACTCTCGGAGAGTAGCAACAGGGCCCGAGCGCTGTCCGCCCAGTGGTCGTGGTTCCCCAGCACCATGCCCACACCGTGGCGTGCGTCCAACCGAAGCAACTCGGGCCAGACGGTCTCGAGCTCCGTTGGAGTGTCGCGGGCGTGCACATAGTCGCCGGTGAGTACGATGAGATCGCCGTCTTCTCGAAGCGCCTGGTCGAGCACCCCCGATATCCACGATAGAGGCACCAGACTCCCGTAGTGGAGGTCCGTGAGGTGGACGATGCGGAATCCCTCGAACTCCCCGGGGAGCCCGTCGATCGGCACTTCGTAGTGATTCACCGATACCAGATACCGCTCGATGGCGAACGGATACCCGGCGGCCAGCCTCACGGCGAGAGCGCCGCGGAGAAAGGTCCTCCGCGAGATCGCGGGGCCGGGAGTTCCCACCGACCGGGGAGAAGCCACGGCCGACCGCCTACTCCGGCGGCGCCGTCTGGAACAACCGTCCGGTCCTCAACCCGAAGCGCCGCCTCGACGCCCGGCACTCGAGCGCCACGGCGGCCAGAAGCGTGAGAAGGGTCACGGTCCCCATGATCAGCACCATGCGGCCGAACGGCTCGCCGGTCGCGCGCCGGTCGCCGAGGATCGACAGGGTGGTCATGACCCACTCGAACGCGCCCATCACCAGCGCCACCTGCACCACCCTCACCGCCCACGCCTTACGCACCGTCAACAGGAGCGGCAGCAGCAAGAACACGAGGACCAAGGGCAGGGTGAACGACCGCAAGAAATGGGCCGCAAGTATCAAGCACGCTAACACCGCGGGCGTGACGCAGGCCGCCAACGGCGGCCCGGACCCGCCGAGCGTGGGCTTGCCGCCCGAGTCTCGCACCGGCCGGCCGGTGTCTTCCGGTGATGACGTCATGAGCGGATCCTCCTCCAGACACGCTACCGGTGTCCCTGCGCGATTCGCCGTTCCACTCTACCCTCATCCGACCGAGCGGTCACCAAACGCGCCTCATTTGACACCGCGATCCATCGAGATGTACCATATCGAACGATATATTTAAGCACGCTTAATTATACCGATCGGCGTGCGAGACAAGGAGGGAACGAGTGGACGACATCCTGCCCCACCGAGAGGCGCGCGTCTTGGGGAGAACACCACACCGAACGATGCGAGCGACGCTGGCGATTCTTGCCTTCTTCGCCGGTCTGCTGACGTTTTCGCCGGCCGCTCTGGCGGCCGAGGGCGGCGAGGCCAACCTGGTGCTGCCCGAGCTGAACACGGTGCAGTTCCTGGGTATGAGCGGCCAGCTGCTGCTCACCCTCGGCCTGATCGTCTGCGGCCTAGGCCTGCTCTTCGGCGTGGTCATCTACGTGCAGATCAAGAACATGCCCGTACACTCATCGATGCGCGAGATCTCCGAGCTCATCTGGGAGACCTGCAAGACGTACCTCTTCCAGCAGGGCAAGTTCCTGCTCATACTGTGGCTTTTCATCGGCGCCATCATGACGTTCTACTTCGGAGTACTGCAGGATCTTTCGGCACTCAAGGTGCTGGTGATCTTGGTCTTCAGCCTCTTGGGCATCGGCGGAAGCTACGGTGTGGCGTGGTTCGGCATCCGCATCAACACGTTCGCCAACTCCCGCACGGCGTTCGCCAGTCTGCGCGGCAAACCGTACGACATATACTCCATCCCCCTCAAGGCGGGCATGAGCATCGGCATGCTGCTCATCAGCGTCGAGCTGCTGGTCATGCTGTGCGTTCTGCTCTTCGTGCCGCGCGACTACGCGGGGGCCACGTTCATCGGCTTCGCCATCGGCGAGTCGCTCGGCGCCTCCGCCCTGCGCATCGCGGGCGGCATCTTCACCAAGATCGCCGACATCGGCTCCGACCTCATGAAGATCGTCTTCAACATCAAGGAAGACGACGCGCGTAACCCCGGGGTCATCGCCGACTGCACGGGCGACAACGCCGGAGACTCGGTAGGTCCCACGGCCGACGGATTCGAGACCTACGGCGTGACGGGTGTGGCTCTGATCACCTTCATCCTCCTGGCGGTCACCGAAGCCCAGGTGCAGGTGTCCCTCCTGGTGTGGATCTTCGCCATGAGGATCCTGATGATCGTGGCCAGCGGAGGCTCTTATCTGATCAACAGCGTCATCGCCCGGGCCCGCTACGCGGATTCCGACAAGATGAGCTTCGAGGCGCCCCTCACTTCGTTGGTGTGGCTCACCTCGTTGGTGTCGGTTGCCATGACCTACGCCGCCTCCTTCATGCTCATCAAGGACCTCGGCGACGGCAGCCTCTGGTGGAAACTCTCCACCGTGATCACCTGCGGAACGCTCGCGGGCGCGATCATCCCCGAGCTGGTCAAGGTGTTCACGTCGGTGAAGTCCGCCCACGTGCGCGAGGTGGTCACCTCTTCGCGAGAAGGCGGCCCCTCACTGAACATCCTCTCCGGTCTCGTGGCGGGTAACTTCAGCGCGTACTGGCTGGGCATCACGATCGTCGGCCTCATGGGCATCGCGTACGGCGTGAGCACACTCGGTCTCGCCGACCTGATGTTGGCCCCGGCGGTCTTCGCTTTCGGCCTGGTGGCCTTCGGCTTCCTGGGCATGGGTCCGGTGACCATCGCCGTCGATTCGTACGGGCCGGTCACGGACAACGCCCAATCGGTGTACGAACTCTCGCTGATCGAGTCGGTGCCGGACATCGAGCAGGTGATCCTGCGGGACTTCGGCTTCACGCCGGACTTCTCGGTGGCAAAGCACAACCTCGAGGAGAACGACGGCGCCGGCAACACGTTCAAGGCGACGGCCAAGCCCGTTCTCATCGGTACCGCCGTCGTGGGCGCCACCACCATGATCTTCTCGATCATCGTGGCCCTCACCGATGGCCTCACCACCGGGCTCGAGAACCTCTCGCTCCTGCACCCGCCGTTCCTGCTCGGTCTGATCACCGGCGGCGCCATGATCTTCTGGTTCACCGGCGCCTCCATCCAGGCCGTCACCACCGGAGCGTACCGGGCGGTCGAGTTCATCAAGGCCAACATCCAGCTGGAAGGTGTCACCAGGGCCTCCGTCGCCGACAGCAAGAAGGTGGTGGAGATCTGCACGCAATACGCGCAGAAGGGCATGTTCAACATATTCCTGGCCGTGTTCTTCGCCACGCTGGCCTTCGCCTTCCTGGAGCCCTTCTTCTTCATCGGATACCTGATCTCCATCGCGCTCTTCGGCCTGTACCAAGCGTTCTTCATGGCCAACGCCGGTGGCGCGTGGGATAACGCCAAGAAGATCGTGGAAGTGGACCTCAAGGAGAAGGGTACCGATCTGCACTCGGCCACGGTGGTGGGAGATACCGTGGGCGACCCGTTCAAGGACACCTCTTCCGTGGCCATGAACCCCATCATCAAGTTCACCACCCTGTTCGGTCTGCTTGCCGTCGAGCTGGCGGTGAGCATGGCTCACGAGCAAGGGCGTGGAATCACCTTCGTTCTGGCCGGCGCGTTCTTCTTGGTGTCGGTTGTGTTCGTATGGCGCTCCTTCTACGGCATGCGCATCCAAGTAGCCGAAGACGCCGGCTCCCCGCTGGGCGAACCGGCATTCGCTGGCTCCACGGAAGGTCCTGTCTCGTAGCCTGAGATCGAGTCGCGCCGGCGCACCGCCGGTGACCCGACCCTCCGCACCCCCGACCAGAGTAGCGGTCGGGGGTGCATTTCATTGTGCGGCACGACGCGGACACCGGGTCCCTCCGAAGACTTGACGCTAGCGGGTCGGTCGCGTATGGTAACGAGCGTTTGCACAGTGTAAACGCTCCTAACTGCCGAGACCGTTGAAATGGAGGAACGCATTCGTGGAAGACCTTGCGATGTTCTGCAACCAGTGTGAGCAGACGAGGAAGGGCGGAGGCTGTGTCACCGCCGGGGTGTGTGGCAAATCGCCCGAAGTGGCGGCGCTGCAGGACCTGCTCACATACGCACTGCGTGGCCTATCCCAGGTAGCGCTCACCGCGCGTGCTGAAGGCATCACCGATGCGCGCATCGACCGGTTCACGGTGCGGGCCCTCTTCTCCACGCTGACGAACGTGAACTTCGACACCTCCCGCTTCCAGACGCTCGTGCACGAAACGGTGTTCCGCCGCGAACAACTCCAAGAGGCACTCGCCGCCGCGGGCATCTCGTACTCGGGCGACGACCCCGCGGCCACGTTCCGCCCGGCTCCCGACCTGACCGGTCTCGTATATCAGGGCGCGAAGGTGCGCCTCCCCATCGCTTGGGACGCCGACGAAGACGTGCGCAGCCTGCAAGAAGTCACGCTCTACGGCCTGCGTGGCCTGGCCGCCTACGCCGATCACGCCGCCGTCCTCGGGCACGAAGACCCTGAGGTCTACGCCTTCGTGCAGGACACGCTCACCAAGTTCGCAGACCTCTCTCTGGGCCTGAACGACTGGGTGGGCCTCGCACTCGAGACCGGCAAGGTGAACCTGCGGGCGATGGAGTTGCTCGACGCAGGCAACACCGGCACGTACGGACATCCCGTCCCCACCTCGGTGCCCCTCGGGCACAAAGAGGGCAAGGCCATCCTGGTGTCGGGACACGACCTGCAAGACCTCGACGAACTTCTGAAGCAGTCGGAGGGCAAAGGCATCTTCGTGTACACCCACGGCGAGATGCTGCCCACCCACGGCTATCCCGAGCTCAAGAAGTACCCGCACTTCTACGGCCACTACGGCACCGCGTGGCAGAACCAGAAGGGCGAGTTCGGCGAGTTCCCCGGGGCGATCCTGATGACCACGAACTGCATACAGGATCCCAAGGAGTACATGGACAACATCTTCACCACGGGCCTCGTGGGTTGGCCCGGTGTGCGTCACGTGGAGAACGGCGATTTCGGCCCGGTGATCGACATGGCGCTCCAGATGCCGGGCTTCGCCCGGGACCAAGTGCGCGACGAGGTCATGGTGGGCTTCGCCCGGAACGCCGTGATGGGCGTGGCCGGCCAGGTGATCGACGCGGTCAAATCGGGTGCAATCAAGCACTTCTTCCTGGTAGGCGGGTGCGACGGAGCCAAGCCGGGCCGCAACTACTACACCGAGTTCGTGGAGCACGCTCCCGCGGACACCGTGATCCTGACCCTTGCATGTGGGAAGTTCCGCTTCTTCGACCGCAAACTCGGCGACATCGGCGGTATCCCGCGCCTGCTCGACATCGGCCAGTGCAACGATGCCTACTCGGCCGTGCAGATCGCTGTGGCGCTCGCTGAGGCCTTCGAGACCGACGTGAACGGCCTGCCCCTGTCTTTCGTGCTCTCCTGGTACGAGCAGAAAGCGTGCGCGATCCTCCTCTCCCTGTTGCACTTGGGAATCAAGGACATCAGGCTCGGCCCGAGTCTGCCCACGTTCATCACACCGAACGTGCTGAACGTGCTCGTGGAGAACTTCGCCATCAAGCCGGTCGGTTCGGTGGACGAAGACCTTGCGGCCATGCTGAGCGCCTAGGAGCAACCGGCCGAGCGCACGGGCGGCGTGTTCTCACCGCGACAGTGCGCACGTGACGGTGACATAGACTATGAAAGAGGGTGGCGTCTTCCGGCGCCACCCTCTTTCAAAGACATCCAGCCCGAAGCGGTACTTCCAAGAGAGGAAGCGTGATGTTCGACGATCTTGAGATGCACTGCAACCAGTGCGAACAGACCCAGGGGACCGGATGCCGCGTGGAGGGGGTCTGCGGGAAGATGCCCGAAGTCGCCGCTCTGCAAGACCTGCTCACCTACGCTCTTCGCGGCCTCTCACACTGGGCCACGGCGGCCCGCCGCTCCGGAGCAGGAGACCCCGTCGCGGACCGTTTCACGATGCAGGCACTGTTCGCCACTCTCACCAACGTGGACTTCGATCCCGAGCGACTCGAAGCCCTGATCCGCCGGGCCGTGGAACTCAGGGACGCACTCCGCGTCGCCGCCGGCGAGGCCGGCGAGACAGAACCCGGTGACGCAGCCGCCACGTTCCAGCCCGCTGAAGACCTAGTGGGGCTTGTCGATCAAGGTGCTTCTACGGGTCTCCCCGTGGACCGCACGCGGACCAAGGACGTCCAGAGCTTGCAGGAACTCACGCTCTATGGACTCAGGGGCGTGGCTGCCTATGCCGATCACGCGGCCATCCTCGGCCAAGAAGACCCGGCCGTGTACGCGTTCGTCCAGGAGACGCTTGCGAAGATGGTCGACCCGTCGCTCGCAGTCGAGGATTGGACGGCTCTCGCCCTCGAGACCGGGAGGATCAACCTCCGGGCCATGGAACTCCTCGACGCCGGCAACACCGGCACGTACGGTCACCCGGTGCCAACGCCGGTGCCCCTCGGCCACGCGGCGGGCAAGGCGGTGCTCATCTCGGGACACGACCTCAAGGATCTGGAGCTGCTCCTGGCGCAGACCGAGGGCAGCGGAGTAGCTGTCTACACGCACGGGGAGATGCTACCCACACACGGCTACCCCGCCTTCAAGAAGCATGCCCACTTCCACGGACATTACGGTACGGCCTGGCAGAATCAGCAGACCGAGTTCGCCGAGTTCCCGGGCGCGATCCTCCTCACCACCAACTGCCTCATGCCGCCTAAGGATGAGTACAGCGATCGCCTGTTCACGACCGGTCAGGTGGCATTCCCCGGGATACCGCACCTAGAACGCGACGACTTCGCACCGCTCGTGGAACGCGCCCTGGAACTACCCGGCTTCCCGGAAGCCACGGAGGCGGGCTCCGTCTGGGTGGGATACGCCCGCAACACCATCCTGCAGGACCACCCCATGGGCAGTGTGAAAGACACCTTGCTCGCCTACATGAAGGCCGGCACGATCAAGCGGTTCATCCTGGTAGGAGGCTGCGACGGCGACAAGCCGGGGCGCAACTACTACACCGAGTTCGTCGAGAAGGCCCCGGCGGATACCGTGATCCTCACCTTGGCCTGCGGGAAGTTCCGCTTCTTCGACAAGGACCTTGGCGCCATCGACGGTGTGCCGCGATTGGTAGACGTGGGTCAGTGCAACGACGCCTACTCGGCCATCCGTATCGCAGAGGCGCTGGCGGAGGCCACCGGCGTCGGCCTGAACGAACTCCCTCTCTCACTCGTACTGTCGTGGTATGAGCAGAAGGCAGTGGCCATCCTCTTGACGC
The DNA here is from genome assembly GCA_024637035.1 of Actinomycetes bacterium. Classification (GTDB taxonomy): domain Bacteria; phylum Actinomycetota; class Thermoleophilia; order RBG-16-64-13; family RBG-16-64-13; genus JAHJSA01. The sequence goes on from JAGXFW010000033.1 coordinate 19,046, forward strand.
TCCTACACCTGGGCATGAAGAACATCCGGCTGGGCCCGACCATGCCGACGTTCCTCACCCCGAACACGCTCGAGTTGCTCACCGAGCGGTTCGCGGTCATCCCCATTGCGACGCCGGAAGCCGATCTGGCGGCCATCCTGAACGCTTAGCGGATCGACTGGACAATCCTTGCTGTGACGATCGAGGGGCCGCGCGACGCGCGGTCCCTCGACGTTGATCCGGCTAGGCTTCGCTCTCCGTCGACCCCTCACCTTCGGGCTCCCCACCTTCGGGCCCCTCGCTCTCGGGGCCGGCGATCTCCTCGACTCTGCGGCTCGCGTCCTGCAGCACCGCGCCGATCGCTCGGATCTTCTCCGGATCGTCGGCGGTTCGCCACACCGAAGAGGCGATACCACCGAAGAGTCGGCGCAGGTCGTCGAGGAGCTCCAGCCCCTCACGGCTGGCCTTCGGCCACGAGCGGCCCGGCATGTGGTGCCAATGACTCCGCACCTTGTCCCCGTTCTCTTTCAAATGCGCGAGACCATCGTCGGTGATCTCGTAGATGCGCCGCCCATCGTCCTCGCGCCCGCGCACGAACCCCTGGTCTTCGAGCATCTGTAGGACCGGGTAGATCGAGCCCGGGCTGGGGCTGTACATGCCCCGGGACTGCTCCTCCATGGCCTTGATCACGTCGTAGCCGTGCCGCGGCCGCTCCCGCACCAAGTCGAGCACCAAGAACTTCAGCGCTCCCTTCCTTCCTCCCCCACGGCCGTGGCCCCGATGGAAGCCGCCGCCGGCCATGCGGTGGCGCGCCACATGTGCTTTCCAGCCTTCGTGCCAATCTCCCGCCGGTTCTCTGTGCATCCGCCCGCTCCTTCGTCTCTCGTGGAATGGACTCTACGATACATGGCGATACATTGCGATATATCGCGTAGCATCGTAACAGCAGGCCGAGTACGTGTCAAGCGCACGACACCCGGCGCTCCGCGGATTCGGCGGTGTGCTACCCGTCCAGATCGGCTCCGCTCCCTGTCGGGCGGAAGCCGCTCGTGGGAGACGCGCCGGTGGCCCGTAGGTGTCTCCCGGCTCGGTCTCGGAAAGACCTGGCACGGAGACTCTCCTACCGGTACTGTGTCGGGTGGCGCTTTGAAGCGCCGAGGTCCGGCCTCCTGTTGCGTTCGAGGCGGCGAAGGACGGGCCGTCGAAACCCACCTGGAGGCTACATGAACGTCACGACCGACGAACCACGCCGAGTGCCATCGACCGTGGCGTTGGTCCGATGCGAGGAATACGACCCCTCCACCGTGCACGCCGCAGTCGGTCGCGGCCTCGACCTGCTCGGAGGAGCCGGTCGGTTCGCGGAAGCGGGCGAGCGCATCCTGCTCAAGCCGAACCTCCTCGTGGCCAGCGCCCCGGGCGAAGCGGTCACGACCCACCCCGAGGTGTTCCGAGCCGTGATTCGCCACCTGGGCGAGACCGGCGCTGAGTTGAGCTACGGCGACTCACCGGCCTTCGGCGGCACCCGCATGGTGGCCCGCAGGGCCGGCATCGAGGCGGTGGCACAAGAACTGGGGGTACGGCAGGCGCAGTTCGGGCATCCGCAGACCGTCTCGTTCCCCTCCGGGGGCCTGATCAAGCAGTTCGATATCGCGCAGGCTGTCCTCGACGCAGACGCCCTGGTATCGCTCCCCAAGCTCAAGACCCACGCCCTCACCCGCATGACCGGCGCCATCAAGAACCAGTTCGGGTGCATACCGGGGGTGCGCAAGGGCACCTTCCACGTGCGCATGCCCGACGCGGAACGCTTCGCCCAGATGCTGGTAGATCTCAACCGGCTCCTGCGACCCCGCCTCTTCGTCATGGACGCCATCGTGGCCATGGAGGGCAACGGACCGCGCGGCGGCGATCCTCGTCCGTTGGGGGCTCTGCTGTTATCCGCGGACCCCGTGGCGCTCGACACGTGCGCCTGCAGGATCATCGGCCTCGACCCACAGTTGGTGGACACCATCCGGTGGGGTGCACTCTGGGGACTCGGCGAGGCGGATGACATCGAGGTTCTTGGCGATCCCCTGGAATCGTTCTACGAACCCGACTTCCGAGTCGATCGTAAGAAGGCCCCGAGCCCCACGCGCCCCGGCCTTAGGAGCAGGATCGCGCGCGACCGCCTCGTCCCACGACCGGTGATCGACCCGACCCTCTGCACAGCCTGCCACACGTGCGTCAAGATGTGCCCGGTCACCCCGAAGGCGTTGACTCCTCGCACCAAAGGCGGTCGCGGGGGGGCGGCTGAAGCCTCCCAGACCGAGATCAAGCCACCCACCTACGACTACGACGTCTGCATACGCTGCTACTGCTGCCAGGAGACCTGCCCCGAGCATGCCATCTTCGTGAAGACCCCGCTTCTCGGGCGCCTCATACATTCCTGAGACCGCTTCCCGCCGCGCGCTCGGGTCGTTGTATACTAACGGCCCTGTGGAACACCACGCCGACACATCCTGGGCACGTCGAGTTCCATCACCGGGGAGACCACGATGATCGGCGGGCGAAGCGCGGCCCCAGTCCTGGGAAGCGTGCGCTGGGTGCTCGGGGTGCTCATATTCTGGGAGGCACTCGTGGTCCTGGGCAGATCGGGCCCCACCAACTGGTGGGGCTGGCCCATCGGCCCATTCGACCTACTCCACCTCGTGCTGGTGCTTCCCCTGTTCACACTTGCGTTCGGCCGACTCTTCCTCGCCGTCACCCAATCCAGCTATGGCTCGTTGAACACCTACACTCTCACGGCGAGTCCCTTGGCATGGGTCTTCTGGACAGGGTTGGGCCTGGCCCTGGCAGGCCAGGGGGTCCATGCGGCCGGCCAACTCCTCAGTAGCGCCGTGCCCGAGGTCGTGAGCAGGGGAGAATACGGTGAGATGGTGAGGTTCTTCGACAACTCCCTGGGCCTCTGGCTGTTCGGGATGGGGTTCACTGCGATGTCGCTTGTGATCACCCTGCTGGGCCAGGGGTCCGCGCAGCGCGTCATCGGGCCGGAGCGCACGGTGATCATCGCCGGCTCGCTGCTGACCTACGGCTCCGGCATCCTGTTCTTCGGGGTGGAGCAGCGGCAGCTGGTCCCTGCCATCATCTGCGCGGCGCTGCTCGTGGCGCCGGGCCTGCGCTACTTCTCGCTGCGCGAGGTCGGCCACGATCCCCTGAGTCTGCTGGTGGTGCCGGGGGCAGGCGCGGCCGGCCTGATCTTGTTCGCGTGGGGTCTTCTGGTGGGTGGCCAACCCACCTGGCCGTGGTAGGTGTTCTGCTATAATCCGCTCTGCTCTCGAGCCGGGGTAACCACGTGGAGAGGTGTCCGAGCTGGCTGAAGGAGCACGACTGGAAATCGTGTAGGCGGGGGTAACCCGTCTCGAGGGTTCGAATCCCTCCCTCTCCGCCTCGACCCCCTCATACCCCACTCATCGTGAGCCCCCCGATACGCGAGACCCTCCTCTTGCGACTGCTATACTTCGGCGTGACTGTGCTAGGTGGGGAGGTAGCGGTGCCCTGTACCCGCAATCCGCTATAGCGGGGCTGAATTCCCACCCGAGGAGCGGACCTGTAAGGTCATGCCGCCGTCAAGTGGTGTTGAGGATCAGGTCCCACGCAATGGGAATCCGTGAACCGGGTCAGGACCGGGAGGTAGCAGCCCTAAGCGGACCCTTCCATGTGCCGTGGGGCAACTTGATCTGAGCCGGCTGACGGAGGGCGCTTGGAGGCTTGTCTTCGACGGTGGGTGCACGGTCGCTGTCTTCTCGCGGGTCTGATCGTCGGCGCGCGGGTCCGATCTTTGGGGGAGGCCACCGAGCGATGTCCATAAGCCTCTACCGGAAGCACCGGCCGATTACGTTCGACGACGTGATCGGACAGGGCCATGTGACCCGTACGCTGGCCAACGCGATACAGCAGGACCGCGTGAGCCACGCCTATCTATTCACAGGGCCGCGCGGCACCGGCAAGACCTCTGCGGCCAAGATCCTGGCCATGGCCCTGAACTGCGAAGCGGGCAAGGATCGAGCCACCACCAAGCCCGACGGCACCTGCCCCCAGTGCACCGCCATCCGCAGGGGGAGCTCGCTCGATGTGCTCGAGATCGACGCCGCGTCGAACCGAGGCATCGACGAGATCCGCGACATCCGCGATCGAGTGAGCTTCGCCCCAGTAGAGGGACGCATGAAGGTGTACATCGTGGACGAGGTCCACATGCTCACGCCGGAGGCGTTCAACGCGCTCCTCAAGATGCTGGAAGAGCCTCCCTCGCATGTGGTGTTCGTGCTTGCCACGACCGAGCCGCACAAAGTGCTGCCCACCATCATGTCGCGCTGCCAGCGTTTCGACTTCCGTCGCCCTTCCGCTCAGGAGATCGGGGCGGTTCTAGCCACGGTGGCCAATAAGGAGGGCATCGACGTCACCGAGAGCGCTATCTCGGTGATCGCCCGGGCCGCGGGCGGCAGTTTCCGCGACGCGGTGAGCACACTCGACCAGCTGGCCGCGTACTGTGAAGGGAAGATCTCTCTACAGGACGCGCTCGCTCTACTGGGTGTGGCTGAGCAGGACCTGCTCTTCGAACTCGTAGATGTTGTCGACGAACGCGACACCACGGCGGCCCTGCTCTTCGTTGAACGGCTGGCGCAATCGGGCACCGATCTCAACCAGTTCCTGAAGGACATGCTCAGCCATCTGCGCGACCTTTACGTTGTGCGCCACACAGTGGAACCCCCCGACAGCATCGTCAGCAGCGAGGAACACCTCGGGCACCTGCGTAGCCAGGCGAACCGAGTGCCCATCGCCGAGATGGTGGCCTTCATCGACCTGGTGGGCGACGCCCAGCGGGCGATACGCCAAGGCGCCGATCCGCGTCTGGAGTTGGAACTCGCGTTGATCAAACTGACTCGACCAGACGCCGACACCACGATGCGCGGCATGCTGGCCCGCCTGGAGAGGTTGGAGGCGTCCAATGCGGCCCGCCACGGACCGGGCACCGCTAGCCCCCTGAACCCCGTGAACCCGGCGAACCCCGTGAACCCGGCGAACCCCGTGAACCCGGCGACCACGTCACGCGCGACCGAAGAGACCGCGCCGAACGGGAAGCAGGCGGAATCCGCGGCAAGCCAGGGCGACGGCCGAGCGTCCGAGGACACCCCAGCGAAGCAGGGCCACACCATCAAGCCCACCGTGGAGAACATCACCCGCGCGTGGCCGGCCATCCTCGACGGTGTGAAGCAGCTCAGGCCGAGCCTCTACGCAATACTGAGCGAGGCCAGACCGGAGTCGATCGAGAACGACGTGCTCATGCTCAAGTTCCCCGCTGGGGCGGATTTCCCGGCGAAACAGGCCACGAAGTCGGACAACGCGTTGTTCCTTTCAAACGTGCTTGCCGAGTCGACGGGCCGGCGCTTCACGGTGGCGTCCCGCTTGGCCGGCACGACCGATGCAGTCCCGGAAGCCGCGGAACCGCATGCTAAACTCCTGACCAAAGATGAGCTCGTCGATATCCTGAAGACGGAGTTCGACGCCCACCCCGTCGACGACGACACCACCCGCTGATACCGCGCGTGAGGAGACCCGTGTGAACGCGAACTATCAGAAGATGATGAAGCAGGTGCAGAAGATGCAGGCCGACATGGCCAAGGCGCAAGAAGATCTGGCGAAGGAAGAGGTGGAAGCCTCTGCCGGAGGCGGCATGGTGACCGTTCGGGTGACGGGAGCGCTTGAACTCGTCTCGGTCAAGATCGATCCCGCTTCGCTCGATCCGGATGACGTCGAGATGTTGGAAGACATGGTCATCGCCGCCACGAACGAGGCTGTGCGGCAGGCGCAAGACCTGCAGGCGAAACGAATGGGCGGGCTCACCGCCGGCCTGAACATCCCGGGGCTGCCCTCCTTCTAGAGGCGCCCTCGCCCAAGCACTCGAAGCGCCCGCCGCGAGGCTGGCGCCGCACCGCATCGCGCCCACCAGGATCGAGGCACACACACTGTACAGCCCACCCATCCAGAGACTGATCGACGAGTTCGCCAAGCTCCCGAGCATCGGGCCGAAGACGGCGCAGCGACTCACGTTCTATCTCTTGCGCCTCACCCCGGAGGAAGCGCTCCCGCTGGCTCATGCGCTCATCGAAGCCAAAGAGACGATCGGCTTCTGTGAGCGCTGCTTCAACCTGACGGCGGAAACGCTCTGCGAGATCTGCCGCGACATGAGGCGCGATCCCTCGCTCGTGGTCGTGGTGGAGGAGCCGGCGGACGTCCCGGTTCTCGAGCGGGCGCACCAGATCCGCGGCCTCTACCACGTGCTCGGCGGCGCTCTCTCTCCCATCGACGGCATCGGACCCGATCGACTTCGCATATCTGAGTTGTTCCAGCGCATCAAGGACGAGGATATCCGCGAGTTGGTGGTGGCGACGAACCCCACCATGACGGGTGAGGCCACCGCCCTCTACATCGCGGAACAGCTACAGCCCCTGGTCGCAGCGGGCAAACTGCGGGTGACCCGGCCCGCGGCCGGACTCCCCATGGGCAGTGATCTTGAGTACGCCGACGAGGTGACCCTCGGCCGAGCGCTGGCCGCGCGCACAGACGTGCTGGGCGGGTACTCCGCCCCGCCTCGTTCCAGCGAGACTCGGCACGCGGGGCTCCAGAACGACGGCCAGGACTGACTGGACAGTCGACAAGTCCGCTTGCTCGAGGCCCCGCGACCATGCTAAAATTGACGGTCTGACGGTCGGTACGAACGCGCGAGCCGACCGGCGGAGTCCCACGAGGAAACCGTAGGTCCGGGAACGGTCAAAAGGCGCCGGGGGCGGCGCCTTTTTCATACTGTATCCGCATCTATCCTAGGTGGCAGCCGCCGGTGGGTCCACACGCACAGAGCCGCACTCCCTGATGTTCCAAGCAAGGAGCGATGACTTGAGCGCAACACTCACCGAGATCAGATGGCACGCGCGCGGAGGCCAAGGCGCCGTGACCGCCGCCAAGATGGTAGCCGAACTGGCGGTGGAACGCGGCAAACACTTCCAAGCCTTCCCAGAATATGGGCCCGAACGTTCGGGCGCACCGATCGTGGCGTTCACCCGCCTGAGCAGCGAACCGATCCAGATCTACTCTCCCATCGAACACCCGAACCTCGTTCTGGTGCTCGATGAGACACTCGTGGGCACGGTGGACGTGACCGACGGCGCCCCCGACGACGCCATCGTGATCGTGAACACCACCGAGTCACCGGAAGAGATCTCGGCCCACATGGATTTCGGCTCGCGTCGGGTCATGTGTGTCGCCGCCACGAAGATCGCATTGGACACCATCGGCAAGGCCATCCCGAACACCCCCATGGTGGGAGCGATCGCGAAGGCCACAGGGCTGTTCACCCTCGACGAGATCGAAGAGCACCTGCGCGAGAGTTTCGGGAAGAAGTTCTCGGAGAAGGTAGTCGAGGGTAACGTCGAGGCGGTCAGGCGAGCGTACAAAGAGGTCCAAGGATGAGCTGGGATATCTCCGACATCAAGAACTGGGGTCCCGACAAGCACGAGAAGGGCGCCGTGATCCCCGAGGCCGGGAACGCAGTCGGCTATCGCACCGGCGGCTGGCGTACGAACCGCCCCGTTCGCGACGATGAGACCTGCACGCAGTGCCTGTTCTGCTACTTCTACTGCCCTGACTCCTCGGTGATCGTGGAGGGGCAAGAGGTCGTCGATTTCGACCTCGACCATTGCAAGGGTTGCGCCCAGTGCGCCACCGAGTGCCCCGTGGATGCGATCACCATGCATCCCGAGGCCGAGTTCCGGAGGAAGTCCTGATGGCGACGACTGAGAAACTGATGGCGGTCACGGGCAACCAGGCGGTCGCCATGGCCATGAAGCAGATCGACCCCGACGTGGTCGCCGCCTACCCGATCACCCCGCAGACCGACGTCGTGCAGTCGTATAGCCAGTACGTGGCAGACGGCGAGGTGCAGACCGAGTTCGTCACGGTGGAGTCGGAGCACTCCGCCATGAGCGCCTGTATCGGCTCCGCCGCCGCCGGCGCCCGCACCATGACGGCCACCAGTTCGGCGGGCTTCGCCCTCATGTGGGAAGTCGTCTACGTGGCGGCTTCGATGCGCCTGCCCATCGTAATGACTACGGTGAACCGGGCGCTGTCGGGCCCCATCAACATCCACTGCGACCACTCCGATTCCATGGGCGGTCGCGACTCGGGGTGGATCCAGATCTACAACGAGGACGCACAGGAGGCCTACGACGCCACCGTGATGTCCTTCCCCATCGCAGAGCACCCCGACGTGAGCCTGCCGCTCATGAACATGTACGACGGGTTCATCATCTCCGGGGCCATCGGCCCCTTGCGTCCTCTGTCCGACGCCGCGGTCAAGGACTTCATCGGTGAGAAGCCCGCCGTGCTGAACCTGTTGGACTCGGAGCACCCGGTCACCTTCGGCCCCTTCGACGGCCTGCACGGCTGGTACTTCGAGCACAAGATCGCGCAGAACCGGGCGATGGAAGCGGCGCTGCCCGTGATCCAGGAGACATACGACCGCTTCGCCGAAGTCACCGGACGCCAATACCAGCACCTCATGTGCTACGACATGGAAGACGCGGACGTGGCTATCGTGGTCATAGGCTCCGCGGCGGGCACGGCGCGCACGGTGATGGCGAAACTGAAGGCCGAAGGCCTGAAGGTGGGATTGGTGAAGATCCGCACCTTCCGCCCCTTCCCCACGGCCGAGATCGCCCGAGTGCTCTCGGGCGTGAAAGCGGTGGCTGTGCTCGATCGCGCCGATTCGTTCGGTGCCATGGGCGGACCCCTGTACTTGGAGATCCTCGCCGCCCTCTACCACGAAGGCGTGCACACCAAGACGGTCAACTGCATCTACGGTCTGGGCGGGCGTGATCTGTATCCCCAGAACATCGAAGACGTCTTCCGCATGCTGGCCGATGCAGCCGGCGGCGCCGACCTCCCCCAGTCCCGTGTCTACCTCAACATGAAGGGGGAATAGGATGGCCACCAAGCTCTCCCCCAAGGAATACGTCAAGCGCGAAGAGCGCCTCACGGGCGGCCACCGCCTGTGCGCGGGCTGCGGCGCGGGTGTCGTCATGCGACAGGTGCTGATGGGCGCCAAGGACAACCCCGTGGTCATATCGAACGCCACCGGCTGTCTCGAGGTGTCCACCACCATCTACCCGTACACCGCGTGGAAAGACTCCTACATCCACAGCGCATTCGAGAACACGGCCGCCACCATCAGCGGTGTCGAGGCCGCGTACAACAGCCTCGTGCGGCAGGGGAAGGTGAAGTCCGACAAGCCGTACCGCTTCCTTTCGGTGGCAGGTGACGGCGGTTCCTACGACATCGGCCTGCAGGCCCTCTCCGGTGCGCTCGAGCGCGGGCACGACGTGGTGCTCCTCTGCTACGACAACGGCGCCTACATGAACACGGGCTTCCAGCGTTCGGCCTCCACGCCGCTCGGCGCCTGGACAACCACCAGCCCCGATGGCAAAGTGGTGCCCGGCAAGCAGCAGCAACGGAAGAACCTCACGGCGATCGCGGCGGCCCACGGAGTGCCCTATGTGGCGCAGGCTTCCCCTCACAACTTCCGCGACCTGATCGCCAAAGCCGAGACCGCTTTCGAGACTCCCGGGCCGGCCTTCCTGAACGTGCTCTCGCCCTGCCCCCGCGGTTGGCGCTCCGCCGACCCTGACGGCATGAAGCTGGCGAAGATGATGGTGCAGTCGTGCTTCTGGCCCATGTATGAGGTGATCGACGGGAACTACAAGCTCTCGTTCGACCCCAAGGACCGCAAGATCCCCATCCGCGACTGGATGGAGCAACAGGGCCGTTTCAAGCACCTCTTCACACCCGAGTTCGAGTACGTAATCGAGGAAGGCCAAGCTCACGTCGACCGTGAGTGGGAGCGCCTGAAGCAACTGGCGTCACTCCCACCCATCGCCGAGTAGGCAGAACTGCCATGACCGCGTTCGAGGCCGCCGGCGACGACCGGCGGCCTCGCGTGGTCGTCTTGGAGCATCACGAGCGGGTCCGCCTGGGCGCGCTCGCGCCCGCACTGGAAGATCACTCGAGGTTGCGCGTGCTCCGGGGCTACCGGGACCCGGAGCAGGGCCACCTCGAGATCGAGGCGCTCATAGCTTCAGGGGAGTACGACGGGCTGATAGCACTCGGCTCACCCGACGGCGTCTACGATGCCGACCACCTTCCCTACCTGCACGACTCCCTCCGGATCATGGCCGACGCGCTGCGGCGCGGGGCGCCTGTGCTCGGCCTGTGTCTCGGCTCGCAGATGCTCGCCCATCTGGCGGGGGCTCGAGTGTTCCCCGGCTCCGAACGGGGGCTGGAGCCGGAGGTAGGGTACTTCCCCCTCCGGCTTACCGAGGCAGGAGCGGCGGATCCGGTCATGGCGATCTACGCGGACCCACCTCCGGTGCTCTTCTGGCACCGCGACACCCATGACCTTCCGCGCGACGCGGTGCGCCTGGCCGCCACCGATCTCTACGCCACTTCGGCGTTCCGGTTAGGCCGCTGGGCCTACGGTGTGCAATTCCACCTCGAGACCACCGCGGATCTTCTGCCCGTCTGGGTGGCGCAGTCTCCTCTGCCCGCCGAGGCGGGCGTGAACACCGACGCGATCCTCGAAGACGCGGCCCGCTTCGACGCGGTGGTCAGGGAGAGGGGAGCCAGGTTGGCTGAGCTCTTCACCGCCTGGGCCGCTGAGTACGCTCGAGAGCCCGACCGCCTATGAGGGGCTCCGACGGCCCGTAGCCGTCGGGAGAACCATGGGCGCCCCGACCGTCGGCAGAGGCGAGGTTCCCGGCGCGACGATCAGGCGGTGGGCGTCTGCTCCCGGAGCACGACCACGCGGTTCCGCCCCTGATCTTTGGCTTGGGTGAGCGCACTGAGCGCGGCGTCGACCAGAGAGAGTGCCGTCACTCCGAACGGTGGATGGATGCTCACGCCCACGCTCACCGTCATTCGCTCCACCTGGTTCCTGAGCACGATGAAGGGGTACTCGTCCACCCGGGTCCGAATGCGTTCGGCCACGACCAGCGCGGCCTCCTCGTTGGTCTCCGGAAGCAATAGAGCCAGCCGCCCGCCGCTGATGCGGGCAAGGCTGTCTGTCGACCGGATGAGCCCGCGAACCAGCTGGGACACCTCGGCGATGATCTGATCGCCGGCCGCCGACCCGTGGGTCTCGTTCACGCGGCGCAGCTTATCCACGTCGACCATGACGCAGGCGGCCGGCCGTGAGTACCGGTTGCTCCTAGCAACTTCGTGCCGCACCATCGTCAGGAAGTGATCGTACGTGAACACCCCGGTGAGCGTGTCGCGGATCTCGGCCTCGCCGAGTTCCCGCACGTACATGGCGCGCCCGAAGGCCAGGCTGAACAGAGGATGGGCTCTGCGCAGCGACTCGGGGCTCGGTGGGTCGAGTTCGCCGGACACGGCCAAGAGGACCCCCGCCCCGACACCCCTATGCTCGAGCGACATGGCCACGAAGCTCCGGGCGTCTGGGAAGGCGGGATCCTGACTGAAGGGCAACCCCGTTTCCGAATAGAAGCCGCGGCGGAACGCTTCTTTGACGGGCACCGGGAGTGAAGCCTTGCGGTAGCGGGGTGCGCCACCTTCCCTGGCTTCCGGATCGATCGCCTCACCGAGACACTCCCAGCGGAGCACCTCTAGATCGTTCTCCAGTTCCAGCCGGTGAAGCACGACCACCTCGTCTGCGGGCCAGGCCTCGCGAACCAGTCGAGTAGCCTCCGCCGCGAACTGTTCCACGCTCTCGGCACGACGGAGCGAGTCGGCGACCCGAGCCGCGAACGCGTCCGCCGCCGTGCGCTCGCCCAGTCGCGCGAGCAGATCATCGGTACGTTCTTGCTCCATCCTCAGATCGGTATCCATGACGCGAAGGGCGTTCCGCACCTCGACGACCGTGCGTCGGAGCCGCCCCAAGAGCTGGTCACCTTCAGGGCGCCACGGCAACTGGCCCAACAACTCGTGCTCCAGACGCTGGATCGGCCTTTCGATCCTCGACCGCACCAGATGGTATTCGATCGGGAGGAGCACCAGCAGCCCCACGGCCAACACGGCGGCACTGAGGATGGCGAGCTCGGTCGAATCGGCATCGAACAGGAACACGGACAGCACCAACACCAGCGCGGCCGACCCGAACACGACGAGAAAGGTGAACGGAGCCAATGCCGCCCAGAAGAAGTCCATCACCGAACCACGGCCGGCCGATCCACTCTCATCGAGTGCCTGCGCGATCTCAGCAGAGACCGCGGGCCGCACCTCCGACGTCACGGGCGGCGGCGACTCGCCGACACCTTGATCGGCGCCATCGAGAGTCGCCAGCGGCTCCGACGCAGACTGGTCTGGTTCGAGAATACCGCCCGCTTCGGGCCAGTCGTCGGGCGAGATGTCTTTCACAACCTTCCCCTGGTCGGGTAGAATCGGACTCCTTCGAACTGTATCGTCCCAGATGACAAGAGAGTTGACCCCTTTGTCGACATCAAGTGAGGTCGCAGGCACGGAACACGAGGTTGGCCTCGACGCGACCGGCCAACCTGTGGCCGTACTCGAGACGCGACCGGACACCCCGAAGCGCACGTCGACCATAGTTATGAAGTTCGGCGGCACCTCCGTCGCCGACGCCGAGTGCATGAAACGGGTGGCTCGTCGTATCGTGGAGGCGCGGCGGGCGGGAAGCCCGGTTGTGGCGGTAGTCTCCGCGAGGGGAGACACCACCGACGACCTCATCCTCATGGCTCGAGAGATCTCGACCCAGCCCCCCGAGCGCGAGATGGACATGCTGCTCTCGGCGGGAGAACGCATATCGGCGGCGCTCGTCGCGATGGCCATCTCCGACATGGGCTTCCAGGCCATATCCCTCACGGGGTCTCAGGCGGGTATCGTCACCGACTCGGTGCACACCAGGGCGAAGATCCTCGATATCCGGCCCTTCCGGGTGCAGGAAGCACTCGACGCGGGGAAGATCGTCCTGGTGGCGGGATTCCAGGGGGTCTCTACGGTCACGCACGACGTCACTACGCTTGGGCGCGGCGGGTCGGACACCACCGCGGTCGCCCTCGCGGCCGCCTTGGGGGCCCGCGTGTGCGAGATCTACACCGACGTGGACGGTGTGTACACCGCCGACCCACGCATGGTCCCATCGGCACGGAAGCTGAGCAAGGTCTCGTACGAAGAGATGCTCGAGATGGCGGCGAGCGGAGCCAAGGTACTCATGCTTCGGAGCGTGGAGTTCGCGCGCCGGTATGGGGTGGCGCTGCACGTGCGGTCGAGTTTCTCGAATGACGAAGGCACGTGGATCGTCCAGGAAGAGGAGCACATGGAACAAGCTATCGTCTCGGGCGTCACCTACGCGCTGGAGGACGCCAAGATCACGTTGCACCGCGTGCCCGACAGACCGGGAGTGGCGGCCCGCGTCTTCACAGCCATGGCGGCGGCGAACATCAATGTGGACATGATCATCCAGAACGTCAGCGAGGGCGGCACGACCGACATCTCGTTCACCGTGGACGAGGACGACATCTCCACGACCATCGCCCTGCTCGAGAGCATGAGGGAAGAGTGCGGCTTCGCCGCCCTCGAGGCCGATGCCGACATGGCCAAGGTGTCCATAGTGGGGGCGGGCATGAAGAGCCACCCGGGAGTCGCCGCGCGCATGTTCGAAGTGCTGGCCGAGAACCACATCAACATCGAGATGATCTCGACCAGTTCGATCAAAGTGTCGTGCGTCGTGCGCAGCCAGCACACGGAACTCGCGGTGCAGAAGCTCCACGAAGCGTTCGGCCTCGGCGAAGGTTCCGTGAAGCAAGACGAGGTGTTCGGCTGATCCGTCCGACCCGTCGCCGCCCGGATACGGGAGGCGGCGTCGCCGGCTGAACGCGACCGGTAGCTCTTGGTCACCCAAAAAGGGCCGCCCATAGATGCTAGTGGTGCGCGCAGCCGCCTTCCCCGTGAGCGTGACCCGTGTGACTCTCGCCCTCGGCGCCCGGGTGATCGTGATGGTGACCACAGGTGCTCTCCGACTTCGCGATCCCTCCGCTCAGGAACGCCTCCACTGCATTCGTCGCCGACCCGGACACACCGCAATAGAGGTCGAAACCCGCCCTGACGAGCGCCTGCTGCATCGGCGGGCCCATCCCACCAGCAAGGATCACATCCACGCCGCGGGAAGTGAGGAACCCGGCGAGCCCGCTGTGATCATGTTCGAGACCGGCGACTTCGTATACGGTGCTCTCCGTCACGGAACCATCTTCCGCTTCGGCGACGAGAAAGGCCTGGGTCCGGCCGAAATGGGCGTTCACCTGACCGTCGAGATAGGGGACTGCGATGACCATCTTCTCTCCTTCTTTCCTTGTGATGTGGGTCGACTCATAGAGCGGTGCGCGCGTTGCTTCTTCCGTTGTCATGTCCGAGAGGCGCCGCCCAACCGCTACCGGGCCGCCCTCGATAACCAGCGCCTTGCCACCCACCAGGGCGTCGGCGACTGTGCGATGCGCCTCGGCGGCCAAACGGCTGACCGTCGACCGAGACACTCCGAGGTGCTGAGCCGCCTCATCCTGCGTCCGGCCTTCCAGATCGAGGAGCCGCAACACCTCGAGCCCGTCCAAGGTCAACACGACCTGCTCCAGCCCGCGCGCCGGCACACCGGCGAGCTTGAACACACGCGGGTGAACGGGACCCTCCACGCACCTCCACTTACGGGGCCGAGCCACGACGAACGTCCTTCGGCACGGTGGGTGATACGTAGGATCTGAGGTCGAACATCAGGGTCATTCTGCACATATGTGCATTATAGCCACTCGAAGAACGGCGCACAACCGGGCATCACCGAGTGTAGGGCCCTGTCTTCTCCACAACCCCGTAGCCTGATCCTGTGACCCAACCCAGTTGACATTCGGAGCCGCAAGCGCTTACCTGACCGGAGCGATTCGATGAAACCACCCATCGCCACTGGCCGGCGAGCCGAGGAGGATCATGAGCACTGAAAGCGACGACCTCTACCGAGACCTGGAGCACTTGGTCTCCCACAGGACCACCAGGGCGGAACTCGCCGCGGGCATCCCTATCATCGAGCGAGGCCTGGGCTGCAAGGTCTGGGACACCACGGGCAAGGAGTACCTCGACCTGGTGGCCGGTGTGACTCGCCCGGTGGGTGTGGGCTACGGGCGGAAGGAGCTCGCCCAGGCCATGGCCGAGCAGGCGGAGAAGCTCTGCTACTTCACCCCCATGCAGTACTCGAACCCGCCCGCCATCGGTCTGGCGAAGAAGATCGCCTCCTTGCTTCCGGGCGACGTGAACGAGGTATTCTTCGCCAGCAGCGGGTCGGAGGCGGTCGAGTCGGCCCTCAAGCTGGCCAAACAGCACTACTACTTCAAGGGCGAGCAGAAGCGCTACAAGATCATCGCGCGTCGCGGCGCATATCACGGGCAGACCATGGGCGCGCTCAGCATCCTGGGGAGCGTGCACCCGATGCGGCAAGTGATGGAGCCGGCGGTGCCGGGTGCAGTGTTCGTCGACCCTCCCTACTGCTACCGCTGCCCCTGGAAGCAGAGCTACCCCGGCTGCGACCTGCTGTGCGCAGAGACCGTGAAGGACGCGATCGAGTTCGAGATGCCCGAGATGGTGGCCGCGGTGATCGGCGAGCCCCTCATGCAGGGCTTCGGTGCCTTGGCGATGCCGAAGGAATACTGGCACCGCGTGCGTGAGATCTGCGACCACTACGACGTGCTGCTCATCGTCGACGAGGTGATCACCGGGTTCGGCCGCACCGGCACCATGTTCGCGAGCGAAGCGCTGGGCATCGTGCCCGACATCATGACCATGGCGAAGCAGATCACCTCCGGCTACATCCCGCTGAGCGCGGCGGCGTGCCGTCCGAAGGTGACCGAGCCCATGCCCACGTTCCAGCACCTGCATACCTGGGGTAGCCACCCCGTCGCGTGCGCTGTGGGCTTGAAGAACATCGAGATCATCGAGAACGAAGGCCTCGTGGCGCGCTCGGCCGAGGTGGGCGCCTATTTCCTGGCCGCCCTCAAGGAACTCGAGACGCACCCCATCGTGGGCGAAGCCCGCGGCACCGGCCTCTGGTGCGCCCTCGACCTCACGCCCGACAAAGCGACCCGGGTCATGTTCGCGCCCGCCGAGCACCCCGGCCCGTCGCTGGTCAACAGGGCGCGCGAGAAAGGCCTGATCATCAAGATGATGGGCCCGGCCCTCGAATTCGCGCCGCCGCTGGTTATCTCGAAGGACGAGCTCGACTGGGCCGTGAAGGTGCTCGACGAGGTGCTCTCAGACGAAGAGAAAGCCCGCGGCTTGGCCTAGAAGAAACGAGCTGCGGGGGACTGACTTCTCGCCCCCCGCAGCTCGCCACCTCTACCACCTCGCACCCTCACTCCGCCCGGTGACCGCGCGTAACCTACTGCGCGCCTGTCGGCGCGAACTGCTGCGCGCGACCCCCTCCGCGCAACGCGATCCTACCCGGCGCGATGCGCCATCGGCTGGGCGAACATGTACACGTTCACCGCCACGAGCACCACGATGAGCACGAGGTGCGGCACGAGCACGCGGAAGTCCGGCCGCTTCAGGCCGCGACCGGCGATGCGATAGGCCGCGTAGGCGGTCGCCAGCGCACCAGCGCCCAGCATCAGGTACTGGAGCACCTGGATGGTGGGCGTATTGAGCAGAGCGTCGCCGTATCCCCAGACCCCACCGAAAGCCTCTACGATCGACCGCGGCACGGCCAGGCCTTCGCCAAGCAGGTGGAACAGGTTGTGGCCCATGTGGGCCGCGAGGTCGAGTGGGATGATGGCGTAGCCGAAAAGCGTGAAGTCAGCCAGCACGTCGCGATCCGAGAAGCGCGACGAGACCTTGCTCACCGCGAGCATCGCCGCCAGCGGCGCCGCCATCGCCACCACGAACAGCACCGTGAAATTGACGTTGAAGCTGGCGGAGCCGGTAAGCGATCCGGTCCAGGCCAGCAGGGGCTCCCACACGCTGAGCATGGTGAGATTCTGGATGATCACCACTCCCACCAGCACCATCGCCAGGAAGGCGACCTCCGGACGCGGCTTCTTCACATCCCAGAACTCGGAAGTAGGCTTGCGCAATTCGAGGCGGAGCGAACCGTGCGGACATGATTTGATGCAATTGCCGCACATGTTGCACTCGCGGTTGGTGTCCATGGTGCGGGGCACCTCGAACATGGGGCAGGCCGCCGCTCGTTCCGACCCCTTGGCACACCAGAGATCACGACACTTCGTGCGGCAGTTGTCGTGGTTGGCGCGCAGCGCCAGGGGCGAGGTCATCGAGTAGTTGCCCGACAGCCCGCCGAGGAAGCAAAGGTTCGAGCAGAAGGCACGACGCTCGAAGTAGAGGCTCATGACCACGACACCGACGAGCAGCGCCAGGAGCAGATAGCCGGTGCCGCGGGGAGACCCGACGATCCCGAAGACGTGGTCGGCCCACGTGATCAGGATGAAGAGGAAGTCGATGATCCAGATGCCGTAACGCTTGAGCAGCTTTGGAACAGGGAGCGATATTCCGCTGATCTTCTGGACGAGGTCACCTACCACGGGGAACGGACACGCCGTGCACCAGAAGCGAGCGGCCAGGAAGAAGGTCAACGGCAGCAGCGGCCACCAGAGGATCCATACGATAGTGGACCCCACGTTGGCGTGCGGATCTACCGTGCCGAACAAGGTGGCCCACATGACCACCGCGAAGACGGCGACGCCGGCCGCCTGGAAGACGCCGGGGTAGAACCTACTGCGGAAGATGGCGCCCACGAGAGGAATGTGCAGGAGGTTGGGTTCCGCGCCTGACGGAGGCAGGAAGGCCATCAATCCTGGCTGGAGGGACTGGTCGCCGGCCGGGGCCGTGTGGTGGATGATCGTAGGGCTCGTGACGGCGGCGTCCTCCTGGTCGCACAGCACGTGGTCGCACACCGCACAGCAATCTAACCCGGTTTCCTTGTCCAACCCAGGATCCGGGGCCAAGTCAAGCATCATGCCGGGTTCCGGGAACGGCTCCATCGACCCGTCGGGCGAACTGACGATCATGACCGCGCTCCCGCGTCGACCAGGCGTCCGGACGTCATCGCCGACCGCAGGCGCCGCTTGAGCCACGTGGCATGGGCCCACGCGGCGAATACGAGCGCGAATGAGCCCCCGATAACCCACCAGTTGACAGTCCCGTCGGCAGCGCCGTGCCCTCCCCCATCGTGCCCTTCGTCACCCACGCCGACCGATGGCGAGAGAGCGGCCGTCCCCGCCGTTCCGTCTGTAACGGGTATTGTGGAGCCATCCGGTTTCGAGGAACCAGTCGGAGCAGGGGTGTCTCCGAGCGCTCCCGCTCCCGCGGCACCGGTGTTCGGCACTACCGACACCGTCAACGAGGCCTCGGTGGGAACACCGCCCTCGTCCGCGACGATCCACACGGTCCACATGCCTTCCGTCGGGAAGAGCGCGGACACTTCGTACTCCCCCGGAGCGACGCCGGGGACTGCTGCAACCTCGAAAGGCTCGGCATAAGCTTGAGATCCGCCGTCATGAAGAGAGTGCTCGTCGTGACTGCCGCCGATACCGGCGATCAAAGTGACGCGCGCACCGTCCACGCCGTGGTCGCCTCCTTCGAGCAGGCGGAGGATGAAGTGGTGCTCGACTCCGGCGACCGGAAGGCCGCCCAGCGGCTCGATCTCGATGCTTCGAAGTCCGTCGGCGGCCGCCGGGCCGGCCATGGAGACCGCGAAGATCGTCGCCAGGATCCACGCAAAGGTCGATCGCCAAAATGGGGATAGGGCGTGCATGCCACCTCCAAAGAGCCACAGGTGTTGCCAGGACCGCGGAGGCGGCAGGCCTCCTGCACGCAATGTACTACAGAGGCTAGTAGAAAGCGCCGGGACAGGCGCAAGCTTGACCTGATCTTTACGATCGCTACTCGCGGCGACTTGGCGCTTCAAGGTTCTGCACACAACGCCTCGAGATCAAGGCTGGCGGGGCGCCCTGGGAGGCGCCCCGCCAGCTTCATCACCACCTCGATCGGGCGGTGAGACTCTCGCTACCAAGCCACCGTGTGCATCATCGCACCGCATTGAACCGGCGACCGGTCCTCCGGGCTACGCTATGACGACTCGTGCAGCCGCCACATTCTCGCGCTCGTCTCAACGACGTCCACCGTGCTTTGCGGGCAGAGCCTGCCACTCCCATCGGCATACTCATCGCGCAGACGCTGCTGCCTGAACCGCTCCATCCCGGACAGCTCTGAGTCATTCGAGCGAACACTTTGGTCGCTTGGGCCGGCCTCGATGTGCTGCTGGAGGGTCACTCGGGTCTGCGCCTGCATCTGCGTGGCGGCCTGAACGGCTGCTTGGGTCATGGGGGGCGTCTGCATCCGAATGGTGGTCTGCGTGGTCGTCTGCATGCCCGTGTGAGTGGTGGTACCGGTCTGAGACTGGACGGTCGTGTGGGTGGCGGTCATTGACTGCGCGCCGGACCACTGTTGCGTTGCGGTACCCCCGGATGACTCGTGGTCTCCAGTCGACCCCATGCCGCCCATCATCCCACCGCCGTTCGATCCGGCGACCGCGACACCGCCCAGAGCCAGCGACAACGCCACTGTCGCCGCTACCGTACCTATCGATCTCATCGTGTGATTTCGCATAATGCCGATCCTCCATACTCCTCGGGTGGCCACGGGGGCCACGCTGTTACGTCAACTACAATCCAGCGTACGCGAGCGAGGTGAAGTGGGGGTAAGAAGGGCATGAGAATGCCCTTATGGCTGACGCGCGAACGCGGACGCCGGCAGAGGGCCCAGGGTTCGATCGAAGCGGACACCCCGACTAGGGCGCCCGGGGCGCCACCTCAGGCGGGCAGGGTCACCGTGAAACGAGATCCCGTCCCCAAGGCGCTCTCCACTTCGACGTGGCCGTCGTGTGCCCGTACGAGGGCCACTACGATGGCGAGACCGAGGCCAAGGTGTTGGTCGATGGCCGCATCCTCCGCGCGGGCCGTGGCGGCCGAGGTCTCAGGCGGATCAGTCGGAGCACCGTGGCCACCCGACCCGCTGCTGCCAGTCGACGCCGCGCCAGATCTCTCCGGACCTCGGTAGAAGCGGTCGAATAGCCGCGCGCGGACGTCGGCCGTCATGCCGGAGCCCTCATCTCTCACCCAGAGCTCGGCTTGGCGAGGTGCGGTCGCCGAATCACGAACGACCGCCGTCGTTTGGCCGGGTCCCGCCCATCGCCCGCCGAGGGCGATCACATCACCTGAACCGGTATGGGCCACCGCATTGTGCATGAGGTTGAGGAACACTTGGATCAAACGGTCCTGGTCCACCCGCGCAGTCCCACCCGGGAGTTCGTCCAGCAGCCACACGCGGTCGCCCAGGTGGGGCCCTTGGTCTGCCAGCATCTTCAGCAAGGCGTCGAGGTCCACGGGCTCCTTGCGCAGGAAGTCGACACGGGTGGCCCGAGCCAAAGTCAACAGATCGCCGACCAGCCGGTTCATGCGGTCTATCTCCTCCAGCACGAGACGATGCTCCCGCCTGACGGCTTCCGGATCGAACAAGTGCTCCCTGTCGAGCACCTGTAGGTGACCCTTGGCGATGGTGAGCGGGGTGCGAAGTTCGTGTGACACGTCCGTGATGAAGCTCTCCTGAGCCTCGAACGCCGTTTGCAGACGGTCCAGCATCGCGTCCATGGTCGCGGCCAACTCTCCGATCTCGTCATCGGAACCCGAGTAGCCGATGCGTCGGCTGAGATCCTCCCGAGAGATGGCCGACGCCGTGCGCGTGATGCGCCGCACGGGGTCGAGAGCCCGCCCTACCAGCACCCACGACCCGTACCCCACCGCCAGCGTGCCCGCGATAGCTCCGCCGGTCACCAGGATCAGCACCCGGCGAAGCGTCGAATGAAGGCCGCTCAAGGAAGCCCCCACCTCCACAGACGCGATGCGCGTGTCTTCCACGAGGACGGACGTGCCCGCCAGACGGTATGGACCCACGGGGGTGTCGACAGTGGTGAGTACGCGCTCACCGGTCGCGAGCAACCCGGCGGCCTCAGGTAGTCGCTCGAGGGCCACGCCTCCGACGCTGGCCACGACAGAGCCGTCCGTGGTCTGCAAGGCGAGGATCACACCGTTCCGCCTGAGGTTATCGGCGCCCTCGCCTTCGAGGTACGCCCTCGTGAGGACCACCAGCGCCTCCGAACCGTCGGCCGAAGAGACCGCACGACCGAAGAGACCAAGCTGCTGGGAAAGCTCGTCGTCGAGATCTGCCTGCAGCTGACGGGCTAGAAGCGTGTACGTCACGGCGACCCCGGCGACAGCGAGGAGCGCGACCCCGACAACGAACCACAGGGTCAGTCGGAGTCTCACAAGCCCGAGGCACTGTGCTCGCGAAGGCGGTATCCGCCGCCTCGTACGGTCTCGATGAGTGAGGTCGCCGCGACATCCGGCGTGGATCCCGTGTCTAGCTTGGATCGCAGATATCCCACATACACATCGACCACGTTGCTGCCCGGATCGAAGTCGTAGCCCCATACACCGTTCAGAATCTGAACGCGCGAAAGCACTTGGCCCTCGTGGCGCAGGAAGAACTCGAGCAGCGCGAATTCACGGGAAGTAAGATCCACCTGTAGTTCGGCGCGTCGCGCCCGTCGCGACCGAAGATCGAGTTCAAGATCGCCGGATCTGAGTAGGAACGACTCGGGCTGCCGAGGCTGGCGCAGCCGGGCCCGGACGCGCGCGAGGAGTTCCTCGAAATCGAAGGGCTTGGGAAGATAGTCATCGGCGCCCAGTTCGAGGCCACGCACGCGAGAACTCACATCGCCGCGAGCCGTGAGCATGATCACAGGCGTGGCCTGGTCGACTGTGCGGATCTCGGCCAGAACGGTGAATCCGTCGATGTCGGGAAGACCCACGTCGAGGAGCACGAGATCCGCGGCGCCTTCCAAGGTACGTCGAACCGCCTCAGCCCCAGTGCCGACTACCTCGGTGACGAATCCAGCCCCGTCGAGTCCCTTGGCGATGAAGGAGGCCACGCGGCTCTCGTCTTCCACCACCAGCACCCGCATTCAGTGACCTGCCATGCCCGATCCGCTGGAGCCACCGGAACCCGAGGAGTCGAGACCTCCACCGGTGGACGCGCCTCCCGACGGCACCATGACCGGGGAGTCCGCTCCCGAATGCGTTCGTGCGTGCTCGCGCACAGGGTCGGGCACCACCAGGCGGGTGGTGGTGGTGGTCGTGACGTCGCCCCCCGAATATCCCGCGGACGTCGTGGCGGATGGCGGCGGCGCGGACTGCGCCCCCTGATTGCCTGGATCCTCCGCGGAAGGCACCGCTGCCGCGTCCGGAGAAGGCACCAACGATCCGGTGGTTCTCGTGCCATCCGGATCGGAAGTGTTCCCCTGCGTCAGGGATTCGGACGCGCCAACGGTGATGAGCGGCAGCCGATCGGCCGCCGCTACCGGATTCGTCAGCTGCGACACCACCCACAGAGCCAGGCCCACGACCACCAGTATAAGCGCCGCAGAACGAAGAACCGATATCGCGCGTGTCTTCATGAGCCGAGTATCCCACCTTGGGCTAAGAAAGCGATGAGCAGCCGATGAGAACCTTCTTAGTACCGACAAAGAAGCGACACGGCGGCCGCGGGAGATCTCCGTGACCATCTCAGCCGATCTTCTCCCCAGCGTTCGGACCCGCGCCCATGTCCCACACAGAATCGACGAGGATGCGCACTACGTAGGTCACCGGGGGCAGACCCGCCTGCAGCTCCGCCATCTGAGCCGTGACCTTGTCGAACAGCTCGCCCGTCTGGATCATGTCGGCAACGCCCTTGAGCTGTACCGCCACCTTCTTGTCGGCGGAATAGACGCCCACGGCGACGCGGCTGTTGGACAGAAGGTTGTCACGAGTCTTCTTCGAGAATAGATCGGCGAAGTACACGTGCTCGTCATCCAGGAGCGCGCCGCTGCCCTTGATTGCTACGTTCGGCCAACCGTCCGCTCCTATGCTGGACACCCACACGTTGTGTCCGCCGCGAAGAAGTTCCTGTACGTTCTCGGGGATCTGTGCCATCTTGCTCCACTCCTTTAGACGCGTTGTGCCGCCGGCTGAACTGCCCGTTCAGTGGGGCAGAACCCGTGCGATCTCGGCAATGTGCTCCGGGTGGGAGATGAACACGAGGCGATCGACAACCTCTTCCCGCGGAGAAGGCCCCGTGTAGGGCTCGATAGTCCATTTCCCATTAACCAGGCTGAACAACCATGGCTCACCCGCGAACTTCACGATTCCCTTGCCGCGCACCACACGCTCGGGGAGTTCGCCGAGCCAGGCGCGCAGATGGTCCTGTGACTCCCAGGATCCTTCGACGACCCACGAGAGGAGGCGGTCGGGTGGTGTGACCTGGGCGGTCTCGTCGGTGAGGAGGTCGTCGATGTAGGACTCGAGCTCCCGCTCGCTCATCGCGGCCGGCGGCACCTTGTCCGCCTCCTCGCCTTCCTCAGAGTCTGCGTCGAGGCCGGACGAGCCGTCGCTTTCGGCCAATTCCCGCAGCCCGCCCTCACGGAAGAGCCCTTCGAAGGACACGTCCGCGTACACAGCCTCGTAGAAGCGAGGCTCGGGGTTCAACTCGCGCACGATCTCCTTGATGCGCTCGACCGTCTCCGGCTCAACCAGATCGACCTTGTTGATGATGAACACGTCTGAGGCAGCCAGCTGCTTCTCGATCGCGAGGAACGATTCGTACGTGTCGAGGAAGTTGGCGGCATCGACCAGGCAGAACTTGTCGCGCAGTCGGAAGGCGTCGCCGAAGATGGGAAGCTTGAGGTCGCGGCCGAGGTCGCTGGGATTGGCCACCCCCGTGGTCTCGATCAGCATGATGTCGGGACGCACGGTATGAGCGATCTCGTGAAGCGCTTTGATGAAGTCGGTCTTCACGCAGGCGCAGAAGATGGAGCCCTTGCTGATCTCGATCATGTCGAGATCCTCGCCCTCGACGAGCGTGCCGTCGAGCCCCATCTCGCCGAACTCGTTCATGAGTATCAGGAATCGAAGGTCCTCCGGTACCACCTTCACCAGGCGGTTGAGGAACGTGGTCTTGCCCGAACCGAGGAACCCCGAGATCAGGTAGACATCGACCTCATGCGCCATCGCCGTCACACTCCTCGGCGCGCCCTGACCCGCTCATCGCCCGAACATCGGCGATGAGGTCGATGCACGTCTTGCACGCTGAGCCCGGAACCAGTGCCAACATCGTCCACCTCCCACGTGGGCTTCACTACCGATATCATAGCAAAGGTGTCGGGGGGTTCCGCACGCGCCTACACCGCCTCCCGTGAGGGTATGTTCTCGTCGTGGACGACAGCGGATACCGGACCCTGAGGCCCGGCCGGGTGGTCGTGGTGGAGTACCGTCCCTCAGACGCCACGTCACGCGACCGCCCTCCGTCACGCGACCGCCCTCCGTCACGCGCCCAAGCTTCCGGCGCCCGGGGCGTACAACCGACCCTCTCCTGGGCCATCTATCTTGGCGAGCGCTTCGGAGACGACGGACCGCACGGTTGGTTCGGTCTGCCGGACGGCAGCGAGATCGACGACCGACAGGTGCTCTGGCACTTCATCCCTCTCGGACCTTCCGACCACCCCGAAGCCCAAGCATCCTTCCTGCGTCGTGTCCGCCTGCGCACGATCAGTCTGCGTATGGCTCATCCCCGCTGGTTCAAGACCTCGCAGAGGGGACCTAGACGGCACGAGTGAGGGTCAAGGGCGATTGTCCGGACCAACAATCGAGTGGTACTGTGAGAGCCTTGCATCGCCGCACGGAGGCACGCGACGAATGAATGGAACGCCGAAAGGGAGCGCGCAGTGGGGGAACTGTGCTGGGAGATCGTAGGAGACGGCGGTCATGGTGACCGTGGTTGCCGGTCGTGCCCCGCATACCTGACCGGCTCCGACTGTTGGGAAGTGAAAGGCACCCCCTGCTCGTGCAATCCGGCCATCTGCATCCTCATCGAATGCCCCGTCTACCTCGTGCATAAGGCTGAGATCGAGAGTCGCCTTGCCCACGAAGACCTCGAGACCATGCTGCGCGCAGTCGAGCGCGTCGCCTCGGGTCAGTGCTGGGAGATCGAGGAGTGCACCGAAGCGGTGAGGGGCACCTGCCCGGCTCACGCAGAAGGCGCCCATTGTTGGGAACTCTCCTCACCCTGCCCCTGCAGCGGCGAAGACGGGTTCAGCCGTTGTCTCGTCTGCCCTATCAGGGTCTTCCACCAGCGCAACGCTTCTTCGCCGATCCGCAGCAGCTGAACCACGATCGCCCGGGGTTGCGCACGCGGTATTCCTCGCGCATAATATATTCATGTATGTCGATACTTCCATACATAGCACCCGGACCGACGACCCGTCGGAGGCAATACACCTCGCGCGCCTCGGCCGGTTCTTCAAGGCTCTCAGCGAACCGACTCGGCTTCGGATAGCACTGGCACTCACCGAGGAATGTCGCCCCGTGAGTGACGTGGTGGCGGCCACCGGTCTTCCTCAGCCCCTCGTCTCTCACCATCTTCGCATCCTGCACGAGGCGGGCATCGCCAAGCCCGATCGACAGGGCAACCAGGTGTACTACTGACTGCAACGCGCCGTGGTCCGGGAGGCCATCCGCGTAGCCGAGAAGGCCATCGAGTCGGGGACGGCGTCGTGAGCGACGCACCGACGTCCGACGCGCCACTCCACGAAGACGCCTCGGGAGGGCCGGCGCAGGGGGGCGCGGAGCCCGCAAACACACAGTCCTGCATCATCTGCGACAGCACGCTCGACTACCTGGATTCGGCGGCCGCGCTCACCTGCACCGTCTGCGGGAGTGAGGGTCGGGGGCACGTCGTCTGCCCGCGGGGACACTACGTGTGCGAAGGCTGTCACGGAGCGAGCTTCATGGAGCGTCTCCCTGGTCTGCTCGACGCGGCCACCTCGTCCTCCCCGTTCGCGATCGCGGAGGACCTCATCGCCGAGACCGACCTCCCCATGCTCGGGTGCGAACACGCGCACGTGGCGGCGGGTGCCTTGATGCGGGCCCTGGAGAACGCCGGTGTGGCAGGAGTCACCGCCGCCCACAGGGCTGAAGTGCTGGAGAGGACGGCCCGCCAGGCGGTGAGCGCGTACTGCGGATTGAGTGGCGTGTGCGGGGTCGTGCCTGCCCTGGGAGCCTGCTACAGCGTGCTCGTGGGCGGTCAGTGCGGCAAAGGCCCGCAGACCAAGGCGGCCATGACCCTTGTCTCCCGCCTCGCGGCGGCCACGGCCGCCGAGGCACACCCGGGCTGCTGCAAAGCCTATGTGCGAGTCGGCCTCCGCGAAGCCACAGCCTTCCTGCAAGAGGAGTTGGACATCACCTTCGACGCGGCCGCGCCCGTGATCTGCGCCGACACGGAACGCCACCCCCACGGGTGCCGAGGCGCGGAGTGCGCCTGGCACCCCGACCACGAGGAGACGCACATGAACGAACCCGATACGGCCGTGCCCACGGCCGGCGCGGCGTCGACTCTCGGCGGGACGGG
Source organism: Actinomycetes bacterium (assembly GCA_024637035.1). Taxonomy (GTDB): domain Bacteria; phylum Actinomycetota; class Thermoleophilia; order RBG-16-64-13; family RBG-16-64-13; genus JAHJSA01. The sequence continues at coordinate 45,626 of JAGXFW010000033.1, forward strand.
CGGCACCGGACCCGCCGCAAAGGCGCGCTACGACGAGTTCTTCGAGCTCGCCTACGCCGACGGCGTCCTCGATCGCAAGACGAAGATCCTGGTGGCATTGGGGGCTTCACTGGCATCCGGCTGTGCTCCCTGAACTCAGTATTGCCTCTCGGTCGGGAGGCGACTCGGGGTGACGGACGAGGAGGTCGACGAGGTGCTCCACGCCGCGATGACCGTTGGAGCCACGCGCATGCAGGTGATGCTCTCGCAGGAGGTCGCGCAGCTCGCTCCGGCGGAGGGAACACCTTCCACGCCTTCTCCCGCCGCGACGGAAGACCCGCGCCCGAGCGTCGCGGCCGACCGAGCAGGGTCGCCCGGGTTCGCCGCCGCCGAGGTGGTCGAACAGGCGGGTGGTGGCTGAACAGGTTGAGAACCCGACGACGCCGGTTCGGCGTCGCAGACGGTCTCGGATACCACGGCTACCACGGATCGCCCGCCGCAGCCGGCATCTGGTTCCACGTGAAAGTAGAAGAGCGGCCCGTGGCGGCCGCCGCACAAGAGGAAAGGGGATCCATGGACCAAGCAGACCAAGAAAGCCCGCACATCGACCTGATCTCCAAGGGTCCCTCGTGAGTGCTCTGCAATCTCGCCGTGAGCGCGATGGAAGACATACAGGAGGAGAGCCCAGGCCTGTTCACGTTCTCGGTGGTTGATGCGTCCACCCGAGAGGGCGTGAAGTGCCTGCAAGAACTGCGACCGGAGGCCGGGCGTCAGATTCCCGTGCCCGGCGTGATGATGAACGGAGCGATCATTTTCGACCGAATCCCCGACATGGAAGAGTTCGGGGAATGGCTCGAAGGGCAGACGACGCCCGGGGCCTGACTCCCCGTAGCAGGCTGTTGAAGAATGGACGCTTCGCCGCCAGGGCGCGATGGGCGCGTGCGAGACAAGGAGGCAGGAAGCGCTCGTAGCAGCGCTACGTGCGCGACCGAGGACGCCGCATCGCGCCGTCCAGTGCATTCTGGCGGCCAAGGCTTCGATCTTCAACAGCCTTCCTAGGCCGGGCTCGACGCCGCCCCCCACGGCAGGGCCCGGCCGCCCCGCCTCTTCGCTCCTCCTCTTCGCCCCGCCTCTTCACCCTTCCACGCCCGAGCCCGCGCTCTCCACCACGGCCCGCGGCGGAGTATGCTTGCCGGCATGATCTCAGATCACGAGAGCGGACCCGGGGACGGGCATACGATGACCAGCGTCGCCTCACCCGCCCGGAACCCGACCGCCCCCGCCTCGACGCGCGCGTTTCTCGGCCCCCTCGCTCTGCTTGGCGCCTCAGCCTTGTGGGGCGGCATGTATCCCGTGATGAAGCACGCTCTCCTCGAGACCCAGCCGTTCACCCTCATCGCGCTCGAGTACTTGGTGTCGATGCTGGTCCTCTTCCCCATCGCGGCACCGCGGCTGCTCCGAACGCCCCCCCGCATCCTGTTGAAGGCGGTGGGCATGGGACTCCTGTGGTTCGCGAGTGTGAGCCTGGTGTTCGTCGGCCTTCGCGAGACGAGCCCTGGTCTCTCCGCCTTCATCGTCATCCAGACCGCGGTGGTGACCCCGATCCTGGTGGGCCTCTCCGGCGGCGGCTGGTTCGACCGCCGGCTCGGAGGAGCCATCGCCCTCGTTCTGGGAGGCATGGCAGTGATCTTCCTGCTGGGCCAGGAGGTCGTCTATGCCCCGGCGACGGCTTTGATCGCGCTGGCCGTCGTGCTTCTCGCCGTGCACATGATGGTGCTTGGAAAGCTCACGCACCAGGCGCCCGCGTCCGTCCTGGTGTGGGTGCAAGTGGCGGTCACCTGCATCGGGGCCGCCGCCATCAGCTTCTTCGCCGAGCAATGGCCCGAGATCCCTTCTGGACTCGGCACCTGGACACGGGTCGCGATGCTGTACGGAGGTCTCGGTTCGAGCCTGATCGCCGTGCTACTCCAGACCCTGGGTCAACGTATGACGCCCGTCACGCACGTGGGTATCTTCCTGAGCCTGGAATCGGTGTTCGCTGTTCTGCTTTCGATCGCCCTTGGGGTGGAGTCGATCGGGGCACGGACGGCCGGCGGGTTCGCGCTGGTGTTCGCTGGCACCGTGCTCGCGCAGACCGGTCTCCGGCGGAAGTCGGCGCCGGCCGAGATCACGGAGCCCGTCGAGTTGCAAGCGCCGCTCTGATCATCGGCCGCTCCGAAGATCCGATCGCTCAGGGTCAGACCTCCAAGTTGCGCAGGTCCACTCGCTTGATGAGGGCACGAGGGGAGGCGGTAAGCGCCGCCATCACAGCGTGCACCACGTCCTCAGGCGCCAGCTTCTCCCGTCCCGCGAAATCGGGATGATCGGTCATAGAGGTCTCGACCATGCCCGGGAGGACGTCGGTGACCTTGATACCCCGGTGGCGCACCTCCTCGCGCAGGGTGTCGGAGAAGCCCATGACACCGTGCTTCGCTGCCGTGTACGCGCCCGCGCCGACCCATGCGTGTTCTCCCGCGCCCGACACGATCTGCACGATGTGCCCGCGCACACCACCCGCGGTAGGCGGCTGGCGCAGCATGACACGCACCGCCTCACGAGAACACAGGAACACCCCAGTGAGGTTCACGCCCAGTGCGGCCTCCCAGTCGGCGAGTGCGGTCTCCTCGATCGCACCGCGCACGAGCGTGCCCGCGGAATTGACGACTATGTCGACGCGACCATGGGTGGCGACCGCAGTTGAGAAGAGCCGAGCGACGGCCACTTCATCGGTGACATCGGTGGGGACAGGCAGGGCGGGCGGAAGACCCGGGATGAGGCACGCCTCGGCCAGTTCCTCGGCCCCTCGGGCGGCGCCGACGACCGAGGCGCCCTCCATGAGGAAGGCGCGTATGAGCGCGGCGCCGATACCTCGGCTCGCCCCGGTGACCACCGCCGTCTTGCCCTCTAGGGAACCCATGTGTGGCGATGTACCCGTGGGCGCCGGGTTCCAGGCACGTCGGGCGCGGGAAGCGGAGGCGCCGACTACATCACGGACGCCTGCGTGTACCTGACGACCGACCCACGCACGTCGTCCACCACCGCTTGAGCGACGGACAACGCGGGGGCGATGCTGCGGTCCTCGAGCCCGTCCAACAGGTCCCGGAAGACGGCCACGAGACTCGCGTTCAAGTCGCCGAGTGCGGACCGGCGCGGGACCGAGACGCCGGACCCGGGCGGGTGTGGAGCGGGATCACCAAGCCACACCTCCTGCGGCAAGCCGGCGAAGACGTTGCGGCACGCCTCGGCCATCGTCTCCGCGAGGAATCCCACCTCGGGGTGCCGGTAGGGAATGGTGCCCTCGTAGGGGTTGTGGGGTGACACGACCAGCCGGCCCTCCGCCTTAGCGGAGCTGAAGGCTGGCGTGCCGGCGAGCATGATCTGCTGGTGGTAAAGCACGTTTGCGGTGAGGCTGAGACGGTCGAGCAACCCCTCTTCCTCGAGGAACGCCAGGTTCACCCGCACGTCGGCGAGCGAACTGTCGGGCTCGAACATGATGAAACCCACGTTCGGCTCGATGCCGTGCGAACGGAGGATGTGGAGCGCGCGCCGGTTCTGTTCGACTGTCGTGTGCTTGTTCAGCCGGGCCAGCGTGGCGTCGGACCCGCTCTCGAGGCCGATGAGGATCTCGTCGAAGCCGGCCTTCACCAAGGCCTCCACCACCTCGTCGTCGATATCGTTCACCCGGCCCTCGATGCCGAAGCGCACCTCGAGGCGCTCTTCGATCAGCCGGGCCAATCGGAGCACGCGCGCCCTCCCCCGACCCCTAGGCCCGAAGAAACTCGGATCGACGAAGTAGAAGCGACGCTTGTGCGGGTGCTCCTCGAGCACTGAGGTCATCTCTGCCACCACGCTCTCGGGCGAACGTGGTCGCCAGTGCGAGCCTCCGCCGTAGAACGGGTTGATAGTGCAGAAGGTGCACGACCCGTAGCAGCCCCGACTCGCCGCCACGTTGACCTCACGCAGCGAGAGCATCTCGGGTGTGCGGACGGGCGGGGAAAGGGAGTCCAGGTCGTCGACCAACGGCCGCGGAGGCGCGGCGACCACTCGCCCTCCGATCCTGGCCGCCGTGCCGGCGACGCCGGCCAACGCCTCCGCCGGCGAACCCCCGCGCCGGCCCCGGCCCCGCCCGACCAGCGCGGCCACGGCCTCCACCACAGTCACCTCGGGCTCCCCCACGACGACGCCGGCGACACCGGGAAAGCTCGTGAGCAGGTGGTGATAGGCGAAGGTGGGATAGAACCCGTACAACAACGAGGGCACGCCTCCCGCGGCGGCGGAGACCTTGTCGAGGAGTTCACGGACGTGTGCTCCGTCGGTCCAGTCGTATACCAGGTGCAGCCCGATGAGGTCGGGTGCATGCGCGGCCACGCGGGCGGCGATCTCGTCCGTTGCGAGACGGCCGAGATTGCCCTCGACCACGAGTACGTCGTGACCGGCTGCCTGTAGCGCGGCTGCCGCGTACCCGGTCATCAGACTGCTGGAGAGCGGAGTGTTGGCCACATCGTTCATGTGCACCCAGCTCGACCGGCGTGGGTGTTCGATCAGGGCGATCCGGGCACTCAACAGGAAGCCTCCTCGGTGGGATAACGGGCGCCGGTGCGGCGACTCGCATGCAGATGGTGCCTCTCTTCCAGCTCGTAGCGCAGATGCTGGTAGGGCGCGGGGTCGTGATAGGTAGGGAACAACAGGTGGTCCTCGGGTTCGAGTGTTCCGGACGCGACGAGCTCCTCGGCAAGAGGTGTGCCCGGGTAGACCCGTAGGTTGTTGAACACGATGGCCCCGAGGTTCTCGCGGGGATTATGTATGTCGTGCAGGCGGTCGACCAGTTCGTGCGCACCGGCCACCACCTCCGAGTCGGTGCCGGGCACGTTCGCCATGAAGTGGTACACAGAGAGCGCCTCGGTGCCGGCCGCCGCCCGGGCCGCGCCGAGCACGTCGCCGAGCGTGAGGCCCTTTCGCAGCCGAGCCAGGGTGCGATCGCAGGTGCCGTCACCCGAGAACTGGAAGGCGGCGCACCCCGCCTTCACCGCAAGCTTCGCGTCGGCCGGAGTCAGGACGTCTTCGCGGAAGAAACCGGTCCACCGCACGGGCAGACCCCGATCCACCAAACGTCCGCAGACCTCGCGGAAGTGCCCAGCTGGGTAGTTCAACACCGGGTCGTTGAAGTGCACCCACTCGGCTCCGGTCTCGCGATGAAGCGCTTCCACCTCGGCCACGATCGTCTCCGGACTCCGGTAGCGCAGGCGGCGCCCTTGAAGAGCGGGATACACGCAGTACGAACAGCCAAGAGGACAGCCCCGTTTGGTCTCGACCCCTGCCGCCGGCGCGTAGCTGGTGCGTCCCGCATAGGAAGCGGCGAGCTCCGGGAGCCAGGTGCGCACCGCGTCGAGCGCGACCTCGGGAAGCCACGGCCGGGCCGGACCCTCGATCAGGCGGGTGCCGCGGTCGACGGCGGAGTCCGCAGCGTCGGCGATGGAGCCCGAGGCGTCGGCGATGGGGCCGGTGTGGGCGGCGCAATCGGCGGAGCCCGTAACATCGGTGGGCCGGGCCTCGCGCACCCGGACGATCGTGCCCGGCGTCCCCGCGAGATGAGCCACATCCGCTCGGAGATGCTTTGCCGCCCCGGATGGCCGCGCGCTCCGCTCGAGCCCGGCGAGGACCTCAGGGAAGGTCGCCTCCCCCTCCAAGAACACACCCACGTCGACCGCGGGATACCGTTCCATGATGGCCCGCGGGAACATGGAGAAGCCCGCGCCTCCCACCACCAGCGGGACGGACGGGAGCCCCCTCCGTACGACTTCGAGCAGTGCGCCGAAGGCCGGAAGGAAGGAGTGGCGGCGGTTGGCCAGGGGATCGATGTTGCGAAGCCCGATCCCCACGACCTGCGGGTCCGATCGCCCCAGCGCCGCCGCAAGCGCCGGGAAGGGGTCGGTCGCCAGGTTGAGGTCGACCAGCTCCACGTCGTGGCCGTGGGCGCGGGCAGCGGCGGCCACCGCCGCCAACCCGAGGGGAGCCACGATCTCGGCGTGGGGGCCTTCCACCGACGGTGCCTGTATGAGTAGAACGCGCACGGCTTACCCGACCAACAGCAGCCCGACGTACGTCGCCGGGGAGTCGCGGTCGGGGACGGGTTCGAGGCGCCACCCTACGGCAGCGGCGGTGGCGTAGACATCCATGCCGCTGGCCTCCATGGAAGGCCGCGCCTCGGCGGGGTGGCGGCAGTGGTCGGGCTCGCAGTCAGAGCACAGACGACACGGTCCCGCCACGAACGCGAGGGCCCTTGGGGCGCCGCCGAGAAAGGCGGCACGCTCCAAGGTCAACATCCGACGGTGGAACTCAGCGGTCGGAGGCTCACCTTCCACGAGCAAGGCCTGGGTGTAAGAGGCGAGCACCGTCCGCGTCTCATCCGCCTGGGGGGAACGGGGTGGGCACTGGCCGCCCGAGCCGTAGCCCCCGCAGCCGAACCTGCACTTCACCTCCACCCACGGGGCGGTGACCACGTGGGCGGGCGAGATGGCGGCGGTCCTGCGGAAACCGAGGTCGCGCGCGGCCCCGTCCAACATCTCGAGGCGGTCTACACGGAGTGCCGACAGAACCTCGGGCGTACGGGCTGCCGCCATGAGCACGGTGTCCTCTTCGCCGGGCGTGTCGCCCGCTCCCAAGGGGATGGGGCCGGCGACCACCAAACCCTGCGACTCCAACCGATCCCGCACCCACTGCCACGGATACGTGCGCCCCTGGTAGGTGTTGATCATCATGTGCAGGTCGAAGAAGGCGCTCTTGACGGGACCGCGCCCCGCTCCGTCGGTGAAGAAGTCGTGCACCAGGAGGAGGCCTGTATCCGATATGGCGCCCGCGGCCCGGTCGAGCAGGGGACCGGAGTCCTGATGCGAGTAGGCGTGCACCACGTTCGAAGCCACGACCAGACCCCAACCAGCCCCGCCTTCGGGCGGGGTCGGGATCGCCTGGTCCAAGAGGTTGCAGGCGGCGAAGCTCAGCCGCCCTGTGAGCGGAGGCCCGGCGACGACTCGCTCGCTCGATTCCTCCCGCGCAAGCTCCACCACCTCAGGCATGTCCAGCACCACGCCCCGCCACCCCGGGTTGCGTCGAAGAAGCTCGGCGGCGATCGCCCCCGCTCCCCCGCCCAGGTCGACGAGATGCCCAGGGGCCAAGACGGTCGTGTCGAGCCGATCGGCAATGAGACGAGCTTTGTGGCGGGCTACATCATCCATGGCACGCAGGTAGTCGCGAACCCGGGCGCGGTAGGCTGCCTCGTCGTCGTGCGCCGACTGCTCGAGCGGAGAGCCGCCTCGACGCACGGCTTCTCCGAGCCGGGACCACGTGCCGGCGAGCCGGCGCCTGTATCTGAGAGAGTCGCCCAGATAGCCCGGGGAGCCGCGAAGCAGGTGTCGGCGAGAGACCGTGGCACAGGCCACCAGCACGTCCCCGGTATCCGCCCGCTCGTGGAGGGTCAGCAGGCCCAAGCTCGCGAGGGCCCGCACGAACCGGCTGCAACCCTCGCGGTCCGCGTCGCACCGCCGGGCAAGTTCGTCCACCGTGAGCGCATCTTCCCCCAGGGCTTCGAACACACCGAGTTCGAGCGCGGCGAACAAGGCCTCCGAGAGCCAGGCCGCGGTTGCGAGGTCCTCGATATCTTGCGGGGTCGCGATGCCGCCCTCTTTGGGCCAGAAGCTCATGCGGTCACTCCCGCTGCGCCGCCCGCTCCGGCCGCTCCGCCCGCTCCGGCCGCGGTCGACTCTGCGACCCCTGCCTCGGCGAACGTGGCCATCGTGCCTATGAGGGCCGCAGCGCCATCCACCAGAGGCATGGCCAGTGCTGCGCCCGTACCTTCTCCCAGCCGCAGATCGAGATCGAGGAGCGGTTCGACGCCCAGGTACTCCAACATGACTCGATGACCCGGCTCGAGCGACCGATGCGCCGCGATCAGGTACTCACGAGCAGCGGGCGCCAAGGCACAGGCGACCAAAGCCCCCGCGGTAGAGATGAAGCCGTCCACCAGCACCGGTATTCCGGCGGCCGCCGCACCCAGGATGATGCCCGCGATGCCGGCTATCTCAAGCCCGCCCACGGCCGCCAGTGCGCCGAGCGGGTCGGATGGGTCGGGGCAGTTGAGAGCCAGCGCCTCCTCCACGACGTGCCGCTTCCGCTCGAGGGCGGGATCGTCGATACCCGTGCCGCGGCCGGTGACCTCGGAGGGCACGCGGCCGGTGAACACGCAGGCGAGCGCACTCGAAGGGGTGGTATTGCCTATGCCCATGTCGCCCGTGGCCACCAGGTCCAGACCCTCTGCGACCAGGCCCTCCACCACGTCGATGCCCGCCTCGATGGCGGCCGTCGCCTGCTCGCGGGTCATGGCGGGCCCTGAAGTCAGGTCGTCGGTGCCGAGGCGGACTTTGCGATGCAGGACGGCGCCGGAAGCGAGCGCCTCGGCGAGACTCGCGACCGGCCGCAGGCCGATGACCTCAGCCAGATCAGCGGCCACGCCCACGTCGGTGACCACGACCCGCGCTCCCGCGGCACCGGCGAGCGCATTGATCGCGGCCCTGCCCCGCGCGAAGTTCGCCACCATCTGGGTTGTGACCTCAGCTGGGAACGCGCTTACCCCACGGCGCACGACTCCGTGGTCACCGGCCATGACCACCACGGCCTTTCGTGGGAATGCCGGCGTCAGGCTCCGTTGGATACCCGCGAGGCGAACAGACAACGCCAACACCCTGCCCAGGCTCCCCGCGGGGATCGCCAGCTGGGCTGCGCGATCCGTGGCGGCGTCCACGGCTATGGGGTCGACCGGCATGATGGCGGCCAGCGTTCGCGCGAGAAGGCCCGGGCGGCCCAGCCAGAGCGTGTATTCGGCTGTGGGTGTGTGATCTCCCTGGTTCATCGTCCCTCTCTTCCGCGGCACGCAGAAACCTGCACACGCCGCTTGCTCATCGTGTCCGACCCTGCTCCAGCAGTGCGCGCACTTCGACCGCCGCCCGGCGAAGTGCACCGCCGGAGAGATCGTCGTTCCCGGCGCCGCGGAACCTGCGGGCGGGGGTCACATCCACGCTCCCCATGATGCCGGCGGGGCGCCCGCCGAGCACCGCCACCCGGTCGGCGAGCTGCACGGCTTCGTCTACGTCGTGGGTGACGAGGACCCACGTGGCCGGGTGCGTGTCCATGACCCGCGCCATCCACTCTCGAAGATCGGAGCGGGTGATCGCGTCCAGACTGCCGAACGGTTCGTCCAGCAGGATGAGACCGCGCCCCAAGGCGAGGGTCCGTGCCAGTGCGACCCGTTGGCGCATGCCTCCCGAAAGCTGGTGGGGATACAGGTGAAGCGAGTCCTCGAGACCGAACTCGTGGAGGAGAGCGAGCGCCCGTTCGCGCGCGGCGTCCAGTGCCGCACCACGTCCTCCGCGGAACGACCAGCGCTCACCGCCCCGTATCGCCGACTCGGCTGCGAAGGAAGCGTTGGCCAGAACGGTCTTCCAGGGCAAGAGCAGATCGTTCTGGAACATGTAGGCGGCGCGGCCCCCCATAGTCGGGGTGACGTCGACCTGTCCGCTGACCGGCTCGAGGAGCCCGGCGAGCGCATGGAGAAGAGTGCTCTTGCCGCAACCGCTCGCCCCGACCACCGCCAGACACTCACCCGGCGTCAGGTGCAGGTCGATGTGCTCCAGCACCGAAGTGAAGCCCCTATCTGTGGGATAGCCCAGGCTGACGTCGCGGAGCCGCACCTCCACGCCACCGATCGCGCCCGCGGAACCCGTACCTTCGGAACGCGCCGCGCCGGCGCCCTCCAAGGGCGCCGGCGCCGGAGCGACAGCCATGTCGGCATGCGGCATCACGTGAATACTGCGACTACCTGCTACTGCGGGAGGTAGTCGTTGGTGAGTGCGGATGCCACGTCCAGAGGCGCCGCGAGTAGTCCGGCCTCTATCATCCAGTCATGCAGTACCTGCCAAGCCGCCTCATCCTGAGCGCCGGCAGAGCCGCCGCCCGGGGCGAGAGCCAACGAGGGGATCGTGGCCTCCCATTGGGCGAGGAGCGTGGCCCGATCGAACTCCGGATGGGCCGCTACGTAGATATCGACTGCTTCTTCGGGATGCGTGGCCGCGTACTCGAGCCCGACGAGCGTGGCGGCCAGGAAGGCGCGCACCGTGTTCGGGTTCCGAGCGGCGAAATCATCACTTGTGATCACGTTCATGAAGGCGTAGTCGGGTGAGCCCCAGTCGCGGAAGTCGAGGTAGCCGATCTCAGAGTCGGATGCCGCATCCGCCTCCACCAACTCTCCGAACGCGGTGAAGGCCACCGCGTCATACGTGCCGGCGAGAAGAGGTGCGACCAGGTCGAAGCCTGGGTCCACCAGGGTGACCGCGGCTGGATCCACGTCGCCCGCCTTGAGCATCGCGTCATACGAGGCCCGCACCGAGGGGATCATGGGCACGGCGACCGTCTTGCCCACTAGGTCGGCGGGGGTGGTCGCGGTGAGACCCGGAGCGAGCGCCAAACCGAGCGGGGCATGGCTCATCAGGGCCGCCACCGATACCACCGGGGCGCCTTCGCCTCGCGCCATGAGCACATCGGGAGCGTAGTACAGGCCGAACTGGCTCTTGCCTGTGGAGACGAACTTCACCACGTCGGTAGGGCCGCTGGGGATGGATTGGGTCACGGTAAGCCCGGCATCGCCGTAGAAGCCCTTGGCTTGAGCTACGTCGATAGGGATGTCGAGCACCCAGGGCACCCAGTCCATGATCAGGTCGATCTCGGCCACTTCCGGCGCCGGTGACTCCTCGGCGGCAGACGCGACGGTGATGCTGGTGACCGCGGTGGTCTCGGACGCGGGCGCCGTGGTCACGCTCTCCGTGGAGCCGGCGCAGCCCGCGAGGAAACCGAGCACCAGCACCGCCGTCGAGACCAGCGCTGCGAGAGAACCGACCGAGCGATGGCGGCCGTCGCCGGTGGAGGCGCCGGCATGAGCGGCGCGGATGACGCAACCAGCATGCGCGGCCTGGGGGGCGCAACCAGCATGCGCGGCCTGGGGGGCGCCGTTCTTCAAGACAGATTCATTCATATTCAGATCGTCTCCTTCGATGTCGTCCGGCCGAGGACGGCCGGTTGTCTCCACCATCCGATACGTCGTTCGAGTAGCCCGGTGGCGCCGTACGCGCCCAGGCCCAGAAGCGAGATCACCAGCACCGCGGCGAACGCCTGGGCGGTAGCCAGGCGGGCGTTGGCACTCAGCACCAGGTAGCCCAAGCCCCGATCGGTGCCCGTCCACTCCGCGACCACGGCTCCCACCAGGCTGAGCGTGACGCCGGCGCGGGCACCAGCCGCGAGGAACGGCCCCGCGCCGGGCAACCGCACGCGCCAGAAGACGTCCCACCGCGAGGCGCCCACGGAATCGAGCAGGAGGATCAGGCGCGGGTCGGCGGACCGCAGCCCCTCCAGGGATGTGACCGCCATCGGGAAGAAGGCGATCAGCGCGCAGATCACCACCCTCGGCGTAGAGCCGTAGCCGAACCACAGCACCAGCAAGGGGGCAAGCGCGATCACGGGGATCGTCTGCGAGGCCACGACCACCGGTGTCAGCATGCGATCGAGGATGCGAGAGTGCACGGCGGCGGCCGCGAACAGCAGGGCGGCCGCCGCCGCGACCACCAGTCCGGCGCCAGCCTCGCCCAGAGTCACCAGCGCGTGCCGGGCGAACAGGCCCGGCGAGCCCAAAAGCGACGCGAGGACCATCGAGGGGGCCGGAAAAATGAACGTCGCGACCCCCGTCGCCCGCACCACGATCTCCACGATCGCAGTCAGCGACAGGATGATCCCAGTCGTTGCGGCGGCGTTTCGGAGAAGTGACGAACGGGTCGGATGGTTCGCACGGGTCATGCGCGTCAGACCTTCTCCGCCGAAAGCGAGTCGCGGAAGAGAGCATCGGCGTTCTTGGCCGCGCAGAAGTCGCCGCACATCGTGCAGGTGGACTCGTCCGCGGGGGTGCGGCTCGCGCGAATCGCGCGGGCCGTGTCGCCGAAGAGGGCCAGGTCGAACTCCTTGTCCCACTTCATGTCGCGCCGAGCCTTGCCCATCTCCAGGTCGCGGGCGCGGCCGCGCTTCCCGAGCTTGACGATGTCGCCCATATGCACGGCGAGCCGGGCCACGCGCACGCCCTCGCGCACGTCCTGCTCGTTGGGCAGAGCCAGGTGCTCGGCCGGCGTGATGTAGCAGATGAGGTCGGCTCCGAAGCGCGAGGACGAAGCCGCACCCACGGCCGCCGTGACGTGATCGTAGCCGGCGCCGATGTCGCAGGGCAATGGGCCGAGCACGTAGTAGGGGGCGTCGCCAGACATGCGCTTCTGGAGCTGGATGTTGCCTTCGATCTCGTCGAGCGGCACGTGGCCGGGTCCTTCGACCATCATCTGGCAGCCCATGTTGCGCCCGAGCTCGGCGAGCTCGCAGTTCGTGACCAGCTCGGCCACCTGGGCCCGGTCGGAGGAGTCGTGGATCGCCCCCGCCCGGATGCCGTTCCCCAGACTCAGCACCACGTCGTAGCGGCGCAGGATGTCGACCACACGGTCGAACTGCTCGTAGAGCGGGTTGTCCCGGCCGTTGGCCAGCATCCAGGAGACCAGGAATGTGCCGCCCTTGGACACCAGGCCACCGTAGCGGTAGCCCTGTTTGCGCAGCCGCTCCACGGTGTAGAGGTTGATGCCACAGTGCACCGCCATGAAGCTCATGCCGTCGGCGCACTGGCGCTCGATGATCTCGAAGAGTAGCTCAGGGTCGAGCTTGTCGGGGTCGTGATAGCGGCGGGTGGCCTCGCAGAAGGCCTGGTAGAGGGGCACGTTGCCCACCGGGAGCTCTGTGGCACCGAGAACCTGTCGTCGGATGTCGTCGAGGTCGCCGCCCACGGAGAGCTCCATGAGCGTGTCGGCGCCCTCCTCCTCAGCGGCTCTGGCCTTGCGGATCTCGGCCTCCACGTCGACGATGTCGCTGGACGTGCCGATGCTGGCGTTGACCTTGGTGCGGAGACCCTGACCGATCCCCACCACCCGGGAATCGCGCCTTACGTTCTTCGGGATGACGATGGTGCCCTGAGCCACCCGATCCCGTACGACTTCGGGCTCAAGCCCTTCGTCGCGGCCCACGACGGCCATCTCCGCGGTGATCTCGCCGGCCCTCGCTCGTTCGATCTGTGTTGCCATGTCGTGCCCCTTTCGACGGTCGAACCGTTTCGGGGGCAAAAGAAAAAGCCCCCAGCCTGTTAAGGCTGGAGACTTTGCCATCATCTCCAGGCAGGGCTCCCTCTACTCGGGGAGCCTACCAGCTGCTCAGGCAGGTCTTCTGACTCTCGGATCGTCGCTCCCCCGCGCCTTCCCATCCTCCTTGCCTCCACTCCCCCCAACTCGGGGAGCGGCGGTGGAAGGACAGTGGCACCTGCGGGCTCACTCCCCGATCACAGCGGCGGGACCGTCCGGGTATCGCACCCGGTTCCCTCTTAGCCGCACCCGGTCGCTCCGACTTCGGAGCCACCTCGCGCGGGACCTGGCAACCATGCTACGAATGCTACGGTCGCTACTTTTAGCACAGGATGCCGGTAGGGGTCAACCCCACGAGATCGACAGCCTCCTTCGTCATCCTTCGCCGAATGGACGGCCAAGACGAAGCCCCGTTGCCCGGAGACGGCCCACGCGTCGCCTGCATATTGCCCCAAGTATTTACTACAATGGTGCCCATGCGTGACCTCGAACTCATGACTGAGCTGGTGGACCTGCTCAGCGACGCTCCCGACTTCGTGACGGCCGCGACTGCCCTCGCGCAGTGGGCCCGCGACTCCACCGGATGTGAGAGTACGTTCGTGCGCATGCAGCAAACCGGAGTCGGCTCACGCACGTGGTTGCCGATCGTGGCCGCCTCCGGCTCCCGGCATGCCTACCTCCGAGACGAGGCGATCGTGGACGACCTCGAATGCGCATGCGGACGCGTGGCTACCGGGGATGTCGATATCGCGCAGCCCTACCATACGGAAGAGGGTTCGTTCTTCTGGGGGCGTCTTGGGAGCATCGCCCGCGAATGTCCCGGCACCTCCCCTGCGCCACGAGGCCGTTGCATCACGGAAGGCTTCGAGTCGATCGCCATCGTCCCCCTTCTCGGGCCAAAAGGCACGATCGGCTGCATCCACCTCGCCGACTCCCGGCCCGACCTGTTCGAACCGATGCAAGAGCTCCTGGAAGCCGCCGGGCGGGTCTCGGGCAAGATGCTGCTCGGCCATCGGGTCCAGGACGCGGAGCGCGCGGCGCTCGAGTCGATCAGCGAAGCGCTGATGCCGATCGATCCGCCGGTCGTGAGCGGGCTGGAACTCGGGGTGTGCTCAGCTCAAGCCGAAGAACTCGTCAGCGTGGGCGGTGATTTCTACGATGTCTTCACACTGCCCGACGATAAGATCGCGCTGGTGGCGGGCGACTACTCGGGCAAGGGCATCGATGCCGTGGGGACGGCCGCGAGGATCCGCCACGGCCTTGCCACTCTGGCCTCATCGGCCCACGACCCCGCCTTCTTCCTCACCCAGGCCAACGACCTGCTGACTCCTCTGCTCGCGCAGGAGGAGCGCTTCGCCTCCGCTGTGTGCTGCACCATAGACCTGCGCGCCGGGGCGGTCCGCGTGGGACTTGCCGGGCACCCCGCACCTCTACGACTCAGGCCCTCGGAGGCGCTGGAACTCGATGCGCCGCACAACCTGCCACTAGGCGCGGCACAGGGCACTCGCTACGAGGACGCTTCGTTCACCTTCGGGGAGTCAGACCTTCTGCTCCTCTACACGGATGGCGTGACGGAGTGCCGCACCGATGGCACGCTGTTCGGCGTGGAGGGGGTGATCAGGGTCGTGAGCGAACTCGGGACCTCGTCCCTGTCGGACGTTGCGTGCTCCGTGATCGCTGCATGCGCGGCGCACCACGACCCCCTGCTGCCCGAAGATGACCGCTTGGTGCTCGTCGCGCGCCTCCCTCTCAGCTGAAGCCATCCCCAAGGGGAGGGTGGTAGAATCCAGACGACCGTTCTGGGTAGCCGAGGAGGGCACGTGAGCAAGAAGTACCGGGTCGCTGTGGTGGGAGCCACCGGCGCGGTGGGTGAAGTGATGCGCAGCACCCTGGCCCACCGAGGGTTCCCCGTCTCTGAACTGGTCGCGCTGGCTTCGGCCCGCTCAGCCGGGCTGGAACTCGAGTTCGGCGACGGATGCGTCGAGTGCCAAGAACTCACCCCCGACAGCTTCGAGGGTGTCGACATCGCGCTCTTCTCCGCTGGAGCCGACATCTCCCGCACCTTCGCGCCCATCGCTCGCGACGCCGGGTGCGTGGTCATAGACAACTCGTCGGCCTGGCGCATGGACCCCGAGGTGCCTCTGATCGTGCCCGAGGTGAACCCGGACGCGGCCCGCGACCACCGAGGCATCATCGCCAACCCGAACTGCTCGACCATCCAGATGGTGGTGGTGCTCAAGCCGCTGCATGACGAGACTCGGATCACCCGCGTGGTCGTGTCCACCTACCAGGCCGTTTCCGGCACGGGGACCGAGGCCATCAGCGAACTCGTACGCCAGTCTGACGAGCTGCTCGAGGGCATGACTCCCCAGGTGGAGGTCTACCCTCACCAGATCGCCTTCAACTGCCTCCCCCACATCGACGTGTTCCTCGAAGACGGCTCGACGAAGGAAGAGCAGAAGATGGTCGACGAGACCAAGAAGATCATGGGCGACGACACCATCGAGGTCACGGCCACATGCGTGCGGGTGCCGGTGGAGAACGGGCATTCGGAGGCCGTCAATGTGCAGTTCGCCGGCGAGATGCCGCCCGCACGGGCGCGCGAACTGCTGGCCTCAGCCCCGGGGGTGATCGTGCTCGACGACCCCTCGCTCG
Organism: Actinomycetes bacterium; assembly: GCA_024637035.1. Lineage (GTDB taxonomy): Bacteria > Actinomycetota > Thermoleophilia > RBG-16-64-13 > RBG-16-64-13 > JAHJSA01. Next base: position 61,558 of record JAGXFW010000033.1, read on the forward strand.
GCATGTACCCCATGCCGGTCATCGCTTCGGGCACCGACCCCGTCTACGTGGGGCGCATCCGGCGAGATCCGACCATACCGCACGGCCTGAACCTGTGGGTGGTGGCCGACAACCTTCGCAAGGGAGCGGCTCTGAACGCCGTGCAGATCGCGGAGCTACTGGTGGAGCGGCAACTGGTGCGCGTGCCGCGCTAGGAATCCAGCGCTTCGCGGACGATCTTGGCGAGGTCGTCGGCACCGAAGGGCTTCTGGAGGAACCACGTCATCTGCCCCACGCGGTCCGGTGACTCGTCGCCGCCCCCCGCGTATCCAGACACGAACACCACCTTCAGGTCCGGGCGTCGCTGAAAGAGCAACTCGGCGAGTCGCGTCCCCGTCATGCGGGGCATGGCGACGTCCGTGACGACGAGGTCGATACGCTCGCCTTCCTCGTCGACGATGGCCAGTGCGGCCTCGGCGTCGATCGCCTCGAGGACGGTGTAGCCGACGCCCGTCAACGTGCGCGCCGCGAGGCGCAGCACCGGGAGTTCATCGTCGACCACCAGCACCGTCTCGCGGCCCCGCGGCATGCGCCGCTCCCTGACGCCCGAGCGGACCCCGTCGGACGGGAGACCTTCGTACAACGGCAGAAGCACTTCGAACTCCGAGCCCTCGCCGGGAATGCTGCGCGCGCTCACGCTGCCGCCCGCGCCTTCGACTATGCCGTACACCGTCGCGAGGCCCAATCCCGTGCCCCGACCCGTGCCCTTGGTGGTGAAGAAGGGCTCGAACGCCCGACTGGCCACCGCTTCATCCATGCCCGTGCCCGTGTCGCGCACCGAGAGCCTCACGTACCCCGCAGGCCTCGCCGCCGCGTCGGCGGCGAACGACTCGCTCGAGGCGACCTTGCTCACGCTGATGTAGAGCACGCCCCCGTCAGGCATCGCGTCCGACGCGTTCACGGCAAGGTTCATGAGCACCTGCTCCACCTGACTCGGGTCCGCAAGGACCACCAGGGGAGCCGGCACCAACTCCGTCACCAGTTCGACGTGAGGCCCGACCATGCGCCGCAGGAGGGTCGACATGCCCGACACGGCTACCACCATGTCCACGGGGCGCGACCTCACCACCTCCTTCCTCGAGAAGGCGAGGAGTCTGCGCGTGAGATCGGCCGCGCGCTCGGCCGCATTCTGGATCTCGACGATGTCAAGATGGACAGGATCGTCGGGGGAGATCTCGGCGGCGACGAGGTCCGCATACCCCGAGATACTCGTGAGCAGGTTGTTGAAGTCGTGGGCCACCCCTCCGGCGAGACGGCCGACCGCCTCCATCTTCTGACTCTGCAGGAGCTGACCTTCGAGCGCCAACTCGCGGGTGATGTCGCGCTTCACCGCCACGAAATTGACGATGTGCCCCTCGGCGTCGCGAACAGGGGAGATCGACGCCTCTTCTTCGTAAGCCTGGCCGTCGGAGCGGCGGTTCGTGAAGCGGCCGGTCCAGACCCGGCCCGCCAGGATGGTGGCCCAGAGCTCCTGGTAGAACTCGATCTCTTCCTGCCCGGCGGAGAGCATGCGGGGGTTCCGCCCGATCGCCTCGTTCCTCGAGTAGCCGGTGACGCGCTCGAACGCCGGGTTCACGTAGACGATGGTCGCGGCGGTGTCGGTGATGATAACGACCTCGTCCATCTGCTCCACCGCGGAGAGCAGGAACGCCCGTTCTTCTTCCTGACGCTTTCGGGCCGTTACATCGCGCGCCACGCCGTCGAGAGCAACAGGGACCCCCGCCGCGTCGCGCCTGAGCGCGAAACTCAGCTCGGCCCAGACCAGCCGGCCCGAGGGAGTGTTCAGGCGGATCTCGATGGCTTGAGCCTCCGAGAGGTTGCGCCCGACCGCCGCCTCGATCGGCGCGTCATCACCGGGGTGGAGCATCGAGAACATCAAGCCCGGGTCGGCGTAGAACTCTTCGGGCGAGGCCTCGAGGATACCGCTCACTGCGGGGCTCAGATACGAGAACCCTCGGGGTTCGACCAGGCTGAAGCTGAAGATGACGTCGGGCGAGTTCTCAGCCAGCAGACGGAAGCGACGTTCGCTCAGCTCCAAAGCTTCTCGGGTACGGACGCTGTCGGTGACGTCGCGTACGATGCCCAGCCAGAGGCTCGTGCCGTCCCAATGGATGGGTGTGTAGTGGGTCTCTACCTCTCGGACCTCACCGTCGGCGAGTCTGCTGCGGAAGCGGCGCCCGATATCCGGCCCCTCCCATCCCCCTTCGACCTGTTCGCGCCACGCGTCTTCCGGCAGATCGTTCAGCCGGCTCACCGGCATACCGCGGAACTCCTCCCGGGAGTATCCGTATGCGGCGCATGCCGCCTCATTAACATCGACAACGCGCGCGGTCACGGGGTCCACGAGGCCCATCACGGCCTTGCTCGTATTGAACAGTTCCGCCAGAGGTTCGGTGGAGCCGGCGAGCCCAGCGGGAAGGGCGCCGGTGGGATCACTGAGCGCGGAGTCGGCGGTGGCCGCGGAGTCGACGACGGCCACGGAGTCGCCGGTGGCCGACGAGCCGGCCACGGAGTCGGCGGCGGTCGCGGGGTCGCCGGTGGCCGACGAGCCGGCCCACTCATCGTCTAGAACCCGAACGACCGAATGGAAGTCCTCGAAGTGATGGTAGGGCACACCCTCTCGATCGAGGTGCTCGGCCAAGGTGCGGCGGGCGAAGACGATATCGGCCGCCCGCGCGGGACACCGGTCGGAGTAGCCGTCGCCTATGTACACGAGCGGCCCTGGGAACGGGGTGTGGGCGGCGATGGTGTCGCGCTTGCAGTGCCCGCACTCCTCTATGCAGTCGGCCGAAGACGGGGGGAACCAGAACGTGGTGCCTTGTGTGGTGAAGAGCGCATCGCCGGCGTGCACGTGAAGGTAGGCCAACCCGGCCCGGGCAAGGACCGCGTCGATCAGCACGCGGAATCCCGCACTCACGATCACGAGTTCGTGGCCCGCTTCGGCCACCCACCGCACGAACTCTTCGAACCCGGCGCGGAGTTCGGCCGTTCCGAGCACGTACTCGACCGCGTCGCGCTCGCTCACCCGCAGGTTGCGGAACTCATCGATCATGGCTTGATCGAGAGTGAGAGTGCCCGCCTTCAGTCCCGCCTCGGCGGTCTCCCAGACGCCCGGGGCGAAGTGCTTCACAAGCAGGTCGAGGGTGTCCTCCCCCGTGACCGTGCCGTCGAAGTCACATGCGATGAAGTACTTCACGCCGTCCGTCATGGTCGCGGAAGTATAACAGCGGCATACAGCGTCTTCGTGCCGCCGGGTGTCGTGGGGCGCCGCGCCGACGGTCCGGACACCTGCTGCGACGTCATGCTCCACCTTGCGGCGCATGTTCGGCAGTCTGCAGCATCCCTAACATTCCGGGGAACGCGGGACTCGGGCAGGGCGCGCCGGCGCCGGGACCGCCGGCAGCATCCGGCGGCCCCGCGACTCCCTGGTCTGCGACAACGACGGCAAGGAGGCGGGTGGTCCGCATGGCCGATGTCCGTGGCGAAGTGTACTCTCGCTTGAGGAGGTTCTTGAGATTGAGCGACAAGGCGCTGTTCGACATGTTCCCGGGCGAGGCGTACGAGCAGGTGAGCGCCGACCTCGTGCTGCCCTCACGGCCGGGTCGAACCGCGCCGGTGCCCACGGGCGAACTCCACCCCCATCTCGAAGAGGCCCTGGGGGCGATGGGTATCCGAGAACTCTGGACCCACCAACGCTCATGCTGGGACGAGGCACGCGCGGGGGGCAACTTGATCGTCACGACGGGCACCGCGTCGGGCAAGAGTCTGTGCTTCAACCTGCCGGTGCTCGACCATCTGCATCGCGAGCCGGCGGCGCGGGCGCTCTATCTCTACCCCACCAAGGCACTGGCTCAAGACCAGTTCCGCCGACTGCGCCCCCTGGCCGGCGGGCGCATCGAGTTGGCCGTATACGACGGCGACACCCCCGCCGAGGCCCGCCGTCTTGCGCGCAAGCGCGCGAGGCTCCTGCTCACCAATCCCGACATGATCAGCATGGCGATGCTCCCCCACCACGAGCGCTGGGGAGACTTCTTCTTCAACCTGGCCTACGTGGTGATCGACGAGGCTCACACGTATCGGGGTGTCTTCGGCAGCCACGTCGCGAACGTGCTTCGCCGCCTCCGCCGAACCGCCGCCTTCTACGGAGCCGAGCCCCGCTTCATCATGGCCTCGGCCACCATCGGCAACGCTCCCGAGCATGCGGAGCGGCTCACCGGTCTGCCCGTCACGCCTATCGACGACGACGGCTCGCCGCTCGGCCGACGCAAGATACTCCTCTGGAACCCGCCCCTGGCCGACGAGCGCCTTAACCTGCGCCGTAGCAGCACCATGGAGGCGGCGGAGCTACTGGCAGAACTCGTACGCAACGGGGTGCGCACCATCTGCTTCACGAAGTCGCGCAAGGCGGCCGAGCTCGTCAACCAGTACGCGGCGGACAAGCTCTCGGAACATGATCGACACCTGGCCGAGCGCCTCTCTCCCTATCGCGCCGGCTACACGCCCGAGCAGCGCCGAGGCATCGAGAAGCGTCTCTTCGAAGGTGACCTGCTGGGGGTGGTCAGCACCAACGCCCTCGAGCTGGGCATCGACGTAGGCGCGCTCGACGCGGTGATCACCGTGGGCTACCCGGGCACCATCGCCAGCCTGTGGCAACAATGGGGTCGAGCCGGGCGCGGCAAGGGTGAGAGCTTGGCCATCATGGTGGCCGGCAACGACGCTCTCGAGCAGTACTTCGTGCGCAACCCCAAGGAGCTCTTGAGTCGACCGGTCGAGGCGGCCACCATCGACTACGCCAACCCGTTCATCCATGGCCGGCACCTGGTCGCCGCCGCCTACGAGTCACCGCTGGTCGCGGAAGATGAGGAGTTCTTCGGCTCCGGGCTCGCGGAGGCGGCGGAGCGAGAGGTGCGGAACGGCGGCCTGCGCTCCGGCTTCGACAACTGGCTGGTGAGCGGCGACGGGTACCCGGCGGGCGAGATCAGCCTGCGCTCCTCGTCGCCCGATCAATTCACCATCGTCGATGGTGAGACCGGTGACATCATCGGCTCGCAGGAGGCGGAGACCGCCTTCATGTTCCTGCATCCGGGCGCGGTCTACCTCCATATGGGCGACACGTACTTGGTCGAGCACCTCGACATCGAGGGACGTGTGGCGGCGGTTCGGCGCTTCTTCGACTCGTACTACACCCACCCGCGCAAGGAGGCGTCCACCGAGATCCTGGCAGACTCGCTGGCCGCGCCGTTCGGCCCCCTGACCATGCACCTGGGCACCCTGGCGGTGAGCACCCGAGTGGTCGCGTTCCAGAGAAAGCGGCGCGGCGGCGACGAGGTGTTGGGCGCCGAAGAGCTCGACCTTCCCACCCAGCACTTCGTCACAGAAGGCGTCTGGTTCACGTTCCCCTTGGAGATGGTCACCGACGAGAGCCGTCTGCCCCGTCTGCCCGGAGGCCTACACGCCGTCGAGCACGCGCTGATCGCGCTCCTCCCCCTCCTGGCCATGTGCGACCGCTGGGACATCGGCGGCCTCTCGACCCCCCTCCATCCTCAGACCGAACTGCCCACCATCTTCGTGTACGACGGTCATCCGGGGGGCGTGGGCATAGCTCGCCAGGGCTTCGACCGGGTCGAGCAGTGGTTCCGCGACACCATCGCCCTCATCCGCGATTGCGGCTGTACGGAAGGGTGTCCGTCGTGCGTGCAATCGCCGAAGTGCGGCAACTGGAACGAACCGCTCGACAAGGAGCTCGCCATCGAGCTCTTGGGCGCCACGCTCGGCACCCGGCAGAGCACGACCGAGTGACCGCGATGGTATCCTCCATCACATGACAGACCTCTACATCAGCGTGATCGGAGCGGGCCGCTCCTCGGCGGAGCAGTACTCGAGCGCCGAAGAGATCGGACGGTTGGTCGCCGACATGGGCGCCGTGCTGGTATGCGGCGGCCTCGGTGGGGTGATGGCCGCCGCCGCGGCCGGCGCCAAGGCGGCCGGCGGGCGCACGGTCGGCATCCTCCCCGGCCACGATCGCTCCGCCGCCGACCCCCACCTCGACATCGTGATCACCACCGGCATCGGGCACGCCCGCAACCTCGCGGTCGTGAGCAGCGGCGACGCGGTGATCGCCGTGGGTGGCGAGTACGGCACGCTCTCGGAGATGGGCCTCGCCGCCAAGCTGGGCCGGCCCGTCGTGGTGCTCGACGGTTGGCGCGTGTCGCGGGACGAGGGCAGTGAGGGCATCTGGTACGCGTCGTCACCGCAGGAAGCGATCGCCTTGGTGCGCCAGGCGTTGCACATCCGACCTTAGGGGCGTAGCACGGACGCCTCGGGGATGGCACCACAGCGAACCGCCTGAGCCCGACGGCGGTGGTGGCCCCGTGACAGCCGCCTCCTAGCGGGGCGCTCGCTGCTTCGCCCACTCCAGGAAGAGCTCGCCCAACCGCCGGGCCTTGTCTTCGATGACATCGTCGAGCATCCACGCCTGCGCCACGACCGAGGCGGGATCGATGCCCTGGGCGATCAGCTCCGGTTCGTCTTCGACGACCCATCGCTCCACCATCTCGGCCGTCGCCTCCAGGTGGAACTGCAGACCGTACGCCCACCGGCCCCAGCGGAAGGCCGCTACCTGGTAGAGCGAGGTCGATGCCAGGTGCTCGGCGTCGTCGGGCACGTCGTGGGTGTCGCGGTGCCAGAAGAGCTGAGGGTCGTTCACTCCGAATATGCGCATCACGGGGTCGGAGCCACCAGCCCGGGTGAGGTAGAGCGATACGAACCCCATCTCCTGGGGGATGCCCCGCTTGATGCCGCTGAACACGGGCGCGCCCAAGGCCTCCGCCAGCACCTGCGAGCCCAGACCGATCCCGAGGATGGGCACGTCGCGCCGTACGGCGTCGGCGATCACCCGCAGAGATACGTCGAGGCAGGGGAACCGTTCGCGCTCGTAGAGACCCATGGTGCCGCCGAGAGCGATGAGTCCATCGTAGCCGGTGCCCGCCACAGATTCCTCCAAGATGGCGCACGCGGCCGCCTCGTCGGGGCCGCCCTCGCACACCCGGTACACCGAGAGCTCCGCGCCTTCGCGGAGCACGGCCTCAAGCGCTCCGAGCGGTGCGCGCTCAGAATGTTGCAGGACCACCACTCGAGGCCGAGTGGGTTGGTCCATGGCGGCGGGATCCTCGGGGAGGAGTCGGTCCATGGTCGCCAGAGTAAATCAGGCTGGCGGGCCCACGTCAAAGAAGGGAAGGCGCGAGAATGCGTTGTTCGGGAGTCAGGCACGGGCGCGCCGCACACGTCGACGGCTCCAACGAGCCGTTCGAGCGACACTGCTAGTATGGCCATATGAACGATGCCCTCCCACCCGAGGCGCTGATCGAGGCCCAGGGCCTGTTCAAGTGCTACGGCGATCTCGTCGCCGTGAACGACGTGCAGTTTCACGTGCGACCCCAGGATTTCCTGGGCTTCCTGGGCCCCAACGGGGCGGGCAAGACCACCTTGATGAAGATGGTCTACTGCCTCGCCGAGCCCACGGCGGGGAGCTTGACGGTCTTCGGAACGGATGTCCTCGCCGATGCGCGAAGCATCAAGAGGCGTCTCGGAGTAGTCCCCCAAGAGAACAACCTCGATCCAGACCTGTCGGTGTGGAACAACCTGATGATCTATGCGCGCTACTTCGGATTGCGCGGACCAGAGATCCCAGAGCGCGCCCGCGAGCTCCTCGAGTTCATGGAGCTCTGGGAGAAACGCGACACGGTCATCATGCATCTCTCGGGGGGCATGAAGCGACGTCTGGTGATCGCCCGCGCGCTGCTGAACGAGCCCGACGTGGTGATACTCGACGAGCCCACCACCGGCCTCGACCCCCAGGTGCGCCACCTGATCTGGGACCGTCTGCTGGAGTTGCGCGAGAAGGGCATCACGTTCCTGCTCACCACCCACTACATGGAAGAGGCCGAGAAGCTCTGCGACCGGCTCTACATCATGGACCGCGGCCGTATGATCACGGACGGCCGTCCCTTCGAACTCGTACGCGAGCATGTGGGTGAGTTCGTGTTGGAGATCGTGGCGGACTCGCGCCTCGAGCGCGAGATCATCGCGGACCGGCCGGATCTCGAAGGACAGCGCAGCGGACAACGCCTGTACCTCTACGGCGTTTCCAGCGAATCGCTCGCCCCGCTCGTGGCCCGCTACCCCGACCGCGACAGCCGGCTACGCCCGGCCTCGATCGAAGACGTGTTCTTGAAGCTCACCGGACGGGAGATCCGGGAATGACAGATCCTGGAACCCAACACCCCGACAGCCCAAGGGGCCTCGCTGGTCCGCACGTCGCGGGCACCGAGACAGCATCGGCCGCTCCGCCTTCCCTCGCCGAAGGCTGCCCCAGCCCGGCGCGGGGACCGGACGGCACACGGGCCCGGCCAAGACGGGGCATAGCCGCCGTCGGCCCACGCTTCCTCCAGGTGTGGTACCGCAACGCCTTCGTCTTCGTGAAGCTCTGGAAGACGAACCTGTTCCCGCCGCTCATCGAGCCCTACCTCTACCTGCTCGCCCTCGGCCTTGGGGTAGGGTTCTACGTGAGCGAGATCGACGGCGTAGACTACCTCACCTTCGTAGCCCCGGGCATCATCGTCACCTCCGCCATCCTCCAGGCCACCTTCGAGTGCACGTACGGCTCGTACTTCCGCATGTCGTTCCAAAGCACGTTCGACGCCATCATCTCCACGCCGGTGAACCCGGAGGAGGTGAGCATGGGCGAGATCTGCTGGGGCGCGTCGCGCGCGGCGCTGGCCTCCGGCGCGATCATGGTGAGTCTGGCGGCCTTCGGCCGCCTGGAGCTGATCTGGGCCCCCGTGATCCTGGCCCTGCAGTTCCTGGTGGGCATGCAGTTCGGAGCACTCTCGCTTCTGATCACGAGCAAGGTGCGCCAGACCGAATACTTCAACTTCTTCCTGAGCGGCATCATCTTCCCCGCCCAGATGCTCACCGGCGCCTTCTTCCCCCTCTCGCGCATCCCCGAAGTGCTTCAGCCGATCGCCTGGGCGGTGCCACTCACCTCTGCCATCGACCTCACCCGGGGCATCATGCTCGACCGACTCGGGCTTCACTCCCTGCTGGAACTGGCGTACCTGATCGTGGCGACCGTGGTGTTCATGGAGTTGGCCTTGCGCAACATGCGGCGGCGACTCATCGGCTGACCCGGGCCGCCCGCGCCGCCGCGCCACCAAGGTCTATACTCAGGCACCATGGACGGCCCACCCATGAGCAACCCGCCCAGCGCCACGGCTACCCAGGCACCCGCCGGCTCGGCCGGCTCGGCCGCCGCCTCCGCATCCGCCGCCTCCGCCGCCATTGCCGCCTCGGCCGTTGTCCCTGAGGCCGCCGCGCCGGCCACCTCGGCCGCCGCTATCATCTGCTCCGACCTGCGCAAGAACTATCGCGACACGGTGGCACTGGCCGGTGTCGACCTGCGCGTGGAGCGCGGCGCCGTGTTCGGCTTCCTGGGCCCGAACGGAGCAGGCAAGTCGACGTTGGTGAAGATACTCACCGGCCTCGTGCACCCGAGCGGCGGCCAGGGCGAGGTGCTCGGCGGCAAGCCGGGGTCCCGCGCGGTGCACCGCCGGCTCGGCTATCTGCCCGAGCAGTTCCGCTTCCCGCAGTGGCTCACCGGCAGAGAACTGCTGAGCCTCCACGGCCGCCTGATGGGCATCGAAGCGGAGGCCGCACGGCTCCTCGACCTGGTGGGGTTGGGCGTCGCGGGCGACCGCAAGATCGGCGAGTACTCCAAAGGCATGCAGCAGCGGCTCGGTCTGGCGCAGGCCCTTGTGGGCGACCCCGAACTGGTGTTCCTGGACGAACCCACCAGCGCGCTCGACCCCATCGGGCGAAGGGACGTGCGCGACATCCTCACGCACCTGCGGGACCGCGGCATGACCGTGTTCCTGAACAGCCACCTGCTCACCGAGGTGGAACGTGTATGCGACCGACTGGCCGTGATAGACAAGGGATCGGTGATCGCGCAAGGCGCCACCGAAGACCTCCTCCAAAGCCCTGGTCTGAGCGTGCGGGTGGGGGAACTGCCCCAGGGCTCCTTCGAGGACTTCGCCGCGCGATCTTGGTCCGAGGTCGCTCCCCCAACGTACGCCGACGGCGTGATCACGCTGCCGGGAGTCGCAGCCGACGAAGTGCCCGCAGTGGTGCACAGGATGGTCGAAGCGGGGCTCCCCGTGTACGAGGTCACCTTCGCCCGCCAGTCGCTGGAAGAAGCCTTCGTGCAACTCATACGAGAGCACCATCCGGGCAGCGATGGGAGGGCGGGCGCATGAACCCCGGAGGACGCCTCGATGATCTGCGCGCCCGAACCGACCAGATGCTCCTCCTGGCCGGACTCACCTGGAAGGAGGGTGTCCGCCGGCGAACGATCCTCATGGGCTTCCTGCTGACCGTCGCGTTCGTCGCGCTCTACGGCGTCGGCACGTACTACGCGTTCCGCCAATTCGACGCGCAACCCGACAGCGCGTCCATGGGCGGGGTCGGAGCTCTGGGCATGACACTCGACCCCGACTTCTACCGCGACATGGCCGCATATCAGATGCTGAGCTTCGGCCTTTTCGTCAGCAGCTTCCTCGCCGCGATGCTTGTGGTGTTCCTCGGGGCGGGCATGATCTCGGGAGACGCCGAGAACGGCACGCTCCAGACCATCGTCACGCGACCGGTGGACCGTGTCCAGGTGCTGCTGGGCCGGTTCCTGGGATACGCGAGCGTCCTTGTGGTCTACACGATCCTACTGAGCGGGAGTCTGCTGCTACTCACTCGGGTCTTCTCCGGATACGCCCCGCCTCACCCGGTGCAGGCCCTCCTCTTGCTGCTCATGCAGGGCTTGATCGTGCTCGGGATCGTGGCGCTCGCCACGTCGACTCTTCCTCAGATCGCCACGGGCATCACGGGGTTGATGCTGTTCGGCGTGGCCTTCATCGGGGGCATCGTCGAGCAGATCGGTATGTTCCTTCGCAACGACACCGCTGCCGCGATAGGCGACGCGGTACACTACCTGGCTCCCACCGACTCCTTCTTCCGCATGGCACTGGGGCGGCTCACACCGGGCAGCATGGCGGTGATGGGGGAGTTCCTCACTGGTCCGTTCGGAGCACCCAAGGGGGTGGAGGTCGGCGCACTGCTCTACGGCCTGCTCTACCTCGGAGCCTGCCTCGTCGGGGCCGCCGTGCTCTTCCGCCGCCGTGACCTATAGCGGCGCGTGACCCGAACCATGGCGTGCGGCTAAACCCCGCGCTCCCCACTTCCGATACGTACAGGAGCAACTCGAAGGAGCCTCGTGGGACCGGACCGGAGCGCACCACCAGAAGACCGACTCCCATCTGGGCGGGATGGGACCGTCTCCCCTGTTGGGGGTGAGACTGCCCCCCCTATGGTCACGGGCAAGGACGTGGCCATGGGCTGGATCTTCTTCTACATGCTCGCGTTCGGCGCATTCGTCGGTCTCACCTTCCCCTGGGCCGTCGCCGACATGTTCGCCTGGAAACCCGGGCAGGAGTACCTCTTCCGACTGGCCTGCGTGGCGTCGGGGATGAGCGTGGGAGGATTCGCCTACGGGGTGGCGCGCCTCACGCTCTACCGAGCGAACCGCCACCTGAAGCACCTGGCCGTCTTCGACGCACTCACCGGGCTGGCCAACCAACGGCATTTCTACCAACTCATGCGGGCGGAGATCAGCCGGGCGTCACGTCACGGGGCCACCACCAGTCTGATCATCTGTGACCTCGACCACTTCAAGCACATCAACGATGCCCATGGACATCTCGTGGGCAATGCGGTGTTGGCCGAGGTGGGGCGCACGATCCTGGAGAGCATCCGTGCCTACGACGCGGGCTGTCGCATCGGGGGCGAGGAGTTCGCGGTGATCCTGCCCGATACCGATCTATCTGGCGCGTGGGTGGTTGCCGAGCGTATTCGCACCTCGGTGTCGATCATCACCAAGCGGGAGTTGCCGCCCGTGACGATCACTGTGGGTATATCCGTGTTCCCCGAAGACGCCGCCACCCTGCAGGAGCTGGTGCGGAAAGCCGACGACGCCATGTACGCCGCCAAGGACGCAGGGAGGAACACCACCATGGCGTGGCGCGACTCACCCCACCGAGCGGCTGAACGGGCACAAGGACTACCGTAACCAAGACGGAGCCACGTCGTTCAAGGATAAGAGAACGAGCGAAAGGCATCCATCGATGAGCGAACACTCACACATCGCGATCGTACCGGACGAGCCCCGGGGGTGGTCGGAGATCGAGTATGCCACCCAGAAGGCCGTCTCGCGGCTCGGCAATCTCGCCACCCATGTGGATCAGCTCGCCTCCAAGTTCCCCTTGAACAGTTCGCCGGGACTCCGCTCCCAGATGCGGCGCGCGGCGCTCGACGCGCTGACCAACGTGGCCTGCGGGCTGGAAGCAACCTCCGCGGATGACTACCGTCAACTCATGCTTCGAAGCCTCCGTGCTCTCAATGAACTCGATACCTTCGCCCGACTCGGATCCAAGTCGAACGCGGTCACGCCCTCCGAGGTGAGCCACCTGGTCCTCCTGGTGCAACAAGCCGACCACGCCATCCGCCTGGGTCTGAAGGAGTGCCCGCCGCTCCTCCGCGGCGTCGCCTGATAGCAGGACCCCGTGGACGCCTCAGCCGGCTGTGCCGTCGTCCCGACCGCGACGCCCCAGCCGGCTGAGGCGTAGTACCCCGCATGACGCTGAACCCCCGGCGCGCGGTACGGTGAGGCACGCGCCGCGCCGCGCCGCCTGCACCCCCTCTGGTACACTCTGCGCATGGCGAACCGACCACCTAGGGATCCCTCCACAGCCGAAGTACTGGAGCAATTCCGGCGCAAGAAGGCACTCCGTAGCCGTCTCAAGATCGCCCTGTTGATCATCGGGCTCGTGTTCTTCTTGGCCGCCGCGGCGGCGGCGGCGGTGGTGTCGCTGCGAGAACCCTCTCGCACGGGGTCGTCTACACCGCCGGGAACGTCGCTCGTCGCGGCCGGCGCGACCACTACTACGGCATCGTTGCCCTCGCCGAGCACCCACACCTTGCCTCCGCGTCCCTCGACGGTGGAGACCACCGATACGACTTCCTTGACGACCACACCGACGACCACCCCCACCACGGCCGCCCCAAGCAGCGGCTGGGTCGTGGTGATCGACCCTGGTCATCAGCGACGGGGCAACTACGCGGAAGAGCCGATCGGTCCCGGCTCGGCTACCACCAAGGCGAAGGTCTCATCGGGCACTGCAGGCGTATCCACGGGAACCCCCGAGAGTGAGTTGGTGCTCGCCGTGGGGCTCATGCTTCGCGACGCGCTGCAGGCCAAGGGCGTGACGGTGATCATGACCCGCACCACCCAAGACGTGGACCTCTCGAACGTCGAACGCACCCAGATCGCGAATCAGGCGAAGGCCGGCCTGTACATACGGGTGCACGCCGACGGTTCCGAGAACAGCGCGGCGCGGGGCATCCACGTGCTGTATCCCGCCGTCACCCGCGGCTGGACCGACGACATCGCCGCGCCTTCCAAGAGGGCGGCTCAGTTGGCACAGTCGGCCCTCGTCGCCGCCACCGGCGCCCAAGACCGGAACATCGACGCCCGCGACGACATGACGGGCTTCAACTGGTCGGACGTGCCCGTCATCATCCCCGAGATCGGCTTCATGTCGAATCCAGATGAAGACCGATTGCTGGCCACCACCTCATACCGACAGAAGATCGCGAACGCTCTCGCCGAGGCCGCGGTCCAATTCCTCAAGGAGCAAGGATGAGTCGTCTTACGGTTATCGGAGCCGGGTACGTAGGCCTCGTGACGGCGGCGTGCATGGCCGAGATCGGCCACGACGTCGTCGGCATGGATGTGGATGTGGAACGGGTCCGACTCCTCAACGAGGGTCACGTGCCCATCTACGAACCTGGTCTCGCCGAGTTGATCGAGAAGAACCGCGAGCGTCTCACCTTCACCTCCGACCCGATCGCAGCCTACCGCGAAGGCGAGTTCATCTACGTGTGCGTAGACACCCCTCCCACGTACTCAGGCGACGCCGACCTCTCGCGAGTCTGGCAGGTGATCGCCAATCTCCCGCCGGAAGACGGGCATCGCGTGCTGGTGACCAAGTCCACGGTCCCGGTGGGCACTGGGGCGGCGATCCAGGCTGAGCTCGCCCGGCGGGGTTACGAGCACGTGGCCTACGCCTCGAACCCCGAGTTCCTTCGAGAGGGCACGGCCATCCAAGACTTCCTGACCCCCGATAGGGTGGTCGTGGGATCCGACGCGCCCGGTATCGCCGAACGGGCGGCGGCGCTGTACGATCCACTCGGAGTCACCGTGCTCACCACCGACGTCGCGTCCGCGGAGATGATCAAGTACGCCTCGAACGCCTTCTTGGCCACCAAGATCAGCTTCATCAATGAGATCGCCAATGTCTGCGAGGTCACCGGCGCCGACGTGAGGACCGTGGCGCACGGTATGGGCCTCGATCGCAGGATCGGCCCCCACTTCCTGCAGGCCGGCATCGGCTACGGGGGGAGCTGCTTCCCGAAAGATGTCTCGGCACTCAAGCAACTGGCCGGCAATTCCGGGTACCATTTCCAGCTACTCACCGCGGTCCTCGAAGTGAACGAACTGCAGAAACGTCGCGTCGTGGGCAAGCTCAAACGGCACCTCGGAGATTCGCTCCGCGGTCTGCGGGTCGCCCTACTCGGGCTCTCCTTCAAGCCGAACACCGATGACATCCGCGAAGCTTCTTCCATCGTGCTCGCCAGTCGCCTTCTGGCCGAGGGCGTCGATGTTGTGGCCTTCGATCCGGTGGCGGTCGAGAACACGAAGGCCGTGCTTCCTACTATCGGGTACGCGGACTCGGCGATGGAAGCACTCGAGGGAGCCGACGCCTGCGTCCTCGTGACAGAATGGCCCGAGTTCGTGCACCTCGACTGGGCGCGCGCCAAGGAGACCATGCGGCGTCCGGTGATCATCGACGGTCGGAATGCTCTAGACGGGAAGACTCTTTTGGGTTTAGGCTTCACGTACGAAGGTGTGGGGGTTCCTATCACCGCCGCCTGACGCTCAGGCAGGCGGATGCAGAGGGAGGTGGCGATGTTCTGCCCAGAGTGCGGCAAGGGCCTCGAAGAGGGCAAGAGCTTCTGTAAGTACTGTGGGGCGAACGTGGCGGCGGCGCTGGCCGCGAACCAAGCGCCGCCCCCCGCTCCGCCACCTGCGCCGCCGACTCCTCCCACTGCGCCCCCACCTCCCGCCCAGTCGGCGCCGCCGCCGTTTGCGCCGCCTCCTTCCGCCCAGGCTCCGCCGCCGTTCCAACCGCCCTACCAGCAGCCGCCCGCGGCGTCTCCGCCCCCGTTCCAGCAGCAGCCGCCTTCCACGCCGCCGCCGTTTGCGGCGGCGCAGCCGCCCCCATTCCAGCCGCCACCGCAGTTCCAGCCCCAATTCCAGCCCCCAGTGCAGCCCAAGGCTCCCCGCGCGCCATCGGGAGGCGAACCGCGGCCTCGCTGGGTCATGCCGTTCCTCTTGACCATGGCCGCAGTGGTCGTGCTCTCTCTCATCGGCTTGGTGGTGGTCATGGTGACCGCAGGGGGAGGCTCCTCAAAGCGTGACGATCCCCCGTCGTCGGTCACCTCCACCGTGGCCATCACGACCGACGACACCACCGTGACGTCGTCGCCCAACACGGATGACGGCAGCTCGACCACAGCTACGGTGCCGGGCTACGACCCGGGGAACACGGTCACCACAGCCGGCGGACAGCAGACCGCGGTCGCCGACTACGTTGCCGCCCTCGACGACCTCGAGGCCACGCTCACCTTCGCCGACGGACAGATGCCCGGCCTGGCGGATCAGATCAACAACACCGCCCCAGCCGTGCCCACCGGCGTCAGCCGAGATCTCCAAAGACTGCACGACGATGTCTCGGAGGCGCTCGACAGTCTCGCGCTCATCGATCCACCGGAGCAGTACCGGGCCGCCGACGACCTGGTATTCGAGGCCTCCAACGAGATGCTGTACCGCATCGAACAGACCCTGGACGGCATAGACGCCATGTGGGCGCAGAACAAGGTATCCGCTGCAAAACCCTACTTCGACGCCGGGCGCGAGGCCCGCGACGCCTTCCGCAGCCTGTTCAAAGAGTACAAGGCGGCTCGACCCTAGGAGGCCGCGGCCCACAAGAGCGCGGCGCCAGGCCGGACTGCCGCGGAGGATCACCGCCCGGCTGCCTCATTCCCCCGGGAGCAGGGCGGTCGGCGGCAGGCCGAAGGCGATCTTGAGGCGGAGGATCCGGGTGACCGCCTCGTCGATGCGGGCAGACGGCAGAGACCCCATCTCCACGGCCATCGTGAGCGCCTCGAGCGCATCACGCTGTTCCTGCGGGGAGTGAGCCACCAGCACCATGTCGACTCCCGCCCGCACCGCCGCCACGGCGGCGCTCCCCGCTCCGACGGATCCAGACATCTCCATGTCGTCGGTCAGCACGACTCCCGTGAATCCCAGGTCGTGGCGCAGTAGTCGCACCACCTCAGGCGATATCGACGAGGGCACCTCGGACCCGAGAGCGGGCGCGACCACGTGCGAGAGCATCACCACGGGGACGCCGGCCCGCACGGCTTCGCGGAAGGGCCGCAGGTGCACCGCCTCGAACTCCCCGAGCCCCGTCTCCGACCGAACCCCACCCGAGTGCGAGTCACCCGGGGCACTCCCATGGCCGGGGAAGTGCTTCACCACGGACACGAGCCCCACGGCCTCCTGCCCTTCGATGACCGCCGAGACAAAAGCACCCACCACGTCTGGATCTCCCGAGTACGTACGTCGATAGAGGAACGAGTTCGGCTCCGCCACCACATCCGCCACCGGGGCGAGGTTGGTGTTGATACCCAGGCCGAGGAGCGCCCTCCCGGATTCGGTCGCGAGCGTGCGAGCTTCAAGGGGTGACGCGGACTCGCCCAGCGTCCTGGCCGCCGGCACCTCGGGCACGCCGTCGCGGACGCGACGCACCGGTCCCCCCTCCTGGTCGACGGCCACGAGCAGGGGGACGCGCGAACCACCGCGACGCGCCGCCTGCTGCAGGCCCGACGTCAACGCCGCCAACTCCGAAGCCGACCCGATGTTCCAGTCGAAGAGGATCACACCTCCCACCGGACCCTCCTCCAGTAGAGCGCGGAGTCCGGCCGACAGTTCCGGGCCGGGGAATCCGACGAGCAGCAGCTGGGCCGATTTCTCGCGGGCGCTCATCGACGACACCAATCCGGGCACGGGATCGAGGCGGTCGGATCGATCGAGCTGCCTGGCCATGGCCGGCGACCTGTCCCGGGGAGGGACCGTCAGCCCGATCCGTCCATCGTCGTCCGACCAAGGCCCGCACCCGCTCAGAGTCACGCCCACCATCAGCACGGCGGCCCCCACGATCAGGCCGGCCCCCACGATCAGGCCGGCCCCCACGATCCTCGCGGCCCCCACGATCAGGCCGGCCCCCACGATCCTCGCGGCCCCCACGATCCTCGCGGCGGCCCAAGTCCTCGCCCCGGGCGAACTCCTCTTGCGGATGGCATCCAGTCCGATCACCCCGATCTCACTCCTCATACGGTCACGAGCATACCGTAGCTGCTATATTCTGCCGGCGCAGCTTCTCGCGCCCACCAACGTCTGCGGGCACGGTCCTCTGCCGTGCGCCTGAGAGGCGGAGCCCCACGTGGCACCCAGCACACCCTTCGATCGATCGAGATCTGGACTGAGCCGCCGGCCCCGCATCGCGTGGGCCACCGCGTGGCTGGCCGTCTTTCTTGCCGGCATGCTCCTGCTGGCGGCGTGGCCGGAACTCGACTTGCTGTGGCGCCTCAACGCGGTAGGCTCGAAGCTCGACCGACATCTCGTCACCGGCGACCAGGAACCCCTGGTGGAGGCGGAGAGACTCCTGGGCCTGGACGTGGTCTCCACCGCTGCACGACCCTGGTTCGGTCCGCCGGCGGGCGGATCCATCGCCGACCGGGCTTCCTACTGGCGGCTGTACGGATCGGTCGCCGCACTCACGCCTTCCGAGGATGCGTTCCGCCTGCTGTCAGCCGCAGAACGGCGTGGGAGCCTCGATCGAACGGGAAGGCTGTGGTTGGGGGAAGTCGCCGCGGCCACCGGTCACTGGGAAGAGGCCGAGCGTTCGTATGCCACCACCGACGCCGCCAACCTACTCTTGGCGCGAGCCGAGGAGGCCTACACCGCCGGCGACGAGACGACGGCCGCCCACTGGTACGAGACTGCCGCAGCGAGCACCCTGGCGAACCCAGTCGACCGGCCGGTCGGCTCACCCGACCACGACGACGAGTTCCTCTCGAGAGCGAACGGGCGGGCGACCTTGCTTCTGCGGATCGGCCGGGGACTGTTGAACGTGGGCCTTCCTGCGCGGGCTCTGCCCGTGCTCGAACGTGCCGAGTCCGAGATGCAGGCCTCGACCATCGGCGTGCACGAAGAGCAGTCGATCAGGTTCACACTGGCTCGTGCGCTCCTCCTCACCTCGTCTCCGGATGCCGCCGACAAGCTTTCGCGGCGACAACGGGCACTCCTTCTGGTCGATCGCGCTATCGAGGTGCGCGAGTCGGGTTGGTCACGCTACGAGGAGGCGCAGATCCGGCTCCTACTGGGCGATCGTCGCGAGGCGGTGCAGGCCTTGCGGAGCTCGATTCGTCTCGATCGCCGCGCGCCCGAGCCGTATCTGGCTCTCGGCGCGATCCTGGAGCAGGACGGCCTCCCCTCACTCGCCCGCGACCTCTACGGCACCGCGGCCGAAGTGCTGCGGGGGAACCCGGCGATCGAATCGGCCTGGGCACGCACCAGCTACCACACCATGACCCCCCTCGAGGCGCTTCCCCGCCTACAGCACGCCGCGGGCACCATCACCCGCGACCCCTACCTCTTCGCGGCGCTGGGTGACTGCCTGGCTGAACTCGGCGACGTCGAAGGCGCCCGTACCGCCTACCGTGAAGGGCTGCGGCGGGCGCCGGGGAGCGCACTGCTCATCAGCCACCTGCGGGGATTGACCCGGCCCAGTGGGGAGACCCCGTGAGGTTACGCCCGCAGCCCCCGGAAAAAGTCCGCGTATTGCTCTTGGTGCAGTGGGGCGGAGCCCTCCTCGCGCTCGGAGGAGCCCTTTCATGGCTGGCCGCCCCAGACAGGGTCGCAAGCCTACCCTGGTACGGGCAACTGCTCCTGGGTTCCTTCGTGGTCCTCGGTCTCTCGACGGCTTCGAGTGAGAACCGGCGTCGCGAGCCGCTCCACCGGCTCCGGGCGCGCGCGACGGCTGACGTCCTATCGGGAGCGGCGCTCTCCCTCGGGTTCGTTCTGGCGATCATGCTGCCGTTGCTCACCGATTGGCGGGCCGACAAGGTGCCGTGGCTGTCACCGGTCTACTCGGCCATCCCTTCCTTGGTGCCGCACGCGCCCGCATGGGTGGGAGTCGGCATCTCTCCGAATCAGACGGGTGGCATCCTGGCCACCTTCGCCGCATTCTCGATAGCGTCTCTACTGCATGGCGACAGAGCCGTTGCCGCTCCATCATGGCTTTCATACATCCGAGCTCTGGGGCCGACGGCGGCGCTCGGGGCGATCGCCACCGCCGGAGTGGTCCTCTCAGGGTCACGGGCAGCCCTGGCCTCTCTGCTTGTGGCCACCTTCTTCGCCATGGTGCTGCGCACTCGGCGCTGGCTGTGGGCGGCGCTCGGCCTCCTCGTGGCTGGACTCGCAGTGGCCGCCGCGCGCCCGAGCACCTTCAGCGCCCTCCTTGACCTGCTGCTACGCGAAGAGCCACTCGAGACCAAGTTGCTGGCCCGTGCGGACATCTGGCTGTCCGCGCTCCAGGGCGTCACCGACCACGCCTTCACCGGCATCGGCCTCGGCACGCTGAACGATGTGCTCCCCATACGCTACCCGTACGAGACCGTGGGGTTGTCGTACACAGTCTCCCAGGCGCACAACATGCTCTTGGACACCGCCCTCACACTCGGCGTCCCGGCCGCGTCAGGGTTCGCCCTGCTCTCCGCTGGGCTGCTCGCGATGGCAGCAGCCGGCCTCGGTCGGAGGAGAAGGGGCAATCGGGCGATAGTCGTTGGAGCCGGCGCAGCCTTCGTCGCCTGCCTCGTCTTCGGCCTCACCGATGCGCTGAGTCTCTCGACTGCTTCGAGTCTCCTCATCTGGCTGTGGGCCGCGATGATATTGGTCCTAAGGGATTAGTTCGTTGATTCGGATGTTCTTCAGTTTGCTGTTCGTCTGACGTGGAAGTATCATACAAGTAGTGTGAAGCACCGTTAGAACGCAGCATGCAAAGAGTACTGGAAAGGCGGAGCGACGATGCCAAGAAGCAAGGGCTTCTCTCTGGTTCCCAAACAAGTGCCCACGAGACAACGCGTCAGCTTCTACAAGGAGATCATTGAAGAGTTCGTGAAGAGCGGCGAGCAAAGCGTGACGATCGAGGGGACCGACCGCAAGCCGCTCACCCTGGTCCAAGGCCTACGCAAGGCGCTTGAAGCAGAGGGACGCTCCGATGTTCGCGTGGTCCAACGTGCCGGCGACACATACCTGCTGAAAGACTGACAGAAGTATCGCGGCCCCCAGCCTGCGGCTGCGGGCCGGCTATGAAGAAGAGAAGAGGGCGCCCGAGGGGCGCCCTCTTCGCGTAGTTCACTTCCTCTTGACCAATTCCTCCAAGTGCTCCTCCATGCGGAACAGCACGATCACCACTTCCAGCCACAGCCTGGCCAAGATCAGATATACCACTGCCATGATCGGTGCGACGATCAGGAGCATCAGCAGGCCATAGCCGAAGCCATTGGAGAACCCGGCTATCACGAACGCCAGGATGCCGAGTGCGATCAGAGCCAGAGTCAGGATGTAGATGAATTTGATGATCTTCGGGGTCACGAAACTCGTGAACGAGAAGTCGAACAGGCTTGAGAAGAATCCCGTTCCGGAGCGGCGCGTCGGTGCGGGGCCGCCGAAGGCCGGCCCGCCTCCACCGTACGGCGGCCCTCCCGGCCCACTGGGTCCGCCAGGTCCACCCGGTCCGGCCGGAATACCGGGCGGGGGGTAGGAGGGCGCATTCGTCGGGGGCGGCGTGGGCTGCGGCGGCGCGGCCGGGGGAGCGGCCGGCGGGGCGTTGTAGGCGGCAGGC
>JAGXFW010000034.1 GCA_024637035.1 Actinomycetes bacterium
CATGTCGATGTGGGGACGGAGGATGTCGAGCCCGGCGTAGAGGGCGTCGGCGCACATGAGTACCTCGGGGACGAAGTACTCCTGGCTGTCGAAGAGCACGCCGACCTCTTCCATACCGGAGGCGAGGCCGTCCATGATGGCTTCATAGGCGTCGAAGCCTTCGTCGAGGACGGCCTGGGCGGCTACGGCTACCCGGTCTTCCTCGTATTCGACTACGGCTTCGTGCAGTTCCTTGAAGAGTTCAGCTTTGCGTTCGTCTGACATGTGGTGTTCCTCCTTAGTCCTTGTGGGGCGGCCGATGAGGCCGCCGACCCTCTGACCCGCTTTCGATCCTCGACCGGGCGGGGTGGTGGGGCCGGTCTCTCGGCCCCACCGTCTCTTCCGCGCTACACCTACGCCTTGTGGCGGGGCTCCATGGCCTGCACCATCTCGACCCAGATCTTCAGGTTCTCGACGCCCGTGTCGGGCCAGATGTCGCAGCCCGGCCACACCGAGTCGACTCCGCCGTCGATCGCTTTCTGCACCTCGGTGCGCACTAGTTCCGGCGTACCCGCCGTGAAGACGTCGTACGGGTGTACGTTGCCGAGGATCACGGCATCGGCGCCGAGCTTCTCGCGAGTGGCGACCAGGTCGTTCTTCTGGTCCACGGAGACGGCGTCCGCCCCGATGTCGGCCATGTCCTCGACGATCATGTCGGTGCCGCCACAGATGTGGTAGACCTTGGGGATGTCGAGGGCGGAGAGGATCTTCTCGGACCAACCCTTGACCGTCTTCTTGAACATACGCGGCGAGAGTACGTCCGAGGTGGCGCCCATCTCGCGGAGCGTGATGAAGTCGGCGCCCGCGTCGATATACGCCTGACCCTCGAGGATGAGGGCGTCGGTCAGTTTCGAGAGGATGGCTTCCACCTTCGCCGGGTCCTTGGCGCTCGACTTGAGCAGATCGTTCAGATCCCA
Source organism: Actinomycetes bacterium (assembly GCA_024637035.1). Classification (GTDB taxonomy): domain Bacteria; phylum Actinomycetota; class Thermoleophilia; order RBG-16-64-13; family RBG-16-64-13; genus JAHJSA01. The sequence goes on from JAGXFW010000034.1 coordinate 957, forward strand.
CACCTGGCTGGCCAGGGTGAAGGGGCCGAGGATCCACGAGCCTACCGGGTAATCGTCGCCGAAGCGCTTCTTGAGGATCTGGATCGCCTCACATACCAGCGGGATGCGGCCTGCGTTGGCCATGTCCGCGGGCATCACGATGTCGTCGGCCGTCTGCACGAACTTGTCGCGCATGGTGGGGTACAGCAGGTCCTCGGAGTGCGCGTAGGTGTTGAGGCGCGCGCCGAGAGCTTCGGCCAGTACACCCATGTCGAACGGCACGATGGGCGTTTCGATGCCCACGATCTCAACAGTCGCCGCTGCCGCGTCGGCCATCTCCTGCGCATCCAGATGCACGTGCGCAAACCGCAGTTTGTACTTCTCGAGACCCGCCACGATCACGTTGCCGAACCCCGATGAGGCCGGAACTTGGTCGATGGGCTTGCCGGTGATCATGTTGATCACCCGCTCCTTGGAAGTCATCGCCATTCTGTTGTCTCCTTCCTTACGTTTCGGTGCATTGACGTCCGGATTCCTACGCTTCGCCTTTGAGCGTCTTGATGAAGTCCGGGAACAGCTTATAGACGGGGGTCGCGTCGTTCTCGGTCAGCTTGCCGGTCTCAGCGTAGCGCATGGTGCTCACCATGGCGTGGGCCGCGGCGACAGCCGGGAACACGTGCTCGTTGCCCCACATCGGACCGCTGAAGATGAAGTCGCCCCAGAGGGCCACCGTGGCGGCGTGTGTGCCGGCGTCGAGACCGATGAAGGCGCTCTCGCCCCACTTCTCTCTGTTCTCTTTCCAGACGGCCTTCTGCCACATGTAGGTGCCGTTCGCCGAAGCGGCGCCGGCTGGCAGCCCGTACTTCTCTTTCAGCAAACGGTTGGAGAGTGCACAGATGCCGGTGGAAGGCAGGTTCATCACCGAGGTGTCCACGATGATGCTGTCGAATCCACCCGCCTCGAGCTTCGTGAGCATGTCGTCCAACGACGACATGCGGCCGCTCGGGAGTTGGTCGATCATGTCCATGACAACGGTGACCACGTGCTTGACGCCGAGTCCTTTGATCTGCTCGACTTCCGCGGGCACGTCGGGGCTCCACACCGTGACGGAGTTGTAGAGGAGCCGGTCCATAAGACCCTGCTCAGCCACGTACTTGGTCGCCTCGATGCGGGGATCCAGGTTCCACATGTCGATGGCGAACGGCATCGACGTGGCTTCCGCGTAGAAGTCGATGTAGTTCTTCATCTCGTCGCCGGAGTTCGCGACCATGGCCACGATCGCCGGGATGCCGGTGAGCTCGGAGATCTCCTCGAGCCGCTTGATCTGATCGCCGGCCATCTGCTTGTTGAAGGTGCGAGCCCTGCGACTCTCGATGCAGGGATCGCCTTTCTGAAAGAGCGAAGGGATGATCAGCGGCGGGTTCTCGCCCGGCTGACCGCCGACCTTCACCCCTCCGATATCGAATACCTTCTGTTCCTTCTCGAAAACGAACATACGTCTCCTCCTTTGAGCTCGCTACACGATGAAGCGTTGGCCGCCGCGGACACGCTGGGCGGTGCGATACGGTGTCCTCGGTCGCCCCCGTAGCGCTGCTACGAGGGCTCCCTGCGTCCTTGTCTCGCCCGCACCCAGCGTGTCCTGACGGCGAACCGTCATCATGAACCGAGCTCCTAGCCTTTGATCAGGTGGCCGAGGCCCTCTTCGGTGAGAACCTCTTTTAGGTTCGGGAACGAGTCCCTCATGTGCGGGATGTGCATCGCATACATGAATTCCTTCTCGAACGCGGGCTCGACGGAGAGTTCGACGTACTCCACCTTCCGAGCCCATTCATCGGCCTCGGCGCGCTTGTTGAAGTCGAGGAGCGCCATGCGAGCGCCGTCACCGGCTGCATTGCCCACAGCGTAGGCCTTGAGTATCGGCACATCCGGGAACATGCCGAGTACGAGCGATTCCTCGCGGTCGATGAACGAACCGAAGGCCCCGGCCAGGACGACACGATCGAGCGTCTCGTAGCCGAGCTTCTGCATCATGATCTTGGCGCCGGCGTACATGGCGCCCTTGGCCAGCTGCACCGCGCGGACGTCCTTGATGGTCATGGTGACATCGCGACCGATGGAGGTCTCGTTCGCCCAGGCCACCACGTACTCGGAACCGTCGTCGCCCTTCCGCAGGCGCGGATGCTCGATATCCTTGACGAACTTGCCGGTCTTGTCGATGATGCCCGACTTGTAGAGCTCGGCCACGCCGTCGATGATGCCGGATCCGCAGATGCCCTTGGTGCCGATCGTCTCGGGATCCATCTGGTCAGACCATTCATCCTTGCCGATGACCTTGTAGCGAGGCTCCCTGGTCTCGGGATTGATGTAGATCTTCTCGATGGCGCCCGGGGCCGCGCGCATGCCGAACTTGATGTGCGCGCCCTCGAGGGCGGGACCGGTGGCGCAGGAGGAGCTGATCAGCTTCTCGCTGTTGCCCATGATGAGCTCGCCGTTGGTGCCGATATCGATGATCAGCTGCTTGTCGTGCTTGTTGTACGGCTCTTCCGCGATCAGCACACCCACGTTATCGGCACCCACGAAACCGGCTTCGTTCGGCAACACGAAGACGTTTGCGCCCGGGGCGAACTTCAGGCCGAGATCGCGGGCCTTGATGTTGATGGAGTGGTGCAGGGCAGGCGCGTAGGGAGCGAGGCCCAGATGCTCAGGGTAGATGCCCAGGAAGCAGTGGTGCATCGCCGTGTTGAACACGATAGCGAGCTCGAGGATGTCCTCGTGAGTGAAGCCGGACGCCTCAGCAACACGGGCCGAGAGGGTGTTCACGCCCTCGATGATGGCCGCCTGGAGCTTGTCGATGCCGTCGTCGTGCGACATGGCGTACGTGATTCGGCTCATGACGTCTTCGCCGTAGGGCACCTGCGGGTTCATCATGGAGTCGTGGCCGATGACCTCGCCGGTCGCGAGATCGCACAGATAGACGGCGACGCTGGTGGTTCCCACGTCGATCGCGATGCCGATGCTGCGATCCACCGTTCCGGGAGCGACGCGGATGATCTCGGGAGTCGGACCGCCGCTCCAGATGGAGACCGAGACCTTCCAGGCGGCTGCGCGGAGCGTGTCCGGCATGCCCACGAGCACCTTGTAGTCGAGGATGGGGGCATCAAGGTCGTGCTGCGCCTTGAGGGCGTCGCAGATACGCTCGTAGTCGCCCAGCGGATCGTGAAGCGTGGGCGGCTGCATCTCGATGTAGTAGGTACGCACCGTGGGGTTCACGTTGATCTTGCGATCCGTGACGCCCTTGCGCACAACTTGGCCGCCCGCCCGGGCCTCTTCGGGCACGAATATCACGAGGTCGCCGTGCACCTTGGCTACGCAGGCTAGACGGTACCCCTGTTCCTTGCGCTCGTCGGAGAAGAACTTCTCTTCCACCGGACGCCATGCGGAGACATGGTCACGCGACGACTCGACGCCGTAGCGCTCGAAGAAGCCGTCCTCGATGCGTATCTTGCACTTGCCGCACGTGCGCTTCTCGCCGCAGATGGCTTCGATCTCCACGCCCAAGTCGCGGCCGGCCTGAAGGAGGGGAGTCCCGTCCTCGACCTGACCTCGACTACCCGAAGGCTGGAAGATCACCGTATGCTTCTTGTTCTCGCTCAAAAGTCTCCTCTCCTCGACGCTCATACTGGACACCGAACACGAACCACTACTTCGAAGGCTCGAACACCCATGCCACGAGACAAAAAAAGAGCTTCCCAAGGCAAGGTGCGTGCTTCTTGCCTCGAGAAGCTCTGTAGCTCTTCTTGTTCCCCGTCGAGTTTTCTGGCTCGCACCGATCTGCTGCTATCGGCGACTCACAGTGGCGGGACCGCGCCGGATTCTCACCGGACTTGCCTCGGATGATTCAGTCGTCACGGGGAAGGTGACACTTTCTTCTTGGGTTCGGATCCCCCGACCTGCTGCCCTCTGGAACCCCCTTGGGTCGTGTCATCTAGTGGTCAGACCAATAGACAAGTGCAGTGTGTCATACGTCACAGAGTGGTGTCAACCCCCCCTTTTCCTAGGCCGACACCGGTAACCGGGCCCCGGACGCCGGGTCAACTCCGTGGGATCGTGGATCTATCGGTGCCGATTGGTCAGACCAGTGGACCGGTAGCTACCGGGGGGCGGACCGCGGAATCGCTGCCGCTGGATCATCGGGGGCACCCCCGCGGGGGCGAGGGCGACGTGCGATCGGCGAGACGGGCACCGTTCAGCGCGAGGCTACGGGCGCGGATACCCTGCCCGAGGTCGAGCCGGCATCTGGCCCAGTTCGCGCAGATGAGCCGAGACGAGCGCGCCGGCTGCCGCCTCATCGTGGTTCTTGATGGCACGATAGATGTTGACGTGCTGATGGAGCATGAGGATGCCGCTGTGGTCGCCACTCAGCACCTCTCGCCTGCGCTGGGACATCAGGCCAAGCACCGTTTCCAGCATCTGACTGAGCACCTCGTTGCGCGACGCGGCTCCCAGGGCCCGGTGGAACTCAGTATCCGACTCCAGCGGCAACTTCCCCTCGAGGACCTCCTCCTGCATCAGAACGAGGGCGCCCTTTATCGACTCGAGATCGCTGCTCGTAGCAAGGACAGCGGCGCGCTCGGCCGCCTTGCGTTCAAGCGCTTCCCGCACGTCGAGCACCTCCAACAGGCTCTCCCGCTCACGGACCAGGTACGAGGCCAGGATGCTCACGATCTCCTCGGTGCGTCGGCCGCGGACGAACAACCCGTCGCCCGGTCGGGTCTCCAGCATCCCGCGAGCCTCGAGGATTCGAAGAGCCTCGCGCACGCTGGCCCGACTCACGGCCAACTGATCCGCGAGCGAGCGCTCCGACGGCAGACGGTCGCCCGGCTCCAACCTTCCGCTCGAAATGAGGCTCTGGAGCTGCGCCACGACATCCTCGTACAGGCGTCGCCGCCGAACGGGGGTGAGGGCCAGGCCGCTCTCGTCATCGGTGTCGGGATCGCGAGTGCCGAGGTCACCGGGAAGTTCACCGCTGATGCGGTTCAGCTCCACGAGCCGCACGAGAACTGCTCGTGCCCTCTCCGTGGGAACGCTGCGCACCGACATCGGTCCTCCAGACTCTTTGGTTAGAAGATCTTCAACTCGTTGATCTGCATCTGGAACGAGCAACCGAGACGCTCGGCCGCTCTCCTGCACATGATCATGCGAGACAAGAATATCTCGAAGTACTCCATCACCCCAGAGATGGAGGTGTCGATCGTCAGTTCGAGCGTGATCGACCTATCCTCAGCGTCCACGTTGAGGAACGAGCGTTCCGCCGCGTAGTTCACCCGATCGTGGATATCGACGGCGGCGTTCGCGGGATCTCGCACCCTGCTTCTGTGCACATCGGACTTGTCCGCCAGGATCAACGCCGCGGAGACGGGATCGATCACCTGCCCGAGCTCCTCGTCGTGGTTGCCTACGGCACCCATCACCGTGGCGCAGTCGGCGGGACTGTACTCCAGATCGCGCAAGATCTGATAGGCGAGCAGAGCCGCGAACTGAGCGTGGTTCTCGCGGGCGATGAAGTTGCCCAGATCGTGCACATAGCCCGCCACAGCCGCGAGTTGGGTCTCTTCGTCCGAATACCCAAGCCGCGAGAGGACATTGTGGGCGATGTGCGCCACGAGTGACGCGTGGCGCGAGCCGTGTTCGGTATAGCCGAGGGCCGCCAAGTAGTCATCGGCGCGAGCGAGGAACTCCACCACATGCGGGTGGTGCCTCACTTCCTTAAGTCGAGGTATTTCGCTGCTTCTTCGATCTTCGCTCACTGCGTGCCCTCTCTGTGGGCGATGCCCTCCATCGAGCACGGCTTCCGTGTCCGATCGGCGGCGGCGCCCTCGGCGGAGATCAGTACTCGATGCCCTTCTGTGCCCGGGTGCCTTCCTTGAAGGCGTGCTTCACGACCCGCATCTCGGTGACAGTGTCCGCCGCGTCCATGATCTCCTGCCGCGCCCGCCGACCTGTGATGATGATAGCGAGTCGCCCAGGCTTCTCCGCGAGGAACCGAACGACGTCTTCCACTTCGATGAACCCGTAGTCGATCGCATAGTTCAACTCATCCATCACGAGAAGGTCGTGATCATCTTCTCGGGCGATCCGCTGGCAGATCTCCCACGCTGCGTTAGCGAGGGCGTGATCCTCCTCGAGTCCTTCCTTCTCCCACGTGAACCCCGAGCCCATCCGAGCCAGGAAGATGTTGGGGAACCTCTGGATGGCGGCAAGTTCACCGTACGTCCACTTACCTTTCAGGAACTGGACGATCGCGACGTTCTGCCCATGACCAGCCGCGCGGAACGCCGTGCCAAGGGCGGCTGTGGTCTTGCCCTTGCCGTCTCCGGTGTTCACAAGTATGCGGCCGACTTTGGATCCCATGGGGAGGATATTACCCCACCCGAGAGTCCCCGACTGCCTTCCCTCGCGGCGCGCGATCCCCCGAGCACGACCTTTTCCAGTCGTGTCGAACGTCGCAGGGTACAATTAATCGTCATGAACCGCCCGGAAGACGAGCACGACGTCACCGCCGGCCACCGCTCCGACGAGACCACGGTCTCCAAGGTGCTGTCGGCCGCGCGCGTCACACACGAGATCGTCGCGACGCACGGCTATGCGCGCACCGCGGCCGAAGCAGCCGAAGGGCTGGGCGTCCTCGTGTCGTCTATCGTGAAGAGCCTGGTGTGTCTGGTCGATGGTGCGCCCGTGGTGGCTCTGGTGCCCGGCGACCGCGATCTCTCGTTCTCCAAGTTGGCGTCTCTCGCGGGGGGAGATGAAGTCAGACTCGCGTCCCGCCGACTCGTGGAACAGGCGAGCGGCTATCCTGTCGGTGGTGTGACGCCGGTGGGTCTGCCTGCCGACCTTCCTGTGTTCGGCGACTCAGTGATCTTGTCGACCGACATCGTGTTCTGTGGCGCCGGCTCTGACCGGCACATGTTGCGCATAGCCAGCCGCGATCTCGAGCGCCACGTGCCGGTCGTGTGGGGTGAGATCTGCGTATGAGGAGCGATCCACCCACGAAGAGCGATGTGCCCATGAGGAGCGATCCGCCCACCAGGAGCAATGCACCGAAGGGAAGCGGGGGCCTGAAATACCTGCTTGCCGTAGCCCTGGCGACATTCGCGTTCGCCCTCTTCCCCCAGATACACACGGCCTCAGCCCACCGGGAGCAGGTGCTCTCTTCATTGGATGCGGTGGCCTCCTCCCCCTCCGTGAGGGTGCACAGCACCACGGACGAGATGGCCGCGAAGACCCTCGCCATGGCCGAACGCGCGTGGAACCGACTGCGCCCCAGATTCCAAAACAGTCCCACGGAGCCGGTGGAGGTCTTCGTGGTCGAGGACGATGCCGAATACGAGCGGATCCAGCCGGCTTCCATGACCAGGGGGTTCGCCACATTCGGGGGCAATCGCATATATCTTCGGGGCTCCGACCTCGATCAGGAGGTCGTGACACACGAGATGGCCCACATCCTCCTTGGCGCGAACGTGCCGCCGGGGCTCCGAATACCCGATTGGTTCAACGAAGGGTTCGCTCAGTTCGTCTCGGGGGCCGATGATCACACGATCGAAGTGCTCTACATGGTGACATCGGACCGCGTTCTCGGCTTCTCGGCCCTCGCCAAGATCGACGCACTCCGCGGTCCCGATCGCGACGTCGCCACGATCCAAGGATTCGCCGTCGTGCGCTTCCTCGCGGACCGCTATGGCGAGGAGCAGCTATGGGCTCTCGTGACTCGACTCTCGCACGCAACCGACTTCGACCAGGCTTTGGTCGACACCTATGAGCGCTCCGACCTCCAATTGAGCGAGGACTGGTTGGCCTATGCATCCGACGAATACGGGCTGCTCTCTCTCATGGGTCTGCGAATGATCGGCACGATGGCCCTCGGAGCCCTCGCGTTGCTCGCCGTGACGATCTGGCTCGGAGCCGCCATCCGGCGCTCGATCCGCAGCCCTTCGCCCCTCGATCTCACAGACGCCGAGATCGAAGAGGCGGAACGCGCCGAGCGCCTCCAGTGAGTCGCCCCACCCTCGGACCGGGGTGTTATGTGCGCTGCTCCCGAGGTCGAGAGACCACCCCTCGCCGTGCGTCGACTCTGATAATCTAGTGTCTTCACTCTCCGTTCGCCACGGCCAGGTTCGTTCACTACCCGCGAGGAAGGAGTCACGCGTGTCGGGAGTCGAAAGGTCGGGATGAACCGGCGTATCGTCGTCATCCTACTCGGCGTGGTCGCTATCCTCTTGTTCTTGCCGCTCGTGGTGGCAGAGCGGTACACGTCGCCCACGCAAGACGGTCAGTACACGGGCAACCCGATCCGGGCGTACCGCTTCGTCTTCGCTGCCGCCACGGTGAGCCCCGCCTCGGAGCTCAACACATCGGGGGAGGCCTTGGACCGGGCCAAGACGCTGTTCGCCGGCACAGACCTACTCCCGAACCGAGTCGAACTTCTGTTCCTGGGTGGGGCCGAAGACTACCGGTACACCACCATCCATGGCGATGACCTCTTCGTGGGCAAGCCGGAGACGTTCATGTGGGAGGTCTGGGGGGTGACGACCGACGGCACAGAAGCCGCCTCGGATGTGATCGCCTTGCTGGACTACCGGACCGGGCGACTGCTTGCCTCGATCCAGTAGACGCGCCCTACATGAGCGGCAAACCGCCGTTCCGTAGGAACGCACCGGGCTTTCCTACCAGGGCAAGCATGAGGTCGTGATCGAACGGAGCGAGCAGAACCGAGAGCTTCTCAAACTCGACCGTCAATGTATCCACTCGCCCAACGGCAGCCTCCACGCCGAACCGCTGTGCCGAGGTCAGGGTATCGACGACCAGCGCCGAGATGGTGTCCACGTCTATCTGGCCGCTTTGGGCGCCATTGACCACAAGCCCCTGATCCGAAACGAGGATCGCGGCCAACACCCCGTCGATCTCGAGGTAGCTCCGCATCAACTCATAAATAGGATCTGTCGTCGCCGTGTGTCTCACCCCCCCAAAGCAGCGCGGGCTTGGTATTCCAGGATCTTTCCCGATCTCGTCGCTGCCTCCTCGGTCACGTATACCAAACGCAGACCTTCGGGCCGAGCAACGATCTCGGACAGGAACATGCTGCTCCGATCGATGGGGCCGGCTCCCTGGTGCACCATGGCCTCCGTCGGCCAGGAGATAAGGGAGTCACCGGCGAGGAACAGGTCACTCGTCTCGCGTCGGTCGAGAGTCACCGACAAACGCACCTCCCAGCCGCTCTCGACGGCGCTCGTGTCCCATCTCAGGTCCATACCGTTCTCATCATAGCAGCACCCCACCCCCCGAAGCACGAGGTGCTCACATCACTCTGAGAGTGGGGCTCTCGCGGGGGAGGCTGCGCGAAGAGACCCCGGCCGGGCACAGCCCCCGCCGGGGTCTCTATTGGGGACGGGATACCAGTCTACCGGTCGAGCCTGAATGTCACGGTCACCGAGCCGATGACGTCCAGGTCCATCGGGTTCACCGGCGGCGCTTGGACCGCCGTATCGGCTGCGGCCATGCGCTCCCCGTAGAATACCGGGGGAGCCGTGACGCCGCTCTCCTGCACGCTCAACACCTCTCCGAGCTTGACGCCGGCTGCGGTCGCCAGCGTCTCGGCTTTGGCTCGTGCTGCGGCGTACGCCTTCTCAAGAGCCTGAGATACGGCTACACCATCATCAGACAGGCGCCATTCGGGGCCGGACACCGTCCCCGCGCCGGCCTCAGTGGCCGCGGCGAACACGGGGCCGACTCGAGCCAGGTCGGTCAGGATCACCCGGATCGAGTTCTGAGCCCGATACGACTCGGTGACCTCCTTGTTCGTCGTCTCGTCCCATCTGCGGTTCGGGAAGACGGCCACGTTGGAGGTTTGCAGCGACTTGTCGTCCAATCCCTCGGCCTTGAGCCGATCGAGCACACTCTGCATACCCTTCGAGTTGGCGTCGAGCGCCTGCTGCGGGTCGGGTGCGTCGGTCTCGACCGTGACGGTGAGTACCGCTTCATCCGGCCCCGCCTTGATCGTGCCCTGCCCCGAGACGGTGATCGAGTCGATGGCCTGCGTCACGGTGTCTCCCCCTGTGGCGCCCGACGTGCCCTGCTGAGCGGTGCAGCCCGCCGATATCGTCACAGCGACCAACGCCACCGCCACGATGGCAGCCGAAAGGGCCGCCTTTCGGCGGAAGATGAACCCACCCACCCCGCGTGCGTCTCGCACTTCCGCTCGTGTGATCCCGTTCATGGCGCCACGCTCCTCATAGGGTCCCTTGGGTCAAGTTCTACGCATGTCGTTCTTGACCATTGTGACGGCTCGAAGGCTTCAGGAGTTCCGCGCTCGTCCGCGGCGGCTTCGACGTTCGAACTTCGCGTGGCGGCTCCCCGGGAGACCCGTTCGAGAGCGACGGAGGCCGACCGCGGTCACGAACTTGCGAACCGAGCGACGATCACGAGCCTCCGAGGCGAGCAGCAAGCCGGCGCAGATCCTCCTCGTCCTTGAACGGGAGCTCGATCACGCCCCCAGAGAGCCCGAATCGAACACGGGGGACCACCTCGAGCCGGCCGTAGAAGCCGTCGCGAACATCGTCGAGTAGATCCTCGGGCAATCGCGGCTGTGTATCTTTCGAGATTTCGGTCGTGGCGTCAGCAGCCGTTGCCGCCCGCCGCACTTCCGACTCGACCGCCCGCACGGACAGGCCCGAGCGGACGGCCTTCCGCGCGAGCCTCACTTGATCTCCGCGGGATCGCAGTCCGAGAAGGGCACGGCCGTGCCCCTCGGAGAGGGAACCGTCGATCAACATCTCCTGCACAGGTGCTGCCAGCTCCAACAGCCTGATCTTGTTTGCGATGGCAGAACGGCTCTTGCCGACCTTCGCGGCGAGAGCCTCCTGGGTCACCCCTAGGTCCTCGAGAAGCACCTGGAAGGCGAAGGCTTCATCCACTGAGTTCAAATCCTGTCGCACCACGTTCTCTACGAGGGCCAACTCAAGACTTTCTACATCTGAAGCTTCGCGCAGGATGGCGGGGATCACCGTGTAGCCAGCCATCTGAGCCGCTCGCCAGCGACGCTCGCCCGCTATGAGCTCGTAGCCGTCTCCCAAGGGCCGGACGATCACGGGCTGTATGAGGCCGACGCTCTCGATCGACCGCGCCAGTTCCGCGAGTTGCTCTTCCTCGATCGCCCGCCGAGGTTGCCGAGGGTTGGGTCGCACCATCGTCACGGGAAGCTCGACTGTACCGGGCCTCGATGGCGCGGGTGTGCCAGACGTGGAAGGGGCCCTCGTGGTCGCCGTCTTCGCGCGTAGGCCGGCGGTCCTGCGGCCGGAGGACTCCTTCTCCGGCTTCTCAACCGATACTGTCGCGTCCGACATGGTCCCCGCGATCTTCCGCCTGGTCGATGGCCCGTGTGTCCCTTCGCTGTCTGCTGCCGGGGCACCCTCGCCCAGGAGCTCAGCAAGCCCCCGCCCTAGGCCGCTTCTCCTCTTACTCACGTCCAACCACCTCCTGCGCCAGATCGAAGTATGCGTCAGAACCGACACAATGCGGGTCGAACACAGAGACGGGCAGCCCGAAGCTCGGCGCCTCGGCCAGCCGGACGTTACGAGGCACCACTGTACCGAATGTCAGCCCAGGGAAGTGTGCTCGAATATCAGTCTCCACTTGTCTGGCCAGATTGGTCCGTACGTCGACCATGGTCAGGACCAGACCTGCGACACGAAGATCAGGATTCAGCCTGCGCCGGAGGGCTTCGACCGTGTCGAGGAGCTGCGCGAGACCCTCCAGTGCGTAGTACTCGGCCTGCACCGGGACTATCACCTGGTCCGAAGCGACCAGTGCGTTCACGGTGAGTAGACCGAGCGACGGTGGAGAATCCACGAACACATACGAGAATCGCTCTCCCGAGGACTCCAAACCCGCGAGCGCATCGCGGAGACGGAACTCTCTGCGTGTCAGTTCGGGCAACATGACACTCGCGCCCGCCATGTCCCTCGACGACGGTGCTATCAGCAAGCCCTCGACGGGTGTTGGCACCAGGGCCTCCGCAAGACCCACCTCCCCCAGGAGCACTTCGAGCATCGTTGGTTCTTCCGCTTCGAGACGCACCCCCAGGCCGGTCGTGGCGTTGGCTTGTGGGTCCAGATCGATCAGCAAGACGCGCTCGCCGGACTGGGCCAAGGTAGCGGCGAGATTGATCGCGGTGGTGGTCTTTCCCACCCCGCCTTTTTGGTTGGCCAGCGCGTAGATCACCTTGGTATTCCGTTCCTCACGAGGCCCCGAGCGGGCGCTTGGCGGGCATCCCCGCTCGACGCGGATACTCCGCGGGAGTGTCCCTTTCTTTCTTCGCGACGAGCAACCATCGGTTCTCAGCTCTCTCGAAGGAGCGTGCCCTGACGCTCCGGTACGGGTCGCACCCCAGTATAGCGAGGGCCGCCGCCCCCTCAATCCTCTCTTGGTCTGAGAGCGCGCCCTTTGCCGCCACGAAGACCCCTCCCACCCGAACCAAAGGAACGCAGAGTTCGGCTAGGATCGGCAGAGGGGCGACCGCTCGAGCGACAACCACCTCGAACGACTCGCGCGCCGCTGTGCGCCCATAGTCCTCGGAGCGGGCACATACGACTTCGAGATTCTGGAGGGAGAGGCGCGCGCGCACAGACTCGATGAAGGCACATTTCTTTCCAACCGAATCAAGAGCCACGATGCGGACGTCAGGCAGCGCGATTGCGAGCACCACCGCAGGTAGCCCGCCGCCCGCACCCACATCAAGCAGACTCCGGGCCGTCAGCACCTCCGGGATGTCGAGGAACGAAAGGGAGTCCAGGAAGTGAACCTCTTCCATGGCTTCAGAGTCGCGCACCGCCGTGACGTTGCTCTGAGAAGCGAGCAGCATGTCGCCGAAAACGGAGAGACGACCGATGCCCTCAGGAGAGAGGCCACGCTCTTCATAGTCGGTGCGATGGCTCAGATCCAAGGTGGCCGCCTCCTCGGACCGCGCGCGCGCGGTTCCGATCGAGGGCTCAGGTCGCTCAACCGCTCCGAGCGCCACCCGGCGCCGCTCCGCCGTCGATTCCGTGTTTCCGCGAATTCCCGAGCCGGTGCAAGTGCAGTGTGAGTACGGATACGTCCGCCGGTGAGACGCCGGCTATTCGGGACGCCTGACCGAGAGTCATCGGCCGCATGCGCGATAGTTTGTCTTTCGCCTCCACGGTGATGCCTTCCAGGGAGCGATAGTCGACATCGTCGGGGATCGAGGTGCTCTCGGCGGCCTTTCGATGGCCGATCTCCACCAATTGGCGCTGGATATATCCATCATACTGTGCCCGCACGGCCAAACGGTCCACTACGTCACCGGGGAGTCCCCCGAGCCACTCCGCCGCGGGCCCCTCGATCATCCGTACGAGATCGCCGAAGGAGACCTGAGGCCGTTTGAGCACCTGGGCGGCAGTTTGCGACTCGGTGAGACGTGGCGTGCCCAGACTCTCAAGTAGCTCGTCCGTGCGATCGTTTCCGCGAAGGCGCGTCGAGTCGAGAAGATCGGCGGCTCGCTCAAGTAGAGCCGTTTCCGTGTGGACACGTTCAAGTTGCTTGTCGGAGATCAGGCCAAGGGAGTGGCCGATCTCGCTCAGTCGCTCTGCAGCATTGTCGTGCCGGAGTACCAACCTGTGTTCGGCCCTGGACGTGAACATCCGGTACGGCTCGTCGACGCCCTTGGTGACCAGGTCATCGATCAATACCCCCACGTAGGCCTGATCGCGTCTCAGGATGATCGGATCCTGGTCGCGTGAGTAGAGCGCAGCGTTGCAGCCCGCGAGAAGTCCTTGTGCGGCCGCTTCTTCGTAGCCTGAGGTGCCGTTGAGCTGGCCGGCGGAGTAGAGACCGTGCACCGCGCGCACCCCCAACGCCAATGTGAGGCCTTGAGGGACGATGTAGTCATACTCCACCGCGTAGCCCGGCCGCACAAGCCGCGCGCGCTCCAGCCCGGGAGTCGCCTGGATGATCTTCTCCTGCACGAAGACCGGGAGACTGGTGGTGAGCCCTTGCAGGTACATCTCGTGCGTCCTGGCACCCTCGGGTTCGACGAAGACCGGGTGCCGGTCGCGGTCTGGGAAGTTGATGACCTTCCGGTCTATGGATGGGCAGTACCGGGGGCCACGCCCGCTTACCGATCCGGTCTTTATGGGGCTGAGATCGAGATACTCCGCGACCACGTCGTGCACTCGCTCTGTCGTGTGGGTGAGAAAGCAAGGCAGCTGCGTACGAGACCGCGGGGATTCCCAGTGGGAGAATCCGAGAGGCGCCTCATCTCCCGGCTGCAAGATCATGCTGTCGCGGTCGATGGTCCGACCGTCCACTCGAGGTGGGGTGGCGGACTGGAACCGGCCCAGCTCCACTCCGCAATGCTCGAGGCTCGCGGAGAGAAGGGTGGCCGGAGATTCCCCCACGCGGCCCGCGGAGTACGTTCTTTGACCTACGACCACTCTGCCCCGAAGGAAGGTCCCCGCGGCGAGAACCACCGAACGCGCGCGCAAGCGCCGACCGTCCGCTAGGAGTAGCCCTCGTACTGTTTCACGTGAAACATCGAGTGAGGCCACCTCTCCTTGGATCACTTCAAGGCCCGGAGTCGAGAAGAGCGCGACCTTCATCCAGTCTTCATACAGGCGCTTGTCGGCTTGAGCCCGCAGCGCCCGCACCGCCGGCCCCTTGGACGTGTTCAGCATCTTCATCTGCACGAAGGCACGGTCGGTGTTCCGGCCTTGCTCCCCGCCCAGGGCGTCGATCTCTCTAGTCAGCTGTCCCTTGCCGACCCCGCCCACCGCAGGATTGCAGGGCATGAGGGCGATCTTGTCGACACTGAGCGTCACCAACGCGGTCCGCACGCCCATCCTCGCAGCCGCCAGAGCAGCTTCGCAGCCCGCGTGTCCGGCGCCGACCACCACCACTTCGTACGTCGTAGCCCCGGCGATCATGGGGAGCACCCCTCTCCCGACTCCCGTTCAGTGTCACGCGCGGTGAGCTGCTCTTTGCCACTTGGCACTGCGCTCGTCACGACCGGCCCCCCAGCGACCTTCTGAGGCGCCCAAGCTCACATCCAAGACGCCAACCGCTGCCAAGCGACTCCATGTAGCTACCCGCGCCCGCGACCTGCCCGACGACCCACACGCCGTCGAGGATCTCTCGCGGACCGCCATCCCCTACCACGATGTGGCCCGAGACCGAATGTGGCGGCTCCGCGCTCCACCAACCGTTCGCAGACATGATCGCGCGAGCGATGACTTCATCCAACTCTGGGTCGAGATACCACTCCCCCGTCGTGATCCCATCCGGAGCGAGCCACAGATCTCTCGGGCCGAGGATGCCATCCGGCTCCGCACCACTCACCAGAGCGTCATTCGACCCGCCGCCGCAGGCCTCCTCGTACGGGCTCGGCGGCAGTACTGGGTGGTCGGCGGGCAGACGATGTCCCCCGTGCGGCAGCGCCGGGACCTCCGCGTCGCACCGAGCAAGAGGCATCACCCTGCCGGCGGTGGAAAGGGCTCCGAGAGCCTGAGCGCCGGTGCGGCGCCCGAGGCGAGCCCCAACCGCGGCCTCCCTCTTGCGCAAGGTGACTCCCTGGGCTGTCAAGCTCTCCAGCAGGGCGTCGGCAGCCACTTCCCCGTATCGACCTCCGGGGGATTCCTGCGCTCCGACCGTGGTCCTGCCGCCGAGAGCCAAGCCGACGGCGAGCACGACGACCTCGGCCTCCAACTCCTCGCCGAACGCGGTTTCGATCAGCACGGTTCCATTCGCTCGGGGAGTCACCGAGGTGATGATGGCCTGCCGAAGTTGCACAAGAGGTTCGTTCTCGAGGCGCCACTTGGTCTCCAGAGACACCGACCTGCGGTCCACAAGGAGGACGGGGCTTCCGTCCGTCGGCAGGCGAGCATGTTCCAGCCAGGCATGTGCCAGCCCCGGAGCCGCGGTAGCGAGCGCCCCTACCACCGCACTCGGGCCCACCGCACTCGGGCCCACCGCACTCGGGCCCACCGCACTCGGGCCCACCGCACTCGGGCCCACCGCACTCGGGCCCACCG
>JAGXFW010000001.1 GCA_024637035.1 Actinomycetes bacterium
CGCCGGCATCAAGGCCTTAACAACAAGACCCCGGACGAGATCTACTGGGCTACACTACTGACGGAACGAACGGCTGCCTGATGAGCGGGTCATCACCTAAGAACCCCGGGAAGCTGTCCAAGGGAACCCGGCCACCTCTCCCACCCGGTCGACGGCGGCCGCGTAGAGGGCGGCGGCCACCTCCGTGCTTTCGGCATTCACCCCACCCACCAGTTTCGGGATGGTGCGCGTCGAGAAGTCGGGGTTGCCCGGGTCCTCGCGCTCGGGGCTGAAGGCCAGGAAGAAGTCGAGAGGAGTACGCAGGCCGGCGGCTTCGAGGAGGGGTTGCACCTCTTCATCGGTGGTGCCGGGGTAGGTGGTGCTCTCCAGCACCACGAGTTGCCCGGGATGCAGGCGCTCGGCGATCTCTCGTGCGGTGTCGTGGACGAAGGAGAGGTCGGGCTCGCGGTGCTTCCCCAGAGGAGTGGGCACGCAGATGAGCACGGCGTCGCACTGGGCGAGCAGATCGAAGTTGGCGGTGGCCTGGAAGAGGGGGCCGCCCTCGGGGTGCTGGGCGGCGCGGGCCTCAGCCACCCGCTCGGGGCCGATGTGCCGTATGTAGCTCTCGCCCCGGTTCAGAGCCTCGATCTTGGCAGGGTCCACGTCGAATCCCACCACCGGGAAGCCGGCTTCTGCGAACACCAGAGCGAGGGGCAACCCCACGTAGCCCTGGCCGATGATGCCCACCCGGGCGGTGCGGGCCTCGATGCGCGCGAGGAGGGCGGTAGCGTGGGAGGAAGGGGTGGCATCGTTCTGCTCGTTCACGGGGGGAAGGGTATCAGATGGGGGGTTGGTGTGAGGAGGAGGATCTGCGAGCGGCGCCTGTAGGCAGGGGAGATCCAGCTGTTGCTCGGATGGCCGTTCCACTTCGGGTAGTCAATGGCGCGGTCACGCTCCGGCAGCGGTGGCGCAGCGGGGGGAGACCTTTCGGTACGCGTTCACGTGATCGTTTGCGGCATCGCGCCGCGCGCCGGTGGATCCAGTGGTGTTCGAGCGCACCTGGGAGGAGGCGGGCAGTGTGTTCGCAGCGCTCGGCCAGGTGGCCGTGGATTGCCTCACTGGGCCTGACCGCATGCCGAGCGAGGGTGAGGCCTTGATCGACTGGATGGCTGCCAACTAACGGGCGTGGCTTGTCGCACCCTGGCCGGCGGAACTCGGGTCCATGCTCTCTTTGGGCGCAGATGGGGCACTTCACAGGATCCTGTACGCGCCCATGAACTCGCCGGGCGAGAAAACCGCGACTCCCTGACGCAGCCGCGTAGGGAAGTGGGCGAGATTGCCGGTCACGAGGCATTCCGCTCCGCAGGCGAGAGCCACCTCCAGGAACGGCTCGTCGCTCAGATCCGGCAGATGTTCCGGAAGGGGGGACGAGGCCACGGTGTGGCCGCGATACTCGACAAAGTGGAGGAGAGCCGCTACCGCGTCCACACGGAACCCGAACTTCGGCCGCAGCAGAACTTCGCTGTACTCGGACAAGATCCGAGCATCCAAGCAGAGGGTGAGCTCTCCTGAAGACACCATGCGAACGATCTCGCCGGGTGCCTTGAATGGCGACAGCAGCCCGGACACCAACACATTCGTGTCCAGAACAATCCTCACCCAGCGCGTTGGCTGCGCACGGCCTTGATCTCGGCATCGATCTCGTCCAGGGAGAGTCTGTCGGTCCCCGCGACAACTGAACGCTGCTGCAACTTGGCCACGGCGTCCACGGCTCGCGCCTGACGAAAGGCCGAAAGGGACTCCTCCAGGTTGGACTCGTCGACAGCGGCGAGGATGGCCACCGGCCGGCCGTTACTGGTGATGACCAGCTCACGCTCGTCCGGCAGATCCCTCCATATCTCGGCGGACTTGCCACGCAGGTCGCGGACACTCACGAATCTCATGGTCCACCTCCAATCGTGTCTCCATTGTATACATCAATGTCACTCGTATCAATGGGCTGAACGGCCGAGGACACACGTGCAATCGCCGGTCATGCGACCGCCGGTCGCGATGACCCGGGTGTGATCGCCGCCTCGCTCGCAGCGCTCGTGCAGCGGTTGCTCGAGGCTGTGGATGGTTGAATCCGGTGTCTTCGGCCCCGACCATCCTGACACGTAGCTGCTCCCGGTGCGGGAGGAGCGTCCGCCCGTCTCCCGAACGCGAGGGGGCCCCGTCTTGTGGACGGGACCCCCCTTGGACAGCTTCGGTGGCAGGCCAGTGAGTGGCTAACGTGCCCTAGTTGATATCGAACCGCACGTCCGAGAAATCGTAGTAGAGGTAACTCCCGGCCGCGTTGCGGTACCAGACCAGGATCCGATAGCCGGTCCCCACCGGTTGGGTGATAGTCCAGTCGTAGGTGTACTCGGTCTGGGCGGCCACGGCGTTCTGCGTGGTCAGCAGGTAGTTGCCTCCCGTGGAGGTCTTGAGGTAGACGACGAAGGTGCCGCTGTCCACGGGAGCGGGCACCGTCCAGGTGACGGGGATGGTGCTCTGCCGAGGGAAGGTGCCCCCGGTGTTGGGGGCGGTGACCGTGGGTTGGGGCGCGAAGATATCGAACGGCACGTCCGAGAAATCGTAGTAGAGGTAACTCCCGGCCGCGTTGCGGTACCAGACCAGGATCCGATAGCCGGTCCCCACCGGTTGGGTGAAAGTCCAGTCGTAGGTGTACTCGGTCTGGGCGGCCACGGCGTTCTGCGTGGTCAGCAGGAAGCTACCTCCCGTGGAGGTCTTGAGGTAGACGACGAAGGCGCCGCTGTCCACGGGAGCGGGCACCGTCCAGGTGACGGGGATGGTGCTCTGCCGAGGGAAGGTGCCCCCGGTGTTGGGGGCGGTGACGAACGGTTGACCCGGCGCATTCTCGGCGAATACCGCCTCGATCGTGCGGTCCGCGTCCACGCCGACGAATCCGAAGCTGGTAACCCCACCAACGGAGATCCCGTCCACCAGAACATCCTGAACGTGGTAGCCGGTATCCGGCGTGATAGCGAAGGTCAGGTCCGCCCCGGCCTCGACCACCTGAGGCGTCGATGGAGTGATCGAGCCGTGGGCGCCCGCCGTCGGGGTGATAACGAACGGGGCAACCGAGGCGCTCAGCGTGTACGTACCCAAGCTGCCGTAGTCGGAGTATCCCGTGGCTGGGAGCGTCCCCTTGCCCGTGCCCCGCACTGTGAGGTAGTAGGTTCCGGTGGTGACCGCCTGACTCAGACTCGCCGCGAGGAAGTCAGTGGGGTTGCTCGAGGCCACCAGAGCTCCCGCCGCATCTCGGAGTTCCAGCAGGATATCGAGGTTCGCACCGAGGGTTTCAGGGGCCGCCGAGACGGAGAGCGTGCCGGTGCCCGTTCTTAGAGAGAAGACATCGGAATCTCCGGTCCGGCCGATCAACCGGGTCACCTGCGGACTCGGCTCCAGTGGCAGCGCTGTCGCGCCCAGGAGGTCGTCGCCCACGTCATCCGGGCGGAAGGCGAGTCCGTGGGTGGGGATTATCGCCAGATCGTCCTCAGTGTTGGTGGGGTTGAGGTATTCGCCCTTACTCCACTGGGTCAGGTTGCGGTAGTAGCCGGTGCCCATGATGGGGGCCCAGCCGGTCTCTCCCGCTCCGTGACCTCGGTAGTAAGAGGTGACTCCGGTCACCCCATCGTGGAACAGCCCCAGGGTGTGGCCGGCCTCGTGGGTGCTCGCCTCGGCGATGTACTTCTCACCATTGCCGAGGTTCTCGGGGAACACCAGAGCCGGTACTCCCGGCTCGGTCACCCAATCGAACGATCCCACATAGGCGATCCCCCCGGCTCCAGGTGCGATCGAACTGCTCACGGGGCTGATCAAGACGCGCACTCCGTAGTCCTGGTCTGTGAAGGTGCTGAGGGCGAGCGCGTCTTCCCCCGGGTACTCTGTGGTGACGTCGACGTCGAACGGGGCGTAGTCTTCGGCCACCCGTTGCCACACCTGCTGGATCACCGTGCGTTCCGTGGTGCCGAAGGCAGTCGGGTTCCCGTCGATATTCCAGGCGGGGCAGACGAGCGGCAGGTTTCCCAGGTAGTCGGCGTTCCAGGGGGTGCCTGCCAGTACGTGGCCGTCGAAGTCGAGGTATATGGTCCGGCGGGACCCTGGCAGGCTGTGCAGCAGGAAGGTGTCTTCCAACGGTGCCGCGGCTGCGGCGGCTTGAGGCGGCGCCAGGGGTTCGGCATCCGCGGCCGCGGTGAACTCGGCGAGCCCGGGCTCCACGTAGAGCAGCTTGTCGCGCCCGTCAAGGCGCAGGTTCGCATCGGCCCGCAGATGTTCTTTCAGTCGGGCCGCTGTCAGGCCGTAAGCCCGCGCCACGCTGGGCAGCCTTTCGCCGAGGGCGTCGACTGCGGCTTCACCGCTTCTGGCCGCAGATGGTGGAGGGTCGCCGGCACCGGTAGGAGGAGCGGCGAGCAGGTCGGGGCTTGCGGAGAATCCCAAGAGCGCGAAGACGAGCGCGGCCCCGAGCACGGATCGTGATGTCTTGCCCAAACTGGGCCTCCATGAGGGACGGAGTCGCGCCGTGCCGGCGAAACTCCGTAGTTGTCGATTCCCGGTTGAACCCTCACCGTTCCATACCCCACTCGATATCGCACGACACGTCTGCGAGATCGAAGAAGGGGCTTCGTCGAGCGCAATGGTACCGTACGGGCTAGGAGTCAGGGAACTTCGGCCCTTCCTTGGTATCCCCGCGGGCCACGTCTATTATGGGGTCTCTGGGCGTACGACAATCGACGCCCCCTGCGATCGTCTTGGCGTCAAGCGGGAGAGGTGCATGGACGAACGGGCACGACGGATAGCGGCATTGGCGAACGTGGCGGGGTACGATGCCGCTGCCACCAAGGAGTACGTCGACGGCGCTCCGCACGTGAAGCACGCGTCCCTGCGTCGGCTCTATGGCGACCTGGTCGTGCGGGTGTACGACGAAGCCCGTCGGCACGCGGACACGCCTGTGGTGCTCGACCTGGGCGCCGGTGAAGGCTCGGCCACGATCCCGTTCCTCGAACTCGGCGCGAAGGTGGTGGCGGTTGACACGTCGCGAAGTCAACTCGAAGCGCTGGAGACCAGGTGCCACAAGTTCAGCGACGCCCTGGAGGTGAGATGCCAGGACGCCGCCGACGCCCTGCTGGAGAAGGGGGAGCGCTACGACATCGTCGTGGCCAACTCGTTCCTGCACCACGTGCCCGACTATCTGGGCCTGATCACCGATGTCGCGTCGGTCCTCAAGCAGCACGGGCAGTTCTTCTCCTTCCAAGACCCGCTTCGGTACGACTCGGTGGGGAAGCTCGACAGGGTCTTGACCCTCGTGGCGTTCGGGTCGTGGCGTGTGTTCAAGGGCGACGCGGTCGGTGCGCTCAAGCGAGAGATCAGACGGGCGCGCGGCGTCTACCTGGAGGACTCCGTCCACGATAACGCGGAATACCACGTGAAGAGGAACGGCGTCGACCAGCTTGCCATCGGCCGCCTGCTCAAGGAATCGGGATTCGACTGCTCGATCGAGTCGTATTGGAGCACTCAGAGCCGAGCCTTCCAGCCGCTGGGATCGGCTCTCGGCCTGAAGAACACGTTCGCGGTGGTCGCGCGGAAGAGGGTGTGACCTACTCCCGCCCCTCCCGCACCACGAACCCACCGCGCCGGCAGAGTTCCGCCCGCTGCGCCTCCCCAAGATCCTCCCACACCATCTCGTGCACCAGTTCAGGGAAGGTGGTGGTGGCCTCCCAGCCGAGCCGCTCCCGGGCTTTGCTCGGGTCGCCCAGGAGACTCTCCACCTCGGTGGGCCGGAAGTAGCGGGGGTCGATGCGCACGAGCACGGTGCCCGGTTTGAGCGGCCCGTCGCCCACGGCCGGCCCGTAACCGTTCCTTGCTCGCTCGAGGAGTGGGGCATGCAGGGACTCGATGACCCCTTCTTCGGCGATGCCCTCGCCCCGCCACCCCACGGTCACGCCCACTTCGGCAAAGGCCCGCTCCACGAATTCCCGCACCGAGTACTGGCGGCCGGTGGCGATGACGTAGTCATCGGGCTCCTCCTGCTGGAGCATGAGGTACATGGCACGCACGTAGTCGCGGGCGTGTCCCCAGTCGCGCAGTGAGTCCATGTTGCCCAGGTAGAGGTCCTTCTGGAGCCCCAGGGCGATGCGGGCCACCGCGCGGGTGATCTTCCGGGTGACGAAGGTCTCTCCGCGCACAGGTGACTCGTGGTTGAAGAGGATGCCGTTCGAGACGTGCATGCCGTAGGCTTCCCGGTAGTTCACGCAGATCCAGTAGGCGTAGACCTTGGCGGCGCCGTAGGGGGAGCGGGGGTAGAAGGGGGTGGTCTCCTTCTGGGGCACCTCCTGCACCTTGCCGAACATCTCCGAGGTGGAGGCCTGGTAGAAGCGGGTCTTCTTCTCGAGCCCCAGGATACGCACGGCCTCCAGGAGGCGCAGGGTGCCGAGGGCGTCGGAGTTCGCCGTGTATTCCGGGGTCTCGAACGACACCTGCACGTGGCTCTGGGCGGCGAGGTTGTAGATCTCGTCCGGCTGGGTCTCCTGCACGATGCGGATGAGGTTGGTGGCGTCCGTGAGGTCCCCATAGTGCATGTGGAAGCGCACGTCGCGCTCGTGGGGGTCGTGGTAGAGGTGGTCCACCCGGTCGGTGTTGAAGAGGCTGGCCCGGCGCTTGATGCCGTGCACCCGATACCCCTTCTCGAGGAGGAGTTCGGCGAGGTAGGCCCCGTCTTGGCCGGTGATGCCGGTGATGAGGGCGGTCTTCTCAGGCATGCGATGTGATCCTCTCCACTTCAGCGTCTACCATCATATGGACCAGCTCTTCGAAGGTGACGGTGGGTTCCCAGCCGAGCGCCGTGCGTGCCTTGGTGGCATTGCCGCGCGTCTCGGTGATGTCCACCGGCCGCATGAAGGCCGGATCCTGGTGCACGTACTTGGTGTAGTCCAGCCCCACATGGGCGAAAGCGAGCTCGCAGAACTCCCGCACGGAGTGGCTCTCGCCAGTCGCGATCACGTAGTCGTCGGCCGTCTCGGCCTGCACCATGAGATACATCGCCCTCACGTAGTCCTCGGCGTAGCCCCAGTCGCGCCGTGCTTCCAGGTTGCCGAGCGCGACCCCGTCGGAGAGGCCCGCCGCCACCTCGGCGGCGGCGCGGGCGATCTTTCGCGTGACGTAGGTCGCGCCTCGGAAGGGGCTCTCATGATTGAAGAGGATTCCGTTGGAGGCGTGCAGGCCGTAGGCTCGGCGGTAGACGCCCACCAACGAGAAGGCGTACAGCTTGGCGGCGGCGTAGGGGTTGACCGGCCGGAACGGGGTGCTTTCGGTCTGCGGCACTTCTTGGGGCTCCCCGAAGATCTCTGAGGTGGCCGCCTGGTAGAAACGCACGGGCTTGTGTCGCTGCCGGATCACCTCGAGGAGGCGCATGGTGCCGAGGGCCGTCGACTCGCCGGTGTACTCTGGGAGGTCGAAGCTCACCTGCACGTGGCTCTGCCCGGCCAGGTGGTACACCTCGTCGGGGTTGCTCTTGTCCATGAGAGCGGCAAGGCTCGAGGTGTCGGTGAGGTCGGCGTAGTGCAGGTGCACACGCCCCGGGTTCGCGCGGCTGAGGGCGTCGATGCGGTTGGCTGTGATGTCGGCGGTGGGCCGGATCATACCGTGCACCTGGTAGCCCTTCTCGAGGAGGAGCTTCGCCAGATATCCGCCGTCCTGGCCGGTGATGCCGGTGATGAGGGCGGTCTTGGTCATGCGTAGAGCTCGTATCGCGACCACGTGCGGCTGCCGCTGCCGGCCTGAGAGGTTGCTGCGATATCCAAGATCGCCTGCACGGCCCTGCGCCGGTCTTCCCTGACGCCGGCGTAGGACTCGAGCTGATCGCGCACCAGCGCGTTCACGGAGGTCCCTTCTGCCGCTGCCCTCATGTGTGCCTTCTTCAGGACATCATCATCGATCGTCAGTTTGAGATTCGTCATGAGTGCCCCAGATACCACCGATACGCCATCCCGATGCCCTCCTCCAGCCCGATGCGCGGCTGCCACCCCAGCTCTCGCAGACGCGAGATGTCGAGGAGCTTCTGCGGGGTGCCGTCGGGCTTCTGGTCGTCCCAGACGATCTCGCCCTCGTGGCCCACCACGCGTTGCACGAGTTCGGCGAGTTCGCGGATGGTCTGGTCGACCCCGGTGCCGATGTTGACCAAGCCGTCGGGGATGTCGGCGGCCCGGCCGTGTTCGAGGAGGAAGCAGACCGCGTCGGCGAGGTCGTCTGCGTAGAGGAACTCGCGTCGCGGGGTGCCCGTGCCCCAGAGTGTGACCGGGCTGTGCGGGGCGCGGGGCGTCCCGTCTTCGGCGGGCAACCCCACCTTGGCCTCGTGGAACCGGCGGATCATGGCGGGCAGCACGTGGCTGGTGCGCAGGTCGAAGTTGTCCCCGGGCCCGTAGAGGTTGGTGGGCATCACCGAGAGGTAGTCCGTGCCGTACTCGCGGTTCAGGGAACGGCAGAGTTCGATGCCGGCGATCTTGGCCAGGGCGTAGGGGCGGTTGGTCTCTTCCAGCGGCCCGGTGAGTAGGTACTCCTCGCGCAAGGGCTGCGGCGCGAGCTTCGGGTAGATGCAGGAGCTGCCCAGGAAGAGGAAGCGCGTGACACCCGTGCGGAACGCCGCCTCGATCACCGAGAGCTCAATGGCCAGGTTCTGCTGGATGAACTCGTAGGGCTGCTCCCAGTTGGCCAGGATGCCCCCCACCTTTGCGGCGGCCATGACCACCACCTCGGGACGCTCCCGCTGGAAGAAGGCGAGGGTGGCGGCCGGGTCGGTGAGATCGAGCTCCTCCAGGGCGCGCATGATGAGGTTCTCGTGGCCCCGGGCCGTGAGGGCCCGCGTGATGGCGGAACCCACCATGCCGAGGTGACCGGCGACGTAGATGCGGGTGGAGGGGTGCAATAGGAGACCGCGCTTGGGGCTGGTCGCGGGAGCGATGTGTTCGTGTTCTGTCATGGCCGACATCATAGCAAGGCGAAGGGTCGAGGCGTGAGGCGGTCGGCGGTGATGCGGCTGGGCCTTCCGTTCCGCTACGGCCCGGCCACGATAGCGAATGACCTATCCGAGAGATCGTAGTAGAGCCAAGTGCCGGAGGCGTTCACGTACCACAGGTGGTGCCGCTCACGAGCAACGTGGAGCGCGTCTATCCGAGCGAAGCCCCGGTCACGTCGAAGGGGAAGCCTGCCAAGGCCATGGCCGATCGACTGACCACGGTCGCCAAGACTCGGCTCGTCGGCTTGGCCGGCCGCCTGCCACCTTCCGAGCTCCAGCGTGTGGAACATGCGGTGATGGTGCAGCTTGGGCTGAGGAATCGCGCATAGCCGGGGCCCGGTAGGTGCGGGATGCCGCGGTCACTCTCGGGCTGCCTCATTGCATGCGCATTTGGCTGTCGGGCCACGCGCCTCCTCACCGGCGACGTGACACGTTTCGGCCCGTACATGAACCGGCCGCAGTCGGTCGACGGCCTGGTTGTTCAGATGGTGGGCGACTTCTTGAGGTCGCAGGGCCTTCCGTGAGGGGCGCGGGAAGGTCGAGCGGTAGCCACGCGTGCGGCGTCGTTGCTCGAAGGGATGCATGGGTCTTGCCGACGCGCTGCACGTGACCTCCAGCAGAGGGGCGGCGCAGTTCTTCGGGAGTACTGGGAGCGTCTTCTGGTCACACATTGGTGTGTGTTACGCTCTGTGTGGAGGTGGACTATGGCGACGAATCTTGCGATTGACGATCAACTCATCATCGAGGCCCAGGCCATCGGGGGGGCCCGACGAAGAAGGCCGCGGTCACCGAGGCGCTCAAGGAATACATCCAGAGAAGAAAACAGATCGAGATCACCTCTCTCTTCGGCAAAGTGGATTACGATCGAGACTACGACTATAAGAAGACCAGATCGCGCGGGTGAAAGTCCTCGTCGATACGTCGATCTGGTCGCTGGCCCTGCGGAGATCCGGCGATGTGTCCCCGGAGAACGAAGCCCTGGTGCCGGCAAGAACTGCTGTCCGGGATCTCCAGTACTAAGCAGTTCGATACACTACGGGAGAAGCTTCGCGCGTTCGACGATCTACCGCTGACTCAGGGCGATCATGAAACGGCCGCCGAGTTCCACAACACATGTCGGAGAGCCGGGATCCAGGGCTCGCATACCGACTTCCTGATCTGCGCGGCTGCTGCGTCCAGGGGGATGGCGATCTTCACGTCCGATAACGACTTCGTCCGGTATGCGAAGCATGTGGGCATCTCCCTACATCATCTGGGTGAGTCCACCCGGGCTGGGTCGTGACTGTGATCTCTCTGTCCGCTGCACCGGCGATGTCCTCGATGGGGTCCTATCTCGGCCCAAAGACCGATAGACGCACGGACTGAACTCGGCGCGAAGTTATGCCGCTTGAATCGAGGTGGCATTCGCTCCAGCCCGGCGTAGAAGCCGTGGACGTTCAGCGCCGCTGCGTCGACGTACAGGTTTTCGGGGTCGCGTGATGCGGAGGCCGGCGCGCGGTGCTACGCACGAAGCCGCGTTCGGCACTTGATTGGGTGGCGGTGATCCGACGCGGCCTGCCAGCCGCGGCCGTGGATGCCCTCACCGGCGCGTTGCGCGTCACCCAGACCGGGTTGGCCGCTGCGGTGGGCGTCTCCGAGTGCCACCCTCTCGCGATCGAAGGGCCGAGGGGACGCAGGACTATCTCATCCTCCCCGACCGTGAGGAGCAGGCGGTCGCCGGTTGCGCTTGGCTACAGAAAGACATAGTATTGGATCTACCGTTAGTGCGAACGGGTCGCCGCACCCGGGTGGCAACGCCCGGACCCTCGGTGACCCGACGCCTTGTGGTGCTGCGGGCGGAAGAATGCACGGGAGGAAAGGGGAGATCATGAGACGAACAGCTCTTGTCGCCTTGGTGACGATCGTCCTGGTGGGCGCCCTCGTGGCGCCGGCACTGGGCGCAACCGGGGGCACTGCCATCAAGGACGGCGTGCTCATGTACTCGACCGGTCACTACCTCGACGGCACGCCGTTGATGTTGGGGTTCGACCCGTACGGCTACAACTACCAGGCGCGTATGTTCAGCGGGTCGTACGCGAACGTATATCTGGGAAGAGACGGGTTCCCGCCCTATATGGGTGACGACGCCGCGTACCTCGCGGCGAACCCCACGGTCGAGACCCATTGGGCGTGGCAGTATCGGTCGATCGACCTGGTAATGAAGTGGAACGACGCCTGGCTCTCGAACAAGGACCGTGACGATGACGGCTTGCTCGACCGCCACTACGGCTTCCCGAGTTACATCGGGTCGGGCGCGTGGGAGACCAACCACATGCGCGGCGTCGATGACGGGAAGCGCTGGACGTACTTCGTCAAGATCGTCGCCGCCCCGGCTGACGCCGTCAGTTCGGCGGGCATGTGGTACTCGGCGGACGGCACCGAGATCGGCCCGGTCATCTGGGGATCGTTCGCGACCATCATGGAGGTGGAGAGCGGGATGGGCGCCACGTACGTGAGCCCGTTCGGCCCCGGCTTCGGCAAGTTCTAGCAGGGTAGTCGGAGAAGCGGCGCGGCTTCCCGCCCGCGGCGCGGCGCTTCTCGTTCCGAGGGCCCCGGGTGTACCCCGGGGCCCTTTTTCGTTTTCCACCGGCGCTCCAGCGGTGGTTGGGCGGTCTCGTGCGCCTCTTGGAACCGCTGCCACTCCTGACTAGAATGTCTGCCAGATGGCGTCGGCGTCATTCGAAGCTGACGCCGGCCCGAGCCGAGTCGAAGGAGTGCAGCCATGGGTACCGCCGCAACCGCAGCGCGATCTCGTCCGTCGGTGGAGACCCTGCTCGGGGGTCGCGCGGTGCTACGCACGAAGCCCCGCACGCCACTCGACTGGGTGGCGGTGATCCGCCGTGGCCTGCCGGCGGCGGCGGTAGATGCGCTCACCGCCTCGCTGCGCCTCACCCAGCTCGAGCTGGCGGCGGCGGTGGGCATCTCGGAGCGCACGCTCTCGCGCAGGAAGAGCCAGGGCACACTGAACCCTGATGAGTCGGCCAAGTTGGTGCGGCTGGCGAGGGTCGCCGAGCGGTCGGCCGAGGTGTTCGAGGGTCTGGAGATCGCCCTCGACTGGCTGAAGACGCCGAATGCCTCGCTCGGCGCCGTGACCCCGCTCAGCCTCCTCGACACGGATATCGGCGCCGACACGGTGCTCGACACCTTGGGCCGCATCGAGCACGGCGTGTTCGCGTGAGCTGCTGTGAGGCCGGCGGCGGCTCGGCGCCGGACGCCGGCGGAGCGGCCACACCGGAAGCCGGCGGATCAGCCACGCCTCTTGCGTCGCCCAGGGCCGCCCGTCGCCGGGCGGCCGCGCGTTCCGCGACGCAGCTTCCTGCCGCGCCCCGTGCCCGCCGCCGCCGAACGGCCCCGCGCTGATGCTCAAGGTCTGGCGGCTGGTGACGGCCCGCTACGCCGACTCCGCGTTCAGCGGCGAAGGCGCTCGCCTCTATGGTGGCCGCTGGAATCGCAAAGGCGTGCCCATGGTCTACACGGCGGGCAGTCAGTCGCTGGCCTTGCTCGAGATGCTCGTTCAGGACGACCCTCTGCGCGCCCGGTACGTGGCGATCGCGGCGGATATCCCCGACCAAGTGGCGATCGCTCGGCTGGCCGAGGATGAACTCCCCGCCGATTGGCGCGAGCTGGGAGCCCGCGAAGGCCTGCAAGAACTGGGGTCGGCCTGGGCGCGGGGCCTCTCGACCGCGGTGCTCGCGGTGCCGAGTGCGGTGTTGCCGGCTGAGGCGAACTACCTGCTGAACCCGCTGCATCCGGCCTTCGGCCAGATCGAGATCGGCGACGCGCAGCCCTTCTTCACCGACCTGCGGCTGTTCCGCCGGTGACCAAGCCGCCGCGGCCATGTCCAGATGCCGCCCCCGCTCCTGGGGCAGCCGACTCCCCTCTCGCCTACACGGTGCGCGAGAGCCCGCGTGCCCGCCGCGTGACCCTGCGCATGAGCGCGGAGCGGGGTCTCGAGGTGGTGGTGCCCCGCGGCTTCCGTCGAGCCCGCGTGCCCGCCATCGTGCGCGAGAAGGCGGCCTGGATCGCCCGCATGGAGGCACGCATGGCTCCCGAGCGGGCCCGCCTGGCGGCCGAGCCGCCCCACAGCCTGCCCGAGCACGTCGATCTGCGCGCCGTGGGCGAGACCTGGCTCGTGGAGTACCGGGAGACGGCGTCTTCACGGGTGACGGTGCGCGAGCACGGGGGGCCGTCCCAGCTCGAGTGGGCGTGCGATGGTCTTGCGGCGGGCGGCCTGCTTCGCGTGTCGGGCGCGGTGGGCGACCCCGGGGCCTGCCGGGCGGCGCTGCGGCGGTGGCTGGCTCGGAGGGCGGTCGTGCTGCTTGTCCCCCTGCTGGAGAGCGTGGCGCGCGAAGAGGGGTTGCCCTTCTCGTCGGTCAGCGTGCGAGGGCAACGCACGCGCTGGGGGAGCTGCTCCCGCCGAGGGGCGATCAATCTCAACCGGCACCTGCTCTTCCTGTCGCCCGAGGTGGCGCACTACGTGCTCCTGCACGAACTCTGCCACACGGTGAAGCTCGATCACTCGCGCCGATTCTGGGACGAGGTGCTGCGCCGCCAACCCGATGCGGCGCGTATCCGCCGGGAACTGCGGGCCGCGGGCGGTGAGGTGCCGGGCTGGGCCCGGGCGCCGAGGGGGACGGCATGACCGCGCCGAGCCCCTGGCGTCGCCGTGCCTCCCTATGGCTACCGGTGGCGCTCTGGCTCGGGGTGATCGTTCTCATGTCCACCGATCTCGCCTCGCAGACCGGCACGGAGACTTCGTTCCTCGACTTCCTTCGCCCGTGGTGGCCCGGCTTGGCGTCCGTTTTGGAGGGGGCACCCTGGCGGGAGGTCGCGGGCGTGGTTGTGCGGAAGGCCGGCCACACCTGCGAGTACGGGATCCTGGCCCTGCTCTCGCTGCGGGCGGTGCGGGGCGGCACCCGTCTGCGCGGCCGCGCCGCGTGGGTGGCGGTGCTCGTGTTCTGCGCCGTGGTGGCTTCAGGAGACGAACTCAACCAAGCCACGGTGGCCTCGCGAACTGGGTCGGCGGTGGACGTGGGCATCGACGTGCTGGGGGCCGCCCTTGCGTTGGGGATCGCGTATTCGGTGCGCCGGCGCCGGGCGAAGCGTAGCGTGGCATGACTTCCGCGCCGCCCCGGGGACGTCGCTCGAGGCGCGCAGAGCCGTGTCTCCGTAGAGTGAGGCGGCCAGTGGTATGCCCTTCAGTACGCGAGCGTGCACTCCGGCTGTATCGAGGTCGTCGAGCACGCCGAAGAGGATCGCCGTCTGGTAGAGACTGCCGCGAACCGCGCCCCGCGCTTCCAGCGCGAGACGGTCTCGCGTGTCCTGCGGGATATCGTCTCGATGAGCTAGGTGCGCGTGGGTGAGAGATTGTAGCCCGTGCCGCCGGGACAGGGTCACGAACGCGTCCCAATCGACGTCGTTCCGCCGCATGGCCCTGTCGATCAGGCCGGGTGCCTCGGGGGCTGCGGGCACGGGGGCGCAGGCCAGCAGGAGGCGCGCGTGAGGGAGCCCGGTCCGGCTCAGCCCCGGTGGACGCGCGCCCGATGAGCGCCCAGCGGCTCGGATCACTTCGACGGAGCCTACTCCGCCTCGTACAGCGCCAGGCAGTCGGGGCACAGTCCGTGGGAGAAGTCCGTAGGCATGTGCGCGCTCACGTAGTCCTCCACCTCGTGCCACCGACTCTCGGCGTCCCTGATCTTCTTGCAATGGGCGCAGATGGGCAGCAAGGAGCGCAACTGCTCGAGCTTGGCTCGCTCGTGGTCGCGGAGCGTGAGTTCGGCCTCGACCTGCTTCGTGATGTCGAGGGTGGAGCCGATGTAGCAGGCCAACGAACCAGAGGGATCGAAGTAGGGCACGATCTGATCGACGACCCATCGGTACGACCCGTCGGCTCGGCGCGCGCGGAGTGCGATCGAGACGGGTCGTCGCTCGGCGAGGGCGGTGGTGAACTCGGACATGTAGCCCTCCTGGTCCTCCGGGTGGACGCTGTTCTTCCACTCCCCGACGACGTCACCCGTTTCGGGACGGTCCCCGAACTCCCGCGATGCGCGGTTCCGGAATGTGATCGTCAGCGTAGCTGGATCGAGGAGCCAGATCATCGCCGGTACGTTGTCCATGAGGAGGCGGTAGTCGAGAGGAAGGGGGATACCGGCCGGGTCCAGTGCTTCGCGCGGTTCGGTCATGGTTCATCCCGTGTTGTGGGCGGTGTTGCGCGTGCCGAAGATATCATGCTGTTTAGGGAAAAGGGGAAGCGTCACCCGGCTGCGTCGCTTCCGGAGTGAAGTCACACGCTCGTGTCGGCGGCGAGGGCGGCCAGGTGGGTGGTGAGGTGAGGACCTCCCGCCGAGAGCCCAGCCGGGGATCCGGCGGGGGGTAGTGGCGGGCCCTACGGCCCCCAGACCATGGGCACCACCAGAATGGTGGTCAGGAAGAAGATGACGTTCAAGGGGATCCCCACCTTCATGAAGTCGGTGAACCGGTATCCCCCTGGACCGTAGACCATGAGGTTGGTCTGGTAGCCGATGGGCGTGGCGAAGCTGGCCGACGCGGCCACGGCCACGGTGACCGCGAAGGGGATGGGGTCGGCCCCCGTCTGAGCGGCCGTCGCCAGCGCGACGGGGAAGACGATCGCGGCTGCCGCGTTGTTGGTGACGATCTCGGTGAAGAGGCTCGTGGTGGCGTACACAGCGGCGATCAGTGCGGTGAACCCGAAACCCTCGAGGGTCCCGATCAGTTGTCCGGCCACGGCGTCGGCCACCCCCGTCTTGTCCAGGGCTTTGCTGATGCCGAGCGCGGCCGCGATCACCACGAGCACGTTGAGCTCGAGTGAGCGACGCGCCTCCACCACGCTCACTGTGCGCGTGAGCAGGAGCACCACGGTGGCGAGGATCGCGGCCGACAGTATGTTCATGACACCCGTGGCCGCCAGCAACACCATCCCGGACAGCACAAAGATCGACACGGAGGCCTTGCGCCGGTCGATGGTGTGCATCTCGTTGACCTTGCTCACCATGTAGAAGTCGCGAGTCTGACTGCGGCGGGCCAGGAACTCGTCGCCCGTGAGCAGGAGCAGCGTGTCGCCCGCCCGGAGTTTGAGGTCGCCCAATCCGGTGGATTTCTGGTGTCCGGCGCGATGCACGGCCAGCACGGCGGCGTCGTAGCGGGTGCGGAAGTCACCCTGGCGGACTGTGCGGCCGAGCATCGGCGAGGATCGTGACACCACCGCTTCGATCACATGCGTCGTACCCCGGGCGTTGATCAGGGCGCAGAACTCGGCGTCGTGGCAGATCTCGAGCCCTTCGATCTCGCGCAGCTGGGTGGCGCTCTCGGCCGATCCGGCGAACACCAGCACGTCGCCCGCTCTGAGTACTCCCCCTGGTCCCACCGGAGAGTAAGAGCCGCCCGAGCGTGTGGGTCTGGCCACGCGGGCCAGGTAGACCCCGCGCAGCTCGCGCAGCCCGGTCTCGGGAGCGGTCATGCCGACGAACCGGCTCCCTTCCTCCACGGTCACCTCGTAGAGGTACTCACGACCGGAGGCGAGGAACTCGTCGGTGGGATCGCGGCGGTCGGGGAGGATGCGGTAGCCGATGAGGGCCATGTAGGCCGTACCGGCCAGGGCGGCGGGCACCCCTACCCACGCCAGAGTGAACATGCCCAGCGTGACGTTCGCGTTCTCGCTGAGCAGGCCGTTGACCAGAAGGTTGGTCGACGTGCCGATCAGCGTGCAGACCCCCCCGAAGATGGCCGCGTACGAGAGGGGGATAAGGAACTTCGAGGGGGCCTTGTCGCGCGTGAGCGCCCAGTCGCGGATCGCCGGCGCGAACATCGCCACGATGGGAGTGTTGTTCAGAAAGGCCGAGACTCCGGCCACCGGACCCATCATGCGCAAGACGGAGCGGCGTCCCCCTGTGCTC
The DNA here is from genome assembly GCA_024637035.1 of Actinomycetes bacterium. Taxonomy (GTDB): domain Bacteria; phylum Actinomycetota; class Thermoleophilia; order RBG-16-64-13; family RBG-16-64-13; genus JAHJSA01. Next base: position 16,984 of record JAGXFW010000001.1, read on the forward strand.
TTGCCCATGACACGCTCGGCCAGCACTTCGAGCGAGCCTGAGGAGCGTGCCGCCTGCGCTACCACGAACAGGGCGGCCACGGTGAGCATGCCCTCGTTCGCGAATCCGGAAAGAGCCTCCCGAGGCGTCAGCACCCCGGCCACCATGAGGGCGGCCAACGCCATGAAGACGAGCGCGTCGGGCTCGAGGATCTCTCTGACCAGGCCGACGACCAGCAGTACGACCACGGCCACCGTCAAGGCTGCTTCGAACGACATCGACCCTCCAACGTGACGCTCACGCCTGTATGACGGGGTGACTTCGCGCATGGCACCCGGCGACATGTCACCCGGCACTGCGGACTCGGCTGGAGGGTATCAGACGCGCCACCGGTGTGCCGAGCGGGCGGGGCGCACAACCGCCTCCGAACCGCCGCCGGCTCGCCTTGGCGCCGGCACAAGATACAGGATGTCCCGACGCTGCCGGGTCGCCTGTTGTTCGTGCTACTGTCTCCCGCGATGGAGCGCGCGCCACAAGGGAGAGTGAGGGGGCTGACCGGCCGGCTGATGGGGCCACGCGGCAGCCTGCGGGCGGAGATCACCCAGGCAGCGATGGGGAGTCTCGCCCTGAAGGTCGTCAGCTTGGGCCTGAAGCTGGCGACCGGCGTGCTCCTGGCTCGTCTGCTCGGCCCCGATGGATTGGGTGCCTACGCCTTCGCCATCGCCGTGGTGGGATTGCTGCAGATCCCCACGATGCTCGGGCTTCCCCAACTCATCACCCGGGAGGTCGCGGCTCTGCGCGAAGGGGAGCAGTGGGGGCTCTTGCGCGGCCTGCTCACCCGCGCCAACCAGGGGGTGGGTCTTCTCGGTGTCTTGATGGCGGTGGCGGCGTTCGTCGTGGCTTGGGTGTTCCTGCGCGAAAGTGACTCTCCACGGCTCGCCGCCTTCTGGGTCGCGTTGCCTTTGCTGCCGATCGTGGCGCTCTCGTCGCTGCGCCAAGCCACTCTGCGTGGGCTTCGGCACGTGGTGCCCGGGCAGATCCCCGAGTTCCTGGTGCAGCCGGGAGTGTTGGCCCTGGCGCTGGGCGGCGGGTATTTGATACTGGGTGCGGGTTACCTCACTCCGACCGGGGCGGTGTGGCTGAACGTGGGTGCCGCTTTGGTGGCCTTCGCGACCGGGGCCTGGTTCCTCGTGCGCCGACTGCCCACCGAGGTGCGCGCGCACGAACCGGAGTATCGCTCGCGGGCCTGGATGCTCGAGGGGCTGCCGTTCATGATGCTCGCGGGCCTCTATGTGATGAACGACCGTCTGGCCCTGGTCATGTTGGGCATGTTCCGCTCTGACGCCGAAGTCGGCGTGTACCAAGTGTGCCTCCTGGCAGCGGGGACGGTCGCATTCGGTCTGCAGGCGGCCGGCGCCACGGTGGCTCCGCACCTGGCTCGACTCTGGGTGCGCCGCGACCTGGCCGGAATGCAGCGGGTGGTGACGGGGGCGGCGCGCATCTCCTTGGCCGTCGCGGTGCCGCTCGGGCTGGTGCTGTTAGTGTTCGGTGGCCTGCTCTTAGGCCTGTTCTTCGGGGAGGAGTTCCGCGCGGGACGCACAGCGCTCGCCATCGTCGTGCTCGGTCAGTTGCTGAACGCCGGCTTTGGGGCGGTCGGACTGATCCTCAATATGACCGGCCACACCAAGCTGGCGGTGCGCGGTTTCCTCGTGGCGGTGTTGGCCAACATCGCTCTGAACCTGGTGCTGATCCCGCGCATGGGCATCGAGGGCGCGGCCCTCGGCGCTCTTCTGGCCTTCATCGTCTGGAACAGCATCCTCTTCGTCTACGTGCGTCGGGAGGTCGGGGTGATCAGCCTTGCTTTCGGTGGGCGGCGCTGGGGGCCGAAGGGCGGGTAGGGGTCCGACCGTCTACCGATGGGTCTCGGCACCGCCAGAGAAGAACGCCGTCTCCAGTGGCGACTCGGCGAGCCACCTGACGAATTCCGCCTGGTACTCGCCGGTCTTTCGGACCAAGAAGAAGATGGACACGGCCAGCGAAGGGAAGGCGTGTGCGAGGGACCGGGAGAGTGCCCGGGGCAGCGGATAGAACTGGGAGCCGTAGAATCCCGCGATCGCGGCGACTCCGGGGGCGACCGTCTCGTAGAAGAGGGCCACATCCCTTCTCGAGAACACCCGTACGTGAGCCGGGATCATCTTGGCGCACGTGGGATGCATGCCGAAGATACCGAGGACACGGTTGTGCAGCGCGAGGACGTTCGGCACTCCGAGTAGCAGGTGGCCTCCGACTCGCAAAACCCGGAACACCTCGTGGTTGATCCAGAAGACCTCTTTCGTGTGCTCGAGAACCTGGTTTGCGATCACGAGGTCCACGCTCGACGCCTCGAAGGGGAGCGGTTCGGACTCGATGTCGAGGCTGAGATACTCGGTACCGTGTGCGCTCGGCGCACCGTCGTCTCGACCGCCGAGGTCGATCCCGACGCAGCGAGCCCGTGGGTGGGCACGCCTCACGATCATCAGGTCCTGGCACTGGCCGCAGCCGAGGTCCAGGCACAGCAGACATCGAGTTCGGGCAGCAGACGTTTGAGGATGTGCCGACCGTAGGTCTCATTGTGATCGACGAAAGACAGGCGGCTTGTGGAGCCCGGCTTGGCAGGCCCATTCAAGTCGTCATGTCCCGTGGACCGTGTGGTGGCGCCATGTTGGCGAAGTCCATCATCGTTGGCATGATAGCAGTCGGATCCCGCTTGTCTTCACGCCGGGACACCCATGCGGTTTGGGTATACTTGTGGCGTACCAAGCCTGATGCGATAGGGAGGCGTCCATGCCGAGGGAAGTCCGAAACCCATGAAGGCGGTGATCCTCGCGGGGGGCTTCGGCACCCGACTCTCGGAGGAGAGCACCCTGAAGCCCAAGCCGATGGTGGAGATCGGTGGCAAGCCGATCCTCTGGCACATCATGAAGCTCTACTCGGCACACGGGGTGAACGATTTCGTGGTCTGCTGCGGCTACAAGGGCTACGTCATCAAGGAGTACTTCGCCAACTACTTCCTCCACATGTCGGATGTGACGTTCGACATGGTGCAAAACGAGATGCAGGTGCACGAGCGGCACGCCGAGCCTTGGCGGGTGACGCTTGTCGACACCGGCGAGGACACTCTCACCGGCGGTCGGCTCAAGCGCGTGGCCGCGTATGTCCAGGACGAGGACGCATTCTGCCTCACCTATGGCGATGGTGTGGCCGACGTGGACATCACCCGCCAGATCGCATTCCACCGCGAACACGGCAAGTGGGGCACGATCACCGCGGTCCAGCCTCCCGGACGCTACGGGGCTCTTTACATGGAGGGTGCCCGCGTCGCCGGCTTCACCGAGAAGCCGAGGGGCGACGGAGGGCTCATCAACGGCGGGTTCTTCGTGCTCTCCCCGTGCGTTCTCGAACTGATAGAGGGCGACCGTTCGAGCTGGGAGGGCGAACCCCTGGTGGAACTGGCTTCCCTGGGTCAGTTGATGGCCTTCGAGCACCGGGGCTTCTGGCAGCCGATGGACACGCTCCGCGAGAAGAACCTGCTGGAGGAGTTGTGGCAGGCGGGTCTGGCTCCCTGGAAGGTATGGTGACGTCGCTTCCGGAAACGACCCCGCGTCTTGGGCCCTGGCGGGGTCGGTCGGTGTTCCTGACGGGCCACACCGGGTTCAAAGGCTCTTGGTTGTCGCTGTGGTTGGAGCGGTCCGGGGCGGCGGTGCACGGCTATGCCCTCGATCCACCTACGGCCCCCAGCCTGTTCGAGGAAGCTGGGGTGGCGGATGGCCTTGCCTCCGACGTCAGAGCCGACGTGCGGGACTTCGAGCGGCTGAACGCGGCCGTACAGGCTGCCCGGCCCGAAGTGGTGTTCCATCTGGCCGCCCAGCCTCTCGTTCTGGAGGGCTACCGCGACCCGCTCGGCACGCTGGCCGTCAACGTGATGGGCACGGCTCACCTGCTGGAAGCTCTCCGTGCGGTGGACTCGGTGCGGGCCGTGGTGGTGGTGACCACCGACAAGGTCTACGAGGAGCAGGCGGATGCGCGGCCGTTCCGGGAGGGTGATCGCCTCGGTGGCCCCGACCCCTACAGCGCGAGCAAGGCGGCGGCCGAGTTGGTGACCGGCGCGTACCGCCAGGGCTTCTTCAGCGGCGAGACCGGACACCCCGCCCACGTAGCGACCGCCCGCGCCGGCAACGTGATCGGCGGCGGCGATTGGGCCGCCGACCGGCTGGTGCCCGACTGCCTGCGGGCCTTCGCGGCGGGTGAACCTGTGCGCCTCCGTTTCCCAGGCGCGGTACGACCCTGGCAGCACGCGCTCGAGCCCATCGCCGGGTATCTCGCGCTGGCACAGGTGCTGCTCGGCGATAGTGGCGACCGGTTCGAAGGACCCTGGAACTTCGGCCCCGCGCCGGCGGGCGAGGCGACGGTCGGGGACGTTGCGGCCCAGACCGCCGGGCTGTGGGGTGACGGTGCCCTGGTGGAGCACGAGTCTTCGGCCGCGCGTCCGCCCGAAGCGGGATTGCTCCAGCTGGACTCCTCGCGGGCGCAGACGGAACTCGGCTGGCGGCCGCGATGGACACTCGGGCAGGCCCTAGAGCGCACGGTCGCGTGGCACAGGGTGTGGTTGCGCGGGGCCGACATGCGTGCGGTGACCCTGCAGCAGATATCCGAGTATGAGCAGGCCGCTCCCGCGTGAGCGAACGGTTCGACATCCTCGAGACGCCGCTCCCGGGGCTGACCCTGGTGATACGGAAGCCCATCGGCGACGAGCGAGGCTACTTGGAGCGGCTGTTCTGCGAGGAGGAGCTCCGAGCGGTGATCGAGGATGGTCGGGTGGTGCAGATCAATCGTACTCTCACTGCCCGTAGGGGTACCGTACGCGGCCTACATTTCCAGCACCCGCCGCATGCCGAGATAAAGCACGTGAGTTGTCTCCGGGGTGAGGTGTTCGACGTGGCTGTGGACCTGCGCGCGGGCTCGCCCACGTTCCTACGCTGGCACGGGGAGGTGTTGAGCGCGGACAATCATCGGAGTGTGGTGGTCCCCGAGGGCTTTGCCCACGGCTTCCAGGCGCTCACCGACGACTGCGAGTTGCTCTACCTGCACACGGCGGCCTATGAGGCCTCCGCCGAGGCCGGGCTACATGTGCAGGATCCGCGTCTGACAATCGAGTGGCCGCTTCCGGTGGAAGGCCTTTCCCCGCGGGACGCCGCCCATCCGCTCGTGGGTTCCGATTTCGTGGGAGTCGTGGTGCGCCGGCATGGCGATGCTCCCCCCCGCCGGAACCCGAGGTGACCCCGTGAACTGCCGGCACTGCGGAACCCCTCTCGAGATCACCGTCGTCGACCTGGGCAGCGCTCCGCCATCGAACGCGTTCCTCACGGCGGAGACACTGCGCGAACCCGAGATCTGGCTTCCCCTGCGCGTGCTCGTGTGCGGTGAGTGCTGGCTCGTTCAGACAGAGGACTTCGTCGGCCCGGAGGTGCTATTCCGGCCCGAATACGCCTACCTGAGCGGTGTTTCGAGCGGATGGCGTGCCCACTGCGAGCGGTACGTGGACTACGTGGTGGAACGCTTCGGTTTGGGCGCGGATAGCCGAGTCGCGGAAGTTGCTTCCAACGACGGCACCCTGCTCGAGCACTTCCAGCGCCGCGGCATCCCGAACGTGGGGATCGAACCTACTGCCCGGGCGGCCGCCGCCGCCCGCGACCGGGGCCTCGTCGTCGTGGAGGAGTTCTTCGACGTGCCCCTCGCCCGCCGGCTTGCGGCGGAGGGTGGGCCGGCCCATCTGGTCGCGGCCAACAACGTGTTGGCCCACGTGCCCGACATCAATGGCTTCGCCGCCGCGTTCGCGGTGCTCCTCGCCCCCGAGGGTGTGGCCACCTTCGAGTTCCCGCACCTGCTCGAACTGGTGGAGGGCACCCAGTTCGACACGATCTATCATGAGCACTACTCGTACCTCTCATTCACCGCTGTGTCGCGGGTGTTCGAGCTCGTGGGTCTGGCGGTGTTCGACGTCGAGCGGCTCCCCACCCATGGGGGCAGTCTGCGTGTGTTCGTCCACCGCGTGGACGGCGAGCGGCGGCCGCGCAGCGCCGCCGTGGACGAGTTGCTGCGCTTGGAGGAAGAGACGGGTCTCACGAGCGCCGCCTACTACGAGGGGTTCCAGGCGCGGGCCGAGAAGGTGAAGGACGATCTCGTGCGGTTCTTGCTCGGCGCGAAGGCCGAGGGCCGGTCGGTCGCCGCCTACGGCGCCGCGGCCAAGGGGAACACCCTCCTGAATTTCGCGGGCGTGCGCCCGGACCTGATCCCGTTCGTCGTCGACCAGAACCCCCTGAAGCAGGGAGCGTTCCTGCCGGGGAGCCGCATCCCGGTGGTGGTCGAGGCCCGACTGCACGAGGCGCGGCCGGACTACGTGGTGATCCTGCCTTGGAACCTGTGGGCCGAGATCGCAGAGCAACTGGCCTACGTGCAAGAGTGGGGTGGCCGTTTCGTGACGGCCATCCCCCGGCTGGAGGTGACGTGAAGCCCCGCATCTACTACACGAAGCCTTCGATCACCGAAAAGGAAGTGGCCTACGCCACCGATGCCGTCGCAAACGGGTGGGGCGAGCGCTGCTATGAGTACATCGATCGCTTCGAGGCGGCCTTCAAGGCGCATCTCGGCGTGGAGCACGCTATCGCCACGTCGAGCTGTACCGGTGCGCTGCACCTGGGCCTTGCGGCCCTGGGGGTGGGCCCAGGCGACGAAGTCATCATGGCCGACACGAATTGGATCGCCACGGCGGCGCCGGTGGTGCACCTCGGCGCCCGGCCGGTGTTCGTGGACATCTTGCCCCACAGTTGGTGCATCGATCCGGAGCGGGCCGAGGCGGCGATCACACCCCGCACGAAGGCGATCATCGCGGTGCACCTCTACGGCAATCTCTGCGAGATGCATGAGTTGCGTGAGATCGGCCGCCGGCACGGCCTACCGCTGGTGGAGGACGCGGCCGAAGCTATCGGCTCCATGTACCGGGGCCTCGCCGCCGGCTCGATGGGGGCGTTCGGTTGCTTCTCCTTGCATGGCAGCAAGACCCTCACCACGGGTGAGGGCGGCATGTTCGTCACGGACGACTATCAGCTCTACGAGACCGTGCTCACCCTCTCCAATCACGGACGGTCCCGCTCGCAGACCAAGCAGTTCTGGCCGGAGATGGTCGGCTTCAAGTACAAGATGTCGAATGTGCAAGCCGCAATCGGCTGCGCCCAGATGGAACGGATAGACGAGCTGGTGCGGCGCAAGCGGGAGATCCTGGCCCACTACCGGGAGCGCCTTGGCAGCCTACCTGGCGTGACGCTGAACCCCGAACCCGCCGGCACGGTGAACGGAGCCTGGATGCCCACCGTCGTGTTCGCGCCCGAGACAGGGGTGACCCGGGAGGCGCTACTCGAGGCCTTCGCTCGCGAGAACATCGATGCCCGAGTGTTCTTCTACCCCCTCTCGAGCCTGCCGATGTTCGACGACCTGCCGGAGAACCGGGTGGCTTGGGATCTTCCCGGCCGCGCGGTCAACCTTCCCAGTTACCATGACATGACGGGCGATGACCTGGAGGCGGTGGTGGCAGTGGTGCGCACTGCGGTAGGCGTTCGCGCCGAAGAACGGGAGGGGCTGCGGTGAAGATCTACCCTTTGGGCGCCGCCAACCCTGAGACCATCCGCATGATCCGGGCGCTGCAACGAGGTGCGCCGGATCTTGAGTTCCCCGGCTTGCTCGACAACGACCCGGCCAAACATGGCACCGACTTCTTCGGCCTTTCGGTGTTGGGGGGCTGCGAGTTGATCCCGCATTTGGCCGGACTCGATGTTGGTTTCGTGAGCCTGGTCACGGGGAGCACGCGCGCTCGATACGAATCAGGGTTGGCCATCACTGCCACCGGCGGCGCGTTGGTCAATTTCATCCATCCCACCGTGGATCTCACGCTCACGCACTGGGGCGTTGGCAACTACGTGCAGGAAGCCGTGGTAGTGCAGGCAGAAGTGCGCGTTGGAGACAACAGCAGCATCCACATGGGCGCTCTGGTTGGTCATGAGACGAGCATAGGCGACTCGGTCTTCATCGCTCACGCGGTCAGCATTTCGGGCCGTTGTCACATTGGCGACGGTACGTTCGTGGGTACCAACGCCACTATTCTCCCGCGCCTCCGGATAGGTAGGTGGGCGGTCATCGGGGCGGGCAGCGTGGTGATTCGGGACGTGCCGGATTACGCTGTCGTCGCTGGCAATCCGGCCAGGGTGATCAGACTCGAAGAGCCGGTCTACGGAGACGGGAGCGTTCGCTGATGTCGAACTACGATCCCCACGCCGAGTTTCTTCGCGACAACGCGGCCAGCATAGAGCGGCTCGGACGCTCCCAACAGCTTCGCAGCCTCACTCAGGACTGGATCAATCTCGCGGCCGAGCATCGCTACACGTACCTGTTCTCGGCACTCGGCCGTCCGATCATCCAGTTCCCGCAAGACATGGTGGCGGTGCACGAGTTGATGTGGGCCACTCGGCCCGACTTGGTCATCGAGACCGGCATCGCCCACGGTGGATCGCTGATACACAGCGCTTCCATGCTCGCACTTCTGGACATGTGCGACGCTATCGAGGCGAACGAGTCGTTCGACCCCCGAGTCTCGCGTCGCAAAGTGGTAGGCATCGACATCGATATCCGCGCCCACAACCGAGCTGCTATCGAAGCGCACCCGATGGCCTCGCGCATTGTGATGATCGAGGGCTCCAGTGTTTCGCCGGATGTCATCGAGCGAGTCCGCACCGAAGCGGCAGACTCCTCGCGGGTCATGGTCCTGCTGGACAGCAGCCACACTCACGACCACGTACTAGCCGAACTGCAGGCCTATGCACCCTTGACCACTGTGGGCAACTACTGCGTCGTGTTCGATACGGTGGTCGAAGACATGCCCGGGGAAGTGTTCTCCGACCGCCCGTGGGGTCCGGGCGACAACCCGAAGACGGCGGTTTGGGAGTATCTGAAGTCGCACCCGGAATTCGAGATCGACACCAGCATCCAACGCAAGCTTCAGATCACGGTTGCACCCGATGGGTACCTGAAACGGGTGAGCTGAGGCGTTCGCTATTAGGGGCCGGCCACACGCCGCTGGATCGCGTACTTGGTCTGGGACTTGAGGGCTGTGTAGTTGCGGCAAGCCAGGTAGCCAAGAAGCCGGAAGCGCGCCCTGATAGGGAGGTTCTCGGCCAGGCGCATGGCGTCGCGTGTGAGCTTCCAGAACGGTAGTAGCAGTTCCACGAGAGAGCCTCTTTGAGTGCGCAAGAAGTCGGCGCTGCCGCTCAGGCCCCCGCGGCCCAGGACGAGTTCGCCGACGTCAGACCGATTGAACTTCCATGCGTGTAGCAACTCCAGGATTGTCGTCCAGTCCGACCCAAGGTAGTTGGCGGCATAGATCGTCTTCGTGGTTGCGAGCGGCTCCCTGCGGAAGAGTGAGTAGAAGCGGCCGTTCGCGTGCCACGTATCGAAGAACGCGATGAAGCGGGCTTCGGGTCTCATCTGGTCGAGTGCCGCGTCTCCCATCGCCCGGGCATCGAAGCCGCCATCGACGAACCGGACCGGGGACGTTGAGGCGACGAAGTCCCGGTGGCTATCCAAGAACTCCAGATTGACCATCAGGTAGTCCGGGGAACGGGTGTCGTCGGCCGCGGCCCACATGAAGTACTCGCCCCGTGACTCCCGAAGCAAGAAACGGAAGTTGGCCGTCGCTCCCAAGTTGGATGGCTGTCTCACGTACCGGATACGCGTATCGCGCGCCGCATACTCCCGGCATATGGCTTCGGTTTCGTCGTCCGAGGCGTTGTCCGAGACTAGGAGTTCAAAGTCCCCGAAGGTCTGTGCAACGAGGCTACTCAGCGCGGAGCGGATGGTGGCGGCCCCGTTGAAGACCGGGACGCCTATGCTCACGCGCGGTGATTGTTCAATTGGGGCCGAGAGGGCCGGGGACTCAGGTGATGCTCCTGCGGTCATGAGGCGAGTCTTCTGTTGGAGACCATGTCTACGAGGGCACGCCGGGTCACCGGCGTGACCGCGACGGCCGCGACTAGTGTGGCGAGACCCACCGCCAGGAGATACAGGGCAAGCGGGGCGTTCCCCGTAGGCGCAGGCAGTAGCAGGCGGGCGCCACCCGCCACCAGCACGGCAGCCGCGAGCGGCGTGCCCACGTCATGGAGATACCAGCGCCACTTGTGCTCCGGGAGAAGGCGGCGGTGCATCACCTGGATCGCGAAGACCACGTAGCCGAGGTTCAAGAGCACCCACACGCTGGCGGCGCCCACGGCACCGTAGCGTCGCGCAAGGACGATCATGAGGGGCACCAGCACCACCACCGCGACAGTATTCCCTACCAACGCCAATCGCGTCCAACCTGACGCCAGCTGCAATGCGTACGGAATGTGCATAAGGGCGTTCAGGGCCGTCCCCGTTACCAGGAGGCTTGCGAGCACATGGGCCCTGTCGGCGGTCTCCGCATTCTGCGTCCACAGCAGGAGGATGTTCCGTGAGTTGAGAGTGATGACGGCAGCCGCCGGGAGCACAACCACCGACAGGAGCTGAGCGCTGCGGTGATACAGATGGGCGAGTTCGTCCGCGGCGCCCAGTTCGACGAGGTTCGTGAACCGGGGATAGATGGCTTGGTACACGGGCGCGGTGAGCCTGGTCAGCGCCAGGGCGACCGTACCCGCGAGAACGTAGTATCCAAAGCTCTCGAGGCTCAGCATGCGGCTCAGAATGATCTTGTCAGCCTGAGTGAGGATAGTCGAGACCAGCGCGATACCGGTCACTCCAGCGGCGAATCGCCATACGCTCTTCAAGACGTCCCGGCTGAAGCGCGCCCGTCGGGAGCCATGCGGCAGGCTCTTCCACAGGAGGGCTGCGGTAAGCGCCGTCTGCGCTGCGCCAACCCCGCCCTGCCACACGAAGAACGCTTCAGGCGTGGCCGATACGAGCCAGAGCACTCCCACGGCTCCCAGGCCCCGGAAAGTGGCCATGCCCACGTTGACCCAGTTCAGTAGCACTTGGCGCTGCAGGCCCATGAGACCGCCCGCGTAGAAGCTGAGCGGCCATTGGAGCGCGATGCTCAGCCCCATAATGACGAACGCGGTTTGCACCGTCTCAGGCGCGAGGGTCTCGGGCTGCACCCATTCATGTGCGAGGAAGGGAGATGCAGTGACCACGCCGGCGGCGATCAGCGCGCCGGCGCCCCAGTAAGGGAGTTCGAGGGTCCTCACGAGGTCGCGCATGGCCTGCGAGGAGTTCTCCCGCACGATGAGCCGGGCCGTTTCGCGGTTCACCGTGTTGCTGAGCCCCAGGTCAAGAAGCGCGAGCAGCCCCGTGAGGGCGATGAAGATACCGATGAGTCCGTACGCCTCGATACCGAGGAAGTGTATGTAGAGGGGCACCAACCCCAGGGCGAGGAGCGACGTCCACGCATTGCCCAAGAAGTTGGCCGCAAGGTTGCGTCTGACGGTGGTCATTGAGCAACGGCCTCTAGTGCCTGGACGGCTCAGAGGGTGGTACGGTCCCGCCTCGCCGGATCAGGGGCCTGACGTGTGCGAAGGTCCGCGCGGCCGCACGGTAGGAGAGGTGGATGGCCGGAAGAGAGGCGAGCGCAGCACGCCGAGCCGCGTTCGAGCGACCGCCCGTGGCGCCGCGCGCGACGAGTTCGCGGAAGAGGGGTAGCGACTCGTCGACGAACCGTCCCGCCGACACCTCGATGCGACGAGCCTCCATGTCGGCGCGGGCCCGATCGCCGAGTTCTCTGCGCAGCGACGCATCGGTGCCCAAACGGCGCATCACCTCGGCGATCTCATCGATATCGGTGTCCGCCCATTCGACGTCCTTGCCCACATAGAACCTGTTGTACTGCGTGTGGAAGCCCCTCGCGGGCACCATGTGCGGCGACAGCAGCACCGAGTTCCTGGTGGTAGTGAAGTCCATGTTCCCCGACCAGCCGGTGGCGATGACGGGCTTGCCGAGCGACATCGCCTCCATGAGCACGAGCCCCAGGCCCTCGGAGCGGTGCGTTGAGACGACCACGTCGCTGCTTGCATAGAGACTAAGGACGTCTTCGTAGGAGACCTCTTCATCGATGATGCGCAGCCCATCGACAGACGCGGCAAGCGCTTGGAGTCTAGTGAGCTGCGCCGAAGACGACGCAGCGCCACGAGTCATGAGTTTGACAACAAGCTGGGCGGCGGGCAGCTGGGCCTTGGCACGGCGGAATGCTTCTATCGCCGCCCAGGGGTTCTTGCGCTCCACATCACTGTTGGCATCGAAACTCACCACGAAAACGACTGTGTCGGGGAGGAGACCCCAGCGTGGCCGATCCGGGCGGATCGTGGCCGGCAACCGCACCACCTGGGGATGACGCACGCGGGGTACGCGGGGTAGGTCTCTGCGAACGGTGTCGTGCACGAACTCACTCGGTGTGAGTACCAGGTCCATGGCGCTCAGGGTAGGTGTCCACGCTCGGGGCAAGCGCGGGAGTTCCCAGAACGGAACACAGGCGTTGAAGGTGTCTGCCATTCGCAGCCACGGAGGCCTCGTTTGCACGAGTCCCGCTATCTCTGGTGGATTGAGGTGGAATATGTTGAACGCATACGGAGCTTCTTGACCGGCGGGTCCGAAAAGGCGGTTGTACTCTGTGACGGTGCCCGGCCCGCGCAGGGTCGAGACATCCACCGCAGCCACTCGCTCGCCTCGACGCTCCAGAGTGTCGATGGTCGCGCGGGCCGCCACGCCGAGTCCGAGGTTGCCGGTCACGTAGCCGATGACGTTGAAGCCGAACGGTCGGAGACCCGGTCCGCGACGGCCTGTGGTGGAAAGGCGGCTCAACGTTCGACCCCCGGTAGTGGCGCCCTCGAAAGGGCCTTCTCTCGGGCACTCACGTGTGCGACGGTGCCGAGCGCAAGCCTGTATGCCGCCACGGTTTCGGTCGCAGCCCGTGCCCACGAGAAACGCTTTATACGAGTGCGTCCTCGGGCCCGCAGGCCTGCTGCCAGCCCTTCATCGGTGAGTACTTCGAGCAGCCTGCCAGCCAGTTCTGTGGCGTCGCCGGGGGAGAAGTACACGGCGGCGTCGCCCAGCACCTCAGGCATCGGGGCTGCTCGCGATGAGACCACCGGCACCCCAGCCGCCATCGCTTCCAGGGGAGGCAGGCCGAAGCCCTCGATCTGCGACGGGAAGGCGAACACCGCGGCGTCTGCGTACAGTGAAGCCAGGGCGTGTGGTTCCACGCGCCCGAGCATGTGTACGCGTCGGCCCAACTCGCCGCCGGAGGAGAGCAACTCAGCCCGTAGACTCCGTCCTTCTGTGGTCCGCTCGTCGCCCACGAGCACCAGCGGATGGCGGTCGCGGACCTCGGGGGGCAGAAGCCTGTGGGCCGCCAGCAGCGTCGGCACGTCCTTGTGGGGCTTGAAGGCCCCGACCCACAGCACGTAGCCCGGTGCCGGACTGTCGCCGTTCGCCTGGTCTTGGGCAGATGAGGCCTGGGTGTCCGTGGCTGGATTCGAGCCCATGCCGTGGTGTACGACGCACAACCGTGCGACCGCGAAACGCTCGACGACGCTGATCGCCGCCGCCCGGCTGACGCAGATGACCACGGACGAGCGCCGGGTGGCTACGCGCACCATCCCCGCGAACGTGGTCCGCTGGAGTGCGCCAGGCATCGATTCCGGCGCCAACAACGGGATGAGGTCGTGGATGGTCGTCACCAAGGGGCCGTCGAAGCCAAGAGGTATCGGGAGATGGGGGGAATGGAACACGTCCGCGTGGCCGCGTGCGGTCAATCCCATGCGCGTGTTGCCCGCAGGTGACCATGGGGATCCGGCTACCACGCTCCAGGTGATGCCGGGCCCGCAGATGGAGTCCTCCAGGAAGTCGTCCCCGGGTGCGCGGAAGGCGAGCACGTGCTCGAGGCCCGCCGAGTCTCGCTGGCGCACGAGGGCGGCGAGCAACTCGCGGGTGTAGGTGCCCACGCCGCCCCAGGTGGCCATGCGTGCGTCGAAAGCGAGTCTCATGCGGCTCCGTGCGGTTCCTCAGGGGTATCGACCTGTCGACCGGCGGCGGTCCACCACGATCGGTCCCGACACCGCGCAGAGAGGATATCAGCAGTCGCTGATGGAAGGCGGCTGGCGGGGTCTGCTACTGCCCCCCAATTGCCGATCGGACCGACTTTAGGGTCGGACCCAGAAACCTACCCAGGATGGACGCCCCCTTGCGTACGTACTTGCGCCCTAGTCGCACCGGCCTCAGGGCATAGTAGAGCGGGAACAGCCTGTCGGGCAGGGAGTACTCGTTCCAGTCGTTGGAGCTGGGTGAGATGGTCCGGCGAGTCAGGAAGCCAACCGAGTGCAGCACGCCGTCTTCCCAGGGGCGGCTGGCGATTGCCCAGCTGGGCATATCCCCGTGACTCTGCCGCACGGTCTTCCGATAGAGCAGTGGGGCGACTCCGTCGAAGGTCCACGTGCCCCGTGTGTGACGGTCCGATGCAACCGGGCCAGCCCTGCGGTCGCTGCTTGGCCGCTGTGAAGACGGCCGAGGGGCAGTAGGCGAGGTCGGAGCCCCCAGGATCCGGTGCGGCGAGCGAGGCTGCGCCGAGTGGGGCGCCCGGGCGTTCTCCGCGCCTGCCGAGCGTGGGTATCCCCGCGGATCGTCTCCGAAGGGGGAGCATGGATGATGTTCCCCGCGGGTAGTCTGCTTTTACACGACGCTGAGCGCGATCGGAGGGCGTAGCATGAAGACTACCAAGGTGACCGACGCGGGGCTGGTGCAGATCCCTGTCTCGATTCGTGATGAGCTTGATTTCGACGCAGGTGGCACGGTGCACGTTCACGCGGAGGATGGGCGTGCCGTCGTGCGGCGCATCGGCGATTGGGAAAGCATGGCCGGCACCGTCGTGGTGCCACAGAACCTCGCGCAGCGGTCATTGGAAGACCTCCGGGAGGCCGGCAAGAGGTTGTGGGCGGCGGAGGCTGTGGGGGCCCGGTTGTTCGGACCCTTTCCGGGCCAGGGAGGGGTGCGATGAGCCGCAAACTCTTCCTCGACACCGACGTGATCCTGGGCTATCTGATAGGCCGCCCTGCCGATCAAGCTGCCCACGCCGGCGAGCTCTTCGAGGCCGCCCGCGACGGTTCGGTATCGCTCTTCGTGAGCGACACCGTGCTGGTGGAGACCGCGGTGGTCCTGTGGCGCACGCTTGGGATGGAGCGGCGAGAAGTGGCCCATCATCTGGAGGCTCTACTCGAGGCTCCCGGCGTTGAGACGCACAACAAAGGGGTATTCGGGCAGGCGCTCGACTTCTTCCAAGAGTACCCGGTGGATCTGGCCGACGCGGTGCTCAGCTCGTATGCGATCGCAGAGGGGGCCGCGATAGCGAGCCTCGACCCCGTGCTCGATCGGATTCCCGGCGTGGTCCGTGAGGGGCGCCGAGCGAGCTAGCCCCGGGTCGAGGCAGCCTTACGCCGTCGTCGTCACGGGGTGAGCGTGAGCACGTCCCGCGTCGATTCCTCCACGGCCTCCCGACTGAACGCCATGGGGGCCGGTTCTATCTTCTGCCAGCCTCGCACCATGTCGTCGTAGTGCCTGTGGAACGCGTGCCCCGATTGCCCGGTGGTGTGCAGGGCGAGAGAAGCGTCGAGGTCGGCCATGTCCACGATCATGCGCATCGAGGGGAGACTGGTCACCTCGAACGGCGCCTGTGCGCTCCAGTTGGTAGCGTTCACCAGGCTGGTGCTCCCGCTCGCGGGATAGGGCCCGCGGTTGAACAGCGCTTCCACCAGCGGCACGCCCGACTGGCCCAAGGTCTGATTGTGGAAGGTCACGGTGTGCAGGTCGCCCCAGCGCCAGTCGCCGGGGGTGTCACCGTGGAGAGTGGTCAGCTCGTCCACGGCTCCGACGAGCGCGCGCACCAGGATGGCGTCACGGTCTTCCACGACATCGGCGGTCTGCGAGTCATCCCACCACGGGCTGGTTTTGACGTCCACGAGACGGCGCACCACCTCGAACCACTGGCTCCCGCCCTTGGGGGCCATATCGGCGGGCAGATCGTCGGCGAAGGCATCGCGAAGCAGATGGACCCAGAAGGTCTCGAAGAGCACGGCGGCAGGTGAATCGACGTCCTCGCGAAGATCCCACCCGTCGAGGAGAGCGCGGGCGTCGGTGACCGCCCCAACCCGGGTGGAGTCGACGCCGGCTGCCTCAAGATCCAGGCCCAGGAGGAGCGGCACCAAGGTGGCGGCGTTCGGGTTGTAGGAGTCGGCCTGCATCACGCGCATGTCCTCGACGGTGAGCTTGTCTGGCGCGTCCTCAATGAGGTCGGTGATCCTCTGGGCGCGATAGCCGTAGTGCCAGTCGGTGGTGATGAGCACGTCCACGTTGGTGGGAGTGGCCGCTTGTTGGCCGGGGAGCCACGCCCCGGGCACGTTCGAGAACAGCATGCCGTCTCGGATGACCGCGTTGTTGGCGGTGACGATGTAGTCGCTCGGGGGGTCGAGCACGAAGGGCAGCCGTTGGAAGGGCAGGTAGCCTATCCATTCGTAGTCGTCGGTCCAGCCCGGCACCGGATAGCGGCCGTCGTGGGTGATGGTGTCCGAGGGGGCGCGTGAACGCACTCTCACGGGTATCTTGCCCGGCATCTGGTAGCCGATGTGGCCATCGACGTCGGCGTAGATGAGGTTCTGCGACGGCACGTCCCAATCCTGCGCCGCCAGACGGAACTCGGCGAAGCTGCCGGCCAGGTTCATCTTGCGCACCGCCTGCAGGGTGTTCGAGGACTCCAGGGCGGTCCAGCGGAGCGACAGGGCGTAGTCTTCCGGCACGGGCGCCGCGAGTCCGGACGGCCGGCCGATGTCTTCGAGAGGGCCGAACGTGTCGGACACCACTGGTCCGTGACGCGTGTAGCGCACGGTGAGTGTCTCCGCGGCCCCGCCGGCCACGCGGATCTCTTCGCGCACCTTCACCATGTCGACCCACTCCCCGTTCACCTCGTACTGATCGGGGTTCTCGGGGTTGATCTTCTCGATATAGAGATCGGCGACGTCGGCGCCGAGATTGGTGAATCCCCACGCGATCCGACTGTTGTGTCCGATGATCACGCCCGCGGCTCCAGGGAAGGTGAAACCCACTACGTTCAGTCGCGGGCCGCCCGCGGACGCGGCCGGCGTCACTCCGGGCTCCTCGCCTCCCAGCGCGGGGGGCGCCGTTTCGTGCAACCCCATCTGGTACCAGATCGAGGGGATCTGTTCGGCGAGGTGGGTGTCGTTGGCGAGCAGCGGCATGCCTGTGGCCGTGCGCTCGCCGCTCACCACCCAACTATTCGACCCTATGCCCTCGCGCAGGGGGATGAGGAGTTCATCGAGTGCGGCCACTTTCTGCTGCACCACGAGAGCCGGCCCCGCCATACTCGCGGGCGCCGGCGCGACCGACATGGCACCGGCGGTGCCGGCGTTTCCGTCCGCGGACCGCTCCGCACTGTCCTCGAGCGGGCTCTCACTCTCGCCCACGATCACTGGGTGGTCCGAGGGGTACGGCGGGAAGAGGTCATCTATCTGGTCGGGCGTGAGTGTATTGAGCAGCACGGCGCGCTCGATCTCGCGATCGAGGTTACCGCTGAGGTCCCAGGCCATGACTTTCGCCCAGACCATCGTGTCGAGAGGCTCCCATGGCTCTGGGACATACGCCCTGTTCGTGAGACCGACCACGGCGTACTCGAGGCTCAGACCGCCTCTCTGCCTCTCGGCGAGGTAGGCGTTCACGCCCGCCGCGTACCAGTTGAGCACGTCGGCCGATTCGGCGCCGAGGGCGGCCACCTCCTGTTCGGCCACCCGAGCCCACCCGAGGGTCCGCAGGAAGCGGTCCGTCTCGAGTTGCGACTCGCCGAACATCTCCGACAGACGCCCGGCGCCGACGTGGCGCCATACGTCCATCTGGTAGAAGCGATCCTGCGCGTGGACGTACCCCTGGGCCATGTAGAGGTCGTGCTGGCTCGAGGCGTACACGTGGGGGACGCCGAGTTCGTCGCGGAGTACTTGCACCTCGGCTTCGAGACCGGGCACCTGTACCAGCCCATCGACCTGCGGGAAGGAACGTCTGGCCGTGTAGAAGGCGAACACGGCAGCGGCCGCTACGAGGAAGACCAGGACCACCAGAGTCCACGTGAAGATGCGGCGGATCCTAACCAGCATGGTGCCCCCAGTCATCGTTCGGTCGCTCGCGAGCGCTCGGCCCCTCCCGCGCGCACCGCGCCGCCGGTTCGGGCGTCTACCTTCCCGATGCTACCGCACGAGACCATGCCAGGTAAACAACACTGCTGCTCCCGGCCGCCGTCCTTGCCGGCCGTGCACTCCGCCCGTCGGCTCGGGAAGACACTCAGCCGAAGAACCACCCGAGGTCGTTTCACTATGTTGCTTGCCTCACGTCGCTTTCGTGGCAATCGGCACCGACCCGTTGTAGAGTGACGAACAGGAGCGTGGAGTCGGGAAGGGGGCATCATGACTGAGAGTGAGGCGGCGGCTGAGCGTGGGAAGCGTGGCGGCGTCCGGGGCGGTGGCTCCGGCCACAAGGGAGATCCGCGCGTGAGTGGGACCGGTCCGCGAGGGAGGGGTCTTGCTCAACAGCTCGTCCGGTCGGGGCGCCTGCCGCTCTTGCTCGCCCTCTGCGTGCTGTTCGCGCTGGTCGGTTGTTCTTTCAGCTTCGGCGATCCGGACAAGACCAGCACGACCACGGCTTCTACGGCCCCCCCTGAGGTCACCACCACGACCAAGGGGGAGATCACTGCGCGCTCGATCACGCTCCAGGGGTTGTGGGTGTCGCATCGATCCGAAGGGAGCGTCGGCGGGGTCAACGACATGACTGTGAACGTGTCTCCGGGTACGTCGGGCAATATCGCGGTGGGTGTGATCGAAGGCGAGGTGTTCGGCACAGGGGCCCAGTGGCGCGTGGCCTCCTGGAGCGCTGCGCTGGCGGCGAGCAATCTGTTGAACGTCGACCTCTCGAAGCTCAAGATCAGCTACGAGGTGGCCGGGCGCATCGATGGTCCGAGCGCCGGTTGTTTGATGACGGTGGGCACGTTGGCGGGCATGCTGGGTGATGACGTGCGGGAAGACGTCACGATGACCGGCACCATCAATCCGGACTACACCGTCGGGCCGGTGGGAGGTATCCCCCACAAGCTCGAAGGTGCCGCGGCGGCGGGCAAGAAGATCGTGCTCGTGCCAGCGGGACAGCGCATGGACTACGACGACAATTTGCAGGAATGGGTGGACGTGGTGCGAGTCGGAGCCGATCTTGGGTTGGAGGTGATCGAAGTCGGCGACGTGTTCGAAGCATACGAGCACTTCACCGATCGCAGTTTGCCCGAGCCTCGCGTCTCCGCGCGCGCACCGGAGCTATCGCCGGCGGCGCACGATGTGCTGCTCGAACAGGCGTCGTCGTGGATCGACTACTGCAACACGAATCTGGACGACTACGATGCCCTCCCCGATACGGCGAAGAGCGACTACGAGGAAGGACGCGTGGAGTACTCGCTCGAAGCCCTCGGCAACGCCGACAAGTACGCGAGCCAGGGATTGGCCGCCGCGGCCCTCTATTCAGCCATCGATGCGGCACGCCAGGCACTCCTGGCTGTGAACTACGCCGAGGTGGAGCAGTTCATACAGGACAACGGCGAGCAAGCGGCCGTGGAGGAGTTGGCCTACCTCGGGATCAGCGATTCCATAGACGGACTCGCCGACGAGCTGCTGGCCGTGGAGCCGGTGAACGTGAGCGAGGCAGTGGCCTTGGTGGAGGCGTGGGGCTACTGGACGGTCGCAGGACGCCTCTCGTATGAGGCCGACGACAGACTCGCCGGCGTTCCCGACGATCCGGGCGAGGTGGAGGGACGCCTGGGCGCCATCTACGACGCGGTGTGGAACTACACACTGGCGATGATCGCACGCGATTCCGCATACGACGCCCTCGCCTTGGGCCAGGTGCTCAAGGGGGAGCCCATCAAGGGAGCCGAGCGTCTGGGCGAGCTCGCCGAGGTCTACCGCCGAGTGGCCGAGGCCAACCTCGACACCGTGCACGTGCTCGTGGTGCCCGGCATGGCCTCCGATTGGGGGGTTTCGGAGGCCGAGGCCTACGACACGCTGATCACCTCCGACCAGAACCTGGCTGAAGCGGAAGCCGCGGTCGGCGACCAACAGTACCTTCTCGAGTACCTCGACCCAGGGCCCACCCGTGACTACGCCGTGCTCGGCGCGGCTCTCGTAGGGTACGCCGGCAGCGCTGCGGCGATAGCCGAGCACTACTCGTATGGCGCCGTCTACGACGAAGAGGGGATCATCACCGGCTACGATATGGACAAGGCACTGCACGGTGCGCTCGACTTCGCGAGGACGCGAGGAGAGAAGCTGATCTCGGCGGCATCCGGCGGGCGATCGGACACGGCGCTGCCTGTGATGTACTACGAGGCCGCGAGTATCGCGCGCGAAGGCTACCCCGGAGAGAAGATCGACGCGCTCTACGGCTACTGGACCGCGGCGATGTACGCCCAGATCATGGCCGCTCTGAGTGGGGATCTAGAACCCCTGGCGCCGCGCTGAACTGACGAAGGCCGGGGGCGCCTTCGCGCCCCCGGCCTCCAGACTTCGCATCCCCGAGCTCAAGAAGCCTCGGGTAGCTGCTCGGGACTACTGCCCAGCGGCTCCGCGCACGTCGATGAGTGGAATGATCGAGTCGGGCAGCACGCCCCACTCGATGTTCGGCGCCATCTTCTGCACGAACTCGTACTGGATCACCAGCGGGTTCTGCGCCAGCGCTTCTTGCTTGAGTCGGATCGCCTCGGCCTCGCCGGCCGCTTCGATCTTCTTCTTCTCGGCCTCGCCCTCAGCGTTGATGATCGTCTGCTTCTTGATGGCTTCCTGCCGGGCGATGTTGTTCTCTTCGGTGAGGGCGTTCTGCTTGGCGATCTGTTTGGCCTCGACCGCCACGACGTAGTCGGGGGCGAAGCTGATACGTCGCACGAGGTACTGGTCGATGATCACGCCGTGCGCCATGAACGATTCCTCGAGGCGGGCCTGGATCACGTCCTGCGCTTCCGCTTGGCCCTTCTGGGTGTAGAGCGCCTCCGCCGAGAAGCCCTTCGGAACCTCGCGGCTCACCGAGCGTGCGAATGCTTTGATCACGTTCTCGACCACCGCCCCCATGTCGCCCACCTCTTGCGCGACCGAAGCGGCGCCCTCAGAGGGGATGCGGAAGAGCACGGTGAAGGTGAGCTGCACCGTCTGGCCGTCGCTCGTGGTGCTGTCGACGACGTAATCGGTGTAGTTCGCCTGTGAGGTTTCCGGATTCTCAGACGCTTCGTAGCTGGTGACCTTGGTCGAGTAGACCACGACTTCGTCGAGGAACGGGAACTTGAAATGGAAGCCCGGCTCGAAGACGGTGTTCTGCACTGCGCCCAGCCGTTTGACGACGCCTACGGTACCCGCCTCCACCTGAGTGAAGGAGCTGATCACCGATACGATCGCCAGCAGTGCGATGCCCACCGCCCATCCGACCGCCCAAGGACCCCACGCGCGGACCCCGCCGCCCTTCTCCGGGGCGCCCGCCGTCTCGGGCTGTCCCTCGCCCTTTCGCAGCATCTTCTCTCCGACGGCTGCTCCCTTGAGGACGGCGGCCACCCCCAACGGAACCACGATGAGCGTAAGGATGAGTGTTGTTATCAGCGTTCCCATTCCGCCTCCCATAGGTCGATGGGCGCCCTGCGCGCCCCTCGAGTATCAATCCGGTGCCGACACCATCGCGGGCGCGTCTACCTGCGGTGCCCCGCCCGCAACCATCTTAGGGGTCGGAAGGTGGGAGGGCAACGCTCAAGTTCGGCGAACATCACTGAAGGAGGGCCGGCCTGTCATCTGCCGTCGAGTCCTCGAGGAGGGCCTCAGGTCTCTCGGTGCTTGTTTGGCAACCTCCACCGGGGGAATCAAGTTCAGCGGAAGGGGCGCTTCGCGTCTGTCGAGAGCTGCAGAAGGGAGGGACCTTGTCTGAAACAGGATCTCGAGCGTGTCCACATTGCGGGAACCTACAGATGGAAGGCGAGTACTGTGAGGGCTGCGGGGGTCGGATGGCCGACACGGTGCACGCGGTAGCTCCTCAGGTGATCCCGGAGCCTTCAGGCGTTTCCGCGCCACCGGCACCTCCGGCGCCTGCGCCGAGTCAGGCGCCCTCGCCCACTATGCCGCCCCCGGAGCCCTCGCCCGCTGATGCACCCATGCCGCCCCCGTCCGCAGCCGCGGCAACCGCCGCCGCGGCGGCCGCGGCTGCGGCAGCTGTGGTCGCGCCGATGGTCGCCCCGCCCGCCGCCCCGCCC
>JAGXFW010000008.1 GCA_024637035.1 Actinomycetes bacterium
CCGCACTCGGGCCCACCGCACTCGGGCCCACCGCACGCGGGCCCACCGCACTCGGGCCCACCGCACTCGGGCCCACCGCACTCGGGCCCACCGCACTCGGGCCCACCGCACTCGGGGCCACCGCACTCGGGGCCGTGGCAGGCGACTCGCGAGCTTCCCTTCCAGCCCAGAGGGTGGGTCCGTATGCAGGAGCCCCGACGGAATCGAGGGCGCCATTCAATAGGAGCACGGGAAAACCCGCCTCGGCGGCGGCGAGAGCGCACGCACAGCCGGACACCCCAGCCCCCACCACGACGACCCTCGGGTTGGCCAGGGGGCTCACGAGACCGCACCTGGGGAGAGCCCCGTCCCTGGCAGTCTGGCGTCGGCGGCGACGGAGGAAACACCGGCCGCCGGAACAACAGCGTTCCTCGTCTCTACCCCCACATGATGTCCGCCGCTAATACCCATCACTTGCCTATGCAAAAGCGACTGAAGATCTCGTCAAGAAGATCCGGCACCAGTTCTTCCCCCGTTATTCGGCCAAGAGATCGGACGGCCGAGCGCACATCCTCGGCTACGAGCTCCTCCGATCTTGCCGACGCCAAGCCTTCGGCCGCGGATTCGAGAGCCGTCAGCGACTCCTCCACGAGCATGCGTTGGCGTTCCGTAGCCAACATCGGCTCGTCCAGATCTACACCATGATCGCCGGCGACCATCCGCTCGATGGTCTCACGGAGTGACTCCAACCCTTGGCCGGTGAGGGCCGACACCGCTCGGACCCTCCAACGATCAGGTGGGGACCCCGTTGCATCCAGTAGGGGCGCCAAGAGGGCGGACATATGCTCGTCGGCCGGAATCTGTTCCGCGGTCCCGAGGGCGAGATCCATCTTGTTGACCACGATGATCGCACGGCCGGGGTCGATCCCAGCCAAGATCTCGCAGTCAACCGGGTCCGGAGCGGTGGACCCGTCGAACACGGCGAGTACAAGGTCCGCATCGCGCGATGCCTCTCTCGACCTCTCGATGCCGAGGCGTTCGACGATGTCGTCACTCGCCCGCAGACCTGCGGTGTCAACTAAGTGTAGCGGGATGCCCGCGATCTCCACGAGATCTTCCACGGTATCCCGAGTGGTCCCTGGGAACTCGGATACGATGGCTCGCTCTCGCATGAGGAGGGCGTTGAGCAGAGAACTCTTCCCCACATTCGGACGGCCGATGATCGCAGTGCGAACGCCCTGTTCGAGGGCTCGACCGAGGAGGGCCGTGCGCAGAAGGCCCTCGATCTCCTCCCCAGCCAGACGGAGTTGGGCGAGTACTGTGTCTCGGTCGAGTTCATCCAGATCCTCGTCCGAGAAGTCGATGCCGGCTTCCACCTGCGCGAGCGCCCCTACCAACTGCCCGCGGATCGCTACGATCCTGGTTGAGAGACCTCCCGCGAGCTGACGGACCGACGCACGCAGCGCACTCGCCGACCGGGCTCTCACGATCGCCGCGACGCTCTCGGCCTGCGCAAGGTCGATCCGACCGTTCAGGTATGCACGCTTGGTGAACTCCCCCGGCTCGGCGGGACGGGCCCCGAGTCTGATCAGCGTCTGCAAGACGCCGCGCTGGGCGGCCGGACCTCCGTGGCAGTGCACCTCGACGACGTCCTCACGTGTGTAGGTGGCAGGAGCCTTAAGGAGGACTGCCAGCACCTCGTCCAGAACGACACCCGTGCTTGGCTCGACGGCATGCCCATATCGAAGATGGGCGGCTTCACCCGATTCGAGGCTGGGTCCGATCGCAGGACGGAAGACCGCGGAGCCAAGCGTCGGGGCGCCGGGCCCACTCATGCGGACTATCCCGATCGCCCCCACGCCGGCAGGCGTAGAGAGGGCGACTATCGTCTCCTGGTCAGCCGTCACGGGAGGTATGGAGGCGGCGGTGCCGCCGACTGGATATCGGAAGGGGGACACACTACTCTACTCTCGCTGGAATGCACGTATGGGGTGGCACGAGCCCGCCCGGGCATACTTCCGCGCCGCCAGGTGTGGCGCGGGATTGAGATGATGCCAGAAACGCTTCACTTCGAAAAGTGGACCCGCACTGCGGTTCGGTGCGCCCCGACGTGAGGCGCATGCCATGCGGATCCTCTAGGGTTCGGCTACCTCGAGCGAATCGGCGAGATCACGACCGAGCGGCTCGGTTCCCGGCCCTGGCTCTCCGTCGAGACATCTGTGCGCTCCTTGAGCGCCAGGTGGACTATCTTGCGCTCGGCAGGAGTCATGGGCTCCATCTCAACCGGGCGCCCGCGGCGCGTTGCCTCCTGAGCCTTGCCGAACGCCATCCGCTCGATACTCTGGCGACGGCGGTCCTTGTAGCCTTCAGCGTCGATTTCCACGCGTTTCCGAGTGCCGGGGCGAGGATAGAGTATTAGGCTGGCTAAGTATTCGACTGCGTCGATAGTCTGGCCACGACGGCCGATGAACACGCCGACGTCGTCACCGGCTATATCAGCCCGAACGACATCCACCTCCTCGACGATGCGCACCCGCGCATCGATCCCCAGGGCGTCGATCACGACGCCGAGGAACTCCCTCAGGCGTGCGGAGCCCGCAGCCGGGAAATCGGGCTCATCCCCATCCTCAAGCAGTTCGAAAGCGTCTTCGTCGTCGACGTCGTCGACATCGGCGCGATTGCCCCGGTTGTCGTCGTCTTCATCGTCGGCATAATCGTCGTCGGCGCGATTGCCGAACGGACCGTCTTCGTCGTCGGCCTCAGTCGCGGAATACTCAACGCGGGAGCCGGGGGCTACGGTGCCACCGGAGGCGGAGGTATCGGGTCCGGAGGTATCGAGTCCGGATGTGTCAAGTCCGGAGGCGTCGGTCACCAAGGTCACCTCGACGACCGCGTCTGAGCCGCCCACGCTGAGAAAGCCCTCCTCAGGCTGGGAGATCACCCGCACCTCGTACTGCTCTTCGCTCAACTCCCCTGGTGCGAAGTCAAGTTCCGCGAGGGCGCGACTTACCGCTATCTCGACCGTCTGACCGTTAGCGCTTGCGGTTCTTCGCCGGCTGACTCTGCTGCTTCTTCTTTCGGGTGCCACCACTGTCGCCTCCACTCACGACTACCACCGCCGGTTCCGGCAGCGGTACGACCTTGGTGATGATGAGCTGCTGCGCGATGGTCCACAGGTTGGATGTGAACCAGTAGATGAAGAGGCCCGCGGGCCACTTGCCTATGTACATGATGACGCCGATCGCCACGGGCATAGCCAGCATCATATTTCGCTGAGCCGAGTCCTTCTGCACCATCATCAACGAACTCACAAACTGACTCGCTACATAGAGGAGCAGCAACGGTAGATCGAACTCCACGATGCTGGACGCCACCCAACTCGGCGCCCAACTCCAATCCTGCATCCAGAGCCACTGGTTGTCGGTAGCAAAGTGCCCTCCCACGCCGCTCTCCGCCTGCAACATGTAGAAGAGGGCGAAGAAGACGGGCATCTGGAGGATGAGGGGCAGGCACGACCCGAACGGGTTGACCTTGTTCTCCTTATAGAACTCCATCATCTTCTGATTCAGGAGTTGGCGATCGTCTTTGTGCTTCTCCTGCAGCGCCTTCATTTGCGGCTGCACCGCCTGCAGCGCCCGCATGCTCTTGAACTGTTTCCAGGTGAGGGGGATCAGCACAATCCGCACGACCACGGTAAGCACGACGATAGACCAACCCCAGTTCAGGCCGAGGTTGTCGTGCGCGTAGGTCAGTATGGCAAGGAGGATCTGGATAAGGGGATCGAGGATGGCCGTCATCGAGCCGAGACCTCATGGTCGTGGTTGTGCTCAGAGCATGTGGGCTGGTGGGACTCGAGCGACGGCGACGTTCGGAACAGGCCCTGTTTCTCCACAGGGTCGTAGCCGCCGTGGCTCCATGGATTGCAGCGCATCACACGCCACGCGGCCAGAACCGTGCCGTGGGCGACCCCGTGCTCCCGCACCGCGTCGACCGCGTACTGCGAACACGACGGGTGGTACTTACACGAGCGAGGCAGCGCCGGCGAAACGACGCGCTGATACGCGCGGATCGGCGCTACGAAGATGTCTCTTATGGTGGTGTTTCTCATCGCGACTGTCGAGGCTCCTCACGTGGGGCAAGCAAAGAGGCTTTTCCGTACACTTCGGTCAACTTCTCCTCCAGCCCCGACAACCCACGCTCACCGAGCAGGTCCGGCAGCGGCTCTCGGGCGATCAGCACGAAGTCCAGATCCACCGGCACGCGGTGTTCGATAAGTCGGTAGGCCTCTCGTAGAGCCCGCTTCACGCGATTGCGCTCGACGGACGAGCCGATGCGCTTCGACACAGAGAAGCCCACACGGGAAGGCTCACCCTCCAGTGCGGGATCGTCACTCTCCGATCTACGGAAATAATAGAGAACCAGATACCGGTTCGCAACGGAGCGTCCGGCCCGGTACACCCGATCGAAGTCCTGCGACCGGGAGAGACGACTCTTCCGGCGGATCATCGCCCGGGTCAGACGGTTAGGCGCTTGCGACCCTTGTCGCGCCGACGCTTCAGGATCGCGCGGCCCGCTTTGGTGCTCATGCGCTCGCGGAAGCCGTGTGTCTTCTTCCTCTTGCGCTTGTTAGGCTGATACGTGCGTTTCACTGCACCCCTATCCTTCCTTCAACGACATGAGCGGATCGATCGACCCGCGGTTCCCTCAAAGGGCGGGAAGTATACAAGCGCACTTGATGCTAGTCAATCAGCCTGCCGGACCACACCTCCCGGCATGTGTCCTCTCGTGGCGGTGAATCCGGTCTGTGCATGATGTGGACAACGTCTCCCCCCGTTGCGGCAACAGCGGATAGTCCCCCTCGCAACCTGTGGAAGGAAGCATCGGCGGACGCTGTCAGTGGACCACCTCCCGCTTCACTTCGCGACACAAGCCCGCAAATTGCAGGATTCCTTATTTTTGTTCCAGGTTCGATGGGCCGCGTCCTGTCCTTCGCGTCATCCGCGATCACCCGCTCTCGACTCGAACGGGTGTCTGGCGACGGTCTTCAGCGGTCTTCGCTGACGACTTCCTGGAATGGTGTATCCCCAGAATCCCCAGAAACCGCTCATCGACCCCGACCTCTGTTTCACGTTCCGGTTCTTTGTCCACAGATGTGGAACCGCTTGTGTATAAGCCAGAGTCTTCCCTGCTCCTGGACATTTATCAGTTACGGTTCCATATGAAACACGGGTCGCATAGGCGGCTCTGAGCGGTCGCCGGAGCCCTGCTGAGATGCTCATACCTGTGGAAAGAGTGCTTTGCGCAAGCTAGAATGGTCTTCGTGTTTCGGAAGGTCTGATACATGCCGGTGCGCACGCCGCAAAGGGGATGAATGGAAGCGGAAATCGAGAGCACCACGGGAGAGGCGGTGATCACCTCGACCCCCGGCCTGCCGGCCGAACCGGCGCTGCTTGTGGCCTACTACGTGGGTGAGAGGACGCCGCCCCGGGTGTACCGGATACCGGGAGACGACCTCGCCGCAGTGCTACACGCGACCGCCGAGCTCATCGAGGAACACATCCGGACCGCCGGGAGTCGCATGCCCACACTCGCCGTGCGCGAGCTCGTAGACAACCTGTCGCACGCGGGCACGGCCGGCGCCGTGGTCAGCCTTCTCGATGGCGGCGACACGCTCCGCGTCTCAGATCGGGGCGCGGGCATCCAGGACAAGGCGCGGGCTCGTCTTCATGGATTCACAACGGCGAGTGCAGACCTGCGCGAGGTGATCCGGGGGGTCGGGTCGGGACTGGGGCTTGCCGCGGCAACGCTCGAGGCGCTGGGCGGCACTCTCGAGATAGACGACAATCTCGGCGGAGGCACCGTGGTCACGGCCCACGTGCCTCGAATGCCCGAAGCCACTGCACCCTCCACGACGGAGGCTGTAGGGCCCACGATCTCGGACCGTCAGCTACGCGCTCTTCTGCTGATCGTCGAGCTCGGACCCGTTGGTCCCACCGCGATCGCTCGTGAACTCGGCATCTCGGCTTCCACATCGTATCGAGACCTGGTGACCCTCCAGGAGGCCGGATACGTCGATACCGGCGGAGACGGTCACCGGCGGGCGACCGATCAAGGTCTCGCATACGTGCAGGCTGTACTATAGTTGCCCGATCATCATCGGGTGCTCGGACGCCGACCGCGCCTCGAGTATCGACCGGCTTTGGAGTAGCACCGCCACATGGACAAGAAGAACACTGAGACGATCTGGACGGAGGCGCTCGCGGTCATCGCGACCCGCGTCAACGAGGGCACGTACCGGATCTGGTTCCAGTCGACGGTCGGCTTGGAGTTCACCGGCGACACGTTCATGGTGGGCGTCCCGTCCGAGTTCGCTAGAGACTGGGTCCACTCGCGCTTCCTCGATCTGATGAGCGAATCCGTGTCGACGGTGGTGGGCGGCACTGTCAAGTGCCGTGTCGCCGTGTCGGCCGACTTGGCCCGCAGACTCGACGAGGAACCATCGGTGGCGACTGCCCCGCCGCCGTCCACTGTGACGGGAGCCCGGCCACCGTCTTCCGCGGCGGCGGAGATAGAGCCCCGGTACCGCACATCGGCCCCACCGGCCATGCCGATCACGCCGCACGTGGTGCAGCCTTCCACCGAAGAGCTGGGACTCAACGGGAAGTACACGTTCGAATCATTCGTCATCGGCCCGTCGAATCGCTTCGCCCACGCGGCGGCGCTGGCTACCGCTGAGACTCCGGGCAGCAAGTACAACCCGCTTTTCATCTACGGAGGTGTGGGTCTGGGTAAGACCCATCTGCTCCAAGCCATCGGCCACTACGTGGTCAGACACGCGCCCCATCTACGGGTGAAGTTCGTGACTATCGAGGCCTTCACCAACGAGTTCATCAACTCGCTTCGAGACGACTCGATCGAGGGTTTCAAGCGGCGCTATCGCGACAATGACGTCCTTCTCATGGACGACATCCAATTCTTGGAGCACAAGGAGCAGACGCAAGAGGAGTTCTTCCACACGTTCAACTCACTCTACGACGCCGGCAAGCAGATCGTCGTCTCGAGCGATCGCCCCCCGAAAGCTCTTCAGACCCTGGAGGACCGCCTTGTTTCCAGGTTCGCCTGGGGTCTGACCACCGACGTGCAGGCGCCGGATCTCGAAACGCGCATCGCAATCCTGCGCAAGAAGGTGCTCACCGACGGTGTGCGCCTCGACGACGGAGAGGTGCTCACGCACATCGCGTCCCGTGTCCCCACGAACATCCGCGAGTTGGAGGGGTGCCTCACTCGGGTGGTGGCCTACGCGTCGTTCAACAATCGGCCCATCAGTGTGGATCTCGCCCGGGAGGTGCTGAAGGACATCCCCGAGGTCTCCGGCACCAGGGTCACGGTCGATCTGATCCTGAACGCGGTTTCTGCCACACTCGGGATATCGATAGCTGAGATCCGGGGCGATCGTCGCACCCGATCGGTAGTGCAGGCGCGGCATCTCGCCATGTACTTGGCGCGAGAACTCACGGACTCGAGTCTCCCGAAGATCGGCGAGAAGATCGGCGGCAGGGATCACACGACCGTGCTTCACGCCGTGGACAAGATCGGCTCACTGCTTCGTGAAGACCGCGAGACATACAACCTCGTGCAGCAACTCACCACCAAGATCAAGAGCGCGCGATGACCAGTGCGACGAACACGGGGATGCTTGTGAAGTGCGGGAAGACCGCGTATCGGTCCGGTTACCCACATTGGGGGACTCTAGGAAGGCGTACCGTGTGGAATAGGGGGAGAACCACCCTGCTTCCGCGCGGGGCCGACTCCGAAGCTCCTCACTATCCTCGTAGCTTCACCACCTTCGCCCACAGCCCCGTGCCGCCCACGGCCCAGGTGCGCGGCACTTGTCCACGGTTCCCACATGCCCGATGATTATCACTCTATTCTTTAGTAAGAAGATAGGGAGCATAGTTCTCCAGAGCCACGGTGCCCATCAGCATCAGACCCCACCCGTCGACCCTTCCGTCGAGGAGAGCCCATGAGAGTCGTCACCCGAAAAACAGATCTCGTCGAGTCCCTTGCTATCGTGAACAAAGCGGTTTCATCGCGCAGTTCGATCCAGGTGTTATCGGGAGTACTTCTCGATTGCATGGGCGAGGTCCCGACCCTCTCGGCCACCGACATGGAGATATCTCTTCGCGCCCCTCTGGCCGGGCGTGTGGAGGAAACAGGGTCTCTAGTACTCCCTGCTCGCATCCTCACCGACATAGCGAAGAGCCTTCCGGCCGGTGAAGTGACCATCGAACAGAAGCCGGGGGAATCGCAGGTGGAAGTACGCTCGAAAGAGTCGTTCTTCTCGCTTCATTCCATAGCGCCTACGGACTTCCCCCAGTTCCCCGTGTTCCCTCTCGAGCAAGGCTTCGAGGTCGAGAAGGCGGCTTTTCTTCAGACGATAGATCGCGTGGCACCGTCTGCGTCAAGAGACGAGACGAGGCCGGTGCTGACCGGCGTCTTGATCCATGTCTCGAAGAACTCGGTGAAGATGGTGGCTACCGACAGTTACCGCCTCAGTGTGATGGAGACCCCGATCGAAGCATCGGTCGCTGACAAGGTGCAGGCCATCGTGCCGGCCCGCTCGCTGCTCGAGCTCTCTCGGATAGGAGCGAGCAACCCTGCGGAGCGCATCCACATCGTGCCCACCAGCAACCAGGTGCTGTTCGAGGTGGGCGGAGTGAGACTGATCTCTCGTCTGATCGACGGACAGTTCCCCAACTACCGGCAACTCCTGCCCGAGTCATTCGACTATGAGGTCGTGGTGGACAAGGCGGAGTTCCTCGAGGTGGTCCATCGCGTCGGCCTGCTCGCCCAGAAGAGCGCTCCCGTCCGGCTGCGGTTCGAGCCGAACACACTGACCGTGGCCGCCGAATCGCAGGACCTCGGAAGAGCGCGGGAGAGCGTGCCGATCAAGTACGATGGAGAAGTGCTCGAGATCGGGTTCAACCCGGAGTTCGTGGTGGCGGGTGCTGCAGCCGTCGACGGCGACTCAGTCGTACTGCGCTTCATCAGTCCATTGCGGCCCGGATTGATCAAGGGCGTGGCAGACGACGACTTCCTGTACCTGATCATGCCTATTCGGCTGACGGACTGAAGGCAGCGAGGGATTTGAACCTGCGCACCGTAGAGGTAGATGAGGGGATCACCCTCGGCCAGTTCCTGAAGTTCGCCGGCATCGCGGGCACTGGTGGCCACGCCAAGGCCCTCATCGAAGATGCGGCGGTCGTCGTGAACGGAGACGCCGAGACCAGACGCGGGAGGAAGCTCCGGCATGGGGACGTGGTCCAGGTGGGCAACGACGAGCTGACGGTGGCGCGCCGACAGGGAGGCCGCGCCGGCACGTCGCAGTGACGCCGTGAAGGTCCTGTGAACGGGTGAGGGTGCGAGAGGTCCGGTTACACGATTTCCGTTGCCACTCGCAGCTTGATGTGCAGCTGGGGCCCGCCGTGACGGTGTTGGTCGGTTCGAACGGCACCGGCAAGACCTCAGTGCTCGAAGCGATCCACCTGGTGCTGCAGGGTGCCTCACCCCGCACGTCGCAGACCAAGGAACTCATCTCGTGGGGGGCAGAAGCACTGCGGGTGGAGATCGAACTGCAGGACCCGGAGGGACGCGCGGTCGCGGCTGCCGCTGGGTACGCTTCCACTGGCGAACGGCGCAACACCGCCGGAGGGGCGCCTCTCACCGACCTCTCGCGTTGGGAGGAGACCTGCCCTGTGCGCGCATTCATCCCCGACGACGTACGCCTGATCAAAGGGAGTCCTCGGCGGCGAAGGCGCCTTCTCGACAGGTTGGCGACCGCCATCGACCCCTCGTACGGCCGCGAGCTCGCCGGGTACGAAGAGGCGTTGCTGCAACGTAACAGCTTGCTGCGGAAGGGGGTGGTGGGGCCTGACCACGACCCGTGGGAGGCACTGCTCGCCCGCTCCGGACTACGGCTGGCGGCGGCCCGCGAGAGCTCTTTGAGGAGTCTCTTCGGCCCGTACGCGTATATGCACAGCTTGCTGGCTCCGGCTCCCTCTGCACCGGCGAGCCTTCTGTACCGCACCAATGTGGCCGCTCTCGACGAACCCTCGTACCGGGAGCGACTCAACGACCAGCGTTTCGCCGACCGCCGACGCACCTTCACAAACCTCGGGCCGCATCGAGACGACGTGCGCTTCACCCTGGGCGGACGCGACCTCCGGGAATACGGATCCCAAGGGGAGCAGCGTACCGCCTTGCTCGCATTGGTGCTGGCCGAGCGCTCCTGGGTGTTCGAGACCTCGGGCCGCGAGCAGCTGCTGTTGCTCGACGACGTGATGAGCGAACTCGACGACGGACGCCGGCGGTCCCTGGTGGCACTGCTCAGTCGGGATGGACAGGTGGTCGTGACCACCACCGACCTGCACTACTTTACGTCCGAGGAGCTGTGTACGATGGAAGTGGTGGAGTTGACCGGCCCAGCGAAGCGGAGTGGCGGGAGCTGAAGTTGAACGGAGATCGTGACAGGGCGCCACATCACCCGCGGCCCCCCGGGCCTCGGCGCGCGGGGCGTGGTGGATCTGCCGATCATCAGGCACACTACGGCATGCCTGATCGGCTCGGGGACCTCCTCCCAGGAGCGCTCGCGGCTCAGTCGCACGACGACGGTAGCCGGGTGTCTCGAACCTTGGCTCGGGTGTGGCCCGATGTCGTCGGGCTGGAGGGCGCGGCCAACTCGCAGCCCCATGTGCTCCGGAACGGAAGGCTTACGGTGGCGACTTCGTCGTCCGCGTGGGCGCAGGCCCTCCAAGACCGCAGCGGGGAGGTGGTGAAGAGGCTCGCGTTGGCTCTTGAGCCGGGCCTGGTGTCCTCCGTGCTATTCAGGCCGGCAGGTTGGGATCCGTGCGCCGGTGACGGATCCGTGCGCCCGCTGAAGGCGGCCCCCCACGAGTGGCTTTCCTCCGATGATCAGACCCGGGAGGGCGGCACTGCGGGGGCTGCGCTGGGTCGGCCTCGGAAGAGGATGCTGAGTCGCGAAGAAGAGGAGGCCATCGAAGCGGTGCGAGGTTCGGCCGTAGAGGAGAGGCTCGGCGACCTCATGGCTCGCGCCATGCGGGCCGGTTTGGAGTATGGAACGCCCGAGGAGGACGGAGCGGAAGGGGGAGTGTGACCCAGCCCTTGGGTCGGGCGGTCTGTCCGCTGCAGTCGGTGATATGTACGCCCTGAGCGTTCCAACATGGTCCGAGAACCGACCCGATTGTGGTATAATCCTGCGGGCGAGGGGCCGCCCTCGCAGGCCGAAGTCCTCCGCCCGAAATCCCCGTCAGGGGTGGCGCCTGCCGCGGCGTCTCATGTGTCTGTCGAAGGAGCCGCGAACCGAGTGACCGATCACGTATACGACGCTGGCGACATCCAGGTTCTCGAAGGCCTAGACCCAGTACGCAAGCGTCCCGGGATGTACATCGGCTCCACTGGGCCGCGGGGGCTGCACCACCTCGTCTACGAAGTCGTGGACAACTCCGTGGACGAAGCCCTCGCTGGTTACTGCGACTTCATCGACGTGACCATCCTGCCCGACAACTCGGTGCGGGTGATCGACAGAGGGCGCGGCATCCCGGTGAAGGTGATGCCGCAGTTCGATCGGCCTGCCGTGGAGATCGTCATGACGAAACTCCATGCCGGGGGCAAGTTCGGAGGAGAAGGCTACAAGGTCTCCGGCGGGCTGCACGGCGTGGGCGTGTCTGTAGTGAACGCTCTCTCCGAATCGCTGGTGGTGGAAGTGTGCCGCGATGGATACCGTCACCGGCAGACCTACACCAGAGGCGTGCCGGACGGCGATCTCGAGCGGCTCGAGCCGTGCCCCGATCGTACCGGCACCACCATCACCTTCCTGGCCGACGCACAGATCTTCGAGACCCTCGATTACAACTTCACCACCTTGGCGCAACGCCTCCGCGAGGTCGCCTTCCTCAACCGCGGCCTCACGATCACGCTCCGCGATGAGCGCACGGAACGAGCGGATCCTGAGGACATGCTTGCCAGCGGTGACGCCGGAGGCGCCGGCCCCGAGGCGATCGACGAAGATCAGGCGGCTGTAGGGGCCGACGGGCGAAAAGCACTGCCCGCCGACGAGGTTGCCGTGGTTGAGGGCAGGGCCCTGGAAGCCCCCGTCTCCGGGGAGCCGGTGGTGCGCACGGTCACCTACAAGTACGACGGGGGCATCGTCGACTTCGTCCACCACATCAACGGCCCCAAGGACCCCATCCATCAGAAGGTCGTCTTTCTCGAGTCATCGGAGAGCGACTACCAGATGGAATTGGCCATGCAGTGGAACGCCGGCTACATCGACAACGTCTTCTCGTTCGCGAACAACATCAACACCCATGAGGGGGGCACCCACCTCTCTGGGTTCCGCGCGGCACTCACCCGCACCATCAACGACTACGCGCGTTCCAAGGGCCTGTTGAAGGAGAAAGACGACAATCTGAGCGGCGAGGACGTGCGCGAGGGATTGGCGGCGATCTTGAGCGTGAAGCTCAAGGATCCGCAGTTCGAGGGCCAGACGAAGACCAAGCTCGGCAACTCCGAGATGAAGGGCTTCGTAGAGACGGTCGTGAACCAGAAGCTGGCCGAGTTCCTCGAAGAGCAGCCCGCGGAGGCCAAGCGCATCGTCGCGAAGACCGTCGCGGCGGCCCAAGCGCGGGCCGCGGCCCGCAAGGCGCGCGATCTTACGCGCCGGAAGAGCGTGCTCGAGAACACCATGCTGCCCGGGAAGCTCGCCGACTGCTCGATCAAGGACCCCTCGGCGTGCGAGATCTACCTGGTCGAGGGCGATTCGGCCGGCGGCTCGGCCAAGCAGGCGCGCGATCGGGCGTTCCAGGCCATCCTGCCCCTGCGCGGGAAGATCATCAACGTCGAGAAGGCCCGTCTCAACAAGATCCTCTCGAACACCGAGATCCAGGCCATGATCACCGCGATCGGCACGGGGCTGGCCGAGGAGTTCGACCTCTCCGGCGCCCGCTACCACAAGATAATCATCATGACCGACGCCGACGTCGACGGGGCGCACATCCGCACCCTGATCCTCACCTTCTTCTTCCGGAACATGGTGGATCTCATCGAAGCCGGCTACGTGTATATCGCGCAACCTCCCCTCTACAAGGTGAGCCACAAGCGTCGGGAGTACTACGCCTACAACGATCAGGAGCTCGAGCAGGTGCTCTCCCGCGTGGGCAGGAACGGCGCCACCATCCAGCGCTTCAAGGGACTCGGTGAGATGAACCCCGAGCAGCTTTGGGAGACCACGATGAACCCCAATACCCGCACTCTTCTGCAGGTGACCGTGGACGACGCTCCCACTGCCGACGAGATCTTCACGACACTCATGGGCGACAAGGTGGAGCCTCGCCGCCTGTTCATAGAAGACAACGCGAAGTACGTACGCAACCTCGATGTCTGACAGCTCGCCGGGCGCACAGTCGACATCGATCGGGGATAGGCGGCCATGCTAGAGACGTTCGAGGGACGCATCGAGCAAATAGAGATCGCCGAGGAGATGCGTTCCTCGTATCTCGACTACGCCATGAGCGTGATCGTAGGTAGGGCACTGCCCGACGTACGCGATGGGCTCAAGCCGGTGCACCGTCGCGTGCTCTACGGCATGCACGACTCCGGCATGCAGCCCTCCAAGCCGTATCGGAAGTGCGCCCGCATAGTGGGTGACGTGATGGGGAGCTTCCATCCGCACGGCGACCAGGCGATCTACGACACCTTGGTCCGCCTCGCGCAGCCGTTCTCCATTCGGTACTTGCTCGTCGACGGCCACGGCAACTTCGGCAGTGTCGACGGCGACTCGGCCGCCGCCATGCGCTACACCGAGTGCCGTCTGTCGAAGCTCGCCACCGAGATGATGCGTGACATCGATGCCGACACCGTCGATTGGGTACCCAACTACGACGAGAGCCGCGAGGAGCCGACCGTGCTGCCCGCGCGCTTCCCGAACCTGCTGGTGAACGGCTCTTCGGGCATCGCGGTGGGCATGGCCACGAACATCCCGCCCCACAACCTGGGCGAGGCTATCGACGCCACCATCGCCATGATCGACAACCCGGCCATCGATACGACCGAGTTGATGCAACACCTGCGTGGCCCCGACTTCCCCACGGGCGGCATCATCATGGGCATGTCGGGCATCCGCGATGCGTACGAGACCGGCCGGGGCAGGGTGGTCGTGCGGGCCAAAGCGCACAGCGAGCCGCTCAGGCAGGGCAAGACCGCCATCATCGTGAGCGAGATCCCCTACCAGGTGAACAAGGCACTGCTGATCGAGAGGATCGCGGAGCTCGTTCGCGAGAAGAAGATCTCCGAGATCTCTGACCTCCGAGACGAGTCCGATCGCTCGGGCATGCGCGTCGTGATCGAACTGAAGCGCGAAGCCATCCCCAAGGTGGTCTTGAACAAGCTCTACCGGCACACCGCTATGCAGAGCACCTTCGGTGTGAACACCATCGCGTTGGTGGACGGGGTGCCGCGCACCCTCTCGCTGCGCGAGATGCTACGTCACTACATCGCCCACCAGAAGAACGTGATCGTGCGGCGCACCCGCTTCGAGTTGGCGAAGGCGCGCAAACGAGCTCACATCCTCGAGGGCCTGCTCATCGCGATCGCGAATCTCGACGAGGTGATCCGCATCATCCGTTCGAGCGAAGACACAGAGGCCGCGCGAACCAACCTGATGGCGGTCTTCGCTCTCTCGGAGGAGCAGGCGCAGGCGATCGTCGACCTGCGGCTGCGGAATCTGACCGCTCTCGAGCGACACAAGATCGAAGAGGAGCACAGCGACCTGCTCGAGCGGATACAGGGGCTCGAGGCCATCCTGGCCAACGAGCAACTCGTGTTCGACCTGATGAAGGAAGAGCTCCTCGAAGTGCGCGCCATGTATGCCGACGAACGTCGCACGGAACTCGCACCCTCCGAGGACGAGATCGACATCGAGGACATGATCGCCGTCGAGGAGATGGTCATCTCTCTCACCAAGTCCGGCTATGTGAAGCGCCTGCCGGTGTCGACGTACCGCACACAGCATCGCGGCGGCGTGGGCGTCATCGGCATGGACACCAAGGACGGGGACTACCTCGAGCACCTCTTCATAACCAGCACGCACCATTTCCTGCTGTTCGTCAGCTCCCGGGGCAAGGTCTACCGGTTGAAGGTGCACGAGTTGCCGCTCGGCAGCAGACAGAGCAAGGGCCGGGCCATCATCAACCTGCTCCCGCTCCAGCAGGACGAGGAGATCAAGGCGGTCATCGCCACGAAGGACTTCACCGACGCCAAGTACCTGGCGTTCGCCACGAAGCAGGGGATCGTCAAGAAGACGCGTTTCTTGGACTACAAGACCAACCTGAAGGCCGACGGCATCATCGCCATCAACCTCGCCGACGCCGACGCTTTGGTGTCCGTACGGCACACCAACGGCGACGACGACCTGATCCTTGTCTCGTCGGAGGGCAAGAGCATCCGCTTCCACGAGTCCGACACGCGGCCGACCGGTCGCAACACCATGGGCGTCACCGGCATGCGGCTCGGCCGCGGTCATCGGGTGATCGGCATGGCGACCGCGAGCGACGACGCAGATCTCTTCTGCGTCACTACGGGGGGCTACGGCAAGCGCACCCCCATCTCTGCCTATCCCACGCAGAAGCGCGGAGGCCAGGGCGTGATCACGATCAAGGACTCGCCGGACCGTGGCGACCTAGTGGCCGTGGCTTCGGTGCGCGACAACCACGAGATCATGCTGATGAGCACCGAGGGTCAGATGATCCGTATGCCCGTCGGAAACATCCGCCCGACCGGTCGCAACACCATGGGTGTGCGCGTCATGAACCTACGTGGGAAGGACCGCGTGGCCAGCATGGCCCGTGTGGTCACTGAGAACATGCCCAACGGGACCGAGCAACTCGAGATCGAAGACATGTGATCCAGTCGCCGGCGGCTTGCAGCCGTCGGCGACTGGAAGAGCGTCAGCCCACGGCGATCACCCGGCGGGCGATCGCCGGGATGAGTCTACTCGAGGTCGACGACGAACTTGCCTAGCGCGGTGATGTCCTCAGCCGATAGCTTGTCGCCGAATGCGGGCATCGCGCCTCCACCATTCTTCACCTGGGCTTCGACTGCCGCGGCGTCGGTGTGCGCTTGGAGGTTGGGGCCGGCGCCGCCCTCGCCGAATGCGCCATGGCACGGGGCACAGTTCAGCGCGTAGGTCTCGCGTACATCGGTCGTCATGGACCCAGCCGTCGTCTCGGTAGATCCGGCCGTCGTTTCCGTGGACCCAGCCGTCGTCTCGGTAGATCCGGCCGTCGTTTCCGTGGACCCAGCCGTCGTCTCGGTCGTTGCTGCAGTGGTGGTCGTGGTCTCGCCGCCGCATCCCGCGACTCCCAGTACAAGAGCCGTCGTGATCGCGAGGGCGAAGACGAGCGACGATACGTGTCTGCGTTGCATCCTACTCTCCTTGTCGCAATGGTTTCTCGTGTCCGAGCGACGATACCCGGGCAAGGAGGCGGTGCAAACCGAAACGAGCGTTTCGGTCGATCACATGGTGACCCGCTGCACCTCGTCGATGGTGGTGAGCTTCCGGAGGATCTTGCGCTTGCCATCCTGGCGGAGCGTGGTCATGCCCTCGTTGATGGCATAGTCGCGGATAGCGTCGGTATCAGCCGCGTCGCTGATCATGGACTTGAGTTCCTTCGTCACCGGCAGCACCTCATACAGGCCGATGCGTCCGCTGTAGCCTGTGCCGTAGCAGCGCCGGCAACCTACCGCCTTGGCGACCACCACCGGCGCGTCCCCGAAGAGGTCGAACTCCACCGCACTCATGCTCGACGGAACGAGTGTCACTTCCTTCATGCAGTGCGGGCACAGCTTTCGGGCCAGCCGCTGCGCGACAACGCACTCCAAGGCCGAGGCGATCAAGAAGGCCGGCACTCGCATCTCGACGAGGCGCGTGATGGTGGAGGCTGCGTCGTTCGTATGAAGGGTCGACATGACGAGGTGCCCGGTCAGAGCTGCTTCTGTGGCGATGGTGGCCGTCTCGAGGTCGCGTATCTCGCCTACCATGATCACGTCTGGGTCACTCCGCACGAGGGAGCGTAGAGCGGCCGCGAACGTCAGGCCGATGTTGGACCTGATCTGGCTCTGGAGGATACCCGGCATCTTCCTCTCGACCGGATCTTCGACGGTATAGATCTTGACTGTGGGTGAGTTGATCTCGGCGAGGGCCGAATAGAGAGTGGTCGATTTCCCAGAGCCGGTGGGCCCCGTGATGAGTATCTGGCCGTACGGGCGGTTGAGGGCACGTCGGAACACCACGAGTTCCGCTTCATCCATGCCCAGTTCCTCCAGCGTGATCTCGAACATGGTCTCGTCCAAGAGCCGGATGGTGATGTTCTCACCGTACACGGTGGGGATACTGGCTATGCGAAGATCGACGGTCTGCTCGTCTGAGCGATAGGTGGCTCGTCCGTCCTGGGGAAGACGTTTCTCGGCGATGTCCATGTCGCCCATGATCTTGATGCGGGAGAGTACTCCGCCCTTGAGGTGGTTCGGGATCTCCGTGACGTGGTGCAGCACACCGTCGATGCGCATCCGCACGGGCATCTCGTACAGTTGAGGTTCGAAGTGCACGTCGGATGCCCGGCGCTTCAATGCAGTGTCCAGGATGTCATCGACCAGCGTGATCACCGAGACGTCCTCGGCCACCCGCCTGTCGTCGGCGATGTCGGTGGCGCTGGCGCCTTTGTCGTCGGGCGCCGAACCCAGCGAGCCGCGGCCCGAGTACAGGTAGTCGACGGTGTCGCTGAACGCGGTAGTCGTGACCACTGCGGGTACGATCTCGTAGCCGGTGATGACTCGAACGTCGTCGAGCGTGACCACATCGAGCGGGTTCACCATGGCCACGACGAGCGCATCGCGATCGAAGTCGATGGGAAGTACCTGCCGAGAACGTACGAACTTCTCCGACAGCAGCGCGGTCGCCCGTGGGTTGGGGAGGATCTCGCCCAGAGGGATCACGGGAAGGCGTTTCTGCGAAGCGATTGCTTCGACTAGGTGGTCCTCGGTTATGTAGCCGAGCTTGACGAGAGCTTCGCCGAGCCGCGCTCCGTTCTCCTTCTGGTAGCTCAATGCCCGCCCGAGTTGCCCGGCGTTGATGTACTTCTTCTCAACCAGGATATCCCCGAGTTTGCGGGACCCGTTTCCTGAACGCGCAGGACTCACGCGAGCCGCCGACTTCGGTGGGGGACGGAGAGCTGTCGTAGGTTCCATGTGCGGATCGTGTCCTTGCTGCCTCTGGTATAGTCTGTCGGCAGTGCTATCGGCACCAACCCGCGCGTACATGAACCCGATGTCCCGGCTGCGGGCACGAAGGAGATACCACCGTGCTCCCCATCTCGTTGGCCTTGTTGCTTCCGGCGCTCGCCCTCTCGCTCTACGCTCAATTCAAGGTGAGCTCCACGTTCAAACGCTACAGCCAAGTCCGTTCCGGGCAGGGTCTTACGGGCGCTGAGGGTGCACGGCGACTCCTTGACGCTGGGGGCCTCAGTCATGTCCCTATCGAGTTGAGCCAAGGCAGACTCTCCGACCACTACGACCCTCGCTCCAAGGTGCTCCGGCTGAGCGCCGACGTGGCCCAGAAGGACTCTCTAGCCGCGCTCGGCGTGGCCGCCCACGAGGTAGGCCACGCTCTGCAGGATGCCCAAGGGTACGCTCCTATGCGGGTGCGCTCCACCCTTGTGCCCGCGGCCTCCTTGGGCAGCAACCTGGGCATGGGCCTCTTCATCGTTGGCCTCTTCTTCGGCGGCAACGTCGTGCTCATGAGCGTCGGGATACTACTCTTCTCCGCAGCCGTTCTCTTCACCCTTGTCACCCTTCCGGTGGAGTTCGACGCATCGCGCCGCGCGCTCGACCTGCTGAGCTCTCATGGCATCCTTGTCGCGGGGGAGACCGAAGGTGCCCGCAAAGTCCTCAGGGCCGCCGGTCTGACGTACGTAGCAGCGGCCCTGATGGCGATCGCCCAACTGGCTCGACTCGTCCTCATCAGCAGGAATCGCTGAGGTCCCCATCCTTCAGAGGAGCTGCTCCACGACTTCGATGACCTGGGAGATGCGGAAGGGCTTCGTCACGTAGGCATCGACTCCTGCCTGGCGGCCCTTTTCCTCGTCGCCGCGCATCGCCTTGGCCGTGAGGGCAAGCACAGGAATCGAAGCGGTGGCCTCGTCGGCCTTCAGTTCGGCCGTGGCCTCGTACCCGTTGAGCTCCGGCATCATGAGATCCATCACCACGAGGTCGGGCATGGTCAGCTTCGTCAGAGTCACGGCTTCGCGGCCGTTGACGGCCCGCGTCACCTCGTGTCCCATCGATTCCAAGGACAGCGACACGATGTTGAGGATATCGGGGTCGTCGTCTGCCACGACGATTCGAGCCATTCTGCGCCTCCTAACCTATCCTTGGGCGGGCACGGCTTTCTCTCTGCGTGCCGGCTTGCGGGATGCTGAACACGAAACTCGAGCCCTTTCCCACGCTGGATTGTACCGTGATTCGACCACCATGGAGTTGGATGAGGTCTCGCGTGATGGCGAGGCCGAGCCCCGTGCCCCCCTGCTGGCGCGTGCTGGAGCTGTCGATCTGAGTGAAGCGGTCGAAGATGCGCGCCTGGTCTTCCGCGGCGATGCCGATGCCTGTGTC
The DNA here is from genome assembly GCA_024637035.1 of Actinomycetes bacterium. Classification (GTDB taxonomy): domain Bacteria; phylum Actinomycetota; class Thermoleophilia; order RBG-16-64-13; family RBG-16-64-13; genus JAHJSA01. The sequence continues at coordinate 19,720 of JAGXFW010000008.1, forward strand.
GTTCACCCGGATCTCGATCATGCCGTCGGCGGTGGGCCGACCTTCGATACCGATGCGACCGGTCTCCGGCGTGTACTTGATGGCGTTGCTGAGCAGGTTGAGCAGGATCTGGCTGAGCTTCGAGGAGTCGGCCCAGAGCGGGGGCAAGTCGGTAGGGAGGAAGGTACTTATCTGCAGCTCTTTCTCCTTCGCACGGGGTCGAACCACCGAGAGCACAGAGATCAGTGCTTCTCTCAGTTCGACCGGCTCCAGGTTCAACTCGAGCTTGCCCGCCTCGATCTTCGTGAGATCGAGGATGTCGTTGATCAGATTGAGCAGGGCTTCTCCGCTGTTGAGGATGCTTCGGAGGAAGCTGCGCTGCTTGTCTGAGATATCCCCGGTCATGCCCGAGAGCAGCATGTCGGAATATCCGATGATCGACGTGAGGGGAGTGCGGAACTCGTGGCTCATCGTAGCCAGGAAGTCGCTCTTGAGCTGGTCTACGTTCACCAACTCCTCGTTGGCCTCTTTCAGCTCCTGGGTGAACGCCACGTTCTTGATGGCGATGGCGAGCTGAGAGCACAAGCTCTCCATCAGCACGAGGTCGCCCCGTTTGAAGGGGCTGCGGGCGTTGGTGAAGAGGTACATGTTGCCCAAGTACTCCGAGCCGATGCGGAGCGGGGCGGCGAGGAAGTCCTCGTATCCTTTCGCCGCGATCGCCTTCAGGCCGGCCGTTCCCCGATTCTCGGGCTCCTCACTGCCTACGAGTGGACCTCGGGCGATGTCGAGTTGCAGCGGGAGTCCCTCGGCGAGGAAGGCCTGTGCGTGGCGATCCTCAAGCGACTGGCGTGCCACGATGCGCGCAGCCCCGTCACCCCTCGAGAACAGCACGATCATGCCCGCGTCCACGCTCATGAACGTGGCGACACGGCCGAGTGCCCGGGGCAGAAGCATCTCGAGCTCCTGGATGCGGCCTAAGATACGACCCACCTCGTCGAGAAGGGTGAGACGGCGGTTCGCCTGCTGCACGCGCCGCAGTTCGCGCTCGAGGTCACTCTTCGCGAGGGCAAGTTGGGCATTGGAGTTCAGCAGCGCGTTCGACAACATCCCCGAGAGCAGGGCGATGAGCAAGAAGGCACTTATGCGCACGAGCACCGCATCGATGCCTTCCACGGCGCTCAGCCCGCGACTCTCCATCAGGTTCCTCGGTTCCCACCCGCCGGCTTCGGCGACGGCCAGACCGAGGTACAGAGCGACCGTGAACGCGGCGGTGAGATAGCTGGCCCGGGCGCCGAGCAGGAGGCTCGCGGAGATGATGGGCCACAGGTAGAAGACGGAGACGGCGCTCTGCGCTCCCGACGTGTTGTGAACGAGGAACGTGACCAGGAAGGCGTCGACAAAGACCATCGCCCACGACACCGAACGGCGGTTGCCGCGCGAAGATAGGATGAAGAAGGGGATGTTGCTGAGGGCGACGAGGATGAGTGGCAGCGAGACCCACCAGCTGAATCCTTCGCCCCCGCGGGATTGCGCGAAGAGGACCGAGCCGACCGCCAGGACCCCGCTCAGGATGGAGCGGGCGATCAGCAGGTCGTCGAGCCTCCAATGATCGCCATATGTTCTATCGGTCAGCGCCATACAACCCTTATTCGGCAGCCAGCCCCAGTTGGTGTAGGGATTCGGCACGCGGGCTCGGTTGGTGTACGATTTGGTCGTCCCTACGAGGAGCGGAGTCACGTGTCGGCATCCCGGATCTTGCTCGCCCCCACTCACCGCACCGGCGCAGCGATGGCGATCGCCTCCGCGCTCGCCGAGATAGTGGGTAAGCAGAAGCGCAACGTACGCTACCACACCGTCGGAGCCACCTGTCCTACCAGAGTATGGGACAGGTGGGAGGGTGCGTCGTTCCTCGACCCCGGTCTCTACGAGATGCCGCAGATGGTGGAACTTTACGAGGCCATCGTCCGTGGCGCCGACCTTTCCCTGCTCGCTTCGGAGCGCGGGGTCCTCGACACCGCGGACGGGCGGGGATGGACACCGGCAGATGTCGCTCGGGCGCTGGACTGCCCGATCGCACTCGTGGTCGACTGTCGCGGCTGGGGGGCCGGCCTGGCAGGACTTGTCGAGGGATTCCAGGCGCGACTCGGCGCCCATGGTCTCGCCGGCCTGCTGCTCACCGGCGTACGCGATCAGCGTCACCGCGAGATGTTGAGGAAGGCGCTGGCAGGATCGAACGTACCGATCGTGGGGTGCGTCTACGACGGGGAAGGGCCCGACTGGGACGGCGTCGCGCCGGGTCCATGGGGCGTCCCCCTCGAGGCTGATTTCGTCGAGTCCGTGCATCGACAGGTGGACTCGCCTGGGATCGAGAGCCTCGCGGGGCAACGCGGGTTCCTCGCCGGCGCGTCGACCGGCCCGGCTGAACGCCAATCTGTCGATGGGCCGCTCATCCTCGTGGCCGGCGGCTGGGGATTCACCCCCTGGAGTCGTGATTCCATCGAATTGCTGCGGTTGGCGGGCTCACGCGTGATGAGGCTCGACCTGGCGCACGACGACGGCCTGCCCGAAGAGACGGCGGGAGTTATCATTGCGGGCCACCTCTGGCCGGACGCCCTACCGGAGCTCGCGGGCAACTACTCGCTCATGAGAGACATCAGAGTGCGGGCGTCCGAAGGCATGCCCTTGCTCGCACTCGGCGGAGGGATGCTGTACACGATGCGCCGAGTGCACGACGATCGAGGTCGGTCGTTCGAGCTGGCGGGACTCCTGCCGGCCGAGGCCGAAGTGGTGGGCGAACCGGAAGAGCCGAGCTACCTCGACATGGAGGTCAAGCGCGACTGCCTTCTGTTCGCCGAGGGGGAACGACTCGTGGGATGGCTGACCACGGACGCCGAGATCATGGAGGCTCCGGCGAGTCGGAACTACCCGTTCGTGTTGTCCTCGGCGGAGTGGGACGCGCCGCTCTCGGAAGGCGCCGCGGTGCTCAACCTGCTGTGCTCCCGGGTGCTCGTGCACCTCGCATCGGTGCCGCAGAGTACCCGGCGGTTCGTGGCTGCCTGCGCGCGCTATCGCGATTCGCAATAGACCCCGGAGAAGCCGCCGCCGGGCCTACTTCTCGAGGTAGATCTTGTGCTCGATCAGCGCGATCTCGCGAATGCGGGCTTCGAGCCGCATCTCGTCGCCGAAGAGGTCGGCCAATACCAAGTCATCGCCGTCGTAGCTGATATGCACGACGTTCTCCATGATCTTCTCCTGGCCCTGCTCCGTGACCAGGTACGCGTGAGCCTCACACATCGGATCGCTCCTCCAGCCATGGCGTGAGCTCGTCGGCCAACCTGGCCTTGGGCAGCGCGCCTATCAATCGCTTGACCTCGCGTCCACCCTCGAATAGCAGGAGGGTGGGTATCGAGAGCACCTCGAAATCAGCCGCGATCCTCCGATGGTCGTCGACGTTGAGCTTGCCGATGGTCAACCCTGGATGTTGGACCGCGATCTCGTCGAGGATGGGACCCATCGTGCGGCAGGGGCCGCACCACGGCGCCCAGAAATCCACCAGAACAGGTCCCTCGGCTTCTAGGACCGCCTGCCTAAAGCTGTGCTCGGTGAGTTCGATTGGTGCGCCCGGCATGTGGCATCCTCTCTCGACGGTACAGGCCCGACTATAGCATGGGCGCCGTTCTTGACAGCAGAGGCGGAGCGGGCGCCGGTGCCCCACGGTCTCCGGGCGTGGTAGGCTTCATGGCCCTGTCGGCGGGGTTATCCGAACGGCCCCGCCCCGTCCTACGGAGGAACGAAAGAGTGAGTGCTCCAGCAACCGACCCGGTGATCAGCATGTACCGGGAGCAGATCTCAGACAACGATCTCAAGATCGTAGAGGCTCTCAACAAGCGTATCCAACTTGTGGAGAAGTTGAAGCGGCACAAGGAAAGCCACGGCATCGAGTTCAACGACCCGAAGCAGGAGGACTGGGTGCTCACCTACCTGGTCCGTTCGAACAGAGGCCCGCTCAGCAGCGAGGGGCTGCGGGAGGTCTTCGGCGTGATCATCGAGGTGGCCAAGCGCGAGGCCGCCGAATTGTCCCGCACGTAGGCAATTGTCCCGCACGTAGGCGATACAGAGGCCGAAGGCGCTCGGGAGGGCGCGCTCGCGGGTACCCCTAGAAGTCGTCCGGCGTCACGGAATCGAGGAAGTCCTTGAACTCCGTGACCACCTCTTCGATGTCCTCGGGCTCTTGATCGAACTCCACCCCGTTGGCATCGAGAAGCTCGAGCGAGGCGAAGATGGGGGCGTTTGTGCGGACGGCCAGGGCGATCGCGTCAGACGGGCGGGAGTCGACGTCTATCTCGGTCTCGCCGGTTTGAAGGTGCAGCACCGCGTAGAACGTATTGTCGCGCAACTCGGTCACCAGCACGTGCTCCAACGAGGCAGCAAGCGAACCAAGGACGTTGGTGAACAGGTCGTGAGTCATCGGGCGTGGGAGTTCGGCCTCCTGCAGCCTCATGAGGATAGCGGCCGCCTCGGGGTGCCCTATCCAGATGGGCAGGAAGCGGTTCGCGTGCTCCGACTTGAGCAGCACGATCGGTTGCTTGCTGGCGACATCGAAGCTGACGCCGTACACCACCATCTTCTCGAAGCCGTCCATCAGACCCCCATGACGCGGCCGACCGCTTCTAGGTTAGCTTACGCTCCTCTCCTCTTCTACCCAAGGCCCGCGTGTTCTACATGGTCCGAGGTGGCGTCGCGCGTCGGAGAGGGCGCGACCGTGGTCGCGTTGCTGCGGGGCGCTGCCCGCGGGACGGGGCCTGCGGGACGGGGCCTGCGCGTATGCTTGACATGGGCACGAATGCCGGTAAACTACTTCTCCGTTCCCGGGGGGCCTGTAGCTCAGTTGGTTAGAGCGCATCCCTGATAAGGATGAGGTCCGTGGTTCGACTCCACGCAGGCCCACTCCCCGCCCCAGCCCTGCAGGCTCAATGCAGTTGCGCGCTCCCAGGCTGTTGCGGGCCGCGCGTGATGGGGATCGCCAGCCGCGAAGCTACGAGCGTGTCTTCGACTTCCTCGGACCGCTCGAGGAACACGGCGACCAGGTCGGGATCGAACTGCGTGCCCGCGCAGAGCGTGACCTCGCCCAGGGCCTCATGTGCGCTGCGAGCCGACCGGTACGGGCGGTGTGACGTCATGGCGTCGAAGGAATCGGCGACCGCGAGGATGCGCGCGTGCAGTGGGATATCTGCGCCGGCGAGGTTGTCGGGGTACCCGGCTCCGTCCCACCGCTCATGATGGTGCCGCACCGCCTCGACGACGGGCCATGGGAACACGATCTTCTCCAGGATCTGCGATCCCATCAGCGCATGGGTCTCGACGACCTGCCGCTCCACCGGGGTGAGCATGGCGGGCTTGGTGAGCACCGCGTCTCGCACTCCGATCTTGCCGATGTCGTGCAGGTAGGCCGCTGTCTCCAGCCCCTTGAGCTCGTCGCCGTCGAATCCGATCCTCTCGCCCAGCAACAACGCGTATTTCGAGACCATCTCCGAGTGGCCGTACGTGTAACGGTCTTTGGCGTCGATGGCGCCGGAGAGGGCCCGCACGAGCCCCGAGTAGAGCTGGTTGACTTGCCGGTGGTGTCTGGCCTTGTCGATGGCCATCGCGGTGTGGTTCGCCAGCGTGGTCGCGAAGGTGAGTGTGTGCCGGTCGAAGCGATGGTCGGATGTGAGGGTGTTGAGATTGAGCACCCCGAGAACCGCGTTGCGGGTCTCGATGGGCACGCTCACGCTGCTGGCGATCTCGGGCCGGACCAGATTGACGAGACCTTCGTCACGACTGTCGTGAAGGTCGTCGGGGAGGAGGAGAGCGCGGCGATTGCGCACCACCCACCCCGCCGGCCCCTCCAACACAGAGCCGGTCTGATAGACGAGACCGCTGGTGTCCTTACCTCGGGCCGCCTTGATCTCGAGGCGCTGCTTGGTTTCGTCGAGCAGCATGATCGACCCTGAGTCCGCCTGCAGAACCTTGACCGCACTGTCGAGCAACGTCTCGAGCACGTATTCGAGCTCGAGGGAGCTGTTCGTGGCAAGGCTCACCTGGTGGAGGAGTCCCAGTTCCTGGAGCTGCCCGGCGAGGCTTCCTGTCATGGTGGACATCGATTTCGCCAACACGCCGACCTCGTCGGTACCACGCACCTCGATCCGCGCACCGAGATTGCCCGACGCGATGTCCTCGCTCGCCTGGGCAAGGAGCTCCAGAGGCCGGGTGATACTACGGCTGATGAAGATCTCCACGCCCAGCAAGATGGAGAAGAACAGGGCGCCGACTGCGAATACGAGGTTCCGGGTGTCAGTCTGTGCGGCGATGACGCCGTCCAAGGGGAGCATGACGGTGTAGACACCCTCGACTTGTCCCATGATCCTGAACGGGGAGTGTTGCATGAGGTAGGGCGTTCCGGACATGTCGGCCCGCGTCATGCTCGTGTGGGAGGTCACCGCCGAACCGATGGCCACACCCAGGGCCGCGTGGCATGCATTGCACTGCATTATCGTGTCGTGCCCCGCGGAGGCGCCCACGACTTCACTTCCCACCGATAAGGCGACCAGCATCTCCTTTCCGGCGAGTTCGCGCAGGATGTTGAGGAGATCGTTGCTCAGCAGGCGGCCACCGGTGGCCCGGATCTCTGAGCCGTTGGCGTCAACAGCGATGGACGAGGTCTGGAGCGCCCACTCATCCCGCACGCGAACGAACCCGGTATCCTCGACCGAGAACGCAGGATCCGGCTGCACACCCTCTCGTACGACCGTTCCCCCCGAGTACGCGAGCGACGCGTAGTCTAGTCGCCCCCGGTCGAGGTCGGCTCGCAATGCGGGCCGCAAGTGCTCAGCCGATTCATGGCTCATCGCGGCCGCCTGGTCGGAGAGTTGCTCGACGGTGGACCCGAGATCCTTCTCCCAGGCGCGGATCTGGAGGTCGACCGCCCGCTGGTTGTCGCGAAGGCTGTTCGCCGCAGAGCCCTCGATGCGATCGCCGATGTAGTTCGAGGCGAGAGGCGCCGTCACGGCGATCAGCGCGAGCACCACTACCAACAGAGGGATGAGGATCTTGTTCGCGATCCGCATATCGCGAAAGCGGGGGAACATGCGTTTCATGAGCCTTGATCCTCGCCCTCGGCTGCCGAAGGCAGACCTGGTGCCGGAGTCACAGCGGCATGCCTCGGCCGGCCTCGACTCGGGCATGGTCCACCGTGGTTGGCGAAACATCTGCGCATCGTCATTCCTATTCGGCATTCCTGAGCTCGAACCTGAGCTAGAATGTCCAGGAGAGCGTCGTGGGGGATTAGCTCAGCTGGGAGAGCGCCGCCTTTGCAAGGCGGAGGTCGCCGGTTCGATCCCGGTATCCTCCACCTGATCGACCGATCGCACGACGCGCCGTATGAAGGAGGGGTCATGTTCCGCCGCATCCTCGTACCCGTGGACGGTTCTGAGCACGCGCTGAGGGCCGCGGCGGTCGCCGCGGAGCTGGCGCGTCGCTTCGACTCAGAAGTCATCGTGCTGACAGTCGTGTCCGTGCCCCAGGCACTTGTGATGGTGGCTGGGTTGGGCGACAGTGTGGTGGAGGAGTATGTAGAGAGCGTCGGCCGCGAAGCTCTGGCGCCCACATTGCTCCTCTTGGCCGAAGGCGAGATCGGAGCCGAGACCAAGGTGGAGGTGGGCGTGGCAGCCGAAGTCATCATCCATCAAGCGGAAGAGACGGGCGCCGATGTCGTGGTCATGGGCAAGCGCGGACTGGGTGAGCTCAAGGGGCTCTTGCTGGGCAGCGTGAGCGACCGGGTCACGCACGGGCTGTCCGTCCCCGTGGTGCTCGTCCCCTAGCCGGCGCCTCCGCTCAGCGGCCGGGAGGCGTGCCCCCGGGCACCCGGGAGCCGAGGCCGGGTTGCCCCGCAGGCGTCGGCGGCCGCGGATTCATGCCCTGTTGGGGCGCCATCCCGGGCTGCGGTACTCCATTCGGGCGCATCCCGGGTGGGGCTTGCTGAGGCGGGCCGCCCGGTCCGGGGGGGCCGCCGCGCGCGGGGGTGCCGCTCGCAGGGCGCTTGCCCTCCGCCTGCGCCCACGGGTTCTGTGTCGGAGCCTGACGTCGGCCCTTGAACTGACCACACTGAGCCTCGAAGCCGGCCTGGTCCTGGGCCTTGCTTTCGGCCTCTTCGTACGTGACCTTGCCTTCACTCACCAGCTCGGCCAACCGTTGATCGAGCGTATGCATGCCGTGGCGAGAGCCGGACTGGATGATGTTGACCATCTGGTGGGTCTTCGCTTCGCGGATGAGGTTCGAGATCGATGTGAGGCAGACCATCACCTCGTGGGCGGCCACGCGGCCCCCCCCGATCTTGGGGAGCAATGTCTGAGAGATCACGCCCTGCAATGTGATGGAGAGCTGCATACGGATCTGTTCTTGCTGGTGGGGTGGGAACACATCGATCATGCGGTCGATCGTCGACGGTGCCGAAGTCGTGTGCAGCGTCCCGAACACCAGGTGGCCGGTCTCCGCGGCGGTGCATGCGGCCGATATCGTCTCGAGATCGCGAAGTTCGCCTACGAGGATCACATCGGGATCTTGGCGCAGCACCCGCTTCAGCGCTTGGTTGAAGCCCTTCGTGTCCGCTCCCACTTCCCGCTGGTTGACTATGCAGAGTTGATCCCGATGCAGGAACTCGATCGGGTCCTCGATGGTCATGATGTGCGCCTTCTTGTTCTTGTTGATGTGATCGACCATCGCGGCCAGCGTGGTCGACTTGCCCGACCCGGTCGGTCCCGTCACGAGGACGAGACCGCGGGGACGCATCGCCAGATCGATCACGATCTGAGGCAGCCCGAGTTCCTCAACGGTCGGGATCTTGATCGGGATGGTACGGAAGACTCCGCCTATCGAGCCGCGTTGGAAGAACGCGTTCACTCGGAAGCGCGAAAGTCCGGGGATCGCGTATGCGAAGTCGAGTTCGTGCTCCTCCTCGAGTTCTTTGCGCTGGGCCGTGTTCATGAGGCCCATGAGCATCTCCTGCGTGTCATCGGGGCGCAGCATCTCTGTGCCGTCGACGCGCTCCAGGTCGCCGTTGACGCGGATGCAGGGGGCGCTTCCCACCTTGATGTGAAGGTCGGACCCGCCCTTTTCGATCATCATGTGAAGCAATCTGCCGACTTCCGGCTGATACACGATTCCTCCTGGTGACGCCTTGACGTGTGCGTCGTTCGCGGCGAGGCCGAGACGGCGCCACCTGGATGTTGAACGGAGGCGCCCTCGGTGGGGAAGCAGGGCGCGCGCCTGTTCGGGTATCGGCAACTGGCGGGTCCGGCTTGACGAGCGCCGTCGAGCCGGACCGGTCGGGCGGCGGTCCCGATGTTACCATCGGTCGGTCATGGCTGAGACAGAAGAGACCAGAGTGAGCGCCAGGGCGCTCGGGCTACGCGATGGAGTGCGGGAGGCCCTGCCCGCGGTGCTCGGTTACGTGCCCATCGGGTTCGCCTACGGCGTGGTGGGGACCGCCGCCGGCATCCCGTTGTGGGCCGTCGTCGCCATGTCCGTGCTCGTGTACGCGGGCTCGGCCCAGTTCATTGCCGTGTCGCTGATCTCACAGGGGGCCTCCGTCGCGGTGCTTGTTGTGACCACGTTCCTCGTGAACGTGCGGCATCTTCTCTATTCTCTGGCATTGTCGCCGCGCCTCGAACGCATGAGCCGGCGGCGTCTGGCTTGGGTCGCCGCCGAACTCACCGACGAGAGCTTCGTCATGGCCGCCCGAACTTCCACTTCGCGAGACACGCGCTTGTCGTTTTCATTCATGGTCGGACTCAATGGAGTGCTTCAAATCGTCTGGATCATGAGTTCCGCAGTGGGTGGGGTGTTGGGCGGTTTCGTGGGAGACCCCCTCGCCCTCGGCCTCGACTACGCGCTCATCGCGATGTTCATCGGTCTGCTCACGCTTCAGATGCGCGGATCCACGGGGGTGATCGTTGCCGCGGTCGCCGGAGTTGTCTCGCTGGGACTGCACCTGCTTGGAGCAGGCATGCTGGGCATCATCGTGGCAACGGTCGTGGCCGGCGGGACCGGCCTCGTTTGGGCGGAGCGGCGATGAGACTTCTCGCGGCCTTCGTCGCGATGGGTGCGGTCACCTACGTCTCGCGACTGCTCCCTCTGCTCATCCTGGCGCACCGCACCCTTCCGCCGCGGGTCCTACGCTTCCTGGAAGCCGTACCGGTCGCCGTGCTGGCCGCGTTCGTCGCCCCGCTTGTACTCGCCCCCCAGGGCGTCCTTGACATCTCTCTGGCGAACCAAGGGCTCCTGGTGACGCTGCCGACCGTGGTCGTCGCCGCGCGCACTCGCAGCCTGATAGCCACCGTTGCCGCGGGTACTTTACTCATGATGGCGTTGCGGGCGTTCGGCTGATCGTCTCGCGTTCCGACGACCCCGCGGCTGGTGGTCGCGGGGTCGTCGGTCGTTGCCGGGCCGCGCGGGCGTCGCCCGAGGCCTACTTCCGATCAGATGTGGAACCTCGGGCCGCCCTCGGGGGGGCTTGGCATCTCGGGCGCCGTGGGTTCGAGTGTGGCGGGAGGCGCTTCGACCACGGGCTCGACGAAAGGCGCCTCAGGAGTCGAGAAATCCGGAGCCGTAGAGGCGCCGGGCGCCTCCGTGAACATGGGCGGTTCCGTGAACATCGGTGGTTCCGTACTTGGAGGCGTTGCCGGCACCGGGGGCGTTGAGGGAGGAGCCGGGGTCGCGTTCTCCGACGGCGCGTATGGCACCTGCGGCACCTGCGGCGCGTATGGCACCTGCGGCGCCTGCGGCAGCTCCGGCGCGGCAGGCTGCGGTGCTCCGGGCGCCTGGGGCGTATCCGGCTCATACGGCCCGGGGGTCGGCGGCGCCCCCGTCGGTTGCCCGCCTCCTTGATACGCGGCGCTTTTGATCATTCGGCGGGTCTGGTACGCATCCCAGATGCGGGTGAAGGTGGCGCCCAAACCGAGGAACGCGGCGGTCATCAGCACGAGCGCGCCCAAGACAGGCACGAGGCTGATGATGGATAGCAGGATGGTGCCGGCGACCATGGACCACGCTGGTCCCGCGTCCTCTCGGCCCACGAGCTTGAGTAGACGCTCTCCTACCAGGAGCGCGATCGCGAAGATGCCGAACATCGACACGAGCGGTACTGCGGGGATCATAAGCAGAGCGATAGGGATGCCCACGACCGAGATCAAGAGGACCACCCAGAGGATCGGCAGACCAAGTGCTGCGCCGAGGCTGACCAGGGCGCTACGCCCCGGACGCTCCATCAGTTCCTGCCCCACACCGCGTAGGCTCGTGCCCGCGATCAAGACCAGGAGCAGCCCGAGCCCCAGAGTGCCCAGGAGGAAGAAGAACCAGCCGAACGCGCTACGCTCATCGACCACTTGGATCGGCCGGGCCGGTGGCGGTTCGGCCACGGCAGAGTCGCCTCCTACAGACATGATCTGGGTTCCGCCGAGCTCGACGATCTCGCCGCCCACGAAGCCGCCCTCATCCACCAGCACGTGGCCGGTGAGGCTGACCGCCTCTCCGTCGACCCGCCCGCCCGATCTCACTTCGATGTCGCCGTTGGCCGCAAAGGCGCTTTCGAGTACGTGCCCCTCGATGACGATGTCGCCGTTCAGGGTGGAGGCGGTGTCGACCACCTGGTCGGGGCCGACATACACATCGCCGTTCAGCCGGAACACCGTGGCGGCGTATGCGGCATCGGTCGAGCCGGCTGCGAACAACGTCAAGGTGAGGACGATGGCCACCGCCAGACCGCTCGCACTGTGAACGGCTCTGCCAAGTCGTCGGTTGGGCCGAGAGTCGTTCCGCATGGTACGCCTCCTCCTGGGGGTGATCAGCACAGTCGCCGCAGCGACTTGGTTGGCGTTGTCGAGCTTCATTTGGACGCCATCACGCGCCGGGCCATCGACCACAACAGCGCATTGGCCGCCACCGCGACCATAGCCGCAGCCAAGAACCAGCCCAACAATAGCGTGGGGGACCCGCTGGCAGTATCCACAGCGACGGAAGCCGCCTCTGCAACGCGGAACCAGGTCTGTGGGTCGGCGAGCGCGTCCATCACACTGAGTACGGTGATCGTGAGATCACGCCCGGCGTGGACGAACGCGGCTCCCGCCCCCGAAAGGGTTAGGTCGGACCCCACGAGCCATTGTGCTCCGGACAAGACAAGAAGGCCGGCCCCCACCAACCACCACCACGGCGAGGCTCTGAGTGCTCCCTGGCGTCTGATCGCCCGGGTCACGTCGGCGACAAGGGCGGGCGCCGACGTCGGGGCCGGCAGCGACCTCAGGGAGACGGTGAGTTCCGCCTCCTCTCGGTAGCGTTCTGCGCAGTCCGCGCACGTGATCAGATGAGCCGCCATCAGTCGATGCGGTTCGTCCTCGAGTAGGCCTTCGGCGTAGAGGAAGAGGTCTTCCGCGGTGGCGTGGGTCTTGGTCATCGCGCTTCTCCCTCCACGATGTCCGGGCGCAGGCGCTGTCTCAGCATCTCGCGACCTCTGAATATGCGGGTCTTCACCGAGCCCATAGGCAGGTCGAGCAGTTCGGAGATCTCCTCGTAGCTCAACTCTTCGAGGAATCGCAGGACGATCACTTGGCGGTAGTGATCCGGCAGCTCTCGGAGGCGGCTGAGAAGTTCTCGCTGCTGCTCGTTCTGGATGGTGGCCGCAGCGGGACCGGGGCCGCTGGTCGCCAAGGTCGCCTCCATATCTTCGATATCGGTGGTACGCGGGCGTCGCGAGTCGGCTCGATGTCGATCGATCGCGAGGTTCCCGGCGATCCGCGCGATCCACGCCTTGAACGGTCGGGACGGGTCGTACGTGTCGAGGTGTTCCCAGGCCCTCACGAATGTCTCTTGGGTGAGGTCCTCAGCGTCCTCCTGCGACCACGCCCCCCGCGCCCAGACGATCCTCAGTATGAGCCTCTGGTGGCGCGCGACGAGTTCCTCGTACGCACGGAGGTCGCCCCTGGCCGATCTGGCCGCAAGACGTTCATCGGTCTCGGGGTTCACGGGTTCGATCATCGCGGATCGCGCTCCGCTCCGAGTTGATATGACTGCCGCGTCCACTCTACTAGCTCCCGCGTACGATGTGGTGCCGCCTCGACGGCGGACCGTCTGGTACAGGCCCTTTCATCTTCTCTACGGACGGCCGTCACAGGATGTTCCACGACGTGCTTGAAGGGTCGCTCGAGTGGAGGCTCGGCCGGCCGGAGGATCGCAGACCGACGGTACTAGCTCTCCCCTTGGAGAGGTGCTTCATTTCATTTTCATGATTTGGCAATTTCTCTTGCAATGGTATTTCACATGTCTTATAGTGCAAGCAGAATCACATGGATGCCACTATCACATCCAAGCGTCAGCGCTCAGGAGAGCACTCCAAGGGGAGATATCGTCTACCTCTCCTCGGCCTCGTCGCTCTATTGGGCCCATCCGCATTCGGACTGCGGGTGGGCCTTCTTTCTGGCCTCTACTCCTTCATCCTGATCGCGTACGCGCTCTGGTCGCTGCGCCTGACCGTGACCTTCCGTGATGACGTCGGCCTCGGGTATCTTCTCTGCCTGTTCGATGTCGCCTTGACTCTCCCACTGGCCATGTGGGGCAATCCGACCTGGCTCACGGGCCTGCTGGTCGGAGCATGGGTGCTCAGCGTCGGGTCCTCCGTTGCGATCCGACGCCGGGAGGACCACGCGGAACGTTCGAGGAAGAGAGGCCCGCGACTCGTGGATCAGGCCACCGGACTGCGCACATCAGTCTGTTTCCGCGACGTCGTACGGGAGCAGGCAGAGGTCGCTGAGGACGGCGGACCCGCGTTCGGCGTGATGATAGTCCGTGTCCACAGGTTCGAAGAACTGGTGGCGTACTACGGTCGTGATGCCGCGGAGAGGGCTCTTGGCGCCGTGGCCCGTCGGGCGACACGAGAGGTGGGGCGGAATGTGGAGGCATTTCGTCTGGCCTCGGATCTCGTGGCTCTGGCTTGGCCCGTAGCGGGCTCTGTGGTGGCCTCGGAGCTAGCTGCGGTGGTCTCGAAGGCTGTGAACCAAAGGCTGGTCGAGGGTCGAAAGATCGACAGCTTCGTCGGCTATGCCATGTATCCGCGTGACGGCCGGACGGTCGACGACCTGCTAGCCAGCGCCGATGCGTCCACCTCGGTGCGTGGAACCAGGCGCTCTATCGCCTCATCGGTGGTGCGGCCGAGGGCGTCGCTGGCCCGCTAGTATCCCCCGAAGACCCCGCGCCGGGCTGTGTTACAGTTCCCGTGTGGACTTCAAAGCCAAGAGAATCGGTGTCCTCATGGGGGGGCTGTCGGTGGAGCGCGAGGTCTCTCTGAGGTCGGGGGAGAACTGCTTTCGCGCTCTCGCCTCATTGGGCTACGACGTCGTGCGCATCGATGCTCTGCGGGACGTGGGCACCCGCCTTGTCGAAGCTAGGGTCGATGTAGCGTTCCTCGCACTTCACGGTCGGTACGGTGAAGATGGGACCATCCAGGGACTGCTCGACATCATGGGCATCCCGTACACCGGCTCGGGGGTCCTCGCGTCTGCGCTCGGCATGCACAAGATCGCCGCCAAGAAGGTAGTCGCGCAGAGCGGTGTCCCTACTCCCGACTTCTACGAGCTCGGACCGCACGAGGACGTACGCGTGGCGGCGGCCGCGATCATCGACCGCATGGGGGTGCCTGTCATGGTGAAGCCCGTGCAGGAGGGGTCGAGCCTCGGTGTCACCAAGTGCGCTGACGAGGACACACTCGCGGAGTGCCTCGAGAACGGCCGGCAGCAGTTCGGTCAGATGTTCGTGGAACGGTTCATCGCCGGCAGGGAGATCACGGTGGGGGTGCTCGAGCGACCAGAAGGGCTGCAGGTGCTGCCCACCTTGGAGCTCGTGCCCAAGAACGAGTTCTACGACTATGAGGCGAAGTACACGCACGGCATGACGGAGTTCATACTGCCGGCCCGCCTGTCGGCGGAGACGGCTGCAGAGGTGGATCGGCTCAGTGTGGCCGCGTTCCAGGCTATCGGGTGCCGAGGCTTTGGTAGGGTGGACTTCATGGTGGCGGCGGACGAGACACCGTATTTCACGGAGATCAACACGTTGCCGGGCATGACGGACCTCTCCGATCTCCCCGCGCAGGCTCGGGAGGCGGGCATCAGCTACTCTGAGCTGGTGGAACTCATCCTGCTGAGCGTCGATGTGGGCGCTCGCGTCCCCGCTTGAGGTAGGTGCCGCGATGATGACCGATGCGTCGTTCCCCCACAGATCGTCTCAGGTGCAGGGTCCCGTGATCGACTCCCACGTGCACCTGTTCTCCCCTGAGGTCATCGAGTCGCGCGTGGATCACCTGGGTTGTGACGATTGGTTCTGCGCGCTGTACACCGATCCGAAGTCGCGCATGGTCACGTTCGAGCGCGTCATCGAAGAGATGGACGCCACAGGGGTCGATCGCTCGGTGGTCTTCGGGTTCGCCTATCGTGATCAAGGACGCTGCCGAGACACCAACGACTACGTGATCGAAGCCGTGCGTGCCCACCCGGACAGGTTCATCGGCTTCGCCTGTGTCTCGCCGGAGGTGCCGGGAGCCATCCCCGAACTCGAGAGGTGCCTCGACGCCGGGCTGGTCGGCTGCGGAGAACTCTTCCCTGACGGCCAGGCCTTCGACTTGGTCGAGTCGCGTGGGCTGGACGAGGTGGCCGGCGTGCTCGTCGAGCGGGGGCTGCCGCTCAACGTGCACTCGAATGAACCCGTGGGTCACAAGTACCCTGGGAAGGGCGAGACCACCCCCGGACCGTGCTATGAGTTCGCGAGTCGCCACCCCGATCTAGTCACGATCTTCGCCCACATGGGCGGCGGGTTGTTCCTGTACGAGATGATGACGGAACCACGGAGGGTCCTGGCGAACGTGTACTACGACACGTCCGCAGTGCCGTACTTGTACCGGCGAGATATCTACTCCGTAGCTGCGGCCGCGGCGGGGCCCGAGAAGCTGTTGTTCGGCAGCGACTTCCCTCTCATCTCCCCCCGCCGCTACCTCGAGGACACGTTCGACCTGGACCAGACGATCAGGGCGGCGATCTTCGGCGGCAACGCTGCCACCGTCCTCGGTCTGGACGGAGCCGCCGAACGGCTAGGACGCGGCACATGACTTCCAGTGACTCCGACATGCGCACCATCCTGGAGGGGGTGGCGACAGGTGCTGTGGGAGTAGAGGATGCACTCGCACGGCTGCCATTGCTTCAAGTGAGCCGGTTGGGAGAGTTCGCGCGCCTCGACCTTGGCAGGGCGGCGCGCAAGGGAGTGCCCGAGGTGGTGTACGCGCCTGGCAAGACCGATGAGGCCCTGCGGGAGATCGTGCGGAGGTTTCTCGCCGAGATCGGCTTGGCTCTCGTAAGCCGACTTGAGCCCGAACGCGCCGCGATCCTCTCCGATGCTCTGAGTACGGATCTGGACCCTGAGGCGGAACTACTCTACGACCCGGTGACCCGGGTGCTCGAGGCGTCTACCGCCGTCTACCGGCGACCTGTGGACAACGGGGTGGTGGGAATCCTCACGGCGGGCACATCCGACGTGGGTGTGGCGGAGGAGGCGGCCCTCGTGGCCGCTCACATGGGATGCCGGGTGCTCAAGGCCTACGACGTGGGCGTTGCCGGAGTGCACCGGCTCTTCGAGCCGCTCAGCGAGATGATCAAGGAGCGGGCGTCGGTGCTCGTGGTGGTCGCGGGCATGGAAGGAGCGCTGCCTTCGCTCGTGAGCGGGTTGGTGGATGTGCCGGTGATCGGGGTGCCGAAGTCCGGGGGCTACGGGCTCGGAGGGGACGGCTCCGCGGCTCTGTATTCCATGCTGCAGTCATGTTCGCCTGGACTGGTCACGGTCAACGTGGACAACGGCATCGGAGCCGGCGCGACCGCCGGTCTGATCGCTCGTCGGGTCGCACGCGCTGGTCGGTCGGAAGAAGGGAGTGCGCCATAGATATCGGGCACGAGCGCGAACCCCGGCTGCAGATCGACGAAGCAGAGCCCTTCCCCATCCACTGCGCGCGGGTGGATCACGAGATGGAGTCGGCCTACCTGCGGGGGATCATCGGACTCGGCGGGGGGAAGGTCGTCCTGCCCGTGGGTGCGAAGATCACGCTCTACACGGGACCCTCTGAGGTGTACCAGGGCATCGTGCAGGAGGACGGCTCCGTACTCGACATGCTCTCGAGCACTCACGAAGACGATGGGGAGTACGTGGACTTCTAGGGACCGGATTCGGCGGGGCTATCGACTGCCGAAAGGTGCGGGTGGCGCGGGGCGCAGCCCGAACAGGTGCTCCAGATGGTCGGCGATGCGCTCAGCCGCTCGGCCGTCGCCGTACGGGTTCACTGCGGAAGCCATGGCTCGGTAGGCATCCTCGTCGGTGAGCAGTCGGGTCAGCGAATCCCGGATAGCCGTGGTGTCGGTGCCCACCAACTGCGCGGTCCCCGCCTCGATCCCCTCGGGCCGCTCGGTGGTGTCGCGCATCACGAGCACGGGCTTGCCCAGGGTCGGCGCCTCCTCCTGGATCCCGCCGGAGTCCGTGATGACAAGGTCCACCGCCTTCATCAAGTGCACGAAGGGACGATAGGAGAGGGGTTCTGCGAAGACCACGCCCCGCACCTCGTCGAGGATGTCGCGGAAGATCTCGCGCACGACCGGGTTGAGGTGGATGGGGAAGATGAAGGTGGTGTCGGGTTGTTCGCGGCACACGTCCTTGATGGCCCGCGCGATCGATCGCATGGGCTCGCCCCAGCTCTCTCGACGATGCACGGTCACCAGCACTTTTCGCCCCGGCCTCGCTAGTGCTTCTTCCACGGTCGGCGGGAAGTGTGGAGGTTCGCCTTCGGCCGTGGTCAACAGCGCGTCTATGACGGTGTTCCCCGTCACGAGGATGCGCCCTTGTTCGGCGCCCTCGGCCAAGAGGGCCGAGCGGGCCGCGGGGGTCGGGGCCCAGAGCACCTCGGCCAGCCTGTCGGCGAGGCGGCGGTTGGCCTCCTCCGGGTAGGGGTTGTAGAGCGATTCCGTGCGCAACCCGGCCTCGACGTGAGCCACCGGTATCTGTTGGTAGAAGGCGGCGAGCGCGGTGGCGAAGGTGGTGGTGGTGTCGCCGTGCACGAGCACCATGTCTGGAGCTTCGGCGGCGAGCAACCCCTCCATACCGGTGAGCACTGCCGTGGTGATATGGGTGAGCGACTGAGCCGTCTTCATGACGTTCAGGTCGTGGTCGACCGTGAGGTCGAATGCTTCGATCACCTGGTCGAGCATCTCGCGGTGCTGCCCGGTGAGGCAGGTGACAACGCGGAACCCCTTGCGGCGGTGTAGTTCACGCACCACGGGAGCCATCTTGATGGCCTCGGGCCGCGTGCCGAAGCTCACGAAAAGCGTGCGCATTCCGTTCCCATTCCTTCGCCAGCAGTCAAGCCGTGATGTTACCAGTCCTGGACCACAGGCGCGCTCTGCGTGGCGACGCCTCGGGCCCGGTGGTGAGCCCATCGAGTGTGGTGCCTCCAAACCCCGTCTGATAGAATCGCGCCGATCTTCTCCCACTGCCCGCTGTGCCGGGCGAGCCCTCGGAGCGTTCATATGAGCCCGTTTCTCGATGATCGTGGGCGGCTGTTCGGCAAGGTGAGCGTTGTCGATCTCTTCGTCGTAGTGCTGCTCTTGGCTGCGGCCCTGTTCGGCTACGTGCGGTTCGCCGGCGGTGACTCGGATCCCGAGCGCTTCCGGCTCACCTTGGTCGTCGAACGTCTACGCGATGCCAACATGGTGCAGTTCAAGGCGGGCGACCTCGCCAAGGACGATGGCGGCACCGAACTCGGCGACGTGGTCTCCGTCTCGATCCAGCCGACCATCACCGAGGTGCCCACGGCAGACGGGCGTCTGATGTCGGCGGAGTCCATCGTGTACTCCGACGTGGTGATCGTGATCGAGGGGATGGGGCGGGCGTCGTCGTCGACCATAAGCGCCGGCAGCGTACCCCTACGGGTGGGACGGAACATCACGCTTATCGGCCCTGGCTACGAGGTGAGGGGACAGATCAGGGGCGTCGAGCTCATCGGCGAGTGATGCCGGCGTGGATCCTCTCCTGACTTCATCCGTATCGGGCCGACTCTATCTCGCCGCCGAGCGCCGGCTGAATCCCTTCTGGCACGCATCCCTCATAGGCAGGCTGGTCGTTCGTCTGGGAGCCGTCCTCCGTGCTGTGCTGGGCGGAAGCTCCCTGCTCTCCCTCGCCGGGGCTCGTTCGCGCACGCTCTCCGAACCCGCAGACTCGTTGGTGGGGCGGACTGCCGCCTCTCTGTATGGGGGAGCGCTCGCGCGCCTTGGTGGCAGCGCGCTTGGACGGACCGCTCGGGGGATCGGGGCGGGTGCCTCCGGGTCGCTCATGGGGGCCGGAGGGTCCGCGCGCCTGGCCGGATCGTTCGTGGCGGCTTTCGCCGTCGCGAAAGCCGCCACCTCCGGGGCCGCCACTAGCTCGATGCGGCCGCTGGAGATCGTGGCTCTGACCCTGACTGCTGCGGCGGGTCTCGTCTTGGTCGTGGCCGGATCGCGGGCGGTGCCGTTCCTCGGCGCGCGTCAGGCCCACCCCGCCGCGCGCACCGCGACGCCGGTCCTGACGCCGGCCCCGACGCCGGCTCCGACGCCGGCTCCGATGGACGCTCCCGCGACAGGCGCCGAACCGCCGGATGCTGCCACCGCAGAGGCGTCGCCGCTGGATGCCTCGTCGAGACGCGGTGTCGGCTCCCTGCTTCTATGGGCGATCGCTCTCGTGGCCATGGCTGTCATAGGTGTACTCGCCGCCGTTGCCGGCTGGCCGATGGGTTGGCTCCCCTTCTTCGCCGTGGTGGCCGTGGTACTCGCCGGCGCAGTGTTCTACCGGTCGGAGGCCCTCTTGCTTGTGATCGCGGCGTTTCCCTGGATCGACTGGGCTGCCCGGCGCGCCTTGGGGGGCGGAGGCTTGAGCGCGGTCTGGGACGAGGCCTTCCTCCTCGGGAGCTTCCTCGCCCTGTTCTTCGCCGTGGTCTTCACGCGTCGTACGAATCTGGTAGTCACGCCGATACTCGCCCCTCTCGCGCTGGCCGTGGTCGCCGCGATAGGCTCGGTGGTGCTGATGGACGTTCCCACGGAAGTGGGGGTGTTCGCGCTCAGAGTGACGTTCCAGCCGCTGCTTTTCTTCTTCCTCGCCCAGATGCTGCCGCGGGACCGCAGGTGGGTGAAGGCGGCGGTCACTGTATTCCTCGCGGCGAGCGTACTCCTCGCGCTGCATGGTCTTTTCCAGTATGTGACGAAGGCGCCGATGCCCGCGCGGTGGGTGGATGCGAGCGAGACCGCGATCACCACGCGCGCCTATTCGATCGTCGAGAACCCCAACGGGCTTGGGGCGCTCCTCCTTCTTGGGGCGCTTCTCTCCGTGAGTGTCGCTCTGGCTCAGGTGCAGATCTACGCGCGTCTGGCCGCCGCGGCCGCGGCGGTCGTGCTTGCGGCGGGCTTGGCCGTGACATTCAGCAGAGGTGCTTGGCTCGGCTTCGTCTTCGGTGTGGTGTGCTACGCGATCCTCACGAACCGTCGGCTACTTGTGGCGATCTTCGCCGCCGCGGCAGCTTCGCCGTTCGTGGTCCCGTCGGTGCTGCTCGATCGGCTCACTTTCGCGCTCAGTCCAGACTATCTGGTGAAGAGCGCCGCCGCCGGACGGCTCTATATCTGGAGGGTCGCCCTGCAGCGGATAGCCGAGAACCCGTGGTTCGGCGTGGGTCTGGGCACGTTCGGAGGGACCAGTTCGTACCTGTTCGGCTATACCTCTCTGTGGGTCGACCAGTACTACCTCCAACTCGCCGCCGAGGGCGGGATCATCCTGCTCCTCGCCTTCTTATGGCTGCTCCTGCGGGTGGCGAAGGGGATGGTCGCGGCTCACCGCGATCAGCCCGACCCGTTCCTTCGAGCCGTCGTGGCCGGCGCGCTCGGCGGGTGCGCCGCTGTAGCGTTCGCCAATCTCACGGCCAGTGTCTGGGAGACCTTGGTCGTGGGAGCCGGCTTCTGGTTCTTGGCGGGGCTCGCCACCGGCATCGGGCGCGACCCGGGCGCGCTTCTTCCCGCGCTCGCCGAGGCGGGCGCGAACACGGAGGAAGCATGAGAGGGAGGTCGGTCTCCCTGCGCGCCCTCCACGTCATCGGCGGCGGAGACGTGGGTGGGGCGATGTCGCACCTCCTCGCGCTGCTGCCGGCCCTCCGGTCGGCCGGGTGTGACGCACACCTGCTGTGTCTTGGTGAAGGAGGGCTCGCCAGAGCGGCGCGAGACCTCGACCTGCCGGTTCGGGTGGTGCCGATGTCCGGACCCTGGGACCCGCGTGCCCTCCGCCCGGTGTGGCGCGCGCTCACCGGCCAACGCTGGGATGTGGTGCACACGCACGGCATGCGGGCGAACCTGCCGGTTCGAGCCATGTGGCGCGCCGGAGCCGGCTCTCACGCCGGGTGCCTGTTCGTCACCGTCCACTCGGACCTTGGTCTAGACTACGAGGATGCTCTGCGGGCCCGGCTCTTCCCGACTCTTGACCGCTTCTCGGTCGGGGTGGTGGACCGCGTGCTCTGCGTGTCCGAGGACCTCAGGGATCGTCTCGTCGCGCGAGGCGGCGACCCCTCGCGGCTCCGCGTGGTGCGTTCGGGATTGACCGTGGTGGCCGGAGCGCCGACCGCCACGCAGGCGGGCGACGCGGGTATCGGCGGCCGCGCCGCCGCCGCCGTGGCCAACGAGGTGTGGGCGGGCGATGTCCCGCGCTTTGACGTCCCGCGCCTCGGGACGGTGGCACGCCTTGTGCCGGTGAAGGACATCGACCTGTTCCTCGAAGTCTCGACGCTCGTCGCGCGGGAGGTCGCCGGTCTTCGGGTGGCGGTCGTGGGCGAGGGTCCCGAACTGGACAGGCTCCGCGCGCGGGCGGCGGCGCTGGCACTGGGGCGGGTGGTAACCTTCCCCGGCGAAGTCCGGCCTGGGTCGGAAGTCGTGCGCGAGTTCGACGTGTTCCTGCTCACCTCGGTATCGGAGGGAGTGCCCATCTCTGTGCTCGAAGCCATGGCCGCAGGTGTCCCGGTGGTCGCCACCGATGTGGGAGGCATCTCGGAAGCGGTGGAGGACGGCGTGACCGGACTCCTGGTGACGCGAGACGCCGACCGTGAGGCGGTGGCGCGCGAACTGGCGGACGAGGTGGTGTCGCTGCTGAGCGACCCGGTCAAGAGGGAAGCCATGGGCAGCCGCGCCGCCGAGCGTGCCAGAAAGGTCTTCGGGGCGGAAGCCGCGGCGGCGGCGACTCTGGCCGAGTACAGATCGTGCCTCCGGGTTCGGGGCCACGGCGTCGAGCGGAGCGGGTGATCGGCGGTGTTACGCGGACACGACATCGTATGCGTCTCTTCCCTCGACTGGGACGCTCACTGGACCAGCAAGCAGCAGATCATGAGTCGCCTGGCCCGCACGAACCGGGTGCTCTACATCGAGGAGCCCGTGACCATGCTGGCGCCGTTCCGGGTGCGGGAACGATGGTCGCGTTGGGGGTCGGTGGTCCCTCGTCTGCGTCGTGTCTCGTCGGGCATGTGGGTGCTCACGCCGCCCCCGCTGCTGCCCTTCGGCAATCTCCAACCCTGGTTGAACCGGGCCAATCAGCGGGCACTGGGCTGGTATATCGGCTGGGCCGTACATCGCCTCGGCTTCCGCGACCCTCTGTTCTGGACCTATCTGCCCACCAGCGTGCATCTGCTCTCCCGCTTCCCCGCGTCCCCAGTGGTGTATCACTGCGTGGACGAGCACTCGGCCTTCCCTGGGTTCGTGTCACCCGACGTGGTGCGGGCCTACGACGACGAACTCACCGCGCGCGCGGACCTCGTGATCACCACGGCGGCCAACCTTCGGGCCTCACGATTGCACCTGAATGGATGCACACATCACGTGCCCAACGCCGCCGATGTGGACCACTTCGGTGCCGCCCTCGATCCGGCCCTGGCCATCCCCGCAGACGCGGCCGCGATACCTTCGCCGCGCATCGGCGTGATCGGTGTGCACGACGAGCGGTTGGACGAGGCGGCCATCGAGGCCATCGCCGCACACGACCCCAGCTGGAACGTCCTCCTGGTGGGGCCGGTCCGTCCCGGGGACGTCGATGAGGCCCGCCTGCGTCGGCTACCGAACGTGCACTTCCTCGGCGGCCGGCCCTTGGCCGAGCTTCCCGCGTACCTCAAGGCGCTCGACGTCGCCCTGATCCCGTACAAGCTGAACGAACTGAGCCGGAACATCTTCCCTCTGAAGCTGTTCGAGTACTTGGCGGGTGGGGTCCCGGTGGTATCGGCGGCCCTCCCGGAACTCGCGCATATGGGGGAGCACATCTTGCTTGCGCGAACGCCGACGGAATACCCAGCATTGGTGAGCCGCGCTCTCGCGGAGGATTCGCCTGCTCGGCGCGCCGAACGGGTGGCGCTGGCGGCTGGCAACACCTGGGACGATCGGGTGGAAGAGATATCGAGTCTGGTGGAGACTACCCTTTCGCACCGGGTGGCTGGCCGGGCGATGCCCCATGCCTGCCCGCATGGCCGGGAAGACGATGCCATCCTCGGTCGGATCCCGGTGGGCACCGCCGCCCACGACCACGACTCGGAGGAGCGTGCGTGAGGATACTCCTGCCCACCATCCGCGACCCCGGCCAGATCGGGGGCACCACCACCCATCTGGACATGCTGACCAGGGGCTTGGACGAGAACGGCCACGAGTCGAGGGTGTTCTACCTCGGCGGTGCCATCCCCCGAGCTGTCGGCCTGGGTGGGGTCGTCTGGCCGGCCGGGATGCTCAATCGACTGCACCGCGGATGGGGCATGGTGTACGCGGCCGTCGTTCGTGGGAGGCTCCTCGCGAGCGCTGTGGAGCGCGAGCTGGCCCGAGCCCTTGCCGCCGGCGAGCCGTGGGATGTCTTGAACGCTCAGGAGGTCTATTCGGTTCCCAGTCTGCGCGCGGTGGCCGACCGCTACGACATCCCGCTCGTGCTCACGCTGCACGGGTACCCGCTCTTCGAGTCGATGTCGGAGGGGTACACAACTGCCTCTCCCGGTGGGCGTTCGTTCCTCATGGGGTCCGAGCTTCGAGCTCTTCGCATCGCCGATGCCGTGATCACTGTGGACAGCAGGCTGCATCGACACGTGCTCCGGCTTGCCCCCGAGCGATCCTCGACCACTACGTCGCTGATGAACTTCATCGATACGTCGTCGTATCAGCCGGGTGTCGAGGGGCGCGAGGAGTTGCGTCGCGCGTGGAACGTGCCCGAGGGCGCGACCGTGCTCTTCTGCCCGCGCCGATTGGTGAAGAAGAACGGTGTGACGTCGCCCTCGCGGGCGCTGGCCACCATGACGCCCCAGCAGCGTGGACGCTTCCTGCTGCTGCACGCCGGTGAGGGCGGCGAGCGGGAGGAGATCGAACGAGTGGTCCGTGAGGAGGGTCTGGGGCACGAGGTCCGGCTACTCGGTGGGCAGGACCGCGACGCGATACTCCAGCTGTATCGCCTGGCCGACATCGTCCTGGTGCCTTCGGTCCACAGCGAGAACGTCGAAGAGGCCACATCGCTTTCGGCCCTGGAGGCGATGGCCTGCGGGCGTCCCCTTATCGCCGGTGCGGTGGGAGGCTTGGCCGAGATGGTCGAAGATGGCAAGAACGGGCTCCTCGTGCCCGCGGCCGAACCCTCGGCCCTGGCTGCCGCGATCATGCGGTTGGCCGACGACCCCGACTTGGGGATTCGTCTGGCACATGAAGCCCGCACATACGTGGTTCTGAACCACTCGCATCTTCACGCGGCCTCGCGCTTCGTCGACGTGTACGGCAAGGCGGCGGCTCGGCAGGGGTCGGACCAGATGCCGTCAGAGCTTGGGGGGCCGCGACCCGGCGGACCCACGGTCGACGGCGCCACGCCGCCCCATGCGGCCTCAGGCGGCCCCGCACAGCACGCCGACGCCATCGTCGCCGGCCTCCCCCTGATCTCCGTGCTCGGGTCGCCACTGCACGGGGTCGGGTTGGAAGAGGCCGCCGCCATCGTCCTCGGTTGGGCGCGAGATGATACTGCTCCCGTCCACGGTGATGAGTCGCGGCTCGGCGGTCGGCGGGGGTCGCCCCGCGTGGCGACCTCGTTCAATCCCGAGCTGGCAGTGAAGGCTCAGCGGGATCCCCTGGTCGCGGAGGCGCTGCTCGCCGCGGACCTGCGCTACCCGGATGGAGTGGGGGTCGTGTGGGCGGCTGGCCGGCGAGGCGCGGTCGGCTTGGAACGGGTGCCCGGGATCGAGCTCGCGGAGCGCGTGCTCGAGAAGGCGGCGGCAGAGAGCCTTTCGGCCTATCTGCTCGGCGCCGCACCGGGGGTGGCGGAGCAGGCAGCCGAAGCGCTGCGCGCCCGCATGCCGGGCCTCGATATCGTCGGAGCTCACCACGGATATTTCTCGGCGACCGATGAGACGGCGATACTTGCTGGGATCCGTGACTCCGGTGCCGTCCTACTTCTCGTGGCCCTTGGGGCGCCTCGCCAAGAGCTGTTCATCCACAGGCATCTGGGTGACCTCGGGGTGCGGGTCGCCTTGGGTGTGGGGGGCAGCTTCGACGTATGGTCTGGTCGCGTCCGCCGGGCGCCGGGGTGGACCCGGACTCTGGGCGTAGAGTGGCTCTACCGGCTCGTCACCGACCCTCGTCGGGCTCGGCGGCAGCTCGCTCTACCGCTGTTCGCCTGGCGTGCCCTTCGTGACGTGGCTTCCGACTACCACCCGCCGCGCGGATCTCGGGGGCGCTGAGTTGTGATCGGCTCGGGGGAGGACGGGTTCCGCTCGACGCTGCGGAACGCTGCGCTCCTGATCCTGGCGGCGTCTGTCTTCGGACGCTTCCTGGGCCTGGCTCGCGATCTGGCGGTCGCCTACTACTTCGGCGCTGGGGCCGACACCGACGCGTTCTTCCTGGCGAATCGCCTCCCCACTCTGGTCTCGGTGTCGATCGCCGGAGCCCTCACCGCCAGCCTGATTCCCGTGTTCACACAGCGGTACGTGGTCGGGAAGCGCGAGGAGGCGTGGCGTCTGACGGTGAGCATGTTCAACGTCACCGGCCTCGCGCTCCTTGCGTTCGCGGCGGTCTGTGTCGTCGCGGCGCCGTGGCTGGTGCCCCTCATCGGCCCGGGGTTCGACGCTTCCACGACCGAGCGGGCCGTCCACCTGTTCCGCATCCTGATGCCACTCATCGTCTTCGCGGGATTGTCGGGCCTCGCCACCGGCGTGCTCAACTCCATGCGCAAGTTCGGCCTGCCCGCCGTGTCCACGTCGTTAGGCACCCTGGTGACGCTCTTCGTCCTTCTGGGCTCTGCTCGCGCGTGGGGTCTCACCGGCCTTGCCATTGCGACCACAGTGGGGGCGGCCACGTGCTTTCTCGTGCTCGTGCCGCAATTGCTCAAGAGCGGCCTGCCCTATCGGCCGAGGATAGCGTGGGAAGACCCAGGTCTTCGACAGGTCGGCGGCATGATCTGGCCCATCCTGCTGGGCTCCGCCGTGGGTGCGGCGAGCACGTTCGCCGACCAGGTGTTGGGCAGCTTCCTCGAGCCGGGGTCGATATCGGCGCTCAGCTTCTCCGAGAAGCTGTTCCATTTGCCTCTCGGGCTGCTGGTCGCGGCGGTCGCCGTGCCCTTGTTCCCGCTGCTCTCCGAGCACGTCGCAAGGGACGAGCCCGAACTTCTGAAGACCCACCTGGGGTTCTCCCTGCGCATCATCGCCTTCATGCTCATCCCGGCGAGTCTTGGGCTCATCGTGCTTCGCGCACCGGTGGTCGCGCTCTTGTTCGAGCACGGGGAGTTCACGGCGGAAGACACGGCCCGCACCGCGTGGGCGCTGCTCTTCTACTCCATGGGCCTCTTCTCGTACGCGGGGCGCGACATCCTGACACGGGTGTTTTACGCATACCATGACACGCGGACTCCGATCGGCATCAGTGTGGGTGCGGTCGTGCTGAATGTGGGAGCCTCCATCGTGCTCATGCAGTTCTTGGGGGTGGGAGGTCTGGCGCTGGGCACCACCATCGCCTTCACTGCCAACTTCGGTGTGCTGTTCTATCTCTTGAGGAGAAAGATCGGTCCCTTGGGGATCGTGGTATTGATGCGCTCCTTCGCGCGCATCGTCGTAGCGGCTGCCGTCATGAGCGGGGCGGTGTGGGCGATCGACCGGGGTCTCGATGGCGCCGTGCCATCGTCCAACCTCGGGCTCGCAGTGCGCGTCGCCGTGGCTGTGGCGGGCGGCGTGGTGGTCTATGCGGCCGCGGCCGCCCTGGGTCGGCTGCCCGAGATCTCCGAACTCAAGGGGATGTTGACGAGTATGAGGAAGGGACGAGGGGCGCTTCCGGCAGGCCCGGTGGAATGATCCCGCTCCCGCGCCACGTGGCGTTCGCTCGTGCAACGCCGCCGCCGCTTGCCGGTCGATGCGGCTTCCGCGCACTCCCGTGCGACTCCCACCCAGGGTCGGCGTCGTATCTCTGGCTCCCTCGGACTCGTTCGAAGAACCGCATATCCATGCCCGGTCGGCACCCGCTTGGCTGGGTGGTCGGGCAGGAACCTCGGGCTTTGCCGAGAAATTGAACAGGATGGTCGTCATGAACGCGTATAGGTCGTCGCGCATCTCAGTCAATAGGGAATGTCTGGTCTGGTTCGTCGCCGGAGTACTGGCGGTGATCATGGTGCTCGCGTGGAGCGGAGTGGCCAGAGCGGGCGCGGGCGATCCCGCGGCGCTCGCCGCCGAGGACGGCTTCGGCATCGCACCGGGCGAGCGAGTCACCTTCTCCACCTCCTCATCCGCTCCCGTGGTGCCCATCCTCTTTCCCTTCGACTACAAGGCGACGTGGACCGACACCTGGGGGGCTCCTCGCAGTGGAGGGCGGACCCACGCCGGGAACGACCTCATGGCGCCGAAGATGACCCGGATCTACGCAGTGGCCGACGGTGTCCTCGACTGGATGAACGACACCGCTCCCTACACGAAGTCCACCTACAACGGGGTGCCGTACTTCAACATCCTGCTGCGCGGGGATGACGGCAACGTCTACTTCTACATCCACCTGAACAATGACACTCCGCCAGCTTCTCCGGGCGCCCCCGACACCGACGACGGGCTCGGCGGGGCCGAGAACGCCTATGCCCCGGGCCTGAAGAACGGGAGCCGGGTGACGGCCGGTCAGTTCATCGGTTATGTTGGAGACAGCGGCAATGCCGAGGATTCCGGGAGCCACCTGCACTTCGAACTGCACCTGGGCGGGTACGGCAATCCGATCGACCCCTACAACAGCCTGATGGCCGCCCCGCTGTTCAACGAGTGGTCTCCCGACTTCCAGACGATGACCGGCGCCGACCGCTACGAGACCGCTATCCTGGTCTCGAAGAAGGCCTTCCCCGACGGCGCTCCGGTGGTGATCGTGGTGAAGGGCGATGACTTCCCCGATGCGCTCGCCGCCGCGCCCCTGGCTTACGCCTACGGAGGTCCGGTCCTGCTCACACCCTCGTCGGGCCTCACCGACGCCGTGAAGGAAGAACTGCTTCGCCTCAAGCCCGGGAAGGTGTTCTTCGTGGGGCTGCCTCCCGCGGTGCGTCCGGGCATCGTGAGCACTCTTCCCGACGCGGAGATCGTCACGGTGCGCGGCCGTAACCGGTACGAGACGGCAGCGTTCCTCGCCGAACAGCTGAAGCTGAAGCTTGGGAAGGTCGAGAAGATCGTGCTCGCTTCCGGCGATAGCTTCCCTGACGCCCTCTCTGTCGCCCCACTCGCGGCGAAGAAGGGGTGGGCCATCCTTCTCACCCCGCAGGCGGGACCGCTGCCCGGGGTCACCGCCGCGCAGATCGATGCGCTCGGAGCCACCTTCGCCCTGTGCGTGGGCACCTACGTGAAGCCGCCGGCTTCAGTGACGCAGGTGGTGTCCCAGATCGGCACCGACCGCTACAACACGAGCGCCCTGGTGGCTGAGTTCGCCCTTACCCGCGGCCTCTCGTTCACCCGAGTGGCGTTGGCGACGGGCGAGAACTACCCCGACGCGCTCGTCGTGGGGCCCTACTTGGCGAGTGACGGCGGGATCCTCCTGCTCACGATGCCGACCGGAGTGCCCACCTGCATAAGAGAACAGCTCTCGACGAACAAGGAGAGCATCGAGACCGTGGATCTCGTCGGGCTGTCGGGAGTCATTGAGAGCGCCCTGAGGAGACTTCGCTAGGGAGTCTCCGGAAGGAGAACACGGCGTGATTTTGAGTTCGGATGGGAGGTCGCTTGACCGACTCGGGCTTTCCGGTGGAAGCGCGCGCCGGCCGATCCTGCTCGTCCTCTTCGCGCTGGTCGCGTCGCTGATCGCTGTGTGGGCGGCGCCTGGGTCTGCCGAAGCGACCTCCGTCTACACCACCCTCACCGGCGCCGACCGCTACGAGACCGCCATCCTCGTCTCGAAGCAGGCCTACCCCTCCGGAGCCCCCGCCGTCGCTCTGGTCAAAGGTGACGACTTCCCCGACGCCCTCTCCGCCGCCCCCCTGGCCTATGCCTTCGGCGGCCCGGTGATCCTCACCCCCTCGGGTGGTCTCACCCCGGCCGTGAAGGCGGAGTTGCAGCGCCTCAAGCCCGGGAAGGTCTTCTTCATCGGTCTTCCTGAGTCAGTGCGGCCTGGTCTGGTGGATGCCGTGGGGAATGCAGAGATCGTCACCATCCGCGGAAAGGACCGCTACGAGACCGCTGCTCTGCTCGCCGCGGAACTGAAGAAGAAACGCGGCACCGTCGAGAAGTTCGTACTTGCCCCGGGGAACACCTTCCCCGACGCCCTCTCCGTGGCCCCCCTGGCCGCCAAGAAGGGCTGGCCTATCCTCCTCACCCCCCAAGCAGGACCGCTACCCAAGGTCACCTCCACCCAGATACAGGCTCTTGGTGTCACCTCCGCCCTGGTGGTGGGCACCTACGTGAAGCCTGCCGGGATCTCGGTGACCTCCAAGATCGGCAAAGACCGCTACCACACCAGTGCCCTGGTAGCCGAGTACGGCACGAGCATGGGCCTCTCCTTCGCCCACCTGGCCCTGGCCACGGGGGAGAATTATCCGGATGCGTTGGTGGCGGGTCCCTATTTGGCGAAGGGTGGGGGGGTGTTGTTGCTGGTGTGGTCTCGGGGGCTCCCGACCACGGTCAGGGACGTTCTCGTGGACAACCGGACCGCGGTGCGAGGCGTTGATTTCGTAGGCCTGGGTCCCGAGGTGGGATTGATCGTCGGCCAACTTGGCGCGACTGCGACCGTCATGGGGGTGCGGGCCAGCGGCTCACACCCAGACAAGACCCGCACCGTGATCGACCTTTCGGGTCCGCCGGGAGCCGTGCACACCGAGGTCACGCCCGACGGGTTCCTGCAGGTGGACATCGCCTCGGTGTTCGTGGTGGGAGCCGGTGGCCGTGTACCGGTCGGCACCGCGGAGGTGGTCGACGTGGGCATAGGTGTGGCGCAGGTGCTCCCCTCGAGAGCCCGCATCAAGGTGCGGCTCGGGCGTTTCAGCCGCTTCGAGGTCTCGGCCTTGGCTCCATCCGGAGATTCCGGTGACCGGGTGGTCATCGACGTGTTCACGCGCACCGATGGACCTCCCGACCCGGGTGCCCCGCTCGTGGTGCTCGACGCGGGCCACGGTGGCAGCGACCCCGGAGCCACCGGGGTCACCGGCGTTCTCGAGAAGAACGTCAACCTACAACTCGTGTTGCGGGTCGATGTGCTCTTGCGACAGGCGGGGTTGCGCACGCTGCTCACCCGCTCCACCGACGTCGACGTGTCGCTCAAACAACGCACGGATACCGCGAACAACGCCAAGGCCAACGTTTTCGTCGCGGTGCACAACAACGCCTCGGGTGACCCAACGGCGAAAGGGGTCGAGACTTTCTACTGGGGCAGCAGCTCAGGGGCGTACTCGGTAGAGGGCAAGCTCCTCGCTGAGTCGATCCAGACAAGTCTCGTGGCCGCCCTCGGGGCCAAGGACAGAGGCGCACGCACCCATTGGAGCACCCTGTACGTACTGGACAAGAGCCTGATGCCGGCTGCACTCACGGAGGTCGGCTTCTTGACGAACGCGGACGAAGAGGCGAAACTGAAGGACCCTGCGTACCTTGATCGTGCCGCCAATGCGATCTCGCTTGGGATTCTCGGATACTTCGGCTGGGCGAACGGAACAATCTAGAATATGCTGGTACTTGAATATGCTGGTACTTGGTGTTCGCTGACTACTGACATGTGAGGAGAGCCCGATGGTCGGTTCGGTTCGGTGGATGGCAGTCCTGCGCGTGGCGGTCGTGTTTGTCTTGCTAGTCGCGTTCGTGGTTCTTCTTGTGTCATTGGTACCGACGACCGCCTCGGCCGTGGGACCTGTCACAACGACGGCTGACACCACCGACCCGTCAACGAGCACCACTGACACCACCAACTCATCAACGAGCACCACCGACACCTCGGCCACCACGTCGACCACCGACACCACTCTCTCTCCCACCACCACTACGACGGCCCCAGGGCGCGTCGATACCTACTTCACCGGCTCTGATCGCTACGCGACAGCGATCCTGGTGTCCGAGAAGGCATACCCTTCAGGGGCGCCCGCTGTGATCTTGGTCAAAGGCACCGACTTCCCCGATGCTCTCGCGGCCGCCCCTCTCGCCGTGGCGTACGGAGGCCCTGTCATCCTCGTGCCGCCCACCGGTCTGACTCAGCCTGTCAAGGACGAACTGAGGCGCCTCAAGCCCGACACCGTCTTCTTCATCGGGCTGCCGATAAGCCTGCGCGATGTGGTCTCGCGCGTCCTGCCCGCCGCAGACGTGCGCACGGTCATCGGACGCGATCGCTACGAGACCGCGGCGCTGATCGCAGGCGAGCTCAAGGCGAAGGTCGGCGCGATATCGAAGATCGTTCTCGTCCCCGGGGACAAGTTCCCCGATGCTCTCGCCGTGGCACCCCTGGCGGCCCAGAAGGGCTGGCCGATCCTGCTGACTCCGCAGGCCGGGCCACTGCCGGCGGTCACCTCGGCCAGGATCCAGACCCTGGGCGCGACCTCCGCCTTGGTGGTGGGTACCTACGTCAAGCCGCCGCTCCCAATACCCGCGGCCAACGTCGTGGCCAAAGTAGGCCGCGACCGCTACTACACCGCTGCCATGGCGGCTGAGTACTCGAAGTCGATGGGGTCCACCTTCGTGCACATCGCCCTGGCTACGGGCGAGAACTACCCGGATGCGTTGGTGATCGGACCGTACCTCGCGATGGACTCGGGGATACTGCTGCTCACGCGCTCCACGTCCTTCTCGCCGCCTGTCAACAACCTCTTGGCCACGTACCAAGACGATCTCAAGATGGTCGACTTCGTGGGGATGGCCAAGAGCTCCCTCCTCAGCAAGCGTCTGGTCACCGTGCCGATCCCGCCGCCCCCTCCCGTCTATCCGGAGCTCAGATGGGGCTCCACGGGTGCGGCGGTCTCGACCTTGGAGGCGAAGCTATCCGCGCTCCGGTACGACATCGGTCGGGCGGACGGGGTGTACGACGAGGCCTTGAGAGACGCGGTCATGGCCTTCCAGAAGGCCGAGTGGCTCAGCCGCGACGGTGTAGCCGGCATCGCCGTGTGGAAGCGGCTCGAGACCGCCCGCACTCCGGCGGCCAAATACTACTCGAGCTCCACCCACATCGAGATCGACCTCTCCCGGCAGGTGCTCTTCCTGGTATCGCAGGGCAGGGTAGTGAAGATCCTCCCCGTCTCCACGGGCACCTCCGCCACCCGCACCCCCGCTGGCTCCTTCCATATCACGCGGAAGCTCGACTACTGGCGTAGGAGTTCCCTCGGGCTGCTGTACATGCCCTCGTATTTCTATGGAGGTATCGCGATCCACGGTAGCTATTCGATTCCCAACTACCCGGCGAGCCACGGGTGCGTGCGCATACCGGTGTGGGCTACCGCGGGCATCTACTACCAGATGCCGGTGGGCATGAGCGTTCGCGTGTACTACTAGGGCCCGAACGCGGTTTCGGCGGCCTTCGCCTTGGCGAAGGCCGCACCGGGACCGTGGGGGTGGCGGCCGATCGAGTAGTGTCTTCTGGGTCTTTCACAGCCTGACGAGACCGCTCATCTGCCCGCCGGACGCCCACCATCGTCTTTGCTAGAATGGCGACCGGCCGTACCCGGAAGGGTGGGCCGGTCTCTTTTCGTTCCAGTGCAATCCGCACTAAAGCACGTGTTGTTGTTTGTCGATGAGGCGAGTGCAGGTGTTCGCTTGGCGTCTGCGGCTGGACAAGGTCCGACCGCCGGCGGAACGGTTGTGAGGAGTATGGATGAGCATCACGTTTCGAGTGGGTTCGAGTCGGCGCATCCTGGTGGCGGCCCTGCTCGCGCTGGTGATCATCGTAGGCCTGGCCGTGTGGCCGGGCGCTCAGACTCCGTCGCATGCGGCGGTCTACGACGCTGACGAGCTCGGAGTCGTCCGGTTGATCAATCAGTACCGGGCGAGTCATGGGCTGGGGGCGCTGCAGGTGTCGGATGCCCTCTCCAAGGCGAGCACTCGACACAATCTCGATATGGGGCGCTACAACTTCATCTCCCACTCCAGCGAGAGCTCTGACTACTTCCCCTCCGGTTATCAGTTCTGGCAACGACTCGCCGCCATGGGGTACGGCAGCGGGGTCTTGGGCGAGAACATCGCCGCGGGTCTTCCGGTGATGACCGCGGAATCCGTGTTCGCCGCGTGGAAGAGCTCGCCGGGACACAACAGCCAGATGCTCGGTGCCGACTACAAGGTCATCGGGGTCTCGTGCGACTACGTGGCCGGTTCGGAGTTCGGGGTCTACTGGACCACGGACTTCGGCGGCTCGGTCGATCCCACCGCCCGGCCGGTGGATAGTGCGGGGGTCCGGACGACGATAACCGGTCAAGACCGGTACCAGACCGCCGTGATGGTCTCTCAGAAAGCATTCCCGAAAGGCGCCCCGGTTGTAGTGGTCGTAAAGGGGGACGACTTCCCCGACGCCCTGGCGGCGGCCCCGTTGGCGGCAGCCTTCGGCGGTCCCGTACTACTGACGCCCTCCAGTGGTCTCACCAC
This sequence comes from Actinomycetes bacterium, assembly GCA_024637035.1. Taxonomy (GTDB): domain Bacteria; phylum Actinomycetota; class Thermoleophilia; order RBG-16-64-13; family RBG-16-64-13; genus JAHJSA01. The sequence continues at coordinate 53,852 of JAGXFW010000008.1, forward strand.
GGCCGTGAAGGCGGAACTCAGGCGCCTCGGTGCGCACACCGTCTTCTTCATCGGGCTGAAGGATTCCGTGAAGAGCGGTATCGTGAGCGCCCTTCCGAATGCGACCATCACGACCATCCGCGGGAGCGATCGCTACGAGACCGCGTCTCTGATCGCGGGGCGGCTGCGCGTCAAGCTTGGAGCAATCGGCACTGTGGTGCTCGTTCCAGGGGACCGGTATCCCGATGCCCTCTCGGTGGCTCCGCTGGCGGCGAAGAAGGGCTGGGCGATACTCCTCACCCCGCAATCGGGACGAATCCCCGCGGTGACGGCACGCACGATCCAGAGTCTTGGCGCCACGTCGGCACTGGTCGTGGGCACCTGGGCCAAGCCGGCCTTGGCGGCCTCGCGGGTGACCTACAAGGTCGGGAACGACAGATACCACACGAGCGCTCTCGTCGCCGCGTATGCCGCGAGCCAGGGACTCTCATTCAGGCACGTAGCCTTGGCCACCGGAGAGAACTACCCGGACGCCCTCGTGGTGGGGCCGTATCTCGTTGGAGACGGCGGCATCCTTCTGCTCACTCAGAGCAACGGGATCCCCACCCCGGTCGCAGACCAGCTCGCGGCTCATCGAGTCGGGGTTTCGAGCCTCGATCTCGTCGGGCTCCCCGGCAGCGTCTCGACCCGAGCCAAGATGATCCTGCAGTAGCGGGGCCGTACGGCTTCTCCTTGCGGTGGCGATCGCGCCACATGACGACTTCCTCACCCGACTCTAATCTAGCCGTCACGTGCACTTCCTATTCTCGTGACATGAGTGTGGCAAGTCCGATCACCACGACAAACGCACGATCGTCATGTGCCTGGCGTGCGAGATGTGCCCGGCGTGCGAACGTTCCTTCGATCCCCCCCAGCCTGGTTTGACTGCAGAGCTGGCCCCCGCAGAGCCGTGGTCGTTCGGCTCCATCCCCAGCGATTCCCCAGCGGATACGTGTGCCCGACGCCTCTTCAAGGCTTTTCGTAACTCGAAAGGGAATTGCACGTTAAAGAAATCGGAGCGGTCCCCCGATAGGACAGATGGGGACGATGACGAGCGAGGCCTGCCGAGTGCTCCAGGGGGCCGAGACGGTGAAGAGGCGGATGTTATGCAAGCGAAGAGGAAGCGACCGGACATGATTGCAAGACGAGGACGGCGAGGGTCGCTGATCGTGGCTCTCTTCGCAACGTTGGCGCTGTTGATCCTGCTCATGGCCCCGGCCATGGCATGGGCGACGGGCACGACCGCCCCGACCGCCACGGAAGAGGTCGAATTCGTCCGGCTGATCAACCAGTATCGGGTGGCCAATGGAGCCGGCCCGCTCTTGGTCTCCGACCCGGTGGCGCTCGCGGCGTTCAAGCACAATCGGGACATGGCCACGTACGGGTTCTTCTCCCACACCACCGCGAAGTCGAGCGTCTTCCCCGTCGGTTCCCAACCATGGGACCGCATGAGGGCCACGGGATACAACTACAACACCACCATGGCCGAGAACCTCGCTGGTGGATACCCCACCGCAGCGGAAGCGTTCAATGCGTGGAAGAACTCCCCGGGCCACAATCGGAACATGCTCGACCCGGACTTCAAGGTCATCGGTGTGTCGCTCTTCTTTGCCCCGGACACGTCCTACGGCTGGTTCTGGACGACCGACTTCGGCGCCTACGTCGATCCGAGCGCGCACGGCACGAGCACGGGTCCCGCCCCTAACTACAGCACCATCAAGGGTGATGACCGATACCTCACGGCCATAATGATCTCTCAGAAGGCGTACCCGAAGGGTGCTCCGGCGGTGTTCCTGGTGAAGGGAGACAACTTCCCCGACGCCCTGGCGGCCGCGCCTTTGGCCACCGCGTACGGCGGCCCGGTGATCCTCACTCCATCAACCGGACTCACACCGGCCGTGAAGGACGAACTCAAGCGTCTGAACCCCAACAAGATCTTCTACATCGGTCTGCCGGCGAAGCTCGAGTCCGAATTGCAGGCTTTGCTCCCGAACGCGATCATCAAGACGGTACGCGGGAAGGACCGCTACGAGACCGCGACCATGCTCGCCGACGAACTGAAGAACAAGCTCGGCCGCATCGACAAAGTGGTCATCACCCCGGGCGACAAGTTCCCCGATGCCCTCTCGGTGGCTCCCTTGGCCGCGTCGAAGGGTTGGGCCATCATGCTTGCCCCGGCGACCGGGCCGCTGCCGGGAGTGACGTCGGCGAAGATCAAGGAGCTCGGCATCACGAAAGCACTGGTGGTGGGCAGCTACGTCAAGCCTCCGGCCACCGTGACAGAAGTGGTCTACAAGGTGGGCAAGGACCGCTATCAGACCAGCGCGCAGATCGCCGTGTACGCTAAGTCCCAGGGCCTCTCCTTCGCCCACGTGGCTTTGGCGACAGGCGAGAACTACCCCGACGCCCTCGTCGTCGGGCCCTACCTGGTGCCCCAGAAGGGCATCCTTCTGCTCACCCAGTCCACATATTTGCCGGGGTACATCAACGATCAGCTCATCGCCAACCGAGACGGCATCGACCAGTTGGACTTCGTAGGCCTGCCGAACGGCGTGACCGGTCAGACGAAGGCCCTCCTGCAGTAGGCTGACCAACCGCTCTCGGCTCACTACCTGCCGAAAGCCGATCACCCTCCCCATCGGGGCCGCGCTTCTGTGAGTGCGGCCCCGGTTCTGCGAGTGCAGCCCGGTTCTGAGCATGCGGGCGGTCAATGGCCACCGCGCTCGAGCAGGAGTAGGCCGGGCCATGGAGAAGGAGACCAAGCGACCGGAGTGCGCGAACGTGGCGATCCAGCCAGCCATGCCGATCACCGCGTAGTGCCCACAGGGCTCGACTCGCCGCTTCCGGCTCTGGGAGCCGGTTCGGCGTGTTCGACTCTTGGCCCCCGACTCCCACGACTCCGGCGGTGTAGACTTTCGGCATTGTCCGGCGCGTCCGGCAGAGCAGTCAAGGAGCATCGATACTCATGTTGAACCCACGCCTTCCCCTCGTCCGTACGGGCTTCGCCCTCGTGTTGCTGGCCAGTCTTGTGGTCGCGTCTCTGGCGGCTCCGCCCCCGGCCGACGCCGCCTCAGAGTTCAAGTTCACAGGCCGCGGCTACGGCCATGCCGTCGGGATGAGCCAATGGGGCGCTTGGGCTGCGGCCAAGGATGGCGTGGGCTTCCGCGAGATCATCGCCCATTACTACCCCAACACCACGCTCGACGCGCTGTCGCCCGCGAACCCGGATGTCACGGTGAAGCTTTCGAGCCAGCCGTGGCTCAGCGTCTACACGATCACGCAGTACTTCGCCGGGGTCGGTCTGTACCCGGTGGGCGGTCCGATGACCCTGGTCAAGTACGACGGCTCGGGAGAGTCCCAAGAGACGATACCCATGGGTTCCTTCCTTTCCGCCTCTCAGGAGGGCTCAGGGGTCTACGTGACCACTCCGGCCGGGAAACAGGGTCCGTTCACAAAGGTCGAAGCCCGTCCGGCGGTCGGTGGGCGGGTGACGGTGCAGTTTCGCACCAGCGCCACCTCATCCCCGCTCGACGCGCGCGAGTATTGGGGCAAGATCCGTCTACAGCCCTCTTCGATATCCGGCAAACTCCATACCTACAACATCGTCCCCCTTGAACTCTATCTTCGCAGCATCGGCGAGGTCGAGTACGACTGGGGTCAGCCGAGCAGCGGCAACTATGCCCTGGAGGCCGTCAAGGCTCAGGCCGTGGCCGCCCGCTCGTATGCCATGACCCACAAGGACCCCTACCTCCAGGACAATCAGTATCACCAGGTGTATCTCGGGTACACGGGACGCTCGAAGATCGGGGCGGCCAGGCCGTTCGAGCTGCTCTATCCGGGCATCCCGGCGGCGGCCGAGCAGACCGCCGGTCTCGTGGCACGGTACAACGGCAAGATCATCTCAACCTTCTTCTCGTCGCACTCGGGTGGGTGGACCTCGGATACCTCCATCTGGCAGTCGAACCCCACTGCCCACACGCCGGAACCCTACCTGATCGCCAAGGCCGACCCCTGGAGCCTGAAGGCCCCGTTGAGCAACCCGGGGTTCAACTGGACGTTCACCATCTCGGCCTCGTCTCTCTCGAGCGCGGTGGCGGGGATGAGGGACATCTACGGTCTGTCCGTGAACGTGGGCAGCGTGAGCGAGGTGGAGGTGTGGTCCAGAGACACGAGCGATCCGACGAGCCACGCCCGCACCATCAAGCTCACCGGGGACAGGGGGAGCGCGGTCGTCGGCGCCGAGCGGTTCCGGAGTCTATTCGGGTACGACAAGATGCGATCCACTCTCATCCTCGACATCAACGGCTCCTCCGGCGTGGTGGCCGAGAAGTGGCTCTCTCACGTCGTCGTCACCACCGGGGCGCCGGGCTCCGTTCCCAGTGGGGACCAACCGCTTACCCCGGTCGTCTTCCAAACGAAGACCATCAATGCTTCCTCTATCAACGTGCGGAGCGGGCCGGGCACGAACTATCCGGTAGTCGAGGTCCTGGGGCCGAACGTGCCGATAACCGTCTACGCGTGGCAGCACGGTCTGGCTGTTGGTAGCGAAGAGCGATGGTACCGGCTCGACAAGCCCATCTACACTACCCTCACCGGCGCCGACCGCTACGAGACCGCCATCCTGGTCTCCAAGCAGGCCTACCCCTCCGGAGCCCCTGCCGTCGCTCTGGTCAAAGGTGACGACTTCCCCGACGCCCTCTCCGCCGCCCCCCTGGCCTATGCCTTCGGCGGCCCTGTCATCCTCACCCCCTCGGGTGGTCTCACGTCGGCAGTCAAGGCCGAACTCAAGCGCCTCAAGCCCGGGAAGGTCTTCTTCATCGGCCTTCCTGAGTCAGTGCGGCCTAGTCTGGTGGATGCCGTCGGTAGTGCGGATATCGTCACTATCCGCGGAAAAGATCGCTACGAGACCGCCGCTCTGCTCGCCGCGGAACTGAAGACGAAGGTCGGCACTGTCGAGAAGTTCGTACTCGCCCCCGGGAACAAGTTTCCCGACGCCCTCTCCGTGGCCCCCCTGGCCGCCAAGAAGGGCTGGCCTATCCTCCTCACCCCCCAGGCATCCGGGTCTCTTCCCAAGGTCACCTCTGCCCAGATAAAGGCGCTCGGTGCCACCTCGGCCCTGGTGGTGGGCACCTATGAAAAGCCCCCCGGGATCCAGGTGGTCTCCAAGGTCGGCAAAGACCGCTACGACACCAGTGCCCTCATCGCCGAGTACGGCAAGTCCTTGGGACTCTCCTTCGCCCACCTGGCCCTGGCCACAGGGGAGAACTATCCCGATGCCTTGGTGGCGGGTCCCTACCTGGCGAAGGGTGGGGGGGTGTTGTTGCTCACGCATCCGGACTACGTGCCGTCGTACGTGAGGACGCAGCTCGTCAACAACCGTGATGCGATGACTTGGGTGGAGCTCATAGGCATGGCCGACAGTGTGATCCCGGTGATCGTGAAAGCCCTGATGTAGGCTTGGCGACGGGGCCCAACGCCCCGCCGCCATGTTCGTGCCCGTGGCTCACATGTCGCCTATCGGATTGTGCGCGCCCCACAGTCAGCGCGCCCCACAGATGGCATCACCCACAGTTGACGCCGTCCACGCACCGCGTGATCCCACTACTGCGTGGGGGCGAACAGCACGGCATCTGCCACCACGTATCCGTTCGCTCCCGTGGCGCTCAGAGTGACACTCCCCTTGGTGGGCGAGTAGCCGGCGCCGAAGTAGTACCGCCCGATCTTGTACCAAGCACCATTGCCCGTGCGCTGATTGACGTAGCTCGTCACGACGCCGGTCGCGGTCGAGACGGAGACTTTCGCCGACGAAGCGCGGTCGGCGCCGCTCGTCCAACGCATGTACACGTTGTAGTAGCCGGTGGTGGGCAGACGCGGTGTCCACCGTGCCCACGCCGATGCGGTCGTGGGCGCGCGCACCTGGTAGTCGTGCCCGTAGTAACCGGTGACCGAGGTGGAGCGCGTCCACGTGCCCGACACGTCCGACCCCCCCACTGAATGCGTGCTTGGGTTGTCGACAAGGATGCTGTTGTCGGTGAGGCCGGTGCGTCGCCGCGGCTGGTAGGCGTTCCCCAGGTAGCGCGAAGCTCGTCGTACGGTCGCACCCGTGTACGGGGCCTCGTACACGATGGGATAGTTCCAGGCGTCGCCTTCAGCGTAGAGCACTATGTGCCCGGCCGAACCGTCGTTGTAGACCAGGGCGTCACCTGGAAGGAGCGAGGAACGGCTGGTCAGCGAGGTCCACGGTCCCGACCCGTTCAGGAACGAGTACGTGGTGTACCGGGGACTGATGGTGGAGTTCACGCCGTCTTCCTCTTGGTAGAGGAGGGTGCGGGGCACTTCCCAGCACTTGAGAACGAAGCCCGAGCAGTCGGGGCCCTTGCCGGCCGCGTTGGGCACCCAGCTCTCGCTGCCCCAGGTGTACGCACTGCCGATCGCGGATTCGGCTCGAGCGATGATCTCATGCCGACCTATCGGTGGAGCCGCCGCTGCGGCCTGCGCGGGCCACGCGGAGAGTGCCGCGCACGCGAGGAGGGCAACGTGGCCCGCTCGGGTGATGGCGCGCCCGCGGGGAAGCGCACGCCCGCGGAGAACCCCACGCGCGCGGAGAACATCACGCACGAGCTCCGCGAGTCGCGACCCTCGCGGTCCGCAGTTCTTCAGTGTTCTGTGCGACCCGCTCATCGTGCGGCCTCCTCGAAGGTGTGGATGACGACGCTGTAGCCGTCCGCGCCCGCGATCGGCTGGTAGACGCGGCCGTCGGGGCCAACGACGTACGGTTGGCCAACGTACACGGAACTCCGTTCTTCAAGGAGCAGGGGAGGTGCGATGGCCCCGAGCTTGGTCAGCAGGAGTTCGCCGCGCTCGGAGCGTCCCAAGTCCGCCCGGTCCGGCGGGCCCATGATGCGCATGCCGAGTATCAGGCCGTCAGATCCATCCGGATCGAGTGAGACGAGATGGTCCAGCTTCGAGCCTCGACCGATGTCGACGTCCCAGCCCCGGTGACGCCCTCTCGATGTGTCGGAGTCTTCCACGAAGGGTTGCCTCCCGGGGGTCAGAGATGCGTGGGCACGTCGTCCCGGTTGCCGAGGCATCGGCCTGCCCGAGGTGACCTCGGTGGCAGTCACACCGTCGTCTTCCTGACCGACCCCGCGGCCCGGGCTCAACGTGCCGCGGTGAGCGACCTCGATCACGGGGGCGTCACCGTCGATGAGGAGTGCGGTCACCGGTTCCGGGAAAGGCCCAGCGGGACTACTCGAAAGCTGCGTGCCCTCCCACGAGAAGGTCGACAGGAGGTAGTCATCGTCAGCATCAAGCACGTGGATGGCCTCGTTCGTGGCCGCAAGGAACCGCGGAGAACGCAGGTCGAGGGGGATGACTCCGGCCGGCACTCCGGACCCGTCCACCAGGACGAGCCGCGAGTTCAACGAATCGAGGATCGCGATTCGCCCGTCTGGCGCTACCGCAAGGCATTCGGGCCCGCGGCCCTCTGAGTCGGCCTCCGTCGTGACGCCCACCTGCCCCGGGCCGTCACCCCACGGAAGCGTGAAGAGCGTGGCGCCCTTCGAGACGAGGCGGGGGGCGGTGGCCCGCACCAGTTCGCGCACCAGCGGGGTGCGCTCGGAACCCGCTGAGGACGCATCGCCGGGGGCCGCGCCGGCAGGGTCCGGACCGGCGCCGCCGGCCCCCTGAGCTACGAGTGCGAGAAGCACGAATGCGAGGCCCGCACACCCGACCAGGAAGCCGGTAGTGGTCCTCAGACTACTCGACCCGACCGCTCGCGAGGGTCCTCGGATCGCCGCCCGTGGAGTCTTGGATAGTCTCATGGTTCCTCCTCTGTCGCGCTGATGTGTACGATCTGAGGCTAGAGAGGCCTTCCAATCGGGAGCCATACGACTATGGTCGGAGGCTGGCTCGACGGTCGTCGACGCTGCGGGTAGACTGTGGAGCGCGGGCCGGGACCGGTCCGCGGGACGGAGGTATCGCACATGATCGTTCTCTTCTTCGGTGACGTGGTCGGCAAGCCCGGGCGACAGGCGTTGGCGAAACGACTGCCCGAGCTGCGCAAACGGTACGCAGCCGACGCTGTGGTGGCGAACGGCGAGAACTCGGCATCGCAGGGGGTAGGGATCTCGCCGGACATCGCTGAGGCACTCCTGAAGGCCGGCGTGGACGTGATCACCACCGGGAACCACGTCTACCGCCGCCGAGAGATCTACTCGTATCTCGACAGTCAACCCCGCATCATCAGACCCTACAACTACCCGGCGTCGAACCCGGGACGAGGGGTCACCGTTGTCGACACTCCGGCCGGTCGGCTCGGGGTGGTCAACCTGAGCGGAGAACTGTTCATGAATCCCGGCCGTTCCCCGTTCGAAGCCGTTGATGAGGCGCTCGAGCAACTCCAAGGCGTACGGAACGTGATCGTCGACTTGCACGCCGAGGCGACCAGCGAGAAGGTCGCGATGGGCCACCACCTGGATGGCCGCGTGAGCGCGGTCCTGGGCACCCACACCCACGTGCGCACGGGCGACGCCCGAGTACTCCCCGGCGGCACCGCATACATCACAGACGTGGGTATGTGCGCCGTGCGCGACTCGGTGATCGGCGTGAAGAAGGAGCAGGTGCTCGAACGCTTCCTGACCCGTATGCCAGCTCGCTTCGACGTCGCCGAGGGCGACGTGTGGCTCGAGGGAGTGGTCTTGCGCCTCGGGGAGAACGGCAGAGCCGAGGCCATCGAACCGTTCGAGGAGACCGTCGCCCGCTGACGGGGCCCTGTCGAGGTCGCGTCTGAGTTCGGGCGACGCCCGAGCGGCGGGTCCCTCGGCTACTCGCCGCTCAGGTCGTGGAAGAGCAGCCCCGTGGGTAGCTTGGGGTAGAAGTATGTGGATTTCTGCGGCAGCCGCTCGCCTCCGAAGGCCACCTCGCTCACCTGCCGCAGTTTGATGGGGTTCATGAACAGCCCCACCTGGGACTCGCCGGTGCGAAGGCGTTCGAAACCGCGGTCCCAGCCCTTCACGAAGGTGACGTACTGCTCGGCCGCGACATCTTCCTTCGTGATGCCAAGGATCTCAGCGAGGATGATGTTGTGCAGGATGGCGACGTCCAAACGGTGGTACGCCTGACTGTGCATGTCGTCGGCGGCGGTCTCGGGCGCGTTCGGGTCGCGCAGGGCCAACCCGTATGCCGCGCCGAGCATCGGAGCATAGAGACCGAATGCTCCCCCTTGGACGAGGCGTGCCTCGAGGAACGCGGCGATGGCCTCGGGCACGACCTCGGGGTCCTCCGTGAGGGTCTCCACGGTGAAGTATCCGGTGAGAGCCTCGGGAAGCGAGCGGATCATGTCCTCGTTCAGACTGTCGAGGAGCCGGTGCGTGGCGAAGATCGCGAGACCGGGGTCTTCCATGTTGCAGAGATACACGAGTGTGTAGTCCCAAGGACCGGGACCGTCTCCGCGCTCATGCCGAGCGTCCCGGTAGCGGAGCGCGGTCTCGTAGCGATGGTGACCGTCTGCGATCAGGAGGGGCGACTCCGTCAGTCGGCTCGTGACCGCGGCCAGTACCGCGGGGTCCGACGTCGGCCACAAGCGGGTGGTCGTACCGGCCGGGTCGGCCATGGAGGCGAAAGGCGGCGCGGCGCCCGATACGGCGTCCCAGGTGCCCATGATGGAGTCATCGGGAAGCGAGTAGAGCATGAAGACCGGGCTCAGGTTCATCTGGGTCGCGTCCATGAGGCGATACCGGTCTTGCTTGGGGCCGGAAAGAGTCGTCTCGTGGGGGAAGACCACGTTCTCCGCGAAGTCCTGCAGCTTGACCAGCGCAAGGAATCCGCGACGGCTGCGGGGACGCCCGTCGGGCCCCACGTACGACTCCTCCACGATGGTGACGGATGGCTCCTCGTCGCGGACGAGTACTCGTTCCGCCTTCCACGACGCGATCGCGGTGGCGGCTCGCGTGTAACGGTTGTCGGCGTCGGTGTCCTGGGGGGAGGTCTTCCCCAGATCGACGCGCACCACGTTGTACGGGCTGAGTTCGTACAGTTCGTCCCGGAAGATGTGGCCCATGACATCGTAGGGTGGAGCGGTCACCTGGTAGATGCCGCCGGTGCGTTCGAGATCGTATCTCCACGCGCGGGACGGTACGATGGTTGCCACGGGTTCTCCTTCGAGGTATACAACGTGCGCCCGGGCCGCGCCGGAGGTCGATTCCAGCTCCGGCTGCTCGGGACAGCGAATGATATCATCCGTCGCCGGGATGTCGCCGAACCTGCGGAGGGCGCTGTGACGGGGATGGGCACTGCCCTCAACATGGGCGCCGTGATCGTCGGCGCCGGGGTTGGCGTGGCACTCGGTCAGCGTCTTCCGGCCAAGGTACGCGAGACCGTGATGGATGGGCTCGGGTTGCTCACCTTCATCATGGGCCTCCGCATGGCACTCGAGACAGAGTTGTTCCTCGTGATGCTGGGCAGCATCTTGCTGGGAGGGCTCGTGGGCGAGATCTTGGCGATCGAGCGCCGCCTCGAGAACCTGGGTGACTATCTCCAGGCCCGCTTGTCTGTCGGGTCGAGTACCTTCAGCACCGGCTTCGTGACGGCGAGCCTGATGTTCTGCGTGGGTCCCATGGCGGTTCTCGGCTCCATAGAGGACGGCCTCAAGGGCACCATCGAGATACTCGCCGTGAAATCGGTGCTCGACGGGTTCGCCTCCCTCGCCTTCGCGGCTACGCTCGGCTGGGGCGTAGCCTTCTCCGCCCTGCCGCTCATGGTGTACCAGGGCGCGCTCACCTTGGGCGCCGGGTTCTTCGACCGTGTGCTCACCGACGCCATGATCAACGAGATGACGGCCGTGGGAGGTCTCTTGGTGCTCTCCATCGGTCTTCGCCTTCTGGGCCTGCGCGAGATCCGCACGGGGAACCTCCTCCCAAGCCTCGTGCTCGCGCCGATCTTGGTGGTGGTCGCGGAGCGCCTTTCCGGAGCGATCTAGCAGCGATCGGGGAACATGTTTGACAGTCTCCGACGGTTCCTTCACGATTAGGGTGACTGGTGATATCGCGCGATCGGGGGTCCGCATGAGGTCTGTACGAGTAGTCCGCGCCATCGTCTTGACCGTTGCGTTGTTCGCGATGGCGTTCGCAGGTGCCGGGTGTGGCGACAAGATCGCCGAGAAGGCCGCGGAGAAGGTCATCGAGGCCGGGTCGGACGGCGCGAAGGTCGACATCGACACGGGCTCAGGCAGTGTGAGCGTGAGCGGGGATGACGGTTCGAGCTCGTACCAGTTCGGCGAAGACGTCACCATCCCAGAAGACTTCCCCGACCTGCCTCTGCCGGATGATGCGAAGGCCACCGGTATGATCGCGGTCGAATCCGACGGCACACCTTCGTTCACCGCCTCCTTCACCACGTCCATGTCGATGAACGACCTCTACGATCGTTTCGTCGAAGGACTGGAAGACCGAGGGTACACGGTCGAGCAGAAGATGCAGTTCGAAGGAGACCAGGGTGACGGCTTCAATATCGTCGCTTCCGAAGGGGACACGCAGGTGGCTGTGTTCGCAGGTGCAGGAGGCGGCGATGAGGGGAATAGCTTCACAGTAGGCGTGACGCCAAAAGAGTGAAGGGAGCCAAGATGGGGATCATGGACAGGCTGAGTGAGGGCGCGGAGAAGGTGGCCAAGCAGGCCGAGAAGGCGCTCGAGCAAGGCAAGACGAAGGTCGAAGAGTTGCAGTTCGAGCGGCAGATGGATGGACTCGCGAAGAAGCTCGGCTACCTCGAGCTGGACGCTTTCCGCAGCCGCGAGGTCGATGCCGCCGCGCGGCAGGCGTATCTCGACGAGTTGGTGGCCCTCGAAGATCAGATCGCCGCATTGGAGTCGCCCGCAGCTCCCGCCGCAGCTCCCGCTGACGCATCGGCGGCGGCACCGGCGGAAGCGTACGTGGAAGCTCCCATGGATGCTTCTACGGAAACTCCTTCCGAGACTCCTTCCGAAGCTCCCTCCGAGCCGCAATGGTAGCCGCGGCGTGACCGAATACGTTCGGGTCGACACCGCCGAGCTCCTCGCCCTTGGTACAGGCGATCCACGTATGGTGGATCGCCTGCGCGGACCCACGGCGATCGTCGGTGAACTCCCGTTCACGTACCCGGCCGGCGGTCGCATCGAAGTCTTCGTCACCTCCGACGGCTCGAAAGTCCGCTATTCCGAGGGCGGACGGCTTCTACGCTTCCTCGAGAAGCAGGGGATGGATCTGGCCGCCGATGCCGTACTCAGCAAGACCGTGTTCCACGCTCTCAAGGACGTCGAGGGTGCGGCCGCGGGCAGCGGCGAGATACTCCTCGATGCTCCGGTGGATGACGCGCCGGCGGCCTTCTGGCGTTTCGTTCAGATCGTCGTGGAGGTAGTCGGTCTGCGGCACTCGAAGTACAAGGATGCCCTGGTCCGTTTGGCTCAGATGGAGGATTCGGCTGGGTCATCGTGGGATCGACGATGACATCACTCGGTCGCTAGGCCGCTAGGCCGCCGGTCCCTTGTCCACCCTTCTTCTCGATTGCCGCCCTGCTGGCGGTCCCACCGTTACCGTTCCGGCTGGCTTCGCGCTGCGCGTGCACGAAGGCAGGATCCTCGACATCGGCCACCTCGAAGCGTGTCCCGACGAGACCGTGTTGGATCTGGAGGGGGCCTATCTGGTTCCGGGTCTGGTGGATGCGCACGTGCACCTCGAACTCGGAGGCGTGGACCCTCAGGAGAGTGGCGACCTCAACCTTGCCTGTGGCGTGACGGCCGTCCGGGATCTGGGCAGAGCGGAGCGGCCGTGGGATCACACTCGGCCGGACGCCCCTCTGGCGGTACGATCACTGGGGGGGATCACCCGGAAGGGTGCCTACGGTGGGTTCATCGGTCGGGAGCTCGGTCCCGGTGACGACGTCGTGCGGGCCGTGCGGGAATTGGTCGTCGCTGGAGCACGGGTGGTGAAGATCGTGGCCAGCGGGCATGTCGACTTCGAGCGGCGCACGGCAGCCTCGCCCCATTTCAGCCGCGCCGAGTTGCGTGCCATGGTCCACGTGGCCCATGAGATGGGCGTGCCCGTAGCCGTGCACGCGAACGGGTGTGAGGCAATCGAGCGCGCCGTGGAAGCCGGGGCCGACAGCATCGAACACGGGATCCTCGCGGATGAGGATACGATCGCGGCGATCGCGGGGAGCAGGTGTGTGTGGGTGCCCACTCTCACGGCCCTGCACGCGCAGAACTCGGCACACGGCTGGCCGATGCTCCCCCATATCCTTGCGGATCACCAGGCGATGGTGAGTCGAGCGCACGAGATGGGGGCCAAGATAGCCACGGGAACCGATGCGGGCGCAGCTCGGGTGAGACACGGGAGCCTGCCCACCGAGTTCATGCTGTTTCGTGAGGCCGGACTCTCGCCCAGCGAGGTGAGAGACGCGGCTACGGTGGTCGCCGCGCGACTTCTCGGTCTGCCCGACGACTACGGGCGGCTGCAGCGTGGAGCCCGAACCGACTTGGTCTGGTTCCGCACCGATCCGTTCGCCTCGTCCGTGGTGCCCGCACCGGGGGCGCGGACCGAACGTCCTCTCGGCATGCTCCTCGCGCCCCGCGGGTAGCGGTAGACCCGCCTGCGGCCGCCGGCCGACGCGCCACGATCGGGCCCCGCGCCAGAGACCCGCGCCACCGGCGACACCCCCGCGACCGTCCCTGCGGCCGCATTGTTCATGACTCAACGCGCCACGATCCTGGAACTCCCGGTTGTGACGCCTGCGACTTTTCTGTAGACTGCCGCGTGTTGGATGTTGTCGGTAGTGGTGCCAGATGGCCTAATAGGGAAGCCGGTGCGAAGCCGGCGCGGTCCCGCCACTGTAACCGGTGAGCCACCTCCACGATCCACTGGCCGCGGGCCGGGAAGGGGACGGGGGCGCTTGAGCCGGGAGCCAGGAGACCTGCCACTGCCTGACATGCCGGATGCGCTCTTCGAAGGAAAGGGCTGGCATGCGCTCCCGCTTTTCGTCCGCGACCCTGGAAACGGTCGCACCCCATAGCCGTGTAGGTCTTTCGGGCTCCGCACCTCTTCGGATCGCTCCGGCCACCGCGTGTACTCGCGCGTTGGCTGACGCACACCCTCAGGCGGAGGCAGATACATGCCGAAGCGTGGAGGCCGGTGCTCCAACCCCGCAACGAATCCTCGAACGGAGGCGGTTCACGCGATGATCCTCATCACCGGAGGCACCCGCAGCGGCAAGTCGACCACGGCCGAACGCATGGCGGCCGACTACGGAGGCCGCATCCTGTACGTGGCTACCGCCGAAGCGGGCGACGATGAGATGCGCCTGCGCATCGAGCGCCACCAAGCCGGTCGTCCGGCGGAGTGGGGCACCCTCAACGCTCCACGCGACGCCGTCGCGCTGCTGCGGGAATGTGAAGGCGAGTGGGACACCGTGCTGTTCGATTGCCTCACCCTCTACACGACCAACCTCCTCCTGGAGCAGGAAGCCGACTCCCCCGACCCGGAGGTGGTCCTGGCCGACAGCATGCGCGGTCTGGCCGACTATCTTTCCGAGTACTGGCCTCAGTCGGTGGTCGTGACCAATGAGGTCGGGTCGGGCATCGTGCCGGTGCATCGTCTGAGCCGCCTCTTCCGCGATCTGCAGGGTCGAGTGAACCAACTGTTCGCCCGACAGGCGGACGAGGTGTACTTCTGCGTGAGCGGGATCCCGCTGAAGATCAAGGGCCCCGGCTCGCCCTGGGCCGCCGCACTCGAGACCGGTGGCGGGATATCGCCGTGGCCGGTCTCCTAGGGAGGTAGTTGAGTTGTCCGGGGTGCTCATGATCCAGGGGACCGGTTCCAGCGCGGGCAAGAGCCTGCTGGTCACCGGCCTCGTGCGTGTGCTGAAGCAGGACGGGTACGCTGTGGCTCCGTTCAAGGCTCAGAACATGTCGCTGAACTCGTACCCGGCCATCGAGGGCGGAGAGATCGGACGAGCTCAGGTGGCCCAAGCAGAGGCTGCCGGCCTTCCGCCGAGCGTGGACATGAACCCGGTGCTGCTCAAGCCCACCACAGACGTGGGCTCTCAGGTGATCGTTCGTGGCAAGCCCATCGGACACATGGATGCCCGTACGTACCACGAGTTCAAGGCGAGTCTGCTACCCGTGGTCGAGGAGAGCCTTGCCCGGCTTCGTTCGAGCTACGATGTCGTCGTGATCGAGGGAGCCGGCAGTCCGGCTGAGATCAACCTGCGGGAAAACGATATCGTCAACATGGGTATCGCCCGCCGGGTGGACGCGCCCGTGGTGCTCGTGGCCGACATCGATCGCGGTGGAGTGTTCGCTTCCATCTATGGAACGTGGGCCCTCCTCGACGCCGAGGACCGTGCGCTCCTGCGCGGCTTCGTGGTGAACAAGTTTCGTGGGGACGTGTCCATCCTCCAGCCGGGCATAGATGAGCTCGAAGAGCTCACCGGCATGCGCTGCCTGGGCGTTCTTCCCTATCTACGTGATGTGGGTGTGGACGACGAAGACTCGGTCTCGCTCGACGAGTCCGCCGCGACAGCCGCACGCGCTCCGATCGCGGCCGACGGTTGGCCGGTGGGCGACGGCCCTCGGGTCGCTGTGGTCCGGCTGCCTCGCATCTCGAACTTCACGGATTTTCGGCCGCTTGAGGCATGTGGCCTCTTCCGGGTGCGCTGGGCCGAGAGCCCGGAGGAACTCGCCGACGCGGACCTCGTGGTGATCCCGGGCACGAAGAGCACGGTGGGCGACCTCGCTGCTCTTCGCGCACTGGGCTTCGAGCCTGCCCTAGCCGAGCGTCGCGCCGCCGGCGCCCGCTTCCTCGGGGTGTGCGGTGGATACCAGATGTTGGGCGAACGCATCCTCGACCCTGATGGCTTTGAGAGCGCCAGCCCAGAGGTGCCAGGCCTGGGTATGCTCCCGGTCGATACCACCTTTGCCGCCGACAAGGTGACCGAATCGGTGCGGGTGCACGGCTCGGCTGAGGGGTGGCTCGGCTCGGATGTCTCGGTGGTGGGGTATGAGATCCACATGGGGCGCAGCGAAGGGTCGGCGCGACCGCTGTTCGTGGTGGAAGACGGCGACGGGGTTCGCCACCCCGAAGGGGCCATGAGCGACGACGGCCTGGTGGCGGGCACCTACGTGCACGGCCTGTTCGAAGATTTCTCGGTGCTGGCCGGCCTCGCCCGTGAACTCGGTGTGTCGTTGTCGCGCATCGAAGAGGCGCGCACGATCTGGCCCGATCACACCGCCGCCAAAGAGGCCGCCTATGACCGCTTGGCCGCCCAGTTCCGCGAGCACCTGGACATGGCTCGGATCAGGGACCTGGTCGAGGGGAGGGCCTGGTCGTGAGCGGTGGCCGGTGCGTGAGAAGGGCCGCGCTGATCGCGGCGGCCTTCGCCGTCGACGCGGCGATCGGTGACCCAGTGAGGCCCACCCACCCCGCTCGACTGATGGGGCACGCCATCGCCGGATACGAACGGGCGTTCCGGGTAGTGGCGGGGCCGCGCCCCGGCCACAGCGCGGAACGCGCGGCCGGAGCCGCGCTCGCGGTGGGTCTGCCGCTGGGTGTCTACCTGGTGGTGCGACGTGTCCTCGGCGCGTTGCCGCGCTGGGCGCGACCGTTCGGCCAGGTGTGGCTCGTCTCCACGGCCCTCGCGGGCAACGAGCTCGCGCACTCGGCCGAGCGGGTGGGCGACGGTCTTGACGAATCTCTGGACTCCGGCCGCGAGGCCGTCTCGATGATCGTGGGGCGCGACACGCGCCAGATGACGGAGTCCGACATCGTGCGATCGGCGGTGGAATCGGTGGCCGAGAACACCAGCGATGCCGTGGTGGCACCCCTGTTCTACGCGGCCGCGGGCGGGGCGCCGCTGGCGTTGGCCTACAAGGCGGTGTCGACGCTCGATTCCATGGTGGGCTACCGGAACGAACGCTACCTGCACTTCGGATGGGCATCGGCGCGTCTAGACGATGTGCTCAATCTTCTGCCCGCGCGGTTGACCGCGGTGCTGGCAGTCCTGGGTGGCGGCAAAGGGCTCGGCGATCTTCGCCGGGCCTGGGCCGAGCGGGTGCACCATCCCAGTCCGAACGCCGGACTCGTGGAAGCGTCGTTCGCCTACGGGCTGGGCGTGAGGCTCGGTGGTCCGGCGAGCTACGGAGGCACGATCGTGGATCGCCCGTACCTGGGAGGGTCGGAGGCGCCGGCGCCCGAGTTCGGGGATCTCACGCGGGTGGCCACCCTGAGCCGCCGGGTCGGCGCTCTTTCGCTGGGCGCCCTCGTGGGCGGGCTACTCACCATGCGGGGCCGGTCATGAGTACCGACATGCATGGCGGGAAGATCCGCGAGGCGGCGACGGCGTTGGGTATCCCGGGTGACGAACTCCTGGACTTCTCGGCGAACGTGAACTTCCTGGGCCCTTCCCCCCGAGTGATGGCGGCGGCGCGGCGGGCCGTTGGCGAGATGGGATGGTATCCCCTTGATCCCCCGGACCCCCTTCGCCGCGCCGCCGCCGGTTTTCTCGGGGTGCCGGAGCATCGGGTGGCCCTGGGCAACGGCGCTTCTGAGCTCATCTTCCTCACGGTGGCGCATCTCCGACCGCGCCGAGTCGTCGTACTGGGCCCCACCTTCACTGAGTACGAGCGGGCGGCCCGCGCTTGGGGCGCGGAAGTCGACACCATCTTCGCGCTCGAAGAGCGCGACTTCGCCTTCTCCGAGGAGCACATCGAGGCTCTGGCACCACGGTTGGCAGCGGCCGATCTGGTCTTCCTGTGCGACCCCAACAATCCCACGGGCGATCTCTGGGACCGCGGCGCCCGCGAAGCCCTCATCTCGATCTGCGCCCGGGCGGGCGCCACGGTGTTCGTGGACGAATCGTTTCTTGCCTTCACCGAGGTCTGGCCTGCGGGTGCCACGCTTCGTCGCCCGACCTCCGCTTTCGCCGAGGCCAGCGAGCAGGTGATAGTGCTGCACTCTCTGACCAAGATCCTCACGATGCCCGGGCTCCGGGTGGGAGCGCTCGTCCTTCCGGAGGCTCTCGTCGATGGATTCATGCCGCGGGTGCCGCCCTGGAATGTGAACTGCATCGCCCAGGCGGCGGCCGTCGCCGGGTTGGAAGACGTCGAGCTTCTGGAACGGACGCCCGCCGCGGTGACCGGCGCCCGCATCGCCGCCGCCGCGGGTCTGCGCGGCATCTCGGGAGTGGCCAAGGTGTTGCCCGCCGCCGCGGACTTCTTGTGCATGCGTCTTGGTGTGCCGGGTGCGCGTGAGGTCGCTGGGCGCCTTCGCCGAGAGCACGGCATCCTGGTGCGTGACCTCTCTGACTTCCCGGGCATGGGCCCTCACTTCCTCAGAGTCGCGGTGCGAGAGCCGGCTGACAACGACCGTCTCATCGAGGCCCTCGCCGAGGTTCTTTCGGGGGCGCTCGCGGACGGCTTCACCGGGGCCCCCGCGGATGGTCGCTCCGGGGAGTGCGCGGATGGTCGCTTCCGGGAGCGCGGGGCGCGCCCGATCATGGCCGACTTCTCCGTCTCGTCCGACTGCTCGTCAAGCGGCGGGAACGCCTCGTGACCGCCTTCCGCGGATTCGTGCTTGCCGGCACCAGCAGTGGGGTGGGCAAGACCAGTCTGGCCCTCGGGATCATGGGTGCGCTCGGCCGGCGCGGGCATACCGTGGCGCCGTTCAAGGTGGGTCCCGACTACATAGACCCGACCTACCATGCGAGTGTGTGCGGGCGTCCCTCACACAATCTGGATACCTGGCTCATGCCTCCGGAAGAAGCTGTCGCGTCGTTCGAGCGGTCGGTCGCGAAGGTGGCCCGCGAGGCTGCACGTGTGCGGACCGTGGCGACGCGCGCGGAGACCGGCGTGGCCTCGGCGGCACGCGGACAGGGGGTCGTCGCCGTGGTCGAGGGCGTGATGGGTCTGTTCGACGGGTTGGCGGGCGGCGGCGAGCGTTGCTCCACCGGCGAGATGGCCAAACTCCTCGGGTTGCCGGTCGTCTTGGTGGTCGACTGCTCGCATACCGCTCGAAGTGCTGCCGCCGTCGTCCACGGCTTCCGTACGTTCGATCCCGATCTGCCGATCGCGGGTGTGATCCTCAACAAGGTGGCCGGGCCCAGTCACGGCCGGATGGTCGAGCAAGCCCTCGCCGAGATGGCGTCGCCACCTCCCGTCCTCGGCGTCGTGCCGAGGAGGTCGGATCTGCACCTCGAGTCGCGTCACCTGGGCTTGATCCCCACGGTCGAAGACCGAGGCGTGGCCGATGTGCTCGCGCGCATCGTCGATCACGTCGCGGAACACGTGGATCTCGACTCCCTTCTCGCCGCCGCGGGTCCGATGGATCCAGGTCTCCTTGGGATGGAAGATGCCCCGCGTATGGTGGGTGGTCCCGGAGACGCGTCGCGATCCCGGGTGGCGATCGCCCGAGACGGCGCCTTCTCCTTCTACTACCAGGACAACTTCGATGTGCTCGAAGAAGAGGGCGCTGAGTTGGTGTTCTTCAGCCCGGTGGCTGGCGACGGGCTCCCCCCGGGGTGTGACGGCGTCTATCTGGGCGGCGGATACCCTGAGGTCTACGCGACCGAGTTGGCCGCGAACTCCGGCTTGGGGCGCGATCTGGGCGCGGCCATGGCCGCCGGCGTGCGGGTCTACGCCGAATGCGGCGGCTATCTCTACCTGGGGCGAGAGATCGAGAACGCAGACGGCGTCCACCCCATGGCCGGAGTGCTCCCGACCCGAGCCTCCATGACCGGCGCCCGCCTGCGCATGGGCTACGTCGAGGCTACGGCCTCCGAAAGCCACCCCCTTCCAGGGGCCGGCTTTCGCGGCCATCTGTTCCACTATTCAGCAACGACCGGCTCTCAGCATCCCGCGTACGAGGTCAGTCGCAAAGGCGAGACGATGAACGACGGCTTTGCCGAAGGCCATCTCGTGGCCAGTTACGTACATCTTCACTTCCGGGGCAGTCGACGCATGGCGCGTTGGCTTGCCGCGGGCATCACCTCACAGGAGGACAACACCCATGAATGACGACCGTGCCTCGCATGAAGACCGTGCCTCGCGCCCGAAGACCACGGAATCGGCGGAAGTCGGATCGGCGGTGGCGCCCGTTGCCGGAGTCGCACCGCTAGTGGGATCCGCCCCCTGGGCCGTCGTGGTGTTGGGCCACGGCAGCCGCAACCCCGCCGCACTCGAGGTGCTTCAGAAGGTCGCGTCTCTGCTCGCGCTTCAGACCGGTTGGACGGTGGTTCACGCCTCCCTTGGCTTCAACAAGCCGAGCCTCAGCGAGGCCGTCGTCTCTCTCTACGAGCGGGGCTTTCGGGACATCCTCGTGGCGCCGTACCTTCTGTTCGCCGGCAATCATGTTGCGTTGGATATTCCGGAACAACTCGAATCGGTGCTCGCGATACACCCGGATCTGAGCGTTCGCCTCACCGACCCCTTGGGTCTCGACCTTCGGTTGATCTCGGTGCTCGAGTCCCGGGTGCGCGGAGCCCGCGGCGAGGAAGGCGCGGTGGCGGCGTCCTCGGTGAACAGTCCTGCGGAGATCGAGGGCAAGAGCTTCGAGATCATCGAGGGATTGCTGCCGGAACTGCCGCTGACCGCGGACGAGCGAGCGGTCGTCGTGCGCGTGGTGCACGCCACGGGCGACCCCAGTCTCGCTTCTCAGCTTGTGTTCTCGGTGGGCGCTGTCGAGCGGGGGCTTCGGGCACTCCGCGCCGGTGCGCCGGTGGTGTGCGATGTGAACATGGTCAAGTCGGGGTTGGTGCCGAGCCTTCGCCGTCTCGGCATCTCGGTGGATTGCCTTGTGGACACAGCTGGAGCCGCCGAGGTGGCCTCGAGCGAGGGGATCACCCGGTCGGCCGCTGCGCTGCGCGCGATGCGTGAGTCCCTCGAGGGTGCCGTCGTCGTGATCGGGAACGCGCCGACCGCCCTGCTGGAGATCGTGCGCATGGAGCGCGAGGAAGGCATTCGCCCCGCCTTGGTCGTGGGCGTGCCCGTCGGGTTCGTTGCAGCCGCGGAGTCCAAAGACGCCCTGATGGCTTCGCCGCTCGCGCACATCACCCTGCCGGGGCTCCGTGGAGGTACTCCCATCGCGGTGGCGGCCACCAATGCCCTGGCTCGTCTGGCCGCACCGGATGCCTCGGTGTTCGCGGGGTCGCCCCGCGCTTCCAAGACGACCGCAGACGCCGACCGAGGAGCTCCGTGCACGTAGCCGAGGGCATACTCCCCGCCGAATGGGCGGTGGCGTGGGCTGTGCCGGCTGCGGGCGCGGTAGCTATCGGGCTGGATCGGCTCAAGAAGCGCACCGCCGACGACCCCTCGTTCAAGTCGTTGGTGGCCCTGATGGGGGCGGCGGTCTTCGCGATCAGCCTCATGCCCATCCCGGTGCCGGTCGCGGGCTCGGTGTCGCATCCGGCCGGGACGCCGCTTGCGGCCATCGTAGTGGGCCCGTGGGCGTCCGTGGTGCTCGCGGGGCTCGCGCTTCTCGTGCAGGCTCTGTTCTTCGCGCACGGCGGATTGACCACGTTGGGCGCCAATATCCTCTCGGAGGGTATGGTCGGGTCGTTCGTGGGTTTCGGCTGCTTCTGGCTGGCGCGGCGGCGCGGCGCCTCGCTCTTCCGCGCGGGGTTCCTGGCCGGCGTGTTCGGTGACGTCGCCGTCTACCTGGCGACCGCGACCGAGTTGGGCCTCGGACTCTTCCCCTGGAACGGGTCACTGCGCGGAGCCGGGGCGCTCTTCCTGGCCTTCCTGCCGACGCAACTCCCGCTGGCCATCCTGGAAGGGGTGTTCACGGGCGGCGTGTTGCGCTCGCTGGCGCAACTGAGACCCGACATCGCCCGCGGCCTTCGTCTCGGCCCGGCCGACGCGGTTTCAGCGACTCCCCGCGGCGGGCGGATCCACCACCATTGGAAGCGAGGCAGCCGGGGCGTGCGGGTGGCCATCGTCGTGCTGGCCGTACTCGTGGCAGTGGTGCTGCTGGGCGGCCTGCTCTGGGCCATAGCCGCGACCACGGGCAGCTGGGTGGGCATCGACGCGGGGATCATGGAACGCGTGGCCGAGGAGAGGGGCAGGGCGGCGCGCACGCCGTTCATCAACACCGATGTGGGTGACCTACTCCTCTTCGTGTTCTTCGGCGGCGCGGTGGTGGCGGGGGCGGCTGCCGGGTGGATCGTACAGGGGATGCGGCGCGCGCGAAGCACCACGAGTCGCGTTCCCCTCTTGGGGAGTCACGCGGTGGGTGGCGCGGCCGGCGGGCCGGGAGGCGCCGCCGCCGGCGCAGTGGGAGGGCCGAAAGGCGCCGCCGCCGGCGCAGTGGGCGGTGCCACGGGCGACGCAGCGGGCGGCTCACTCAGGGGGCGTACGATCGGAGCGCGGCGCTGGGTCTGGGGCCTGGTGGTAGCGGTCCTCCTCGCACTGTTCCTGTGGGGATGGCTCGCCCCTGGTCTTGCCCTCGGTCCTCTGGAGGGTGCACATCTGAGGACGGTCGCGCGGGTCATGGCCGATCCCTCCGGCCAACAAGTGCTGAGCGCCCGCGGTGGGGATGCAGTGCTTTTCGCGTTCACGATCGCGGGCCTGCTCCTGGGAACGACCGCCGGCTGGTCGGCATCGAGACGGTTCGGCGGTAGTCGTCCGCGGTTACGGCTGCCTCACCTGCACGGCTCCCACGACATCCGTGGGAGCGATCGTCACGCCTGGAGGACGACGGTCCTCTCCGCCGTCGACGCTCGGGTGAAGCTGGCCGTGGGTGCGGTGCTCCTGGGGGTGAACCTTGTCGCGGGGCGTGGGTTCTCGCTCCTTCTTCTGGCTGCCTGCCTGGTGGCACTTCTCGCGGTCGTGCGTATCCATTGGATCGCGCTCTCTCTTCGGATGCTTCCCGCGCTGGTGGTTGGCGCGATGCTGGTTCTGTTGCAGGGGCTCACGACTCCAGGCCGGGCTCTGATCTCCATCGCTCTACCGCGTCTCGCGCCCGTGACGGTGAGCGGCGAAGGTCTGCTGGCGGGATCCGATCTTGCCGCGGTCGTGCTGGCGGGCGTCTCCCTGCTCTTGCTTCTTGGCCTGAGCACGCCGCTCCCCGCCTTGCTGGGGGCGCTCCGCTGGTACAGGGTTCCCGGTCTCCTCATCGACCTCGGTATGCTGATGTACCGCTACCTGTTCTTGTTCGTGGAGGAGGCGCAGCGGATGCGCCAGGCCCAACGACTCCGGGGACCAGACGTGCCCTGGCGGCGTGCCATGGGCGGCTTCAACAGCTTGGGCGCCAATCTCCTGATCCGCTCCTACGATCGATCGCAGCGGGTCTATGACGCCCAGAGACTTCGTGGAGGTGAGCGCCGCCAATGATGAACAGTCCCTGGGGAAGCTCCCGTATCGACGGGTCCGCCGTGACCATCGCGCGCGCGGGCTTCGTCTACCCCGGAGGCGTACGGGCGCTCGATGGGGTCGACATCACTGTGCGGTCCGGCGACTTCACCGCCGTCATGGGAGCCAACGGAGGCGGGAAGTCGACCATGCTCAAGTTGCTGGTGGGGCTACTGCATCCCACCGAGGGGAGCATCGCGATCGACGATGTCGACGTGAATCGCGAGACCTTCAACCAGGTGGCGGCGACGGTAGGGTACCTCTTCCAAGATCCGAACGATCAGCTGTTCTGCCCTACCGTGGCCGCGGATATCGCCTACGGGCCTGAGAATCTCGGGCTCGGAGACGCCGAGGTGCGGGGTCGGGTCGAGTGGTCGGCGAAGACCTGCGGGGTGTACGAGTTGCTCGAACGGCCCATCCACGCGCTGAGCTACGGGCAGAAGAAGCGGGTGGCACTCGCCGGGGTCCTGGCCATGGGTCCGCGAGCCCTCGTGCTCGACGAGCCTTCCGCGAGCCTGGATCCCATGGCCGAGACCGCCCTCATGCGTCTCTTGAAGGGCCTGAACGAGCGGGGCCTCACGGTGATCATGGCTACCCACGACGTCGACCTGATCCCGCTGTACGCGCACCGAGTCATCCTTCTTCGCGGTGGACAGGTCGCAGCCGAGGGACCCTTGACCGAGGTGTTCGCGGAGGGCACCGCCCTCGAGGCGTGCGATCTGCGGTTGCCCAGGATCGCCTATCTGTTCGACATCTTCTGCGACGACAGCACTCGTCCGCTGACCGTCGGCCAAGCGCGGAAGGAACTGGTGCGCATGGTGGAGCAGGGCCGACTCGACCTGGTGCCGATCCTGCTCCCGAAGGAGCGAGGGGGCGCGGCATGATGACCTCCACCGCTCCAGCCGGTGCGCCCGGTAAGGATGGGATGACAAGCGCCCTTCGCCGCGGCTACACCACCGGCGCCTGCGCTCAGGCTGCGGTAGCCGCCGCTTTGATCGGAGGCGGGCCCGGCCAGGGCACCGTGGAAGTGACCCTGCCCGGGGGTGAGACGGCCCTGCTCCCGTTCCGTCGCGCGGAAGATGGCGTGGTCTGGGTGGTCAAGGACGCGGGTGACGACCCCGACGTCACCAACGGTCTAGCGATAGGCGCCTACGTCGAGAACACGCCCGGCGTGCACGCGGTCAAGGCCGGCGAAGGCGTGGGCGTGGTGACGCTACCAGGGCTGGCCATCGAGCCGGGCGCTCCCGCCATCAACCCGGCACCGCGGGACGCCATCCTCGGGGAGCTGCGCCGCAGCCGTCCGGCCGGGGCCACCGCCACCATCCTGGCCCCGGGTGGCGAGGACCTCGCCCGACGCACGCTGAACCCGCGGCTCGGCATCGTGGGGGGCATCAGCATCCTCGGCACCACCGGCAGGGTGGAGCCCTGGTCGGTCGAGGCCATGCGCGACTCCCTGGTGCCGCAGCTGGACGTGGCGGCCGCCCGGGAGCGGTCGGACCTTGTCTTCGTGCTGGGTTCGAAGGGACGCCGTCTCGCCGAGTCGGCGGGCGCCGACCCGCGCGACGTGGTCGAGGTGGCCAACGAGGTGGGTTGGATGCTGGAGAGGGCGGCTGAACGGGGCTTCGTGGGCGTGACCGTGCGTGGCCACGTAGGCAAGTTGGTCAAGCTGGCCGCGGGCATCTTCGACACGCACTCGCGCGTGGCGGACGCTCGCTTGGTCACCTTGGCCGCGTATGCAGGGGCGGCGGGCGTGGCTCCTGACGAGATCCAGGGCATGCTGGCCATGACCACGGCCGACCTTGCCGCGGCCCGGCTGAACGAACTGGGGCGAGCCGATGTGCTCTCGACGGTCGCCGCGGCGGCTTCGGCCGCCTGCCGCGAGCGCTACGGTCTGCCGGTGCGTGTGGTGCTGCTCGATCGCGACGGCGTCGTTCTGGGGGAGGGATGAGCATGGTTGAACGCGGCCGTCTGTTGGTGGTGGGAGTCGGGCCGGATGAACGCGAGTACCTCACGCCTGCCGCGGCGCGTCTGGCGAGATCCTGCGAGGTCTTCGTGGGCGGCAGGGCCGCGCTGCGGGCTGCGCCTGGGTGGGGCGAGCGGGTGGAGATCTCCGGTCCCCTTGACCCGGTGCTCGACCGGGTGGGGCTGCTCCTCGGGCAGGGGAAGCGCGTGTGCGTGCTCACCTCCGGCGATCCCGGCTACTTCGGCATGTTGGCCGCGCTGGAGCGTTGTTTTCCGGGGGAGGCGGTGGTGGAGCCGGGCGTGTCGTCCACTCAGCTGCTCGCCGCCAGGCTGGGGCTGCCCTGGCAGGAGCTGACGCACACGTCGGCGCACGGGCGGGCGCTCGAGGCTCCCGACTTCACCGACCGACCGATCGCCGTGCTCTGCGGCGGCGACAACACGCCCGAAGCCGTGGCCGCGCTGCTGCTCGCAGGCGGATGGCAGGCGCAGGCGGCGGTGGGTGTGGGCTTGGGAGCCCCGGACGAGGCGGTGACCGTGGGCGACCTCCCCGCGATAGCGGCCGGAGCCTTCGGCTCTCCCGCTGTGATGATCGTTGCTCCGGAGATCTGGCTCCGCGAGGGCAACAGGTCTTTCGTCGCCCGGCACGACGATCCGACCGCCGGCTCGATCCCTACGCGGGCCATGGCCCCGGGCATCGCGGACGAGGAGTTCGAACGACTCGAGCGGGTGCCGCTCTCGCGTTGGGAGGTGCGCTCGGTGCTCGCTTCGGTCGCGCGGCCCGCTTCGCGGCGTGTGATCTGGGATGTGGGAGCCGGCAGCGGCGGATTCTCCGTGGAACTCGCGCTCCTCGCTCCAGACGCGCGGGTGGTCGCCTTCGAGCGGGGGTCCACGGCGTGCGAGGCGATCCGTAGGAACGCCGAGCGCTTCGGAGCCCGGGTGGAAGTGGTGGAGGGGGAGGCTCCCGACGCGCTTCAGCACTGCGCCGGCTATTCGCCGCCCGACTTGGTGGTGATCGGCGGGTCCGGTGGACGGTTGGAGGACATCCTGAACACCGCGGCCGGCTGCATGACGCCCGGCGGGCGGGTCATCGTGACGGCGGTGACCCTGGAGACTGCGGGGAGTGCCGCTTCCCTGCTCTCGTGGGAGCCATGGTCGGGACTCGACGCGGTACAGCTGGCGACCGCACATCTGGAAAAGGCCGGGATCATGCGAGGGACGAACCCCGTGACCATCCTGTGGGCCGACAAGGAGGATCGACCGTGACGGACTCCCGCACTGGGACGCTCTACGCATTGGGCCTCGGCCCGGGCGACCCCGGACTCATGACCATGCGGGCGGTCGAGATCCTGCGCTCGTGCCCCGTGGTGGCCTACCCATTGGATGCCGACGGAGGGCCGGGCCGCGCCTTCCGCATCGCCGAAGGCTACCTGAACGCCGATGCGGAGAGCCTACCGCTCCATATGCCCATGACGACCGACTCGGACGCTCTGACCGAGGCCTGGGACGCCGCGGTATCGGCCATCTCGCGGGTGACCGAGGCTGGCCGTGACGTCGCCTACATCTGTCTGGGCGACGCGCTCCTCTACGGGAGCTTCGGCTACCTCCTCAGCAGATACTCGGGCCCCGTGGAGGTGGTGCCGGGGGTGATCTCCCCGGTGGCCGCGGCGAGTGCCTTGAAGACTCCGCTGGTCGAGGGGCGTGAGCCCCTCACCATCGTGCCCGACGGGGGTGACCTGATGCTGCTCGAAGGCGCGCTGGCGTTGGGGGGCACCGTGGTGATCATGAAGCCGTCGCGTCTCAGAGCCGAGGGCGCCGCGCTGCTCGAGCGGGCCGGGGCCCTTGAACGAGCTTGGGTGCTCGAGAACGTCACCCTGCCGAGTCAGCGGGTCTATCCGGTCGGGTCTGCGGAAGCCCTGACCAGACTGCCGTATTTCAGCGTGGTCACGGTGTTGGCGCCGGGCCGCGCGCTCGATCGAAGTGGGAAGGATGGTGAGGGCGCATGAACGACGCGCCGGTGCTTTTCGTCGGAGCCGGGCCGGGAGACCCGGAGCTGATAACCCTGCGAGGCGCCCGTGCGCTCGCGGAGGCGGATGTAGTGGTGTGGGCCGGTTCGTTGGTGCACCCGGCGCTCCTCGGCCATTGTCGCGACGGCATCGAGATCCACGATTCGGCGGGGCTCGATCTGCCCCGTATCGTAGAGATCATGGTAGAGGGCCACCGGGCGGGGCGGTCGGTCGTGAGACTCCACACCGGCGATCCTTCGCTGTACGGTGCCATCGCGGAACAGATCGACGAACTCGATGCGGCCGGTGTGCCTCACGCCGTGGTGCCGGGGGTGAGCTCGTTCGCGGCCAGCGCCGCAGTGCTGCAGGCGGAGCTGACGCGGCCGGGACTCTCCCAGACGGTCATCCTTACCCGCCGAGCCGGTCGCACCCCCGTGCCGGCCGGGCAGGACCTCTCCTCACTGGCCTCCCACGCGGCGACCATGTGCATCTTCCTCAGTGTGGGCAGCATCGGTGAGGTCGTCGACGACCTGCTGGTGCACTACCCGGAGCGCACGGCCGCGGCGGTGGTGGCGAACGCCACCTGGCCGGAACAGCGGATCGTGCGGGGCACGCTGAGCGACATCGCGCGGAAGGTCGGTGAGGCGGGCGTCGAGAAGACGGCCATGATCGTGGTGGGCGACGTGCTCGCCGAGGCCGGCGAGCGATCCAAGCTCTACGACCCAGGCTTCTCGCATGGCTACCGGAGCGCTACTGGAGCGACCGCGGACCCCGAAAGTACTCGGGGAGCGGATGACTGAACGACCCTCGCATTCCGAGTCGGCGCCCGACGCCGCGCCCGGCCGGTCGGGAGGCTCTCCCGCTCACGGCGGACCGGACCCCACGTCTGGGACGCGGCCCGGCGGATCGATCGCGGTGTTCGCGTTGACCCCGGGCGGAGCACGCACTGCAGGGCGCATCGTCTCGGCCGTCGGCGGCGGCCTTCACCTGCCGGAACGACTCGTGGAGGCGAGTGGCGGCATACACCTCACGGCCTCCGCGGAGCCCGGTTCGGCCACCGTCGGCTTCACCGGCGTGGCGGCCGCACTTCAGCGTGAGTTCGAAGCAGGCACCGCTCTTGTCTGCGTGATGGCGACGGGGATCGTGGTCCGCTCCATCGCCCCGGTGTTGCGCAGCAAACTGGAGGACCCGGCGGTGCTTGTCGTGGACGAACTGGGGCGATTCGTCGTGCCCCTGCTCTCGGGTCACGTGGGCGGCGCGAACGCACTCGCCCGACGCATCGCTCAGGCCATCGGCGCCCAGGCGGTGCTGACCACCTCGACCGATGTCCAAGGGATTCTCGGCCCGGATCTTCTCGCCGTGGCTCTTGACGCGCACGTGGAGGATCCAGCCGTTCTGCTCCCTGTTTCCGCGGCCTTGGCTGCCGGTCGGCCGGTCGATCTGTGGGTCGACCCGGCTGAGGTGGGGGGCGTGTCTGCCTTCCTGAGCGACCTCGTCGGATACCGCCTCCGGGCCATCGGTGCTGCGGAGCCCGGGGTCCCGGCGTCCCCCGGAATCGGCGAGCGTGCGGAGGTGGCCGTCGTCGTGACCGCGTCGGTGGACCGGGGCGCGTCCGCGGGGGTCGAGGCGGAAGTGGTGCTGCGGCTCGTCCCCAGATGGACCGTGGCCGGGGTGGGGTGCACGAGGGGCACGCCCGCGGCCACCCTTGTCTCAGCCGTACGCGAAGCGCTCGACTCGGCCGGTTTGCGAGAGGGTTCGCTTCGTGCGCTGGCGTCGGTACGGGCCAAGTCGGACGAGCCCGGCCTTGCGGAGGCCGCCGCGGAACTCGGGGTGCCGCTTGTCTTCGCCGACGACGAACACGTGGAGGCTCAGATCGCGGCGTACGACCTGGCCGAGAGCGAGTGGGTCAAGAAGAGTATCGGCGTGGGCGCCGCGTCGGAGCCGGCCGCCCTCTGGGCCGCGGGCCCGGGCGCTGAGTTGGTGCAGCACAAGATCGCACGAGACGGCATCACCGTGGCGCTCGCCCGCATGGACGGCGAAGCAGTGGTGGCCGCACGAGAAGAGAGGTGGGAGCTTTGATAGCTGCCGTGGGCATCGGACCGGGGGCGACCGCTGCCCTCACGGAAGAAGCGGCGGACGTACTGCGGGCGGCCGAAGTCGTCGTGGGATATCGGCCGTACATCGAGATGATCGCGCACGTGCTCGGCCCCGACGCGGTCGTGGAGAGCTCGGGCATGCGGCAGGAGGTCGACCGCTGCCGGCGGGCTCTGGAGCTGCATCGTGAAGGCCGGACGGTGGTGGTGGTGTCGAGCGGTGACGCCGGAGTGTACGGCATGGCCGGGCTTCTCATGGAGATCGACCCCACCGCCGACGTGCGGGTCGTGCCCGGCATCACCGCCGCCCAGGCGGCCGCGGCGCGCCTGGGGGCTCCTTTGATGAACGACTTCATCGTCCTCAGCCTGAGCGATCTGTTGACCCCGCACGATGAGGTGTTGCGCCGTGCCGAGGTGGCCGCCAGCGCCGACCTGGTCACGTGTCTCTACAACCCGACTTCGCGGCGCCGACGTCCGTTGTTCGAGGAAGTGGTGGGCCTGTTCCTCGGGCAGAGGACCGCGGAGACTCCCGTTGGCTGGGTGCGTAACGCCTACCGTCCCGAAGAGGAAGTGCACTTCACGACTCTGGGTGCCCTCGCCGACGAACCGATCGACATGTGGTGTGTGGTGATCATCGGCTCGAGCCGGACCGAGATGCTCGGCGGCAGACTGGTCACGCGGAGGGGGTACGCCGAACGCTACGGTGTCGACGGCTCGGACGGCGGGCACGCCGGTGCCGACGCAGCCGATCAGGCCGCGACGCCGGTCGCCGCCGACCCAGTCGCCGCCGCCGCCGAACCCGTCGCCACCGGGGCCGGGGTCGCCGAAACCGAGGCCGCTGTCGCCGAGCGGGGCACCGGGGCCGCAGAGCAGGAGGCCGGGGCCGCGGAGATCACCGCGACGCCGCCCGCGACCGACTCGACCGGGCCCCGCCGTCTCTACATGTTGGGAGGCACCGGTTTCGCCCGGCGACTGGCCGTCGACCTTGAAGACGCCGGGTACCAGGTGCGCCTCTCCGTGGCGACCCCGCTCGGCGCGGCTGAGGTCGAAAGGGAGCCCACCGGAGGTGTACGGGTCGGAAGGCAGGGGACGCCGGGGTTGGCGAGGGAGATCTCGTCGTGGGGCGCCGTGGCGCTCGTCGATGCCACTCACCCGTACGCTGTCGAGGCCAGTCGCACCGCCGTGTCGGCTGCCGCTGCAGCCGGTGTGCCGCTCGTGCGGGCCGAGCGCGCCACCTGGGATCCAGGCGGCCAGGGAGGCTCCGTCCGCGTATTCGAGACGGCGGACGAACTGGCTCGCGAGTTGGTGACTTCCGGTCGTCGCGCCTTCTTCACCGTTGGCTCCAAGGGCCTTCAGGATTTTGCGGGGCGCGGCATCCGGCTGTTCGCCCGCGTCCTTCCCACCCCCGAATCCGTCGAGGCGGCACTCCTTGCTGGAGTGGCTCCCGGCGACCTCGTAGCAGCGTATCCCCCTTTCGATGAGGCGTTCACCCTGGCGTGCCTGCGCCGGTTCGATTGCGACGTGATCGTGAGCAAGGAGTCCGGCCGAGAAGGCGGACTCGAAGAGAAGCTGGCCGCGGCTCGTGCCGCGGGAGCCGAGCTGTTCGTGGTGGGGCGTCCTCCGCAGGCGGGCTTTATCCACACCACCACAGAATCCATCTTGAGAGCATTGGAGGAGTCATGGGCAACATCCTGATCGAGGGCGACGACACCCTTCTTGGGGCGCTCCGCGAAGCGGCGCAACCCACCTACATGTGCACGATCGCCTCGTCCGACACCGGCGCCATCGAGGGCATCTCGATCGCGGGCTCGTCGGCCGATATGCGCAAGTACACCCCCCCAGCCGACATGGAGGCGCTCTTCTACGGGAGCGCGCGGTGTATCCCGGGGATCGCGGCCACACCCGACGGCATCCCCTCGCCGGTGATCATCCCGATGGCGGCGCTGAGCGCGATGCGGCTGCCCATCTTCGTCGTCGATGCGGGCAGCGAGGTCGCCCCCCAGACGCCGTACTTCCGTCTGGGAGGCTCCCCGGCGCGTTCCGTCGTGACCGGACACGCCGTCGAAGACGCGGAGATGATCTTCGAGCGTGGGTGGCACTTGGGGGCGAACATGGCCAAGCTCACCGACTTCCTGATCCTGGGTGAGTCGGTGCCGGCGGGCACCACGACGGCCCTCAGTGTCATGCTCGCCTTGGGTCTGGACGCCGAGGGCAAGGTCTCTTCCACCATGATCGGGGGCGCTCACGAGCTGAAGCAGGCGGCCGTGGACCTGGGCTTCAAGGCCGCGGGCATCACGAAGGGATCTTTGGAGGACACGCCCCTGCGGGCGGTGGCGGCTGTGGGCGATCCCATGCAAGCAGCTGTCGCGGGTATCGCTTCGGCGGCGTCGGAGCACATCCCGGTCATGCTGGCCGGCGGCACGCAGATGGCGGCGGTCGCCGCGGTCATGGACCGCCTCGGCCAAGCCGACATGACCAACGTGTGCATCGGCACCACCCGCTGGGTGTTCCAGGATCCCGACGCCGACATCGTCTCGCTCGCCCAGCAGGCCGGCTGCCCGCGGGTGTACGCGGCCGATCTCGACTTCAGCGGCGCCCGCTTCGAGGGGATGCACATCTACGAAGCCGGGCTGGTCAAGGAAGGTGTCGGCGCAGGTGGCGCCGCCGTGGCTGCCTTCGCCTACGGGGGGTTGGAGCACGATGACCTGCTTCGTCGAATCGAAGACGTCTACGAGGCGACCGTGCTCCCGATGTTGCAGGGTCGCTGAGAGGGACCGTCGCTGAGAGGAACCGCCGCCCCCGCGCCGGCTGCGCCGGCCGGGGATCAAGAGCCGAGGCCGATCGGGCCGCCGCGAGCTCAGCCTGCCGCGGGCTCAGCCCGCGGCGCGGTCAGCCTGCGGCGCGCTTCTTCTTGGCGGCGTCCACACTGGCCTTCAGGGCGGCCACCAAGTCGATCACCTCGGCGGGTTCGACCCGTGGAACCGGCGTGATCACTTCGCCATCGGCCTTTTTCTCGATCAGTGCGAGGAGTGCGTCACGGTAGTCGTCGCGGAACTGCTCCGGGCTCCACGGTTCGGTGAGGCTCTCGATGAGACTCGAGGCCATCTCGAGTTCCTTGGGCCGCACTTTCACATCGGTCTCCAGTTCGGTGAAGGCGGGCTCCCGGATCTCGTCGGGCCAGTACATGGTCTCGAGGACCAGCACGTCGTCGCGCACGCGCATGGTGGCCAGGTGTTCCTTGTCGCGGAAGGCGACCTTGGCCACGGCGACCTTGTCCCCCGCGCGCATCGCCTCCCGCAGCAGTTGGTAGGCCTTGGCGCCGAGTTTCTCGGGCACCAGGTAGTAGGAGCGCTGGAAGTAGATGGGGTCGACCTCATGGAGGTCCACGAACTGAAGGATATCGACAGTGTGGCTCGAGGGCACCTGCATCCCGGCGAGTTCCTCGTCGGTGACCACCACGTACGACTCTTTCTCGTGCTCGTGGCCGCGGACGATGTGCTCGTAGGGCACTTCCTTCTCGCACACCGAGCAGAATCGCCGATACTGGATCCGTCCGAAGTCCTCGTCGTGGAGTTGATGGAACCCCACCGCTCTGGCCTCGGTCGCACCGAACACTTTCACCGGGATGGTGACCAGGCCGAACGACACGGCCCCCTTCCACATGACTCTCATACGGTCCCTCCGGCTTCTCGCTCGCGCGTCCGGCGCACTCCGGTCGGGGAGCCGACCCGGAGTAGGCATATATGCAGCGTACCCGACGAGTCCCCGGTCGATGCCCTCGTGCTACATTCCTCGATGTCACCTGCCTTCGGGGTGCGGGTTGTCTCGGAAGGAGACTGTGGCACGTGAGTGAGGATCTACTAGTGGGGCTTGCGGGGGCCATCGTGCTCAGGGACTCTCTGCCGGGCCACCTCGGCGGGCGCGTCCTTTTCGGCGATGACGCCACGTGCGAGTATTTGTCCGACCAATTCAGTGGGGGGGCGACTGTGAAGGCGACCAAGTTGACAGATGAGTTCGACTATGAGGCCTTCGTCGGACTCCACGGCGACCAAGCGATGCCGATGTTCGCAATAACCGAGTCGGGGGTCCTTCGAGTGGCAACGGCTGACAAGCCCCTCGCGCCGCGGTCCGGCCAGGTGGTAGTGAGTCTCTTCAGGCCGGTGTCGAGGGAGGCTTCGTGACTCCCGAGAGCCCGGCCCGCCCGTCGGCTCGCGCCGGGGGCCGCCGCTCCTTGCTCGGAGATCCGCGCGCTCTCGTGGGGTTCTTCTCGCGCCTGCCGGTCGGGTCGTCGGCTTCGCTCGAAGGAGTCGTGGCCGCCTTCCCGCTGGTCCCCTTGGTGGGGTGGACCACAGGACTTCTCGCGGGCGCGGTCGCGTTGGCCCTCGGCTCGACGCTGCCCGCGGCACCCCTCGCCGCTCTGGTGCTGGCGCTGGCGGTCGGTTTGACCGGCTTCAACCAGACCGACGGGCTGCTCGACCTGGGCGACGGTCTCATGGTGCACGGTGACACCGAGAAGCGGCTGCGCGTCATGCACGACCACTCGGCCGGTGTGGGAGCGGTGTCCGCCGTGCTCTTCACGTACCTGCTCGGCTTCGCCGCCCTCGCGGGCATCGCCGCTCAAACAGGGGCCTTCCCGGATGCTGGGTTCCTGGGCCTGGGATCGAGGGCTCTGGCCGCCGCGGTGGTGTTGGCCGAGGTCTCGGCGCGTCTGCCGTACCTGCTGCTCGCCTGGCTCGGTCGATCGTCTCACGGGGGGCTCGGTTCCCAGTTCCTCGAGGGGTTCGGCGCGCGCCACGCGCTGGTGGGACTGGCGGCGGCGGCGCCGGTCGTGCTCGCTGGTTGGTGGCTCGGTTGGTTGCCCGTGGTTCTGGCCGCCGCCGCCGCCTTCTTGGTGGCCGTGTGGCTCCTGCGCACGGCCACCCGCCTGCTCGGTGGAGTCGGCGGTGACGTGCTCGGTGCCTCCCAGGAACTGGCCCGCACCGCGGCGCTGCTGGCGATCTCGCTGGGACTCGCGCTATGAGCGACGCCCGGTTCGACACCCTCCTGTTCGGCACCACCTCGTACGTGCTCCCCGCCGACCTCCTACCGAACGTGCGGCTTCTAGCGCCGTTCGTCGACGACATCGAGCTCATCCTCTTCGAAGGTGAAGCGTCGAACCTCCCCTCTCGGGCGGATGTGCGCGACATCGGCCTCATGGGCGGCGATTCGGCCTGCGGATTCACGGTGCATCTGCCCTTGGACGTAGGCATCGGCGAAAACGATCGCGATCTGCGCCACCGGGCTCAGGAGACCTGCCTGCGCGTGGTGGATCTCACTCTGGGTCTCGAGCCTCACGCGTTCGTCGTGCATCCCGAGCTCCCCCTGCGCTACCATCCCGCGTTCGGCGAGAAGCCGGAACCGTTGCACGAGTTGCCGACCAAGGTGCACGAGGCCTGGCAGGAGGCTCTCGGTGAGTCTCTGGCTCGGCTCCGGCGAGAGACGGGGGAGTTCCCCCTTGCGGTGGAGAACCTGCAGTTCCCCTACGAGTGGGTGGACGATCTTCTCGACGCCCACGATCTCGGTGTGACCCTCGACGTGGGGCACCTGCTGATGCACGGTGGCGACGTCGAGGAGCATCTGGAGCGGTTCGGACGGCGCCTGAGTGTGGTGCACCTACACGGCATCGTGGATGGTGTCGACCATCGCGAGATCGGCGCTTTCCCGCAAGAGGAACTCGAGCGCATCCTCGACGGTGTGGCCGCCGCGCGCACCGAACGCCCCGTCGCGGGGCGGCGAAGCCCCGGGCGTGTGGCGGTCTCGATGGAGGTGTTCGGGTGGAAGCCCACGGTGTCGTCGCTGCGCACCTTGGCCGACCTGCTCGGGGAAGGTCGCGGTGACTCGTTCCG
The DNA here is from genome assembly GCA_024637035.1 of Actinomycetes bacterium. Lineage (GTDB taxonomy): Bacteria > Actinomycetota > Thermoleophilia > RBG-16-64-13 > RBG-16-64-13 > JAHJSA01. The sequence goes on from JAGXFW010000008.1 coordinate 89,178, forward strand.
CGAGGCCGCCGATGCCGTGGTCGCCGAGTTGCCGCGCTGGAAGACCGGCGAGGCCTGAGCCGCCGCCGCCCCGCCGCCGAGCCGCCCATCATGGCCCGCGGCAGGGTCGAACGGCCGGTGCTCGGCGAGGCCTAGGCGATAGAGGCGCTCACCACGAATTCCGGAGGCTGATGCATGTGGCGCTTCACCGTGCACAGCTCCACCGCGTTCACCACGGCAGCCTTGTACTTCTCGGGGAAGTCCGGGGGCAGGTGCAGGTCGATGACGATGCGGCCGATCAGGCCCGCTTCAGGGTCGCGCTCGGTGCGCAACGTGATGCCGGCGCCCTCGGTGGAGATCTCGCGTTGCTGCATGAAGCCAAGCATGAAGATGCCGGCACAGGTGCCGATGCTCGCGATGAAGAGGTCGAACGGAGCCGGCGCGGTGTTGTCGCCCCCGCCCTGCTCTGGCTGATCCGTTTCGATCGTGAAGCCCTTGTAGTCCGCGAACACCCGTTTGTTGCCGGGGAAATAGACCTTCATCTCCATCAAAGGGACCTGCCTTTCGATTCGTTCATCTCAACCGGCACCACGACGACCAGCTGGGACCGCCGCGTGCCGAACGTGTCTCGTAGCATATACCAAGGGGGGTATATTGGCCAGAGGATCGAAATGGTGCCGAGGGTCGGCGGAGGGAGCATAGCTTAGGAGAAGACAGAAGCCCCCGACACTCACTGTCGAGGGCCTCTGAGCGGCCGGTGTGATGTCCGGCGGGGGATTCCGGACGCGCAGGCAGAACCGGCCTAGAAGTCCATGGGATAGATGCTGTCGCTGCGGAGCGCCTGGATCAGTGCCCGGCAATCGTCCTCGAAGACCTCGTGATCCAGTCGGTCGACCTCTTCGAGGAGCCGCTGGAACCCTCCCTCGAGCGCGTAGGAGAGGTGGTTCACCTGATCCTGGTCGAGAACGATGTCGTATCGGACATAGCACTCCGGGCAGCGTACGGTCACCTGCCAGGACGCGTCGTCGATCCTCAGCCAATCCTGAGGTTGCGCGAGGTGGGAGGCGCACCTGGTGCACACCTCGGGCTCCACCTTTTTGTCTACCGGGTCCTTCACGATCACCGCCGTCGGGGTCGTTGGTCGTTGCGCTACTCAATCCTTATCGGCGGCTGGGTCGACAGGGTTTAGCGCCTGGCACGAGTTCGCGCGACCGGGTGCGTGTTCACACCGGCACGGTGGGGGGAAGAAGCTTTGTTCGATGGAATGGCCGCCCGCTGACAGCCCGATCATGCCCCCGAACAAGCCCTTGAGCTCCGCCTCCGGCGCTCTCGCGACTCCGGCAGATCCGGCACCGGTCTCACCCGGGCCGGCCGCCGAGGTGGGCGCCGCGGTCACGGCGGCAGTCAGCGCTGCGCTGCGCGATCGTGTCCGTGGCGAGGTGCGTTTCGACCGCGGCAGCCGCGCCCTCTACGCTACCGACTCCTCCAACTACAGGCAGGTGCCAATCGGCGTCGTGATCCCCCGTGACGCCGCCGACGTCGAGGCGGCCGTCGCGGTGTGCCGCGAGCAGGGGGTGCCCATCCTCGCTCGGGGAGGCGGCACCAGCCTGGCCGGTCAGGCCTGCAACGTCGCGGTGGTGCTGGACTTCTCGAAGTACATGAACGAGATCCTCGAACTCGACCCCGGGCGCCGCATCGCCCGCGTGCAACCAGGGGTGATCCTCGACGACCTGCGTGACGCGGCCGAGGAACACCACCTCACATTCGGCCCCGACCCCTCCACCCACGACCGCTGCACCATGGGAGGCATGATCGGGAACGACTCCTGCGGCGTGCACTCGGTCATGGCGGGCAAGACCGTGCACAACGTCGTGGAGCTCGACGTGCTCACCTACGAGGGACTCCGTTTCCGCGTGGGCGAGACCGGCCCGGAAGAGCTCAAGGCGATCGCCGCCGTCGGTGGCCGCCGCGCCGAGATCTACGCCGGTCTCCTCGCTCTCCGCGACCGCTACGCCGACCTCATCCGGGAACGCTTCCCCGACATCCCACGACGGGTCTCCGGCTACGGACTCGACCAGTTACTTCCCGAGAACGGGTTCAACGTGGCGCGCGCCCTCGTGGGCAGCGAGAACAACTGTGTGATCGTGCTCGAAGCGACGGTGAGCCTCGTGCACAGTCCTCCCGCCCGTTCCACCGTGGTGCTGGGGTATCCCGACATCAGCCAGGCGAGCCGGCACGTCACCACGGTGCTCGAGCATGGGGTCATCGGACTGGAAGGCATCGACGACGTCATCGCCGACAACATCCGGGTGAAGTCGTTGGCAGAGAAGAAGCACCTGCTCTTGCCTCCCGGGCGCGGCTGGCTCTTCGCCGAGGTGGGCGGCGACACCCGCGAGGAGGCAGACGCCAAGGCTCGCGCCCTCGTCGAGGCCCTTGAACGCGAGCCCGACCCGCCCACCGTGCGAGCCTTCGAGGACCCCGCCGAGGCGAAGCTGGTGTGGGCGATCAGAGAGGCCGGCCTCGCCGCCGCCGCCCGCGGCGCCGGCGACGAGCCGGGCTGGCCTGGGTGGGAAGACGTGGGCATCGCCCCCGAGAAGCTCGGCGACTACTTGCGCGACTTCGTGGAACTCGAGAGCCGCTACGGATATAGCGGCGCCCTTTACGGGCACTTCGGTGACGGCTGCATCCACACCCGCATCAACTTCGACCTCACCACCACCGAGGGCATCGCGAAGATGCGCGCCTTCGTGGTGGAAGCCGCCGAACTGGCCGTGAGCTACGGCGGCTCGCTCTCGGGTGAGCACGGCGACGGTCAAGCGCGGGGCGAACTGCTGCCCATCATGTACGGCGACGACCTCATGGAGGCCTTCCGCGAGTTCAAGCGGCTCTGGGACCCGGCGGGCATGATGAACCCCGGCAAGTTGCTCGACGCCCGCCCGCTCGACGCGGACCTCCGCTTGGGCGCTGGCTACGAACCCGTGCACCCGGCCACGGAGTTCAGCTTCGCCGACGACGCCGGTAGGTTCGGCGACGCCCTGCTGCGTTGCGTAGGTGTGGGCAAGTGTAGGCGGAACAAGCACGGGGTGATGTGCCCGAGCTACATGGTCACTCTCGAAGAGACGCACTCCACCCGCGGCCGAGCCCGGCTCCTCTGGGAGGCGCTCCAGGGCGACCTTCTCACCGGCGGTTGGCGGAACGAAGAGGTGCGCGAGGCTCTCGACCTCTGCCTGGCCTGCAAGGCCTGCAAGGGCGAGTGCCCGGTCAACGTGGACATGGCCACCTACAAGGCCGAGTTCCTCTCGCACTACTACCGGGGCCGCGTGCGGCCGCTCGCCGCGTACACCATGGGCTTGATCTATTGGTGGGCCCGATTGGCTTCGCTCGCCCCCGCGGTCGCCAATCGCCTGGCGCAGGGACGCACCACCGGAGCCCTGGCGAAGCGCGTGATCGGGGTCGCGCCCGAGCGTCGCCTGCCCGAGTTCGCCCCCCGCACCTTCAGGAGCTGGTTCCGGCGGGAGCATCAGCCGTGGGACGGCGGCGGTGCCGAGGTGATCCTCTGGCCCGACACCTTCAACAACCATTTCCACCCCGCCACTGCCCAGGCGGCCGTCACCGTGTTGGAGGCCGCGGGGTTCCGTGTGACCGTGCCCCAGGAGCGCCTGTGCTGCGGCCGCCCGCTCTACGACTTCGGCATGCTCGGGCTCGCCAAGCGACTCCTCCTCAAGGTGCTCGACGCGCTCGGGCCGCGGCTCGAGGCGGGGGTGCCGGTGGTCGGCCTCGAGCCGAGTTGCCTCTCGGTGTTCCGCGACGAACTGATTGGTCTGTTCCCCGACGACCCGCGGGCCCGCCTTCTGGCGACGCAGAGTTTCACACTCGCCGAGTTCCTCGATGGCGCCGCAGCCGGGCTCGGCGCCGGCTACGCGAAGCCGGTGGGCGGTGACTTCCGTCTGCCGAGGCTCGAAGGAGATGCCCTCTTGCACGTGCACTGCCACCAGCGGGCCGTCCTCGGCTCCGAGGCCGACGGGCGGGTGCTCCGTGGACTGGGCCTCGATGTCGCCGAACTCGATTCAGGCTGCTGCGGCATGGCCGGCCCGTTCGGCTTCGACGAACGCCACTACGAGGTCTCGGTGCAGGCAGGCGAGCGCGTACTCCTGCCCGCGGTACGCGGTGCGCCCGCGGAGGCCATCGTGGTGGCCGACGGCTTCAGTTGCCGAGAGCAGGTGGCGCAACTGGGAGAACGGCAGGCGCTGCACTTGGCCGAGGTGCTCGCCCTCGCTCTGCACGGTGACGTCTCAGCGGAGTAGAGGGCGTGATCGGCGAAGGCCCGTCCCAACGGCGACGGTTCAGGTTGTCTGCGACGCTGCGTGCGTCCCGCGCCGACCGCGGCGTGATCGGTCCGGCGGCGGGGTCGCCACGCCGGGGGGCGTCAGTTCGTCCCGAAGCTCTCGGCGGGGGTGTCGGGAACGAAATCCCTGACGGCTCCGTGGTAGTCGTCGAACCAGAAGGCTCGGGGGTTGCTCTCGAAGGCCATGAAGCGCAGCTTCTTGGCGGGCTCGGCGGAGCGATGGTAGCGGAAGAAGGTCTGGGTGCGCGTTCGACCCACCACCTCGATCTTGCCGGAAGTGTGTGACATCACCAGGCGTGCCCGCATGGCCAGCCCGGAGCAGCGGGCGCGGGCGCTTTCGAAGATGTCGAACGCTTCCTCCACCGGCACCGCGAAGTGATGGTTACCCTTGGTGGGGCGCCCGATGAACACGTAGTAGGGGGGGACCCCCGCGTACGACAGACGGTTGAACAACTCGCCGAGCACCGCAGGGTCGTCGTTTACCCCTCGCAAGAGGGGTGTCTGGTTGTTGGTCATCGCGCCGGCCTGTTGCAGGAGCCCGATTGCTTCGAGGGCTTCGGGCGTCAGTTCGCGCGGGTGGTTGAAGTGGGTCATCACGTAGATCTTGCGGTCGTCGCGGGTGTGGCGTTGCAGCATTTCGAGCAGCCCCGGGTCGTCGATGACACGGAACGGGTTGAAGGCGGGCATCTTCGTGCCCAAACGGATGATCTGCACGTGATCGATGGAGCGCAGTTCGCCGATGATGCGGTCGAGTCTCTTCGTCGAAAGAAGGAGAGCGTCGCCGCCGGTGAGCAGCACGTTGTTGATCTTGGGATGGGCCTTGATGTATTCGATGCCGGGCCCGACGTCGCGCACGACCTCGGTGTTCTCAGGCATGAAGAGGCGTTTGCGGAAACAGAACCGGCAGTAGCCCCCGCAGCGGTCGTTCACCAACAGGAGCCCGGTGTACTCGTACTTGTGCTCGAGTCCGGGTGCCTTTGTGAAGGCGTGCTCATTCGAGGCGTCCAGGTGGCCCCAGTCCCCAAGTTCTTCGGTACTGGGGATGATGATCCGGCGCAATGGGTCCGCCGGGTCGCTCCAGTCGATCAGCCCTAGGTAGTAGCTGTTCGCGCGAAAGGCGTAGCGTTCGGTAACCTCGGACAAGACTGCCCGTTCGTGCTCCGACAGGCCCTCTATCTGTTCCAGCCGGGTGACGTAGCGCGCCTTGTCGAAGACGAGTCTGTGCACGCGACCTCCTTTGTGCTCATCGTCGGCCGACTATGGCGTCGGTCGGTCGAACGCTGGCGAAGGGGGTGAATGCCCATCATACCCCATCAATGCTCCCTCCACTCCAGACTGTGTGACATTGGTTACTATATTGTCCACATCGGCGCCTCCGGAGTCCGGGAGGTGGGAGGTCCGTATCCAACTACCGTCGTATTCTGGGGTATGGAGACACTCATGAGAAGGCCATCGTGGCGGCCGACGGTTTCAGTTGCCGAGAGCAGGTGGCCCAGCTCGGCGACCGTCAGGCCCTGCACTTGGCCGAAGTGCTCGCCCTTGCCCTGCATGGTGATGTCTCGGCCGATCGTTAGCGCCTGCGTGGTATCATCCGATACGTAGTGACGTCCGAGGCAGCCAGTCCTGAGACCGCCCCCGGAGGCACCGGAACGGCGCCCCCGGCCGACCCCTCTCCTACCGGCCCCTCATCCTCCCCCGGCATCTTCCGTCGCCTTGCCCGCCAGTTCTGGGGGTCGGACCCCGCGGTGATGCTCACCATGGCGGCGATCGTGGGAGTGACCGCCGGCGGCGGCGCGGTGCTCTTCATCTGGATCATCGAAGCCTTCCACGACCTGTTCTTCGAGAACGGACGCACCGTACTCGGGTTCCTTGGCAGCGGGTACGTGATCGCTCTGCCGGTCATCGGGGGACTCATCGTCGGACCGCTCGTGCACTTCCTTGCTCCCGAAGCCAAGGGGCACGGTGTTCCCGAGGTGATGACCGCTATGGCGGTGCGCGGGGGACGCATCCGGCCGATGGTCATCGTGGTGAAGGCGATCGGGTCGGCCATCACGATCGGGTCGGGGGGCTCGGTGGGTCGCGAGGGACCCATCGTCCAGATCGGCGCCGCCATCGGCTCGGTCGTGGGGCAGCGCTTCAAGCTCAACCACACCCGCATCCTGGCGCTCGTAGGATCGGGTGCAGCGGCCGGCGTCGCCGCCACCTTCAACGCCCCCATCGCGGGAGTCATGTTCGCGCTCGAGGTCCTGCTGGGCGAGTACACGGTCGCCTCGGTGAGCACCATGGTGTTCTCCGCGGTCTCGGCCAGCGTGATCAGCCGTCTGTTCCTGGGCGACCACCCCTCGTTCGCGGTGCCCGCCTACTCGTTGGTGAGCTCTTGGGAGCTGCTGATGTACCTCGGGCTCGGCGTGGTGTCGGCCTTGGCGGCAGGCCTGTTCGTGCGTTCGCTCTACTACTCGGAAGACTTTTTCGAGCGCCTGCGATTCCCGCCATACCTCAAGCCCGTGTTGGGCGGTCTGCTGCTCGGGCTGCTTGGCTACTTCCTGCCCCAAGTGTTCGGCACGGGCTTCGGAGTGATCGAGGAGACCTTGAACGGCACTGTGGTCCTCTGGTTGCTCGTGGTGCTGGTGTTCGCCAAGATCCTGGCGACCTCCCTCACGCTTGGCTCGGGGTTCTCGGGAGGCGTGTTCGCTCCGGCGCTCTTCGTGGGGGCGGCGGTGGGCGGCGCCTATGGCAAGGTCATGCACTCGGTGTTCCCGGCGGTCACCGCTTCCAGCGGTGCGTACGCCACTGTGGGGATGGCGGCTGTGTTCGCGGCCGCGGCGCGGGCTCCCATCACCGCGATCATCATCCTCTTTGAACTCACGCTCGACTACAACATCATGCTGCCGCTGATGCTGGCGACCGTACTCGCCACCGTCGTCGCCGCCCGCCTCGAGCCGGAGAGCATCTACACGCTCAAACTCGTGCGGCGCGGCATCGACTTCCGAGGGCGGGCCGGACTCGGGGTCACCGCGGGCGTGTTGGTGGGCGACGCTATGACCCCCATCGCCGACATGGGTTCCGCGCAGCCGGAGATGTCGCTCGGCGAGCTGGAGGACCTTTTCCACGAGTCGGGCCACCACGGGGTGCCCGTGATCGCCGAGGGGGGTCGCCTCGCAGGCGTGGTCACGCTGCGCGACCTGGGACGCGGTCTGTCCACGGCCACCGCTGAATCCACCGTCGCCGACATCATGACCGTCGACTTGGAACTGGCCTACCCCGACGAGTCGTTGGAGAATGTCCTGCGCCGCTCAGGTGGGTTCGACGTGGGTCGCATCCCGGTGGTCGACCGCGACGTACCCGGTCTCATCGTAGGCGTTCTGCGCCGCGGGGACATCCTGCGTGCCTACAGCGGAGCCCTCGCCGAACGGGAGGGCTGGTTCCACCGCCTCGACCGCCGCCGCGTTGAGCACGCCACCGGTACGGCAGTGGTGGAGTTCGATTTGACCGAGGACGACTCGGCGGTCGGCATGGCGCTGGGCGACCTGGAGATGCCGCCCGAATGCCTGATCATCTCCATCCACCGGAAAGGGCGCAGCATCATCCCGGGTGGTCGCACCCGGTTCCGCGCCGGCGACCGAGTGGTCGCCCTCGCGCCACACGACGGGGGCCGGCGGCTTCGCCGCTGCCTTCAGGGGTGAGGGTCACCGGGGTCTGAGCGACCCCGGGCATTGAGCCCCTCCTGCTGATCCCCGCCTCGACGCTCGCGCGCTGCCGAGTTTTCCACAGGGTCCGTCCCAGGGATGCCCGAGAAGTCGTCCGACTCCACCCACCGTCGTATTCAGCATCGCACCAGCCTCGCCTATGGTGATCGTCCGGAACCGTCCATGCAGGAGAGAAGGACTACGTGCCAAGGAGGGTGACATGAACAGCGTGACGTTGGTTGGTCGGCTCGCTACTGACATCGATATCAAGGAGGTCACGGGAGGGTCGAAGGTCTCGAGCTTCATCCTCGCCGTGGACCGGAACGCCGAGGAGGCGGACTTCTGCCTTCTGCATACCGAGGCCCTCGGGTCACAAGGTGTACTTCCCCTCGTGCCCGAGAAGCAGTATCGTCCGCATCGGAATCCTCATGGTCTCAGAGGACGGGGAGGGGAATAGGATTGGACTGGCCCAGTGAGCTCGACATCGCGCGAAGTGAAAACAGTTGGGCGATTCTGGCCTCTTCTTTCATGACCGCCGCCGTCGTTCTGTGGGAGGAGCGCACTCAAAGCCTTGACTACTTGGAAGCAAACATTGGCCACACCGCCGACCCTTCCCGCCTCCGGGGGGTTGCCCTTGATCCTGCTCTACGCTTCTGCTTGGCGTTTGCGGTGGAGCTCGCCCTGAAGGCAGCGTTGGCCAGTCAAGCATCCGCCGGTGAGATTCAATCGGGGAGAAGGCTACCATTCGGAGGTCACGATCTTGCCGACCTGGCTAGGAGGCTGAGCGGCGCAGAGTTTAGCGCAGAGGACATGAGCTGGTTCACTCAGGCGACTGCAGTGGTCAAGGACGGAAAGTATCCTGTGCCCCTACATCCGAGGCAGGAGGTTCGGGGGCTCGCCCCACAGCCCGGCTTGGAGGAGTTTGCTGAGCGGGCGCCGACGCTCTTCTCGTGCCTGATGCGCTTGGCTTCGGGGGCGGCACCGACATCTTGAGCAACGCTCCGCTGCCCGAAGCATGGCTGCGACCTGCCACCTACCGCCAGTACACCTCCACCCGCCGCGTCTCTGGGTTCTTCCTCCGACTCGGACACTTCAACGGGTGCACGATGATGCGGTCGAGTAGCAGATCGTACACGTCCCGCTGCGCCTGGACGCTCAGCACCCCCCACTGAGCGCGCGTCATTCCCCCGAGGTCCCCCCACATCCGCTCGATCACATCACCTTGCGCCAGATCCTCGCTTTGACGAGCCGCGCGCCTCAGTCTCTCCTCCGCCTTCTCCAGCCTCTTCAGCTGAAGCTCTCTGGCCGAGCGGTACTCCGCCTCGAGGATCTCTCCCCCGGCGTACATCGAGGTCAGCCGGCCAAGGGCTTGCTCTGCCTGCTCGACAGCTTCGCGGAGGGGCGTCAAAGGCTCAGGCGCCTTTCGCTGCTTCGGAGCCGCCGCACGTCGGAGCCTGGCGAACAGTCGGTCCTCGACCGTCGCAGCGAGCTCCTCAGCGCGCACTGCGGGCCCGGCCGCGCAGATCCCCTTCGTCTTGCCGTTGCAGGTGTAGTAGAGGACCGCGGGCGTGCGCTGGTACCGGGCATAGAGTCGCCCTCCGCATGTCCCACAGCGTACGTGGCGCCCCGTCAGGGGAACGCGGGGAGTACGCCCTTGCCGTGACGGTGCACGCCGGCGGGCCTCGTGGATGGCTATCGTCTTCTCGTAGGTCTCGAGAGGGACGATGGCTTCGATGTTCCCGCCGAAGACGAGCTCGCCGTCCAGCTCCCGCGCCCCCACCTGGACTGGGCGAAAGAGCATCACCCTCACGGTGGCGCGCTCCCAGGTGCGCCCCCTCTGCGTCGGGATCCCCTGCTTGTTGAGCTCTCGAGCGATCCGCTCCTCCCCCCACCCGTTATGGTAGCGGTCGTGGATCCAGAGCCGCACCTTCTGCTGCTCCGGTTCCGCCACTAGCCGGGAGCCCGCCTCACCTCGCTCCAGCCGGAAGCCGAACGGCACTGGACCCCCGTGCCATCGCCCCGTGGACCGCAAGCGACGATGCGCGTCCCGGGTCCGGGAGCCGATCTTCACGCTCTCGTACTTGGCGAGCGCCGCGGAGATGGACCAGATGAGCGCAGACTCCGCGCTGCCGTCGTTCGGGTTGCCGGGGGAATCGCAGTGGATCCCGGCGCGTCTGAGCGCCGCCAGGATGGCGTGGAAGTCTTCCTCCTCGCGAGCCAGGCGATCGATCTTGTAGAAGAGGACGACGTCGCAGCCACCGGCCAGTGCGTCGTCGAGAAGCCGGTTCAGCCCCTCCCGGCGCCGGCGGTCCCACGTGCGGCCGGAGAGGTCGAGATCCTCGTACCAGCCGACGACAGCCCAGCCCTTCTGCGCAGCGAAACGCGAGATCTCGTCCCGCTGGATATCGGGGGAGATCATGTCGTCCCGGGCCTTACTGACCCTGACATATCCAAAGGCGCGCATGAGGCCTATTCTAGTACTTGGGCGGAGCGCGGATCGAAGGGGCTCGAGGTATCGTGAGTTAAGGCACGAGTAAGAATGTGTCGATACAAGGCAAATACCGACTGATCAATGGAGGGCGTGGATGTTACCCGGGAGCATCTGGAGGCGGGGCGGTCTGAGGGTGCGCCTGGTGGTTCTTCTTCTCCTCGCGGTGCTGCCCGCGGTCCTCTTTGCAGCCTACGCGATGGTAGACGCTCGCCAGAGCGCGGTCCTCGATGCGCAGGAGAAATCAGCCCGCGCCGCCGACAGTCTCGGCATCTACGCCGAGCATCCCATCGCCCAAGCCCGTCAGGTGCTCTCCGCGGTGGCGGTCGCTTCGTTCGTTCGGCACGGCAGTCCGGAGGAGATCAGCGACTTTCTTGCGGATGTCCACGCCGAGAACCCCGAGTTCTCCTCGCTGCTCGTCACGGGGCCCGAAGGTCGGGTCATCGCTGGTAGTGTGGCGCTTCCGAGCCTTCCTGATCTGAGTGATCGAGACTACGTGAGACAGGTTCAGGAGACGAACGCCTTCAGCGTGGGCTCCTACTCAGTGGGGCGGGCAACGGGGAAACCCATCCTTACCATGGGTCAGCCGATCTTGGCCGAGGACGGCTCCCTTCTCGGAGTCGTGGTCACCGGAATCGAACTGGAGGTCTTTGGGTCCTTCGGCGACTCGGCCGACCTACCCGACGGGGCCAGCTTCAGCGTCGTCGATCGGAACGGCACCGTGCTCATGCGTCATCCTGACCCGCCGAGCTGGATCGGCAAGACGGTGGGAGACTCGGCCCTCGGAGAGCTCATGTTGGCGGGAGCCTCAGGTTCATCCGAGCTCTCCGGACCGGACGGCGTCACTCGACTCTACTCATACACGCCGGTGCCGGGAGCCGAGGGAGCTGTCTTCGTGGCCGTGGGCGTTCCACGAAGCGTTGCCTACGCTTCGGTCTCCGAGGTCGTGCTCCGTTTCGCCGTCGGGATGGCCGTCGTCGTTCTGCTCGTGACTCTTGCCGGTTGGCTCGGGGCCGACGTGCTGGTCCTGCGATCTGTACGCCGCCTGGTGACAGCGGCCCAGGGGCTCGACGGGGGGGATCTCTCGGTCCGCGCTGGAGCCGACGGCGGCTCCAGCGAAATTGGCCAGCTAGCCCGGGCTTTCGATTCCATGGCGGACACCATCGAGCAGCGTACGGCTGCGCTCGGGGAATCGGAGGCCCGCTACCGGACCATGGTGGAGTCGTCACCGAACGGGATCATCGTGCACCAGGGCGGCCGAATCGTCTTCGCGAACCGAGAGGCGGCCCGGATGGCGGGCGCATCGGCGTCGGCCGATATTGTCGGCAGGAGCGTCGCAGAGTTCGTACATCCTGATTCCCGGGACTTGATTCTCCGTCGCCTGGAAGAAGCCTACCGCTCCGGCGAGCCCCAAGACATGGAGGAGATGAGGCTGCTCCGGCTGGACGGCTCGGAGGTGGAGGTGGAGGTTGTCAGCATCCCCCTGGTCTACGGGGAAACCACCGCGATGAACACCATCATCCGGGATATCAGCGACCGTAAGCGTGCCGAGGAGGCCCTACGGGAGAGCCAGGAGAGGTCGGAGAGCGCTGAGCGCCTCGAGGCTGTGGGCCGCCTGGCGGGGGGCGTTGCCCACGACTTCAACAATCTCCTCACGGCCATCATCGGCTACGCAGACATCGGCCGCTCGCAATCACCAGAGGATCCCGTCCTTCGCGTAGCACTCGAGGAGATCCAGACCGCAGCCGACCGGGCAGCCGCACTCACGCAGCAGCTCCTGGCTTTCTCGCGTCGGCAGCCCCTGCAGCCGCGGGTGCTCGATCTCAACCTCGTGACGGAGTCCACCTCCGGGCTCCTTCGGCGGCTGATCGGCGCAGACGTGCAACTTGCACTCAAGTGCATGGAAGGGCTCTGGCCGGTCGAGGCGGACCCCGGCCAGATCGAGCAGCTCATCACCAACCTGGTGATCAACGCCCGGGACGCCATGCCTGAAGGCGGGAAGATCACCGTGGAGTCGGCGAACGTGGAGCTTGGGGAAGAGTGCGCGCACACTCACCCTGATTCGCGTCCGGGGCTCTATGTCATGTTGGCTGTGAGCGACACCGGCGCCGGGATCGATGCCGAGGCCCTTCCCTACATCTTCGAGCCCTTCTTCACTACGAAGGAGGTGGGCAAGGGCACGGGTCTTGGCCTCTCCACCGTGTACGGCATCGTCAAGCAGAGTGGGGGCGACATCAGGGTGCGTAGCGAGCCGGGGCAGGGGACCACATTCAACGTCTACCTGCCTCGGGCGGAGAAGTTGGTCGACTGGACTCCGGAGAACAGACCAGCTCAGAGAGGCCGAGGCGAGGGCGGGACCGAGACCATCCTTCTTGTGGAGGACGAGCCCGCAGTGCGGGCGCTGGCCGCTCGGGTCCTGAAAGCCGCGGGTTACACGGTCCTCGAGGAAGGTGACCCTGCACGGGCGCTCATGCTCTTCGACAGGCATGAGGGGCTCATCCAGCTGCTGCTGACCGACGTCGTGTTGCCCGGAATGAGCGGCAAGGCACTCGCGGATTGCGTTGCGACGAAACAGGGCGCGCCTCCCGCCACCCTCTTCATGTCCGGGTACGCGCAGAGCGCTATTGTGCACGACGGTCGGCTGGACCTCGATGTGAACTTCCTGGAGAAACCCTTCACTCCGGAAGGTCTGCTGCGGAAGGTGCGGGAGGTGCTCGACCGGCAGAGCGACGGGCAGCTTGGTCTTCAGATCTGAGAGGGGGACCGCCGAAGCGGCGGGCCCCCGTCTCGATGAGATGCTGGGGGGATCCGTTCGTCTCGGGCCTTGGAGACCCTGGAATCAGCCGTCTGACCTGATTCCAGTATTTTAGGAAGCCGGAGAGTATTGAAATAGTGACGCGCGGTACTGAGCCTTGTCTTCTTCCTCTTCAACAACGTCTCCCCCTCGTAGGCGCGCACGGGTCCACTGTAAGGGGTGCGGAGGACGGAGAGGACATTCAGGTGAGCGCGTCATAGGCAGCGAATGGGCCTCGGTCGGCCCGCGTGGCCTGCAGCTACGCCAGAGCGACGGCAATCTGAACAAAGACCGCGACAATCATCACGAGGGTGAGAACAGCGATAGCCCACGTAAGGCGGATCAGCTTCTGCGTCTGCTGCTCAGCGCCCTTGTTGAACTCCTTGATCGTCTCGTGGAGCTGAATGGTGGCGATGCTCCCATTCGCCACCTCCAGGGGAATGCTTATGTCGGCCATCTCGTGCGTTCCTTTCGTATGCTTTAGGGGATAATCGATGCCCCTTCCGCCGCGGCGGACAGATTGAGTTCCAAGAGACGCGCAGCCACATCCTGCCCGCTAAGCGGATATTCCCACCCATACGCCGAGTACACCGCACGATCCAGGCGCTCATGTGCATGTGCGAGCCACGTCGGACGCGCGTTGTAGAGGTTGGTCAGGGTCCTAGTCTTCAGGTCAGCCTCGGCCATTCCAGGCGGGGCAAGCCATCCCCGCCGGAGGTCGTCAAGTACTCGGGCCGCCTCCGCGATCTCCGTGCGTTGATTCTTGGTCGGCTCGGGGAATGGGAACGTTTCAAAGGTTGTCGTCGGTGTATACCGGAACCCGCTCTCCACCTCGCGCACTTGCGTGCCCGTTCCCCGAGCCCACAACTCATGAACCGAAGAATGTAGTACGCCGAAAAAGTAGTCATCGTCACGAGCGAACACGATCAATGCGCTGTCTGGAACAGTCCCTATGTCGAGCCAGGCGAAAACGCGGTACTTGGCGTGGCGCGTCGTTGCGATATACCGGTGGAGACCCGAGAGGGCAAGCCGCATCTCTGGTCGAGGGCGCTCGTGGACCCACCATCGCTCGGCGTGAATCTTCAGATGGTTCGCGCTCCTAATCGGGAAGACCGTCTGTTTGACGTACTCGAAGGGGCCCTCATACAATGCCGCTTGGCCAATCGGCATCTCGTTGAAATCAATAATCCACATACTACGTCGACCGTTGAATTCTCTCCCGTTCACCCAGGGTCGGACTACGTCGGCGTTTTTCCTACCATCGGGGTTGGGCAGGGTGAGCAGCGCCTTCGCTATGCCGGAAGGGATCTCAAACGGCCCGCCTTTCTGGTCCCCGACAAATGCGATGCCGCAGTTCTCCTCCAGAACGCTTGCCTGAGTCAGGTCGACGCCGGTAGTCAGGTTCGCATTGATGTTCGCCACTGCCGTACCGTTCAGGAATCGGACTCGCTCTGAACCATCGTCGAAACCGACAAGAGACACGTGAACGGCAGCGCCCTCGAGCATCCACTCTTCATCGGACCACGCAAGGAAGATGTCGCCCGTCTTCTTGATGTGTTCCAAGACCCGTCTGTTGGCCCCTCCGCGGATTCCTTGCGTCGCTAGCAGACCGACACGTTTGACCCTGTTCGCGCACACGCTCGCGCGGGCCTTTTCGAACCAGTAGCACACGAGGTCCGCCGCGCCCGGGACGCGCCCCCGATAGACACTACGCAACGTGTCGACATACTCGTTGCCGAGAGCGCCGCGCATGAGCTTGTCTCCCACAAAGGGTGGATTTCCGATGATTGCCGTCGCCGCAGGCCACTCCGGCTCCCGTGGTTGCTCCGGATCACTGAGGTCGAGTACCGCGTCCCGGCACTCGATGTTTTCCAGAGGCCGGAGTATTGGGTCGCGCAAGTACGCGAACCCGTTGGACAGCATCCACTGGATCTCGCCGATCCAGATAACCACGCGAGCGAGCTCGGCTGCATAGTCATTCAGCTCAATCCCGAGCACCGCCTCCGGTCCAACCTCGGGGAACTGAATCGGGGTTCCGAGAGTAAGGGACGCCCACAGGAGCGCTTCTCTCTCGAGATCCTTCAACGTCTTGAGGGCCAGATAGAGGAAGTTGCCGGAGCCGCAGGCCGGATCGAGGACGCGCACGGCCCGCAGTCGATCCAGAAAGGCGCCCATCACCGCTTGCGGGTTCCTATCCTTGGGCGTGCGGGCGGTGATCTTCTTGCCGTTCGCGATCAGACCTTCGACTTTGTGCTTTGTGGCCTCGAGATCGCGGCGGAGAGGTGCGATGAGCACGGGCTCGATCAGTCTGAGTATCGACTCGCGGTCAGTGTAGTGAGCCCCAAGCTGGGACCTCTTGCTGGGATCCAGGCCGCGTTCGAACAGTGTCCCGAAGATCGCTGGCTCAACCTGCGACCAGTCGAGCCGGGACACCTTGTCGATGAGCTTCACTTCTTCGAGCGTGAATGGGAGGACGTCGGCACCGTCGAAGAGCCCGCCGTTGAACCATTGGATCCGCTCGGCTCCGAACAGTCCTCCCTTGTCCGACATCTTGCGGAAGAGGTCGCTGATCCCTTCAGTGAAGATCTCCGGCTCTCGGCTCGCAGCGGCGGCGAGACGGCGGAGCAGTCCGCTCGGCAGGAGGCCGGCGTCCTCCGCGAACATGCAGAAGAGGAGCTTGTTCAGAAAGTGGGCAACGGCGTGCGGTTCGTGGCCTCGGGCCCTCAGTCGTTCGGCCAGAGAGGCAAACTGCTCAGCAGCCTCCGCTGTGAGCTCTTCTCGAGTCTTTCCGGGCCGCAGCTCCTCCGGGTGCTCCATGACGGCCCGCAAGATGCGAAGCGGTTCCTCTGGGTGCTCCAGAAGGTCATGCAGAGTGAAAGCGTGGACCGTCGCCGGCGTGTTCGTGAAGTTCGTGTGGACTTCGAAACGATTCAGATCGCAGACGACGAGCAGCGGTGGGTTGTCGAGGGCTTCACGGTACTGCAGAAGTTGCTGGTACGCGGCCTTGAGGTCCTTCCTTCTACCCTTGTACTCCCAAGCGAAGTAGCCGCGCCTCCAGACGTCCGCGAAACCGTCCCCGCCAGCGCTCTTGCCCGCGCCTTTCTCGAACGCGTAGTCCTTGCCGGTCGGGTCAGCCTCGTTGGGCGTGCGCACGCCGATCATGCGACAGAGGTCGATAAAGTGCTCTTGAGAGGCCGCCCGCTCGGTCGTTGTGCTGCCGGACCATTTGGTAGCGAATTCGGCTGGGGTCAGGGTGCTACTCACGCGTAATCAAGCTGCCGGAGGACGTCCAGGTTGTCGCCGTAGTAGAGGAGGTTGGTCATTCCAGCTCCAGCCTTCCCTGCGCCGACAATGCGATTTGGTTGATCAACGTAAAGCAGGCCAGGAGCCAAATCTTATGGTGCTTCCCGAAAGCCATATGCTCGTGCCTGGCCAGTTCATGTGCCGCCCCGGTGCGCTGGCAGCAAAGATCGAGTAATGCATCGTCGAGGGAGGCGTTCTCTTCGAGGTCGTACAGCCTTCTCAGGTGCTTAAGCCATGCCGCTTTGCCGCTCGGCTTCGTAAGTTGAGCAAGGTGCTTGACTTCCGCCTGCTCGAACGTGCAGCAGCGGGCGTTAAACGTGGCGTTGCGGCTCCTTAGCCATTCGGTCACTGTCTCTACGTAGTCCTCCAAGACCGCCACCATCTGGACGGCGGCCAAGTTGCTCAAAATAGCGGGGCTGCGCGGGCCCACCGTCTCCACCCACGCGATCAGTGCGTCTCGTTCCTGTGCGATCAAACCGGCCTTTATGGCCTCGAAGCCTTGGATATAGACCAGCAAGACCCTCGCCCCATCTCTGAGGCCCTGGTTGAATAGGTCCGTATGCCTCCTGAGTTCCGGGTCGAGAGTCTCGCCATCGAGACTCGCTCGGCCAAACGACTCCTCCAACGGAGTCTCCAGACTACTCGCACCTTGCTGTGTTAGGCGCCGCCGTCCAGCCATCCGAGTGATTGATCCTTCCCAAGTTCTGACTGTCTTCCTCTGCGGTGTCATGCACATGAAGTGAGGCGGTACGATTCAGCCCTGACTGGTGTTCCCAGCCACCAACCCCTCCACATCCTCCAGATCCACCGTCCCCGCCCGCATCCCCTCACTGATCATCCGATGCGCCAGCGCCTCCCGGTACTCCAGGAAGTACGTCGGCGACACCTCCAGCGCCGCGGCGAACTTCTCGACGGTGCGGAGTGCCTGGGAGTTCATGCGGTGACCGCGCTTGCCGGCGAGGTACTGGCTCACCGTCGAAGGGGCGACATCGGCGCGGGCCATGAGTTCGGTGTCCGTGAGGTTCCGAGCGGCGAGCAACGTCTTGAGCGCAACGCGGATCGGTTCATTGCTCCTCTCGGGTACAGTCATGCCACGATTCTAGGCGGGCGCCACCTAGATACTTCACAGTACTGAGTGGTCATGCTAGCCTAGACCTCCATGCAGCTACCATGGAAGGCTGGGACACATGCCTCCTGACTGTCCCGACGACCGAGAACACATAGTCCCCGCGCTCTCCCCTTTCCGTCCCCTCGACCCACCCCTCCTGACCCCCGGCGACGTCTGGTGCACCAAGTGCGGCAGCACCGGCCAGCCCCGTGTCCGCCACTGCCCCGGCGGTGATCACTGCCGCTTCGGCGTCGGCGGCGAACACCTGCACCTGATCTGCCCTGACTGCCGGCACGTGGAGCTCACGGAGACGTACGAGGCGTTCCAGGCGCAGGCGGGCTCGTAGGTCGATCACTCGTCCGGCTCGTCCTGCTCCTCTCCGGCTGCTTCGGTGCGCTCGCAGTCGGCAGCGGGATGACTTCGGTCGGCGGCCGCAGCCGTGGCTCCGGCTTGGTGCCCTCGAGCCAGATCTGCGTGGGGATGATCAGGTTCGGGCGGTAGCCGCAGTCGTCCTCGGGTAGGCGGGGCTTGGGGACGGGGAAGGGGATGATCTTGGCGGGTGGGTCATTCGCCCTGCGATGCACATTGCCTCCTCGCCGTTCTCACGGGAGCTATCGCATCGCGAGCGGTCGCGGATGGGTAGCGGCTCTTTATTTCGCTGCCCTTTGGGTCGGCTTCATCACTACTCCCCTGTGTCCGCCCCCCGTACACCTTCACGTATGCCGCCTGCGCCAATGCCCACCCCGGCGAGCCACGTTGCTAGGCCTCACCGCCGTCGAACACATATCCACAGAATCGGCATTTGCGGGCCGCAGTTCGAACCTGCTCTGCGCAGTCCGGACAGGTCTTCAAGTCCTCCGACGGGACAGGGGACGTTTGCGCCTCATGTGCCGCATGTGCGGATTCGATGCGAGCCACGACGGGCGCAAGAAGCTCACTCAACTGGCTCGGTGTAAACGCAGTATGGAGGAATTCAAGCTGGCAAGAGTCCCAATGGAAGCTGATGACGCTTTCGGTAGAGGTCGTGGTCTTGGTGGTCAGCTTGTTCAGTACACTCGCGATTGCTGCGCCCTCGATAATCCCTGTGAGACCAAAGCCTCCTCCAATCCAGCCCCCTCCGGAGGTTTTCGAAACGACGCCAGGGCCAGCGAACTGCAACCCGCTTATCTCCTCGTATTCGATTGACCAGTGGTTCGCAGTGGATCCGATGATGAGGAGCACCAGGTCTCTTTCGAAAAGCAACGTACAAGGGCCGGTGGCGGCACCCGAGATTCCGGAAACACGGGTGATTTCTCCATCCAGGCGCCGGCGGGTGGGATCGGAGACAACTGGTGCTGGGCTTAAGCCGACTGTGCTGTAGAGGTCGAGCAGCTCCCGAGTCAGGAACTTGCGCTGTTCCGACAAAGGAGCCGATTGCCAACGATGCCGGCCGGAATCACGGCCACACAGGGGACACATCCACTTGTTGACCCCCGGGACAGTGTCTTGGGGAGGGATTTCAGAGGCACCTTTGCAGCTAGGACATCTACGCTGGTACGTGATGAGACCGCAGACGCCGCAAGTCCTCTCCGCCACGTCTCCCGGATAGATGCCGCCCGCGCCGCAGGAATCGCACACGGCGGCCACGCCAGAAGCTGTGAGACTTTGGACGCCCGAGAACCCGGTTGGCACTTCCACTACTGCGCCGCACGAAAGGCATCTACTTTTCTTACCTGCGAATTCCTCGGCGATATGGAAGTCGCGCCCGCAATCCTGACACTGAAAGTCGATCATCCCGTTCTCACTATTCTCTTCCACCCTCAGCGCGCCTCACCCGGCAACTACCGACCAAGCGCCCCCTCGCAGTTCTGCTGGTCTCCGGGGGCGCGACGGCCTGCTACTGCACCTTCTCCCAATACGCGACCTCCATACCGGGGATGGTGATCTCCCACCCCGCTTGACTCGTATAGGAATACGAACCAGTGCATTCGCCCCAGACGCGAATGACGTCTTCTTCGTAGATGTCGACCGTTCCTGGGCAGTAGGCCCACACAACATCGTTGTAATCGTAGCCGTATGAGCCTTCCGTAACAGCGAGTCGCATGACGGTTCCCGATGAGTCTTCCATGATCTGGATGACTTCACCGGTGAACCGGAGACGTTCGCCGATGTACGTATCTGGGTTCTTGTTCAGCTTCCGGTACTCGACTGTGTCGGTCGAATCTACATATTCCTGTCGCCGCTGCGCTGCGGGGATCGTCGTGGTGGTGGTAGGCGGCTCGGTGGAGGTTGTCGTCGTGGGCACTGTCGTCGTTGTGGTGGTCGGCGCCTCAGTCGTCGTCGTCGTGGCCTCACTCGTCGCCACCGCCGCGGCCTGCTGAGTGGTCGTCGTCGTTGGCGACGACGACGGAGCGATGCCCGCGAACATAAAGAGCAGGACGAAAAGCCCGCCGACAACCAAGCCAATCTTGCCGAACGTGCCGCGGCGCTTCCAGAACGCTGAGATCTTCCCGAAGAACTCCCCGGCATCGAACGGGACTATCGGCTCGATCTTACCGCCGCAGTACTTGCAGAAGCTCCCTGGTGCAACGCCCGGTTGATCGCAGTGTGGACACTTCATCTCCCGTACCTCCTACTTCGGTCCTATGACGACAGCGCGCCTCCGGTACACACGAGACCCAACAGCGCGAGTACCACAAGGGCCACGACCACGAAGAGCAGACACCCGCAGCCCATCCCGAACCCCTGCCTGACCGACCCCCGTTCCCCCACCGCCGTACCTCCTACTTCGGATTCAACCGCCAAGACACTCCGGCCGCAGTACGGTCTGCTCGAGTAGATCAAGGACTTGCTCGGCCGACGCCCGATGCTCCGTTTGCCGCCACAACTCTTTTCGGATTGCCTCGAGGACTTTCTCTGAGCGGAGAACTTTCGCGAGAGACTCGGGCGACGTGGCCCGCCGCGCCTGCCAGAGTTCATCGATGCGCTTCTTCTTCAGGGACTCGGAAGTGAGATAGAAGAGGCTGGCCGCCTTGTCGGAGAGTCCGCCTTCGGCGAGAAGGTCGACCTCGAAGGCCAGTTCCGTCACCACAGGCACCGCCGCGGTGATGTGGTACACCTGCCATGTCGCGCCGTTCGTGAGAGCCACCCACTCAACCCCCTCATTGAGCGCGTAGTTCTGAACCTGGCGCAGATGCTTCAGCCCCAGCTTAGTGGAAACCCTCTTGACCTCCACAAAAGCTACGAGCTGCTTGTCGACACGGACGCCGAAATCCGCGAACTCTCCACGAACCCGGTACTCGGTGGTCAGATCCGCGTACTTGTCGTACCCGAGCACGTCGCAGAGGAAGTCGGTGACAAGAAGTCGGGTGTCCCCTTCGTTGGCGTCACGAGCGGCCAGGTCGGCTAGAGGCTTGCCGAATCGCCTGATGCCAGCCTTCACGCGATCGCGCGCCGTCTTCTCCCATTTCGGGACGGACGCCGACTTCGACTTCGCCGCTACGGCATCAGCCTCGCCCGCGCCCGCCGCTGTCCCCAGTTCGTCTGTCATACGATGACCCTCCCGCAGATCGAGTTCCGAGTGGTCCCTTCCACCCTCAGCGCACACCTAATCCGCAAATACCGAACAAACGTTCACCCCTAGCGTACGCGATGCAACGGCCGTCTCAGTTCCAGAGACCTGCACGGAGAATACTAGCGTTTGCAGGAGAGTTTCTGTCCGAAGCCCAGCGTAGAGTGACGACTCCAGAGAGATGGGAGGGTGCGATGATGACGGGGCGAGAGGCGCTTCTGGCGGCGGCGACAATCCTGGAGGAGGTGCCGGAGGATGATCCGCTGGCGGTTTGGGCGTCGTCTATCGCTGCGTACGTCAAGGAGAATCTAGCTCCTCGTCACCCTTCCGTACTCGCGCCCCCTCAATGATCATCTCGAGGGCTTCGAGGGAAATGAGTCCTTCTGCCATGGCCTCCCATACCAACCGCTCTGCCTTCGCCTGGCGGTACTCCAGGAAGTACTCAGGGTCTACAGAGAGTGCGCGGGCAAGTTTCTCGACGGTACGGAGGGAACGAGGGTCGAGGTGGTGTCCGCGCTTGCCCGAGATGTACCTGCTGATCGTGGCCGGGGTGACGTCAGCGGCAGCAGCGAGCTCGGTGTGCTCGTCGATACCCCTCTCGTGCATCAGATATGTGAGTGCTTGGCCTATGGGCATGTCAGTTCGCTCTCGCTCCATCGTAACAGCACCCTAACCAACGTTGGCAATTAATGCTTGCTTAGGTTGGTAATCCGTGCTAGAGTTCCGATTGCCGAGGTTGGTAATCGCCACAGGATTGGAATCAGATGGACCGGATCGCGGAACTCATCGACAGATACAACAAGGACTTCCTGGCATCAGGCGAGCAACCCATGAACCAACGCCGACTGGCTGAGTTGCTCGGCACGAGCGAGGCACAGGTGAGCCGTCACGTGAGAGGGCACACGAACATGTCGCTCGCAACGGCTCGCAGATACGCCCAGGTACTCCGTTGTCGGGTCGACGACCTCTATTCTGACGTCCGATGATTACCGACGTTGGCAATCAAGCCTCCACCACCCATACCGAGTACGAAGGAGCCTTCTACCCGAAGGACTCCGTCGGAGCCGACGGAGTCCCGGCTCCGCTCCCTCCAGAGGTCGCCGGCCTAATCCGGGAGATCATCGAAGCCGACCTCGCGGCCAATCCTGAGGCGCGCCGCGTCTGGATAGCCGAGGCTGAACGATTGGTGGCTGAGCGCAAGCGGGGTGCAGCATGACCCCCTCCGAACGCAGAACGGCTGAGGCGGTAGAGGCCGGGGGCATCGCCCCGAAGATCGCCGCCTGTGGTCGCGCACCCCTTCTAGCGCGGCCGCTCACTCCTTCCACCCCCGGCCCGGAGTCCCATCCCGGGCTGGGGGTCCTTGACTGTCTCGGGCCCGGACGCCGCAACGGGACATCGGTCCCCGACTTGGCTCGTGCCACCGGACTCTCGAACCGCGAAGTACGCGCCGAGATCGAGCGCCTGGTCGTAGAGGAACGTATCCCCATCGTCACCCTGCCCACAGCGCGCGGGGTGTTCCTGGCTGCGACCCCGGACGAGATCGACCTAGCCGTGGCCGGCCTGCGCTCCCGTTCCTTGTCGATGCTGCGGCGGTGCCGTGCGCTGCGGATTGCCCGGGAGGGCATGACGTGGTCCCCGGAGTTGTTCCCACGATGAGAAACATGAGCTTCAGCATGACCACGGAGGCCGTCCGCAACCGCACGAAGACGGTCACGCGACGGGTCGGTTGGTCGAACCTACAGCCCGGCACTCTTCTCTGCGCTGTGGAGAAGGGCATGGGGCTGAAGAAGGGAGAGAAGGTCAAGCGGCTGGCGACCATCCGGGTGGTGTCGGTGCGCCAAGAAGACATCTGGGAGGTAACAAACTACCCGCAGGAGGAGATGGTGCGCGAAGGCCTTCCGGACCTTACCCCCGGCGACTTCTGGCTCATGTTCGTGAGAGCAAACGGCTGGGGACGGAGCTGCATTCTGCGCCACCACGTCAACCGCATTGAGTTCGAGTATGTGGACGATCCGCGATGACCCACACCACCCACATAACCCCCCCGGACGGTCCCCGCGTGGCGTTCATCATCCGCGACGGCGTGAAGTCCTACACGTGCCCGCACTGCCGGAGGGGCTGGCCCACCATGACCGAGGCTGTGTTGTGTGCTCTGGAATGCGAAGAGAAGGAGGAGTGATGGATTTCTGGCTAGGCGTCTTCTGCGGCGGTTTCGCGATGTTCGTGGTGCTCGGGTTCATCCTGGCGCTGTGCCGGGTGTCTGCTGATGCTGATCGTACTGTGGAGTGGATGCGGGAGGCGGGGCTGTGATCACCACCGCACTCGCAGACCAAGCCCGCGTCCCCGAACAGGTAGACGCCTGGGCAACCTGGGCCACGTGGGAATCCAGGAGCCGCCGTGCCCGGCCGCACCGTATCCGACACCCCCGTCAGTGGCGATGGGAGCGAATCGTCGGCTACGTCGTGATTCCCGCGACCTACGTGGGACTGCTGTTCTGGGCGACGGGACCGTCATGAGTGTACGGAGGGGGGTGATTCACATGAGAGGACGGAAACCACAAGCCATCGTCGAGCTCGACAACGCACTGCTCGACCAAGCGGCCGCGCTGGATGACGACCGACTGAACGACGCGCACACGCTGGAACTGTTCGACGCAGCACTGGCCGACGGCTCGATCGACCTCGAGGAGGCCTTTGCGATCCGACGGCACCTGCGGCTCGACCAGGAGTTGACGCGGATCTCGGCAGGCCTGAACCGGAGCGCCAATCGGCACTTCGACGCCGTGGTGGCACTGGCCCGCAAACGCAGCACGAGCGCCTCCGAAGAAGCGCTCGCACACACACGTTCACTGTAGCAGGAAGGGGAAGGCAATGGCAACAAAGACCACACAACCGGGCCAAGCGCTCGAACGAGTGCGCCCGCAGGAGCGGGCACTGGTCCAGGCGGCCAGCGAGCTCGGCATCCTACGGGAGGCCGGGGGCGCGCTCATGATCGACCTGTCGAGTTCCGAGCTCGGCGAGCGGTTCAACGTCCTGGCGCCGGCGGCGACGTTGGTGCAGGCGGATCGGAACTTCACCCCGGCGATCTCGGTTGTCAACCTGGACGCGGCGGAAGCGTCTGGCGATTTCTACGCGATCGAGAAGCCGAAGGTGGCGAGCGGCAGCTACGCAGCCAAGCCCGGTGCGTACGCCCTCAGCAAGCGCGCCCTGGACGTGATCGGCAAGCAGGCCGGGATCGAGGAGCTCGACCCGATCATCCAATACTTCGGCGACCGCTCCGAGAACGTGCGCATCACGGTGACGGTCCGCGTCCGCCGCCCCGACGGCACCTACCAGACCGCCAAGGGCACGCGCGAGTGGATCGAGGAAGACGAGAAGGCTCAGCTCGAGGGGGGCATCCCCGACTGGGCGACCAAGGGTGATTCCGCCCGCGCGAAGTGGTGGAACGACAACTGGTACGGCCGGATCAAGAAGTTCCGACTACCCATGACGGAATCGAAGGCGCGCCTGCGGGCCTACCGGCAGGTGCTGACGCTGAAGAGCAAGTACGGGCCCGACGAGATAGCGCGGCCCTTCCTCGTCGTCTCCACCACGTTCACCCCGGACACGTCGAATCCTGACGTGCTCCGCATGATCTTCACGGGTGGAGAGCAGGCGGCCGGGCTGCTGTACGGTCCGCCGGCGGCTGTTGAGGAGGCGCCCATCGACGTGACCGCGACCGAGCACGATGAGGCCCCGGAGGGTGTGGACCCAGAGAGCGGGGAGCTCCTCCCGGAGACCTTCGGCGAGCGACCGGACTCCGACCCGACGATCCCGAGCGGGCCGCATGAGGGCCTGCCTATCTCGCAGGTGGCACGCGAGCACCCCGACTACGTGCGGGGCACGCTGCTCGCCTCCGGCAGTGCGAAGTGGGGCACCGCTTCAGAGGCCTGGCTCACGTACTGGGGCCATGCGACGGGGGACGATGATGATGTCGACTTCTAGCATCCGCCTCGCCCACGTCGCCGACCCCCACCTCGGCAGCGGCTACCACCTCGGCGACGAAGACCGCGGGGGAGTGAACTCCCGCCTACGGGACTTCCGCGACGCCTGGGTGCGCTCGTGTGAACAGATGGTGACTGAGGGCGTCGACCTGGTGCTCTTCGCCGGGGATGCGTTTCGGGACTCGAAGCCGTCGCCCACGGAACAGCAGGCGTTCCGGGACGGGCTGGACGTGCTCTGCGACGCCGAGATCCCGATGGTGGCGATCGTGGGGAATCATGATCTCCCGAGAGCGCCGGGTCGCACGCATGCGCTTGCGATCTTCGATGGCTATCGCGACTACGTAATGGTGGTAGACCGACCTCAAGTGATCGCTGGTGATGGGATCACAGTGCCCCTGCCCAAGCTACCGATACCCATCGCCTGCCTCCCCTGGCCATCCCGCGCCCACCTCGCTGCGGCGGATCCCGAGTTCGAGCGTCTGACCATCGACGAGCAGAACGCTCGCATCGTCGAGCTCTCCCTGGCCGTGCTCCGGAAGCTCGGAGCGGAGGCAGAGGCCGCAGCCGGTCCTCTTGGGTGTGTCCTTCTGGCCCACGGGTCCATCGCGGGCAGCGCGGTCGGCGCGGCCGGGAGCACGCAGTTCTTCCGCGAGCCGGTGCTGCCGCTTTCGGAGCTCCGCGGGCTGCCGTTCCGGTATCAGGCGTGGGGACACCTACACCGTGCCCAGGATCTGGAGCCACACATCAGGTACGCGGGGTCGCTCGAGCGCCTCGACTTCGCGGAGGCGACAGAGGACAAGGGGTGGTGGCTGATTGACCTGTCCACCAATGCCGACAGCGGGGGGTGCACGTTCGGGACGGCCTGGCGCTCGAGTAACCCCCGTCCGTTCGTCGACCTCGAGCTCACCGAGCCCACCGCCTGGGAGGCCGGCGTCGCCAGTCTGAACGGCGCCCTGCCGGGAGCCATCGTGCGAGTGCGCTACGAGGCAACACCGGAGCAAGCCCGCGCCGTCGACCACGCCGGGATCCGCCGGGCCCTGTACCAGGGCGGAGCCCTCAAAGTCCACGGCCCGATCGCGACGCTGCGCCACGCGGTAGCCGAGCGCGAATCCACGCTCTCTGAGGAGACCGACGTGCTCACCGGCTGGCAGGAGTACGCCAACGGGCAGGGGCTCACAGGGGCGCAGCGTGAGCGGCTCGATCGACTGGTACACGACGCGCTGGGGGTGCTGGCATGACCACCGCCACACACACCGAACCTCGCCTCGATGCCATCGAAGCGATCCCCGGGCTCGGGCCCGACGCGCGCCGCATCCTCTATCAGTTGGCCGAGGAAGTCGCCTGCTTCGAGCGCCGCACCGACCAGGCGCCCATGAGCATCATGGCGCGTGCGCGGGGCGACTTCGAGGTCGCCTTGCAGATGTTCGAGCTGGCCGTGAAGACAGCGGGAGGGCACTACTATGAGGGTTGAGTCTCTGACACTGAAAGACTTCAAGAGCTACCAGGACGCCTCGATCGACCTCTCCGGCCTGCAGCTGGCGAGCGTCGTCGGTGCCAACGGCGCGGGCAAGAGCAGCCTCCTTGAGGCGATCGCCTTCGCCCTCACCGGCGCGCGGTCCATGCGCAACCTCGACCAGTTCATCCGCACGGGCACTGAGGAGTGCCGGGTCGCTCTCAACTTCTCTACCGGCGGGGAAACCTACCGGCTGACCAGGACGCGCTCCTCACGGGGTTCCGGGAAGTCCACCGTGGAGCTCGCGCGGCAGGCCGACGGGCTCTGGGTCGCGGAAGGCGACGGCACCCGAGACACCGAGGCCCGCGTGCGGCAGATCCTGGGTGTCGATGAAGATACGCTCCTCGGTACCGCGATCGTGAGCCAAGGGGACGCCGGGTCGTTCTTCGCGCTCCGGCCGGCGCAGCGCCTCGAGGCTCTCGGCGCCATCCTGAAGCTCGATGAGCAGTACGGACCGATCGAGTCTCACTTCAAGGCCGCGGCTGCAGAGGCCAAGGCGGAGCTCGAGACTGCTCGGCGTGACGTGGAGCGGCTGGAAGCGGACGTGGAGCGGCTGACGGAGAAGGACGTGGACCTCGACTTCGCTGTTGGGGAGCGGGCCACCTACGCCGTGCGCGTCGAGAAATACGAGCGGGTACTCCAAGAGGCGGGCTTCGCACTGGAGGCGGCCCGCAGAGGTGCGGCTGACTCCGAGCGTGCCGAGGCTGAACTCACACGGCTGACCGATCACCGGGCGAGCCTCGAGACGCGGGTCCACTCTCTGGCGCAAGAACGCGACCGACTCGAGATCCGCGTCTCGGATCGGGCCGACCTCGAGCAGCAGCTCGCAGACCGCGACGTCATCGTGGAGTGGCTTGCTGACAGCGCCTGTGCCCGCGAGGTAGACCAGGCCGTGGAAGCAGACCGGCGTCTTGCCGAACTGGCGATCGCGACGGCACGTACCCGGTTGGACGAAGCCACTGAAGAGTATCGACAGACTGAACGCCGAATGACGGCGCTGGCCCGTGAACACGCCGACGCGACAAGCGTGGCGGACCGGTCCGGCCTCGAGGCGGACGACGCCGAACGGCGGCTGGTAGTTGTGAAGAATGCAGACACGCCAACCTGCGACCGCTGCGGGCAGGACGTTGGCGGAGAGTCATTGAGGCAGACTGTCGCGGGGCTCTTCGCTGAATGGCAGACGGCCCGCGCTCGTCACGCTGCGGCAGAGCAAGCCGCGCTCGAGAAGCTCGAGAGTCTGCAGGACGCCCAGGCGGAGCTGAAGGCGACAAGCGCCACGGGCACGGAACGACGGCACGAGCTAGAGGCAGCCGAGGCAGCTCTGGGCAGTCTCCCCGCGCCCGCCCATGATGCCATCGCGCACCAACGCCAAGAGTCATGCCTGCGTGACCTCGACGCGATCCCCGCCCGCCTCGCCGAGATCGCCGCTCTGGGGGAGCGACTCGTCGATGTGCAGCGTGACGTGACGGAGGCCCGTGATGCCCTGGAGGACCCAGCCCTTACGGATACCCTCACGAAGGCCCGCGAGGCCGCCAGCGGGGCACAGGCAGCGCTGGGTGACCTCAGGACGGCAGAGCAAGCGGTGCACGGTGCGGAGGCGACACTGAAGTCCGCCCGTGCGACCCACGCGGAGGCCGACAGAGCGGTCGCCCGCCTCGAGGGTGAGATCTCGCAACTTGCCCCCAGCCGGGACGCTCTCGCCGAGACCACGGGGACCGCCAAGCGCCTCGAGCAAGACCAGGCCGACGCCGAGCTCCTGCGCAAGGCGTTCAGCAAGTGGGGCGTGCCGGCGCTCATCGTCGGCAACGTGCTCCTGGCTCTGGAGAAGGAGGTCAACGAGCTCCTGGCGCTGTATGAGGGCTCCCTGGCTCTGCGCTTCGAGTCAGAGAGGGAGACCCGCGACGGCGCCCGCGAGTCCCTGGAGATCATCGTCTACGACGGGGAGGACTGGCGGCCGTTCGAGACCTTCTCCGGAGGCGAGCGCTACCGGGTGGCCTCGGCGATGCGACTCGGGTTGGCTCAACTGCTGTCTCATCGATCGGGCGCCCGGGTGGAGACCCTGATAGTCGATGAGCCGGAAGGGCTTGACGCCCCGGGCCGCGCGCACCTGGCGCGGATCCTGGAGCGGATGGGTGAGACCTTCGGCGTGGTGCTGCTTCTGACTCACTACGACGACCTGAAGGACGCAATGCCGCAGCAGATCGTGGTCTCTCGCGGCGAGGACGGGTTGTCGCGGGCGGAGGTCGCCGCGTGAACCGTCGGGACCAAGCCTACGCCGCAACCACAGTGGCAGTAGCGAAAACGCAGGAGGACATCCGCAAGCTCCTGGTCCGCCACGGCGCTCGGGGGATGCAGTTGACTGAGATCTTCGACCCGCCCTCCCTGGCGCTGCGATTCCAAGTGTTGATCGGGCCAGACGGCAGGCAGGTCCTGGCCATGGTCAACATGGAGATCCCCACCGGTGAAGAGGAGGCCCGAAACGAAAAGCAGGCGGACCAGTTCCGCCGGCAGTCGGCCCGGGCGCTGTTCTTCTACCTGAAGAGCCAGCTCGAGGCGGTGGACTTCGGGCTCGTGCGATTCGAGGAAGCCTTCCTCGCGCATTTCGAGATCCCGACCAAGGCCGGCACGACTACCGTGGGCCGGAGAGTGCTTCCCGAGTTCCTGGAGGCCTCCGCGCGCGCAGTGCCGCAACTCCTGCCGCCGGGAGACACGGCATGAGAGTCGCCACCTGTCCAGAGCACCCCGGAATCATCACCGAGCACAAGGCCTGCTATCGCTGCCATGAGGAGGCACCCGTGGAAGAAACAACCATAACCCTGAAGGCCGCCGGCCGGGCCGTCACGATGACTGAAGAGCAGTTCCTGGGAGCCGTCAACGGCGGCGCCGATGCGATCGACATGGAGACGGGGGAGCTACTGCACTACCAGCCCACCCTCGACGACAAGGTCTTCGCCGACTACACGCCCGAGCACCAGGTGGGCGTCAAGCTCACCAAGGGAAGCAGCAAGTGGTCGCTCGGCACCTTCGGCAAGCTGCTCTCCGGTGAGAAGCTCGAGCGCGGCCGCGAGGTGATCGTCACGGCGCGCTACTTCGCAAAGAGCGTGCACGTGCCGGCCACGAGCGATGAAGGTCTGGTCTATGAGGGCGAAGGCACGGTGGAGCTGGAACTGCTCGGGATCCGCACCCTCGAGGTGGGCCGGCAACTGCTTCGGCAAGCGAGCCCGTGGAAGCCCTGCACCTGCCTGGAGCCCTACGACCAGGAAGAGGATGGAGACTACCCCGGCGGCCGCAACGTGCTTGCCCACCCGCTGGACGGCTGGAGTGCGCAGCAGGGGTGCACGGTCTGCGCAGGGGTGGGCTACACGCGGCCGGGGATCAAGCCGGACGACGTGAACCCCGAGGACGAGGGGCACGTGAGTGAGTAGCGTGACGCCCTGCGGCGGAGACGCCTGGAGCGACCCCTACGCAGCCGACCGCTGCGGTGTGACCGAACCCACGTGCATGACCTGCGAGAAGGCGGACAAGTGCCTCGGGCGGCACGGGTACGAGTGGGCGGCGGCGGCTGGGATCGTACTCCTCAGTGCCCCGCCTCGATGACATCCTCCCGCCTGACGAGGCCGATGCCGTCCGCCTGTTGTTCCGAGTCCGCAAAGCTCAACTGCAGGCTGACGGCTGGAGCGCGGAAGCTGCTCACGATGAGGCGACAGACAGCGCGGCAGCCTGGACCGAGGCATTCCACACTGGCTTCCTGGAGTTCGTGGAGCGGGTGTCGGTTCCGGCAGTCGCGTCGCAGGCACGTCGGGAGGTTCGGCAGATGAGGATGGAATTGTGACCGGGCGTCGCATGCCCATCGAGGAAGCCCGCCGCATTGTCGCCAAGTCGCGCGGACAGCAACCGGAGACGGCGATCCGATCGCAGATCCGGGACTGGCTGCGGTGGCGCGGGTGGTTCGTGATTCTCCACGTGCAAGGGCCCTTGTCGCACAAGGGGCTCGCGGACCTGTCGGCAGTGCGGGGCGGTGAGACGGTCTATATCGAGGTCAAGACCCCGAAGGGGACACAGCGGCCCGACCAGGCGGTATTTCAGGCGGACGTGGAGCGCCATGGAGCGCGCTACATCCTAGCGAGGTCAATCGAAGACGTGGAGGTACTCAAGTGACTCAAACCAAGTCCTTGCTCGTAGTCCCCGCAAAGGGCAGGGCTGTGCCTTCGCCCTGCTCATCATGGCGGAGAAGTACGCGGAGGTTCTCTGCGACCAGGGCAAGGGGCCGGTGCAGATCGTGAGTCGGTGGACGGGAGACGTGGTGCAGGTTGTGGAGGAGGAGGCCGACCGTGGCAACGTGTAGCAGCTGTGGAGCAGAGATCCTCTGGGTCACGATGTTCCCAAGCGGGAAGGCGATGCCACTGGATCACAAGGCCGAGAAGCGCATCCGCGTGCTGAGTGTCGAGGGGGAAGCGCTGGAGGGCCGGATGGTCGACGCCCACACGTCTCACTTCGCGACGTGCCCCGACGCGGCAGCACATCGGAGGCGAACATGATCCGCCGCTTCGGACGTGCCGGCGCCCGAGCTCGGGCCATGCAGGAGCGCCGCGAGGTCGCTGCCGCAGCCACTGAAGACACTGAGGACGCAGGGCGGATCGTCGGACGCTGCACCTTATGCACTGGCACGCATGGCTTCCCGGATCTTCGACAGGCGTGCCCGCGGTGCGGGGCCCCAACGTGTTTCGCGAGGCGATGCGAGTGTGGGGAGACGCGATGACCTGGATCCCATCTCATCAGGAGCTACGCGATCATCCGAAGCTGAAGCGTCTTGCGCGGCTTCTGGGCGCCTCTCCAGCCCACGCTTGTGGGCACCTGCACTTCCTCTGGTACTGGGTCCTGGACTACGCCGTCGACGGAGATCTCTCCGACTTTGATCACGGGGATATTGCCGACGCCGCGGGGTGGACGGGAGACCCGGAATTGTTCGTCGCGGCCCTCGTCGACTGCGGCCCGGGAACGTCAAAGGGATTTCTCGAACGCACACGCGGTGGGAAGCTCTTCATTCACGATTGGGAGGACCACGGCGGAAGTCAGTTCCGCAAGCGCATTCAAGACGCCGAACGTAAGCGTAAGAAAAGAGCCGCTGAGCGGGAAGAACCGGAAACGTCCACCGGACGTCCGCCGGACATGTCCGAAACGTCCGCCGGACAGGACGCGGACATGTCCGAAACGTCCAAACCAGCGGCGCTGGACGCACCGGACATGTCCGCGACGAGAGGAGAGGAGAGGAGAGGACAGAGAAGAGAGGACCCTCCTAAAGAAGATGCTGCTGCTGTCGCGTGCGAGGCCGACGGTGATCCGAGCAGCAGCATTGAGCAGGAAGAGCAGAAGACCCCGGACCCCACCGAGGAAGACGACCCCACTGATGCGCTGCTCATCGAGCTCTGGGACGTACCTGGGTGGCAACGGTCCCCAGCGGCGGACCGGCGGGAGCTCGAACGCCTGGGCCGGGAGTACCCACGCGCCGACCTTGCCACGGCGATCGGGCAGCTCCGCGCCAAGGCCCGAGACTCGACCCTGCGAGGCGGTCCCGCCGTCGCCCTCGTGGCCTTCGCCAAGCGCCTGCATGAGCAGACGGTGCCCGAGGTGCGCAGAGTCCCGCAGGCGGTTGCGGATGATGAGCCGGAGGGGGAGAGTCTGAGTCGCGAGGAGCAGGCGGCTCGCGCACGGGCCGCCGGTGAGCACGTGCGGAAGTTGCGGGCGGGTGCGTCGTGAAGATTGATCCGGGGTTGGTCGACGTGGTGGCCGACCTGCAGCGCCGATGCAGCCGACGCACCCACGGCCGGGTGGTTCTGACCGTCGAGCTTGATGCAGGGGACGTGGTAGCGCATCGGTGTGAAGAGACGGAGTTGACCGGGGACGACGTGCGGCGCGTGATGGCCGCCAAGCCGCGACCGAGGGCAGACGCATGACCCGATACGTGGAGGTGACCGCAGTGACGTTCCGAGACGCGCTCCGACTGTCGACCCTGGACAGCCCCACATTTCGCGAGGACCTGTCCCGGGGGTATGACCGCTACCGGTCGCCATGCCGGCGGATCCCGAAGCCCGGGTGGAGGGAAAGGGCCCGGGACTGTTCCCCGGCGTGGCACCGGCGGTGCTGCGCGCTCTGGGCGGATGATACGTGGCAACGGCCGACGCCGCGATCCATACCCCGCATGAAGTCGGTGTCCGCGGCGGGCAACGCATACAGAGGCAACGGATTGGTCGCCCGAGGCGGAGAGAATCGCAGCTTGTACCCGGTCGCCTTCCGTGAGCGAGCGGTCGCCCGCAGCCGGTTGTTTCGAGTCCGTGCCCTCGCCCGTCGGGAAGATGTACCGCGCGTCGGGGAGGAAGTTCTGCTCCTTGGCAGGAGAATCGAAGTCCTCAGCGTGCGTGTGGGGATGAGCCCAGGCAGTCCCGCTTGGGTATACGCGACCATACTCGGGCTGGTGCTTGAGGGACAGGCCGAGAAGAAGGTGGCCCTGTGACAGCGCCGCGCTACCGCTGGCTCGAGCACGGCGACGAGGTCCGAAGCGTCGCCCGCTCCGGCGCCACTCACGGCTGGCTCCGCGGTGAGCAGGGCCGCGTCGAGGTTCTCCCGCCCCCCGGCGCCATCGGCAACGTGCTCGTCCGCTTCCACGGCTTCGGTCGGGTGGTCGTGCCCGCCGGCACCGTGTGCCCTGTCCCCACCCTCGTCCCAGGAGGTCGACCATGACACCCCTTGCGGAATTCTCCGCTGTGGCGGCAGTGGCATGAGAGGAGGGTCTGTGGCGGGTGAGGAGGAAGACTACGCCGCGCTCAGAGAGCGGTGTGATATCGCGGAGGTGCAGTGGGCATACTGGCAGGAGCAGTGCGCGCTGCTGAACGCGGAGCAGAGGACCCACCGGCGCGTGGTAGCGACGTGGATCGAGGCTCAGGACGGGTTCCCCGCACACTGGTCGTTCAACTGCTCACCCGAGAAGTGCTCATGCCAGCGCCGCCGACACGAGCAGGCAGTGGCCTACGGCCGTGCGCCGACAGACGAGGAGACGACATGACACCCCTCGCCGAATTCGCCGCCGTGGCGACGATCGCCTACCTGGCCGGCGCGGTGTCGGCCTTTCTCTTGGCGCGCTGGGCTGGGCGCCCGAGGAAGAGGGCCTGATGCGCCGGGAGCGGCGTCCCCTCCGGGACAACCTGCGGCGCTGGAACTTCAAGAACGTGGAGTCCCTCGGTGAGGCGCTCGACGAGTACGCGAGCTTCGATGACGGCACTGCTCTCCGCCGGTACGGTGAGCGCGGCCCCGGCGCCAGAGACGACGAAGCGTTGGAGAACCGCCGAGAAACGATCATGTGCCAGAACGCCGAGATCGACCGGCGGATGGTGATGCTCTCCGCCACGGCTCCCCTCTACTTTCGGCTACTGGACTCGTACTACCGCGGCGGCCTCTGCTACGAGGTCAAAGGTTGGGAGCAAACGGCCCGCCGGGCCGGGCTTCCGCATGATCGCCGAGCCCACAAGAAGCGATTCGAGGTAATGCTTGAGTGGGCGACGGAGGCGCTTTTTTTCTGCCGTTCGAAGCCGCCCAGAGCGGTCGCTTGACACTCACGGCGGACCCGTGATAGCTTGACAAGCGTTGGGATACTAGAATTGCGCCCTGAGGGCCGCTCACCCCGAGCGGCCCTTTTCTATGCCCCCACATTTCCGAGGAGGCAACCCCCGTGTCTGAGTGGTCCAACCGCCTGATCGGATACGACTTGGTGGACGCCGATCAGCTCCTCGCCAACCCTGCGAATTGGCGTCGTCATCCGAACGTGCAGCGCGAGGCCCTGCGGGGTTCGCTGGATGATCTGGGTTGGATCGCACCGGTGATCGTCAACCAAACCACGGGCTTCATGATCGATGGGCATGCCCGGGCGGAGGAGGCCCTCGCTCGCGGTGCTCAGGTGCCTGTAGCCTATGTCGAGCTCACGCCGGCGGAAGAGGCCGAGGCGCTCGCCATCCTCGATCC
The DNA here is from genome assembly GCA_024637035.1 of Actinomycetes bacterium. Taxonomy (GTDB): domain Bacteria; phylum Actinomycetota; class Thermoleophilia; order RBG-16-64-13; family RBG-16-64-13; genus JAHJSA01. Next base: position 123,939 of record JAGXFW010000008.1, read on the forward strand.
CATCGGCGCCATGGCGACGGCCGACGCAGATTCCCTGGACGCGCTTCTGCGTGAAATCACCACGGGGAGCGAGGCGATCCAGAAGCTGCTCGCAGGGATCGCCGAAGGGGCGGGACTGTACCTCGACCGGCCTCTCGCGGAAGATCCCGGCGCCGATCTCGATCACGCGGATGAGCTCCGGGAGAAGTGGGGCACGGAGGCGGGACAGCTCTGGGAGCTCGGGCCGCATCGGGTCTTGTGTGGGGACGCGACGGTTGACACGGACGTGCAGCGGCTCATGGGCGGCGGCTTGTGTGAGATGGTCTGGACGGATCCGCCGTGGAACGTGGCCTACGGGCAATCAGGGACCAACCCGCGCTGGAAGATGCGTACCATCGAGAACGACAACCTGGGTGAGGCGTTCCCTGCCTTCGCCGCCGACTTCTGTCGCGCGATCGCGGCCGTGGCGCTGCCGGGTGCCCCGATCTACATGGCCATGAGTGCGCAGGAGTGGCCCGTGATCCACGCGACACTGACCGCGGCCGGCTTCCACTGGTCGTCCACGATCATCTGGGTGAAGGACCACGCCGTTCTTTCGCGCAAGGACTATCACACTCGCTATGAACCCCTCTGGTACGGATGGCGAGAAGGCGCCGCGAGGCTGGTGTCGCTGGATGACCGCAGGCAGAACGACGTCTGGGAGATCGATCGCCCTACGCGCTCTGAGGAGCACCCGACGATGAAGCCAGTGGAGCTCGTGGCTCGTGCGATTGGCAACTCCAGCCGTCTGGGCAATCGGGTGTACGACCCCTTCCTTGGTTCGGGGACCACCATGGTCGCCGCTGAGCAGACGGATCGAGTCTGCTACGGGCTGGAGCTCGAGCCCAAGTACGTGGCCGTGACCCTCGAGCGGATGCAGGGCATGGGTATTGAGCCCAGCCTGCTGGAGGGGTGATGGGCGGCCCCGAGGGCGCGGCGAGCGCCCGCAAGGCTCTCGCCCGCAAGCGCGAGGCCGACGCTCTTGAGCTCCGACTGGGAGGGGCCACCTACGAGCAGATCGCCGGGCGCCTCGGCTACAAGAACCGCTCGGGTGCTATGCGAGCGGTCCAGCGGGCCCTCGACAAGCTGATCTCTCCCGAGAACGTGGAGAGCCTGCGCCAGCTGGAGCTCGAGCGCCTCGATCGGCTGCTCCTCGGCATCTGGAGCTCAGCGGTACGGGGCAATCCCCCGGCCATCGATCGCGTGCTCAAGATCCTCGAGCGCCGGGCGCGGATCCTCGGGATCGATGCACCTGAGCGCCGTGAGTTCTCGGGGCCGGGCGGAGGGCCGATTCAGCATGAGCACCACACCGAAACCGAGCTCGATCGAGAGATCGGCCGCCTCCTGGGCGACATGGCCTATGCCGAAGAAGCGCTCCTTGGCCACGCGCCTGCGGACCTCCCGCGAGGCTTCGAGCCGCCTCTACGACTGGACGTTGGCGCGGAGACTGATTGACGGCGAGCCCTTCGCGTTCGCGGGGCACGAGTACCTGCGGGGACTCTACGCCGACGAGTCTCCGGGGATGGTCATCCGCAAGGCCGCCCAGATGGGGGCAAGCGAGTACGCGATCTCGCGGGCGCTCCACTTCGCGATTCTGCGGGGCGGGCGGACGGTGTACTTCTTCCCCTCCGACCATGACGTTGGCGAGTTCTCTCGGGATCGCTTCGCGCCGGCTGTGGAGGAGTCGCCGTACCTGAAGGCGCTCGTACGGGATACCGATACCGCCGGACTCAAGCAGATCGGCAAGGGCTCCATCTACTTCCGGGGCACGCGATCGCGAACCCGCATGAAGTCGGTGCCGGCAGACTTCTTGATCTTCGACGAGCTCGACGAGATGATTCCGGCGAACGTGTCCCTGGCCGAGAAGCGGCTCGGCCACTCCGAGTGGGGCTGGTCGCTCCGACTCTCAACCCCGTCGCTGCCCGAGTACGGGGTGGATGCAGCCTTCGGGGAGACGGACCAGCGTCACTGGCTGCTCCGTTGTCCAGGTTGCGGGCGCTGGCGCTGCCTGGAGGACGAATTCCTCGAGCACCACGGCTCCCCCCAGGATCCCCGGCAGGAGATCTGCTTCATCAAGGGCGAGCCCGGAAGTGAGCGGTTGGTCTGCTTGGGTTGCGGGGCGACACTGAACCCGGCTCATGGCCGCTGGGTGGCGAAGCATCCCGAGAGGCCCACGCACGGTTACCACCTCTCGAAGTTCCAGAGTCAGATCGTGTCGCAGCAGGAGCGAGAGCAAGGGCACCACACCAAGCCCTCGGCTCTCCTGGCGGAGTGGCGGACAACGCGTTTCCCGGAGGAGTTCTTCAACTCCGAAGTGGGGCTCCCCTACCTGGCGGCCGAGGGCGGCCTCACAGAGCAAGAGCTCCTGGCGCTCGAGGGCGTCTACGGACAACCGGACTTCGGCAAGGGCTGCGTCATGGGCGTCGACCAGGGCAACGGACTCCACGTGGTCGTGAAGGAGCCCACCGGCTCGGGCCTGGTGTGCACGGTCCGCATCCACAACGAGCCGATGACCGACGCCGTGTTCAGCCACCTGGATCACTTCATGGCCAACTACGACGTGCGGGCCTGCGTAATCGATGCGCTGCCGAATACCCATGCGGCGCGGGCCTTCTCTCGGCGCTTCCCGGGACGGGTGTGGATGGCGTTCTACTCGTCCACCCAGAAGGGCGGGGCCGCCTGGAGCTACGACCAGGAAGGCAGTCCGGTGGTGAGCATCAACCGTACCGAGGCCCTGGACGCCTGGCGGGACGTGCACAAACTCCAGCAGAGGCGTCTCCCGCGGGATACGAACGAGCTGGCCGAGTACCGCCGGCAGATGACCAACGTGCTGCGCAAGGTCGAGGAGGACCCCGTGAGTGGAGAGAGACGCGCGCGATGGATCAAGCGGGGGCCGGACCACTTTGCCCACGCCGATAGCTACGCCGAGATCGCCCTCGGACAGCAGGGCGGGCGTAGCCGCGTGAGCGTGCTGGTGGTGGGCTGATGAGCAAGGTGCACATCGAGGTCATCGAGACCCCGGCGAAGGGCGGAGGCGAGTCCAAGCAGCTCGACTTGGCAAAGTTCAACTACGACGAGCACAAGTGCGTAAGCCCGCCGATCGATCCGCAGATCCTGGCGCAGCTCTACAGCCGCAGCGTCGCGCACAAAGCGTGCGTGGATGCCAAGGCCGTGAACACCGTGGGCCTCGGCTGGAAGTTCGAACCGAAGGCGGGGACGGACCCCGGCGACCCCAGCATAGAAGAGCTCACCGAGCAGCTGACCGCCTGGCTCGAGCTCCTGGCCCGCCGGGACGGAGAGACATTCAGCGACCTCCTCCTCGCCGCCAAGAAGGACGAGGAGAGCGTCGGGTGGGCCGCCATCGAGATCTCGCGGAACGGCAAAGGCCAGGCCGACGGCTTCTACCACGTGCACTCCTACACCCTCCGGCGCCGGAAGGACAAGGACGGCTGGGTGCAGAAGGTGGCCGGCGACTATGTGTACTTCCGGAACTACGGCACGGCGGCCAAGGATACCAAGTCGCCGGATCGCTTCGAAGGCGCGAACGAGCTGCTGATCGTGGGGGAGACGGCGCCCGACAGTCCGTTCTACCCGCTACCAGACCACGTGCCGGCGCTCGGGGACATTGCGGGCGATGAGGCGGCCCAGGCGTACCAACTGCAGTTCTTCAAGAACAACGCGGTCCCCAGGATGGCGATCGTAGTGGAGGGCGGCGAGCTCGACGAGGACACCAAGACGTATCTCCTCGAGTACATGCGGGAGGGGATCCGCGGGGACGCGCACAAGACCCTGATCATCCAAGGCAAGGAGCCGTCGGCCCCCGGGAAGCCGGAGTCCAAGATCCGCATCGAAAAGTTGACCGTCGGCACCCGCGAAGAGGCCGACTTCATGGAGTACCGACGCTTCGTCGTCGGCCAGGTGATCATGGCCCACCGGGTGAGCCCGAGCAAGGTCACGATCGTGGAGAACGCCAACCTCGCCAACAGCAAAGACCAGGACAAGACGTTCAAAGAGCAGGTGGTCAAGCCGGATCAGGACCGCTGGGAGAAGCGCATCCAGTGGCTGCTGGAGGACGAGTTTGGCGCGGACATTCCTCTGCGCTTTGAGTTCACGGAGATGGACCTCGCCGACGAGGAGCAGATCGCCCGCACCCGTACCCACTACATGGGGGCGCTCACGAACAACGAGGTGCGCTCCTTCATCGATCACGGCGACGCAGGCATGGATCCTGACACCGGGGCGGTCACCGATCCGGATCTGGAAGAGTGGGGCCGTCAACCTTTCGAAGCGCCTACTCCCGCGCTGTCCGGTGCCCAGGAGGGTCTCGGCAATCTGGAGTCGCTCAGCAAGCGCGTCTCGCCGGCTCACCGGGCCTTCATCGCTGAGGTGGCGAAGCTGGGCTACCTGGTGGAGGAGATCCGGGAACTCGCCGGTCCGGATTCAGAGCACGCGGGCTACTAGCTCGACACAAGGGAGGAACGGATGGGTTTTTGGGAGGCCATACGCAATGCAGCGAACGATGCTCTGCGGGTGGAACCGCGTCCCTACGATTCTGGTGGTATTGTCACTTTCGCGAATGATGGCGTCGTCTGGACTGAAGTATCCCCAGCTGCGCAGGCATTGGAGGTCGTGATTCGACCTACTGACCCTACCCACAGGTTGTCGGTCGGAAGTTCAGCCACTCCTGGAACCAATGTGGAAGTAGTCCCCGCCGGAGAGCCGTTCGCTCACCCGTGTACGGGGAAGGTTTGGGTCAAGCTATCCGCATCGGGAACCTTCTCCGTCCGGACCTATACCTAGACGGGTGTTGTCTCCCCGAGACAGACTCTTTCGACGGACGAAAGCTGCCTCCGGGCGGTCTGCTCCTGTCGGCGGCTTGACCGAGTTCATCACGACCGGCCTCACCGTGCAGTTCAACTTCCTGCAAGGCGCTGATCCTCTCAAGCTGTATGAGGTCTCCGGGACTGGTCTGACCGGAACCTTCAAGCCTGGCGCAGGCACGGTTCCGACTTGGGTAGACGGGGGCACCGCAGTAGAGTTCAATGCGAACGGTGGCCACATTCTCTATTGGCCCAGTGAGCCGTCCGGTGTCATCTACGACGTGAATGAACCCAATGTCCCTGTCGTGTGGTTCGCAGCGTTCCTGATGTCTGACCTGACTTGGGATAATGGGTTCGGGGCCTACGTGTTCTGCGGCAACGGCATCAACATGTGCGGAGTCAACCGGATTCGGCCCGGACTGAAGCCAGCCTCGTTGTCGGCCCAAGACTACGCCGCCACTGCGAATGAAATCGGTGACACCACCCTCTGCTCGATGAATACGCCGATTCTCGTCGCCTGTCGAAGAAGGCAAACCGAGATGGCCCAGTGGACTAGATGGTCGGGACACGCGGTCACCAAAGTGACTCTGGTCACCAGCCCACAGACCACGTGGGAAGGCAACAAACAGATGAACTTCGGCGACTACTGGGCTGGAGTCGTCGGCCCGATGAAGGGCAAGGGATATTGGGCGCAGTGGAATCAGGCTGACTTGTCGGACGCTGACGTCGTCCAGAACATGCAGGCGATCGCTGACCGGCTCGCGTTGCGGGGGGTGACGGTGTGACGATCTGGGGGCCGAATCCGCCAACGCACGACGCGAACGTGTACTCGGCCGAGCCAGCTGTCGCCCACAACACCGATATGCTCATGCCGCGGAGGGGGACCGGACCCCAGCGGGCGTTTCTCCAGTTCGATCTCTCGGCTGTGCCTGGTGGGGCCACTATTGTGTCGGCGACACTGAAGCTTCAGCAGGTGTGGTACGCCCTCAGCTCGAACGGACCGAAGCTGTTGGAGTGCCGCAACCTGCTCGGAACGTTCACCGAGGCGGCTGTGACCTGGAATAACATGCCCGGGTTGGGGGCACTGGTGTCCCCGTCCAACTTCGACGACTCGAGTGCGATCGGGACTCCGCGTCTGTGGGATGTGGCGGCACTCGTGACGCAGTATCGTGGAGCCTCGATGCCTCTGGTGGTGAAGTTTTTGAGCGCCGACGAAGCGACTGCCGATAGCATCTGGGGGTACGCCTCGAAGGAGCATGCCACCACCGGCGCCCGGCCTGCGTTGACCATAGAGTATGCCGAAGGTGGGGGTAGTAGCTCTCCGCATCGGGAACCTTTAGGCCCTCGTCGGCGGCTTGTCAATCGTGGAGTGTGAGCAGGGCGTGAGGCTCGTCGGGTTGGTCGCCAGCGAGAGGGTGCTGGTGGCGGAGCAGATTGAGCGGGGGCGCATGTCCGTGGAGCAGGGATGTGAAGGCGGAGTCGTCCAGGGTGTGAGCTTCATCGACGCTCGTGCGGATCTTGGCCCCGATGAGCAGCTCGCCACGTACTACGTTCTGGCTGCCGAGGACCGGCATTTCCGTGAGACGAAGGACGGCCCTGCGATCACGCTGCCGGAGCTGCGGCGGTAGTGCGCAGAGGCCCTTGGGTTGGAGCCCCAGACCATCAAGTTCTGGTTCGAATAGGCGAGCGAGCCACAGGAGATTCAGCGAGGCCCCGTGAGGGGCCTTTCCTTTGCCCCTACGACCGGAGGAGCCCCAGCGTGTCCCACGCCCTCGCCGAGCTCATCCGCAAGGTCGACACTGAGGACACCGAGGCCTGGCTGCGCGAAGGCATCCCACACGGCGCGGGCCTCCCGCCGGCCAAGGTCCTCGCCGCGCAGATTCTGACACTTCGTGACGGTCTCGCCGGCGTCATGCGCCAGCAGCAGAAACTCTACGCCGCCTACATCCGCGAGCACCCACCGTCCCAGCCGGTTCTCAAGAAGAAGCGCCCGTTCGATGATCTTCCTCCCGGCGCAGCGCTCGAATGGCAGACGTGGCTCTCAGAGGTGATCTCCCGCGGTGGCACGGTGGAGGTCGATGCAGAGGAGTTCGCGCAGGCGCTGCAAGTCGCGGCCCGCGAGGGCGTGGGGGAGGGCGCGGTCGCCGGAGCCAAGGCGGCGGGGCTGCTCCCGGCCGGCGCTCGAGAGCTGACCGTGGCACAGGCGCGGAAGGCCCTGGTGGAGCTCGCGGGCTTCGAAGCTTCCACCGATCGGGCCCGGCGGGCAATCTGGCAAGCGCTGGAGCGGGCTGCCAAGACCAAGGGAGTGCGGGCCCTCGTACTCCGGGACGGCGCCGGGCGGATCGTGGCGGCGGCGAGCTATCGTGTTCAGAAAGGGCTCCTCGAGATCGAGTATCTGGGGGCGCTCGAGCGGGAAGTGCCCGGCACCGGCGTCCAGCTTATGCGTGAGCTCGCAGCGGCGGCCGTCAAGAGCAAGAGCGGACTCGCAGTCACCGCCGGCCCGGAGTCCGAAGCTTTCTTCTCCGGGTTCGGGATGCAGCGCGCATCGGCCGCCGCGGGCAGCACGGTCTTCTCCTTGGCGCCTGGGTCTGTAGAGGGTCTGGCCGCCGGTAGTTTTGCGGGGCAGGTGCCCGTCTGGCTCACGGCCGGTTGGCTTGAGGGCCCAGCGGCTACGTTCCGGGCCGTCAACGGTGCGGCGTCTCTGGTGGCTGAGAACGGGAGTACGCTGGCTGAGGCGGCTTACGAGCTCGGCGAGAAGGGGCCCCTGCGAGTGACCGCGCTTGATCTGGCCGAAAACGTACCCCCTGGGGTCGAACGCAGAATGCTCCGTGAGCTGGCCACCGTCGCCCGAGAGGCAGAGCGGAGCCTCGAACTTCCCCTGGAGCCTGGGCGGATGGCCCTCTACGAACGCCTGGGAGCAAACGCGAGAGCCGCCTGGGGCGTCCGGGAGGCACAGGTGCTTGCCTCAGGTCTCTCGGCGACGCCGGGGTTCGCCGGTCAACTCACCTGGGAGCTCGGGGTAGCTGGGGCGCCTGAATGGCTGCGAGGCCACCGGATCCGGGGTGTGGTCGACGAGATCTCCGCTACGACTCACAGGGCCTTGGTGAACACGCTGGCTGATGGACTGCAGGCCGGGGAGACCACCGAGCAGCTGGCGCAGCGGGTGATGCGGCTCGACAAGGCTTTCGGGCGGTTGAGGGCGGAGAGGATCGCCCGCACCGAGGTGCTGACCGCGAATAGATGGGGAGCCAGATTCATAGCCTTGGCTGGCGGCTCCACGGAGCACGAGTGGCACGCTCGCCTGGACCTGCGGACTCGCCGCTGGCACCGGGAGGCCAACCGGCAGCGTCGGCCGATCGACGAGCCGTTCGTGGTCAACAACCGGCTGGGCGAACCGGAGAAGATGATGGTCCCGGGGGACTACGAGTCCTTCGGCGCCGGGCCCGACAACACGATCCAGTGCCGCTGCTCCGTGAAGTACGTGAAGCGTGGTGTTACCTACGATCCGCCGGCACTGGACGAGCACGGGCTCGCCGCCGCCGCGGTGCCTGCCCCCGTGGTCGCCGTGACCGGACCGGAAGTCAGTCCCGATATGTACCGCCCCTCGGCCGAGCGCATCGCAGCCATCCAGAGGCACGCTGAATCCGTCGTCAGAGAGTGGGCCGAGAAGAACGGCGTCACCTTCGAGCAGGGCATGACGCGGGCACAGGACCTCATGACCGAGGCCGCCGTGGGACCGGTGAAGATCAACTCCACGATTGATGCCGCCCACCTGATTCTGGAAGACGGGCGCTTCGAGACACAGTTCGAGTCGGGCACGAGCGGCGGGAACTACGACCCCGAGCTGCGTGCCAATGCCGAGAGATCGGGACTTGGGATCCCGGTCGACCTCCCAGCTGCAGAACGTCCCGTCTACGGGTACACCACAGGGACTGCCTCGCAGTACGGCGAGATCCAGTGGGTGCTGAAGGACTCCGTCCGGGAGCGGACGACGATCACCCTGGGCGACAGTCTTGGGGGGTTCCTCAACGAGCTCTATGACGAGCCAACGAAGGCCGCCGGCATGATCGGCACACCCATAGAGGCGCCGAGGCTCGAGGGATTCAACGGGGAGTGGCGCACCGACGGAATGATGCGCAGCGGCCTCGACTCGCAACCATTCGTCGAAGCTCAGATCCAAGGAGGCCTCACGCTGGACGACGTCCAGGAGGTGCACGTGCGGGGCCTGCGGTGGACGCCCGAGCACGAGGGGCTGCTGAACCGCTTGATTTACATGGGCATAGATGCGTACATGGAGACGCAATGAGACTTAAAGCGACATGGAGAAACAGCGAGTGCACGCTGGTGTTCGCTCAGCCGGGGTCCACCGAGGTGCTCGTGTGGCACCCCGACCGCGACTATCCGGTGCTCCGCGTCGCGCACGAGATCGGCATCAATAAGTGGGGTCGCTGGACCAGGGTGGACCCTCCCGTGGAATTTGACGTTCCTAAACCAGAGGAGGACGCACCGTGAGCGGATCGAACCCTGCTCTCCGCGACGACATAGATCGCGTGTTTACCCCAGCGGTGAGCCGAGTGGTAGAAACCCTCGACCGCCTGGAGGCCATCGCCAAACACGGCACCGGGGATCAGTCTCCGCACGGTCGCAAAGGCGGCGGCAAGGGGCCGGAGGAGAAAGATCCCAAGAAGCGCCCGAAGGGCGCGCCTCAAGGTGCCGACCGAGAGATGAAGGTTCGCTACGCGAGGGCGCGGACGCAACTGCGGAAGGATCTCCTGGAGATCGACAGGCTCTCGACACCGCCGGCGGACGGCAAACTAGCTGGCGAGCACGTCGGGAAGATAGAGGAAGCGCAGCTCCGTGCAGGCGAGCTGATCGCCTTCATGAGAGGCGAGATGGACTGATGAGCAAGGCATCCGACAGAGAGGTTCTACGCTCGGCCACTTGGGAGTCCTTCGGTCCGGCGGTGGAGGCGATCTCCGCCGCTCTTGATCGAGTAGAGTCCGTGGCCAAGCACGGCTCCGGCGACCAGAGCCCGCACGGTCGGAGGGGTGGAGGCAACCCCGGCGGCACCACTCCGGCCGATCACGGCCGCCAGGCTGCGCGGGCGGACGACAAAGCCCGTGCCTCCGCCGAGAAGAACCCTATCGAAGCCCGGCGAGCCAGGAGGGCTGATTCCCAGGCGCGCAACGCTGCGAAAGCTACTGCGGCCTACAAAGAGGCACAAGCCGCAGTCCAGGCGGACATCACAGAACTCGCCAAGATCGTCGGAAAGCCGATGCCCGGCGGCCCGTTGGATTGGGGCCACGTCGGGAACATGGTGGAGGCGCGTCGGCAGGTGGCCGAGCTGCTGAGGTTCCTCCGTGGCGACGAGGAGTAGCTGGCCAAAGGACGCCAACCGCCGGTGAGTTCGCCGGGAAGCCATAGGACGCAGGAAGGGCCCTCCGGGGCCTTTTCCATTGGAGGTGAGTAATGGCCAAGCTAGTCGGCTCCTACGAGAGCCGCATGCGCGCACAGGATGCCGCCGCGCGAGAGCTGAGCCGGACCATGCGGACGCCCGCGCTGAGTCCCGCCGAGGACGCAGCAGACTTCTACGTCGACGAGCACCACGAGGATCACGTCGTCGTGCGTGACTACAAGAACAACAAGTTCTACCGGGTGCCGTGCAGCTTCGCCAAGGACGGCACGGCCACCTTGGACACGGAGGCCATGACCGAAGTGCAGCAGGTCTATGCCGAGGTCACAAAAGACTTCCGCTTCTTGGTCCCCGTGGAGAAGGCCGCAAGTGCCCGCCGCATCACCTACGGCGTCGTCCTCGAGCCGGACACCGAGGACCTCCAAGGCGACGTCATGAAGGCCGAGGACATCGAACTCTCCGCCCACGCCTGGATGGAGGAGTCGCAGGTCGGCGGCGAGATGCACACCGAGATCGTCAAGGGCGCCTTCGTGGTGGAGTCCTTCCTCGCCCCCGCGGACTTCGACGTGGATACGGCCGAGGGCACGGAGACGGTCAAGAAGGGCTCCTGGGTTCTCGCCATGCGCTGGCCCGAGGAGATCTGGAAGCGCATCGAGGGCGGCGAGCTCACCGGCTACTCGGTGGGCGGCCAGGGTGTGCGGCTGGACGCGGAAGATGTGGCGAAGCACGCCAGCCACGATCAGAGCACCCACGGGAGCCGCACCCTGCACGGGCGCTCCGAGGACAGCGGGCGGACCCACACCACCCGCGACGGCGCGAAGGTCGAAGAGAAGATGAAGGTCAAGCGGGTGGACAACGGGGAGCGCTTGGTCGGCTCGAACGGCGTGGAGATAGACCTTCGGAACTCCATGTTCGCGAACGGCCAGAAGGCACCCAAGCTCACAGAGGGGGCGTCCTGGGCCGTGCACCCCACGTCGGGAGGCCGGGCCGATCGCTCCACCGACAAGATCATCTGGAGCAGGGCCAACACAACCCTGGCGGACTTCATGGCCTCGCTGCCCCCAGGCGAATATGAACTGGCGACCTGAGAGGAGACGGGCCATGGCGAAGCGACTCACGATGCTCCGCGTTGACGAGGTCAGCGTGGTGGACAAAGCCGCCAACGGGAAGCGCTTCTTGATCCTGAAGCGCGCGGACGAAGCACCGAATCCTGACGACGACGCGACCGACGGCGGAGTCCGCGGTTGGGTCAAGAGCGCCATACAGAAAGCGGCCGGAATCTCCGGCCCAGAGAACGGAGGTTCAGACATGACGGCCGAGGAAATCAAGAAAGCGGTGGCCGAGGCGGCCGAGGAAGCCCTCGCTCCGATCCTGGAGCGCGTCGACAAGCTCGAAGACCTCTTCGAGGAAGAGCCCGTCGTCGATCCCGCAACCCCCGTCGCCAAAGGTGGCGAGGAGCCCGAGGGCGAGCCCGCCACCGAGCTGACCGCGGAGGCCGTCACCAAGTTGGTCACCGACGCCGTTACTGCGGCCGTGGACCCGATCACCAAGCGCCTGGAGACGGTGGAAGGCGCCGCCGGTGCGCGTCAGTCCGTCACTCCCGAAGGCGCCCACCAGGTTCTGAAGGCCGACGGGACCCGCTCCTGGGAAGGCTCCAAGATCTTCACAGGGTAGTCACGAGTAGCACCCCCAGGTCCTGCCTGAAGGGCCCTATCCCCCAAGCAAGTCCACCCCAGCGAAAGCGAGGTTTACGCCATGGATCCTGTCCAGGCCGTCCAGTCCATCCAGAAGCTCATCAACAGCGAGGTGACCTATGGTCTCCTCTCTCCGGAGCAGGTGCAGCAGTTCTACGTCCAGATCTACGAGCAGATCCCCTTCTCCGCGATGCACCGCAAGGAGAAGCGGTCGGCCAAGACCGGCGAGCTCGACAAGATCGCGGTCGGCAGCCGGCTCCTGCGCGCCAAGACCGAAGGCCCGACCGGGGACGACGGCTACCGCGTGACTCCGACGTTCGCGCGGGTGCCCTACACCTGCGTGCGCATCAAGCTCCCCTGGGAGGTCTCCGAGGATGTCTTCCACGACAACATCGAGGGCGAGAACCTCGAGGACAAGCTCATGGGCATGCTGACCACGCAGCTCGCGATCGACCTCGAGGATCTGCATTGGAACGCCGACAGCGCCGACGCCGGCGCGGACGCCGCCTTCCTCACACTGAACGAGGGTTGGTGGAAGCAGCTGGTCGCCGGGGCGAATGTGGTCGCGGGTGCAGCCATCAACGGCGGCGCCATCGAGAAGGGCCACTTCTTCGCGGCCTACAAGGCGATGCCCGACAAGTACGTGGCCCGCGGCACTCTCAAGTGGTGCATGAACGCCGCCACGCAGATCGCCTGGATCGAGGCGGTTTCCAACCGGGCGACGGGTGCCGGCGATATGGCCCTGCTCGGCGTGGACGCGGTGAACAGTCCCTTCGGTATCCCGGTCGTGAAGGTGCCGTCGCTGGCCGACGGTAAGATCGCGCTGCTCGATCCCATGAACTTGGCTGCGGTTAACACGTGGGACGTGCGGATCCGGAAGGCCGCCGAGGGCAAGTCGTCCGTCATGAACGACATGCGGTACTACTCGGTGTTCCTCGACGACGACCCGGTGATCGAGGAGCTCGACGCCACGGTCATCGTCACCGGCGTGACCATCTGAGAGTAACCCCCCTCCAGTGGCCGGGCCCGGCCAAGTTGCACGCCGGGCCCGGCGTCCACACACCCGCATATTCTTTTGGGAGGACAGATGGCGAAAGCCGACTTCAAGAACAAGAAAGCTGCAGCCGCAGAGGCTGCGGAGGCCGCGATTGCCGAGGAGGCCGTAGAGGCCGAAGTCGAGGTCGCGGAAGACGAGGAACCAATCGAGCAGCCAGTTCCGTCCGGCTGGGGAGACACGGATGCACCGCCCGATCCGGCCGTCGTCGAAGCTGCCGCAGTCGCGGTAGCCACGAAGACCCGCACGGCCGCAGCCACGCGCGAGTACGTGGTGCTGGACGGCCCGGCGAGCTATGGACCGGTGACCATCGACGGACAAACCCAGCGCGTCAAGAAGGGCGTGCTCTACCACATTCCCGGCGCCGAGGAGCGGGCCGACGTGCTGGCCACCGGCGTCTTCCGGGGAGCGAACGGCGAGGACCTGAAGAGGGCGGGCTACGGCTCCGCAGGCGCAGGTGGAACACTCACCGTCGCCCACATCCCCCCGGGCGGGCGCAAGGGCGGTCTTCGCTAGAGTCCTCCCGAGAACGTAAGATTCCCCCGCCGGAACGGCGGTGCGAAACGAGAGAGAGGTTGATGCCACATGAGCAAACTCCAGCTCTTGGGTGCGGGGTTCGTTGGTACCCCGCAGACCCAGGACATCATCAATGCGCTTGTCATGCAGTCGCAGGCCCTGAGCGGACAGCGGACGCTCGTGCTGACGGCCGTGCCGGCGGCGGCTGCCAGTTCTGCTGCGGTAGTGACGGCGGCTGCAGTGGGTACCATCAAGAAGACGATCGTTCTCACGTTTGCTGACGCGGCCGGGAACGTGCACACGTGGATCAACGGGTCCCCGGTCACGCTCACGCCGACCGAGGTCGTTACCGACGTTGACGTTGCCGCGCCGGCCCTCGACGACACGACTCCTCTCTTCACCAACGGAGTCGCTACTGTCGTCGCCACCTACGACACCAATGCCGGGGCGACCAAAGGTTATGTCTCGGGTGACAAGGTCGGCTTCACGGCGGCGTGCGCGGCAATCGCGGGCCTCACGGCTACCGAGACGAACGCGGACTTCCTCGACACGATGGTGGCCTAAGCCGGCGCCATGGCCCTCCAGATCCTCACTCTAGCCGATATGAAAGCGCATTCGTCTCTGGCCGAGGTGCAGGCGCTGACCGACTCGACGCTCGAGCTGCTGGAGGCACAGGGGCTCGATCTGCTCGAGGCCGAGGTGGGCCGACGGCTCACGCTGGACGGAGTGGACAGTGCCGTCGTCGCGTACGGCGACGGCCTGTCCCTGCTCCGGCTTCCCGAACGGCTCGGCACCCTCACCACCGTCGTCTCCGAGACTCTCGGCGACGTCACGTCCTCGTGCGTGCTGCTGGCCGACGGCTGGCTGATGAAGGCCCGCGTGTCCGTGGGATTCGTCTTCGAACCAGACGCGCCCGCGTACACATTCAGCGAGGGCGTGGCAGTCACCATCACCGGCAAGTGGGGCCTCGCCTGTCCCGCTCGAGCACAGCGCGTACTCATGGACTTGGTTGAGGCTCTGGCTGTGCGCAAGGGCAACGAGGTGTCTCGCCGCGACGAGGTCATGCCGTGGGGCGCAGTGTCCGACGGAGGCCTCCAGGCGTCGCGGGACTCCGGGCACCGAGAGGCCACCCTTGAGAACCTGCTCCGCTACGACGTGAAGGCCCGCCTCCGCGGGCTCTATCGTCCGGCCAGAGTGGTCGCGGTCTGATGTTCGACCTGGTGGTCGACCTCTACGCGATCTCGGAGAGCACGGTCAACGCCGCGCCCGGGGAGAGCGCGACTCTGCTGGCCGCCAACGTCCCTGCGCAATTCCTGCGCACCAGTGGCAACACCCGCTACCTCGCCGCCGGAGTCGGTGTGGTGCTGGACGCACGCATGGCGCTCACCACCACCGCAAACCTGACGGAGAAAGCGGAAGTCCGGAACGTGCGGACGCGCGAGGGCGCGGCGGTGCCCCATCAGCCCGCGGCCTACCGAGTGCTCTTCGTGAACCCCAGCCGGCGCGGCTTCCACACCGAGCTGGATCTACAGGCGGTCCGCTAGTGCCCGGCTACTCCATGCCCCAGAAGTTCAACATCGGAATCACGCTGGACTTGGAAACGGTAGCCACTCCACAAGCGATGGAGAGGCTGCTGGCGTTCTTTCGAGAGGAGTACGCCCTGGCTGGGGACGACATAGGCCAACACGTCCAAAGTCGTGTCCAAGACATCATCGAGAACACCCACGACATGGTCAGTGAGGGCACCCTGCTGAACTCGATCACCTGGGCCTCGGCCATGATCGGTTCCGTGCTCCAGGTGTTGGTGGGGACCAACCTCCCCTACGCCAAGTACAAGGAATTCGGGACGATTCCCCATTTCGTGCCCTTCCACATGGCGAAGTCGCTCTACAACCAGGCGAAGAACCAGTGGGGCTGGGTGGATCCCCCTGGGCGCTCCGCCTACGAGGCAGACGAGAAGGGGCGCGTCTGGCTGGCGCCGGCCGCCGGCGCGCGACCCACATGGGGAGTGTTCGTCACCGGCGAGAGAAAGCCCTTCCTGTTCCCCGGCTGGGTGGCCTCCATCGAGTACATCGAGACTCGGATGCAGGACGCCAGCAACCGCGCCGTCGCTCGTTTCTCCGGAGGTGCCGCCTGATGCCCACGTATACCTGGCCACACGCGCACCTCTCACATGCGCTGGCGGATTACCTGAAACTGGCGACCAGCGCTCAGGGCCGCGTCACCACCGAGATCCCGCGGACCCGCACCTACCCCCTCCTGGTGGCACAGGAGGCCGGCCTGGGCCGCCTGGGCACGGATGCGGCTATTCAGGCGGATGAGGTGCGACTGCAGGTCGACGCGTGGGCGCAAACGAAGCTCGCGGCGGTCGCCTTGGCCGCTCAGGTCTTCCGGCTGCTGGACGCACGCTTCTCTGGAGCCCTCAAGAACACCACGCTCCTCACTGAGGACGAGGCCGCAGCCGGCGAGTTCTACCAGACCAAGGTGGAGCGGATCGCTCGCAGCGGCGGGGGCGACCCCTTCTTCGACGAGTACGCGCACGTGTGGCGAGTACCCGCCTTCTATAATGTGAAAGTGAACCTCTGATGGCTGAGATTCAGCTTACCGACGGTGCGATCGTTGTCACGATCTACGAGACGCCAGAGGAGCGCTCCAGCTCTCCGCGGCCGCTGGATGTCCTGCACACTACCGCCGGAGACCCGATCGTCTATGAGCGCCGGGCGGGGCTCCGGGAGGTCCCTGTATCGGGGCGCCTCCTATCCTCCGCCGACGTCACCCGCATAGAGACGTGGACGGCCGCGGACACACTCCTCACCCTGATCGAGCGCGACGGAACCTCCGACCCGGGGTGGCGGATCAAACCGGGGCCCCCGCCGCGTATCAAGCGCAAAGATGGGGACTCGCCCGACTGGTTGGTCACAATGCGTCTGTGGAGGATACCGTGAGAGAGTTGAAGGTAACGCCGGAAGGCATGGTAGGTATCTGGGTCGGTCCTCTCCGATATTCACTCTACTATTCGGTGGTGGGTAACAAATCGTGGGCCGAACACCAAGATGTGACCTTCTCCGAAATCCTGAACAGTGGGTGGAGCCCGTCTGCCCTAGAGAAGGAAGACCTGGGCGCGTTGCTCTTGATCGGGCTCGCAGGTGGAGAGCTCCGTCGACACCTGTGCAGCGGTAGCGAGAGCTACACGGTCGACCAGGACCTGGTGGATCAGATCTTCGGGCGCTACCACATCACGGAAATCTCCGGAGCGATTCTAACCGCCTGGAACCAAGCGGCGGTGCCCAAGGACCCTCCGATGCCCCCGGAGACCGAATAGCCTGGGGGCAGATCGTTCGGCTGGCCCTCTATCTGGGTCTGAGCTACAAAGATCTGTCGTATGTGTCCCTGGGGGAGCTTACCGAGATGGTTGAGGACGACAACGACGAGGTCGTGTCGACTGGGGTCAGGGACGACGCTTTCTTTACCCTATAACTAGAGGGGTTTTGATGACCGACGGGTTTGATCTTCAGGGCAAGCTCCGAATTGATCTTACGGAGCTTGACGAGATACCGGAGAGGACCGAGACCGCCGTATCGGCCGCCGATGGTCAGACTATCGAAGTCACTACCGTGGTCAACGACGCTCAGGCGACGAAGTCTTTTGCCGACACAGAGCGCAAAATAGCAACACTCGACTCCACCATTGCCACACCGAAGATTCGAGTGGACGCATCCCAAGGCCATGAGGCACTGAATCAATTCAAGACTGAATTTCGCGCTTCGATAGCTGAGATGGATGCCGATCTGCTGGCTCTCCGGATCAGGACGGGGGCGCTTCCTCAGGATGCGACCCTTGAGACCATGCGTGAGTATGACACTCCCGGGGCTGGTACGGATAGGGCCGCGGCGGCTGCCAGTGCTGCGACACGGTCCAAGTATCTCGCTATGGGGGCAGCAATCGGAGTGCCACTTGCCCTAATGGCTGCTAAGGGGATCGCACAGGCGACGGTCCCGATGGCACAAGAGAAAGCCAAGGTCGAATCTGCAGTGACGAGGCGGTTCGGGGTCTCACAGGGTAGTGACTTCATCATCGCGTCCGAGAAGCTGGCTGAGGCTACCGGCTTCCTGTCTACCGACTTCCAAAGGGCCGCAATGGAAGGTAAGACACTGGCGGCTTTCTCTGATGACGCTGCGCGGGCAACGGCCCTGCAATCCGCAGCACTGAAGACCCTTCTACCACTCGCGGCCGACGTCGCCGCTACCTCTCCGGACAAGGCCCTCCAGACAGTCGCTGGTGCGTTCCGGGCGATGAAGAGTGCGATAACGGGCAGCGCGGCGGCATCGGAGAGTCTCGGGATCGATCTGAGTGATGGCTATATGGCTACTCGCGCATTCGGGGGAGCCCTCCGTAGCACCTGGAGCGCGCTCTCCGACACGGAGAAGGCCCAGCTACGCTATCAGGAGATGCTCAGTCAGACGAAGGACATCATGGGAGAGGCCGGAGACGAAAACTCTCTGGAGTTCCAAACGCGGAAGCTTAACGATCAATTGGGTGAGCTTGCTATTGCAGTGGGGGAACAGCTTCTGGAACCTTTGAAATCATTCGTCAAATTGATCAGAGATCTGGTCGATGCGATTCCCGATTGGATGCCGAAGGCTGTTGCGCTTGCCGTTAAGGGGCAGGAGGGTGGCGGTTGGCCTGTTCGCCCCATTACGAAATTTATGAAGGCTGTTGTAGATCTTCCTGGTCCGCGTTTGGTACAACCCAAGGCAGAGAGACAGGGCACTCCATTCGAAAATGCACGCGCCGGGGCGGTGGCCGATCCGTCTATCCGTCCTGGTTATTACCCACTGAGGGAAGACGCGGTCATGCCGCCGATCAAGATCAGCCTCAACGTGCGCAAGGAACCCGGTACCACGGTCAATCTCGACGGTGCCAGCTATGCACCGTCAAACACTTAGGAGGAACACATGCCCGCGCAGCGACTGCTCACCTACGCCGAGTACCTCTCCATGACCGACAAATACGCGAAGGCGATCCAGTACCTGCTGACCGCCAAGGGCGACGAGGACACCGCAGCCACCGCAGCCTACCAGGCTCGGCTCACGCGAGACCAGCTGGTCGCGTTCGCCGCGGTCGACGAGTACAAGATCACGGCCGACCTGGACGACGCCGTGGGTGCCGTCGTGACGGCGATCGAGCGCGAGAGCGATCTGGTGAGCTACTTCGCGAACTTCAACAGCTCCGTGCTGGGACACCTCGCCCAAGACCTGAACACCTGGCTCACCATCGGGGCGCTTCGAGTCCACCACTACTGGAGGCGGGGCGGCAACTCGAGTATCCAGGCGGCCAACGTCTTCCCGCCCGTCACAGCGCTCGGCTCCTTCGTGGTCTCGGGGGCAGGCGCCGGGACATACACGGACGGTGCGGTCGTCGATACCACGCTCTATGGCGGGGCCCAGGTCCAGCTCGAGGTGACGGGCAACCCGATCGGCGCCGCCAACATCACCGCGACCGTATCCTGCGTACACGCCAGCGGCACCCTAGAGGACATTGTCGGGGTGATCCCATTGGGCTCGATCGTCGGGGCCAAGGTGGCGCTCGGCGACGCAGCGGACCGCGTGGTCAACGTCACCAACATCGCCATTACCGGCGGCACGGCGGCCGACGCGTTCAAGGTCCAGACCATGGAGGATCGGACGATCTGATGAGCGCAAAGAAACCGACAGATAGAGGCCCGGAGCTTCTGCTCACCTTCACAGGAGAGGCTTCCGGCGGGACCCGCTACACCTGGGACGGCGGCGAACGGACGCTCGAGCGCGGCATGGGCGTGACGGTGGCTACGCGCCGCCGGCGCGACAGGCTTGAGCCCACAGAGACGCACTTCGCCGCTCTCGTCCGTGCCGGGGACGCTGTCCTCGAGGCGCAGGAGTGATGCGAGTCTGTTTCGTCGTCGGTCACGAGGACACACCCGAGGCCTACTGGAGAGTCCTCCTGCCGTCTCGGAGCCTTGGCGCGCACGCGGTCGCCATCGACGGCACGGCTGCTCGGGCCACAGCTCTCGCGGCCGACGTCCTGTGGATCCACCAACCGACCAGCATCGCGGCCGCGGATTTGGCAGAGAAAGCGCGTGCGCGAGGTGGCGCGGTAGTGGTAGATATGTCGGAAGACCCGTGGCGTCGCACCGAATGCGATCAGTCGTATAACGCGGTGCGGATCGAGTCGTGTGAGCGGGCCTTGGATGCCGCGCACTTGGTGGTACTGGCCATGGATCAGCTCGAGGAGCCATTCGCGGCTTACGATGCCAGGGTGGTGAAGACGGTCATACCCACAGCAGGGTGGGAGGTCCGCACGCCTCTGGTGCCGGCAACCATCTCTTGGTGGAGCGACGGACGGCAACGCCGAGGCCTCGAGGGCGTGGCCGACGAGATCATAGCGGTCATCGACAGGAAGCCGGAAGTCAAGATCCGGCATATTCAGTACGCCCACTTCAAGGCTCTGACGTCCGATCTCACGGATAGTGAGACAAAGGCAGATCGATCCAAGCGGTTCCATTTCTATCTGGAAGGCGACCTTGGGGCAGAAGGGAACCTCAGCATGCTACGCACAGCCATGGCCGGATCGGCCGTGGCGTTGGAATGCTACCCAGGCGGCTACGGACAAAGCGTAAGCGATCTCCCCCTGCTCCGATCTGCGATGTTGGGAGTGCCGAGCATAACGACTCGCCTAGACGCTCCTCCCGGCGCAATCTCGGCGCAACCTGGGGAATGGCTGGATGCGATCACCGGGCTGCTTGATGACCCTGGTCGCCAGCAGGTTCTAGCACGAGAGGCTCGCGGCTGGGCCGAATCCCGTGCTTCGTTCGATTCGTACCGAAACATCATCGAGGAGGTATCGACATGGCTGTGAACACCCACAAGATCCGGAAGTCCTCACGGGCTCAGAACGAGAAGCTGCCTGACATCACCGGCGCCCAGATCACGTACGCCGGCGGCGTCGAGTGCGAGATCGAGGTGACCCAACGCCGGAACGATGAGCCCACCATTACGGCCGGCTCTACGATCACCGTCGGCGGCCGTACGGGTGTGTGCATCGACACCAGCGCTGAGATCATGCCGCAATACAAGCTGGACGGCTCCATCGTCTGGGAAGCCAACTACCGGCTAGCCACCGCCGGAGACTCGGTCTAGCGCATGGGCCAGACCTTTAGCAGCGCTCTGAATGGATCAAACTGCACCGTGAGCGGTCAAACGATTGTCTCACTTGCGGCCACCGAGGATCTGGTGGCGGACTACGACACTGCGTCGGCAGTCTGTTTGGCTCCATCCGGAGCGCATGCTAAGGGGTCCACGGTGCAGACGATCGAGGGCGGTGTCTCCACGGGATACTGGACCGTCGAGGATCCGGTGCGCGTCAAGTCTGGTGCGCGGACCTGGAGGAAGAAGAGCGGGGACCATTCCTACGGGCACATCCCGCTGATCTCCTACCGGCTTAGGCGGCTCGGGTATATGCAGGCCCGATCGACGCTCTCGGCATGGAACATCGGTTACGACAACTTCCCGCCGAAGTTCTGCACGATAGCTCGGCTGGCCGAGATCACCAACGAGGTCGGCGAACGCTCGCGAAACGGTGAGATCCACCCGTCGGAGGCGCGGGCGTTGCGCCAGAGTTGGAACCCCGTATATTCCGGCGCAGACGTAGTGGCACACATCTGCTCTTGGGTGGGCTTGTCGGTGCAGTTCGGGGTAGGTCTGCCACTGATGCCGGAAGAGTACACGCCGATAGGAAAGACCGTGATTTCGGCTCTCCAGGAGGTTGCGTCCTGGTCTGGCGCCTCGATACGCCTGGACCGAAGCGGAACCATCGTTGTCTACGACTGGCAGGAGACGTATGGCAGAGGAGGGTCGGTACCCAGGCCGCAGGCCGTCCTGGAGGAGGAATATCACGATACCCTCTATCCCATCACGTGTCTCACCGTGGTCGGCTCGGGCCTATCTGGCTACTATCGTACGCTGGCCCAGGACACGGCGGTCGAAGTGACCGAGGGGCTGGCTACGGCAGCCGGAGAACGAACCGTGGAGGAGCGTGTCGAGATACGGGAATATCCCATTACGCCCGCACTGGCTCAGAAGATCGCTCGGGAACGACTCTCGCGAATCGCGCTGGAAGCCGGGATCGTCCGATATAGGGGGCCGGCCGAGGGCTCGCAAGGCATCCGGCCCCTGGCCAGCCGAGTATTCTCGGTGACGCGGAATCTGGAGTGGGACGGACTCAAATATCGCTACGAGATCGACATAACGGCACCGACCTCCTCAATCTCGTGGGGCGCAGATCTTCCTCAATCCGGGTGGTGGTGAGATGCCGCGCATGCCTAGCAAAACAGAGCTGCAAGAGTCGTTCGGTGGTAGGGGCCCACATGTCGCGAATCGCTCCGTCCACGCCGATCTCCGCGATGACGAGCGAAAAGGGCGACTCATGCGGGAGGGGCAGATACAGGATAACTGCACTGTCCAAGTGGAGACGCTGGTCTCGTTCGGCGAAGGCGGCCCTGTCTCTGATGTCTCTGACTGGATCGAGTTCGGCCGGGTGAAGTTCGTCAAGCGGCCGATCATGACCACGGGCAGTATGCGCGTGGCTTTCGTGGACGAGTGGGCACTGAATGAGGAGGCTTCCAACTACGATCCTGTCGTGCATTTCGCCGTCCCCTGTCTGTCGCAGGCATTGCGCTTCCGCACCGACGAGCGAGGCTTCTACACCGGGGCCAAGGTGCTCTTCTTCGCATTGGGGTCTGTACCGGCCGACTTCCAATCGGTCATCTATACGTTGTTCACGGGCCCGGCCATCCGCACAGCATGATAGGAGTCTCGCGTGCCTGATGAACGCACAGATCGCACGAACTACTTAGGGCTCTTGGCCTTGATGATGACGGCCGCGGATGCTGAGAATTGGTCCTATCCCTACTGGAACGTCCTCATGCTCGACGCGGCGCTGTCGGGTCTGGCGTGGGCCGAGAGGGACGGGGTGGCTCACCTAACCGCCCCCACGGTCATGCCTACGGCCGCCTTGGTCACAAGCGGTGGGCTGCTTGCGGCCGGCCGCGACCTGGATATCGTGCAAACGTTCGTGGACGACTACGGTCGAGAGACTCTGGGCGGACCTATCGCCGGCCTCAACACGGGTGTTCCGATTGTCGACCCGGCTGTCGCTGCCACCTACGGCACTATCACACCGGGCGGCACAGGCTATGCGGGCGGGCTTTTCGAGGCCTGGTTCAGCTGGACGGACGGCAACGGGGGAGAGACTCTGCCTTCGCCGGTCGTGAGCATGGACGTGCCCTATCTTACCGGCGGGCTTCTGTCGGACATCCAGGTCGTTCTGCCCTCACTCCCGTCTGCGGTCGGTGCCGCCGGCGCCAACGTCTACGCTCGCCACCGTTCGGGCAATGTGGTGCTGGCCTACCGAATCGAAGTCGCTTCTGTCGACACGATCACGCTCACCGGCGTCGCGGCCGACTGCTACCGCACGCTGCCCCTAGCCAATTCCACCCTCTCCAGCCGATCGATCAATGTCACCGGCCGGGCGGCAAATGCGGGCGAGACTCCCGCACTCACCCGTTTCTACGTCCGGCCTGACGGCACGGCTTGGTCTTCCGGAGATCGGCGCCTCAAGTTGGCCGGCGTCGACGAGTGGGATCCGGATACCGTCACCTATCCGCTGCTGTACACCGGAGCCACCGGGGAGCTCGTCGCGGGGTATCCTCCATCGATATCCCAGGTGAAGGCAATCCGTCAGACCGATCTCGCCACCGAGACTGTCGGGATACTACCCAATGCTCAGATTCCCGCAGAGATAGCTCGGGATGCCGAGATTGCGGCGCTTCTTGGTGGCCCTTACGTCGTCAGCGGTCTTGTGGCTGCTGCACAGGGTGCTCCCGACATGACCGTCCAGGTTTCAACAGGGTGGGCAGTCTCTAATACGAGGTTATGGAATCCCTCAGCGGCCCCTGTGGTTACCATCGCCACGGCCCACGGGACCCTTGGTCGGATCGATCTCGTCTGCATCGACGCGAGCGGGACAATCGTCTCCTCTGGGACAGACGCGGCCTGCAAGGGGACAGCGGCGGGGTCACCTGCTGCACCAGCTGACCCGACCGGATATGTGGTCCTGGCACAAGTGACCGTACCGGCTCTTGATACGACCATAGAATCCGGGCAGATCGTCGACTACAGACCACTGCACCCCACTCTCGTCCAGCTCGATATCGAGACAGATGCTCACGCGGCCGACGATATACATGCTTCGGCCAGCCTTGTCGAGGTGGACACCGGCACCGACAACATCAAGAAAGTCACTCCTGACGGACTGGCTGGCTCCTACGCTGGCACGAAAAGCATGAGTATCATAGCTGTCGAGCAGACCGCCGATGTGATCACCGGGGGCTCGAAGGTCGCCTTCGTCATACCTCCTGCTCTCGATGGCATGGACCTGGTCTACGCGAATGCCTGGTCGAATACGGCAGGGGTCACTTTGGCCCCTCCTGGCCCGCTCACTTCGGCCCTCGGGACTGGAGTGGGCAATGTCGACAACGGTTTGCACAAATACAAGGTCACGCTGACCAACGCGACCGGAGAGACGGAGGCAGGTACAGCCAATGCCGGGACCACGGTGGTGGATAAGGCGGTCAACGGGAAGATTGAACTGACGGCCATCCCCATCGGCGCTGCAGGTACAACGTCTCGCAAGATTTACCGGACAGTCGCCGGTGGCGCGGTGTACAAGTTGCTTGCCACGATCGCCGACAACGTGACGACCATCTACACCGACAACATCGCCGACGTCTCCCTGGGGGTCGATGCTCCGAGTAACAACACTACCGGCGTGACCACGGTCGAGGTCTACAACGTAACCCAGAGTATCGACATGCTGACCACCGGATCGACCATCGCCACCGGGGTGAACATCGGCACCCCGGCAGACATCGACGAGTTGAATGACGACGTGGCGGGCGGGGATGTCTTGCGTATCGATGTGTCCTCAGAGACCACCACCCCCGCGAAGGGCCTTATGGTCGTTCTCGAATTTAGGTTGCCGTAATGACCTTCTCAGCGACAGGTGGAACGAAGACCGTTGATGGTGCCTATACGGTGCATGTATTTGCTGGGTCGGGCGTTCTCGAATGTGTGGGCGATCTTTGCGATGCCGAAGTGCTTGTTATCGGCGGTGGTGCAGGTGGTTCACAGGGTGGTGGAGGTGCCGGTGGCGTCCTGAGTGGGACCGTTCTCCTCAACGGGTCTATGCCCGTAATCGTCGGCCACGGCGGCGGGGGTAGATACGGCCACGGGGTCACCGTCGTCGATTATGGCTACCCCGGTGGAAACTCCTTCTTCGGTGGTCTGACGGCCCTGGGCGGCGGCGGAGGAGCGGGCACCGACTTCCCGAAACCTACCTACGTTGGAGGATCGGGCGGCGGTGGCGGTGGCTCGAGCGGTGGAGCTGGCGGGGACGGGACATCTGGTCAAGGATATGCGGGGGGCAACCGGGCCGGTTACGCCGCTAGTGGCTACCCTGCCGGTGGCGGCGGCGGTGCCGGTGCAGTCGGTGGCAACGCCACGTCCAGTAGTCAGGCAGGGGCCGGTGGTACAGGAATCTCAAGCGATATCATCCTTACCGGAAGTCCTGTCGACTACGCAGGAGGTGGTGGGGGAGCGGTCGTCTTCACTGTCGGCAGTGGTGGCGCAGCCACGCACGGCGGCGGGGCCGGTGGAAAGCAGAATACGCCTGGCACAGCGGGCACCCCCAACACAGGTGGCGGCGGAGGAGGCTCGGGCACGGGTTCGACAGGAATCGGCGGGCGCGGCGGATCGGGGATCGTGGTGGTACGCTACCTGACCACTCCCGCCCCGGTAGCGAATCCATTCTGGGCCGCGGCGGTCGGCGGATCGTCCTTCATCCAGGGTCTTTATACCGTCCATGTCTTCCCTAAATCGGGGTCTTTGGTATGCGGCTTGGGGACCATCGACGGACTCGTCCTCGTGGCCGGTGGCGGTGGTGCAGGTGGCGGATCGACCTACGGAGCGGGTGGTGGGGCCGGAGCCGTACTGGCGGGCGCGGAGACACTGATCGGGACTATGCCTGTCACGGTCGGGGCCGGGGGATTGGGAGGACCTGTCACAACCTCCAAGGGTGACCCGGGGGGCCAGAGCGTCTTCGGCACCCGTACCTGTCCAGGCGGCGGTGGTGGTGGATCATCCACCGAGCGAGGCGGCGACGGAGCCTGCGGTGGTGGCGGCGGTGGCGGTGGATACGGTATCGGTGTCGGTTCGCAGGGCTACGACGGTGGAAACCCCGCGCACGGCTTCGCCAGTGGTGGCGGCGGTGGTGCAGGTGGGGTCGGTGGGACCACCATTGAGGCTAATGTGGGCGGTCTAGGGGGTATTGGTGTCGACTCCACGCTCCTCGGCGTCTCCATAGGATTCGGCGGCGGTGGCGGTGGTGGGGCGCAGGGCAACACTTGGGGGAGACCTCAGGGCCGGGCCTCGCACGGCGGCGGGGATGGTCAGTCTCAACAGGCGGCAATCTCCGACCCCCAGGACGCTAGGGCATTCTCCGGCGGCGGTGGCGGTGGGAGTTGGACGACGAAGGGTAGCGGTGCCGTGGGTATCGTCATCATCAGGCACCTGACCGAGATACCGATCAGCAGTAGCTTCCTACCCCAGATCATACTCTGCTGATGAGCTTCAAGGTCAAAAGATGGGCCTCTAGGGGCCAGATCAGCATCAGCGACTACGACCCCGATGTGGGCTACACCGGGACACAGGCAGTCCGCTCGTTCGTCTTCCCGATCTCCGGAAAGTTCATCTTCCTCAACTACAAGGGACTGGACGGTGTCTACTACATCTATGACCCGGTGGGGCCGGAGTGGTCTGGTCCGTGGTTCGTGGAGTCCGGGTGGATCTGGGGCTGGTGGAGCGCGTTCTACGGCCCGCAGGTCTACTATACGAGGACAGCCGACGAGGGGATATTCGGGTACGGGGGAAGCCAGGACCAATGGTCGGGGAACCACACATGCGTCTCGATTGACAAGAACTTCGTCCTCACTCGCTACTCCGCACCGAGCTACACCGGCATGTATAATTCCACCACGCGGTTTCACCCAGGCATGGGTATCACCGCCAACGGACTCCCGTCCAGACTTGCCTCGACGATGTACAAGGTCACATCTGGGGATCCTTGGCGAGTGGGGATCAACTCAATCGGACCTGGCGGTACTCGGGCGGTGGCCGATCGTCTCCTTGATGAATATGCCTGGACCCTGGACCCGATTGATCACCAGATATATTGGTCGGGGCAGGATGTGGGTCCATATATCTCGTGGTCGGTGAACGACGACTGCTCTAACCCAGCCGTGGAGGATCACAGCAACCTGTTCCTCTCTCCTCCAGCGGCGGGGGGCGGGTGCGCGGGTATCCCTGTCTCCGCCACGGCTACGAGGGTGTTCGTCAGCGGGGATGTGTACGGGTGGGTGGATAACAGGCTCGGGGGCCTGCCGGGTGTCATGCAGTGGGCGAAAATCAATGAGGACCCGCTCACGGAAGTCGCCATCCCCTGGACCTCGACCTGGAACCTCCGGCAGATGCAGCTGGGCGGGGGCTACGATCTCTATCAGGGCGACATCGACGGGGTCGACCACGAAGTCCTCGTCCCCATTGTGGGAGTACCGACTTACGTTCCCGGCCTCGGGCTGTTTATGGGGTCAAATATCTATGGGGAGGGTGGTGCGTCGATCACTCCGTACTTCATGGACCCGTATCAGCCGACTGGTCTCGCTCCGCGAGCAGCGAACCTTGGGGTATCTGCAATCGGATGGGCGGGTGAGGTCGCAATTCGGCCGAACCTGAGGGTGGAAGATGTTCTCCCGGCGGACCGACTGAATCCGCAGGGGATGGGAGGATCGGTCGTTGAGCGGGTCGATGGGAAGCATACGAATACGGGTTCGGCGATCTGCATCAAGACGAACCGCAGTTACACGAACCTCGACCTGCCCCTGACGGTGGACGTCAGTTCATACCCCGTGACCGATCCTGACTTCGTCTGGCCTGGAGCGGAGGATGGCATCGTCGAGGGTATGGGTTTCATGAGCTTCACCGAAGGCCCCGATGGAAAAATGATCTGGGGCGGAATGCCCGACCCATCATGGGGGATGTATTCTATCGTCCCTGGATGGGGTTGGCTCAACATATGGATGGGCGCGGGGTACCTCCTGGAGGAGAACCTCGGTGGGGTGCCTACCTACTCACTCCGCGAATCCTCTCGGATCAGTGCGACCAACTCAGCGATGCAGCCGATGCCCGCCAACTACGTGGGTGCCAAGGACCAGCTCATTGGATTTCCCGACTTCCCCGGTGGGCCTATCGTCTGTTTTTGTCAGGCTTGCCCGAAGGGGATCTCGATGCCGTTCTGGAAGGCATTGGTCTGGAGGATCAGCGAGGCAAGTGTCTGGACAAAGATTCTAGACTGGCAGGACATCGGACCACCGGGACTTGGAGAGTCGAACTGGACTGTCTGGAGTATTGCCCCGATCTATGCGTGTGCGGCTCTACCCCAGGGTGGCTTCCTCATCGGGGCCACCCTGTACTTCGACCCGTGGGTGGAGGGGGAATGGGAGGACACCCCCGGCGCGAGACTCCACACCTTCATGGGGACCGGTAAGGGCTGGGTCCCGAGCAAGCCCGGGTGGGCCGGGCCGTTCGAGATCGAGAACTCCCCCCGCCTCCTCACGGCCGAGCCCCTCTCCGCCGGGAGGTCACTCTACGGCCCCGATGCCCTGCTGGTCTACGACCACAATGGGACCTTCGTCACGCATCTCAACACGCCCGAGGTCTACCCCCCTGATGGCCGGTCTATCCTGGTCACGAAGGGAGCGGTCCCCCGCGTGATCTTCAAGACCTACAAGGAGGGCAGTTACTCGGACTACGCCGAGGGCTGGGGTGCGTGGTTTGACTACCAGGGCGATGGCGATCTGGACGTGCCGATGTTCGTCAGCTACGACCTGATGTCTCCCGGTGGGTTGATCCGCCCGGGGATGGGGAAGTTCAACGGGTTCCTCGATCTGAGCCCGCTCGGACCGAACCTAACAGACCCCGCCTCGAAGTGGGGAAAGCTCACCAGCCTCTACGGCTACTACTCCCAGACCCACCCACAGACTGAGTGGGGCGGGGCCGGGACACCTATGCTACGGTTAGGCCGAGGAGGTCGGATGATCACGCCCCTCGGCTCCCGGAACCCGAGCAGCCGGCAGGGCACGAAAGGCGTCGGCCAACGCTCCTGACTCCGCTTCTCGCATAGGCCTCGAACACCAACCCCCTTCGACAGAGGACCTCCCAAGGACGATCGCCCTGCGCGATCTCCTGACCCTGCTCTCCCTGGCTGTGGGCGTCGTCATCGGCATCGGCATCGGTGTGGCCGACCCCGTGGTCTAACCCCGGCGCGGGCTTCCTGGTCAGCGCCGTCACGATGGGACCGTGGGACGCTCCGGACTACCCTCACCAGCCGGAACTCGTCGTCAAACTCGACATGACGGCCCCCGTGGTGTCGTGGCCGACGAGGCGTCCGTCGGGGTACTTCGGCCTGAAGCTCTACGACGAGACTGTGAGCCTCGATCAGACCGCCGGCAGCCATGTCGCGGTGTATGCAGACTACGAGTAACGGAGGCATCCTGTGGCCGACTTCAACCACCCCATCACCGGGGAGCCCCTGCACGAGATCGAGCTGCACACCATCCCCTGCGCAATCTGCAACCGCCCTGTGGAGGTGGCCCCGCACGTGGAGACGGTGCGCTGTCTGGAGCACTCGCCGGAGTATTGGGAGGCGACGCCGTGACGGACGCTTACGACAGCAGGCCGGGGACGCTCGAACACATAGCACGCGTGGCGGAACTGATGGACGATTTCGCTGCCTTGTTGCGGGCGCGAGCGCAAAGACACGACGCAAGCAAGCTGTCCGACCCGGAGCGAAGCGTCTTCGACGAGTACACGCCCAAGCTGAAAGACAGCACCTACGGCTCCGACGAGTATAAGGGCTACCTGGCAGGCATGGGCGAGGGACTGACTAGCCACTACGCTCACAATCGGCACCATCCCGAGCACTTCGAGAACGGCGTAGATGACATGGGGTTGGTCGACATCATTGAGATGCTGATGGACTGGAAGGCGGCTACAGAGCGACACGATAACGGAGATCTCGAACGGTCGATACGGCTCAACACAGACCGCTTCAGTTTGACTCCGCAGCTCGCGCGCATCCTGGCGAACACAGCCGCCGAGAGTGGGTGGAGCAAATGACCACCTTCACCGACGAATCCGCGAAGCTCTTCAGCGGCCGCTTCCTCCTGCCGCACGAGATCGCGCCATGGATCGCCGCTCAACAGTTCGGCGCCATGCCTGCGAATCACACTGTGCTGCACCACACCTGGTCACCGACCTATGACCAGTGGTCGGGACGGTCCACCCTGGACGGGATCTTCGCCTACTACCGTCGCGATCGGGGTTGGCCCGCCGGGGTCGGACCGCACTTCTGGGTGGCCCCACGTGAGCGCGGTGGTCCGCTGGGTGTCTGGATCGGCACGCACCCGCGCCACGATGGGATCCACGTCGCGGGATTCAATCACCGCTCGCTCGGCATCGAGACGGCCTGGAACGGGGACGCCGCGCCATTCACCCCCGCCGTCGAGGCCGTGCTCCGGACGCTCGTCTTCGCGCTCTCGAGTCGTCTCGGGATCCCGCTGCGCTGGACGCACGCCAAGGCGCCAGGCCTGAGCCTGCATCGGTGGTGGGCGTCGAAGTCCTGCCCGGGCACCAAGAACACCGACGTGCGGATGGCCGCTGCGATGCTTCCGCAGAAGCCGCCGATGCCCCCGCCCCTGCCCCCACCTGTCCCGGACCCACCCCAGGAGGACCCCATGGCCGACCCCGAAGTGCTGGCGATGCTCAAGAGCATCAACGCGAACATGGAAGCGATGGCCGCAGACCTGCGACTGATGAAGGATCGCGTCCACCTGGGAGTACGTGAGGGCGGGTTCCAGCGGTGCATGGCGAACGCCTACGCAGCGGCGAACACGGCCCGACTCGCGGAGCTAGCAGACGACGCCCGCCGGGCGAACGTGCCCACCGGATTCGAGCAGGTGTAGAGCCTATGACTGCGGACGAAGCGCGGCAACTGCAAGGGCTCGCCAACAACGTGGGGGAGCTGACTGTCGCCGTGGTGGATACGCGTGTGGCCGTTGCCCGACTCGAGGAGCGGGTGGCTACGCTGTTCCACGCGGAGGCGACAAGGCTTGTCGCATGCCACGACCGCCACGAGAAGCTCGACGTGCGTATCGACGCCTACGACAACCGACAGCGCGGGCTCCTGGGGATGCAGTCCAAGCTCGCGGGCGCTGCGACCCTGGCCGGACTGATAGCTACCGGTATCGGGGCCGTCGCGGCCTTCGGGCGCATCCTGGGCGCGTGGTGATCCAAGAGAGGAGGCTGATCCATCCGCTATCCCCGTTGGTCCCTGTACCGGTGGCAGAAGCGCCGCCGAAGGAGGTAACACCTGATGGACAACGCGCAGGCGTACGGCCTGCTCATCGCACTCCTGCTCCCCTTCCTGGCCGGTCTGCTCACAAAGGCCACCTGGCCCTCGTGGCTCCGGTTCAGCGTGCTCGTGGCGCTCTCCGGCGCCGTAGGGGCGGGGACGCTCTACTACTCCGGAGAGCTCGTGTTCACCGCCGACACATACCTCGTGACTGTGGCCGCGATCGTGGGGGCGTCTCAGACGGCATACTACGTGCTGATCAAGGCGACCGGCCTCAAGCCGTGGCTGGATGGAATGCTGGTGAATTAGCGACTGAGGCGCGGGTGGCAGGGCCGGGTGGCCCGGTGGGGCTCATATCCCCGCGAGCGCGGTTCGAGTCCGTGGCCCGCCATACCTCGCCTCCTTTTGCTCCACCCAGCCTGTTCATCGCGGCCTGGGCGGGCTTCCTTTGCTGTTCGATCCAAGGGCGAGCGACTGTGTCGGGATGCTGGGACGGACCTTCGTGCTGTTTGTGGCTGCCGCAAACATGGTAGTGTGTTGCGTGTCAGGCGGATGAGGAAGGAGCCCGCGATCATCATGGATGAATCCCGCGGATATCGGCTGTATGCGCGACCCACGTATCTCCAGGGCATGGCACGGACTTTGGATCTTGGTGGTTCCGTCCAGCGAGTAATCTACAACATGAGTTCGACTCCGAATGTGGCTGACACTCGCGCGCTCGCTTCAGACTGGCGTGCGGTTGGCTCAGACTTGGCCGTGGCGATGCAGCAGGTTGAATGCTCTCACGGGAAGAATGAGTCCTAGCCGAAGGGAACGCAAGAAGGCGAAGAAGGCGAAGAAGGCGAGTGCTCGCAACCAGATGAAGCACCCGGCTTCCGTCGCGGGGGGCGAAGTGGTGCCGGCCTCTTCAAGAGCTTCCGAAGAGCCGGGACAAGGTGCTCCGGGTTCGGGTGGTCATGTGCGACGCGTGTCAGCTTCCCTTCAGGCCAGTTTCAGCGGCCCGCTCCCTCACCCCGCAGTTCTGGCGGAATACGATGAGGTATTGCCCGGATGCGCGGAGCGCATTGTGTCCATGGCCGAGACCCAGTCCCGCCATCGGCAACTGCAAGAGAATCGCGTTGTGCGCGGCAACGAGATTCGTTCTAGTCTCGGGCTGATCTCCGGCTTCGCGATTGGACTTGCTGGTCTCTTCGCGACGTACAAGATAGCCGTGATCGGGGAACCTTGGGTCGCGGCCGTCGTCGGCACATTCGACATAGGTGGCCTTGTCGCTGTGTTTGTCTTGGGACGACGAGAGTCGCAGGAAGATCGAGATGCGCATGCCGACAGCGACGAGTCTGGTCAAGGGAAACTGTTCTAGGAGGCGCGTATCGCGGCAGACATTCTACCTGGAGTAGGATGCTGTCAGCCGCAGGGATAGCGACTCTGACCCGACAGCCCCCGCAAAGAGACTACCTCTCTTTGCCCCGTTGGGCCGTGAATGCCAGTCCCAATCCAGGTAGCCAGTGTCCTTCGGTTTCGCGAAGTTTGCCGTCTCATGGTGGGCAGATTCGAGAAGTCGGAGGAGGCGGACTTCTTCCGCGTCAAGGCATGGAACTCCCAGGCCGAGGCGGCGGCGGAGCATCTAGTCAAGGGCCGCCGTATCGGCGTGGAGGGAACCTTGCGGCAGGACACGTACGAGAAGGACGGCGAGGAGCGCAAGGCGGTGTCGGTGGTCGCGCGGCGCCTAGAGTACCTCTGAGCTAGGCCGTCGAAGCGAGCGGAAGTTGCGGGCCGGTGGCTCCGGCCCGCGTCGCTCGCTGGCGCCCTCCCATGAAAATGGATACCTTTACGCACAGTAGGCTGGAAGGCGATCTAGTTGCGCGCGGGAGGAACGGTGCGGCTCCATTCTCACCCGACTTCGCCATCTGGGCGGACACGGAGGCCCGGGCATTGCCGGGTGACCGATCCCCCAAGCTGAGTCTGCCCCGGCAGGGGTTCAGTATTCCCCGGCCGCGCCTCCGCGCGCTCATGGCGGGCCTGGCGGGCGGCGGCGTCATCACCCTGGTCGCCGGACCGGGTTATGGCAAGACGGCGACCGTGGCCGACCTGCTCCTTTCTTGGGAACCCACCTCGGCCTATTTGGCGCTCGACGAAGACGATCGCGATCCCGAGCGTCTCCTCGTGCTCCTGGCGCAGATGGTCGATGCGGTCTGCCCCGGCGTCTGCGACCGGATCGAGCACGTACTCTCTTCAGATGAGAGACGAGAAGAGATCCGCTCTGAGG
This sequence comes from Actinomycetes bacterium, assembly GCA_024637035.1. Classification (GTDB taxonomy): domain Bacteria; phylum Actinomycetota; class Thermoleophilia; order RBG-16-64-13; family RBG-16-64-13; genus JAHJSA01. Next base: position 157,279 of record JAGXFW010000008.1, read on the forward strand.
CCGAAGGTCTGCTCCTAGACGAACTTCGGAGTCAATGCTCGCATGGTGTGGCGTTGGGCTTCGACGACCTCCACTCTATCGAGGGTTCGCCGGCCGAGGCACTCTTAGGGAGGTTCCTTGCGGCTTGTCCTTCCGAGTGGTTGGTGCTGGCCTCGTCGAGGAAGCGTCTCACGCTCGATCTCGGGTTCCGGGCCAACCAGGGTCGCATGCTCGATCTCGGAGCGCGCCGCCTTCGCCTGACTCCTACCGAAGTCGCCGTGTGGGCACGCAGTGCCTGGGGGCTTGAACTGACCCACACAGATGCGAGAGCCGTCTGGAGGATGACCGAGGGGTGGCCCGTCGCCCTCGTGCTTGCCGGTGCCCACCTTGGGCGACGGGGCCAACTACCTAACAAGAGCCGCCTCCTCGGCTTGTCTCGCCACGGGCGTCAGCTCAGTGAGTACTTGGCGAAGGAATTCTTCTCTTCGCAGGAACCCGCTACAGCGGCGTTCTTCATGGAGGGCTTCCCGTTGGAGCGCGTGGTGTTCCCTCGTGACGGCGCGCTGTTCAGTTGTGGCGCCGATCCAGCCGAGCGGCTGTGCGAGGAACTGGTGGACGGAGGCTTCTTGGTCGCGCGGACGGGTCACCGCACGTACGCGCTCCACCGCCTGGTTCGTGATTTCGCCGAGAGCCGGGCTCGAACGACCCATCCCGACAATGCTGCGGCGCACATCGTGCGCGCCGCGTCTCACCTTGAGTCGGCGGGTGAGCCGCGTGCGGCCCTGGCGCTCTATCTCCGTTCAGGCCACCTCCATTTGGCCACCGGAGTACTGAGAGAGCTGATGGGGTCGAGTCCCAATGTCGCCCAGATCATTGCCCGCCCGGAATGGCTTGCCATGCTTCCTCCCGAGGCCGTCGGCACTGAGCCGTGGCTCCTCACGCTACGTGCCCGCCTCCTCCAAGATAAGGGAGACTGGCGGGAGGCCGAGCCCGCCTTCGCCTCGGCCCGACGCCACTTCGAGCGGGCGGGCGAACGCTCGGGTGTCTTTCACGCCGCACAGGGGCAGGCGTTCTGTCTGTACCTCCTGGGGCGGTATGACGAATGTCTTTCGGCTCTGACTCGGGCCGAGGCCATGTGCTCGGGGGCCGAGGAGCGGGCGGAGATCAACGTCAACATCGGGAGTGTTCTGCTGGGGCTCTGCCGCTGGGACGACGCGGTCGAGCGGTTCGAACTCGCTCTCGTCGGGACGTCGCGTGAAAGGCGGCAGGCGCTTGAGACGCGGATAGCGGGGCATCGCGCGCGGCTATTCCTCCTGCGGGGTCGTCATGCGATAGCCAGGGAGTGGGCGGTCCGCGCGGTCCGCATGTCATGTGATCAGTCAGCGCTCTCCCACGCCACCATGCTGAACACCGCGGCGACGTTGGGGTACTTGAGCGGCTGCTACGAGGAGGCACGTTCGCAGGCCGAGGCGGCGCGGGCGCTGATCAATGCTCGGGGACTCGTATTTCTCGACGCTCCCTCCCGCCTCACCCTCGCCGGGATCCACATGGGCACCGGTGATTTCCGGGCGGCCGTAGATCTCCTGCGTGGCTCTCTCGAAGCGAGCGTCCAAGCTGGAGACATAGAGGCTGCCGTCTGGGCCGAGGACATGCTCGCGCAACTGTGTCGCTGCAACCGCAATCCGCGTCGAGCGCTCGAACACCACGCGCGCGCTCTGCAGCTCATCGATGGCAACAGCCTCTCGGACGCCGATCGCACCCGAGTGGTGTGTGGTTTGGGCATGGATCTCTGTGCTGCCGGCCGCGCGGAGGAGGCGATGCCCCACTTGAAGAAGGCGGAGGAGTCCAGTCGACGTTTGAGCTTCGAGGCGTCGCTCTCCCAGGCTCAGTTCTACTTGGGTTGGCTTCACGCGTGCGCCGGGGATGAGGGCTCCGCATCGCGGGCCTTGAGCGAGGCCCTACGGCTGGCCCAGACGAACCGCTATGTTCACTTCTACAGGTTGGAGGCGAGGGTCGCTACGCCTATCCTCGCCCTCTGCGCTCGGTTCGGCTTGGACGAGTTCATAGAAGCCGAGATACTCCCAGGGTTGCCCCGGCAACGTGTGCAGTACTACCGGATGCTTTCCGAGGGTCCCACGTATCCCACCGACGTGCCGCTCGGCACCTCGCCGCCACCGCGCATGGCGCCTGTTGCGCAGCCTGCTGTTTCGTTGAGCGATCAAGAGTCGACCCTCAATAGCGCCTTCGACCGATTGACCTCACGGGAGGTGGAGATCTTGCTCATGGTGGCCGAAGGCTTGCCGAACAAGGTGATCGCCTCGCGGCTCTACATCACCGAGAAGACCATCAAGACCCACACGAACAACATCTACCGGAAACTCGAGGTGAGCAACAGGCTACAGGCGGTACTCCGCTACCAGGACTATCAGCGTCTGCCCGCCGGGAAGAGAGCGACCCGTCACAGCGACCGACCGCCCCGAGGGTCGTGAGGCGGTCGGTCTAGGGAGGGATGTCGGTGCGCGAGAGTCCTGATGGGACAGGAAGAGGGACGGTGTCTCTCTTTGAGCGGTTTCTAACGCGCTATACCTTGCCAGAATTCTACCAAACAGGCCGTATATCGTCAACGGTCATCGGGCTTTGGTGGGCGTGGGAGGTCATAAGTCTGGTGCCTATTGACCCACCGTCAGCGGGATCTCGGTGACGTTGACCATCGAGCCGTCCTTGGCGGAGTACTCGAAGGTGATCAGACTGATCGACGTGCCGGGTTTCGCGGTGAACGGCACGGTGACGTCCCACGTCCCGCGGGTGCCCGTTCCCGATGTGGCGGTGACGAACTGATCCACCAGGGTGACGCCGTCCGCATCCACGATCTGCAGTTGCGAGGTGGCTTCGAAGGTGTTGGAACTGCCGTGCACGCGGAGCGGGCTCGTGACCACGTCGCCGATAGTGGGTGACTCCACGAGGATCGCCGGAGTGTGGTCCTCGTAGTCGAGGCGGCCAACCGGGTGCTCGAGCAAGAACCCCTCGCCACCGAACACGGTGATGGCCTTGCCGTCGAGCTTGAACTGCACCGTCTCGACACTGGGGAACTGAGTGAGTGTGTATACGACCTGAGCCAGGCGCAGCCCCATCGAGAGGCTGCCGCCCCCTGATTCGTACTCACGCGAGAGGTCTACTGTGGCGGTGGGGCCGTCGATGTTCACGCCGAGAAGGAGCGTGCCGTCCGGGATGGCGGTGAAGATGCCGAGCTGCGTTTCCTCGGGGTTGGGGCCGGCCACGAGAGCCTGCACGGCCGCGGCGGCGGTCTGCTTGGTGTAGGGGATCGTGCGATGTATGGCCTGCATCTTCTCGTTCAGTACGAAGTAGACCGAGATCTGCATGGTCTCGCCCGAGAGCGTGGTCGACGCGGTGTCGGGAGCGGTCGTAGTGGTGGTCTCACCGTTCTGGGCGACGGTGGTGGCCGTGGTCGAGACCGGCCCGCCGTCCTGCACGGTCTGGCTGTAGCCGCACCCCGCAAGCGCGAGTAGCGCCCCGAACACTACGGCCAGGGTGATGATCGAGACGGTGTGTGATGTGGGTGTGGATCGCATGGTCGCCTCCTTTCGGCACTCAGTAGATGCTCTTATACTCCCCCGTTCCCATCACGCTCGTGACTCACGGAGGTAACGATCCTGTCACGGTGTGCTACCCGGGAGTCTCAGAGTGAAGCGCGTTCCTTCTCCCACGGCACTCTTCACCTGCAGAGACCCGCCCAGGAGGCGGGCGTTCTCTCGAGCGATGGCCAAGCCGAGGCCGCTGCCGGAGCCGGTGAGCGAGGATCGGCTCGGGTCGGTCTTGTGGAAGCGATCGAAGATCAGAGCCAACTCCTCGGGGGGGATGCCCGGCCCGTGGTCGGTCACCGTGACTTCGAGCTGAGGTGCGGTGCGGGCCTGCTGCTCTGGGGCGCGTCGCTCCGGCGATGCCTCAGTGATGCGCGCGTCCACCCACACCGGGGGTCTGCCGTGACGGAGGGCGTTCTCAACGAGGTTCACCACCACCCGCTCCAGGCGACGGCGATCGGTCACCACTACGAGCGCGGTCGCCACGGGTTCGGCCGTGCGTGTGGGGTCGCGGACCGCAACGTCATCCGGCCACGACCGAGCCGCGGCCATCTGCCGCAGGAAGACGGCGACGTCGAACTCCTCGAGGCGCACCTCCTCGGCGCCGGCGTCGAGGCGGCTCATCTCGAGCAGGTCTTCGATCAATCGCCGCAGACGCGCCACATCGCGCACCATGAGCTCGGCGGCGCGCCGGCCGTCTTCACCGAGCGTTTCGCCCTCCAGGGCCTTCGCCAACAGCGAGGCCTCTCCTACGAGCGCCGCCACAGGGGTGCGCAGCTCGTGGGTCACGTCGCCCGCGAAACGGCGCTCTCGCCGGCGGGCGGACTCCAGGTCGCCGATCTGGGTCTCGACGGTCTGCGCCATGCGGTTGAAGGAGTCGGCGAGTGCGCCGAATTCGTCTGGACCGGTGGGGAGGCGGGTGGAGAGTTCTCCTGCGGCCATTCGGGCCGCCGCCGCTGCGGCCCGGCTCACGGGGCGCAGCGTGGCCCGTGCCAGCAGGTAGCCGAGGCCGCTGCCCACTACGGCCAGGAAGAGGCCGATCCCCAGAAGCACGTCGCGAAGTCGGGCCAAAGCCGCCTCGCGCTCGCCTTGCGGGAAGAAGAAGTAGATGGAGCCGTTGTCGCGGGGCCCCTGGCTGCCCACCGCCAGGGCGCGCTCCCCTCCCAAGGTGACGGTCTGGAAGCTGAGACGACCCGAAGCGAGGGCGCGAGACAGGCCGTCTTCCACAAGGGCGGGCGACACCTGCGGCCCCGATTGGTACGTGCCCCGCTCGGTGACGATGAGCGTCTGGAAATCGCCCCGTATCGCCAGGGCGCGGAGGAGACGGTCGTAGTCGGCGTCGGCGGCATCCGGCGGGAGGATCTCTTCCGCCAGCACCAGGTTGAAGCGGGCCTGCGCCAGCGATTCGTCGACGGCGGCCTGTTCCTGTTCCGAGCTCACCAGCAGGTACGATCCGGCGGAGAGCGCCAGCGCTGTCACGGCGATGGCGCCGGCGAAGGCTAGGGCGAGGCGGCGGCGCAGCCGCGGGGCGTACCGCTTGGGACGCGATCCGACCGGAGGCCGAGTCACCTCTTGGCCTTGTATCCCACCCCGCGCACCGTGAGTATCAGCGCGGGTTCGGCCTGGTCGGCTTCGATCTTTGCGCGGAGGCGCTGGATGTGCACGTCCACCAGCCGGCTGTCGCCGAGGTAGGTGTAGCCCCACACGCGGTCGAGTAGTTGGTCGCGGGTGAGCACCTGCCCGCGGTGGCGCACCAACTCCACCAGCAGGCGGAACTCGGTTGCGGTGAGCGCGACGGGCGCACCGTCGCGGGTCACTTCGTGCGCTACCTCGTCGATGGTGAGGCCGTCCAGTCGCAGTTCTTGCGAGGCGTTGCCGCCGCCGAGGGCGCCGTCGGTCGTGCCGAGGCTGTCATCAGTGGGCGTCGGCCGTGCGCCGGCGCGTCTGAGCACCGATCGGATGCGCGCCACGAGTTCCGGCAGCTCGAAGGGCTTGGTCACGTAGTCGTCGGCGCCCGACTCCAGGCCTACGACCACATCCACCGTCGAAGAGCGGGCCGTCAGCATGACGATCGGCACGAGCGACGTGCGGCGCACACGGCGGCACACCTCGAAGCCGTCCAGACCCGGGAGCATCACGTCGAGCAGCACGAGATCGGGGTCGTGATCGCCGACCGCCGCCAGGGCCGCCGGACCGTCGGCCGCCTCCACTACGCGGTACCCTTCGGCTTGGAGGCCGAGGCGGGTGACCTCGCGAAGGGAAGCGTCATCTTCCGCGATCAGCAGGAGTTCGTCCACGGACCGATTATGGCTGTTGGCGAGTCGCGTGGCAAAGGGTCTGTCTCGGGGGACGGTCGAGTTCTCAGCGCGGTGATCAGCGCAGCGCGAAGATGCCGCTCACCACGAGCCAGACGATGACGAATATGAACACAGTCAGAGCAACGGTGATCACCGCGGTCAATGCCCGTGATTCAAGCTGCTTCTTCATGATCATCGACCTCCTGGATTCCCCCGTGGTCCATTCTAGATAGATTCCCCCATGGACAGGTACGAAACGGACCCGAGGCCGACTGCGCGAGAAGCGACGGACGTGTGGCTCGGCCGAACACCCGATTCGCGACGAGACGGATGGCGGTTCTGTGCCGGTGCAGAGCGCACCTTTCTGTCCGCCCCCAGCGTTACTATTGGAGGAGGACGCTGCGGAATCGGGCACGAGAGTTTTCGACAGGACCAGCTACCAATCGCAATATGTTGTGTGCTATGCTCGATCGGTCCACTACATGTTGTGGATAACGCTGGGGATTGACTGCGAGTATCCTGTGGAGAAGTCGTACGCTCCTGGGGATATCTGTGTTCCGGCGGGGGGCCGGGATGGGCCGCGCCGTCGTGGGGTACGGCCCCAGCAGGGCGGCGATCCGCGAAGCACAAGGGAGAGAGATGCACTGCCCATACTGTACGCACCCCGAGAGCCGCGTGGTCGATTCGCGCGACGTGGAGGGTCTGGAAGCGATCCGCCGCCGCCGTGAGTGCATCGAGTGCGGCCGTCGCTACACCACGTACGAGAAGCTCGAAGAGGTGCCCATCACCGTGCTCAAGCGTGATGGCGGCTCCGAGCCCTTCCGGCCGGAGAAGCTCCTGGTGGGCCTGACCAGGGCCTGCACCAAACGCGACATCGCCCTCGGTACGCTCGAGGAGTTGGTGGGCGAGATCGAATCGCGGCTTCGTAGAGAGATGGTCTACGAAGTCACCTCAGGACACATCGGGGAGCTCGTGCTCGAGCTTCTCCAAGACGTCGACCTTGTGGCCTACGTCCGTTTCGCCTCGGTCTATCGTCAGTTCGAGAGCATCGAGGAGTTCAAGCAAGAACTCGAACAGCTTACGAAAGTGGGGGTCAGATGACCGTCAAGGAGATGAAGGAACTCTCCGCCGATTTGGGCTCGAGGTTGTCGCCCAGCGCGCAGAAGGTACTTGAGAAGAGATACTTGCGTCGCGACGAGCACGGGGAGGCGATCGAGACCCCTGTCGAGATGTTCGCTCGAGTCGCCGAGAACATCGCGAAGGCCGAGCTGAACTACGATGCCGATGCCGATGTCGAGGCGGTCGCGGCGGAGTTCTTCGGCGCTATGGTCGGCCTGACCTTCTTGCCCAACTCGCCCACTTTGATGAACGCCGGCCGTGAACTACAACAGCTCTCAGCGTGTTTCGTGCTGCCCGTGGAAGACACCATGGAGTCGATCTTCACCGCTATCAAGAACTCGGCACTCGTACACCAATCGGGTGGCGGCACGGGCTTCAGCTTCACTCGGCTGCGGCCCCGGAACGATATCGTGCGCTCCACCAACGGCATAGCCAGCGGCCCCGTGTCGTTCATGAAGGTGTTCGACACAGCCACCGAGACCATCAAACAGGGCGGCGCCCGGCGCGGCGCCAACATGGGCATCCTGCGGGTGGACCATCCCGACATCCTCGACTTCATCACTTCGAAGGAAGACGAGGACGTGCTCAACAACTTCAACATCTCGGTGGGGGTGACCGAGGAGTTCATGGAGGCGGTGGCGAACCGCGGCGACTACGCCGTGCGCAACCCGCGTGACGGGCAAGAAGTGGGCCGCTACGACGCCCTCGAGGTGTTCGATCTGATCGTGAAGCTCGCTTGGAAGAACGGGGAGCCGGGCATCATCTTCCTCGATCGCCTGAACCGGGACAATCCCACTCCCCACATCGGCACGATCGAGTCGACCAACCCGTGCGGCGAGCAACCGCTCCTGCCGTACGAGAGCTGCAACTTAGGTTCGATCAACCTCAAGCTCATGGTGAGCGACGGAGCGATCGATTGGGACGAGCTGAAACGCACCGTACATCTGGCCGTGCGTTTCCTCGACAACGTCATCGATATGAACCGGTATCCGTTGGCCGAGATCGAGCAGATGACGAAGAGCAACCGGAAGATCGGCCTCGGCGTCATGGGCTGGGCGGACATGCTCGTGGAGATGGGCATCCCCTACGACTCCCAGGCAGCCATCGACATGGCGCACGACGTGATGGGTTTCATCGACGAAGAAGGCAAGCAGGCGTCCGAATCATTGGCCCGCGTTCGCGGAACGTTCCCCAACTACGAGGGCAGCCGTTGGGAGGAGAAAGGCCGCCGTCTGCGGAACGCAACGGTCACCACGATCGCCCCCACCGGCACCATCAGCATCATTGCCGGCTGCTCGAGCGGCGTCGAACCGCTCTTTGCCTTGGCGATGATACGCAACGTCATGGACAACACCGAGTTGTCCGAAGCGCACCCCTATTTCGAGCAGGTGGTGCGGGAGCGCGGTCTCTACTCCGACGGGTTGATGAAGCAAGTGGCCGCGGCGGGGACGCTGCACGAGATCGAGTCACTGCCCGACGACATCAAGCGGGTTTTCGCCACCGCTCACGACGTCACGCCCGAGTGGCACGTGCGCATGCAGGCAGCTTTCCAAGCCCACACGGATAACGCCGTTTCGAAGACTGTGAACTTCCCCAACAGCGCCCGCCCGGAAGATGTGGAAGAGGTCTACCGCCTTGCGTACGAACTCGGCACCAAGGGTGTCACCATCTATCGCGATGGCTCTCGCAGCGAGCAGGTGCTCAATATCGGCGAGGTGAAGCGCAAGATCACGGGGGAGCCCGCGCCTGCCGTCAACGGAGCGAATGGAGCCAACGGCGCGAATGGCGCCACGGCGACCAGGCCGGAGGGCGGCTTGACGACCGCCCAGATCCGTCGCAACCGAGGTTCGGTCCTGAACGGCGAGACGCGCGAGAAGGTCACCGGCTGCGGCAGTCTCTACGTCACCGTCAACCAAGACGAGTTCGGTCCTCGCGAACTGTTCGCGAACATGGGTAAGGCCGGAGGATGCGCGGCTGCATCGACGGAGGCCCTCGGCCGCCTCATCAGCTTGGCTTTCAGGTACGGAGCGCCGCCCGAGAAGATCGCCAAGCAGTTAAAGGGCATCCGTTGCCACGTTCCGCTGGGTCTTGGGCCGAATCAGGTGCTCTCCTGCCCCGACGCCATCGGCAAGGCTCTCTCCGACAAGTACTGCGAGGGCCTGACCACCCTGTACTACGAACCAGAGCAGCAACAACTCGAGATGCCCATCGCCTACGCTCAGGGCGCGTGCCCGGATTGTGGCGGCGCCATCGAACACGAGGGCGGGTGCATGGTATGCCGAGCCTGCGGTTTCTCGCGTTGCTCGTAAGCGCGAATGAGGCACCCCGGGGCGCCCTTGGCACCCGGGGTCTTCGGTGACCTGGATCGTCGACATCGAGCCGTTGGGAGTGCTCGAGGCTGAGCCTCCCGACGCTCTCGAGATCGCGTTCGACGTCATCTTCCCCGGTGAGACTTGGTGTCGCTGCGTGGTGCTGGTCGGCCGTGATTTCCCGTATAGCTCAGAACACGAATTGGTCTCGACCGCCCGCGATGAGGTCGTGCGCGTGATAGAACGTGAGGGTAGGCCGGTCGCGGTGAGACTCAGGCTCGGCTCCGACGGGGTCGAGGTGCAGGCTGTGGGCGCGCCGGGCGGGTAGCTATCGGGACAGGTGGGTGTGGCTTCATTGGATGAGTCGGTGATGGCGCATGGCGATCCGAATGCGGCGCCTTTGAGCGGGGCGGCGCCTGCGACCCGCGACGAAGCCGAGCTCACCTGGGATTTCGATATCCCCCTGATCACCGACCGCTTCATGTTGTGGGAGTTCTTCAAAGTCTCGGGGATCTCCGCCCTCTTGGTCCCCATCCTGGTTGCCCTCATGGGCTTCTTCGTCGAAGGCGAACTGGTCCTGCTGCCCTGGCAGGTGCCGGTCTTCGCGTTCGTAGCCATGTTCGTGCTCTTCCTCCTCGCTTCGTTGCTGCTCGGGAACAAACATGGAGCGACGTTCCACCTCGACGCTAACGGAGTGGGATACGCGGCGCGTAAACGCGAACAGCGTCTGAACCGGCTCGCCATCATCGTCGGAGTCCTCGGGGGCAGCCCCACGGCAACCGGCGCAGGCCTTTTGGCGGCCTCGCGGGAGACGCTCTTCATCTCCTGGGAAGACGTGGAGCGGATCAAGGTGTACCCCGGCCCGCGGGTGATCGTACTCAAAGACTCGTGGCACGTCGTGCAGAGGCTCTATTGCCCGCCGGCTCTGTTCGAGCAGGCGGCTCAGCTGGTCGAGTCCCATCATCGGACGGCTGTCGCCGTCCGCCTGGCGGAGAAGGCGGCGGCTGCGGCACAGGAGGCGGCGGAGGCGACTCTGCGGGGTGACCCTCTCTCGGCTTCGCGCGCGGCATCTGCTGTTGGGCAGGTAGGGCGGTCGCTCACGAACCGACTTCTGTTGATGGGCGGGGGCCTACTGCTCACGGTGGGTGCCCAGGCCTGGTATTTCAACGACGGCGAACTAGCAGCGCGGGCCGGCATCGTGGGTGGGGTGGTGATCGCGCTCTCTCAGCTGTTCCGTGAGGTGGCTGCGCGGCAGTTGTTCGGCTTCGTGGGCGCCATCGGCGTGGTGTGGCACGCGACGATGCTGGGCGTCTCCGCGCTCGAACCCATCAAGGGGATCTATGAGCCGGCCCTCACCGCCGTGCTGGACACCGAGTTGCTCGTTATGGCGGCGGTCAGCACGTTGGCGCTGCTGGCGCTTGCCTTGTTCCCCTGGATATGGAAGCGATAGCCGGAGGTGGCCGTGGACATCGGTGAGAGTCGTGCGCGTTTCTGCATGTCGTGCGGAATGGAGGTCCGTGGGGCGGGGGCCTTCTGCATGGCCTGTGGGGCCCAGGTGGTGAATCCGGCCGCCGCGGTCGCCCCGCCGCAGCCGCCGGTATGGCCTTCGGACGCGTCGCAGTACGGCGAGGAGCCTGCCGACAACGATCCGGTCGTGGGAGTCGTCGGCAGTGCCTCGCGCGCTGAGGGGTTGATGGGGCTGAAGAGGACGTCGTACACGATCATCGTGAGGCGGCAGCGTCTGGTCTTTGCTCAGGTGACCAAAGAGATGGCCATGGCCGCGGTCGAGGCCGCCCGCGGCACCGCGAAGGACTCAGGAAAGGGCTTCTTCGGGCAGTGGGGAGCGCAGCTGAACGCGGTGGGCGGGATCGCGGACCGCTACCACAGCATGTCGGTCGATCAGGCTCTCGCCGAGAACCCAGACAACTGGCTCCTCGAGCGGGCTCAGGTGAACGGGGTCAAGGTGAAGTCCGGCTCGTGGAACGACGACAATGGCCAGAGCGAAGACAGACTCACGATCAAGTCCACCGAGGGCAAGTTCCGATTCAACATCGGGAACAACGCGCGTGAAGTGAAACGGCTGCTTCAGGAGGCGGGCTGGCTCTGACCTGACGGTCGGCCGGCGGCCTTGGCTCAGGAGGCGGTCCGCGGCTTGGGAAGGCGTTCCCGGTCAGCAGGCGTCCGGTGCTGGCGCAGACGTGGGCACCGGACGCCGTGGGATGCTCGAGGCTGAGGTCTCTCAGTCGCCGGCCGGGGGAGGCGTCACGATGAACTCTCCGGTCCACGTGGGGCGCGGCGGACCGGAGCCCGCGTCGAGCACGGCTTGCCACGCCTCGTCGGTCATACGGTTCGCCAGCGGCACCGTGAACTCGTAGTAGTCGTAGGAGGCGCCCAGGAACACCCGTTGCTCCCCGTTCACTTCCAGCACGGTGTAGAGCGCCAACGGGTATCCGGTGCCTTCCTCGAGCGCGGTGTTGCTATTGAGGTCGGAGTGCACATCGGCCACCACGGGGCTCTTCTCATCCGGCGGGGACATGGTGCGGCCTTCGGCGTCGTAGAAGAGCTCGAGAGTCTCCAGGGTGTTGCCGAACCAGCGGATCACCTGAGCGTCGGCGTCGTCGAGCGCTTCCCCAGCCAGTTCCTTCCGGGCGATGCGTTCGAGGTCGGTGCAGAGCTGCGCCATGGTGTCGAGCTTGCCCTTGATGTTCTCATCAAGGAGGCCGTAGGCTGCCAAGCCGTCGCGGGTCGACACGGCCAGTGCTGCCATGTGTTTGTAGAACTCGGGATAGGGCTCCACGTACCCGGCCACCTCGGGCTCCTCGCCTCCGTCGCCCTCCGAGGCCACCGACTGCTTGGCGTAGAGGATGGTGTCGTGGCGTAGTTCGGTCCAACTGCCGAGGGCGCCGGTCAGGCTCTTCCGGGCCCAGGCCTTCGTCCTCATCACGTGTGGCGCGGCGTCGCCCGGGAAGGCCATCGCTTCGCGCAGCCCGTCGAGCCACCCGGTGTAGATCGTGGCCGGCCAGAACGCTTCGGCGCGGGTGTCGAACTGAGCCTTCACCTTCATCAGCTGGCTCTCGTAGTTCTCGAATGCCTGCTGGCCGTACGTGGTGGTGAGCAACTCATAGGCCTGGTTCGAACCGAGGACGGCCATGACGTCGAGGCCCATGGGCATCATGCGCTGCTTGTCGGGCGCGGTGCCCACGAAACTCCACACCAGCTGCTGAAACGCATACGAGTCGGGCACGTACCGTTGGCCCATGACCCGGAAGCTGCGCGAGAGCTCATCCTTGGCGGCATCGTCGGTCGTCCACACCGGGTGTGATTGGATCATCGGCGGAGCCAGCTTGCGGATCTCCGCCCGGAGCTCGTCGATCTTCGCGTCGTCCGCGAGGTCGGCCATTGTGGGAGTCTGGCTGCCGAAGGCCACTCCCATCGGCGGGCGTAGGTCCGCGGGGCCCAGGTCGTCCGACGTGCCCACGAGGAACGTGGTGGGCTCGTAGATCGCCTTCCAGGCCTGTTCCGTCTCCCCGGTGAGCGCCAGGGTGATCAAAGCGGCCTGGCGTGTGAGGCGGCGGGCCAGCACCTCGTCCACATCGGGGGCGTGAGGGTCGGTCCAGAATGCCGTGTGGCCGTACCACATCATGGCTTTGAAGTACCGTTCGAGCTTCTCGCTTCGCGTGTAATGGCCGCGTGGTTTGTATTGACTGTAGTCCTCCGTGTAGCCCAGCACCGGAGAGGTATCCTGGCCGGCGGCGGCTTCGATCAAAGCCAGCTCGGCCGTCACCTCGTTGCGCACTCGGTCGGGCGCAGTAACGCCGTCTTTCAGCAGCGAGTTGCCCACGGCGAAGTAGGCCTCAGTCGCCAGCGCCGCTTCCTCCATGGGGGTGCCGGTGGCTTCGTTCACCTGATCGCTGGCGGCGGTCTGCAGTCTCTCCGACATGATCTCGAGTTGCGAGAAGAACTCGGTCTCCTCGAGGCTCTGAAGCGTCATGGAGAACACGCTATGGTAGGAGTTCAGCACGGCGTCGGTGGTGACCAAGGCCGGGATGCCCGCGTAGCGCGCCTCCTCGTAGATCTGCCAGAACTTCCAGGGGACCCAGCCATCGGCGAAGTTCGTAGCGACGAACCCCTGGCGCTCCAGGATCGCCTGGGCGGCCGGGTCGAGCACCACGCTGCCGAAGTTCGCCACCTGGGCAAGGTCGACGGGCGCAGGGTCCACGTATTCGGGCCCGGGGAACGGTTTCGCATCTTGGCCTACCGTCACGGCCGTAGGGGTGGTGCCGGAGGCGGAAGTGGTCGTGGAGTCTCCCGTACAGACCGCCGCGAACATCGTGACCGCTCCTAGGGCTACCGCCGCCACGATCGCTGTCGCGATCCGGGTCGGGCGGGTCGTGCCGGTCGGGCGGGTCGAGCCGGGCGTGCCGCCGGCCTGTTCGGCGCCCGAAGTCCGGCTGGTCCGCCCCGTGCGCGCGCTCAGCTCAGCCCGCTCGTTCCTCTCTCCTTCGAAGCCGCCTGCCATGTTCTCGGACCCATCGCGCATCATGTGCCCCCTCCCTCCGGTTCATCCGTTCGCATCGCCTTGAAGCCGAAGCCGTTCCAGCGGTAGTGGACCTCGGCTCCCGATGTCTCAGTTAGCACAATGAGGTCACCTTCCCCGTTCTCGGCGCTCCGAACCCGCAGGCCGACCGGTCTCGGCACGAGGGGCGAGGTCACCAAGCGCTCACGATACCGGTCGTGCCGCCAGGCGATGAGACCGATGTGACGGCCTTCCTCGTCGTCCAGGATCGCGACCACCTCAGGGGTGCCGTCGCGGTCGGCGTCGGCGACGATGGCATCCACCACCCGCCACTTGGCGCGAGACCGGTAGGTCGTGTCGCCGTCCACGATCATGATGCCCTCGGCGCCCGGAGTGACCCGTATCTCTTCGGGCATGGCGTCGCCGTCGAGGTCGGCGTAGAGGAAGGTCGGAGGCGGGCCGAGGTCCGATTGCATCCCGAGGCAGGTGGGGCCGGCGATCGCCAGGAGCACGCCGAGCACGAGTGCGCCGATCGGTCGAGATCTCCCCCGCCGCGAGGCCGTCGTGCCGCCGCGCCGCTGGCTCGGCCTGCGGGGCCCGGTGTCCAAGGGTCCAATTCGCACGTCAGGATCATCGCCTCGCGGAGGAAGTCCGGGTTGTACGTTTGGAGGTAGGCTCCAGTCACGTCAGCACGACCGGGCAACGGATGGCCCGGTTCTCGGAATTGATTGTATAGCGTCAAGAAAGGAAGCGCCATGAGAGGGCCAGCTACTCCCGCAACCAGCATCGCCACCCGTCCGGGCCGCTCTACCACGGCAGAGCGGAGGGCAGGGTGGACGGGTCTCGTATCCAGAGTGGGAGGTCGGGTGGCGGCTCTCGCCACGGCCCTCCTACTCGGGGCGCCAATGATCGCGCATGCCGACGGGCCGACGATCGAAGATGTGGCGGTGAGGGTCGACGCCGTGTGGATACTCCTGTGCGCCGCCCTGGTCTTCATCATGCATCCGGGATTCGGCATGCTCGAATCGGGCCTGGTGCGCCAGAAGAACACCGTGAACGTGCTGATGAAGAACTTCATCAACGTGGCTCTGGGCGTGATCACCTTCTACCTGGTCGGCTACGGCCTCTCGGGCGAGGGCAATTCGCTGTTCGGCACGTCGGGGTTCATGCTCCAAGGCGTCGACGTGCGTGACCCCATGACCCTCGTCCTCTTCGTGTTCGGCCTGATGTTCTGTGCTACCGCGGCCACGATCGTGTCGGGCGCGATGGCTGAGCGCATGAAGTGGAGCGCCTACCTGGTGTACGCGTTCTTCATGACCGCCCTCATCTATCCTGTGGTAGCGAAGTGGGTGTGGAGCGGCGATGGTTGGTTGAACAAGCTCGGATTCCTCGATTTCGCCGGGTCCACCGTGGTGCACTTGGTGGGAGCCACTGCCGCCTTCGCCGGCCTGCTGCTTCTCGGCCCGCGGATTGGCAAGTACGGGCCTGGACGTCGCATCAACGCGATCCCTGGTCACAATCTACCGCTGGCCACCCTGGGTGCCATGATCCTGTGGTTCGGCTGGTACGGCTTCAACGTCGGCTCCACGCTTGGGGCCGGTGACCCGGCTCTCATCGGGTGGACCGCACTCACTACGACCCTGGGAGGCGGCGCGGGTACTCTGGCCGGCATGACCGTCATCTGGATCAAGGCACGCAAGCCCGACCTGTCGATGACGCTCAACGGCGCCCTCGGCGGACTCGTCTCTATCACCGCGACGTGCGCCTACGTAGGCTTCGGTTCGGCGATCATCGTGGGTGCGGTGGGCGGCGCCCTCGCCGTCGGCGCGGCGCTGCTCTTCGATCGCCTGCGCCTCGACGACCCAGTCGGCGCCATGGCCGTGCACGGTGTCGGAGGCGCCTGGGGCACCCTTGCCGTTGGACTGTTCGGATACACCGACATCACGTCGGCGCAGCCCGTGGCCGTCGGCCTGTTCACCGGCGGAGGTTTCCATCAACTGGGTGTGCAGGCGCTGGGAGTCATCGGGACGATGGCCTGGGTGTTCTCTGTGTCCACCGTCGTCTTCGTGGTGATCAAGTACACGATCGGCCTCCGGGTCTCCGAGCAGGAGGAGTACGAGGGGCTCGACATAGGCGAACACGGCACCGGCGCGTATCACGGCGACTTTCTGGGCTCGGGCTCCCGAGGCTCTCATGGGTTGGCTCATCGAGAGCTGGTGGGTCAGCCCAGACTGGATCCCAGCGTCGGTCGGGCCTGACCGTTCCGGCCTGATCGGCTCGGAGCAGATCGATAGCACCTGCAGCGTCTGTCCCCTTGGCGGTCCAAAGCATTAGACGAATGGACAAGGACAAAGGTACACCCAACTGTATAATGAGACCCGCTTGCCCGGCGCTCCGCGTCGGGCAAGCTGCCGGCCGAGGGCGACGATCGGGAGCAGAGGGTCACATGACGGTCACCGTGGAGCAGGTGCTGAAGTTGGGGGCGCTTTCGCAGGCTCGTGTTCTTGCGGGAGCCCGAGGTCTGAACCACGCGGTCACCTCGGTCACGGTGGGCGAGGTGCCTGATATCGCCGAGTGGCTCTCGGGAGGCGAGATCGTCCTCTCCACCATGTTCGCCCTCACGAACGACACGGACCGCCAGCGAGACTTCTGCAGACGCATCATGGCCGCCGAAGCGTCCGCCTTGTTCGTGAAGCCCAAGCGGTTCGTGGGGTCCTTCCCCCTCGATATCCTCGAGATCGCGGAGAAACGGGGCTTCCCCATCGTGGAGGTGCCTCAGGAAGTTCGCTGGACGCGCATCATGCAGGAGACGATGGAGGTGCTCATCGACCGCCAGGCTTCTCAACTGGAGAAGTCGCAGGAGATCCACCGCCAACTCCTCGAGGTGGTGATCAGCGGAGGTGGTTGGTGCGAGATAGCGAGCGCGGCGGCCCGTCTCATCGAGAAGCCCGTCCTCGTGCTCGACGTATCCCTGGAGGCTCTCGGTGTGTCCGCCGACTTCCCCTGGCCCGAGGCCGAACTCCATCGCCTTCTCGACACGCCGGCGGTTCGCGCCCAGTTCGAGAACCTGCCCCGCTCCCCGCAGAAGCTCATGCGGCTGGTGGAGGAGGGGGCACCGCCGCTCTTCGCTGTTCCGATAGTGGTGAGCCACAGCTGCTTGGGCTACGTGGGCACCATCACCGATCGTCATGAACTCGACGAGGTCGAGAAAGTGGCGCTCGAGCACGCGGCCACCGTCGCGGCGGTCGAGATGGCGCGGGATCAGGTGCGCTTCGAGACCGAGGTGCGGCTGAAGGGCGACTTCGTCGACGACCTTATCGGCGGGCGCTTCAGCAGCGAGGACTCCATTCTTCGTCGGGCGAGCTTCCTCGGGTGTGACCTGAGTCACGGGGCGACGGTAGTGGTGGCCGACGTGGACGAATTCGAGCGCACCATGGCCGAACGGAAGCTGAGCGAAGCCGACGTGCAACGTCTCAAAGCGCGGCTCTTCAGCCGGTGTACTCGACTGGTCTCCGAGATCGAGCCGTCGTCACTGGTGAGCCTCAAGTCGGATCGAGTGATCATCTTCTTGACCGGGCCTTCGGCCGAGGACCAGAAGGCCATCGATCGGCTCATCGACCGACTTCAGGCGCGTGCTCGAGAGGTGGCGGATCTCGCGGTATCGGTGGGGGTGAGCCGCTTCACCGATCACCTCCCCGGCCTGCGGAAGGCGTTCGAAGAGGCACTCGCGGCCCTGAAGGTCGGTCGGAAACTCCAGGGTGGGGCCAGTGTGATGCATTTCGAAGGCGTGGGCTCGTACAAGCTGCTGCTCAGCATCTGGGAGCACGACCCCGAGGAGCTTCGCAGCCTCTACCTGGAGACCATCGACCCGGTGGAACGGTACGATCGCCAGAACGACTCACAGCTGGTGAAGACGCTGGTCACCTACCTGGGGAACGACGAGAACCTTTCGAAGACTGCCGGAGACCTCTTCGCCCACCGGCACACCGTGCGGTACCGCCTCCAGAAGATAGGTGACCTCACCGGTCTGTCCGTCTTCAAGAGCGAAGACAAAGAACGTCTCAGCCTCGGCCTGAAGGCGGGGAGTCTGCTGAACGGCTGAGCGCCGCGGCGCGGAGGCTTCTCGGGCGACCGCGGCGGGCCGGCCCGGGCGACCGCGGATGCTTTCGGGGCGACCGCGGGCACCTTCCCCGGCGGTCTACGTGGTCCTGGGCGGTCTACGTGGCGGAGGCGGCTGTCTGACGCGAACGATAGTCCTTGATCGCCTCATGAAGGCCGTCGGCCGCCAAGTTGGAGCAATGCATCTTGTTGGGCGGCAGCCCACCCAAGCTCTCGGCCACGCTCTTGTTCGAGATCTCGGAGGCGTCGTCCAAGGACTTGCCCTTGGCCATCTCGGTGACCATGCTCGAGGTGGCGACCGCCGCGCCGCACCCGAGGGTCTGGAACTTGACGTCTTCGATGCGGTCATCCTTCACCTTGATGGTGATGCGCATCATGTCGCCGCACGTGGGGTTGCCGACTTCGCCGACACCGTCGGCGTCTTCGATGACACCCATGTTGCGTGGGCTCCGGAAATGGTCCATCACTGCTTCTGAATACACTGCCGCCTCCTTCCCGCATGGCGCGGGGTGACTCTCGTACTGATCACTCTTCCCGCTCACGCTTCGCCGTATTCGCTTCTACTGCCTGCTCGTGGGCTTGTTGTACACGGGAGACATGTCCCGTAGCCGCGCCACGACCGGGGGGAAGGCCTCGAGGAAGTAGTCCACATCGGCCTCGGTGTTCGTGTGCCCGAGCGACAGACGGATGGAGCCGTGAGCTTCCTCCGCGGGTATACCCATTGCCAGCAGCACGTGGCTCGGGTCGAGAGACCCGGTGGTGCACGCCGACCCGGAAGACACACCGATGAGGTTCATGTCGAGACACAGGATCATCGCCTCGCCCTCGATGCCCTCCACGCGGAAGTTCAGCATGTTGTCCAGGCACTCGGTCGGGTGACCGTTGATGGCGATGTCGGGGATGGTTTCGTGCATGCCCTCCCACAGCCTGTTGCGTAGCCCGCGTAGGCGGGGGCCCTCTTCCGCCATACGGTCGGTGACCAATTCGAGAGCCGCGGCCATGCCGATGATGCCCGGCATGTTGTGGGTGCCCGGCCGACGCCTGCGTTCCTGGGCTCCACCTTGCATGAGCGGAGTGATCCGCACTCGGTTGCGGATATAGAGGGCGCCGACGCCCTTCGGCCCGTAGAACTTGTGCCCCGCCAACGAGAGCAGGTCCGCGTTCATCGCGGCCACGTCGAGGGGGAGTTTGCCCGCGCTCTGCACGGCGTCGGTGTGGAAGATCGCACCGGCTTCCCGTACGATCGCCCCGATCTCCGCGATGGGCTGGATGGTGCCGACCTCGTTGTTCGAATGCATGATGGAGACGAGGACCGTGTCGGGCCGGATCGCTTTGCGGACGTCTTCGGGGTCGATCATCCCGGTGTTGTCGACCGGCACGCGCGTCACCTCGAAGCCGCGCTTCTCGAGGAATTCGAGCGGCTCCAGCACAGCGTGGTGCTCGATGGTGCTGGTGATCAGGTGCCGCCCTTTGTTCTGCTGCGCGTCGGCTGCGCCCTTGACCGCCCAATTGTCGGATTCGGTGCCACCGCTGGTGAAGTGGATCTCGTTCGGCTGGGCGCCGATCCTCTCGGCGATGCTCGCGCGGGCCCTCTCCAGGGCACCGGCCGCTATGAGGCCGGCCGTGTACATGGTCGACGGGTTCCCGTAGCTGTCTTTCAGCCACGGCTCCATCGCCTGGAAGACCACCGGGTCGACCGGGGTGGTGGCGGCGTGATCCATATAGATCGGTCTGTCCATCGAGAAAGTGCCTTTCTTGCTGACGCGGTGACCAATAGTAGCATCGCATGCTCTCGTTGCCTCGGGCGGGAGCGATGTGGTATTTTGCCCTCGGTTGTCAACGCGCTTGCTCCAAGCAGTGCGGTTCGGGGGGATCCGGATGAAGCGAGCGCCGCTCGTCGCGGGCATCGTTCTTATTGTCATCGGTGTGATCGTAGGGCTGGGGCTCGACTACACGTCGAAGCCGGCCTTCTGCTCGTCGTGCCATCCCATCGCACCATTCGCCGAATCTTGGGTCGGGTCCAGCCACGATGAGGCTGGGGTCACGTGCATCGAGTGCCACTTCGAGCCCGGGGTCGTGGGCTACATCAAGGGCAAGACGTACTCGGTGATCAAGCTGACCCAGTGGGCCGTGGGCGAGACCGACCGCAAGCCCGAAGCGCACCGCACCATCTCAAGTGGCGCGTGTCGGCACTGTCACCCCGATCCAAAAGCCACCTTCCTGCCCCACTCCTTCCACACCGAAGAGGCCAACCTGCAGTGCATCGAATGCCACAGCGGCGTCGTGCACGGCTCGGAACTGGTGGGTGCGGAGAAGCCGCAGGCCGCCGCCGACCCCGCCTTCTGTAGCGCGTGTCACACCGGCGACTTCGCCCCCATCCTCTTCGCGGCTATCGAGCCGGTGGGTCGGGAACACCCCGGCGCGCCCAAGGTAGACGTGAACGTGTGGCGCAACGTCCATTGGCGTGCCGCCGACGGGCCTTCGGTCATCGACGGCGTGTCGTACGACAAGATCGAGCGGGAGACCTGCCTGGCCTGCCACGACGAGCCCGCTGTCGCGAAGGGCTGCAAGAGCTGCCACTTCGCCCGCGTGCCGGAGTTCCGCCTCTCGTCGGCGGCCGAGACGGCCAGCGGGTTCCCGGTGGGCATCTTCGCCGTGTTGTTCGCACTCCTCATGCTCACCGCCTTCCTGAGCTCGGAGGTGAGGGCGCGCATCTTCACCTCGCGCTGGATGCAGGCCTTCGCGGGGTTGATCTGCCTCTCCGATGTCGTTGTGGTGTACTTCATCATCCGGGACACCTTGGTCCGGGAGACCGGCTCCCAAGAGATCGGCGCGACGACGGTGTGGATCACCTATCTGTTCCTGAGCGTGGCCATCGTCATGCTCGTGTTGTACGAGTCGATCATCAGGCCCGGGCGCCAGCGCTTCGTGCTGCTGCCGCAGACCGATGAGGAGGAGATCTTCGTGCCCGACCACAACGTGTGGTTGAAACACCCCGATGCGACCACGTCGGTCGACCACGACGAGGAAGACCCCACGTACCGCTACGGCGCCCTCCCCACCCCCGAGGACCGCCCATGAGTGACCCCGTCTCCACCACACTCTCCGACGCCTCCGCCGAGAGCCTCTCCCGCCGGAGCTTCCTCACCTACCTCCTCGGCCTGGCCGGAGCCCTGGGCGCCGCCGGCCTGCTCTTCCCCATCGCTCGCTACGCCTACCCGGTGAAGCGTGTGGAGGTGCAGCCCAAGGTACGGGTGGCCGCAGCCTCCGCCCTCACCCCGCTCGGGGAAGCCGTGGTCTTCGACTACCAAGATGCCTCCGCCGTCCTCATCCTCCTGGAAGACTCCACTCCGAAGGCCTTCTACCTCGCCTGCACCCACTTCGGCTGCCTGGTGAAGTGGCGCCCCGAGGAGAAGGACTTCTACTGCCCGTGCCACGCCGGCATCTTCGCCCCGGACGGCACCGTGGTCTCCGGCCCTCCGCCCTCCCCTCTGGTGGAGCTGAAGGTCGTGGTCGAAGGCGACGACCTCTTCGTGGAAGGGACGGTGGGGTAGAGCCATGGATATCGCCGCCAAGGCCTTCCGCTACCTCGACCGCCGCTACCGCCTGCGCGAGCCCTTGGAATACCAGCTGAACAAGCGCATCCCCGCGCATCTGAACTGGACCAACTGCTTCGGGGGCATCACCTTCGTCTGCTTCTCGGTGCAGGCCCTCACCGGCATCCTCCTCGCCTTCTACTACAAGCCCACCCTCCCCGAGGCCTACCAGAGCGTGCTGCGCATCATGGAACAGGTGCCTTTTGGCGCCTTCGTCCGCGGTCTGCACGCCTGGACCGCCAACGTCATGATCTTCATGGCCACGCTGCACATGCTGAAGGTCTTCTTCATCTCGGCCTATCGCCCCCCCCGGGAGTTCACCTGGGTCTCGGGGGTCTTCCTCTTCTTCGTCACCGTCACCTTCGGGTTCTCCGGGTATCTGCTCCCCATGAACCAGCTCTCCTACTGGGCCACCACCGTGGGCACCCAGATCGCCGGGGCCATGCCCCTGGTCGGCTCCTACGCCCAGCTCTTCCTCCTCGGTGGAGCCAAGATCGGTGGGGAGACCTTGACCCGCTTCTATGCCCTGCACGTACTCGTGCTACCCGCCGTCATCATCGTGCTCCTGGCCGCCCACTTCTCCATGATCCGCCGCCAGGGGATCTCCGAGCCGCTCTAGGAGAGGGGAGGAGACGAGGACACCATCATGAGTGATACCAGCGACCACACCCACACGCACCCCGAGTACGACGCCCCGGCCGTCCCCAGCCCGGCCGCCCTGAGCGCGGCTGGAGCCGCCACGGTCGCAGCCGGAGCAGGAGGCGCCCCCGGACCCGGAGCAGGACCCGGAGCAGGAGTCACCGCCCGCAGCACCACCTACCCCACCACCCCCGGCTACCGGGAAGAGGAGATGGAACTCTTCTTCCCCCACGAGGTGGTCAAGTTCGGCATCATCATCGCCATCGTCTCCGCGGGGCTCACCTTCCTCGCCACCATGGTGCCCATGCCGGTGGGCGAACCCGCCGACCCGCTTCGCACCCCGGCCGGCATCGAGCCCGAGTGGTACTTCCTCGCCGTCTACCAGCTCCTGAAATACGTGCCCCGCTGGCTGGGGGTGGGCTTCAGCTTCATCCTCTTCCCCGCCATGCTGATCACCGTGCCCTTCTTCTGGGGTCGCATCACCCGCTACCGCTGGGGTCGCGCCATCCTGAACACCGTCGTGGGTCTTGGAGCAATCGCCGCCCTCACCCTCACCCTTCTTGGGTTCTTGGGGTTCGAGTGATGGGGCG
>JAGXFW010000002.1 GCA_024637035.1 Actinomycetes bacterium
ACCAATCTCTACAACCATCGTTCCCTCCACAGCCGTGTGGAACAGGAGTTCAACCGAGCACAGCGGATCGGGGGGATCTTCTCGCTGGTCATGATGGACCTGGACGGCTTCAAGCTCTTTAACGACACCTATGGACATCCAAGCGGCGACGATGTGCTGCGCGTCGTAGCCTCCTTGTTGTCCGCCACCGTGCGCGACTCCGACATCGTGGGGCGCTATGGTGGCGACGAGTTCATGGCCATCTTGCCCGACACGGGCCGCCAGGGCGCGCTCGACCTGGCCCAACGTGTCCGCAACACGCTTATCGAGCGTCCTTATCCGGCCCCGGGCAGCGAGGGCATCCCACTGCATCTCAGCTTCGGCATCGCGAGCTACCCGGCTGACGCACGGCACGTGAACGAACTCATCGGCCTGGCCGACGGAAACCTCTACAACTCGAAGCAGCGTGGCGGCGACATGATCACAGCCGCCGAAGAGGGCGAGGAAGACCGACATGGGCTGGGCGGCGGGATGTTCGGAGTCCTGGACGCTCTGGTGACTGCAGTGGACAACAAGGACCACTACACGCGTCAGCATTCCGATGACGTGGCGCGGCTCGCCCTTGCCATCGCCCAGCAACTGTCTCTGTCCGATGTGAGCGTGCGGACGCTGCGCATCGCCGGCCTGCTGCACGATGTGGGCAAGATCGGCGTACCCGACCGCATCCTCCGCAAGCCGGGCCGACTGACCGCGGACGAGGCTGACGTCGTGAAGCAGCATGCCATGCTCAGCGAGATCATGGTGAAAGGAGTACCAAACCTCACCGAGGTCATGGCCGCGGTGGGGAGCCACCACGAGCGCTGGGACGGCACCGGCTACCCCCGGGGCCTCAAAGGCGCGAAGACCCCATTCCTCGGGCGGATCCTGGCGGTTGCGGATGCATGGTCGGCCATGACCACCGATCGGCCGTATCGCACGGCGATGACACCCGCGGCGGCTCGCGAGGAGATCCTGCGCAGGTCGGGATCCCAGTTTGATCCCACGATCGTTCCCGCCTTCCTCGCGAACCTCGACGCCGACGTCGAGCTGCTGCCGGTCGTGGCATGACCCACACCCTCGCGAGGCTTCTGCCACGCTCCAGGCCTGGGAAACGAGGAGCGAAGGCAGTAGGCGGATCGCGCGCCCGCAGTTTCTCCCTCGCCGGCCGTGGCAAGCTCGCCGGCCGGTCTTGCAGGGCACGGCTGAGCCGCACCGGGTTCAATGGAGACTCGATTGCTTGAGTCCTCATCTCCTGCCCCCCCGTTCGTCGCCTGTACGCGCACGGGTACCAATACTTTCCAGGTCAGAGCCGGACAACAACATGAGGGCAGACGCGCATCAGCGCGTCCTCACGACGAGGAACGTTGTCACCAGGGGCGCGCGTACGTGGCCGGGACGGGCGGGCAAGGCAAAGAGCGTAAGGTGCGACCAGTAAGGTGCCTCCTCGTGTCGACCCGCCGGGGGAAGCGCCTGGCGGGTCGACCTCTGGGGCCGGTTTGTCAGCCCCTTCCGCGTCTCCGCGCGACCCGCCGAGTCCGCTTCCTTCACCAGTAACAATCGGTCCCGCGTTTCCCGCCCACAATGGGGAGGCGTCCCCTATTTGAGGCGGAAGCTCACCCTGCCTGCACCGCACGTGACTCGCGCCGACGTCATGCCCGACGTCCGTTGTGCGTAGCCGCGTGCGTCTAGGAACTGGAATCGGGCCGGCGGCGGCGCAGAAGGGTGAACCCCATGATGAGGACGACGAGAACCAGACCGCCGATCAGCCCGTACATCAACCAGGGCGGGCCGGCAGCGGCGGTCTCAGGCGTCTCCGGTGCGACCAAGCGATCCTTCAGCTCCGCCAGGTTCGCGTCGACGACCGTGAACTCTCCGCTCCACTTGGCGACCTTGGTCCCGTCCGCATAGCGGATCTCCGCCTGGGCTTGGTAGGTGCCCGCTGCCGGATCCGTCTTCCACTTGATCGGGTAGCCGGTGCTCGACGTCGGGATCATGTCCCCCAGGGTGATCTTCTGCTGGAAACCCTCGCTGGGTATGGAGATCGTGCCCTCGCCGCTGGTCGGCGCCGTGCCGTCGTTGACGATGGCGATTAGCACGTACATGCCGTCGGGGCGCGCCTCAGCCTTCACGCCGCTGATCGTGAGTTCGGGCACCGCCGGGCCGGGGGTAGTGACCAAGACCGTGAGCACCATACGCGTCACCATGGTGATCTCGGTGGTCGCCTTGCCGCCGCCGGTCTCGCCCGAGCCGCTGGTGGTGGCGGCCGCGGGCTCCCAGAGAGCGATGCCACCCAGATGGATGCCGGTGGTTACGTCGGTAGGTACCTTCACCTCAAATGGTATTTCCACGCTGGAGCCCGGCGGAACCTCGACGTCGGCGCGTGACAGCTGAATCCAGGTGCCTACCGCCTGCGGGGCCTTCTCGCTGTCGCTGTACGCGACGCCGCCGAAGACAGCCGCGAGGCCGTCACACGCCGCCAGGCTGATGACCTTCGCCTTGTCGGCGTGGTTGGTGAGGACCAGCACACGCTGGACCGTCGCACCGGCGTCGGCGTCGAACTTGAAGAAGCCGAGCTCGGCGTTGGGCGACCCGGACAGCGGCCGCGCATCGAACCCCATGCTGTCGGCGCGAGCGGGCGGCGCCGACAGCAGCACCAGCGCCGTCAGCAGCGCGGCGAACGCCAGCAGCGCGGCAGCGATCGGCGCGTGATTGGTGACTGGCCTTTGCGTCCCCTGTGCCACTGTGTCTCCGATCGTCCTAGCGGTCGCCCAGCAGTTACTGGATCCCGATGGCGAGGCGCACCTGGCCGGCACGTGCCGCTGGGATCATCGCTATCATCTATCGGCAGTGGCCGTGCAGAGCTACAGTGCCGGACGGCGTTGGCAAGGCGATCGCCGATCGGCTCACGGGGAAGCAGCCCGACCCGGCGGCGGATCCGCCGGGTCGGCGCCGGGGAGAACGGCGCCTGGCCTAGAGAGCCACCGTGGCCACCGTCGTGGCCACGGTGCTGTAGTAGGTGCCGGCGTACTCGTCGGCGGTGATGGCGAGCTTCCACGGCAGACTCCCGGCTGCCGTAAAGTCGTAGGTGCCCATGCTCTGGCCGTTGGCGGAAGTGACGTACCAGCCGACCCCAGTACCGCGCGTATCCGTGATCGAGAAGCCGCTGAAGGCAGTGCCTCCGCCGGCCTCGTTCGCGTTCAGCGTGAAACCCTGACCGTTCAAAATACCCACGAACGTCCCGTCAGTCAGCTCGTGGAGATGCTCGGATCGTCGGCGGCAAACGCCACCCCGGTGAACAGAGTGAAGGCCGCCACGGTGCAGGCGCAGAAGAGCCCCATTCGGGCCTCCGGTCGTCCTCTCCCACCCCTCATGACTGCCTCCAGGTCGCCGCGACACCTGCATCGTAAGCAGAGGCGTGAAGCCTCCACCGAGAGATATCGGCCGCCGGAGCTGCGGGTTGCTGGGCAATCGGCTTCCGCTTGCCATGGCGAGAGTCCCGCCGGCGTCGTGAGCAGAGGGGCGGATGCTTCGCGACGGCACCGTGACGGCGCGGGACTCCCATCGGCGGGAGCGCACGCCAGACCTCGCGCCCGAAGCACCATGTCGGGCGGCAATGAGGCACCGGCCGGGATATCCCTTGGGGGACTCCCGGGCCGGTGCCTGTCCAACCGCTCCTGGCTTCGTTCTGAGCCTCAGCTCAGACGCGCGGCCGGGAGCGCGTGACGATCACTGTGGGCTAGAGTGCCGGCGTGGCCAGCGTGGTGGTCACGGTGCTGGAGTAGGCGCCCGCGTACTCGTTAGCGGTAAGGGCGAGCTTCCAGGCGGCGGCGTCTGCCGTGAAGTCGTAGGTGCCCATGCCCTGACCGGGGGCGGAAGTGGCGGCCATCACGACGCCGACCGCGTCGACGGTGTCGATCGTCGCCGCGGCGTTCAGCGTGCCCGGCACGTCGGAGCTGCCCCCGTCGGCCTTGACCACAGTGAACAGCGGAGCCGTGAACGAGTTCAACGCGATGTCATCGAGCGCAATGCGTGCGTCACCATTGCTGAACTGCGTCGCCACCATGGTCACTTCCCAGCCATCACCGGTGCCGCGCGGGTCGTTGATGGAGAAGCCGCTGAAGCCGGCCCCGTCGAGGACCTGAGCGGCGCCGGTCAGGACACCCGTGAAGCTTCCGGCGGTCAGGTCGCTGGAGATGTTCAAGCTACCACCGGTGAGGGTCGCCGATGTGGGGCTCTCGGCGGCGAACGCCACCCCCGTCAGCATGGCTAACGCCAGCACGGCGACGGCGCTAAAGAGCGTCACCCTTGCTTTGTGTTGTCCGATCCTGCGCTTCATGTCTACCTCCTGTTTTGCGACACCTGCGTCGCGAACTTGGCTTGAACCTTACAGAGATAGACATCGGCGGCTGCGGCTACGGGCTGATGGGCAATGTTGGCACACATACCGGGCAGCGGCCCACGGGCGTGAGGTACGCGCCTCAGGACAGCACGACGAGGGCGGGGACGGTTGTTCCTTGTGCGGGCGAGAAAACGCAACAGGAGCCGGCTGCCAAGCAGGAGACGGAGATAGGGCGCGCCTGTCGGGGTCTCAGCACCCGGCGGAGGTGCGGCCTGCGTGAGGTATCTGCACGAGGGCGCGGACTGCTAAGCAACCTGCCTCTTCCCCGCTGGGGAAACGGCCTCCCGTCGCCGGGCAGAGACCTCGCCTGGGCGCCGAGAGGCTTTCGGCACACGCTCTACGGGCGGGCCGAGCCTCCGCAGGGGCGCCGGCCGGATCAGCCTTTGAAGTCGATGAGGTGCAGCCCCATGCCCTTGACGATCGCCTCGCTGCGGCTGCGCACGTCCAGCTTGCGGTAGATCACGGAGATGTGGTTCTGCACCGTCTTCTTGCCGAGGAAGAGTTCTGCGGCAATCTGCTTCGGAGACCTCGGCGTGGCCAGCAGCCGCAGGATCTCGAGTTCGCGGTCGGTGAGCTCCAGGCGGCGCTGTTCGTAGGTGCCGGGGGCGTAGTCGAGCTGGCGGATGCCCTCGCCGAGGTTGACGGCGACCCCGGTGCTGAGCACCGTGCCGCCGTGAAACACGAGATCAATGGCCGCGTAGAGCTGCTCGGGCTCGGCATCTTTGACCACATAGCCCCGAGCCCCCGCGGAAATGGCGCTGAGGATCGCGTCGCGATCCTCGCGGACGCTGAGCATGACGACCTTCGCGTCGTCGTCACGCTGGGCCAGACGGCGTGCGACCTCGAGACCGTTCATGCCCGGCATGTCGATGTCGAGGAGCAACACGCAGCCGGGGTTCTCGGGGACGCTCGTCAGAGCCTCGTCGCCGTTCGTGACCTCGGCAACGACGACATAGCCCTCGCCCTCGAGCAGCTGCCGCAGCCCCCGCCGGAAGAGACCATGGTCGTCGGCGATGATCACGCGTCCCTTGTCAGTCATGTCGACCTCACCAGGAGAGAGACGAGGTCGAGATAGGTCTCGATCTCGAAGGGTTTGGGCAGGTACCAGGCGTGCCGCTCACGTAGATCGGCAAGCGCGGCGCCTGCCATCGGGTCATCGCTGACGATCAGGATCGGCGTGCCTGCGGGCAGACGCGCGGCGATCTCGACGCCGGTCAGGTCGGGTAAATGATAGTCGAGGATGGCGCACTGCCACGTGTGTGACGCATCGGGTACATCCTTCCCGAAGCCGACAGCGACCACACCCGCGCCGCAGGCTTCGAGGGCGGCGACAGAGGCGGCACGGAGGGGCTCGTCGTCCTCCACGACGAGCAGGTCCGCGCCGCGCAGCCGTTCGTGGAGCGGCAGCGGTAGGTCGACCTCAAACACGGCGCCGCCGCCGCGCCGGTCGCGAGCGGTGATACTGCCCCCGGCCTCCGCAACCAGGCGGCGAACGAGCCAAAGGCCGAGGCCGGTGCCACTCGACTTGGTGCTGAAGAAGGCGGCGAACACGTCACCGTCGGGCAGGCCCGGGCCCTTGTCGGCGACGCGCAGGTGCACCCTGTCGGCGTTGCTCCTCAGGCGGACGTCCACCGGCCCTTTGCCGCCGGAGACCTCCAGAGCGTTCACCAACAGGTTGCCGACCACCGAACGCAGGTCGTTCTCGCCGAGCGCTACGCGCGGGTTCCCGGAGACGCCCTTGAGTGTGATCGTGGACCCCTCGAAGCGGCGCCGCTGGTCGGCGACGACCGCGCGGACGAGCGGGACCAGCGGCGTGAGGGCCGTGCCACCCACTCGCGCGGCGTCGGGGTTGATGGAGTGCATGATGGCGCGGATGCGCTCGAGGCAGCTGCGCGTCTGGTCCTTGATAACGTCCAGCTGCTGCACGGCGGCGGGCTGGTCGGCGAGCGCCCGCCGCAGAAGGTTCGCGTACAGCTCCACGGTGGCCAGCGGTGACTTGAGCTCGTGGGCTATGGCGCCGGCGATCTTGCCCACCTCGGCGAAGCGCTGAGCCTCGGCGGCCCGGCGTTCCTCAACGAGGGCGTCGGTGAGGTCGGTGAAGAAGAGCGCCGCGGCAGCGCCCGCGCCGAGGATGCTCACCGTGTAGCCGAGCGTGCGCTCGCCGGCGGGCGTCGGCACAGCGACCAGGTGGCGTGTCATGGCGCGGCCGCTGCGCCGGGCTTCGCGCAGGATCGCTGCCAGGGCGGTAAGCGCCGGAGGCGCGGCGGTCAGCGACCCGATGTCGCGCCCGACGAC
Source organism: Actinomycetes bacterium (assembly GCA_024637035.1). Classification (GTDB taxonomy): domain Bacteria; phylum Actinomycetota; class Thermoleophilia; order RBG-16-64-13; family RBG-16-64-13; genus JAHJSA01. Next base: position 6,713 of record JAGXFW010000002.1, read on the forward strand.
GGTGTCCACCTCGACGCCGAGCACGCGCGCGGCCGCGGGGTTGTTAGACACCCACGCGGCCGTCGTCGTCCACGGCCATGACCGCGGTCTGGACGTGCTGCAAGACGGTGCCGGCAAGCTCCTCGATGACGCATCCTCTCTCCAGGCTCACTGTGTCGTGGGGCCGAGACGTCACGCAGCGGCGTCACCCAGCTCCCGTCAGACGATATCGACAGACGGAGAGGAGGCCTTTAGATTAAGGTACTACTGTGGTACGTAATGATGCCCATAGTTGCGGGTTTGGGTTAGCAGGCCGCGCGCAAGTCTGGACTCTTTGCTAGAGCAGCGCAAACGATGCGAAGCATCTCCGACGTCTCGTTCCTCTCATTCTCGCAAGAGCCCGACTGTTCTCTGATTGCAGGATGTTCAGATAGATCGCTTGGCGAGCCGAATGCACACTATGAACGGTTCGTGCGCATGGCCAGATCCGAAACTCCGCAGGCCCTGGGCGAAAGATACGCCGGCATTGGGCTGATTGAGGAACGGGTGCGCTCTACCGAGGCTTTGGGCTTTTGGCCCGGGCGAACTCTTTCACCGAATCTCGCTGCTTCTAACGGCGCCTTGCATCGGAGCCCCAGGCTCAGATAGAGTGTGACGCACGTTCAGCCCGACGTGGAATCGGTTGCGCGCCCAAGGTGGCAGACCACCACGTCTTGGTTCCTCAAAGGCGCAAGGAGCGAGTCATGAATTGCTTGATCCTTGCGGCCGGGCAGGGAAGCCGGCTCTCTGGCCACGACGAACCCAAACCCCTCGTTCCCGTTGGAGGTCTTCCCCTCCTGGAACGGGTGATCCTCGCCGCTCGAGCCGCGGGGGCAACAAGCTTTTACGTCGTGACCGGTTGCCACGGGGAGAGGCTTCACACATTTCTCGAGGACTTGCGCCGGCGGCGATCACTTGCCATTACGACACTAGAGAATGGCGTTTGGGAGCGGGGCAACGGGGCCTCGGTACTGCGTGCCCAAGATCTACTACACGAGCCTTTCCTCCTTCTTATGGGAGATCACCTGGTCTCCAAAGAGCTGCTCGCAAGTCTAGTGAACACCGGCCTCCAAGATGCGGACATCCGGCTTGCCGTAGATCGCACTCTCATTGCAAATCATCTGGTTGACCCGGAGGACGCCACCCGAGTGTTGGTGGCGGCTGACGGAAAGATCACGGACATCGGCAAAGGAATTACCCCCTACAACGCGTATGACACCGGCTGTTTCCTTTGCACCCCACGCATCTTCCCGGCTTTAGAAGAAGCGGCAAGATCAGGTGACAGTTCCTTGTCGGCCGGGGTTCGACTGCTGGCCAAGCGGGGGAAGGTATGGGCTCACGCTGTCGACCGCGGCTATTGGGTGGACGTCGACACCCCCGCGCAGCTCGCCAAAGCGGAAAGGCTCACGCGAGAGTCCCTCCGCAAAGCGACCGACGGGCCAATCAGCCACTACGTTAACCGACCGCTCTCCCTCCGTCTCTCGTGGGTTCTCGCCCGGTGGGGGACGCCTCCGGGTGTCCTTTCGTTTCTAGCCTTCCTCGTGGCGGGTGTGGGAGCCGCGTTGATGTTTCTTTCCGGGTACCTGCCGCTGGCTCTCGGTGGGCTGCTGGTGCAGCTCTCGTCCATCCTTGACGGCTGCGACGGAGAGGTCGCCCGCCTCCAGGAGCGGACGAGCGCCTTCGGCGGGTGGCTGGACAGCATCCTCGATCGGTACGCCGACGCTCTCATCCTTGTCGGCCTTACTTACCACGCCTACCGGGAGCGACCGGGCTGGCTGGTTCTCAGCATCGGTCTAGCTGCCACGGTTGGAGCCCTGATCAACACCTACTCGGCGGCGCGCTTCGACGATCTGCTGGACGGGACAGCCTTCAGGGGCCGCCGACCGCCTCTTCGAATCGGCCGGGATATCCGCCTATTCGTCGTATTTGTTGGCAGCCTGCTTAATCTACCCCTGGCAACCCTCGCCTTCCTCGCCCTGCTCATGAACGGGGAGGTCGCGCGGCGGGCCGTCATATTGCGCACCAGGATCCGTTGATCAGTTGTCGGCTGTGGTTCGGCGTCTTGATTCTACAAAGCGTGTCCCTGAAACTCGCGCAAGCCTCCACCATCTGGTGATGGTGTCGCTAGGTCGTCGGCCCCCGGGCGGTTGTCCCTGGGGCCACCTGCTGGGGGCGGCGTGCGGACACCGCCACGGCCACGTCCCGCTATGCCGGGTACACCTCCAATCGCTCCACGGCCGCATCCGGCGCAACCATGATCACGTTGTTCCGGATGTCCTCCAGATGGGCCTGGACGCGGGCCGGATCCACCCCCGGGGGTGCGTAGACGGCGAAGACCGCGTTCCGGGTGTCCGGCGTGATGCGAGTGCGCGCGTCGGGCCCGTAGATCACCACTGAGATGATGCCTACGGTGTCGGACATGTACATATCGCCGGCCTTCAGGCCCTGCTCGGCCCCGGTGATGAGCGTGAACGACTCGGTGCCGTCGGCCACCCGAAGCGTCAGGGGGAGCTCGAGGCTGTCGAGATCGTGACCGGCGGTCAACAGCTGGTTCTTGAGCTCGGCCGTGAACATGGCGGCACCAGCGCCGAGAAGTTGGGGATGTGCCGGTCCTTAAAGACGATGGACTCCAGCTGCAACTGGACCGGGTACGTCTTCTTGAACCTCTTGAAGTAGACCGAGTACGCATCCAGGGGCGCGGTCGCCACCAGTTGGGCCCGGTCCATGCTCCCGAACCGCCCGCGCAGAGCCCCCTCCACCTGCAGGCGTCGGGCTTCCAGGGCCGGATGGCGTGCGGGGTTGCACAGTCCGCGCATGACCAGCAAGCCTGCGCTGGCTCCTGGGTAGGCCGCCTTCCACTCCTCAGAGACTATGAACACCGCCACGCTCTCTGTTCGCTCAGGCCACGCTAGGTTAGGGGATGGCCGCCAAAACTTCCTATCCGGAGATTCACACTATGGAAGAATCGTGGCAGAGGTCGACGCAGGGCCGACGAGGAGTCTGCCACAAGCAGCCAGTCCTGCGGAAAACCATGCAGCTGGAGCCCCGACTGAAGGGACGAACTGCCGAGAGAGATCAAGATAGGCCCATCTTCTCTATCAGCTGCGCACGCATGTCTCCTCCGTTCACCTCCTTCTCGACAACGATGAAGAGGCCCTTGCCGCCGCTTTGCCTTTCCCAGAGTTGCCCGATGGTGCGCTTCTCGTTCGTATCGGACCCGTCGGCGATGTGCGCGCCTTTGTACTCCACCACCAAGAGGCGACCGTCGTCTAGCTCTGCCACGAAGTCAGGATAGAACTTGTCTGTTGCCGTCGGCAAGCAGAAGGAGTTTGGATGCCGGGACACGTTGCGAATCCAGAACTTGACGTGGGGCAGGCTATCGATGGCTTGGGCACACTGGAACTCCTCGCCGGCCTCCGCGCCGTCAAAGGCCGGAACACGGTCAGAGCCGAGGAAATGTTTGCGCGGCTTCCAGCGCCCACGATAGCAGCGCTGGCCCCAGTACATGCCATCCTTGAAGGCGAAGCCGTCGTCGAACGAGACCTCGACCTTCGCTTCCGGTGAGAACAGGTGCTGCTGGTAGACAATGCCGCGCTCCTGCTGACGGATGGCGGCAATCTTCTCCCGAATCTTCCGGGCCAAAATGAACTTACAGCGCATCAGCAGCGCGATGTGCATCCCTCGCGGACCGAGTAGATGGCCGACAAGATCGGCCAGCCAGCGTAGCAATTCGACCTGGTGAACATCAGGCTGGCGTACTTGTCGATCAAGCCAGAGGACGAGGGCTTCTGCCGTCCATCCTTCCACGTCGACATCCAGCACCAGTTGATCTTCCTCGTTCGCGAACTGGTAGGTGATGTGATTGCCGTCGAGGTCAATCTCAAAGCTCCGAGCCGTCTCTCGAATTGCGAACTCGCGCTCGCTCAGCTTCGGCGAATGGTCAAGCAATGACCAATCATGGGATTCCATGAATACATCGATGTCGGCAAACTCAAGCGTCCCTTGGATTTCCGACATTAGGCGCGGAACGATGAATGACTCGCCCTGTTCGGCAGGCGAAAGCTGATCTTCCATCTCGACACGGTATTTGGCAACGGCACCCGCAAAGACTTCGCGCTCATGCTCGAGGATCGCCTCCGCAATCACTTGCTCCAGGCTGACGTTGATCGGGCCCGTGATGGCTATTTCTACCTTGCCTTCTTCCGCTTCGCGAACCGTTACGCCTTCCCCTTTCGAGCCCTCCAGGGCCGATAGCACCTCTGGCGTCGCGGTGACGCTGTGCCTGAAGGCGGGCTTTGGCTGGTCGTGCTGGCCGAACGGTCCACCCTCCTTGCCAAATGTCTCCTGCGCGAACTCGATGCTCTCCCTCGCCTCGTCTTCCTCGAAGCCCATTCTTACTAGCTTGTCAGCCAGAGCGCGCGCCGCTTCACCAAAGGAGGGTTCGGAGAGGAAGGCGTAGGCTTTGTTCAAGTCGGGCGCCTTGCGCCGCCTGGCGTAGGGCATGCGCAGGACGCGGCCCAGAAGCTGCTCCACGTCGACCGCGCTTTGGATGCGGGACACTGAGCAGAAGATGTATGCGAAGGAGCAGTCCCAACCTTCCTTCAGCGCCTCGACCGTGATGACGTGTTCGATGGGGCACTTTGGATCGAAGAGGTCGATGCCGTCGAGGTCGCGCTGGTCGCCCGTGGCGATGGCGATCTTGCGCTCGGGAATCTGTTCGACCTCGACCAAGTGCTTCTTCAGCACCTCGACCGTCACCTCCTGGTTCTTCGGCTGCGCTTGAAACAGCACGATGGGGCGAATGTAATCCGCATCATTTCCGGCTGACTCTTCCAGCGACGCGCGGGCCGCTACGGCGCCGTTGACGGCATTCTGCCAGCTGTCATGCTCGACCAGCATGATCGGAAGCTTGAGCATCTCTTCGAGCTTCAATTGCTGCGCCGAGACGCTGTGCAGTATGTTCGAGTTGAGACGTGGCGTGGCGGTGAACTCGATGATGGCGGACGGATTCACCCGGGCTTGCATCTCGCGCGTGAGCCCGGTCACCGCGTTGTGCGCCTCGTCCACGATCATCAGTGGACGGTGGACATGCATCAGGTTAGCGAACGAAAATCTCACCCCACCATCGTTCAGCTTCTCCAGCCCCGGTGCCGTGTTGGGCACAGGCGAGAAATGCGCCTCCATGTTCTCGTTATGGGCGTAGACCTTACGTCCTTCCGTATTCGTGACGCGCAGAGTCTGGATGGTGCCGACAACAATGCAGAGGTGATCGCTGATATCGTGGGGGCGAATGTGAGCGAAGTCCGTGATGTCGAAAACGCGCACGCGACCATCGAAAGTCTCGTCGAGCACCTGCCGGTAGGCGTGGCGGGTATTCTTCAGTGCTTCAACCGTTTGCAGGCGGATGATGTTCGACGGCACAAGCCAGAGGACCATCGGATAGTCCTTCTCAACCCATGCGTCGCGTGCAATCCCAACGGAGTAGGCACCGAGAATTGTCTTGCCTCCACCAGTGGGAAGGCGCAGGCAAACGTAGGGGACGTTCGGCAGTTCGGCGAGGGAGTTGTAGGTCCCGCCATAACGGCCGAGCCGCTTGGCCTGGTCTGGCTCCTTGGTGAGCACCTCATAGGCGTTCTTGGGGCCGGCGACGCGCGCCTCCTCGAAGAAGCGGCGCAGGATAGAGAGAGTGTCGCACTGATACTGCTTCAGCTTCATTGTTCAGCCCCTCGCCTTGACATCGTAGGGCGTCTGCTTGAACGCAATCTGTTCACGATCCAAGGTGGGGGGCGTCAACCGCGACTGCTCGCCATAGATGATCAGCGGCCCGGCGAAGGCCGGATAGACCCTCTCGATCTCCTCGCGGATCAGGCGCAAACTGATGCGCGTCAGCACGTTCCCGCCGTCCGGGCGCTTGTCGCCCAGAATGCCGTTGTAGAGCAGTGCAAAAGCTCGTCCGTCATGAACGCCGAGGAAGGGGCTGTCGCTGCTGCCGTCCCAGGGCCGGTCGGTTTCACTGAACCAGACATGCGCAGCCAGGACTGGGAAGCGGATGTCCTGGCGGATACGGCCTCCCTCGTCGAACACCGTCGGGCCGAGCCTATAGAAACGGAATCCGCCGCCACCCTGCCAGCCAGCGCTTTCGGAAATGCCACCCTGCTCCCCCTCGATAACCTTGGTGAGACGGGGGGCGCAATGGCTGACCGCGTGCTCTCCCAGCTCGACTCCGATATACCGGCGGCCCATCTTGTGGGCAACTGCCGCAGTTGTGCCCGAGCCGAGAAACGAATCCAGGACGAGATCCCCTGGGTTGGTGGCGATTCCTATGACCCGCTGCATGAGGGTCTCGGGTTTCGGCGTCTCGAACACGGCCATGCCGGCGAACAGCTCTATGGTTTGCTTCTTTGCGCTGTCGTTCGTTCCGACTTCATCCGCAAGCCACAGCGTATGCGGGGTAAGCCCCGAAGTGACATCCGTCAAGAACTTCTTCATTCTTGGAACGCCGTTGCCATCTCGACCGAACCAAATCCTGTTATCCGCGATTTCTTCCTCTATCCTCTTCTGGGTGAAGATCCAGCACCGGCCAGCTGGGAGTTTGTGGATCGTGCCATTCGGAGCAATCAGATCGTAAAACTGCGCGCGCGTCCCGTGCCCTGCTTGGGCATTTGCTGACACCGATTGCCAGTCCCCACGAGGATCGTTGTCGGGATTCTTGTAGCGCGCCCTTACTTCCGCCGTTAGCTCAAGTTGATTGCGGGCTTTCTTGAATAGTTCATAGTCAGCAGCATATACGTGAATGTACTCATGATCTTCTGAGAAGACCTTGCGGTTCTCTCGGGTGGTTCGCTGCTGCCAAACACAAGTCGTCACGTAGTTCTTGCGACCGAATACTTCATCAAGCAGGACTTTGAGGTACGCACCCTCGGCGTTGTCGATCGAGACCCAAATCGAGCCATCTTCAGCAATCAGGTCGCGTAGCAGCTCCAGCCGTGGCCACATCACGGCGAGCCACTGCGTATGCTCCAAGTTGTCGTCATAGTGGTCGAACGCGGAGCGGGTGTTGTAGGGTGGATCGATGTAGATGCACTTCACCCGCCCGGCATAGAAAGGCAAGAGCGCCTTCAGCGCTTCCAGATTGTCGCCCTGGATGAGCATGTTCCCGGCGTCCTTGTCGCCATAGGACAAGTCCGAAGCCTCCTCGAGCAAGCGATACGGCACCTTCTGCGCTGCGCGCAAGTCCTCGTCTCGGGTAAGCCAGTGGAGGGTCGGCATCAGTCATCGCCCTTTTCGCTCGTCTTGTGGTGCCACGGCAGCTTGCATCTTCCGATTAGAGCCTTGTCTTAGTAGACCGTCGACGAACTGAGCGCGCAGCTCGTCACCTTCGATCCTGGTCACCGAGGGCGCAATTTCAAGCCATCCGCCGCTGAGTTGTGCGCCTTCAGGATCCCTATGCTGACGTGCGGAGCCCAACAACGCAAGGGGCCAGCTAGTGGCACGGGGCTGGCCGGCTGCTCGCTCCGACGCTCCTCACTCAACTCGACCGGCGTCCGGAGCCACACTACCAGGTCATCGTGCTCGCGCTACTTCTGGCCCGAGAAGCCCAGAAGACCAATACCGGCCATGGCTGCCGCTGAGATCTGCACTCGCCGACCGCCAAGAATCCTAGAGTCACGAGGCCACCCTCTTCACCAGGTTCCAGTCGAGACGCTTGCAGTAACAACGCACGGAGTCGGGCTGATAGTCGGTCGTGGATACTGTCAGCATCGCTCCGCAGTCAAGACACTGGAAGACTTCACACAGGTCGCGAAAGGCATCAACGACCTCCCTGAGGTCAGCCGCCTCCAATGTGTACCACGCATCGTAGTGCAACGCCTTATTGGCGGCCCACTGTTCGGCCTGGGTCCGGCCGTAGCACTGCTTCGCCACACTGTGCGTTTCGATCAGCCGATCCACAGCTTCCTCATTGCCCCATGAGGTGGCGGACGCTTTGGCTAGCTTAATCAGTCCGGAAAACCGAGAGAAAGCCGCCGGAAGAAAGTCTCCGAGTGTGTACTGGCCCGAAGCGCGATAAATCACACGCGCCTGAAGATTCTCGCAGGCATTGGCGAAAAACTCCTCCATCGCCCCCCGAAGGTGGCCCGCGGCCCCGCGTACGTCGTCAGCAGCAAGACCATCGTCGATCCGTTCCCACACATCCAACTCATTCACGCGTGGCCCGGTGTCGACGTTCCAGCCGCAGAATTGGACCATGCCCTCGGGGGCGACTACGCCTTCGGTTTTCAGCTGATGCGCCCATCCGCGATCATGCGTAGTGATCACGTACTGCGTGTCCAGGAACTGCTCCTTGAGCACGCGGCACAGCCGCCGGCGATGCCCTGAATCTACCGACATCACGACGTCGTCGAGAACCAACACCCCCACGATTCCCCTGTTCACGTGCTCAGACAGCGCGAGGTACAAGCAGATTCCCATGCTGTCCTGATGCCCTTCACTATGGAGAGCGTGCGGAGGATGCAAGCCACGGCGGTAGAAGTCGACACGGAAGTCAAGAGAGGCACCGTCGTGTTCCAGCAACGCTTCGAAGGCGTCCTCACCGTCTTCCGCATGCAACTGCGAGTAGAGGTCGACGAAGCGTGTCTTGATAGTGTTATAGAGCGCGTTCAGCACGTCGTCTTTGGCGCCGCCGTAGGAATCCCTGAGGGCATCGGCCCGAGCGCGAAGAATCCCCGCCGACCTTGCCTTTTGCTCCGCCGTTCGGACGCGTTCAAGGGCGTCATGTAGACGCGTTAAGAGGTCCCATGCCGCCTGCTCGGGGGTTATTCCCGGGGTAAGGGCCGCAACCTGGTCGGCAAGGAACATCCTCTGCGCCTCCACCCGCTCGTCGGATACTGGCGGCAGCCCGAACATCTGAGCGGTTTCGGGTGCGAGCTTGTCGATGGGAGTACCTAGCGCCGCCTCGTATCGCTCCAGGTCGCTCACCACGGTGGCAAACAGCGATTCCTGGTCGACCAACCCTAGCGCACTGGCCGTCTCCTGCACGGTCGAGAAGACCTGGCGATTGGCTGCGGCCTGTGGAAGCACACCAGAGACCAGCCTTTCGAGGTCTTCTCGCTTCTTGGCCACTTCCACCGAAAGACGAAGCTCCTCATTCAGCCGTGCCTCGAGTTCGCCCTGCTCCCATTCGGCCCCGCATAGCGGGCACTTGCCGTCGTCGCCCAGTAGTTCCAAGCCGGCATGAATCAGATTGTGTCGACGCAGTAGCTTGAGTGCCTCGACGTCCTGGCTCAAGATGGCGGCGGCCTTGAAGAGTTCATCCGCGCTTGCTCGAAGTTCGGCCAGGCCGAAGCTGCGCATCTGTTCTAGCGCCTGCCCGAGGCGCGCCGCGTTCATGTCGGCCTTGGCAATCGCCTGTGCCGTAACGCCTTCCTTGACTTGGCCAGGTTCGAGACGCGTGATCTCGGGAGCCCCCAAAGTCACGCGAGCTAGGTTGAGAACGGCGAGCGCCGAATCCTCCGTCCATCCCGTCATGCCGGCGGTCGTAGTGAACGCAGTCCGCTCCGTGTCGACTACCCCTATCGCAGCGATCGCCTGTTTCTTCGCGTCGTTGGCGGCGCTGACGAGCGTCGCTCGGACGGATTCCAGGGAATCGAGACGCATGAGTGACTGAATCCATTTGGCCCGATTCCCACCTGTGGCGGTGATGAACTTCAGTATCTCGCGCCTTGCGAGTACGTATTGGCCCTGACGCGCGATCTCGAGAACTGGCTCAAGGGCGGCGCGTGCACCTTCATCCGAGCACTGCAGACTTGCCGGATCCCCCATGGTCCGACTGATCTCAAACGACTGCTTCACACCGGGGAGACTGACCAGAGCTCGAACTTGCGCAGAACTGACCGTGGCATCGACATGCGGGCCGTGCTTGAGCGTAGAAATGGACTCAGTGCCCTCGCCCTCGAGCCGGCTTATGCTCCCCCTCAGGAGGAAGTCGACCGCGTCGACAACGGCGCTCTTTCCCGACCCGTTCGGTCCCCACACAACGATGTTCTCTCCGGCAAGTTGCAGCGTGACGTGCCGAATACCACGGATGTTGGTTACTTCCAGCTCATGAATCCTCATGGCAACCGTCCTCAAGTGCTGCGAGGACCGACAAGACGTCACTCGCCTTCAAGGCCGCCGCCTTCGATCGGAGCAGATCAACGACGGCCTTCGCGGATGCCTCATCGAAGTGGTGGGAGTCTTTCAGACGCTCCTCCGCCTGGTCGAAGATCCTGTCCTCGAAGGTCGGTTCGGTGTTCATGTGCCCCCCGTTCAATCCCCTTGGCGGCAAGAAGCGCAGGCCGCGACTCTATAAGTCGCCCCACAATGCGTCAAGACCACCCGGTGTCCAGTGCTTGGAGTCCTGGTTGCGTCGGTTCACCTTGTCGGCCAGCTCCGCACCACCCGGTTGCCGCAGGGTGGCGCACACCATGTTGGTTGCCCACAATGCCACAATGACGCGTTTGGCCTGTGATCCTCGGCCTGACTGGCGACGGTCGGAGGCGCGCGCACCCGCTAACCCAGGAAGATCACATCGGTTGACTTCTCCGCGCCGCAGAGCGCTCATGGTGTCACCCCGACGAAGGAGACCACCATGCGCAGCACCGCCATCGCCCAACCCCTCGAAGATCTACAAGGTTGGGAGCGCTCCCTCATGGCCTTCCTGGTGGAGAAGGAGCGCCGCTCCGGCTCCCAGCGCACCGTCGAGGGTTACTCGCGCATGCTCCAGGACTTCTTCGGGCGGCTGGCGAAGACCCCGGATGCCATCACCACGCAGGACGTCTTCGTCTGGGCGCATGCCATCGGCCTCTCCGGCAAAGACCCCGCCCCCATCACCATCGGTGCGCGCATGGCCTGCGTGAGTTCATTCTTCCGGTTCCTGCAGCGGATGGAGATCGTGGACCGCAATCCCTGCGATCGGCTGGAGCGACCCCGCACCTCACCCTCTCCCCCGCGCGGACTCACGGCCCTCGAGGTACAGAAGCTGCTGGCCGCCGTCCCCGCCACTCGGACCGGCCTACGCAACCGCGGCATCCTCCTGACCCTACTGCTCACCGGCCGAAGACGGGCGGAGGTCTTCCGTCTGACCCGTGGCGACCTCTCCTTCGATGGCGACGTGTGTTTCTACTCCTACCGGGGCAAGGGCGGGAAGACGGGTCGACGGGAACTGCCAGAGCCCGCCGTGGAGGCGCTCAGAGCCGCGCTGCGGGCGCGGGACCTGGAGCTGGAGGTGATGGACCCCTCCGAGTCCCTGTGGGGCGTCACGAGCGCCACCTTCTACGGGCAGCTGCAAGGGTACTTCAAGCAGGCCGGGCTCCCGCCGGCCGGGGTCCACGTCTTTCGGCACGCGGCGGCGAAGCTGCGCAGGGACGCCGGAGAGTCGGTGGAGGAGGTGAGCCTGTTTCTCGACCACTCCTCGCTGGCGGTGACATCGGTGTACCTCAGACGCCTCGAAGGGCAGGAGGATAAGGGCCTCTTCGACCAGGACGGCGGGGATCGGGTGGTGTATGGGAACAGGGGATCGAGGACCAGCTTGTCACCGTCCACGCTGATCGAGACGAGGGAGGCGAGCAGGCCGTCGATGATCTTTTTGACCGTCACAGCTCCACCGCCTCCCGAATCTCGTTTTCGGAGTGCTGAGAATCCGTCACAGAAATCACAGAATGAGGCGCGGGCGCCTCTTCGGGGTCATTTGGTGATTTGTGTGACGTTTTTCTAAGGTTCGGATTTGCGAGAAAGCGCGGGCTGGGGTTCCGGCCGGGGCCGCTCGCCTCCACCCTCACCTCGTACACAATCCCGCGTTCAGCGAGCAAACGAAGGGCCAGCAGTAGATCTTGGGGCCGCTCGTCGCGATTGTGTTGGTGTAGATCGCGGACCGTGAAGTCGTCGGGGTAATCATGGCGCTCGATCCAGGCCATAACCCGCCGGGCGAGGGCCATCGTGGGCGAGTCGGCCATCTCCCCGAAGGCGGCACCGGCATGGGCGACAAAGTAGTCTGCAATAGTCACCGCGGCCGCCACCGTCGCGGGCTCGATGGGGACCGTCTCCGGGTCGGGATACTTCGCGACGTGGAAGATGCCCGCCATTCGCGCAGCAGCGCCCGCCACCTTGGCCGCCCAGTCAGCTATCGGGCGAAGATCACCGTCCGGGGTAAGGCGGCGCTCGATCCGGTCATGGAAGCTCGCCCACACCTTTAGCGCCTCGCCCTGGAGCTTCAGACCGCGGATATCGCCGTCGGGTTGCGCCGAGAAGAGGCGGAGCATCCTCTCCTGATAGCGGGCCTCGATGGCCGGGTCGATTCCCCGGGGCCGATACATCCTGGTTCCCAGGTTGGGCTCGGGCAGGCTGTAGAGGAAGCGCCCGAGTAGGCCACGACCGCGACCACCTTTGACCTGGGCGAGCTCCCTCAGCACCTCGGGTTGGACCAGTAGACACAGGGTCAGCGCCGGGGCCCGGAGGTTCACCGTTCGCCCGGATGCCCGGTCCACTCTCAGCGGATCACCTGCATGGGCTTTCAGATACACGTCGAGGTTGGGGCCGCCCTTCTCGCTGTACCTGCCGGCCATCATGCCGACTATGCCGCCCTCTGCGCTGAACATGGCGAGCCTGCCGCTATTCTCAGCGAGCAGCTGGGCCACGCGCTCGGGGGTGGCATCGTCGAAGGTGAGGCGAGGAAGCGTCACCGGCTCGCCCGTCTCCGCATGGAGTTCGGCTAGTTCGGCTTGGAGCATCTGCCGTTCGGCCGGGTCTTCGGTCTTGGCGGCCTTGCTCTGCAACTGCTTCGCCCGGGCTTCGGCCACCTCCCGGGCAGCGCGGTCTCGGTCCACCTGAAACTGCATAGACTCGACCAGGCGGCTCTCAGACTCATGCAGGGGCACGGTCACATCATGTAGGGTCTGGGTCTTTCTCAGCCCGGGCGGCAGCGCACAGACCGTGTAGAGGTTGCAGGGCTCAGTGTGCGAGGGCAGCTCCACCTGGTACCGTCCGGCCGCGGCGGCGGCCAGGGCGGCCAGCACAGCGACCGCGGGCATATCGACGGGCACTTGCCGAGATTCCGCGATCTCCATCACGAAAGTCACGAAATCCGGCGGGAGCACGTTCACCGGGAAGACGGGCAGTCGCCCACAGTGATCTAGGGGAAGCGGATCGTCCCATTCGGGCGTCTGGTCATCATCGGTTCTGACCTGTTGGTCAGCACCGCGGACGGGCGTCTTCAGTTCAAAGTGCTCCCGCAGTTCGCGCCACGTCCAGGTGCATGAGTTGTGGTGACAGCCGGCGAAGATCCCGCCGTCTTTCATCCGCCCAACATAGGCCTCCCCGCGGTCATGCTCAGCGTTGAAGGGGCACACGCGAAGGATATGGATCGTCCGGTCCGGCTGCTCCTTTGCGCGTTGCACGTCGAGGTGACGGTCGATGAAGGCGTCCAGGTCGAACGCTGAGCGGCTCCCGTTCGTACCTGTCGGCCGTTCGGGCGCGTGGACGGCCATCTTCTCGAGTAGGGCGACGGGCACCGGCTCGGGCCGCTCTGGCGCCTCCAGGAGCATTGACTGGCGGTGCGGACGCTCCTTGGTGCTATCGCCCTTCGCGGCCCAGGTTCCCGGTATCTTGGCGATACGGGCCGCGTTATGGACCGATACATCGACGTGCACCTCGTCCGTGCTGAAGCGGCCGTCTAGGGCCGCGAGTATGCGCTTGACGAGCTCCAGGCTTTCGCCGTCGTTCGGCAAGTCAATCCGGTAGAGCAGATGGCCACCGTTGCCGCTTGCGCAGACGAGGGGCGCCGGCCAGCCGGCATCCTTTAGGTATGCCTGCACCTTTCGGACCACGGCGCCCGCGGCCTTTAGTTCGTCCTTCGATGCGCTGACACCGGTGGGGCGGACCGGATCAATGTCTACCAGCAGCCACCGCCGGCGCAGGACATCGGTGTCGGAGGTAGTTTCCTTGGCCCAGGACTTCAGACGGTTAGACGCTCGACTGAGCAGGGCCGGCGCGACGGGGTTCAGCGTGGTGTACATGCCGGCCGCCCGGCCGTCCCAGACCATAACCTCCTGCGCTGCTGCTGCCGGATCGTCGAAGTACCCGGCAACCGTGCCTGCCCGCGGCGCGTGGGGTATGCGGATCTCAAAGACGTCACCGGGCGCGTGGAGCTGCCGTAAGGCGGTCTCTATATTGTCTTGAGGTCCGGCGGCCGGTGGGGTAGGCTTTCCTTGGTTCGATTCTCTGGCGGCTTTCGTAGGGCGCTCGTTGGCGCGGGCGCCCTGCCGCACCCGCTCACTCATCCAGCCTCCCCGTCCCGCACTCTGACGAGCTCCCGCTTCGGCACCCGGTCCAACCTGCCAACCTTCACCCGCAGTAGACGGCCGGCTCGGATCATCCGCCGGACCGTGCCAGTGGAGCAGCCGAACCAGCTGGCCGCTTCCTCGACGGTCAACAAGTCGGGCATGTCTTCTAGATGCTGCCTTCGGTCCATTCGTGGCCTCCTTGCGCCTCTGGCGCGTGCGTGATAGGTTCTGGAAGGTAGAACCCACTACGAGACACAATACAGGACGAGCCGGACGGAAGGCAACACAATGAGCGCACGATTTCATATCACCATCTGGCCGGGGGCACAGATACCTGTTCCGCCGGTATCGGCGGGGGGGGAAGTTGAGCTTCTGGACGCCGATGGAAGCAAGGGCGGTCCGTTTCTCGTCATTGAGGGCGGACGCGAACCAAGGGTGCCGCCCGAGGAGCTCTATCTGCGCGAGATCCAAGAGTTGGATGTCGAAGACGTTGGCGAGTTCGCCGCATTCACAGCGAAGTATGGCCGGCTCGGTGCTTCCGGTTGGGGTGAAGTGCCCGGCCTGTACGGGAACCTCTTGCACTCCCGCGTCAGAAACCAAATTGACAAAAAGCGGGATTCCTACTTCGATTCCTACGAGGGAGACCTCTTCCTTTGGTCGACCCACGACCTCATACCGTTAGAGGAGATCGCGCTCCACGTTCACCTTCTGCGCGACTTGACGCGGGTCTGGGAGTACCACAAGGGGCTGCTCTCCTTCGATGATGTTGTGTCTTCTTGGGAAAACCGGCTGTGGTACATCCTCAGACCAGAACCGGAACTCACACCGGAAGAAGAGGCTGAACAGGAACAAGCTTATCGCCGTGCGCTGGAAGAAGAAGATGGGATTGGGGAAGAGGAAAGAGCCCTCCGGGTACGGCGTTTTCTTGAAGAACAGACGCAGCCCATTATCGACAGGCCGGAGGAACCTGCCGACCTCTACATGTTCCTCCATGAGTTCCTGGCAGCTGGGCTAAGCGACTTCCACGCTCGGCCCATCATCTACAAAGTGCAAGATGATGGAACCTCGGTCGAGTTTCTGGAAGAAAGGCCTCAGGTAAGCCTCTACGGCGCCCTCTGTCTCCAGTTGGCTAATCACATCGTAGAAGAGGCCGTCTATCACAAGTGCGAGAAGTGCGGCCGTCTATTCGTCAGGCAACGCGGCGGCGCAAAGTTTGGTCAGCATCGAATGAAGAGTGTTCTCTACTGCTCTCCTGAATGTGCTCGAGCAAAGGCGCAGCAGGAGTACCGCAAGAACAAGTCACAAGCAACCAGGTACGCGAAGGAAGGTCTGAGCGTCGAAGCGATCGCCGCGAAGATGGACCGAGACATGGAGCAGGTCCGCAAGTGGATAAAACCAAGGGAGGCCAAGTGAGCATCCGCAAGCGGGGCAAAAACTCATTCGAGATCGACGTATACCTTGGGCGTGATCCCGTCACCGGCAAGCGGTTGCGGGACACTCACGCTTTCACAGGTACTCTCAAAGGGGCCAGGGCCGAACAGCGCCGGCTACTGAGGGAGCGCGACCTCGGCACGTACGTCTCCCCCTCCACCCTCACGGTGGGCGAATACCTCGATCAGTGGCTGCGCGACTATGCGAAACCGAACGTGGCCGGCAACACGTACGAGGGGTATGAGCGAATCATCCGCCTTCACGTAAAGCCGCACCTCGAGCGCGTGCCGTTGTCCAAGCTGCGCCCACTCCACGTCCAAGGCCTATACGGGAAGCTCCTCGCCCAGACCGATGAATCAGGCGCTCAGATTCTCTCCGCCCACAGCGTACTGCACGTTCACCGGGCACTAAAGCAGGCACTAAAGCAGGCGGTTCGCTGGCAACTACTTGCCGTGAATCCCTGTGACGCCGTAGACCCTCCCAGGCGCGAACACAAAGAGATGCAGGCAATCACCGAGAACGAGACGGCTAGGCTCTTAGAAGGGCTCTCAGGCACGCGCTACCGTGCCCCCGTGCTGGTGGCCGTCACCTGCGGCCTTCGCCGCGGGGAGCTCCTCGGGCTACGCTGGCAAGACGTTGACCTCGACGGCGGGAAGCTCTCGGTCAGGCAGGCACTCGAGCAGACCAAGGCAGGCATACGGGCGAAGCAACCGAAGACGGCGAAGAGCCGTAGGCAACTGAGCGTGCCCGCTTTCGTCGTGGCCGAGCTACGTCAGCATCGTAAAGAGCAGAATGAGCGTCGACTCGAGCAGGGCAACACGTGGCAGGACCACGACCTTGTGTTCCCGTCGCCGAACGGGGCGCCCTGGTCGCCGTCCGCCTTCTCGCGTCTCTTCCTACATCATGCGCGTCGGCTGGGCGTGTCCTGCCGGCTACACGACCTCCGGCACTCCCACGCTACGCAACTACTCCACCAGGGCGTCCATCCTAAGATCGTCTCTGAGCGCCTCGGTCACTCCACGGTGGGCTTCACCTTGGACACCTACACCCACGCCGTCCAGGGCATGGACGAAGACGCTGCTGCTCTGATCGGCGCGGCCATCGAGGCGCATCTCGGCAAGCCGGCGGCGAAGGATGCCTAGAACAGTTGGACGGCAAGTGGACGGCAATAGGATGGCAACTAGCCTTCCTAACGACTTTTGCCAAAAGAAAACCCCGCCATTTGCGGGGATTTTAAGAGAGGCGACGACCGGAGTCGAACCGGTGTAGCGGGTTTTGCAGACCCGTGCCTAAACCACTCGGCCACGTCGCCTTGGCCGGCCTCAGCTCCCCCTTTTCGGTGCCA
>JAGXFW010000009.1 GCA_024637035.1 Actinomycetes bacterium
CATGTCGATGTGGGGACGGAGGATGTCGAGCCCGGCGTAGAGGGCGTCGGCGCACATGAGTACCTCGGGGACGAAGTACTCCTGGCTGTCGAAGAGCACGCCGACCTCTTCCATACCGGAGGCGAGGCCGTCCATGATGGCCTCATAGGCGTCGAAGCCTTCGTCGAGCACGGCCTGGGCGGCTACGGACACCCGGTCTTCTTCGTACTCCACGACACCTTCGTGCAGTTCCTTGAAGAGTTCAGCTTTGCGTTCGTCTGACATGTGGTATTCCTCCCTTGGGCCGACCTGCGGCGACCCTTCGTGCTGTCTCTATGGCCGGTCCGGACTCGCGACCTCGTGAGGCCGCGAGTCGGTCCGGGCCGGCACTCGTGTTCGACCGGTTGCGCCCCTACAGGATCGGGTACTGCCCGTACTCCTCTGCCGCTTCCATCATCGCGATGGCGTTGAGCAGGGAGCCGTTCGGCGGGAACTCGCAGCCGGTGGAGAGGATGTAGCCGCCGCCGGGAGCCAGCACCTGGATCTGCTCCTTGCATTTCTCCTTGACCTGCTCGGGTGTGTGCAGGATCATGTCGGGGCTCGGCGGCACGTAGCCGATCAGACAGGTCTTGTCGCCCCACTTCGCCTTGAGTTCCTCGGACGACTTGCAGTCGTCGGGAAGGTAGGCGAAGCTGATCGCCTCGGGCTTCATGGTCTCCATCTGGACGTCGAAATAGACGTTGTTGCCGCAGTTGTGCACGATCACGGCTTTGCCGTGGCTGTGCACGCGGTCGGCCATCTTCTTGGCGTAGGGGCCCTCCATCTTCATCCACAGGTCTTTACTCATGATGGACCCTGAGGCGAAGAGCGTGTCGATTACCACGGCGTGGGCGGACGTCTCGCACAGGGCGTCGATGTAGTCGAGCAGCACGTCGGTGATGATCTCCGACGCCTCGTGCACCACTTCGGGGTTCTTCATGCAATCGACGAACAACCGCTCCGCTCCGCGCAGCATCGAGAGGATGCCAAGCGGACCGTAGATGAAGGTCATGACGCCCGTGTGGCTGGCGAGCGCGTTCGCCACGCCCTCGGTGTAGCGGAGCATGTGGCTCATCCGCTTGCCTTTGCGGGGGTCGATGCGCTCGATCTTCTTGTAGTCCTCGAGCGATTGGATCAGGTTGGCCTTGTACACTGGATGCGGCGTGTCTTCGATCGGGAACACCACCGGGCCGCCGAAGTCGGCGCCCTCTACCGAGAGGTCCACCAGAAGAAGCACTCCGTCGGGTCCGATGAGCTTGTGCATCTGCACCATGCTCTCGACGGCCAACTCGGAGTCCTGCGCCCACTCTTCGTACGTGATGCCAAGCACGCGGCGGGCGGCGCCGCACACCAGCGGTCCGGCCGGTACTCGGTCGCCTTCCTTGAAGGTCAGTGCCGAGACGATACGTTCCAGTCCCGTCATTTGCGCTGTCTGCATACTCATGCGGTCCCCCTTCTTCCGTGTGGTGAGACTTCCCCTGAACGAACTCGTCCATCCAGCCGAGGAGTGGTGGCTACCCGATGCGGGTGACCACGTCTTCCCCTTGGCCCTCGGACGTGCGAGCGTTACCCATCAGTGTACGGGGAGCACGGCCAGAGCGGAACCGCGAATCGGGGCTATCTTGAGAGTGCTCCAACGGGTGAGGCTTCGACTCTCGTGAGTAATCCTTTCGGGTAGTGTCTACTCGACGGACCCTTCCGGCCCGAGCCCGAAGCGCATAGCGTAAGTCGCGGCCTGTGTGCGGTTCTGCACGTCGAGCTTCTCGAGGATGTTCTTCACGTGGGCTTTCGTGGTGTTGAGCGTGACGTGGAGCTCCGCCGCGATCTGGGCGTTGCTGAACCCGCGGGCTACCAAGCGCAGCACTTCGGTCTCGCGGGCGGTGAGGCTCGGTCCTACGGACTTCCGACCCTCAGCGGACACATCGACGACCGCCATACGCCGGAGCATCCGGGAAGCGATGGCCCGTGTGACCGCCACCTCGTCGCGTGAGACTCCCTCCACCAATTCGAAGAGTTCGGCCGCGTCGAGGTCTTTCAGCAGATAGCCCGATACGCCGAGCCGAAGGGCCCGGTCGAGGTGTTCGTCGAGTTCGGACGCGGTCAACATGACCACCGCGATGTCCGGGAACTGGGAGCGGATCTCGGCCGCCGCCTCCAGACCGCTGCCGCCGGCGAGGTAGATGTCGAGCAGGATCAGGTCGGGTTGCAGCTGCCCGCAGAGTGCCACGGCCTCCTCTTCCGTCCCGGCTTCCCCCACGATATCCACTAGATCGGCCCGCGTCTTCATCAGGCTCACCAAGCCCTGGCGGAAGAGTAGGTGGTCGTCGGCGACGACCGTGCGGAGGGGGAGCGACTTCACCGCTTGGCGGTGACCCGACCGCTCGACCACTCTGCAGCGAAAGGCTTGCCGCCTCCTGTTTCCAGGGGGAGCCGTAGGCGCACGAGTGTCCCGCACCCCGGCTTCGAATCGATCTCCAGGCGGCCGCCTACGCTCTCCGTGCGTTCCTTCATCGACTGCAGGCCGATGTCCCGACGCACGGCTTTCGGGTCGAACCCGACCCCGTCATCCTCCACCGTCACCGTGAGGAATGCATCCTCCCGGATGAAGTTCACCCACAGGTGCCCGGCCTGGGCGTGCCTGCGCACATTCACCAGCGCCCCCTGTACGATGCGCACCAACTGCACCTCAGCCATGGAGGAGAGCCGCAGGGCGTCGTCCACCTCCGATCGGACGTTCACATTCACCGAGGTCTGAGCGTCGAACTCCCGCAGGTAGCTCCTGAGGGCGGTGATGGGTCCACCGTCTGTGGAGAGCGCCGTTCGCAGACTCAGGATGTTCTCTCGCACTTCAGAGTGAGCTTCCAGTATGCGGGCGCGGGCGTGCTTCAATTCGGCGAGCGTCTCGTCCACCCGGTTCTGGCGTACGAGCACCTCGAGCGACTGCATCTCCAGATTGAGGAAGCCGAGGATCTGAGCCAGCCCGTCGTGCATCTCGCGGGCCATGCGTGTGCGTTCGTCGAGCACGGCGACGGAACGGATCTTCTGCGCCATGATCGCGTGCTCCACCGCGACGACGGCCTGGTTGGCCAGGCTCTCGAGCACCACTTCGGCCGAGGCGGGGAAGGGTGTGTCGCGGCCGGCGATGAGTGTGCCCACCACCTGGCCGTCCATGACGAGCGGGACCGCGAGGCAGGAGCCTCCTCCACCGGCGATGGGCGGTGAGCCCAGGTCGGAACGGAGTCTGCAGGCGATCTCGTTGAGGCAGGAGCAACCGGTGTTTCCGCAGGAGGGGCCGTGGTGCGCGGGGTAGGCGTAGCTGAGCCCCCCGCGTCTATCGGTTCGCCCTTGGGAGTCGGAGGACGGTCGGTGGGTGTCGAAACGCACCTCGAAACGCTTGAGTTCCTCATCCCACATGCAGAGGGCGGCGATCTCGGCGTCGAGGAGGGCGCGCGCCGATTCCACCACGAATGGAAGTACGTCTTCCACTTCACCCATCGTGGACACCCGGTGGGCGATCTCCACCAACGTGTTCACCCAATGTTCGATGGTCTCGTTGAGCACGAGCGCCTCTTCCTTCTGCCTGCGCTCTGTGAGGTCGTTCAGGATCACGACCGTGCCCTGGTACTTCTCGGTAGCGTCGGCCATGTGCTTCATCTTCACTTCGAAAGCACGTTCCCCGAGCAGGGTGTCCACCACCTTCTCGAACACCACCTCATGCTCGCCGGTCGAAGCGAAACGGGTGACCTCTCGGGCCAGCCAGGGAAACACCTCCACCAGGGGCGGGCGATAGTACGAGAAGGTGTCCCGCTGTCCCCCCTCGTGGAAGTGCTCCATCGCAGCCTCGTTCATCCCTTCAATGCACAGCTCCGCGTCCACGAGGATCACTGGGTCATACAGGCTCTCGAAGATGGTGTAGTACTTGTTCTTCTCGTTGACCATGAGGCGGTTCAGGGTCTGGAGTTCGTCCACGCGTTCATCGTGGGTGAGCGAGTTCCACTCCACCCCGCACCCGATCTCGAAGAGGTCGAAGAAGCGCTCGAGCAACACGAGGCATTCCCGCTCGATGTGTCGCTCGAGGCCCGCGCCGCGGACGAGGTCGAGGTAGCTCTGGCGGTAGTACTTCACCAGCCCGAGGAACATGGGCAGTGTCACGCCTCGCGCGCGGTGCCGGCGGACTTCTTGCCGGCCGAACGCCGCTATGGGAGTCTCATGGGCGAAATCGTCCACACCGAGTTCGGGGATGGTGCCTGCGCTGTCGATGGCGTCGACGATCGAATCGGTGAGACCGATGATGGAGATCTCCCAGGCCTTGAGCTGGGTGGCGGCGTAGCGGCTGTAGCCGTGCTCCTTGGCGTAGCCGAGCACCCGCTCGAGCAACCAGGGCTTGCTCCGCGTCAACAGGTCGATGAGAACCAGGTTCGTGGACCCCAACGTGCCCCCTTGCCCGTTGCTGGGATCGTGCACGGGGGACTTTAGCATGCTCGAGCGAGAGGAACGGCGCGTGCTCGCCGGCCAGGTCACCCTCCACCGTCACACGTCGATCCCCGCCTGCTTGGCGCCGCCGATGGCGGCGCCTGTTGCTTCGGTCGCACGAGCGCCGTGGGCCACCGGTCGGGCGGGATGCTCCACGGGAGCGTCTGCTACCCTGTTCGAATGACTGAACCAGGCACCAACGACGAACGCGCGCCGGGCGCCCCCGCCGTGGTCAAGGGCACCCCCGCCGCGGTCCAAGGCGGCAGCGCCGGCGGCGGCACGGTCAAGATCTACACCGACGGCGCCTGTTCGGGCAACCCCGGGCCGGGCGGCTACGGGGCCATCCTTCTCAGCCGTGGGCACCGCAAGGAGCTCTCCGGCGGCGAACCGGACACCACCAACAACCGCATGGAGCTGCGGGCCTGCATCGAAGCGTTGCGTGCCCTCAAGTATCCGTGCGAGGTCGAACTCACCTCGGACTCCCGCTACGTCGTTCAGGGCATCGAAGACGGCTGGGCGGTGCGATGGCGGCGGAACGGTTGGATGCGCGACAAGAAGACACCGGCCAAGAACGCCGACCTGTGGCAGGAGCTGCTCGAACTCTGCGCCGTACACCGCGTTCGCTTCCTCTGGGTGCGCGGACACGATGGCCATCCCGAGAACGAGCGCGCCGACGAGTTGGCCGTCGCGGCCATACGGGGGATCGGCCGGCGCTGAACTGGGCCGGATTCAACGCGGCACCGCCCCGAAACGTCGGCGGCGGCGCAGCGACCCCGAGCACTCGGTCGGCCACCGCTGTCCAGGCGCAGCCGGACGGCTATGCTCCTCTGTCTCGCCCTCCCGGGGGCTGTACCACGAGGTCGACCTCGCAATCCAAGACGCTGAGCAGATCAAGGAGTCTGTCCACGGACTTGCGGTAGTTCGTGGGATCGAGGAGCCGGTAGAATTGCGCGGGTGACGTGCTCAACCGCCGGATGATCTCGCGTTTGGAAAGGTGGCTTTCGTCCACGCGCTCCGACGCTTCGAGGGTCAGCTTGTAGAGCAGAAGATCCCTCATGTAGCCGGGATCGCGGTTGTACTCGAGTACTTCGTCGACGTGGACCGATCCCTCGAGACCCGAGGCCAAGCGGAAGGTGAACCCCTCGCGGCCGAGTTCGTCGTCGACGCCCACCGCGACCAGCGGATCCCGCCCGGAGGGAGGAGGCTGGGCCTTCGAGTAGGGAAACGAGAACAACCCTTGCCGCGTAGACACTTCGAATACGCGCTTGTGGTTGTTGGGTGAGACGTTCTTGATCTTCACAGAAGCCCCTCCGCCTTGAGTCGACGTATCAACCCTCGTACCCGCCTCGCCGGATCTTGGGCACGAAAAAATGATACCTCGCAAGGTAGCGGTTAACAAGAGACTCGGACTGGAGTTCCCAGTGATAGCAGCCCGAGGGTCTGTCTGGAATCGGACAGAAGGTGGAGTCGCAGGGCAGGCCGAGTGAAGCACGTGCGCTAGGCCTGCGACCCGATCCCGCAGGCATCGTCGAGGCCGCGCGACGTCCGCTGGGCGAAGGGTCGCGCCTAGGATGCCTGGGGGGCTTGAATCCCGCGTCGGCACGACTCTGCCGAATCCACGGTGGGGCGGGTAGTCGTCGATCAGGAGCCGCTGCGTCCCCCAAGAGTCGCGTCGTCGCCGGCCACGATGTCCCGCCACCATTCCAGGTACGGTTCGCTCTTCGGCATCTTTCCTCGGGGAGTGCGGGCAAGGTGGGAGAGGTTGAGGGCGTGACCGAGCATGGTGGTGCCGAGGATGTCTCGGAAGCCTCCCTCGTCGACGCTCAGGTGGCGTCTGAGTCTGAGCAGGATGTCGCCCAGCCATTGCGGTCTGGCGGACGGGACGGCGAACCGAGAGCGGAAGACCTCTACCTTGTCGTCGAATGCGGAAGCTCCGCTCTTGCCGGTGAGCACGAAGGCGAGCAGAAAGAGGAGATCGCCTCCGGGCAGTCCCCACCCCGCCGACTCCCAGTCGATGAGCGCGGCCCGGCCGTCAGAGGACAGCACGTTCCAGGGCCCAGCATCGCGGTGGCAGAAGGTGAGCGAGATACCGGTGGTCTTGAGACGGGCCGGGAGCCCCTCGAGGTAGTCGTGTTCGCGCGGACGGAGCTCGAAGTTGGCCCGGGCCGAGCGCGCGATGGAGCGTGTCCATCGACCCAGGTCCGGCGGCTTCATCGCTCCTGTCTCGACCCGGCGCGAGGTCAGGCGTTCCAGGTCGTAGAGCCAGACGGCCAGCCTCTCGAGTTCATCCAGTCTCCCCGTCCACGGACGGTACTCTAACGGCACTCCGTGCACCGCCGACTGAGCCCACCCCTGGTGGGGCCCCCATGAGACCTGTCCGAGAGGTCTCACCGGTGCCCCGGGCATGATCCGCTGGACTCTGGTCAACTGGGTCTGCTCCCGCGTGAGCAACGCGCTGAGGGAAGGCTGTCGCGGCACCTTGACGACCCGGAGTTCTTTCGGACCATCCCCCTGGCCGCCGGCGACTTCGATCGCCACGAGCGGCTTGCTCGCCTCCCAGGGAGCCGAGGCGATGATCGTTCCTCCGGCGTGATCGACAAGGGTGCCAGCCGGGCCGGCTATCGTGATCCCGGTCTCCTTGATCAACGATTGGAGTGTCAGACCGGGCAGGCCCAACCGCGCCCGGGCGAGCCGACCCTTAACGGACATCGGGGGGATGAGCCCCTGCCATACGTGGTGCCGGGCATTCTGGTTGTCGGCGGGGAAGTAGAAGGTCGTGCCGGTATCCGTGGGGACGGCGCGGAGCGAGAACACCTCTGCGAAGTCCACGCCGGCAGCCTCGGTGGCGTCGCGGAGCGCCTTCCGGCTCGTGTGCGCGGCACCGAGTAGGACCACGACGGTTGCGGGGCCTATCCGCCCCCCGTGGGCGAGGACGGCCACCGCGGAGGAGGAGGCTGCGGCGAGTACGACCAGGTCGACCGCGCCGGTCCAGTGGCTCACCGCCCCGGCGTCGACTCCCTCAGCGGGGAGACTCTCAGCGGGGAACCTCTCGACCCGGCCCGCTGACTCGGCGAGTGCTTCCGCGAGGCCGGCGGGTGTCCCGCTCCCGACGATGGCGGTCTCCCAGGATTGCCTGCTCAGGTAGAAGCGCCAGTCGGGGAGTTGGAGTGCCTCGTTCATGCGAAGAAGCGTGGGTGCGCGCGCTTCGCGAGTGATCTCCGCGGTCGTGGGTGCCGATCGACTGGTGCCAACAACGCTCCGTTCTTAGCTTGGCTCGCTGACGCCCGGAGGCGAGTGTCCAGTGTCGAGTGTATCGTGTGACCTCCTGGACACCAACGTCCGTACATGCCTGAAAAGATCACCGTTTCGTGGGAACATCCACAGAGTCAGCGGCCGACCGTCGCTGGGCCGGAATCGCGGCTGAACTCACCGTAGGGGAGCAGTGATGGACCACCTCGTCATCGACCAGGAACTATGCGCGCGCGATGGTATCTGCATAGCCGAGTGTCCCGCGCGGATCATCAAGGAAGACGTCGACGGGTATCCGGTACTCGCGCCGGAGGACGTGCCGAGTTGCATCTCGTGCGGCCACTGCCTAGCGGTGTGCCCGCATGCGGCACTGACCCTTCAGGGCGTGGCTCCCGGCGCGTGCGTGTCGATGGACGCAGGGCCGGCTCTCGTTCCTGGGGCGGTGGCGGGCCTGGCGACCGGCCGGCGCTCCGTGCGCCGCTATCGTGAGGAGCCGCTGCCGCGCGCGACCATCGAGGGGTTGATCGATCTGGCTCGGTGGGCTCCCTCGGCCCGGAATGTCCAGCCGGTGCATTGGACTGTGCTCGACAGCCGGGAGAAGACGCGGGCGGCCGCGGGCTTGGTTGCCGACTGGTTCCGAGAAGTCGGCGTCTACCCCGAACTGGTCTCGGCGTGGGATGAGGGTGACGATCGCATCCTGCGCGGTGCCCCTCATCTCGTCGTCGCCCACGCCTCCAAGCGCGGCTTCCGTCCGGCCGCCGATTGCGTGATAGCCCTGTCCACACTGGAGTTGGCTGCGCACGGACTGGGGCTGGGAAGCTGCTGGGCGGGCTACTTCATGGCAGCGGCTGACTCCCATGAGCCCGTGATGGAGCTACTGGACCTGCCGGAAGGTCACCAGGTCTACGGGGCCCTCATGCTCGGCCTGCCCCGCTATCGTTACCGTCGGGTGCCGCCCCGGCAAGAGGCGCGGGTGACGTGGCTGTCGTAGTGTTCGCACACGTCGCATGTCGCTGCGGCGCCGACGTGATCATGGTGGAGTAAGCGTCGCTGCCGGGGGCGCGCATCAGCGCCCTAGGTCGTCGAAAGTGATATCCGTTCTTCGGGTTCGAGCAGGCAGTCGCCGACGCAGGCGGGCTCGCAGGCGCAGTCGCACGGCTCCATGTGCACCGTGACGCTGGTGCCGGGGAAGCGGTCCTCGATGGCGTCCTCGAGTCTTTGCGAGATCTCGTGAGCTTGGTCGAGGTGCATGTCGCTATCCACGAGCACGTGAACGTCCACGAAGCGGGTGGGCCCGGCTTTTCGGGTGCGCAGCTTGTGATACGCGCGGATCGTGGGCTTGAGCGCGAGGATCTGACCGCGTATCCACTCCTCCTCTTCGTCGAGGCTCACGTCCATGAGATCGCGGATGGCATGGACTGTAAGGCGGTAGGCTGCGCTCATGATGAGAAGAGCGACCGCTATCCCGGCAACCGGGTCGAGCCAGTCGAGGTCGACCGTGGGTAGCACCCTGTGCCCCACCCAGATCAGGGCGAGGCCGCCCATGACGCCGACTGAGGTATAGACGTCAGTGCGCAGATGCCACGCATCGGCCTGCAAGGCTACCGAGTCCGTCTCCGAGCCCACTCGGAAGAGCATGCGCGAAACCAACGTGTTGACGATCGCCGAGACGAGCATGATGGCGATGCCCCAGCCGACCAGCGAGATCGGCCCCGGGTGGCGGAGTTTGTCCACGGCTTCGACGATGATCCAGATCGCAGCGGCGAAGATGAGGAGTGCTTCGGCAACCCCCGACAGGTTCTCCACCTTGCCGTGACCGAAAGGATGCTCGTCGTCGGCGGGCCGACCAGAACGCCGTACCGCGAATAGAGCGATCACGGAAGCAGCGAGGTCCATGCCCGAATGGATCGCCTCCGAAAGAACGGCCACCGATCCGATGGTGATCCCCACGATCAGCTTGAGCACCACGAGCGTGGTGTTCGAAGCCACCGAGATCCACGCCGCTCTAGCTTTGCGCCCCTGCGCTTCCACCACGGCTCCCTTCGACAACAAGCCCCGAGGGATACTGTCCCACGGGGCCAAAGGCTTCCGCTGCCCACGAAGGGCCCGGCCCGCACCGGGTGATTCGGCGCGGCCTGTTCCGATTGCGACTTCGAGTTTACTCTGATGCGCAGCCAGACGGCAACCCGGCCGGGTTGCCGTGGCGCCCGGCACTGCTCCCGCCGCGCCGCCACGGGATAGAATGCTTGCACGATGCCTACGCCCCCCGCGCAGACGATCCGCCTCCATGTCGCCGACGATGTGGTCATCGCTCGGGTCGACATCCCTGCGGGGACCCTTCTGACGAACGAAGGCGTTCACACGGTCTCTTCCATCCCTGCTGGACACAAGATAGCGGCGGCCGCCGTCGAGCGCGGCGCTCCCGTCCGGCGCTATGGCGAGGTCATCGGGTTCGCCACCATGGACATCTTGCCGGGTGAGCACGTGCACGTGCACAACCTAGCCTTTGGAGGACTCGAACGCGAACATGCCTTCGGCGCCGGCGTGCGGCCTGTCGAGTATGTACGGCCCCCCGCTACCTTCCAGGGGATCGTGCGGACCGATGGCCGGGTGGCCACACGAAACTACCTCGGTGTGATCGCTTCGGTGGCCTGCTCGGCCGGGGTCGCTCGGTTGATCGCCGACCACTTCCGTGGCCGCCTCGCCGACTATCCCAACGTCGACGGCGTGGTCGCCCTCACGCACGCCACCGGCTGCGGCATGGCGATCACGGGCGAGGGCATGGACATGCTGCGTCGCACGCTCACCGGGCACGTCCGCCACCCGAACTTCTTCGCGACCCTCGCCGTCGGCCTGGGCTGTGAGGTCAACCAGGTGGACGCCTGGTTCCAATGCGCCGAGCTGGAGCCCTCCGACGGGCTGCATGTACTCGACATCCAGCGGGAGGGCGGCACGGCTGCGACGGTGAGGGCGGGCATCGCCCGCATCGAAGCGCTCCTCCCGGCCGCGAACGCCATCGAGCGCCGCCCTGTCTCCGCGGAGCACCTCGTGGTGGGACTCGAGTGCGGTGGCTCCGACGGGTACTCAGGCATCAGCGCCAACCCGGCGCTGGGCGCGGCCGCCGACCTTCTGGTGCGCCACGGCGGTACGGCCATCCTCTCGGAGACACCCGAGATCTACGGGGCCGAGCACCTGTTGACATGCCGGGCGGCGTCACGGGAAGTGGGCGAGAAGCTCCTCGCCCGTATCCGCTGGTGGGAAGACTACGCCGCCGGGAACCACGCAGAACTCGACAACAACCCGTCTCCGGGGAACAAGGCCGGGGGTCTCACGACCATCTTGGAGAAGTCGCTCGGGGCCGCGGCCAAAGGCGGCACGACGACGCTGCAGGCCGTGTACGAGTACGCCGAGCCGGTCGTCGCTCGGGGCCTTGTCTTCATGGACACGCCCGGGTACGACACGGTGTCGGTGACCGGGCAGGTGGCCGGCGGAGCCAACCTGGTGTGTTTCACCACCGGACGCGGGTCGGTGGCGGGATGCGTGCCCTCACCCATGATCAAGATCGCCACCAATTCCCGCCTCTACCATCACATGGAGGGCGACATGGATGTCGACTGCGGCACCATCATCGACGGCACCGAGACCGTGGAACAGGCAGGGGAGCGCATCTTCCAGCTGATGCTCGAGACGGCGTCGGGTGGGCGCACGAAGTCCGAAGCGCTCGGCCTTGGAGAAGCGGAGTTCTCGCCCTGGGTGGTGGGAGCGACCTTCTGATCAGGCGAACTCGCAGATCCAGCGACCCTCGATCTCGCGGCGGGGATGGATGCGTACGTTGCCGTGGAGGCCATGGCATCTGATCGGCCCTATCGGGCTGCTTCGGACGTCACCGAGATCGTGGCCGAGATCCAGCGCGAGTCCGGCACTCAGTTCGACCCAGCGGTGGTGGCGGCGTTCGTCCGTGCGGTCCGCAGCGCTGGTCGGGACTTGGTGGTCAACTCCGCCGTGCGTGCGGCGACTCGTCCGCCCGTCGCGGGCGCTCGATAGGCGACCGCGACCCGACAGCGTGGGGGGTAGGCAGCAACCCCAGAGTCGGGCGCGATCGAGTATGGGGCTTCGAGTGCTCTACGCTCCGTTCGCGACGGCGCCGCCGGCGGGACCGCTCGCGTGCGTCTGCGCCGTCGAGCGCTCCGGTCGCAAGAACAGCACACCCACGCCGATCAGGTAGGCCCAGTATGCGGCCACCTCCACCAGAGAGGGATTCCCGTTGTAGCCAACCAGTGCCTTGAGGAATACGCCGACGCCGACCTTCTCGTCGAGCACGCTGTTCATGTCCCAGAGATGCTCTACCACGACAGGGACCACACCGACTTCTTGGAGTTCGTGCAGCCCGTACGCCAGCATCCCGGCGGCCAGCACGATGAGCAGGGCTCCGGTGGCGCGGAAGAACGCGCGCAGGTCGAGGCGGAGACCGCCACGATAGAGGCCGTACCCCAGCACCACGGCCACGGCGAGGCCGGCGACGCCGCCCACGGTGGCAGCGAGTGCATCGGTCGCCGAGAACGAGGCGAACAGGAACAGTGCCGTCTCCAGGCCCTCGCGGCCAACGGCGGCGAAGGCCAAGATCCCGAGTGCCCAGCCAGAACCGATGCCCGCCGCCGCCTGCACCCGCCCGTCGATCTCCTGTTTCATGCGGACTGCCTGCGAGCGCATCCAGAAGATCATGAAGGTCAGGAGGCCTACCGCCACGAGACTCGCGACTCCCTCGAATACTTCAGCCGCAGTCTCGGAAAGGCTCCCTGCGGTGAGGGCGAGTCCCGCGCCCACGAGGGCGCTCATGACGACCGCCACACCTACGCCGTACCACACGAACCGCCTCATCCCGAGCGCTCCGGTCTTCTGTACAGCCGCCAGCACCAAGCCCACGACCAAGGCGGCTTCGATGCCTTCTCGCAAGGTGATCAAGAACGACGTGACCACGGTATCCTCCGTTTCCCCCATCGACTGACGTCGGCGCGCCCGGCTTTCCGCTGGTTCGGCGGGTCGAGCCCACCCGCGCAGTCAATGGAATTAGCATGACCTGCTCGTGGTAGTTAGGGTACCCTAAACCATCAGCGTGTGCAAGTTTCCCCTATCGCTTGCGTGTATTGCCAATCTAGGAGCATACTGAGGTTGCTCGGTGGGGGGCTCGAGCTCAACAGATCGCGCGCGTTCGCGTTCCGACGTATCAGGAACCACTCGTCACAGCTCCCCTGTTCGAAGGGTATTGCGGTTTTGGAATCGTTTCGAGAGGAGTGACGATGAGAAAGTCGCCGGATCTTCACATGCGCTATCGGCTGATGCCGGCCGAACGGACAGCAAGAACCCGCGTTAGTGCCGTTGTTTCCGTGCTCGCGATCTTCAGCCTTTTCATCCTGGCCGGTTCTGACCCCGCCCACTCTGTAGCGTCCGACAACCAGCCTGTCGCAGCTTCCGCGGCTGGCAGCTTCGACTACGTGCCCGGGCAGATCCTGGTCAAGTTCAAGGAGGGTGTGGGTCCGACCAAGCGGGCGCAACTGCAGGCAGGTGCGGGGGTCCGGAAGGCGCTCAAAGCACTCGGGCCAAGAGGCAAGAAGGACGTACACCTCTTCGAGCTGGAAACCGGCGTGTCTGTGGACAGGGCCGTCAAGAAACTGAGAAGCAGCAGCGACGTCGCATCCGCCGAACCCAACTACATCCGGTATGCGACGACGATACCGATGCCGAACGATCCCTTCTTCGCGAAGCAATGGGGGCTGTTCAACAACGGGCAGACGATCAAGGGGGTCTCCGGGCGGGTGGACGCCGACATCGATGCGGAGGTCGCCTGGTTCACTTCTGAGAGGGGCGATTCCAACCCCGTCACCGTGGCGGTCATCGATACCGGCATCGATCAGACCCACCCTGATCTCCAGAACAGCCTGTGGCAGAACCCTGGTGAGATAGCGGGCAACGGCGTCGACGACGACGCCAACGGATACGTTGACGACATCAACGGCTACAACATGGCCGGCATCTCCCAAACGCACATCAACGCCGTGTGGAACATCGGCGAGACGAACGCCAACTGGAGAGGTCAGTCGATACTAGGCACCGGCCGGCCGCTCACCCAAGTGGGCCTGTTCGTGGGCCGGGTGGGGACCCCGACCTCCACGATCGAGATCGTGGTGCGTGACGCCCTGACCGGCTCCAACTTGGCGACGGCGTCCATAGCCGCGGGCGATGTAGGCACCACGGCCGGGGTCGTCACCGTGACCCTGAGCGCTCCCATCACCTTGAGTGCGAAGACCTACTACATCTTGTTCAGGGCGACCACCACCAGCGCTACCGACTACTATCAGGTGTACGGCAATGCCTCCAGTCTCGCCAGCTACAAGTCGGACCCCTACAGAGGCGGCATGCAGCATTGGTGGGACGGTACGACCTGGTCGGTCGACACCGACGACGACTGGTTCTTCACTACCAACGCCAACGCCAATCCTCAGGATGACAGCGGCCACGGAACTCACGTGAGCGGCATCATCGGGGCCAAGATCGACAACGCCGTGGGCATCGCGGGTGTTTCCTATGGAGCCCGGATCATGGTCATAAAGGCCGGGAGCTCCAACGGCTCCTTCAGAACCAGCGACATCATCGAGGCCCTCTACTACGCCGCCGACAACGGAGCCAAGGTCATCAACATGAGCTTCGGCAGCGGGGCTACCGTGGACTCGGAGCGGGAAGCCGTCCTCGACGCGTACGGCAAGGGGGCCTCGCTGTTCGCGGCTGCGGGCAACGACGGAGCCAATGCGCACAACTTCCCGGCCAGCTACGCGCGCGTCGTCAGCGTGGCCGCCACGACGAACCTTGATACCAGGGCCTCCTTCTCCAACTACAACGCCAGCGTCGACGTCTCGGCTCCCGGCGAGAACATCTACAGCACGATGCCTACCTATGCGGTCGGCTTGAACAGTGCCGGGGTCGCCCAGCACTACGATTATCTGAGCGGCACTTCGATGGCCGCGCCTATGGTCGCGGGCCTGGCCGCTCTCGTCCTCAGCCGAAACCCGGAGTACACGGCCGAGCAGGTGATGCAGGTGATCGAAACGAAGCTGGTCGACGACAAGGGAGGGCCCCCGGCCGGCTGGGATCAGTTCTTCGGTACCGGTCGGATAACGGGTATCCTCCTGGCGAACGAAGTGCTCGTCGGCAACAATCGGATCGACGGGAACTGGTGGGCGCCGGCGCCGCCCCCCAGTTCGACGACGACCCACACTGAGTCCCTCGACAGCGCCGGAGATCGCAACGACATCTTCAGCATCGCTGTGGGGGAGGGTCAGCGGATCAAGGTCAGCTTGACTGCTCCCGCGGGAACGGATTTCGACCTCTATCTGTATCCACCCGGGACCACCGATGCCTCCCTGGCCGCGGGTGGATCGGGCAGCGCTGTGGCCTCGTCCACCGGCTCGACGTATCCCAAGGCGCTCAGCTACCAGCCCCCCGCGGGCGCGGGTGGCACGTACTACCTTCGGGTCAATGCCGCGTCGGGGCGCGGGAGCTACGTGATCACCTACAGCGCGATGGATGCCGACAACGACATACCCGGCGTGCCCGCGCCGCCTTCACCCATCAACGACGCCCTGCAGTTCTTGTTCGACGAGAACGATGTCTTCAGCGTGAGTCTGGCCGAGGGCGAGCAGATCATGACGAGTCTGATCGGGCAGCTGAACACCGATTTCGACCTGTATCTCTACCCGCCGGGCAGCGCCGACCTCTCGAGTGGCCCCGTGGCCACATCGGCCGGCAGCGGGTACCCCGAGAAGATCAAGTACGTGGTCCCAGCGGGCGCGGGCGGCACGTACTATCTGCGGGCGGCTTTCACCCCCGCCTCGTCCGGCACCTACGCGCTCGCCTACAACATCGGCCCGGCCGACGTCACACCGCCGATCACGTCACTGTCGACAAGCCCGGCCGTCCCCGACGGCGACAATGGCTGGTTCAAGACGGCGCCCACGATCACGTTGGCCTCGAATGAGCCGGGCGCGACCTACCTGCAATGGGGGGCGGACTGGAGCGGCTGGTGGCAGACCTACTCCAGTCCCTTCGCCGCCTACGAGGGTGACAACCCCCTCTACTACTACTCCGTCGATCTCTCGGAGAACCAAGAGACGACCCAAGTCAGCTCGATCAAGCTGGACATGACCGCGCCGTCGGCGCCCACGCTCCTCTCGGTTTCCGCCGATAGTGCGACCGCCGTCACGCTATCCTGGGGAGCCGCCGGCGATCCCGTGAGCGGCGTCTCCGGCTACCGGATCTACGACGGCGATTTCTCGGTGCTCCTGGGCAGCACCAGTGCCGTTTCCCGCCAACTCACCGGCGTCACGCCGGGTATCCAGAAGCGGTACTACGTGACCGCGGTGGACAACGCCGGCAATGAGTCGGGCCCAAGCAACACGGCCACGATCGCCACGGTGCCCACTGGAACCGACGTGCCGGTCACGATGAACGCGGTCACGTTGGTGTTCTCCGCGGTACTGACCGGAGGGGGCGTCACAGTGGCCGGCAGCCCCGACCCGCCGGCAAACCAGACCCAGACAGGCTTCCAAGTGAACGGCGTCTACTACGACGTGTCCTCGACCGCCGTGTACTCGGGACCCATCACGATCACGTTGCCGTACGATCCCGGCTTCCTCGGTGACCCGCAGACCCTGCGGCTGTACCACTATGACAAGGTCCTTGACTCGTGGATCGATGTGACCACTGCGGTCGATACGACCAACCACACGATCAGCGGTGTGGTCACCTCCCTCTCGCCGTTTGCCACCGGTGTGCCGAAAAGGGTGTTCGGCGGGTTCGGGCAGCCCCTAGGTGCCGGCATCAAGGCGTTCAAGCTTGGCCAGATCGTGCCCGTCAAGTTTCAGCTCAGGGATGAACTCGGAAGCCCCGTGGCCGACGCGGTCGCCAGGATCTACGTCGCGAAGGTCGTGGGCGGAGTCCCCGGGGTCGAGCAGCCGGGCACCTCGAACGTGCCCCAGTCGGGCAACACCTTCCGATACAACAAAGTCCAGGAGAAGTATGTGTTCAACCTTGAGACCAAGCCACCGACCAAGCCACTCTCCGCCGGCGTGTGGCAGATCAGAGTAGTGATGGACGACGGTGTCTCGTACGTCGCCATGATCTCGCTGTCTTCTCGCTAGGGCACGTGTCACACGCTCGACGTTGGATGTGCGATCTTCCGCGCGAAGTAGGGAGCCGCGCATGAAGCTGTCGACGGTTCGACTCGACCGTGCCGCCGGCGTGCTCGTAGCGCTGGGCTGTGGAGACGCGCTGGGCGTGCCGTACGAGTTCGCTCGGCCGCCCGAGGGCGAACCCGAGATGATCGGTGGAGGCCTCGGGCCGTACCATCCCGGCGAGTACAGCGACGACACGCAGATGGCCGTCTGCATCGCCGAGGTGGCCGCCACCGGCGCGGACCTCACGGCGTCGGACAGCCTCGATCAGATAGCTGAGCGCTTCCTTGCGTGGGGATCCACCGGAGCGAGCGACGTGGGCATCCAGACCAGGCATGTGCTCGCGGCCGCGCGTGCCGCGACCGGCCCGCCGGCCGCCCGGATGGCGGCGGCTGCCCGGCGACTCCATGGCGAGACCGGCCACACCGCGGGCAACGGGGCGCTCATGCGCACCGGCATCGTCGGACTGGCCTCCTTGGGCGACCTCGATCAAACGGCCGCCGCCGCCCGCGCGGTGGCCGAACTCACCCACACCGACCCCCTGGCCGGCGACTCCTGCGTGCTCTGGTCGATCGGGGTGGCGGTCGCCGTAGCCGACGGCACGTTCGACGGGGTGCGTCGGGGTCTCGACTACCTGTCCGCCGAGCGCCGCGACATGTGGGCGGCCTGGCTCGACGAGGCGGAGGGAGCCGATTCCAAGCAGTTCCCCAACAACGGTTTCACGGTGACGGCGTTGCAGGCCGCCTACGCCGCCATCACCGCGACGGCGGTGCCGCCCGATCGCCCCGACTCGGGCGACTTCCCGTGCCTCCACCTGCAGCGAGCTCTTTCAGAGGCCGTGCTCTCAGGTAATGACACGGACACCGTGGCCGCCATCGCCGGTGCGCTGCTCGGCGCGCGGTGGGGCGTCTCGGCGGTGCCCGCCCGCTGGCGGCGCATCGTCCACGGGTGGCCGGAGCTACGCAGCCGCGACCTCGCCCGGCTCGGGATCATCACGGCTCGTGGAGGGACCTCCGACGAGCAGGGATGGCCGCAGGCGCCTCACTTTGAGTACGGCACGCCGCCGCGGGCCGGGGTCCCGCACCCGGCCGACGCTGAGGTCACGCTGGGTACGGCGAACACCACGGGTGTGTCACCGGATGCCGTCGTCAGCCTCTGCCGACTCGGGCGATGCGATGTTCCCGCCGCCGGCATCCCGCCTGAGGACCACGTCGACTTCTGGCTTATCGACACGACAGCGGCCGACAATCCCAACCTGGCCTTCGTGATCGACGACGCCGCGCGGACCGTGCTCGACCTCAGGAGCGAAGGCAAGTCGGTGCTGTTGCACTGCGTGCACGCTGAATCCCGCACCCCGACGGTGGCGGCACGCTACGGCATGCTGAAGGGGCGGTCGGTGTGGGAGGCCAAGCGCGAAACAGCGCAGGCTCTGGGCGCCGAAGCGCGGAATGAGGTGCTCTGGGCGGAGCTCGATCGGTTCGACGGGGGGTAGGAGGGGCGTCATCTCTCGGCGGTGATCGGGCAGCGCCTCCGCTGGTCGTGGTGCGCCGGCGGCGGTCGTCGTACGCGGTTGTTCGGCGGTGGAAGGCTGTTGCTCGACGCAGCCGCATTGCGGCGCCTGCTATCCTCTGACCGATGATGTACGAAGATGGAACCCCAACCGGATCGGGAAGTCGGTCGATAGACCGCGAAGACTTGCGCGCTCGGCTGCAGGCGGCGCGCCGGCCGGTCGAACGCGACGAGGCGGCCCCCCCGCCGGGCATCCCGGCGGCTGTGCTGGTGGGGCTGCTGGCGCACCCCGGGGGCCCGCACGTGATCCTGACCGAGAGGGCCGCCCACCTGAAAGATCACGCGGCCGAGATAAGCCTTCCGGGAGGTCGCATCGAAGAGAGCGATGACGGGCCGGGCGCGGCCGCCCTGCGTGAGGCCTTCGAGGAGATCGGCCTGCCTCCGGAGCGCGTGGATCTCCTGGGCCGCCTCCCCGCCTACGAGACCATCACGGGGTTCCGCGTGTTCCCGTTCGTGGGCTGGATCGAGCCGCCGCTGGAGTTCGCGCTCGACTCGCGCGAGGTGGCCGACGTCTTTCAAGTGCCGCTGAGCTTCGTGCTTGACACGGCGAACCACCATCGCGAGAGCTTCGTCTGGCGTGGTGTGACACGCTCCTACTACGTTCTGCCCTACCCCGGCCGCCGTATCTGGGGTGCCACCGCGGGGATACTGGTCGGTCTGGCACGGGTGCTGGTTCCGCCAGCACGATCGCAGACCTGCGTGAAGGAAGAGTAGTAGGCGGCTCGGGTCGCTACAAGCGCGCTGCCGGGGGGTCGAGTACATCCTGGATCTTGCGTAGCAGGTCCTCGGGGGTGAACGGCTTCTCCAGCAGGGTGACCTCGTCGTCCAGCTGTCCGCGGCGTACCACAACGTCGCGGGTGTAGCCGGACATGTACAGCACTTTCGGAGCGAATCCGGGCTTGGCAAGGAGTCGGTCGACCATGGCCGGACCGCTCATGCCGGGCAGCACGACATCGCTGAGGATCACGTCGATCGTGCCGGGATGACGGTCCACC
Organism: Actinomycetes bacterium; assembly: GCA_024637035.1. Classification (GTDB taxonomy): domain Bacteria; phylum Actinomycetota; class Thermoleophilia; order RBG-16-64-13; family RBG-16-64-13; genus JAHJSA01. The sequence continues at coordinate 19,529 of JAGXFW010000009.1, forward strand.
ATCCCGATGGCCTCCTCCGGTGTGGCGGCCGCGAGCACCACGTACCCCTGGCGAGCGAGGATCCGGGCGGTCAGCATGCGCACGGCCGGTTCGTCCTCCACCAGCAGAATGGTCTGGTTGCCCGAGAGCGTCCTATCCGTCTCAGGCGACTCCGCGGCAGGCGACCAGTCGAGCTGCCCCTCCGCGCGCGGCAGGTAGACCGAGAAGGTGGCCCCTCCTCCCGGCTCGCTGTGCACGTAGACGCTGCCACCGCTCTGCTTGACGATACCGTATACGGTGGAGAGGCCGAGTCCGGTTCCCTGTCCCGGCTCCTTGGTGGTGAAGAAGGGCTCGAAGATCTTGGCGAGGGATTCGTGGTCCATACCCTTTCCCGTATCGGATATCTCCAGCAGGACGTGGGGGCCGCTGTGGGCTCCCGGGCGTTGGGCGGCGGTCGCTGCATCCACGTGCACGTTGGCCGTCTCGATGGTCAGCGTCCCGCCCTGAGGCATGGCGTCGTGCGCGTTCACAACCAGGTTCATGATCACCTGCTCCAGCTGCCCGGGGTCGGCCTCCACCGGCCAGAGAGCGTTCTCCTTCCGGAAGACGACTTCGATGCCCGTGCCCAGGAGACGCCGGACGAGCGCCGTCATCGACTCGACCACGTCGTTGACGTCCAGGACCCGCGGCTGCAGCGCCTGCCGGCGCGAGAAGGCGAGAAGCTGGCGGGTAAGGGCCGCCGCCCGATCGGCGACGGTGCGGATCTCCGCCAGGCCGTCCTGGTGCTCTGACGTCGTGTGCTCGGTGGTTCTAAGGAGCTCCGTCTGGCCGATGATCGCCGTGAGCAGGTTGTTGAAGTCATGGGCGATGCCGCCGGCCAGGCCGCCGACCGCCTCGAGGCGCTGGCTCTGACGCAGCCGTTGCTCGCTCTCTTGCAGAGCCTCCTCAGCCGCTCTGCGCTCGGTGATGTCCTGGATGGTGCCATACATCTTCACCGGGCGGCCCTCGCCGTCGAACTCCAGCCGACCGAGGCCGTGCACCCAGCGCTCGGCCTGGTCGCTCCGGCGTACGATGCGATACTCCTTATCGAAGGCCTCCCGGCGGCCGAGGACCTCGTCGCGCAAGTAGGTGGACATCATCGCGTGGTCTTCGGGATGGACGAGGGCCAGCCAACCCTCCACCGAGCGCTCGTACTCGGCGTCGATGCCGAAGAGGGTGTCCAGCGTGGCGGAACTGGTCCAAGTCCCTGCAGCGACATCCAGCGCATAGCTCCCCAGGCCAGCCACCGCCTGCGCCTCTGCGAGCAGGTGCTCGCTCTCCCTGAGTGCCTCCGCCGCTCTCCGTTGCTCGGTCATGTCATGGCCGGTGGCGAGCAGACCGAGGACGTTCCCCCGTTGATCCGTGAGTGCCTTCTCGCGCCATTCGATCTCGAGTTCGCGCCCGTCCTTGGTCACGATCGGATACAAGTGACCGGTGGTTCGGTTCTCGAGCTTCGACTTCGGGAAGAGATCGCGGGCGCTCTCACGGGCGCTCTCGGGAACTAACAGCGCGAACCACTCCCGTCCCTCTGCTTCTTCCTGGGTGTAGCCGGAGATCTCTTCCGCGAAGGGATTCATGTGGACGACGCGCCCCTCCGTGTCCAAGAGGAGCACGATCGTCTGAGCGGTCTCGATCAGGCTCTGGGCGAAATCGCGCTCTCGTCTCAGCAAGTCCTCCGAACGCTCCAATTCGGACGTTCGGTCCAGGACGCGGGCTTCCAACTCCCGGCGGCTCTCGAGCAGGCTGGACGACATGGAGTTGAAGGCCTGGGTCAGCGTCCCCAGTTCTTGGCCGAACGGGACCGGGGCCTCCTCGCCGAGGCGCTGCTCCTGCGTGGCGATCAGCAGCGCCTTCGCGCGCAGCGCGTTCAGGGGGTCGAAGACCAAGCGCCGGGGAAGCCAGAACAGCAGCGCGAACATCGATCCCAGCACCGCCAGCAGTACAGCACTCAACTGGATAGAGGCACGGTCGATCTCCCCGTACGCCACGGCCAGCGGAACGCGGACGGAGATGGCGGAGGTGACGTTCCCCAGCTCCGCCTCTCGGTGGAAGGAACGTTCCGCGCCGTACGCGGCCACCAGATCGGCCGGGGCGTCCGCGGGGTCCCCATGGCAACGGAGACAGGCCTCCTCCAGTACTTCCCCCGGGCGCATCACGACCAGGTACGGCTCACCGTCGATGGTGCGCACGCTGGAACGCTCGGTCGCCGTAGGATCGGCCTTCAACTGTTCCAGGAAGCCCCGTTCCTCGGGGTCCGCCTCGTTCGCGGGATTGCGGGCGTGGATCGCGGCGTCCTTGTAGTAGTAGTCATCCGGGCTGAAGGTCTCGAAGTAGTCGCCCATGGTGCGCACTGCGTAGGTCGACGACATCCAACTCGGATCGAAGTAGTCGTCAGGCCGGAACGGCTCGGTCCAGGCGAACAGGTTCGGCTTGAGGACCTCGGAGAAGTAGAAGTGCACGGCCAGATTGCGGTCCAGGGTGAGCCGCATCTTGGCTTCGGCTTCCGCCAGGGCCTGCTCGCGCATGTTGTGGTTGACGAGGAGGACGATCACCAGCCCCGCCACCACGAACAGGATGCCGGCAGCCACGCCGAAAAGCGTCGATACCCTCATCGAGCGGAGTCGTTCGACCATCACCCTCACAGTCTCTCACGTGTGGCATCGTTTCTCAGCAGTCATCGTCGCGGTCGCGTCGTTCCTTGAGGCGGCGGGCTGGAGGACCGGCGTGCGTCCGCGCGGTGGCGGCTGGAAGCCCGGTGAAACCCGGCCACCTGTGGCGGGTGTGCGGCGAGCGTGTTGGCGCGTGTGCGGCGGCGCCAGGTGAGGTGTGATCTCCAGCTCAGTCAGCGTCAGCGCCGTGTCCGGTAGGTCAGCTGTCGAACCAGTTCTCGACCCGAAGACCCTCGAACGACTCGAAATCGCGCGCATTGCGTGTGGCCAGGACCAGGCCGTGCACCAGAGCAGTGGCGGCGATCTGACCGTCGACGAACGGCACAGTCAAGCCGAGGCCCTGAAGCCGGGCGCGCTCGGCCGCGTGGCGCGCGGCCACCGGCCCGTCGTAGGGGAGGATGTCCAGTCCCACCGCAACCACGTCCTCCAGATAGTGCAGGAGGCGATCGCGCCGTGACGAGGCCGGGAGTCGCAGGCAGCCGTAGAGGAGTTCGTGCCACACGGGCGCGGCCGTGACCGAATCGCCTCGGTGGCGGGCCAACTCTCGCATGACGCCGGCGTTCGGCCTGGCCGCCACGGCTTCGGAGATGATGTTCGTGTCGAGCAGATAGGGCACGCCTTCAGGCCGGTGTTTCGCGTCCGGGGCTGCGGTCGCGCACGTCGCGGTAGACTTCGTCCACGTCCAGATCCGAGATGTCAACAGATCGCCGGAACGCGGAGACGGCGTCCCAGAACCCCGGTCGAGTCGCCCGAAGCCTCTGGTACTCCTCCTCGGCCACCACGACCGCGACCGGGCGACCTCGCCGGGTAAGCGTGACGGGCCCGTCAGACTCGGCTGCGTGCACCAGTTCCGAGAGGTGGTCACGGGCCTCGGCTATCGAGTATCTCTTGGCCACGATCACTTCCTAGATGGCTATCTGAAACTAACTACATGGCTATCTTAGGCCTGAGGGGCGGCAACGTCAATCCGACCTTGGTTGGAGAGTGGGCCACGATCGGGCTGAAGCCCCGACGCGTCGGGTCGTCTTGATACTCTGGGTGCGACTCCCCCACGAGGTGATCTCATACCGGTAGCGCCCTTCGGAATCGTCACACCCGGGGATCCACGCACGCCAGTCATCGCCCACGTTCCCCATGCGTCGACGGTCGTGCCAGTGAAGATGCGGCGGGAGACCATCGTCCTCGATGAACCAGATCTGCAGCGTGAGTTGGTGCGCCTCACCGATCACCACATGGATGACCTGTTCTTTCCTCTACTGCGATGAAGCGACGGGCGAGCGCGGCGCCCGCTTCGACGACCTCCGCGCCGCTGTGGAGAGGGCCGTCACCGCCGGGATGGCGTCGGTGCTGCCCGCCGGGTGAAGGCGGCCCGATGGGCGGGTGCGCATCTCGGCCCCGGAGCGGATGAGCATGGAGACCATCCGCGTCTTCGCGATCGCCAAGATCGGCTGGATCCGGAAGCAGCAGGCGAAGCTCCGCGAGCAGGATCGGGAGACGAGCCGCGACTATGTGGACCGCGAGAGTCACTTCGTGTGGGGGCGCCGCTATCTGCTGAAGGTGGTGGAGGCGAACGCCGCCCCACGCGTCCAGCTTGAGCACGGCACGATGCTCCTGCGCGTGCGCCCCGCCGGCGGGCACGGAGACGAGGGCGGGGACCGTCTCCGCGTGGTATCGCCGGCTCCTACGGGAGGCGGCCGCGCCCCTGGTCGAGACCTGGGAACCCCGCCTGAGGGTTGAGATCGCGGGTCTCCACGTGCGCCAGATGAAGACCAAGTGGGGCAGCTGCACGCCAAGGGCGCGGACCGTCCGCCTGAACACCGAGCTGGCCAAGAAGCCTCCGGAATGTCTGGAGTACGTGCTCGTTCACGAGATGGCGCACCTGCTGGAGCCGACGCACAACACCCGTTTCGTGGCACTGATGGATCGCTTCATGCCCACCTGGCGGGACACCCGCAATCTGCTGAACAGTCTGCCGGCCCGGCACGAGGAGTGGGGGTACTAGGGACGCTCACAAGCCTGGGCGAACAAGTGCCGAAGAGGGAGTCGTGGACCGCCTCGGCCTGCGCGTCCCGCGACCCGCACCCGTGGTCGATCGCAGGCACTTCCGACTCCGCGCTGCACAACAAGACGGACCCCAGCGCTCACTCGGCGAGATGGTCGCGCACGGTTTGACTGAATTCGGGCGCCAGAGTATCAAGCCGTTCGAGCAGTTCAGACATGGTCCGGGGTGGCTGCTTGTTGGTGGACGCCATCCCCTCCAGCTCGGCCAGGACGATCTCAGGCTGCAGATAGAACTGATGGAGCAAGAAGTCGTCCGGACCTTGCACGTCGAGGTCGAATGGCTCAAGGACCTTCAACGGGAAGTGCCTTAGATTCCTGGTCACAATCACATCTGCGCGCCCTTTCACCGCCGCAGCGAGGACATGGCGGTCCTTCCTCTCGTTCGCCATCGCCTCCACCAAGCCTGCGTAGCCGATGACTTCTGCGTCGGGGAAGAACTCACGCATTAGGTCAACCGTGCGCGCCAGCCTCTCCGCAGTGAGGTCGGGACGGTCGCGAAGGATACTGCCGACCATCTCTTCCAGGATCTCGGCGGACCACAGAGGACGGTAGAGCCGGCGCTCGCCGAGTCGCAACAGGAGGTCGCGCAGCGTTGGCGGGTAGAGAACGCAGGCGTCGAGGAGCGCTGTGTATGCCAAGAAGAACTCCCCGGTCCCTACAGACCCAGCTTCTCGTTCTCCTCAGCCAGGGCCGTCAGTATCTCCCTGCGGCGCGCGGACCGGCGTTCCCGGTAGGACATGAGGTCGTCAAACCTGACCCGTCGATGCGTACCGACCAGGTGATGCGGGATGGCCCCTTCCTCGAGCAGCTTGACTACGTGTGGGCGCGAGACATTCAACAGATCAGCAGCCTCTTGCGTCGTCAGTTCATGGTGCACAGGCACGATGGAGATGGCATTCCCGGAAGCCATCTCCTGCACCACTTTGAGCAAGATCCTGTGGACGCTCGGCGGTATCTTCATGCGATCGCGTTCATCCGAAACAAGGAAGGCGGACCGTTGGCTCCGCGGCTGGGCCAGGTACCGAGCTAGGTCTATGACGTCGGTGGTCTCCTGCTCGTCCGCCCGGACGGGGCCGAATTCCTTGTCGTCTTCTACTTCAGCGCACCGTGCCATTTCGTTGCTCCCTCGCCTTAGCCTGGAAAGACCATACTCCTTTCTGATAATAATCGCAATAACCGAAACAGGACACCGCCTCTCGATGTCGCGGATACCTATTGCTATCGGGCCGCTCGGACCCGTCGACTGCCCGGCAGGCTGGCACGCCACTATCGGCGCTTCGAGGGGCGATTCCGGGAAGCAGGGGGGCTATCCATGGGGTTCATAGGTCGCATCTTTGGGGGACTGTTCGGGCCGCGGCCAATCGAAGGAGCGGCGGAGAGCCCGTCGCCCGAGCCGGTGGAGGAAGGTCTCGCAAGCCTTCGCCGACGCTCGCCGACCGGCTCCTGGCACTGCACCAAGTGCGAGGAATCATGGGCCAGCGACACCCCGGCGCCTGAAGACTGGGGCACGAGGATGGAGGGCCAGCACCGCTGCCCGTCGTGCGGCTCTTGGTGGATGACCCACCCGGTGTGACTGCCTGAAGCCGAAGTCGCGCGCAGCAGGCGGAGGGGGCGGGATTCGAACCCGCGAGGGTTTTGACGCCCTGCCGGTTTTCAAGACCGGTGCATTAAACCAGGCTCTGCCACCCCTCCGCGACGCGGGTTGAAGGCCACGGTCGAGACCGACCATCGCCGCCGGATCGAGGCGCGGCGATGAACCTCTATCGCCCCCGACGCCGGCTCCCGCAGCAGTGAGTATAGCCGACGATGCGGGTCGCCTGCCCGCGTTGATGCGGGTGTTCCGCGCGTCACGGAAGAACCGCGTCGCCGTGTGCCGCGCCCGGCAGGCTCATCTCTCCCACCCCCCGAAGCGCCCGCCTCCTACGCGAACCTCCGCACGGAGAACGGGGCGAGGTCGAGGCCATGCTCACGCCGTAGCGCGAGGTCGGCGACGAGGACTCCCGTGGCCGGGCCCAGGGTGAGGCCGAGCATGTTGTGGCCCGTGGCCACCAGGATGCGGGAGGAGTCGTGCAGGCGGCCGATGAAGGGCAGCCCGTCGACGGTCATGGGCCGGGGGGCGACCCACTCGTCGGCGAGATTCTCCCAGTCCGCACCGGGGAGGAAGTGGCGCACCGCGTTCACCATCGCCTGGATGCGTCGTATGTTCAGTCCTTCGCGCGTGCCGTCGAACTCCATGGTGCCGGCGATGCGCACCCGCTCGCCCTCCGGGGTGGCCACCACGTATTCGTCGGAGAAGGTGATCACCCGCTCGGGCATGGTGTCCACGCCCACGGTGAAGCTGTAGCCCTTGCCCGGCTGCATCCCCAGCGGCACGCCCAGGCGGCGGCACAGGTCTTCAGACCATACTCCCGCTGCGATGACCGCCGAGTCTCCGTTGAAGGCGCCGACACGAGTCAGCACCTCGACACCGTGCCCGGATTCCCGCAGTGACACCACTTCCGCGTTCTCGACGATGACCACGCCTTGTGAGCGGAGGGCGTCGGCCAAACGGTCCACGAACGGCGACGGGTTTATCCAGCGCTCTCCGTGGCGGACGAACCCGTGTTCCGCGGCGGGCGAGAGCGCCGGCTCGGCTGCGCGCAGGTCGGCACCCCGGAGGAGCGGGCCGGGTGCGGCCGCCAGGTGGGGCAGCTCTTCGTAGTGGTGCCGCGCTTCCTGCGCGGCGGCCTCGCTGGAGCAGCACACGAGGTAACCGTTGGTGTGCATGTCGGCGGCGACGCCTTCGACTGCCAGCTCGTCGAACAGGGGGAAGGAGCGCTGGTTGAGTGCCACCAGCGCCGCCAACCCGGCGTCGTGACTCTTCTGCGTGCAGTGGCGCAGGAAGCGCGTGAAGAAGCGGGCTCCCCGCACAGCTTGCCGGGGCGACAGGTACACGGCGCCGTCGCTGCGGAAGATGGTAGATGCGACCTCTCCGATGATGCCCGGGCCTGGGAGGGGGGAGACGCTCGAGGTGATCTCTCCGGCATTGAAGCGCGAGGCCCCACCGCCCACGAGGCCGCGCTCCAGCACGGTCACCGACGCGCCCGCCTTCCGCAGATAGTACGCCGAGCTGAGCCCGATCAGGCCGCCACCCACGATGATCACCGACGGGCCGTCCGGGAGGGCGCCAGGGAGGTCCTCCGGGAGGGCGCCTGTGCCGCTGTCCTCTTCAACCATCACTCTCAACTCCACGCTCGTCGTCGGCAGGGGGTATCGCCGCGCCCCGGTGTTACGGGGCGCGGCGCGAGCATCACACGCGCTACAGGACTTTGGAGAGGAAGGACCGGGTCCGCTCATGCTGCGGGTTGCTCAGGACCGCAGCCGGGGCTCCCGACTCCACGATGACTCCTCCATCCAAGAAGTACACAGCGTCGGCCACCTCGCGGGCAAAGCCCATCTCGTGCGTCACGACGATCATGGTCATGCCTTGCTCCGCCAGCTGTTTCATCACGGCCAGCACGTCGCCCACCAGTTCCGGGTCGAGGGCTGAGGTGGGTTCGTCGAAGAGCATCAGCTTGGGCTCCATCGCCAGAGCCCGGGCTATGGCGACGCGCTGCTGTTGGCCTCCCGAGAGCTGGCTGGGGTAGGCGTCGGCCTTGTCGGCGAGGCCGACCTGCTCGAGGAGTTCCCGAGCCCGTTCCACGGCGGCGGCCTTCGGTACTCGCTTCACCCGCACGGGTGACTCGATGATGTTCTGCAGGGCGGTGAAGTGCGGGAAGAGGTTGAACTGCTGGAACACCATCCCGATCTCCGCCCGCTTCCCGCAGACCTCCCTATCCTTCATCTCGTAGAGCGTCCCGTGCTTCTCCCGGTAACCCACGAGTTCTCCGTCGACGTAGAGGCGTCCGGCTTCGATCTTCTCCAGGTGGTTGATGCAGCGCAGGAAGGTGCTCTTCCCCGAGCCCGAAGGACCGATCAGACACACCACAGCCCCGGCCGGCACCGACATGGTGATGCCCTTCAGCACCTTCAAACGGCCGAAGCGCTTGTGTACCGACTGTGCATCTACCATGGGGTTCATCGCCGGTTTTTCAGACACGGCGCTCACGATGTCGTCCTTCCCGACGCGCTCGGCACGGAGCCGCCCGCGGGCAACAGGAGTCGGCGGAAGGAGGCGCGCATGCGCTGGATGGGGGTAGGCGGCAGATCGCGGTTACTTGAGCCGCGGGCGTAGTAGCGTTCGATGTAGTACTGACCGATGGTCATGATGGTGGTCACGAACAGGTACCAGGAAGCCGCCACGATGAGGAGTTCGATGGTGAGGAAGTTCTGGGCTGCGATGTTCTGCGCCTCGGTCATGAGCTCTCGAGCCGCGATCACACTCACCAGCGAGGTGGTCTTCAACATGCCGATGAACTCGTTGCCGGTGGGAGGGATGATGGCCCGCATTGCCTGGGGCAAGATGATCCGCCGGAAGGCGAGGCTCCGTTTCATGCCCAGCGCCAACGCCGCTTCCGATTGCCCGTATTCCACGGATTGGATGCCCGCGCGCACGATCTCGGCCAAGTAGGCGCCCTCGCAGACGCCGAGGGCAAGTACGGCCGCCACGGAAGTCGAGATGACCCGGTTGGTGTCGGCCTCGAAGTAGATCTCGGTGAACGGGATCCCGATCCACAACTTGGGGATGATCAGCCCGATGTTGAACCAGAAGAGGATCTGGAGGAGGGCGGGAGTGCCCCGGAACAGCCAGATGTAGAGCCAGCTGATGGTGGAGAGCACCGGGTTCACCGACATGCGCATCACCGCCATCGTCACGGCGAGGACGACGGCGAGCGCCATGGAGAGGACGGTGTAGATGAGGGTGAGGCGGAGCCCCGCCATGATGCGGGGCACGGTGAGGAACTCCCGCACCGCCCCCCAATCGATATTGGGCGACAGCACGAACAGTCTGATGACCACCGCCGCCAGGAGCAGGGCGATGACCGCGCCCACCCAACGCCAGTAGTGCTTGACCGGGATCGCGCGGATGGCCTCACCCGACGCGCCGGACGGCGCATCGGGTGAGGAGTCGGACTTCGAGGTGCCCTGGTCTGGCATGACCGGGGAGTCGCTCATCTGCTTACCCGGCCGAGGTGGTGCCGCCGTTGATGGTGGCTTTCTCGATCGCGCCGCCGGCCAGACCGTACTTCTCGAGGATCTCGACGTACGAGCCGTCATCGATCATCTGCTGCAGGGCGGCCGATACGGCCTCGGCGAAGTCAGCTTCGTCCTTCCGCAGGGCGTAGCCGTAGGGGATGCTGCCCAACAGGTTCGGGAGCACGAGGTCGAGCGCTTCGCCGTCCTTCACCGTGGACGCCTCGTAGGCGGCTGCCGGGAGATCCAGCACGTGGGCGAACACGCGGCCGCTCTGCACCGCGAGCAGACCGTCCTGGTCGCCGGGGAACTGGTTGATGTCCACCAGATCCTTACCCTCGGCCGCGAGCGTCTCGTTGAGGTCTTCCAGGATCGTGACCGCGATCGTGCCCTTGCTGGCCCCTACGGACTTGCCGGATAGGTCCGCTTCCGTGAGGATCGCACCGCCTTCGCCTTTCTTCACCAGGGCCGCTTCACCCACGAAGAGATAGTCCACGAACGTGACCTGTTCCTGCCGGTCGGTGAAGTCGCCCATCGAGGAGGCGATCATGTCGATGCGCTTCGATTTGAGAGCGGGGATCAGGCCGTCCCAAGCGGTGTTGACCCACTCCACCGTGATACCAAGGTTGGTGGCGATGCCTTCGACGATGTCAACATCGACCCCGGTCGGGGTGACGCCGTCTTCCAGGAAGTACTCCATCGGCGGGAACGGCATGTCCGAACCCACCTTGATGCTGCCGGCCTCCTTGTAGGCAGCAGGCAGAAGGTCCGCCGCGGCCGATCCGGTCTCGGCCGGGGCTGCGGTCGTCGTCGTGGTGTCACCGCATCCCACGAGAGACAGGATGAGGACGGCCGCTAAGGCGAGCACCCCCACGATCCAGAGAGATGATGTCCTTTGACGCTTCACGTGTGTTGACCTCCTGTTGATGATTCGTTCGTGCCCTCTACTTCTTGCACGGCCGCGATCACGACCACCTCGATCTTGAGGCCGTCGTAGAGTCCAGCTACCTGGACCGTATGGCGGGCCGGTTCAGCCCCTGGGAAGAATCGACGATAGACGGTGTTCATGCCGGCGTAGTCGTCCATGTCTGTGAGATAGACCTCGACGCGCAGCACGTGATCCAAAGACGAGCCGTGGCTCCGGAGTATCTCCTCGACTCGTTGGAATACGAGCGTGGCCTCCAGATCGATATCGCCGTGCACCACTTCGCCCGTCGAGGGATCCTGGGGGACGACGCCGGACACGTAGAACAAGCCTCGGTGTATCACTCCCGTCGAGTACGGAGCATCGCGCTCGCTCTCGTCCCGGATGATCGTCCGCATCCCCCCACCCCCTTGTGGTGCGTGCCGTGCCCTCGCTCAGCCCGACGCCACGTCGCTCCCCTGTCGGATCCCACGGCCCCCGTCAATGCCCGGTCACAGTGTCGTCCGACTCGAGGTGACAAGTGGGTGCGTGATGACACTAGATTACGACATGCGTGTTGTCAAGCCTCGCAATATCCGCATTTCGTGTATTGTGGTGTCTTCAGCCTGGGTATTACGTGTATTATGGGCATTGGCTAGACACCCTGACACCAGGGAGAAGGACTCGAGTCGGCGGCCCGGATGCGGTTCATTCACCGGGTCGAGGGGTGTTCGGCGCGGAGTGGCCTGTCGACGACGCGATCGCGGGCGAACAGACACTCGCGATTCGCACAGGCGTGAGGGATCAAAGAGCGGCCGCTATCAGGGAGGACACGTGGTCAAGAGGCGTTTCGACAAGACCGACCGAGCGATCATCCACTTGTTGTGGGAAGACGGGAGGCGTTCCTACACGGCGATAGCCAAGACCGTGGGCCTTTCCGAGGCCAGCGTGCGCCAGCGTGTGGCCCGCATGATCAGGGACAGGGTCTTCCGGATAACGGTGATAACCGACACCATGGAACTCGGCTACGCGACGGCGGGCCTCGGGCTCAAAGTCAACGAGGGACGCCTCACCGAAGTCGCTTCCCGCATCGCTGACTTCGCGGAGGTGGACTTCGTATCGGTCTGTGCCGGGTCGTGCGACCTCAACGTGGGTGTGGTGTGCGAGAGTCACCAGAAGCTGTACGAATTCCTGACGGTTTCTCTGCGCGAGATCCCCGGACTCGAGGTGGTCTACACGCACTTCCACGTGGACGTCGTGAAGAACGAGTTCAAGTGGTAGCGAGGTGCCACAGGCCTCCTCCGAAGGGTTCGAGATGCCCCCGGAAGGGGACAGTATGACGGCAGCACAACATGCCACGAATCCCCGGACGATCCCTCGGAGAACACATCTTCTCGTTTCTTCCTCACCGACCAGTCCGGCGTGAACAGAAAGAAGACTTCCATGGCAACCAGCGTAGCCATACGGAGCAAGACCGATGTCATCCAGGAGTACTTCAGGCGTCAGTACGTGACGGAGGAAGGGGACCTGGAAGCGAACCTGCGCGCCCTGGTCTCCGATGATCTCGTCTACCACGTGGGAGACGAGCGTCTCTCGGTCGAAGGATTGCTGAAGCTGACTGAGGGCATCCGGCGGTCGCCGAAGGCCGACCGCGTCGTCGAGATGACCGACTTCGAGGAGCGCGACGATCAGGTGTCGTTCCACCTGCGCATCGCGTTCCGCGACGCGGACACCGGCGTGCTCAAGGTCAACGAGAACGACCACCTGTGGAGGTTCGACGCCGCGGGCAAGGTCGTCGACATCCGACCCAAGGACGCCGAAGCGATCACGAGCGTCGTGAAGGGGCTGGGCATCGAGATCGAGAAGTAGCTCCGCGTCCATGCGTGATTCGAGCCCATGCGTGATTCGAGCCCATGCGTGATTCGAGCCCATGCGTGCGGAACGGGGGAGGTCTGGCTTTCGGGGCGGAGTCAGGCTCCGAGCGGCTCGTCGCTCGCGACGAGTAGGCCGCGAAGCCCGTGGCTGCATCGCGCGCGGGCGGCCGTGGCGCCCACGATCTCAGTACGCGGCCCTCGCCTAGCCGAAATGTCGGCCACAGATAGCATCGTGCCGGCACCCGGGTCTGCCGCGCGCGCCCCACTCGGCGGGCGCGGGCCTGGTCGTGTGCACTCGTGGGCTTCCTGGTCATCCGCGACGTGGAGCTGTATCATGGCTATGCATTAGAAAGATGCATCAGGACAATGCATCGCGCGCCAGGTGCAACCACCCCGCACACTGGAGTCGACCATCATGAGGACCACTCTCGATATCGATCGGAGCCTGCTCGACGAAGCCGTGCGCGTGTTGGGTGCCTCGAGTAAACGGGAGGCCATCGAGACAGCACTTGCTGAGGTGGTCAACGCGAGCCGACGCCGAGACTTGGTCGCAGCCTTGGGCTCGTTCGATCTTGCGCTGACCGCCGAGGACCTCGCGCGGGAGCGGGAGGACGAGTGACCGCCCCTCTGCGGCCCCGCCCCGAACTCGGGGCGGGCGCCGAAGCGCCGTTGGGAGGGGCGACGCCTCTACCCGCAGGCCCCGTGCTCATCGACACATCGCTGTGGATCGAAGCGTTGCGGCGGTCGGGGTCGCCTGCCGCGCGCCGAACCGTGGCTCAGGCCGTAGAACCGGGTATGGCGTTGGTGAACGGCCTCATCCGCGCCGAACTACTCAAGGGGGCCAAAGACGAGCCCGAGTTCCGTCGGCTGGAACTGCTGCTCGAGGCGACTACCAGTCTACCCCTCGATGAGCGCACTTGGACACGAGCGGCGAGGCTAGGGTTCGACCTGCGCCGGGCGGGTGTGTCGGTGCCCACGGTCGACCTCGCGATCGCCGCGGGCGCGCTCGAGGCAGGCGTTCCGCTGCTTCACATGGATGCCCATTTCGAGCTCATTGCCGACCACGTCGATTTGGAGCAGCGGTTCGTCGGCAGAGGCGGCCGCGGCGCATAGCGGCCGAGGGTCCCGGTCGAATGGCGGTCTCGTGTACGTGCCCGTTTTGCCTCGCTCGCCCCTACCCGACGACCCCACACCAGTCCGCCAGTGTCAGGGCGACTATCGCGGCCACCTCGAGGACGCGGTCGATCTCCACGTACTCGTCGGCGTAGTGGGCGACGGCGGTCGTGCCGGGGCCGAACACCACGCCGGGCGTGTGTCCGACGGCTGCCAGGAGACCCGCGTCGGTGCCCCAGGGGGAGGCGGCGATCACCGGGTCCTCACCGAGGACGTCTCGATAGCGGGCCGAGAGTACGCGCATGAAGTCCGAATCGGGATCGACATCGCCGGGAAGCCAACGAGCGCCAAACCACTCAAGTGTCACGGGGTGCTCGGCGAACCAGGAGTCGGTGTCGGCGAGGGCTCCGAGAGACGCGGCCATCTCGGCTTGTGCCGCCTCCACAGGCTCTCCGGGGATGACGCCGAGCCGCCCTTCCAGGGTGACTCGGTCGGGCACCATCGACGGCCACTCTCCGCCCTTGATCGAGCCCACGTTCACGGGAACGGGGATGGGTGTGCCGGCGTAGAGGGGGTCGTCGATTCGGGCGTTGCGTTCCGTCTCCAGGCGACCGAGTGTGGCGAGCACGGGCAGCGTCTTCTCGATGGCGCTCACTCCCTCGTAGCGGGTTCCGCCGTGGGCGGCGCGGCCCGTCACGGTGAGACGGAACCACAGAGAACCCTGTTGCTTGGGGAAGATGCGCATGCCCGTGGGCTCCGGGACGAGCGCGGCGTCGGCAGTGTAGCCGCGGCGTATGGCGGCTAGGGTGCCCGCCCCGCCCGACTCCTCGTCGACCACGCTCTGCACGATCACGTCGCCTCGCAATCTCACGCCTAGAGATCTCAGCGCCGCCACGGCCAACAGGAGCGAGACGTTGCCGCCCTTCATGTCGCTCGCCCCGCGACCGTAGAGTCGGCCCTCGTCAACGTCCGCGGCCCAGGGATCGCGGGTCCACTGGCTCGGGTCTCCCACCGGCACCACGTCGACGTGGCCGTTCAGGATCATCGAGCGTCCGCCGCCCGATCCCTTCCACACGCCCACCACGTTCGGGCTGCCGTCGAAGTCGGTGCGCGGTGAGCAGAAGTGGGGGTCGTCGGCCAAGGTCGGTCCGTCAGGCTCCCAGACGTCTACCTCGAGCCCGAGGATGCGCAGGTGTTCGGCGACGATCTGCTGGGCGGCCCTCTCGTGGCCTTGGGTGCTTTCAGCTTGGACGAGGCGCCGGAGCAGGTCGATCGCGTCGTCGCGCTGCTCGTCGAGCCAACGTTTCACGGGGTCGCGGAGGTCGAGGGGCGGCGCCCACTCGCCGGTGGGTGGGGTGGGGCCGCCCGAGGGTGGAGGCGGGCTGGTGGGGTCCACAGGGTTCATCGGGTGCCTCCGTTCGAACGGTCCTGCCATCCGAAGCCCTCGAAGATCGCCGCGATGCCCTGTCCGCCGGCCATGCAGAGGGTGACGAGCCCGTAGCGTGAGCCGCGGCGCTTCATCTCGTGGAGTAGCGTGCCCGTGAGTTTTGCGCCGGTCGCGCCAACGGGGTGGCCCAAGGCGATGGCGCCGCCGTTGACGTTCACGCGGGCGGGGTCGAGTCCGAGTTCGCGGATGACCGCCAGGCTCTGCGCGGCGAAGGCCTCGTTGAGTTCGATCAGGTCGATGTCGTCGAGGGTGAGTCCGGCGCGGGTCAGGGCCTTCCGCGTGGCAGGGACGGGTCCGATGCCCATGATGGTGGGGTCAACGCCGGCGGCGGCGAAGGCACGCACGGCGCCCAGCGGCTCGAGACCCAGCTCGGCGGCTTTCCTCTCCGACATCATCAGCACGGCCGAGGCTCCGTCGTTCATGGGACACGAGTTGCCGGGGGTGACGGTGCCACCCTCCACGAAGACGGCGGGCAGTTTGGCCAGGCTCTCGAGGGTTGCGTCCGGGCGGACGCTCTCGTCTGCCGCGAAAAGCCGCGTCTCCCGGCGTTCTCGCACGGTGACCGGAACGAGTTCGTCGGCGAAGCGACCGGCTTGTTGGGCGGCATGAGCCCGCCGGTGGCTCTCGATGGCGAACAGGTCCTGCTCTTCGCGGGTGATGTCGTAGCGGCGGGCCAGGTTCTCGGCGGTCACGCCCATGTGCACGCCGGCCAGGGAGCAGGTGAGGCCGTCGGCCAAGATGGCGTCTTCGACGATCGTGTCGCCCAGCCGTGCGCCCCACCGGTGGTCGCGTAGGAGATGAGGGGTACGGGTCATGTTCTCTACGCCACCGGCTACCACGACATCGGCTTGCCCGGTCATGATGGTCTGAGCCGCCAGCGTAATGGCTTTGAGCGAGGAGCCGCAGGCCTTGATCACCACGTAGGCGGGGGTGTCGACGGGGAAGCCCGCCCGCTGAGAGCTGATGCGGGCTGAGTTCAGGCCGCCGCCATGCACGTAGCCGTGGCCGAAGACCACCTCCTCTACCAGCGAAGCGTCGACTCCACTGTCCTCCATCAGGGCTTCAAGTACGATACGGCCGAGTTCGGCCGCGGGGAGGTCACGGAGTGACTTGCCGAAAGCCCCCACAGGGGTCCGGCGGGCGGCCACGATCACTGCCTGCTGCATCTCCTGGTGCATCGCTCTACCTTCTTGTCGTTCGGTTCTCGGGTCCGCCCGCGCGTTGTCGGGCCGGTCGGCCGAAGGTCGTGCGCGTCGCGGTACGCCTCAGAACACTCCGGGTGGGTCGGGCACCAAGAGCGGTGCGCCGGTGAGCGCCGCCACCTCGTTCACCGAGTGGCCTTGCGCCACCTCTTTCAGCACTAGGCCCTCGGGGGTCACCTCGATGACGGCCAACTCGGTCACGATGAGGTGAACGCATCGTTCGGCCGTCAGAGGCAAGGTGCACTCGGTCACTATCTTGGGCTCGCCGTCCTTGCTGGTGTGCGTGGTGATCGCCACCACTCTGCGTGCCTTCTGAGCCAGCTCCATGGCGCCGCCCATGCCGGGTACCCGGCGTCCGGGCACGAGCCAATTGGCCAGATCACCCCGGGCGCTCACCTGCAGGGCGCCGAGGATGGTCATATCCAGCCGTCCCCGACGGATCATGCCGAAGGCCACCGTGCTGTCGAAGTACGAGGCGCCGGGCGTCTCGCTCACCGGCAGCCCCCCCGCGTTGGTAAGGTGACCGTTCTCGTGACCCGGCGGCGGAGCCGCCCCATAGCCGAGCATGCCGTTCTCGGCTTGGAAGATCACTCCGATGTCGTGCGGCACGAAATCGGCTACCAGAGTCGGAACGCCGATGCCCAGGTTGACCACCGTGCCCGGCACTATCTCCCGGGCCGCGCGCTCGGCGATGCGTCGGCGGACGTCGGCCGGATCGCCTCCGGTGCCGACGACGCCTCCGGGGCGTGGCGCGCGCGCACTCATGCCTGCTCCTTCCGCTGCTCCCAGACCCAGGTCCAGTGGATTCCCTCGCTCTGCACCACCATGTCGACGAAGATGCCTGGTGTGACTATGCACTCGGGGTCGAGCGCTCCTATCGGTACGATCTCGTCGGCTTCGGCGATGGTGATGTCGCCGGCCATGGCGACGAAGGGGTTGAAGTTGCGGGCGGTCTTGTCGAACACCAAGTTGCCCAGGGCGTCGGCCTTAGCCGCATAGACGATGGCGACCTCGGCCGTGAGGGCGGGCTCCACCAGGAAGGTGCGGCCCTCCAACTCCAGCGTGGTCTTGCCCGTTTCCGCAACCGTACCGAGGCCCACGTCTACCAGCACGCCGCCGAGTCCCACGCCTCCGGCGCGGATGCGCTCGGCAAGGGTGCCCTGGGGGGAGAACTCCACTTCGAGTTCGCCGCGGCTCATCTGGTCGCCGGCGATCGGGTTCGAGCCGATATGTGAGGCCAGCAGTCGCCGCACCCGGTGATTCACGAAGAGAGGTCCGGGTCCCACCTCGGGGAAGCCGGCGTCGTTACCGATCAGCGAGAGGTTGGTGACGCCCTTCTCGAGGATCCCTTTGGTGAGGGTAGGCGGAGTGCCGATGCCGCCGAAGCCGCCGTACATCAGGGTCATCCCGTCGTGGAAGAACTCGAGGGCGCGAGCGAGCGGAACCACCTTGTTCTCGCGCGGCGGCAACGGCGGATGGGCATTCATCGCAGCGTGGCCTCCAAAGCCGTCAATGAGTGGTCCAAGAGGTCGCCGAGCAGGTCGAGTTCTGCTTCGTCGATCGTGAGTGGTGGCGCGATGATCACCGCGTCGCCGGGCCCTTCACCCGCTCCGGTGAGCGCCGGGTAGATCAGCAGGCCCTCCTCTTGCGCCGCCGCGACCAGCCGGGCCGTGATTCGGGCGTTGATCGGGAACGGCGCGCGGGTCACCGGATCCGCCACGAGTTCGAGCCCCCACAGGAGTCCGAGGCCGCGTACGTCGCCCACGACTGGGTGGCGGGCCTTCAACTGCTCCAAACGCCCGCCGAGAGTTGGGCCAAGGGCCGCCGCCCGGCTTGGCAGGTCGTGCTTCTGCACGTACTGCACCACCGCAAGGCCGACAGCGCAGGAGAGCGGGTTCGCCGAATAGGTATGGCCGCTCATGATCACGCCCGAGCCGGCGCGGATCGTCTGAACCAGACGGTCGCTCGCCAGGGTGGCGGCCAAAGGCGTGTATCCGGCGCTCAGTCCCTTGCCCAGGGCGATCAGGTCGGGGTCGACGCCCCAGTGCGCCATGGCGAACATCGCCCCGGTTCGCCCCATCGCCGTCATGACCTCGTCGGCGATGAACAGCACCTCGTTGCGGTCGCAGATCTCGCGGATGCGCTGGAAGTAGCCGTTGGGCGGCACGATGGCGCCGCCTGCCGCGCCTATGATGGGTTCCGCCATGAAAGCGGCCACATGTTCGGCTCCCAGCCGATCGATGTTGCTTTGGAGGTCGTCCGCGCAGGCCACATCGCATTCCGGATAGGTCTTCCCGAGCGGGCAACGGTAGCAGTACGGGGGCACAACCACAGCGTTGGGTGTGAGCAGCGGTTCGAAGAGGCTCCGGCGTGTGCGGTGCCCGGACATGGAAAGGGCGCCGAGCGTGATCCCGTGGTAGCTCAAGCGGCGCGAGAGTACGACGGTCTTCTCGGGACGGCCCGCTTCCCGCCAGTACTGCACGGCCATCTTCTGCGCGGTCTCGGTGGCCTCGGAACCGCTGTTCACGAAGAAGGTCCAGCAGATATCCCCGGGAGCGAGTTGCTCGAGGAGGGCGGCCAAGTCGTCGGCCGACTGGTTGCGGAACTGCAGGCGGTAGCTGAAAGCTACGCGCTGGGCCTGCTCGGTCATGACATCAACGATCTCTCGGAGTCCGTGGCCGAGCCCGGCGGTGACGGCTCCCGAGCAGCCGTCGAGATAGCGCCGGCCCTCACTGTCGGTCAGGAAGACACCGTCCCCAAAGGCCACAGTAGGGTAGTCGCCGTCGAGCAATGGTTGGATCAGGGGCATGTGACGGTCGCCTCCTCGTGCGCGCGCCCGGGCCTTCGCGGGCCGCGCCGTAGGGTGTGAGGTGTCGGGGTGTGGCTTGTTGTACTATCGGTAGTAGTCAACCGCCCTCCGCCCAGTGGTAGGGAGGATTTGGTTGTCCGAGATGTCCACACCGGGAGGGATTCCGTAGCATGGCCATCACAGTGCGAGAAGCGCTGGACATCGAGCCCCTCGCCCGTGGGCGTCTCGTCGGCGGCCGGCGCGGGCTCGATCGGGTCATTCGCTGGGTGACCATCGTCGAGGTGCTGGAGGACGTGGGACTGCTCCAAGAAGGCGAGCTCTTGGTCACCACCGCCTACGAGCTCGAGAACGATCTCGAACGGCGACGCACCTACATCTCCGACCTCGCGGAGCGGAAGCTGGCGGGAGTGGCTGTGCTCACCGGGTTCTACATCAAGGAAGTGCCTACCGAACTGATCGAGCAGGCCGATGAGCACGGACTGCCTCTCATCCAACTCCCGCCCAACATCAGCTTCTCCGACATCACCCGTGCCCTGCTCGAGCGCATAGTCAACCGCCAGTACGAGCTCATGCACGCCTCGGAGAGCGTCCACCGGGAGCTCACCGAACTTGCTCTGGGCGATCGGGATTTGGAGGACATCACAGCCGTGGTCGCCCGCTGGACGGGTGGCTGGGTGACGGTGAACGACAAGCGCGGAGAACGGTTGGCCGAGGCCGGCGAGTCCTTCGGCGAGCGGGGCCCCGCGGTGCTCGTTCGTATGCGCGGCAAGCTCGGGGACGACGTCCTCGAGTCGCGGCAAGAAGCCACCGTGGTCGACGCGGAGACCGGCAGTGCTTACTCGGGCCTCTCGGTTCCCGTGCGGGCGGGTGGCCGTCGCTTTGGCACCCTCGTGTTGGTGAAGCGGAAGGGCAGTCTTCAGGATCTGGACCGGGTGGCCCTGGGCCACGCTTCCACTGTGGGGGCGCTCATCCTCATGCGTCGAGAGGCGGTGGTCGATGAAGCCCGGCGTCTTCGCGGAGACTTCCTCGATCGGGTCCTTGCCGGCACGAGCGCTCGCGATCCGGTCTCCGTCGTGGAGCAGGCTCGACGGTTCGGGTGCGATCTGACGAGACCCCACGTGGCGGTGGTCTTCAGGATGCGCTTGGCCGGTCTCGGTGCGCGTGGCATGGGGCGGACGGTCGAGACCGTCAGCCGGGAGGCCTTTGCGGCTCGCAGGGCGGCGGCCGGACGCCTGTTGCGTGCCGTGGAACACGTCCTCGTTGGTGACGACCGGAGCGTCTTGGTGCGGGAACGCGAGGGCGATGTGTTGGCTCTGATCGGCGCCGACGACCCAACCGAACCGGCCCGACTGGCGCGCGAGGTGCTGGAGCGATGGGGTGCGCCCCGACCGGGGGAAGGCCCCTTGGCGGCGGGCTTGGGCGAGCGGGCGGACGATATCCCGGCGTTCGCGCGGAGCGCCGTTCAAGCCCATGACGCCGCCCGCCTCGGGCCGCTCTTGCCTGGAGCCCCGGTCGTGCTGGAGCACCATGACCTTGGCGTCTTCCGCCTCGTGGCCGACATGGAGCGACGGAAGGTGGATCTGGAAGCCGCCGCCGCCTCTGCTTTGGGGCCTCTGGCCGATGCGACCGTGCGGGCCCGCCGCATGCTCGAGACGCTGGAGGCCTACCTGGAGAACGACGGCAACCTGCAGGCCACTGCCGCCGCCTTGTTCGTACACCGTCACACGTTGCGCTACCGGCTCCGGCGCATCGAGGAACTGACGGGTCGGCGTCTGCGCGATCCGCTGGACCGCCTTGAGTTCCACCTGGGCTCCGCTCTCCTGCGCTATCGGCTGCTGCGGCGCGCGCAGGGCGGCGAGCCGTGATGCGTCGAGAGCGGGTCTCATAGCACCTGGCTGAGGAACCGCTGGGTCCGCTCGTGAGTAGGCGCGGTGAAGAGCAGTTCGGGCGTGGTGTCCTCGATGATCTGCCCGTCGTCCAGCATGATCGCTCGGTCGGCCACCTCGCGCGCAAAGCCCATCTCGTGGGTCACGACGACCATGGTCATGCCGCTCTTCGCGAGGTCCTTCATCACCTGGAGCACTTCACCCACCAGCTCGGGGTCAAGGGCGGAGGTCACTTCATCGAACAGCATGACATCGGGGCTCATGGCCAGAGCGCGGGCAATAGCCACCCGCTGCTTTTGGCCACCGGAGAGCTGAGATGGGTAGGAGTCCTCCTTGTCGGCGAGGCCCACGCGCTGGAGAAGATCCCGGGCCGTGGCCCGGGCCTCTTCCTTCGACAGCTTCTTCACATTGATGGGCGCCATGGTGATGTTCTCGATGGCGCTCATGTGAGGGAAGAGGTTGAAGTGCTGGAAGACCATGCCCACGTGCTCGCGTACGTCGTCCAGGTCGTCCTTGCCAGGAACGACGCTCTTGCCGAGGAGTTCTATCGTCCCCTCCTGGGCGATCTCGAGGAAGTTGAGACAGCGGAGCAACGTGCTCTTGCCCGAACCACTCGGCCCGATCAGCACGACCACCTCGCTCTGCTCGACGTCGAGGTCGATGCCCTTCAGCACGTGGAGCGCACCAAAGTGCTTATGCAATCCGCGTACGTGTATCACGTTGCCTCCCGCTGTTGGCCTTGTCCATGCGCGACTCGAGTCGTTGGACCAGGAGTGTGAAGATCAATACCAGCACGAGGTAGTACAGGCCCGCGACCATATAGGTCTCGAAGGGCTGGAAATTCTCGGCCTGGGCGCTGAGGGCGGCGCCATACAGCTCGGCCACGCCGAGGTATGCCACCAGCGAAGAGTCCTTGAGACCGATGATGAACTGGTTGCCGAGAGGCGGTACGGCCCGGCGGAAGGCCTGAGGCAGGATCACCAGCCGCATAGACTTCCAGTGCGAGACACCTAGAGAACGGGAGGCCTCCATCTGCCCCTTGTCTATCGACTGGATCGCTCCCCGGAAGATCTCAGCCACGTAGGCGCCGGAGTGGATGGCCAACGCCAGCGAACCGGCCCAAAAGGAAGGCAGCACGACGATAGACGTGATCCCGAAATAGAGGAACATCAGCTGGACGATGAGGGGGGTCCCGCGGATCACCGCGATGTACACGTGGGCCACCCAGTTCAAGGCCCGGTTGTCCGAGAGCTTGAGGAATGCGACCAAGAGACCGAGCACCATGGCCAGCACCAAGGAGACGGACGTGAGCTTCAGCGTCATGCCCGTAGCGTTCAGGAAGGGCACGAAGTGCTCTTGAAGGATCTCCCAGAAGTCGATCACGGACGTCGTCTCCTATCGTCGGAGGGGGAGCGACGACGCGCCGGCGGGGTCGCCGCGGGCGCGTCGAATGCTGCAGGAGGAGGCAATCCTATTCCCCCAGGATGTTCCGTCCCAGCCACTTCGTGCTGATCGCGTCGTAGGTGCCGTCGGCGATGATGGCGTCAAGGGCGGCGTTCAGATCGGCGAGGAGGGCGGTGTCTTCCTTCCGGACCGTGATTCCCATCTCATCTATGTAGAGAGGCTCCGCCACATCTTTGATCTCAAGGCCGTTCTCCATGATGGCGGAGAAGCCGACCACCGCGTCCGTGATAACCGCGTCGATGCGGCCGGTGGTGAGGTCTTGCAGAGCGATCACGTCGCTGTCGTAGCCCACGACCTTGTCTTCATCGGTGAGGGTGACCGCGATGTCCTTGAAGGTGGAGGCTTTCACCACGCCGATCTTCTTGCCGGCCAGGTCTTCTGGGCTATTGATATCGGTGTTGTCGGCCCCCACGAAGATCTGGGCTCCCGAGCGGTAGTACGGGTTCGTGAAGCTCACCTGTTCGAGGCGCGTCTCGGTGATGGCCATGCTGCCGATGATCACGTCGTACTTCTTCGACTTCAGGCCTTCGATGATGGTCTCCCACGGGTTGGTCACCGGGTTGGCCGTCATGCCCATCTGCTCGGCCAGGGCTTGGCCGATCTCGACGTCGAAGCCCACCAGTTCGCCGTCTTTCGTGAAGTTGAACGGTTTGTACAAGCCGGACATCGCGTAGGTGAGTTCCGCCTTCGGTGCCTCGGTGGTGGCAGTGTCGCCGCCGCAGCTGGCGAGCACGGCGACGGCCAGCACAAGAACCAGCAGTAGAATAAGCGGTTTGGAGAGTTTCTCCACGGATGGACCCCCTTCAGGATTGGACATACAACCTCACTATAGCCACATCACCGGTTCCGCGATATCGGGCTGTTCGGTGGAATCTGCGGCCACGGTTTTGTACATGATGTACATATTGAGATCCACCCGGTGGGGGAGAGTCGCTCCAGCGATGCCGAGCGGGGCGCACTGGGTGCCGGGTGGTCGTGCCTAGGGTGTCTCCCCCTTCGGCGCGCCTGGGGGATCCTGCACGGATGTGCCGATGTCGGGACGCGTCGCAACGCCGTGGCGCGCGCTACCTACGTTCCCCATGATTGGACGCCCCGGGGCGGTGCATGGGACGGTGGGCCCGGTCAGTTCGGGCGGGCCTCTATCAGAAGCTGACGCCCACCCCGCTCGCGCCGCCGTTCCACTGGTGACACTCGAGGCAGACCCTGTCCAGCTGCGAAGTGACCAGGTGGGTGTCGGTGAGGAAGTCGGCGCCCGAGGTGAGGTGGGGGAAGCTGTTCCCGGTGGCGTAGACCGCAGCCCCTTTGTGGCACGAGCGGCACGTAGCGGACGAGAAGTCGGCTACCTGGGTCGTGCCGTCGGCGCCGGTGAGCGTGGCGGTCATGACGTGGGACACCCCGTTGCGGGTGGGAAAGTCGGAGACGCCCATCTGGGCTCCATCGTGGCAGGTGGCGCAGGTGCCCGTCCCGTCGGCCCGGCTGGTCTTGTCGTGGCAGTCGCGGCAGAACTCGTCGAGAGTGGTGGCCGGCGCAGCCACCGCGCCCGTGCCTCCGGCCAGGACGTCGCCCGGGTTGTTCCGCACCAGCATGGAGGCGGTGATGCCGTCCGCTGGACTTACTAGCACGTTCGCCCCGTGTATCGAGTGACAGCTCAGGCAGCCACGATAGGCGGTCCCTTGATGCGTGGCGGCATGGTTGTTCTCGTACTCGTTGTCGTACAGGGCCACGTTCCCGCCGTACGGGTGGGGCACGCTGAAATGGGTGACGTGGCAGTAGATACAGGCGCGGTCGCGCGGGGTCTTGATCAGAGCCTCGCCGCCCGCACGGGCGTCGTGCACCGCGTGACAGATCTTGCAGAGGTTCGTGGCGTTGGAGTAGCCGCCATGTGGCCAGCTACCGAAGAGGTAGCCGCCCTCCCAGGGCGATGCACTGGCCGGGATGCCGGGCACGGCCGCGGCGGTGCCGACGAACACCAGGAGCAGCAACGCAGCTGCCAACGATACTGCCATTCCGACGGTCCGCTCCACTGCGGCAACCTCCCTCGACCGCGCGCCATTCGGCGCGCATCCACATCCCGCCGATATCCTAACTTTGGTTCCACCCAAAGGGAAGAGGCTACACTCAGAGGCGCCGAATGCACGCTTTCGGGACCATTCGGCGTCGCCGAACGAAGGTATCCGCGCTCGTGGGGTCGCCCCCGGGGGCGTGTGCTCCTACGCTCGCCCCACCGTGACCAGCACCGCCCCCACGACCACCAGCAGCACTAGCAGGCCGAGCCGGCGGCTGATCCGTTCGACACGGGCGATGAAGAGGGCCGCGAGTGTGAAGGTGATCAGCGGTGTGAGGTTCTTGAGCGCCGTGCTCACGGCCAGCTGCCCGCCGAGTTCTAGGGCGAGGAAGAAGGAGACCATCGCCGCAGCCGCCGTTACTCCCGACGCGGCCAACGGGACGGCGTCCCTTCGCGACATGTGGGACACCTCGCGCAATCGTCCGCCGCGCGCCACCATGGCGAGTGTCACCAGAAGGGCGACGGACGTGCCGATGGCGGCGCCGATGACGGACGACGGCAGGTACTCAAGCCCAAGAACACGCAGGAGCCAGGCGAGCGTGAAGAACAAGCCGGAGCCGAGGCCGAACAGGGCGCCGAATACCGCGGATCGACCCCCGACCCGTATCGTCATCCGCCGCATCCCGGCCAGGGCATAGACGGCGCCGGGGGCGTGGCGCCACCGATCTCCCGGTGGGTGGATGCCCACGAGGGCGGGAGCCTCGGCCGGCCCGGTGGGTAGGGGCGTGGTCGGCGGCGTCTCCCCTTCGGTGGGTACGCCGAGCGTGCGTCCGGTCTCGTCGATGAAGAGCACCATCCCGGCCACGAGCACTATGAGTCCAGCGATGGTCAGGGGACTCAGCGCTTGAGAGAGCACGACCCAACCGATCACCGCGGCGAAGAGGCCCTCGCTCATGCCGAGTGAGGCGGTGCGCGTCGCACCGACGCGCTTGATCGCCATGAAGTTGAGTGAGCGACCAACGAAGGGTCCGATGACACCGGCGGCGACGTAGTAGAGCACTCCGACCGGATGAAGCGGCACTGGGTCGATCATCCATGCGATGCCGGCGGCAGCGATGAGGCAGATGCTCCCCGCAATAAGGTTCACCAGCAGTGCCTGTGAAGAGCGCACCCGCCCTCCGCGGAGGCCGAGTTGCGTGAGGAACTGGCTGCTGCCATATGCGACGGCCGATAGGGCCGCGAGTATCACGGTGATCATGTGCTCTCCGAAGCTCTAGCCGGCACGCCGGAGGACGCCGTCGTGGCTTCGCGTCCCCGTCGTGGCTGCGCGTCCCGTCCGACGCGCGTGACGGACGCAGTCTACCAGCGAAGTATAGCCCCGGCGCCCGATTCGACGTCGTCGAGGGTGCCCGGCCCCCGACGCCGGGTGGAGGTGCGCGCGACCCGCCTCGACGCGTACGGCTCTGGCAGGAGCGATCCCATGTTTCGTCAGGCTAGTGTTTCGTAGTATAGTTTTAATGCACCCTGGTGGCGCGAGGGTACGAGCGCCACGATCTGGCCGCTTCGATGCGCCCGGGCGCCTAGAGCCCGGTTCGACGGAAGGGGGAAGCAGCATGGCCGGCACAGCAACCCGGAGTCCAGCCGAACACCCGTGGCTCGCCAAGTATCCCGAGGGCATCGACTGGGCGGCTCCGATCCCCGCCATGCCACTGAACAAAGCGCTGGACGCCGCCGTCGCCTCCTATCCCTACAACCCCGCGATGGACTTTCTCGGCAAGCGCTACTCCTACGACGACCTCGATGACCTCGCCGCGCGGGCGGCCAAGGGTCTTCAGGCACTGGGCGTCGTCAAGGGCACACGGGTGGGTCTGTTCCTTCCCAACTCCCCGTATTCAGTGGTGATGTTCTACGCCGTGCTCAGGGCGGGCGGCATCGTGGTGAACTACAGCCCGCTCTACGCGGAGCGCGAGCTCGTGCATCAGGTGGAGGACTCGGGCACTACATTGATGGTCACCATGGATCTCGAGGCGCTCTACCCCAAGATGGCCAAGGTGCTCGAGAAGACTGCGCTCGAGAAGATCATTGTGGGGCGCATGGTCGACATCCTGCCGTTCCCCAAGAACAAGCTGTTCCCCCTGGTCAAGCGCAAGGACGTGGCTGCCGTGCCGCGCGACGAGCGTCATGTGAGGTTCGCGGACCTTATCGCCAACGACGGTGACTACGCTCCGGTCGACGTGCACCCGGATGACATCGCCGTGCTGCAGTACACGGGCGGCACGACCGGCGTGCCCAAAGGTGCGATGCTCACGCATGCCAACCTTTACGCGAACGCCTCTCAGTGCCTGCAGTGGTTCACAGGAGTGGTCCACGGGGGAGAGCGCATGCTCGTGGTGTTGCCGCTGTTCCACGTGTTCGCCATGTCGGTGGCCATGAACATGGCGGTGCTGATGGCGGCGGAGATGGTGCTGCTGCCCCGTTTCGAATTGGCTCAAGTGCTTGAGACCATCCACAAGAAGAAGCCGTCGCTGTTCCCGGGCGTCCCGACCATGTACACGGCGATCAACAACGCAAAGGAGCTTAAGAAGTACGATCTTTCCTCGATCAAGTACTGCATCTCGGGCGGTGCGGCGCTCCCGGTGGAGGTGAAGAAGACCTTCGAGGACCTCACCGGCTGCCTTCTCGTCGAGGGGTACGGCCTCACCGAGACCTCTCCTGTGGCCACCTGCAATCCGCTTCACGGCGTCAACAAGCCGGGGTCCATCGGCCTACCCGTGCCGCAGACCCTCATCGAGTTCCGTTCGCTCGAGGATCCAACGCAGACCGTTCCCCATGGCGAGAAGGGCGAGATCTGTATCTCGGGCCCGCAGGTGATGCCCGGCTATTGGAAGAATCCGGAGGCGACCGCCGAGGTGCTGACGGACGGCTGGCTGCGCACCGGCGACGTGGGCTACATGGACGAAGACGGCTACACCTTCATCGTCGACCGTATCAAGGACCTGATCCTCACCGGTGGCTTCAACGTGTATCCGCGGAACATCGAGGAGGCGGTCTACGAGCACCCGTCGGTGGCCGAGGTCATCTGCATCGGGGTGCCCGATGACTATCGCGGGGAGCGCCCCAAGGTGTTCATCAAGCTGAAAGAGGGGGAGACGGTCTCCAGCGAAGCGATGCTCGACTTCCTCAAAGACAAGCTCTCGAAAGTCGAGATACCGCGGGAGGTGGAGTTCCGCGCCGAGCTGCCCAAGACCCTCGTCGGCAAGCTCTCGAAGAAGGAACTCGTGGAAGAGGAGCGCAAGAAGCGCGAGGCGCGCAGCCCGTAGTCGCTGTCTGCCGCGTCGAGCACCGATGGGAACGCGTGCCGGCTTCGGCGCGCGGGTGGGATTCGTGAGAAAGGGGCGCTTTCGTGGAAGGTGTTGTCATCGCTGGGTTCGTGCGGTCGCCCATGACACCGGCGAACAAGGGAGAACTCGCGCGGGTACGGCCCGACGAGGTAGCACGTCAGGTGGTCCGTGGCCTCGTGGAGCGCACCCGCGTGGAGGTGGACGACATCGAGGACCTCCTGCTGGGGTGCTCCTCGCCTGAGGCGGAGCAGGGGCTGAACCTGGCCCGGATGGTGGGCTTCCTGGCCGACCTGCCCATCTCGATGGCGGCCGTCACCATCAACCGCTTCTGCGGCTCGTCGATGCAGGCCATCCACACAGCGGCGGGCGCCGTGCAGTTGAACGCGGGCGAATGCTTCATCTGTGGCGGGGTGGAGTCGATGACGCGGGTGCCTATTTGGGGCTTCAACCCTATGCCGCACCCCGGCCTTCATCGCTCATTCGGCGAGGCGTACACTTCGATGGGCATCACGGCCGAGAACGTCGCCCGCCGATACGGAGTCAGCCGCGACGAACAGGAGGCCTTCTCGGTCGCCAGCCATCGCAAGGCGGCGGCTGCTCAGGAGGCGAGCAAGTTCGCGGACGAGATCGTGCCCATCGTCGATGGTGATCGCACGATATCGGTGGACGGCTGCATCCGGGCCGACTCGACTCTGGAGGCCTTGGCCGCATTGCGGCCGGTGTTCCTCGAAGGCGGTTCCGTGACCGCGGGCACGTCATCGCCGCTCACCGACGGCGCCTCCGCCGTGCTGGTGTGCTCCGAACGCTACGCCCGCGAAGCCGGTCTGGACATGCTGGCCCGCATCCGGAGCGTAGCGGTGTCGGGCTGCTCGCCGGAGATCATGGGGATGGGGCCGGTGGCTTCCACGAACAAGGCGCTTCAGCGCGCCGGGCTCACGGTGGAAGACATGGACATCATCGAGCTCAACGAGGCCTTCGCCTCCCAGGCGATCGCGGTGATCAAAGAGCTCGGCATCGACGAGACCAAGCTGAACCTCGACGGCGGCGCCGTGGCGCTCGGACACCCCTTGGGAGCGAGCGGGGCGCGGATCACGGGCAAGGCCGCTTCCCTGTTGAAGCGGGAAGGAGGGCGCTACGCGCTCGCGACCATGTGCATCGGTGGCGGGCAGGGCATCGCTACCGTCTTGGAGGCGATCTAGATGTGCGCCGCGGCCGCGCTGGGGGCCGAGGCGGAAGGAGGCATCTCACGGGTAGCGGTGATCGGCGCCGGCCTGATGGGCAGTGGTATCGCCGCGCACCTCGCGAACGCCGGCGCGGAGGTCCTGCTGCTCGACATCGTGCCCGCGGACCTTCCTGCGGGGGCGTCTCGGAGCATGCTGGCTGAAGGTGCCCTGGCGAAGCTGCTGAAGTCCGACCCTGCCGCCTTCATGCATCGCCGGAACGCCCGGTTGATCACGCCCGGCAACATCGAAGACCACCTCGACCGGCTCGCCGAGGTCGACTGGGTCATCGAGGCCGTCGTGGAGCGCCTCGACATCAAGCACGAGATCTACGCGAAGATCGATGCGACCCGGAAGCCGGGGTGCATCGTCAGCTCGAACACCTCCACCATCCCTCTGGCGCAGTTGGTGGAAGGCGCATCCGACGACTTCGCCCGCGACTTCATGATCACCCACTTCTTCAATCCACCTCGCTACATGCGTCTGCTCGAACTGGTGACCGGCGAGCACACCGATCCGGCCAAGGCTGAGGCGATACGCACCTTCGCCGACGTGCGTCTGGGCAAGGGCGTGGTGCCCGCGAACGACAGTCCGGGATTCATCGCCAACCGCATCGGCGGCTTCTGGGTGCAGTGCGCCATGGTCGAGGCCATCGACGCGGGTCTCTCGGTGGAGGTGGCCGACGCCGTCCTTGGACGCCCGATGGGCGCGCCCAAGACCGGAGTATTCGCATTGCTCGACCTGGTGGGTCTGGACACCGTGCGCTACGTGGGACGCAGCCTGATGGACAGTCTGCCGCCCGACGACGCCTTCCGCGCCGTACACCGGGAGCCAGAGCTCGTGACCCGCCTGATCGAGACCGGCTACGTAGGACGCAAGGGCAAGGGCGGCTTCTACCGCTTGAACACGGAGGGCGGCCGGCGGACCAAGGAAGCGATCGACTTGGCGACCGGTGAATATCACGCGGCTGCCCGACCTCGTCTGGACAGCATCAGCGCCGCCAAGCGGGGCGGCCTTCGGGCGCTGCTGGAGTCGCCGGATGCCGGCGGCACCTACGCGTGGCGCGTGCTGAGTCGCACGCTGAGCTACGCGGCGTCGCTGGTGCCGGCGATAGCTCCCGACATAACCGCCGTCGACGAGGCCATGCGCCTGGGCTACAACTGGAAGAAGGGCCCGTTCGAGTTGATCGACGAAGTCGGCGCGGCCTGGTTGGCTGAGCGCCTCGAGGCCGACGCTCAGCCGGTGCCGCCACTGCTGGCGGCCGCCGCCACGACCGGCGCGACGGATGACGCCGGCGCCGCGGGCCTCGATACGGCCGCCGACGCGCCACCCGTCGGCTGCTTCTACCGCACGGTCGAAGGCGTCCTCGAGTATCGCACCGTCGACGGGGCCTTCGCGCCGGTCGAGCGCCGCCCCGGCGTGCTGTTGCTGGCCGACGTCAAGCGGCGGGGCGACCGGGTGGCCGGCAACTCCTCCGCCAGCTTGTGGGATCTCGGCGACGGCATCCTCTGTCTGGAGTTCCATGGCTTTGCGAACGCCTTCGACGACGGCACGCTGAAGATGGTGGGCACCGCTATCGAGACAGTGCTCATGGAGGGCTTCCGGGGACTCGTGCTCTACAACGACGGCGACAACTACTCGGTGGGGGCCAACATCGGTCTGGGGCTCTTCGCAGCGAACATCAGCCTGTGGCCGCCTATCCAGGAGTTGGTGGAAGGCGGTCAGCAGGCGTACCGGTTCCTGAAGTACGCTCCGTTCCCCGTGGTGGCCGCGCCGGCGGGCATGGCGCTCGGCGGCGGGTGCGAGTCACTGTTGCACAGTGATGCGATCCAGGCCCACGCGGAGAGCTACATAGGGCTGCCTGAGGCCGGGCTCGGACTCCTACCGGCCTGGGGAGGGTCGAAGGAGATGCTGCTGCGCCACACGCGGAACCCGAAGCGGGTGAACGGGCCGATGCCCCCCATCGCGGGAGCTTTCGAGACCATCAGCATGGCCAAGATCTCTCGCTCGGCCGAGGAGGCCCGCGAACTCCTGTTCCTTCGTGAGGGCGACCGCGTCACCATGAACCGGGACCGCCTGCTTTCCGACGCGAAGGCGAGGGTGCTCGAGCTGGTCGACGGCTACGCACCCCCCGAGGAGCCCACCTTCAGCCTGCCTGGGGCGTCCGCGAAATCCGCGCTCGACATCTTCGTGAACGAGTTCGTGAATTCGGGACGAGCCACCGCGTATGACGGGGTGGTGTCGGGCCACATCGCGACCGTGCTCTCCGGCGGCGATACCGACCTCACGCAGGAGGTCAGCGAAGATCGCATGCTCGAGCTTGAACGTGAGGGATTCCTGGCTCTTATCCGCGAACCGCGCACACTCGCCCGGGTCGAGCATATGCTCGAGACCGGCAAGCCGCTGAGGAACTGAGGAAGGACGCTATGACCGTGTACAAGGCGCCCCTGCGCGACATCCGCTTCATCCTGAAGGAGCTTGTCCACGCGGAGCAGCTCGTGGACCTCCCCGGCTACGAGGAGGCCACTCCCGACCAGATCGACTTCGTACTCGAAGAGCTGGCGGGTGTGTGCCAAGAACTCCTCTTCCCCCTGAACCAATCAGGCGACGAGGAGGGATGCCACTACGAAGACGGTGTGGTGACCACGCCGGCGGGCTTCAAGGAGGCGTACGCGAAGTACGTGGAGGCTGGATGGCCTGCGATGGCCTGCGACCCCGAGTACGACGGCATGGGTCTTCCCAAGACGGTCAGGCTGCTCGCCGAAGAGATGCTGTCGTCGGCGAACCTCGCTTTCAGTGTGTACCCACTACTCACCACCGGGGCCTACACGGCGATCTTCAAGCACGGCACCGACGAACTCAAACGCGCCTACCTGCCTCGCATGGTCGAGGGATCCTGGAGCGGCACCATGTGCCTCACCGAGGCTCACTGCGGCACCGACCTGGGTCTGGTGCGCACGCGAGCGATCCCGCAGGACGACGGCTCGTACCGGGTCACCGGCAGCAAGATCTTCATCAGCTCGGGGGAGCACGATTTCACCGAGAACATCATCCACCTCGTGCTGGCCCGTCTGCCCGACGCCCCGTCGGGCACCCGCGGCATCAGCCTGTTCCTCGTGCCGAAGTTCCTCGTGAACGAGGATGGGTCGCTCGGCGAACGCAACGGTGTGGTGTGCGGGGGCATCGAGAAGAAGATGGGTGTGAGCGGGTCGTCCACGTGCGTGCTCAACTTCGACGACGCCGTCGGCCACCTTGTGGGTGAGCCGAACCGAGGCATGAGCCACATGTTCACCATGATGAACGCCGCCCGTCTGGGCGTGGGCATGCAGGGTCTTGGCCTCGCCGAGGTGGCCTACCAGAACGCCCGGGCGTATGCGAAGGAGCGGCTCCAAGGCAGGGCGCTCCGAGAGCCCCGCTACCCCGAGCGCGAGGCCGATCCTCTGATCGTGCATCCCGACGTCCGCCGTATGCTCTTGACCATGCGCGCCAACACCGAAGGGGCGCGCGCGTTGGCCGGTTGGGTGGGCTTGAACCTCGATCTGGCCGAGCATCACCCCGATCCGGCCGTGCGTGAAGAGGCGGGTGATCTGGTAGACCTGCTCACGCCGGTGGTGAAGTCCTACTTCACCGACCACGGGTTCCTCGCAACCAACCTCGCCGTGCAGATACACGGCGGTCACGGCTACATCCGCGAGACTGGGGTGGAGCAGTTCGTGCGCGACGCCCGCATCGCGCAGATCTGGGAGGGTGCCAACGGCGTCCAGGGTCTCGACCTCGTCGGGCGGAAACTCGGCATGCACAACGGGAGGCTGTTGCGCCGCTTCTTCCATCCGGTCGCGGCATACCTGGAGGCGCATCAGAACGACCCCCTGCTCGGGGAGTTCGTGGCTCCGTTGGCGAAGGCGTTCGGCCGCCTGCAACAGGCCACCGCGCGCATCGCCCAGCAAGGGCTGCGCGACCCCGATGAGGCTGCCGCTGTCTCGAGCGACTACCTGCGCCTGTTCGCCCTGGTCGCTCTCGGCTATATGTGGGTGCAGATGGCCGAGATCAGCCTCGAGCGTCTGGGGATCGGCTCGTCGGGAGAGTCGCGGGTGAACGGCGGCCAGGCCACGGCCGATGCGGCCGCCGCGTCCGTCGGCGATCCGAAGGACGTGCCTTTCTACCAGGGCAAGATCGCCTGTGCACGCTTCTACTTCCAGAAACTCCTGCCGGAGACGTCGTCGCTCTTCGCCGTCATCATGGCCGGCGCCGCACCCGTCATGGCTCTGGGGGACGAGGGGTTCTAGTCGTCGCGGCTACTCTCTGTCCGCCGGGTCCGGTACTCTGGCGTAGATGACGCGACGCTCCAACCCCCCCGTCCACCCCGACGCGACCCCGCCTTCAGGCATCGGGGCCGGCGACGTTGCAGCCAACGCCGCCGGCAACGCGAACGCTGCTGCCGCCGATGTCGATGCCGAGTCCATCCTTCACGACGTCTTCGGCTTCCGCGAGTTCCGCCCCGGGCAGAAAGAGATCATCGACCACGTCGTCGCGGGTGGCGACGCCTTCGTGCTGATGCCCACCGGCAGCGGCAAGTCTCTCTGTTTCCAGATCCCCGCCATCCGGCGGCCCGGCACCGCCGTCGTGGTGTCACCCTTGATCTCGTTGATGAAAGACCAAGTCGACGCGCTCCGTGGGGCGGGCGTCTCGGCTGCGGCACTGAACTCGTCGTTGAGCGGTGGGGAGTCGCGCGAGGTGCTCGCCCGTTTGCGGGCCGGTGACCTCGACCTGCTGTACGTCGCTCCCGAACGCTTGATGATGGACTCCTTCCTCGAGCTGCTCGGTTCCGTGGATATCGCCCTGTTCGCCATCGACGAGGCACACTGCGTCTCCCAGTGGGGCCACGATTTCCGGCCGGAGTACGTGCGACTTGGTGAACTGCGGGGACTCTTCCCCCATGTGCCCCTCGTCGCGCTCACCGCTACCGCCGACGACCAGACACGCGAAGACGTTCGTCGGCGGCTCGGACTGGCCGGCGCGCCGGTGTTCACTTCCGGGTTCGACCGCCCCAACATCCGCTACCTCGTGGTCGAGAAGCGTCATCCGTTCGAGCAACTGCGCGCCTTCTTGGCCGAGCGGGCGGGGTTGTCCGGCATCGTCTACTGCCTCAGCCGAAAACGCGTTGAAGAGGTGGCGGCGAAGCTGGTGGGTGCCGGGGTGAAGGCTGCCGCGTACCACGCCGGGTTGCCCGCGGAGGAGCGCGTGCGTGTGCAGGAGGCCTTCCAGCGCGATACCCTGCACGTCGTCGTGGCCACTGTGGCTTTCGGGCTGGGCATCGACAAGCCCGACGTTCGCTTCGTGGTGCACTACGACATCCCGAAGACCATCGAGTCGTACTACCAGGAGACCGGCCGAGCCGGCCGCGACGGAGCCCCGGCCGACGCCCTTCTGCTGTACGGCCTCGCCGACGTGGTGGTGGCGAGGGTTCTTCTGGAGCAGGGTGGCAATCCCGAGCAAGTGCGGGTGGAAGTGCACAAGCTGAACGCGATGGTCGGCCTAGCCGAGGCTCTTTCGTGCCGCCGCCGCGCGTTGCTGCAGTACTTCGGCGAGACTCGAGACTCGGATTGCGGCAATTGCGATATCTGCCTCGATCCCCCCGATACCTACGACGCAACGGAGGATGCGCAGAAGGCCCTCTCGAGCGTGTATCGGGTGGGGCAGCGCTTCGGCATCGCGTATGTGATCGACGTGCTGCGCGGGGCCGACACCGAGCGCATCCGGCGGTTCGGCCACGACCGACTCTCCACCTACGGAGTCGGCGCTCATCTGGGCAAAGACGCGTGGACGAGCCTGTTCCGCCAACTGATCCATCGTGGATACCTCTACCAGGACATCGAGGCATATTCGGCGTTGAAGCTTGCTTCTGCCGCCCGACCCCTGTTGGCCGGCAAGGAACGGTTGGAACTGGCGCGCCCCCGGTTCTCGACGCCAGGTGAGGCGAAGAAGCCGGCCGGCCGGCGACGCCGGGCCGGGTCTGCCGATGCACCGGCCGCTCTGTTCGATGGCTCGGTCGAGCCCGACGGGCCGCTGTACGAGACCCTGCGCGCATTGCGTCGCACGCTTGCGGAGCAGGCCAAGGTGCCCGCCTACGTGGTGTTCTCCGATGCCTCGCTGCGCGAGATGGCCATCTTACGACCCCAGACCGACGACGAGTTGCTGGCCGTGAACGGCGTGGGAGCGGTCAAGCTGGAGCGCTACGGCGCGGCCTTCCTCGAGGTGCTTCGTGAGGCCTGAGGCACTACCAGTCGCGCAGATCGTTGATCATCCAGCCGGCTTCGGTCGGTACCACGTGGTACCGCCAGCGGTCTCGTCCGTACGTCCAGGTCTCTTCGACTTTCACCCAGTAGGTGCCATCGGAGGCCTTCTCGACGCTGTCGACCGTGTATTTCTTGAAGTCACCGTTGCTGTAGGAAGCGCTCGCGGCGTCCAGAGAGAATGGTTCCACGGTGAGGGCGTGGGCGTCATCGGCGCGGTCTTCCATGACGGCGACTAGGAACGACTCCACCACCGACTGCGCCTCGTCCGCCTCGGACATCGGGACGTCTGATGCTCCCAAAGCATACGTGTCCGCAACGACCCAACTGCCGTCCGGCGCCGGTTCCACGATGTAGGCGGTCACGAATTCGCTCGCGGGCGGCCCTCCCCAGAACTCCATTTGGACGCCTTGGTCGTCTGCCAGCCTGTACACCCAGCCTTCAGGGAGCTCGGCCTTCACCGCCTCCTCGGCGGAGGCGTACCCGGAGAGTCCGGCGGTGGTGGGCGGAGCGGTCGTCGCCGCGGCCACCGTCGTCACTGTGGTTGTGGTCTCGATCTGGGCAAAGGTGGTGGTGGTCGACACATTCGTGTCGTCGCCCCTCAGGAGCATGAATGCTCCACCGGCCAGTGCACCCAGCAGCACCACTCCCACGACCGACAAGGCGATGATCAGCCCCGTGTTGCCGCCGCTCTTGGGCGGAGGAGCCGACGGCCCTGATGTCTGGGGGCCGTAGCCGGGCGGAGGGGGCGCGTAGCCGGGCGGAGGGGGCGGCGATGACTGGCCGTACGTGGCGGGTGGCGGAGCGGGCACCCAACCGGCCGCGGTCGGCGGAGGTG
Organism: Actinomycetes bacterium; assembly: GCA_024637035.1. Lineage (GTDB taxonomy): Bacteria > Actinomycetota > Thermoleophilia > RBG-16-64-13 > RBG-16-64-13 > JAHJSA01. The sequence continues at coordinate 55,785 of JAGXFW010000009.1, forward strand.
GAGGTGGGGGTGGAGTGGTGGCGGGCGTTGGGGGACCTGGAGGCGGAGCCCCGGGGGAGGGCGCCGCGGTCATCCGAGCGCCGCAGGATCCGCAGAACTCCGCGCCCTCCGGGTTGATCTCTCCGCAGTTCGAGCAGTGCACCAGGATCCTCCTTCGCATCGGTCACGCCTGGTCGAGCAGCCTCATCATATCGAATGCAGGTGGGGGTGCGCGAGGCGGGTCGAATGCCGCTCCTGGCCGCACGGGTGCGAATCGACTAGTATGGAGCCATCGAGGTCGTTGCGCGGAGGCTCCATGGTGGGCGAGACCTATGAATACCTAGTGGTGGGGTCCGGGGCAGGCGGTGCGGCGGTGGCCAGGCAACTGGCGCTGCGTGGCAAGAGCGTCCTGATCGTGGAGCGCGGCCACCCTCAGCCCAGCCTCGGCACCTTCGCCGCGGGCACCCGGTTCTACGACGTAGCGCCGGTCACGAACCTGCCTCCCCGCTCTCGCGAGGGGGTGACCATGTGGAGGGCGTTCGCCGCCGGCGGCTCGACGATCGCGGCTTGCGGCAACATGGTGCCCAGCCTGGTCGAGGAGCTCGCTCTGACGGGCATCTCCCTGAAGGACGATATCGCCCGTGTTGAGGATGAGATCGGCGTGCGGCCGATCGACAGCGGGCTGCTCACGTCGGGAGGCCGGGCCCTTGCAGCGGCGGCAGCCGAACTCGGCCACACCTTCTCCGCGATGCCGAAGGCCCTCGACCCTCGGAAGTGCCGGGGCTGCGGCCACTGCACTCTGGGTTGCGCGAACGGTGCTAAGTGGACGGCGGCTCGGTTCGTGGACGAAGCTGTGACGGCCGGTGCCCGCACCGCCTTTGGCATGCAGGTGGAGACGGTGCTGCTCGATGACCGCGGGGCGGCCAGGGGCGTACGGGCCCGCGGTCCGGACGGCTCAGTGGATTTGTCCGCCGAGGTTGTGATCCTCGCCGCCGGCGGCTTGGGCACCCCGCCCATCCTCTTGAAATCCGGGGTGATCGAGGCGGGTGGCGGCTTCTTCCTGGACCTGTTCGTGAACACGTACGGGGTGATCTCCTTCGACGGCGCCGGAGGCCGAGGAATACCGGCACCGAACCTGGCTCACGAGCCGTCGATGGCGCTGGTCGACATGGAGCATAGACTCGCCGATGGTTTCATCCTCAGTCCGTACATCAACCAGCCAAGGCGGGTGCGCTTCATCGAGGCCGGCCTTCGAGGGTTCGCGCTTCCCGGGGAACGGACGCTGGGCATCATGACCAAGATCTCCGATGAGACCACGGGCCGGGTGTTCGCCGATGGCTCCGTGAGCAAGACGGTCACCGCTGAGGATCGTCGACGTCTCGATCGCGGAGCGGCGCTCTCTCGGCAGATCCTGATCCGGGCGGGCGCGAGGCCAGAGTCGATCGTGGTCACCCGCCCTCAAGGTGCCCACCCCGGCGGGGGAGCCGGCATCGGCCGTGTGGTCGATGCCGCGCTGCGCACCCGCATCGAGGGGCTTTACGTCTGCGACGCCAGCGTCCTACCCGAAGCGCCAGGATTGCCTCCGATACTCACCCTGCTGGCATTGGGACGATGGTTGGGGAACCGGTTGGCGGCGTAGCAGGTGCCGGGTAGGGTCTGCTATCGTGAGTCCAGGACGTCACCACAGCCCGCCGCGTGCGCGCGTGCGGGTCCGCAAGAGGGGGGCATTAGACCATGAAGACCAGCATCGACTATCGTCCGTCGTATTCTCTCGTCACCGCTACGCTCGATCCGAATGAGCGCATCCAGGTGGAGGCCGGGTCGATGGTCGGCATGTCGGCAGGTTTGACGGTCGAGACGTCGGCCAAGGGAGGAGTCCTCGGTTCCCTCAAGCGCTCGGTGCTCGGCGGCGAGAGCTTCTTCATGAACACCTATCAGGCCCCCGTCCAAGGCGGCCAGATCATGCTCGCTCCGGCTCTTCCCGGCGACATGACGGTGCGGGAGTTCGCCGGCCACAACATGATCGTGCAGTCCGGCTCGTACGTGGCGTCTTCGGAGGGTCTGAGCATCGATACCAAGTGGGGCGGAGCAAAAACCTTCTTTGCGAGCGAGGGTTTCTTCATGCTGAAGGTGCAGGGCACGGGCACGCTCGTCCTATCGAGCTACGGGGCCATCCACGAGATGACTCTGGAAGCGGGCCAGACGTTCACCGTAGACACGGGCCATCTGGTGTCGTTCTCCGAGGGCATGGGGTTCAATGTCCGTCGCGTTGGAGGAATCAAGTCCACTCTGTTCAGCGGAGAGGGCCTGGTGGTCGATCTGACCGGTCCGGGCTACCTCATGCTGCAGACCCGCAGCGAGGATGCTTTCCTCTCGTGGTTGCTGCCAAGGGTCTCCAAGGACCAGGGCGGAGGCGGAGGCGGCTTCAACATCAAGCTCGGGGGCTGAGGTTCGAGGGAGGGCGTTCCGCGAAGGCGGGGGCGACGAAGCAGGGTCCGCTGGTCAGGATCGTCCGTCTGATCCGTCTGATCCGTCTGATCCGTCCGCGTCCGCTCCGCCCGCTCCGCCGGAGCGCGCGCGTGTCGGCTGCGGCAGCCGCCATTCCTTCCACAGCACCCTGCTCGAGAGCAGGAGGGCCGATCCCACCGTCACGTAGAGGAAGCCCACGTCGGCTCGGGGGAGCGGCGAAGCCCGGAGAACCTGACCAAGGATCATCATGCCCACGATGAGGGCCCAACTGACGGGGGAGAAGAAACCGCCCACGCAGTGGTCGTCACCCCGGGTGCGGATGCGATGTATGGTCCGCCTGGCCACGCGATCCAGGACGAACCGGGACTTCACGAGTCCGAGGAGTAGGAACGGCGCGGCGTAGGCCCACCCGAGACCTTGGTAGCGACCTACCACCCAATGGAGGCCGAGGCCAAGGAGGACTGAGCCGACCACGGTCCACATCATCTCGGCGAGGAAGAGCTGGGAGCGGGCGCCGGCAGTGGGCTTGTGGAGTTCGAGCCAGCGGCGCAGCATCGCCCTTTCGCCCGGTTTGGGTGAACCCATCTGTGGCGTATCTTGGTGGCGGGTCATCAGTGCAACACCCCTGGGGCGAGGCGGATCAAGTCGGTCTTCAGCTCCGCCAGTCGGGGTGAGAGGCCCACGTGGTAGATCTCCGGGTTGCGGAGGCGTCGCAGTTCCTCAGGCAAGGACGCTACCTGTTCCCGCGCCCGGCTCCGCACCTCAGTGAGAGACGGCGAAGGCTTCACGCGCCGTCCCTCTCGCACAACGGGCTCGAGAAGGTCTTCCGCGTGGACAGCGCCTTCGAGTGCCACCTGGAAGCTCAGGTCGCTCCGGCCCACGTAGGAGATCTGTGGGCCGTCCTGGGGGTCCTCGTCGGCTCGGTAGAGCACGTCTCCGATCGGGCGCCCGCTGGCATCGCGGTATCGGATCACGCGTTTGCGTCCAGGGTCGGTCATCTTGGCCGGATTCGAGCTCAGCTTGATGCGGGGCTCCCATGCACCGCCTTCGTGCAGCGCGCCGGCGACGGTCGCGGCTTCTTCGGGCGTGGCCGGGTCTCGGCCGTCCACGCGGGCTGCCGTCAGCTTGTACACCCCGCCCAGCGCGGGCCAGCTCGACGAGGTGATCAGGTGGGTGCCGACTCCCCAGGCGTTGATCGGGGCCCCCTGCCTCTTCAGGTCGGCGATCAGGTCTTCGTCGAGCTCGTTGGACGCGACGATCATCGGCTCGTCGAAACCCGCCTGAGTGAAGATCGCATGGGCGGCCTTGCTGAGCCTCGCGAGGTCGCCGGAGTCCAGGCGTATCGCCGCCCGTACGCCGAGCCGGCGTTCGCGCAGCTCCTTGAACACCCGCAAGGCGTTGGGGATTCCTGATGTGAGCGTGTCGTATGTGTCCACGAGCAGAACGCAGTTGTCGGGGTAGATGTCGGCATAGGCGCGGAATGCCGTGAGTTCATCGTCGAAGCTCATGACCCAGGAGTGGGCGTGGGTGCCCGCCACGGGGATGCCGAAGAGCTTCCCCGCCAGCACGTTCGAGGTGGCGTCAGCGCCGCCGATGTACGCCGCGCGCGAGCCGGATAGGCCCCCATCCGGGCCCTGGGCGCGACGAAGCCCGAACTCCATCACTCGGTCGCCGTCGGCCGCGAGCCGGATACGGGCCGACTTGGTGGCGATAAGGGTGGGGTAGTTGAGAGCGTTCAGGACCGCGGTCTCGAGGAACTGCGCCTCGGCGAGCGGCCCCTCGATGCGCAAGATCGGCTCGTTGGGGAAGACGACGGTGCCCTCAGGTGCCGCGTCGATCGAGACGGTCGGCTTGAAGCCGCGCAGGTGGTCGATGAACTCGTCGCCGAAGGTGCCGAGAGAGGCGAGGTAGGCGATATCGTCACTGGTGAAATGCAGGTTCTCCACCAGATCGAGCAGCTGCTCGAGTCCCGCCGCGACAGCGAAACCGGTGTGTGGAGGCAACTCGCGGAAGAAGTACTCGAACGAGGCTGTGAGAGGCTGTCGATCGCTCCGCCAATAGCCGTTCATCATGGTGAGTTCGTAGAAGTCCGTCAGGAGGGCGAGGTCTTCCCGGTGTGCCCAGCGGCTCGTGGCGTCTGTCATGGTCGTCCGTCCGTCATGCCGAGTGTGTCTGTCATGCCGAGTGTGTCTGTCATAGCCGGGTCCGTCAGGCCTCGGCGATGCCGGAGTCGGCTTCATCTGCGTCGGTGCCTATCGTGACGGCAAGCGCCATCGCGGTGGCAAGGACCGCACCCGTCGTCGTGTGCACGCCGGCCCAGCGGAGCTCCTCCAGTGCGTCGCGGGAGGTGTCGGGAGCGACACCTCGCACCGCGTCCTCCAAGAGGAACACCTCGAATCCCGCCCGGCGCGCGTCGAGAGCCGTGGCCATCACGCAGTAGTCGGTCGCGAGACCTGCCACGAAGACTCGCTCGACGCCCCGTTCCCTGAGCCACGCCGTGAGATCGACCGACGTCGCCTGGAAGCCGCTGTAGGCCTCGGCGTCGGGGTCGTCTCCCTTGCTGACGATGAGCGCGCCGTCCGGCCTCTTGAGAGCGGGGTGGAACTGCGCGCCCTCGGTATCTTGAACGCAGTGCGGCGGCCACGAACCATCCCCGTACTCGGGCCGGTCCGAGAAACTGACGTGGTCCGCCGGGTGCCAATCTCGCGTGAAGACGACATGTGCGAAGAGCGGCACCAGTCGATTGATCTCGGGCACCACGCGATCTCCGCCCTCTACCGCGAGGCTCCCGCCGGGGCAGAAGTCGTTCTGCACATCGACCACGATCAAGGCATCTGTGTCGCGATGGATCGTGTCCACGGAGCACACTCCTTTCGGTTCAGCGGGCCGTCGACCGTGCTCCCGGCCGGACGGCCACCATCGGTCTGACGCTTCGCCCACGGGCTCGTGGCGGCGCGCTACCGATGCGGATCAAGGTCCATTGTACTTCGATTCGGGGCCGGGGGCGGCTCTCAAGAAGGTTCCAGGTCAGCCGCGAGCGGGTTCTACGTGGCCTCCATACGCGAAGCACCGGCCCTTGCGAAGCGAATCGTGGGAGCCGGTGCGTCGGTGATTCGGCGATGGTCGCTGTATGTCGCTGCTCTTCTCGCAGGCGGCTACTTCGCCATCTCTGTCAGACTGAGGATGTTGCCTTCGCTGTCCTTGAACCAGGCAGCCTTCATGCCGTCTTCGACGAAGACGCCGTTCTCGGTCTTGAGGCCCTCCAGTTCGTAGTCCTCGAACGCAACACCCTTGTCCCTGAGGCCTCTCATCTCGGCGTCAAGATCGTCCACGAGGAAGAAAGCGGCGGTGGCTTCGCCCGGTTTCGACGCGCTCTGGTAGACGAGGAATCGCGTGCAATCGCCAGCCTGGTAGATCGCCGAGCCGTTAGGCTGGGGCATCTCGACCTTCTTGAGCCCGAGCTTGTCTTCGTAGAAACGCGCCGCCCGCTGGATGTCGGAGGCGGGAAGGGTCGGATATATCTGTGAGCCGGATAGCATCGTGTCTGCTCCTACATTGCTTGTGCTACCCCTGATACATACCCAAATGACAGCTGTTACGAACTAGCCTGAGGGGTTCTCGGTGAACGCGTCGAGGCTTTCCCACCCCCCATGGTAGAGTGCGGCCTCGGGTCGGTTGTCGAGTCTGAGGAGTCGTCCGTGCCGGGTCTCATCGAGAGCTTCGCGGGAGCGGTGACGGTCGTCGGCGCCCTCGGTCTTGCTTGGTTCGCGGTCGCATCGGTGCGGGAGGGTGAGCACAGGGCGGCCAAGAGGGCCGTGTTGGTCGTCGTCGGGCTCCTTGTGGTTGCCGCCCTGGCCGTGGCGGGACCTTCGCCATGGGCGGCTGCGCTTGCTTCCGCCGTGACCCTCACGGTGGCTGTGGGCGTGCTCCTCCTATTCGTTCCCATGGGACGCGTGATCCGAGGCCCCGACGCGCCGACCCTGAGAGTTGATGAGCGAGACATCATGTTCGCCCGGGCGCGTCTGGGCCCCGAGGGGCCGCAGTTCGAGGAGTACTACGCGATGCGCCCCGAGAACCGTGAGTCTGACGACCGCACGCGTGCCCTTCCCGGTCTGGGCTCTCCACGATCAGGCAAGGCGCAGCCCTGGGCGTTCACCGCCATGGACGCGTCGTTCACGTTCACGGAAGCCGTGCGTGCCGAGGTGGACGGAGCCGTCGCTCACGCCATGGTGGTCGCGACGCCGGAGCAGTTCACGCACTATGCGAAGGGTCTCGCTCGCCTGTGGGGGGCTCGGACAGTGGGCGTCGCGGAACTCCGGCCCTATCACGCCTACTCGCACGTTGGTCGGGGGGACGGAGTGTGGGGCGCGCCCATCGACGTACCCCACCGCTACGGGATCGCCTTCACGGTGGAGATGGACTTCGACCTCGTACGCACGGGTCCCGAGGCCTCCGAGGCCATGGAGTCCGCGCATCAGTACGTGGAGGCGGCGGTCGTGGCTCTGCAGCTCGGCTACGCGATCCGTTCGATGGGCTATTCCGCCCGGGCGCACATCGACGGCAACTATCAGGTGATCGCACCGCTCGTGGCGCGCGACGCCGGGCTGGGAGAGATCGGCCGGATGGGTCTGCTGATGACGCCCGAACTCGGTCCCCGGGTGCGGTTAGGCGTGGTCACCACCGATCTGCCCCTCGTGGCCGACGGACGAAGGCTTGACGACTCGGTGCTCGACTTCTGCCGCATCTGCGAGAAGTGTGCGGAGAACTGCCCGAGTCATTCGATCCCCACCGGCGATCGGGTCCTGTTCGATGGAGCCCTTCGCTGGCGCATCGACGCCGACACGTGCTTCCGCTACTGGAACAGCGTAGGCACGGATTGCGGGCGCTGCATGTCCGTGTGCCCCTACTCGCACCCGAGTTCGGCCGTGCACGATGTCGTGCGGTTCGGGAACCGCCACTCGGGGTTCGCCCGGCGCGCGGCTCTACGGCTCGACGACGTGTTCTACGGGCGGATCCCCGCTCCGGGGCGTCCTCCTGCCTGGTTACCGCCGAAGCTCTAGCCGATCCCCAGCTGCGAAGTTCTAGCCGATCCCCGGTTACTCCAGCAGCATGCGGTCGGAGGCGAGTGTCTCGCCGGCGACTTCGTGGAACTTCCGCACCAGTTCAGGCACGGTGAGCGACGACTTGTCTGCTCCGGCCACGTCGAGGATCACCCGTCCCGCGTGCATCATCATCAAGCGGTTGCCCCGGGACAAGGCCAGCTCCATGTTGTGCGTGACCATGAGTGTCGTCAGGCGTTCGCGCGTCACGATCTGGGTGGTGAGGTCCATGATCGTGGCGGCCACCTTCGGGTCGAGCGCGGCGGTGTGCTCGTCGAGCAGAAGGAGCTGCGGCCGGGTGATGGTGGCCATGAGGAGCGAGAGGGCCTGACGCTGGCCGCCCGAGAGCTTCGCCACGGCGGACCGAGGGCGCTCTTCCAGGCCCATGCCGAGCTGCGACAACTGCCCCTTCACGGAGGCGCGGCGCGATGCCGATAACCCTCGAGCCAGTCCCCGGCGTTTACCCCGGAGCATGGCGAGACACAGGTTCTCCTCGATGGACAGCGATGGCGCGGTGCCTGCACGAGGGTCCTGGAACACGCGGCCGATCGACTGTGCCCTCAGGTGTTCGGGTCGTTGAGTCAGCTCCTTGTCGTCGAGCCAGATCTCTCCGTGATCGATGGGGAACGTCCCGGCGACCGCGTTCAACAGCGTAGACTTCCCGGCTCCATTCGAGCCGATGATCGTGACGAAATCACCGGGACGCATGTCGAGGGAGAGGCCGTCGAGTGCCCGCACCTCGTTCGGCGTGCCGGTGAAGAACACCTTCACCGCACCTTCGACTCTGAGGCCACCGGTCCCGGTCACGAGCGCACCACCCTCGAACGGATAGTGGGCGTCGCCAAGGCGATCAGCACCAGCACGGCCGTGAGGAGCTTGAGGTCGGTGGGACGGATCCAGTCGATACGAAGACCGACGGCCACCAGTATCCGGTAGACGATCGAGCCTGCCATCACGCTGAAGAGAACCCAGCGTATGCTGCGCATCCCGAAGACCACCTCGCCGATGATCACTCCTCCCAATCCTGCCACGAGCGCGCCGAAGCCCATTCCGATGTCCGCGTAACCCTGCTGTTGGGCGACGAGCCCGCCCGTGAGGGCCACGAGTCCGTTCGCGATCGCCAGGCCGAGTATTCGGACACGATTGGTGTTCACGCCCAGCGACCGGATCATCTGCTCGTTGTCACCCAGGGCCTGCATGGCGAGGCCTAGTTCGGTGTGGAGGAACCAGTCGAGCACGAGTTTGACCAGCAGCGCGATCACCAGCAGCCCCAGCACCAGCGACCAACGGGTCATGTTCACCGAGATCAGGTCGCCGATATGGTCGAACATGCTCTTCTCGTGGAGTAGGGGGACGTTGCTGCGACCCATCACCCGCAGGTTGATCGAGTAGAGCGCGGTGGTGGTGAGGATGCCGGCGATCAGTTTGGGACCGTAGTTGGTGTCGCTCGATCCCGACTTCAGGAGTATGTGGATGAGTCCTGTCACTACTCCGGCGCAGGCGCCGGCTATGACTCCCACGCCCGTGGCCAGGAACACCGACACGCCGTTGGTGACCAGTATCGCCGTGGCCCCGGCGCCGAGCACCAGACTCCCGTCCACTGTGAGGTCGGGGAAGTCCAGAACGCGGAACGTGAAGAAGACGCCGAGCACCAGGAACGAGTACAACAGCCCCTGCTCGAACCCGATGGCGAGAATACCTTCCAAACCCGGTGTCAGCCCCCTGATAGTGGCGGGGCCGAAGTCTTCACTCCGGCCCCGGTGTCGTTCGGTGCGGCGCCCGCGGCATTGTCGGCCGGCGGGCGCTGGCGCGGCTCGAGAGCGCGGCTGGGCCGCACCCTCGAATTCGTTACTTGACTACGTTGTCCGCCCGGGCGATCACGTCGTCTGCGATGGTGAGTCCTTGGGCCAGCGCCGCGGGGAGGTTCAGGTAGAGCAGCGGGGTCTCGGCGTACTGCACTGGGATGTCCTTGATCGCCGTGCCGGCGAGGATCTGGGCGGCCATGGCACCGGCCTGGCGTCCCAGGATCTTGCCGTCGGCCCCAAGGCCTGCGGCGGCGCCGCGGGCCACGCTGTCGGTGTCGCTGGTGATCACCGGGATCTGCGCCTCCTCAGCCACCTTGATAACCGCTTCCAGGGCCGATATCACCGTGTTGTCCTGCACGAGGGCGATCACGTCCACCCTTCCCATGAGGGACTGCGCGGCGGCCTGAACGTCGGCCGACGAGGAGACGGTGGCTTCGATGACCGTGTAGCCCATCGCTTCCGCGAGCGGCTTCTCTTCGTTGATACTCGCCACCGAGTTGCTCTCACCGGCGTTGTACAGGAACCCGATGGTCTTGGCTTCTGGAACGAGTTCCTTGATGAGGTCGAGGTGCAGCTGGGAGGGCATGTGGTCGCTCACTCCGGTCACGTTGCCCTCGGGCGCCATGGGATCAACCACGAGTCCGGCCGCGACCGGGTCGGTGACGAGTGCGAACACGATCGGGATGGTGCTGGTGGCCTTCACTGATGCCTGACTCGTGGGAGTGGCCACGGCGCAGATCAGATCGACCTGGTCGGTAGCGAACTTCTGGGCGATCGTCGTTGCGATGGCCATGTCGCCCTGGGCGCTCTGCACGTCGTACTCCACGTTCTGGCCCTCGACGAAGCCCGCCTCGGCCATGGCTTCCTTGAAGCCTTCGACGCCCGCGTCGAGCGCCGGGTGCTCCACGATCTGGGTGATGCCCACTCGGTAGACCTTCATCTCGGTGGTCGTGGTGACCTCGGCCGCCGTCGTGTCGGTGGTGGCCGCTCCGGTGCTGGTAGTGGTGGTCTCCCCGCAGCCGAGCATCGCCACGGCGAGCCCGAGCAACGCGAGCACCATGAACAGAGACATCGTGCGCCTCGTCTTCACTAGCATGTTCCCCCCAATGTTCTCGAATGATGAGTGGATGGACCGCAGAGGGCGGTCTTCGAGGAAGCGCCGCGTGATCCGGTCCGCTCCGATGTACTAGTTGTATCACTCACGCCGTCGCAGCCGCAACCGGCAGGACCTTCGGCGCCGGCGGCTGGTCGATCGGGCGCGTGCAGCCAACCCGCGATCGACTCCTGAAGCCGCAGGTGCTCGTGGGTCTCGAGGAAGGTGAGGTGCTTGCTGCGCCCGAGGAACGTGAGTTCCGCGTGATCCGCCCCGAGTGCATTCAGGAATTCGAGCGCGTCGGCCGCATCGACTACGTAGTCGTGGGCGCCGGCCACCAGCAGCGTGGGCGCCGTGATCGAAGGCGCAAAGGAGGCCAACTCCAACTCTGCGATGTCAAGGAACACGCCGGCGGGCATGGTGGGGTAGTGAGTCTCGACCATGTGTGCGTACTCGGATAGGACTTCGTGCTCGGCCGCGATCACCCGGCTCCCCAGATCTCGGTGGTGCGAGTTCTCCACTCTCGACCCCGCGACCCGCACCTGTTCCATGATCCGATCGAGCACAGTCTGGTACTCGCGTCCCACCTGCCGGAACGGGCAACCGACGATCACCACTGCATCAACTAGGTGTGGGTGTCGAGCGGCGAACATGGCGGCGACGATGCCCCCCCACGAGTGTCCCACGAGGCTCACCCTCTCGAACCCGCCGACCTCGCGCGCGAGGTCGGCCACGGCGACCAGGTCTTCGGCGCACGTGGTCGCACGCACGTCACGCCCGTCCTCGAGTGCGCCGCTGTCGCCGTAGCCCCTTTGATCGAACGCGAATGCGTGGAACCCCCGGGTGGCGAGGGCCTCGAGCACGCTGTACCCGGGAGTACGAAGGTCCCAGCAGCGGTATCCGACGCCCGAGCCGTGCACCAGCAATACCGCGCCCTTTGACGCGCCTCCGTCGCAGACCCGGCTGACGCCGTGCAGGGTGACCTTCGGCGCCGCCTCCACCACGTGCAGTGCGCCTCTGTGTGCTCCCGGCTGGGTGCCGTGCCGTCGCATGTGCCCAAGGATATCGGTTGGACAGCCTCGGTGTCGCCTGTGGTAGCGTGAGTCTGAGCTGTCGCCGGGTCTGCGGTATCGTGGATCCGCGGTGTCGTGGATCCACGGTCTCGTGGGTCTGGGAGACGAGGGGGGATGATCGATGGATCTGGCTCGGAAGGTGTCGCCTGGACACACGGCGCTGCTTGCGGTGGACATGCAGCGCGACTACTTCTGTTCCGGAGGCATCATCGAGTTCATGGGTGGAGACCCGCTTCCGCTCCAGGCTATCCTGGGTCCCCACGAGCGCTTTCTGGCTGAGGCGCGCCGGATCCTCAAGATCGTGGTGTTGACCCGCCAGACCCTCTACCCGTACGTGCGCTCGCCCGCGGTCGTGGAGCACTACACTCGGGCGGGCATGACCCGGCCTTTCGATCCTTCCCGTGAAGACTTCTTCGGCGTAGAACCGACGGAGACAGACATCATCCTGCTCAAGCCCAAGTACTCCGCCTTCGTCGGCACGAATCTCGACGCGATACTGCGCGCAAACGGCATCGAGACGCTCATCGTGACCGGGGTCGCCACGAACGTGTGTGTGGAGTCGACCGTGAGGCACGGCTTCATGCTCGACTACCACATGGTCGTGCCGCCCGATCTCACTGCGGGCGTCGACGAGGAGTGCAAGGCCATGTCCTTGCGCAACATCGGTACGTTCTTCGGCGAAGTCGTCCACTCGGACCTGATCCTGGCCGCATGGGGGAGCGGGACAGGCTCCGACCCGGCTGCTTCGTAGTCGTGACCGGGCCCTCGGGAAGCCCCGGGAGTGCGCCGCACGGGGGGAGTTCGCCGCATCGGGGGAGTGCGCCGGAACGGGGGCCCGCGACGGAACGGGGGCCCGCGGCTGAGGTGGACACGGTCTTCCGGCTGGCTTTCGACCCCGACTTCGCGCCCCTCAGTCACCTGGACGAACACGGACGGCCCGCCGGACGTGCCCTCGAGATCGTGCGCACCGCCGCCGCGGTGTCCGGCGTCGCCATCGAGTTCGTCGCGGTGTCGCTCGGCGACGAGGCCTCGCAGTTGGAGACGGGTTCGGTGGACGGTCTGGCCTGCGCCGCCGTCACCCCCGAGCGAGCGGCCCTCTACGATTTCAGCGCGCCCTACCTGCACACTGCGGCGTCCCTGTTCCGGCTCGCCGAACCCGAGCGGCCGGGTGGGCCCGGCACAGCGGGACGCCCCGCCACGGTGGCCACCCCGGCCGGCGGACCGCTGGCGGCTGCGCTCCGTGCGGAGCGCCCGGGCATGGGAGTGGTGCCGGTGGCCGGCTACGCGGAGGCGCTCGAGGCGGTGATCGGCGGCGCTGCCGATGCCGCTGCCCTGAACGCCGAAGTGGGGGGTCATCTGACCGCTACTCGGTACCCCGGCCGGTTCCTGCCGCCGGGGCCCTCGATCATGGATCTGTCTCTGGCGGTCGCCGCTCTTCGCGGCAGCGACCGCGGTCGCGCCCTGTTGGGGCGCCTCGACCTCGGCCTCTCGCACAGTCGAGTGGCGGCTACGCCCCCAGGGTAGTCTTCCCTGCCGGAAGGAACGCCGCCAATGCCGGCGGCACCTCGATGAGGCCCTCGGCCGTCTGGTAGTTCTCCATGATGGCGATGATCGTGCGGCCTACCGCCACGACAGTGCCGTTCAAGGTGTGCACCAGGTAGGCGCCGCCCTCTTTGCCCTTGGCGCGGCACTTCAGTCGCCTCGCCTGGTAGTCGGTGCAATTCGAACAGCTCGTCACCTCGCGGTAGCGCTCCTGCGTGGGGATCCAGGCTTCGAGGTCGTACTTCTTGGCGGCCGACGCGCCCAGGTCTCCGGCGGCGATGTTGACGGCTTGATAGGGAAGCCCCAGATCCTGCAGCACTTCCTCTTCGATGCCCCGCATGAAGTCGTGCTCTTCCCGCGAACGGTCGGGGTGACAGAAGCTGAACATCTCCAACTTGTCGAACTGATGCACGCGGAAGATGCCGCGGGTGTCCTTGCCTGCCGCACCCGCCTCACGACGGAAACAGCTCGAATACCCCACGTAACGCAGCGGAAGCTGCTCTTCCTCCAGGATCTCATCCATGTGGAGCGCGGCCAGCGGCACCTCGCTCGTTCCTACAAGATTTAGTGCATCTGACTCAAGACGGTACACTTGTTGCATATCGGTGGGGAAGAAGCCCGTTCCGTACATGGCTTCGTCACGCACCAGAACCGGAGGCACGATGGGCCGGAAGCCCTTGGCTGCGAGCTTCTGCATGGCGAACTGCACCAAGGCGAACTGCAGGAGCACCAGGTCGCCCTTGAGGTAGGCGAAGCGGCTGCCCGAGACCTTGCCGCCGCGCTCCATGTCCACCACATCAAGAGCCGTGCCCAGGTCGAGATGGTCGCGAGGCTCGAAGTCGAAGACCCGCGGCTCGCCCCAAGAGTGCAGCACCACGCTGTCGTCCTCGCCCCCGTCGGGGGCGCTGGGATCGGCTAGGTTCGGAACTTGGAGCAGCTCCCGCTCCAACTCCTCTTCCACGGTCTTGAGGTCGGCCTCGAGAGCCTTGATAGACTCGCCCACCTCGCGCATGGCGGCGATGCGGTGGGAGGCGTCTTCACCGGCCTTCTTCGCGACTGCGATCTCCTCGCTCACCGTGTTCCGTCGGCTCCGCTTCTCTTCGACCTGCACGATCAGCTCGCGACGGCGTTCGTCCAAGGAGAGAAGGGTGTCCAAGGCTTCCTCGGCCTTCCCGCCGCGCCGGCGGAGCTGGGTCCTGGTGCCTTCTGGGTCGTTGCGGATGAGCTTGATGTCGAGCATCGGACTCCTGTCTCTAGCGGCGCGCGGTGGAACGCGAGCGAGTGCATCGGTGGATCGCGAACGCCGGCACGGTGGATCGTGAGCACGCGGTGTGCGATATCCTCGTTACGGAGCGTCTCGTCCAGGGTAGCAGAAAGGGGTTCCGCGGAGCCACAGCTCTGGCGTGAGGCGGGAGCGACGGATCGGTCGACGATCGCGGAAGGGGTGGGATGGGCAGCGCAGTGGTGTTCGGAGTCCTCCTCCTGTTCCTGTTACTCATCTTGGCCGGGATGCTCCGCGGTCTCGACTGGGAGGCCCTGAGCCGCAGCGAGGGGGGGCTTCTTTCGAGATCGGGAGTGCTGGCCGCAGTGGGGGGCGGGTTCCTCATCGGTCTGGCGTACGGTCTCTTCGTGGGCTCGCAGAGCGGGACCGCTACCTGGATGTGGGTGAGCCGCGGTGTGATCGACGGACTGGTCGTGGCGTGCGCCGGCGCCTTCTACCTCGGCTATCAGCAACGCAGGATGATGCGGGATTCCCTGCCCACCGAGCGTACGGTCAGCGGTGGTGAGCCCGCCTCCGGTCCGGCCGAGGAGCGGGTCGACACGGTCGCGGGCGCGAACGCCGAGGTCGCGGGCTCGAACCCCGCGGTCGACGAACCCGAGTCGGCTCTCGCCGCGTCGGAGACGCCCGAAGACGTGGGTGGGGACACCGTTTCGTAGGTCCTCGCGGCTGCGGGGTGGAGCCCATCGGCTCCGGCGCCGGCAGTCGCTGTAGGATGGAGGTTGTCGCGGTATGACCACTCCATCACTGACGCAACGCCGGGTCGACCACCTTGTCGACCGTGTCTTCCTCTGGCCGCTTCCGCCTTCCGTGCGGCCCAACCACTTGACCGCGTTCCGCCTCGTTCTCGTCCCAGTGGTGTTCGCCCTGTTCCTCTACGGTCGGGCCTGGTTGGGTCTCGTGGTGTTCGTGGTGGGAGTGTGCACCGACTTCATGGACGGGGCGATGGCCCGTAGACGCGATCAGATCACCGATCTGGGCATCTTCATCGATCCATTGGCCGACAAGCTGCTGGTCGCGTCCGTGCTGCTCGCCACCGGCGGCGATCGCTTGGTCATACAGGTGATCCTCGCGTCGATAGGGGTGGAGCTCCTAGCGATGGTGCTCGGGGCGGTCTTCTGGGCGCGGCACGGCCGGGCGGTGCAGGCGAACGTGTTCGGCAAGATCAAGATGGCGTTGCTGAGCGTCGGGTTGTCGTTCTTCATCCTGGGCGATGTGGTGGAGGCGGAGAAGCTGGTCGAGGTGTCGGTGTGGATGCTCTGGGCGGCGCTCTTCTTCGCGGTGCTGTCGGGCATCAGTCTCATGCGATCTCGAGACCGGCTCATCTAGGGAACCCCGGCTCATCTAGGGAGCCGGATATCCAAAGTCGCTGAGAGGGGGTTCCCTATCCCCCGATCAGCACCCGTTTCTCCACTCGGGCGGCTGGGATCCCGAGCATCACGAGGTCGCGGATGTCGTCCAGGTGCCGCTCCACCTCATCCGCGGGCACTCCCGGCGGGGCATAGGTCGTGTAGAGCACTCGGGTGGTCTCGGGCCTGATCCGCGTCCGCCCATCGGGCCCGTTCAGCACGCATGAGATGATGCCTTCGGCGTCGCTGATGAACATGTCGCCTGCCTTGGGGTGCTGTTCGACGCCGTCTAGGCGCGTGAACGTCTCTGTGCCTCGAGCCGCTTCCAGCCGCAGGGGCGGCCGCACGTGGTCGGCGTCGTGCCCCGCGGTGAGGAGTCCGTTGGCGAGTTCGGCCATGAACATGACTTCCACCAGCGCGGTCACACTCGGGATCGTCTTGCCCTTGTGGGCGATCGACTCCAGCTGCAATTGCACGTGGTAGCTCTTCCCGAAGCGGCGGAAGTAGGCGTCGTAGGCGCTCAGCGGGTGTATCGCGCGCAGCGAGCGGCGGTCGAGGCCCCCGTACCGGGAGCGAAGCTCCGTCTCCAAGGCCCTCTTCCTTGCCTCTAGGGCCGGCACCCGGGCGGTGTTGGTCGCTCCCCCGAGGAGCAGCAGACCCACGCATGCGCTGGGGTGTGTAGCGCGCCAGTGGTCGGTGACGATGAGGTCCACGGGGATACGACCTCCTTAGGACTAGTTTCTGACCGGGGCCCTGGTTCCGTCGGTCGGGCTAGAAGGCGTCAGCGGGGACGCTCGGAATGCCCACGGGATAGCTCCCCAACACCTTCACCTCGAGCAGCTTGCAGGTGAGGCAGCGAAGCGCGTCGTTTACCTGGGCGTCGTCCACACGACCCTCGAGATCGACGAGGAAGATGTAGTCGCCTAGGCCCCGTTTCGAAGGCCGTGATTCGATCTTGGTGAGGTTGAGATACCGGTGGGCGAACTCCTGAAGGATCAGGAGCAGGGCGCCCGGCTGGTCCTTGAGGATCCTGCACACCACCGATGTCTTGTAGGGTTCGGGGAGGTCCTGCCGCTCGCGGGTGCGCGAGAGGAAGATGAAGCGCGTTTCGTTGTCGTCGTGATCCTCGATGCTGTCTTCGAGGACGACGCAGCCATGCTCCTTGGCGGCCAATGCTGTGCCGATGGCCGCCCACGATCCCTCCGCCACCGCCACCCGTTCCACCGCCTGCGCCGTCGAGTTGGCGGCTTCCACCTCCACGCCTGGCAGGTGGTCGCGAAGCCACTTGCGACACTGAGCGTTCGCGTGTGGGTGCGACACCACCTTGGTGATGTCCTGCGGTCGCACGCCGGGGCGCGCGATCAGCCGGTGACGGATGCTGAGCCGCACCTCCCTCACCACCTGGAGGTTGTGCACCTCATGCGCGAGCAGGTCCACGGTGACCGACACCGATCCCTCGATGGAGTTCTCGATGGGCACGAGTGCGCAATCCACCGCGCCTTCGGCCACGGCCTGCACCGTGTCGGCCAGCGACGGGAAGGGGATGATCTCGGGGGACTGTCGCATCGAGCGGGTGCGCGAGGCGAGTGTGGCCAACAGCGCCTCTTCGGTGAAGGTGCCTTTCGGGCCCAGGAATCCGATGGTCCGCGCCTCGTACACCAAAGGCGCGTCGAGCTTGGAGACATCCCACGCGGTCAGGTCGACGCCCTTCGGGCCGCAGTCGCTCACGGTTCGTCCCGCTGGGCGGAGACCGGTTCGGACTCGGAGACATCGTCATCGCCGTCGGGGTCAGCCGCAGTCTCGAACTTGGGCCAGCCCAGAGTGGAGGGAAGTGGAGGCACTTCGTCCAAGGGCGGAAGCCCCTGACGCTTGCGTCTGCGGTTCTCTCTCTCGAGCGCTCTCTCGGCGGCGCTTGAGCCCGGTTGGCCATCCAGAGGGTCGAAGGTGTCGGTGGGCGGTTCTTCCTCCCGCTCACGTTCCTTGCGCGGACGGACGGTGAAGGGGGCGTTGCCGCGGGAACGCGCCAGTTCCACAGCCTCGATCTCTTCCGGGGCGAGCGGCACATCGGGTTGGCCGTCGCGGATGAGCTTGACATAGATGCGGGCGAACTCGCGGCTCACGGCCGAGGTGATCACGATGCCGTGGTCGGCGGCGCTCAAGAGGGCGACAGAGGTGCTCTGACGGCCGCCCAGGTCGCGGAAAGCATCGAAGCGCACCGCTCCAACGTGCGAGACGCAGTTGTCGATGCGCACTTCGTAGTCCTTGCCCGCCACCGCGAGGTCTTCCACCATCACTCTGAGGTTCGTGAGCTTCTCTTCCACCGAGCCCACGTGACGCACGATGTCCACTTCGCCCTTCGATCCGAGGATCACCTTCTGGGCTTTTTGAAGTCTCGAGAGCTTGGCCGAGAGGACCATGATGAGCCCAAGCGCGGCGATCGCGAGCACGGAGGCGCCGAGGGCCACATACGGTGTGAGTTCGGTGAGGGTCAAATGGATGGTCCGATACTAGGTGACAGGATTCGAACTGCCCCCTAGAGGAGGAAGATCAAGTGGGCTTCGAGCGAGTTGTTCTCAATGATCTTCTCTTCAGGGACCGGGCCGACGCTCACTTTCAGCAGGGCCTTCTCGCCGTAGTCGGTGGGG
The DNA here is from genome assembly GCA_024637035.1 of Actinomycetes bacterium. Classification (GTDB taxonomy): domain Bacteria; phylum Actinomycetota; class Thermoleophilia; order RBG-16-64-13; family RBG-16-64-13; genus JAHJSA01. The sequence continues at coordinate 74,118 of JAGXFW010000009.1, forward strand.
TTGACCCCGGTCACGGTGATCTTCTTGATCTCCTTGGCCTTGAGTTCGGGGATCTTGATGAGCACGATCTGCGGTTGCGCCGAACTCGGGGCCGAGAGCGTCAATTCCACAGGCACGTCTTTCTCGGCCATATTCCCTTGGTTCTCGACCGTCACCACGAAGCTGAGTTCGTCCGTGGCTTGGAGGTTGTACGTGCCACCCACCTCGATGGTCTTCTCGGCAGGCATCGCTTCCACGAGCTTCAGGGCTACCCCGTGGACCGATTGGAGACTGTCGGTGCTCTTGAGCGTCGCCAACAACTCCTTGATCTTGGTCTTCGAGGACAAGTTCGAATCTGTGATGAAGTCGGTGGTGCCCACCTGGACCCCTTCGATGGAGCGGTCCTGGAGCACCTGGACGGCCCGTGTCACGAAGAACTCTTCATAGGTGACATCGGAGAGGACGAGCAAGAGCATGGCTCGCGCGATGGTATCGGAGGCCACCTCGACGTCCTGGACCTCCAGCGCGTTCATCAAAGCGGGCTTGAGGTTCTCGAGCCCGCGCGACCGCAGTTGCATGGTGGCGGCGAACCACTGTTGGCTCTCTTTGAGATCACTGGGCGAGACCAGATCGGTAGCCTCAGTGCTCAGGTTCTTCGATGTGGCGATGTACTGGTCGAGCTTGGTCTGGATGTCCTTGCGCGTTGATTCGCCGGGTTCGAGCAAGAGGGTGCTCAGGTCGCGGCCCACCGTGTCGGATCGCTTGAGGATCTCGGAGACCTGAGTGAGATACGTCTCGTACGTGGTGACCTGACGGTCGTTGAGCCAATTGCGTACGAGGTACCCGCCCACGAAGACGATCACGACCACGCCGGCAAGAACGAGCATGAGTCGTACGAAGGGTGCAGAAGACCCGCGCCGCGTGTCTCGACGGCGCTCCTCGTCGGCCAGCTCGAAGAAACTCTCGTTATCCTCGGGGGGCATCACACTTCACTTCGTGAGGAGGGTATGGGCGAGGGGGGACTTGAACCCCCACGAGCTTACACTCACTAGACCCTGAACCTAGCGCGTCTGCCAATTCCGCCACTCGCCCCCGGCCTATGCGCCACGCCGATTCCATGCGTAGCGCCCGGGTTCGAGGCGAGTATAACATAAGCCTTAGGGCGCATAACCACCCCGAACGTCCGCGTTCTTGGGGGTCTGTGGATGACCCTAGAAGGGCATTCTACAGCGATCCACGGGGTCCTCCTTCAGAGATCGGTCATTCCATCCGAGCGGAACGAACCGAGCCTCGCGGGCGGGGTGCGCCCTGCCGTATACTTGTGTCCTCATGGCCGATCCCCTGCTCCTTCACGATCGCTACCTCCTCAGCCGCAAACTCGGCAGTGGCTCCTTCGCTACCGTGTATCTCGCCGAGGACACGCGCATGGGCCGCAACGTGGCTGTGAAGGTGGTCGAGGACGCCGTCGACGCCGACGGCCGAGCGTTGCGCGAGGCTCAGGCGGCCGCGAAGCTGGACCACCCCAACATCGTGACCGTGTTCGAAGTGGTGAGCGAGCCCGATCGGACGTACCTTTTCACCGAGTACGTCGAGGGACATACGCTCCGCGCGCTGTACAGCCGGCGGCGACTCACCGACGTGCAGTTGATCGAAGCCGGCATCCAGATCGCCAGGGCGCTCGAGCATGCCCACAAGCGAGGGGTCATCCACCGCGACATCAAGCCCGAGAACATCATGCTCGCATCGGGCGACGACGTGGACGTGCGCGTCATGGACTTCGGCGTGGCCAAACTCGAAGACCTCTCCTCGGTGACCATGGACGGCGATCTCGTGGGTACGCTCGCGTACATGGCGCCGGAGCAGCTTGAAGGTCGCGCCGTCGACGCTCGGGCCGACGTCTACTCGCTGAGCCTCACGATCTACGAGGGGCTCACGGGCAGCAACCCGCTCAGGGGCAAAGAGCCGGCCGAGATACTCCGTGGGCCGTCGCGTATGGTGTTCTCGCACCTGTCGCGCCTGCGCCCCGACCTTCCCGAGATACTCGACACGGCCCTGCACCGGGGTCTCGAGAAGGAGGCTGCCAAGCGGCCCGACGCGGCCGGGTTGCGCCGGATGCTGGAGGAGGCCGCCAAGGAGATGCCGACCCCCGAGCTGCGTGAGGCTCCGACGGTGCGGGTGGCGGCGGCGTTGGCCGCCGCCACCCGCAACCGCCGCCTGCGCTATGTGGCCGAACACCTGGTGGCCGGCGGCGCTTCGCTTGCGACAGTCGGGTACCTGCTTCCGCATACCCCGTTCTACCCGCCTCAAGCGATCGTGCCGATCGCCGCGGGCGTCGCGTTCATCTCCCTGCTTTCGCCCACGGTGGGGGGCGTTCTCACTCTCTTGGTCCTGGCACCACCCGTGTTCGATTTCGGTGTGGGCTGGGGTGTGATCTACACGGTCGTCTCGGCGGCGACATTCGCGCTGCTTCGGTGGCGCGGCAGGGGATGGGCCGCCCTCCTTCCCGGTTCGCTGCCCGCGCTGGTGGCGGGCGGGTTGGGCCTGGCCATCCCCCCTTTGGCGGGCTTCCTGCTGCGCAGATGGGGGCCGCTCGCGGGCCTGCTCGCGGGCCTGGTGCTCGTCGTGGCCGCAGGGCTCGGTCTGTGGGACCTCGTGCCCTTCACCTTCTCCGCGGCCCCCGTCGAGGGCCTCGGAGTCGCGCGTCACGCTGCCTCTCCCGGACAGGTGATCGACGATCTGGCCCGTTTCCTCGACCGGCGCCCTGAGTTGTTGCTCCAAGTCGGCCTCTTCGTTGTCTTCTCACTACCCACTGGGCGCATCTTCGCTGGAACGGTGCCTCGCCGCCTCTGGTTGGCATCCCTCTACCTGGGCCTGATGTTCAGCGCCTTTCTTCTGCTGCCGCCGGCCCTGTTCGGGGTGCCGGTGGCCGCCGTGACGTTCGCCCAGGCCTTCTGGCCGTGCGCTATAATCGTGTACCTTATGGCCCTGTTCGCGCCGTTGCATAGTTTTTCCGAGATCTCGGAGGGTTGACGGTGGGAGTACTGCGCAAGAGCGAATCACGCATACAGCGGGCCTTCGAGGGCCTGTTCGGGCGCACGTTCAAGAGCCACGTCCAGCCCGTCGAACTCGCTCAGAAGCTGGTGAAGGAGATGGAAGAGAACAAAGTGGCTCTTCTCTCGCGCACCTACGTGCCGAACCACTTCTCCATCTACCTGTGCCCTCAGGATCGCCAGCACTTCGGCGAATACGAAGATTCCCTGGTGGAGGAACTCCAGACCCACCTTCTACAGCACGCCCGCCGTCAGAAATACGATCTGGTGGGGCCGCCCGAGGTGGTTCTCGCCCTCGACGATGCGCTCAAACTCGGGTTCTTCGGCGTAAGGGCCGAGCCTGTCAGGCCATCGAACGTCGGAGCTCCCGGCAGGGTCGCTTCGGGCCGGGCCGAATCCGGGCCCGCCGTGCGCCCTGCTTCCTCAGGCGCTGCCCACGCGTCGCCCGCGGCGCAGGCCCCGGGCGGGTCCGCTCGACCCGTCGGGCAGATGACGCAGGGTATCTCGGCGGATGTGGCGGCCGGTCTTCGCTTGGCTCGACGCACCGTGCACCTGGCTTTCGAGGGAGTGTCGCGCGAGTATCAACAGAGCCGCGTCGTCCTCGGTCGCGGGCGAGACGCCGACTTGCAGCTGGACGATCCCAATGTGTCCCGCATGCACGCGGTGCTCTACTGGGAGGAAGACCGCGTGTATATCAAGGACCTCGGCTCCACCAACGGTACGTTCGTCAACAGTCGCCCCGTCACTTCCGGACCCGTGAAGGATGGCGATGTGATCGGTGTGGGAAGTCTCAAGATAAGCCTACGGGTCAGATAGCAACACACAGGGATGGTCGACTGTGGACTGGGTGGTTGATCGGTGCTGAACCTCACGCTCCTTGGGGGCAAGTTCGTCTTCCTGGGGGTTCTCTATCTCTTCGTGTACTTCATGGTGCGTTCGATCGCGCGCGATCTTCGCCTACCCTCAGTGGCCGCCACGGCAGGACTGACGCATCGCGGCATCGCCGTCGCCGAGGCTGGAAGCCAAGCGGCGCCGGCGCCCGTTTCGTCTGCGGATCAGGCCGCCGGCGTGTGGGCTCTCGTCGTCTCGCAGAGCCCGTATCTTCAGGTGGGCAGTGCGTTCCTCCTGCCGGTGGGTGAGCGTGTGCTCGTGGGTCGGGCGGCGGAGAACGAGGTGGTCCTCAACGACACGTTCGTCAGCTCGAGCCACGCGCGCATCATCGCCGAGACGCAGGGCTTGGTCGTCGAAGACCTGGGCAGCACGAACGGTACGGTGGTCGGCGGACGCGAGTTGGCTGGTCCTGTGCTCGTGGGGCACGGAGAGACGATAGCGATCGGCGATACGGTCTTCACGGCGGAAGCGCGATGATCAAGCTGGTGACTTCTGCCGCCACCCACCTGGGTCTGGTCCGCAGGCAGAATGAGGACTCCTACGTCGTGACCGACGACGTGTTCGCGGTGTGCGACGGCATGGGAGGAGCCCGCGCGGGCGAGGTCGCGTCTGAGGTGGCCTGTCGAGTGCTTCAGGACGTCGATGCCGAGGCCGGGGTCGAGGGGCTGCGTGAAGCGGTCGACGAGGCCAACCGCCTTATCAGAGACCGTGGGGCGGGTTCGGCCGATCTCTCGGGCATGGGGACGACACTCACCGCCGCCATCGCGTCCGCGGAACGCCTCACGATCGCCCAGGTGGGCGACTCGCGGGCTTACCTGCTGCGCGCGGGGGCTCTCCGCCAAGTCACCAACGACCATTCCCTCGTGGCGCAGATGGTGCGGCATGGTCAGATCACTCCGGAGCAGGCGGCGGTGCACCCGCACCGGAGCATAATCACCCGCGCCCTGGGCACCGAGCCGGCGGTGAGCCCCGATTTCTTCGAGATCGAGCTGGAGCACGGGGACCGCCTCCTGCTCTGCAGCGATGGGTTGAGTGGCATGGTGCCCGAGGACGAGCTATCCAAGATCCTCGCGGAGGGGGCCACGCCCCGCACCGTCGCCCGGTCGCTCATCGAGGCCGCGCTCCGGCAAGGCGGCGAGGACAACATCACCGCGGTCGTCCTATTCGCAGTCGACGAGGAGATCGCCCCACTCCCGGAAGACGAGGAGTCGGACGCCGACGAGGTCGTATCGACTTACGGTGACGCTCCATCGATCGGAGCCGTCGGCGCATCCCGGACCATGCCCGCCCACCCCTCGGCAGCAGCCGATCCCGTCATCGCACCCAAGGGTTTCGGACCCCTCGTGCGTGGGGTCGAGCTGCATTCTGTGGCGACGCGCGCGTGGCATCGGCGGCCGCTGTTCGTACTCGTGTTCATCGTACTGATCGCCGCCGTGCTCTTTGGAGCGCTCCTCTTGTTCAACTCATCGGTGTACTTCGTAGGCACGTTCGACGGACACGTGGCGCTGTACAAAGGCATGCCCTATACAGTGCTCGGCTACGAGCTCTTCTCGGTCATCGAGACGGCTCCCGCCCTCTACGCCGATCTTGCCCCACACCTCAAGCAACGGGTCGAGACCCACGACCTCCTCACGAAGGAAGAGGGGCAGCGGTTCATCCGCGGCCTCGACTCGGCACAGTGACCTCTCGCAGCAAGGAGTTGCTGTTCCTCCTTCCTGCCATGCTTCTGACCACGATCGGCTTCGCCATCGTGTTCGTGCGGCAGGCCGAGGCGTTCGAGTTGATCTCGCTGGCTCCGGGGGCGGCCTTCCTTGGCCTTTTCGGTCTACTGCACGTGGTGCGACGCCTGGTGGTGCCTGCCGCCGATCCGTACCTGCTCCCTATCACCGCTCTGCTCTCCTCTCTCGGCATCCTCATGATCTACCGGGTGGAGCCACGACTGGCCGCCCAACAGGCCGTGTGGCTCGTGGTTGGGTCGGTGGCGTTCGTCATCGTGCTCGTGGGTCTTCGGAGGTTCGAGCGTCTCCTCGAGTACAAGTACCTGATCGGGCTGGGCGGCATCGCGCTACTCGTGCTCACCATGGTCGCCGGGCGTGAGGTCTACGGAGCGCGCCTGTGGATCCGGGTGGGCCCGGTCGGCTTCCAACCTCCAGAGTTCGCCAAGTTGTTCCTGGTGGTGTTCTTCGCCGCCTATCTCGATCAGGTGAGAGAGATGCTCACCGTGTCAACGCGCCGCTTCCTTGGTGTCGCGCTGCCGCCGCTGCGTCATCTCGGGCCGCTGATCACCATCTGGGGATTGAGCCTGGCGCTGATGATCTTCCTCAAGGACCTGGGCACGAGCCTACTGTTCTTCGGGACGCTCTTGGCTCTCATCTACGTCGCGACAGGGCGGTTCTTCTACGTCGTGGTGGGCGCGGGGTTGTTCGCAGGGGGAGCCTCGGTGCTCTATCGGATCTTCCCGCATGTGCAGCTGCGCGTGGGCATCTGGCTCGATCCGTGGCAGGATCCGCTGGGACGCGGATACCAGCTCGTTCAGTCGTTGTTCGCTTTCGCGGCCGGAGGGCTCTTCGGCCGCGGGCTTGGTGAGGGCTATCTGCATCTTGCATCCGGATCAACGATCATTCCCGCGCTCGAGACCGATTTCATCTTCTCTGCGATCGGCGAAGAGCTGGGACTCGTGGGTGCCGTCGCCATCGTGCTTCTCTACCTGGTGTTCGTTCAGCGAGGGCTGCGCGTGGCCGTGCGCAGCCACGACGACTTCGCCCGACTGCTGGCCACGGGACTCACCGCGGTGTTCGGATTACAGGCGTTCCTGATCCTTGGTGGAGTCACCAAACTGATACCGCTCACCGGGATCACGCTGCCCTTCGTCAGCTATGGGGGCAGCTCCATCGTCAGCAACTTCTGCCTGCTCGCGCTGCTCTTGGCGGTGTCTGAGCGGGCCGCCGGCGGAGCGCCGCGCGACGCGGCCGGCCGGGCCGCGCTCGAGGCCGGCGTTCGCACCGGCACCGCGGCACAGGATCGCCCCGGCCGCGCGGCGGGCGCTCGCACCGGGAGCGCGTGATGGAGCGGTCGATACGGAAGCTCTTTTGGTTCTTCACCGTGCTGTTCCTGGCGCTGATCGCCCAGCTCTCGTACTTGCAGGTGTGGGCCGCTCCTGAGCTGCGCACCCACGCCAACAACACACGCGCGGTCGAGAGCGAGATGCGGGTCGAGCGGGGGTCGGTGGTGTCGTCCGACGGGGTGCTCCTCGCGGGCAACCGCAAGGAGGGCGTCTACTTCTTGCGCGACTACCCGGTCGGAGACCTCGTGTCCCCCTGGCTTGGCTACTCGAGCCTGCGCTACGGCAGATCGGGTCTCGAGCGCGCCTACAATCTCGAACTGGCCGGCGAGACGGACGCCCTGGTGGTGCGCAGTTACATCGACCTTCTCACCGGCAGGCCGCATCGGGGGGCCGACCTTGTTCTGACGATCGACAGTCGCGTGCAACGGGCGGCAGTCGAGGCCCTGGGCGGCGCTCCGGGCGCCGTGGTGGCCCTCGATCCGCGCACGGGCGCCGTGTTGGCGATGACCTCGTCACCCCGCTTCGATCCTCGAACACTGGATGAGGATTGGGCGAGCCTGATAGAAGACGAGAGTCGGCCCTTGGTCGATCGGGCGGTGCAGGGTCTCTATCCGCCCGGGTCAGTGTTCAAGCTCGTGGTGGCCGCAGCCGGACTCGAGGAAGGGGTGGTGACACCGGGCACGATGTTCGAAGACGAGGGGTCATGGCTGGCCGGCGGTTACCGCGTATCCAACAACGACGGCAAGGTGTTCGGGGAGCATGATTTCGCCGAGGCTCTCACTCGCAGCATCAACACCACATTCGCCAAGGTGGGGGTGGACCTTGGTGCGGACACGTTGGCTCGCTACGCGGCGGGTTTCGGCATCGGCAGTGCTCTGTCGTGGCGCCTCGGCGGGGCCGCGGGGTCCTTCCCGGCGCCGGCAGGTCTCGACACGGCCCACGTGGCGCAGGCTAGTTTCGGTCAGGGCGAGGTGCTGGTCACGCCGCTCCAGATGGCTCTGATCACAGCGGGTATCGCAAACGGAGGCACGGTGATGGTGCCGTACCTCGTGGCGGAGGTGCGCGACTACAGCCAGATCGTTCTCGAGAAGACCGGCCCGACGAGAGCATCCTCCCCCATCTCGGAGGCGACCGCGGGCGAGGTGCGCGACATGATGGTGCAGGTGGTCGAGCGGGGCACGGGCACCGCCGCCGCGATCTCGGGGGTCGAAGTGGCCGGAAAGACAGGTACGGCGCAGGTGGAGGGCGGGGAGTCGCACGCCTGGTTCGTGGGCTTCGCTCCCGCCGACGACCCGACGATCGTGGTGGCCGTCTTGGTCGAGCACGGGGGCTCGGGTGGAGGTACCGCGGCGCCGATCGCCCGCGCCGTGCTGAGGGCGGGCCTGGAGAGGTGAACATGATCCGCGCGTGGGGCGATACTCTCCGCTCTGGTACTATCCGTCGGAACGCGGTGTGGCACAGAGGCTACGTCGGACGGCTCCAGCGTGACGGCTGCCGGGTCGGATCAGCAAGTGAAGGTCGAGGGCGTACGTGATCGGACGGGTCATCGAGGAGAGGTACGAAGTCATCCGCAAGCTGGGCTCCGGCGGGATGGCGGATGTGTACCTTGCTCACGACGAGCATCTGGGTCGCGACGTGGCGCTCAAGGTGCTTCACACTCGTTTCGCGAACGACGAGCAGTTCGTGGAGCGGTTCCGGCGTGAGGCCAGCAGCGCCGCGGGCCTGAACCACCCGAACATCGTCCAGATCTACGATCGGGGCCAGACCGCCGGCACCTACTTCATCGCCATGGAGTACCTCGAGGGCCGATCGCTCAAGGAGATAGTGGTGCGGTTCGCGCCGCTGCGCTCCGACCACGTCATCGCGATCACTTCGCAGATCCTTGAGGCGCTTCGTTTCGCCCATCGCAAGGATGTCGTACACCGCGATATCAAACCGCAGAACATCATCGTCGACGATGAGGGCCGCGTGAAGGTGACCGACTTCGGCATCGCCCGGGCTGGGAGCGCCTCGAGCATGACCGAGACCGGTTCGATCCTGGGCACGGCGCACTACCTCTCTCCGGAGCAGGCGCAGGGCAGCCAGGCCGAAGCGGCTTCCGACCTCTATTCACTCGGCATCGTCATGTACGAGATGGCCACCGGGAAACTGCCGTTCAACGGAGACAACCCGGTAACCATCGCGATGCAGCACGTGAACGAACCACCCGTACCCCCTCGCTCGCTGGCACCCGACTTGAACGAAGACCTTGAGAACGTGATCTTGCGCGCTCTTGCCAAGACGCCCGAACAGCGCTACCTCACCGCGGCCGCCTTCATGGACGACCTGTATCGCGTGCAGCGCGGGGAGTCGGTCCAGGCGCCGCCGCTCTTCAGGCGCGACCCTGCGGACGACCCGGGCTTCTCCGACGAACACACCCGCGTGATGAGTGGCATGGGCATGGAGGATCGCACGCAGGCCTACCATGTCCCCGCCGACCCCACGCAAGTGCGACCCCCCGCAGGCCGATACCCGGTCGCCGAGCATGAAGATGACCTATCGCTTGCTCCCCCGCCGCGTCGCAGCGCTTGGCCCTGGGTGCTCGTGGTGGCGTTCCTGATCCTCCTCGTGGGTGGCGTGTATATGATCGCCACCACCCTCGGTGGGGGCGGAGACACTGTGGTGGTGGAGTCCCTCGTGGGCTTGACCCCGCAGGAGGCCGAGGAGAAGCTCGCTGCGGTCGGTCTGAAGCTGGAGATCAAGGGCGAAGAGAAGACCGACGAGTACGAGCCCGGTCGCATCGCGCGCCAAGACCCGAAGGTGGACGAGAAGCTCGAGCTCGGAGGCAGTGTGTCGGTGTGGCTGGCCGTGACCGGCGAGCAGGTGGCCGTGCCCGAACTCGTTGGCGAGAGCGAGGTGCAGGCGCTTGTGCTGCTCGGCCAACTCGGCCTGCAGGAGGACGTCAGGCGCGAGCCGTCCGAGGACCAACCCGAGGGGACTATCTTCCGCCAAGACCCTGAGGCGGGGGAGATGGTCTCCGTGGGTTCCGCGGTGGTGATCTACGTGAGCTCCGGCCCCTCCGGTACGCAGATCGACCTGCCCGATGTGGTCGGCCTCAGCCAGGAGCGGGCGCTCTCCCTTCTGGGGGACGAGTATGGATTGACCGTCAAGCTCCTCGAGCGTGACTCCGACAAGGACGCCGGCGAGGTGGTCGAGCAGTTCCCGAAGGCCGGGCAGAAGGTGGCCGAGGGTTCCACGGTGACCATCTACGTGAGCAACGGTGCTCTCGTGCCCAAGATCTCGGTGCCGAACGTCATCGGTCTGTTCAAGGGTCCCGCCGGTGTGAAGCTCGGTGACGCGGGCCTGCGCGTGAAGGTGGTAGAGCAGCCTGAGGACGCCTACGAATCAGGGAAGGTGTTCGATCAGGATCCGCCGGCGGGCACGAAGGTCGAGAAGGGGTCCACGGTCACCATCATCGTGGCCAAGCCCCTGCCGACCACGACTTCGTCGCCCACCACGACCACGTCGAGCACGACCACGACGACGAACCCCCCCACCACATCGAGTACCGCCTCGAGCACGACCACCCCGACGTCGGCACCCTAGCGGCCGGCGCCGACGGGCGTCTCCTCGCGCGGCCGGCGCCGGATACTACCGACGGATGCTACCGACGCGCGGCTTTGGCTACCCGCCGCTTGTTCGCGGCCGTGATCCACGACGCGAGGAACCCGGTGGCGAAAGCCAGCACGGCCGTCACCACAAGTACGATCACGAGCGACACATCGAGCTGCCAGAAGAGCAGACGTAGTCGAATCGCTTCGGTGTTCTGGACGATCACGATCAGCAGCAACACAGCCGGCACAAGCACGATCACGGCTCTCGGGTTCACCGAACGGCCTCCTACCTCAATAGTGGGGGAGTGTTCCCGCAGTTGGGCTTCGACCTCACCTCGGGTTCCGGGCGCACCTGCCCGGTTCTGGCCTTCATCATGCCCCGGAAGTATAGTATGTGCCGGGTTCGAGCAGCTCTTCTCAAGCACGAGCGTGACGATGGTCAGGATGTCACGATATCGCACTGGGGGAATCGTGAATCTGGGAACTTGGCGGGGGGCGACGGTGCGCGCGAGATGACCCAAGGACCATCCTTCGCCTTGGCGTTCTCCGTCGTCGCGCTCATTCGGTTGGTGGGGGCGGCCGTGGCCCTCGACCTCTATCTCAGGTTCAGGGCCGGCCGGTACCTGCTGCTCCTCACCGGCTGGCTGGTCTATGGCCTCTCGGCCTTCGTGGCGCTGGTCTGGCGCGACTCGGCGGCGGCGCAGTTCGTCTACCCATTCGCCGCAACGCTGGGCCTCTATCTGTTCCTCGAGGTCGTGCTCGCGTTCTTCGACAAGTCCGATCGGCGTCGGCTGGTGATCGTTCCGCTCGCCCTATTCGTTCTCTTCCTGCTTCTGCGGCAGGTGGTGGGAGAAGGCTACGGCGTTGCGGCCCCCGCGATCCAGACGCTCCTCCTCGTGGGTAGTGGTGCGATCGCGATCGCGAATCGTCGGCGCTTGCACGAGGCCATGGGCTCGAGTCTGTACTGGCTCGTGGCGATCTTCGTGATCGGCGCTCTGCACGCGGTGGGCTACGTATCCGTCTACCGGCAGTCGGCCGAGATGAGCGTCGCTCCGATGGCGGTGACCGCGTTGCTCGGGGTGGTGGGGGTGGTGTTCTTCATCCATCTCGAGCACGGGGTCGTTCTGAGGCGGCAGATATCGGTGGTAGAGCGCATGAGTTCCTTCATGGCGGGCCTGGATGCCGTCATCCTCGAATCGGACCTTGACGCGATCTACCGGGTCGCGGGGCAGACCGAGCGCATCCTCGGCTACTCGGTGGATGATTGGTTCGCGCACGAGGGCGGAGCGATCGGCTTCTGGCGCGATCATTTGCACCCCGATGACCGCGCGGGCACCATCGCGGAGAGTGATCGCAACACCATGGCCGGACTCGACCATGTGCTCGAATACCGGATGCTGGCTCCGGGAGGGCGGGTCGTGTGGATACGTGACCACGTGACGGTGGAGACCCTGCCTGGCGGCGCGGCCCTCGAGAGGTCGGTCCTGGTGGACGTGTCGCAGCAGAAGCTCGCGGAGGTGGAGCTGGCAAGGAGCGAGTCCAGACTCCGCGCCCTCGTCGATTCCTCGGTGGACCATATCTTCATCTTGGACAGGACCGGGCGATATCGGGACACCAACCAAAGATTGGCTCATGTCGGTCTGGACGAAGACGACCTACTGGTTGGAAGGACGCTGGAAGACGTGTACCCGCCCGCCCTCGCCCACGAGTACCGCGCCGCGTTCGATCGGGTGATCAAGACGGGCGAGCCGGTGTCGTTCGACCACGTTCTGGGCGACCCGCCAGAGGAGCAGTTCCACCAGGACACGCTGTACCCCGTGCTCCAAGATGGAGCGATATGGGCTGTCGGTGGCATCTGTCACGATGTCACCGACCGTCGTCGACTCGAGCAGGATTTGTTCCGCTCGCAGAAGATGGACGCCATCGGTCGGCTGGCCGGCGGTGTGGCCCACGACTTCAACAACTATCTCACTGCCATCCTCGGCTACTCGGAGTTCCTGGCATCCTCCTTCGAACCCGACGACCCCCGACTACTCGATGTCGATGAGATACAAGCCACGAGTGAGCGCGCCGCTGCGCTCACCCGCCAGTTGCTCGCGTTCGGAAGACGCCAGATGACACAGCCGGCCCTGCTGGATCTGGGGGCTCTGGTGGCCGCCATGGAGCAGATGCTGCGTCGTTTGATGCGCGAGAACGTGGCTCTATCGATCAGAGCGGATGACGATCTCTGGTCGGTGAAAGCGGACCCCGCCCACATCGAGCAGGTGCTGGTCAATCTCGTGGTGAACGCCGCGGAGGCCATGCCTGACGGCGGCAATATCACCGTAGCGGTGGAGAACACTCAGATCGGTGGTGCCGATCTGCCAGGCCTTGGCTCAGATGCACGCACGGGCAAGTTCGTGCGATTGTCCGTGGTGGACACCGGCGTCGGGATGGACGCCGACACCCTGTCGCACGTATTCGAGCCGTTCTTCACCCGGCGAGCGGAGGAGCGCGGCACCGGGCTGGGTCTGGCCACGGTACATGGGATAGTCGCCCAGGCAGGCGGCTTCACTTCGATCGACAGCAAGGTAGGCATCGGCACTATATTCGATGTCTACATCCCGAGGGCTTTCGGAGCGATCAAGGGCACGACGACGGACCGGGGGAGGGCACGGCCGGCCGGCGGCACCGAGACCATCCTTGTTGCCGAGGATCATCCGCAGGTCCGCGCGCTGGTCATCCGCTTCCTCGCAGCTGCCGGCTACTCTGTGCTCGAGGCGGGGACAGGCGAAGAGGCGATCCGACTCGCCGACCGGAGCACGGAGACGGTCGATCTGCTGCTCTCGGATCTCGTGATGCCCGGCACGACAGGCCTGGAGCTCATGAAGCGCGTTCTCGAAGCGCACCCGGCTGCGGGAGTGGTGTTCATGTCTGGCTACACTCCCGACGAGAAGCTGCGCGCACAGATCGAGGAAGGCGGGGCTTTTGCCTTCCTCGCCAAACCCTTTTCGCCCGAGGAACTCCTCGACATGGTGCGAGCGAGGCTCGACTCGAGACCCGGCGCGGGCTGAGCCCGCGCGGTCGGCTCTCGGCTGAGCCGGTCGGTTAGCGACCCGGCGCTCCGGTCGCTAGAACCGGTTCCACGAGACGAGGTCTTCCAGGAGCCCACGTTTCTTGGGGCGGGCGCTGTCTGCCGGGTAGCCCAGAGGGGTCAGCGCCACCGGTAGAGCGTCATCGGGAAGGTCGAGGATCTCGCTGACCGCGTGAGCGTCGAAGTCGGCGATCCAGCAGGTGCCCAGGCCGAGTTCGGCGGCCTGCATGATCAGGTGGTCCATGACGATGGCCACATCGACGTCGTTGTAGTTCTTGCCGTCGGCCCGCACCCAGTTGCGGTCGGGGAATCCGACGGCGACGATGATCACGGGCGCCGTGTAGAACCACTCGCGATGGTACGCGGCCTTCATCTCGGAACGGAGCACGGGGTCGGTGATGACGACGATACGGAATGCCTGACGGTTCGCGGCGGTCGGAGCCAGGCGTGCCGCCTCGAGCACCCGAAGGAGCTTGTCCTTCTCGACTTCGCGCGGCTGGTAGCTGCGCGAACTGTAGCGCTCCTGCACGAGTCGACTGAAGTCCATGCCGCTTTACCCCCTGTTGCCGGTATATTGAGCGCGGTGCGTCGCGTGTGGTCGGAGAGAGGCTCCCCATGTGGCATCCGTTCCCCGGGAGCGTCCGACCTACTCCCCGGCGGAGGGGATGTTACAATCGCCTCCCCCCCCGTGGGCGCCCGGAAACCGGCATGCGAGAGGTCGTCGTGAGCACAGAGAGACCCACGTTCCAAGATGTCCTCCTCGGCCTGGAGAGCTTCTGGGCCGATAGGGGTTGCGTGATCTGGCATCCCTACCACACCGAGGTGGGGGCTGGCACCTTCAATCCCGCCACCTTCCTGCGCTCCCTGGGCCCCGACCCGTGGAACGTGGCATACGTCGAGCCCTCGATCAGACCTACCGACGGCCGCTACGGCGAGAATCCCTATCGGCTCGGTCACTACTATCAGTATCAGGTGATCCTCAAGCCGGCGCCCGACGACATCCAAGATCTATACCTTGCCTCCCTCGAGCACCTGGGCTTCCGGCTCGCGGAGCACGACGTGCGCTTCGTGGAAGACGACTGGGAGTCGCCGACCCTCGGCGCATGGGGCCTCGGTTGGGAGGTCTGGATCGACGGCATGGAAGCCACGCAGTTCACCTACTTCCAACAGGTGGGCGGCATCGACCTCGACCCGATCAGTGTGGAGCTCACCTACGGCACAGAACGACTGGCCATGTACCTACAGGGTGTCAGCAGCGCTTTCGACCTCGAGTGGGTCCCCGGAGTCAGCTACGGCGACGTGCACCGGGTGAACGAAGCCCAATGGTCCGCCTACAACTTCGATACGTCCAACGTGTCCATGCTGCAACGTCACTTCACCGACTACGAGCAGGAGTGCGAGAGCTGTCTTGCCCGCGGGTTGGTCATGCCGGCGTACGATTTCGTGCTCAAGTGTTCTCACACGTTCAACCTGCTCGATGCCCGCGGCGCCATCAGCGTCACCGAGCGCACCGGCTACATCGCCCGGGTGCGCAATATCGCGCGGCGTGTGGCCGAGCTCTACGTGGTGCAGCTGGAGGAGCGGCGCGCCGAGTCGAGCCCGCACACCGGCTCCACCTCCGACGTCGCTTCCGCGAGCGGGAAGGAGGCCTGAGATGGCACGCGACTTCCTGCTCGAGATAGGTGTGGAGGAGCTCCCGTCTTCGGCCTGCGCCGCTGTGCTGCGACTGCTCCCGGAGCGCGCAGCCGGCCTGTTCGCCGCCGCCGACATCGACCTCGCGCCCGGTTCGTTGCGTGTCATGGTGTCGCCGCGCCGCATCGCAGTCCTGGTGGAGGCGATGCCCGAGATGCAGTCGCCCCGCGAGAACGCCCAGCGCGGACCCTCGGTCGAGGCGGCGTTCGACGCCCAGGGAGTCGCCACACCCGCCGCCGCCGGCTTCGCCCGCGCCCGGGGTGTGGCTGTTGAAGGCCTGCAGGTGCGCGAGGAGAACGGTCGCAGCTTCGTGTTCGCGGTGTCCCGCTCCGGAGGGCTGCCCACTTCTGAGCTCCTGCCCGAGATCTGCTCCAAGCTCGTGCGCGAGATGTACTTCCCGAAGAACATGCGCTGGGGGTCGAAGGACCTCCGCTTCTCCCGCCCGATGCGTTGGCTCGTGGCCCTGTTCGGCGACGACGTGGTGCCGTTCGAAGTGGCCGGTGTCGGGTCGGGTCGCGCCACCCGCGGACACCGCTGGCTCGGTACCGACGTGCAGGTGGCGTCGCCTGCCTTCTACGTGGAGACCATGCGCTCGGTGAAGGTGATGGTGGACCACGTGGAGCGGGAGGCCTTCCTGCGCGCGGAGCTCGACCGGCTCGCGGGCGAGCGAGGCCTCGCCTGGGCCGATCCCATGGACAAGCTGCATGAGGTGCTCTACTTGGTGGAGTGGCCCTCAGTGCTGTGGGGGTCCTTCGACGAGCAGCATCTGCGGCTTCCCGAGGACGTGCTCGTAACCGCCATGCAGTCGCACCAACGGTACTTCCCGCTCCTCGATGCCGACGGCGCGCTCGATTGCACCTTCCTGTACGTCTCGAACGGCGACCCAGCCTATGCCGAGCAGATCACGGTGGGCAACGAACGGGTGTTGCGGGGACGCATCGAGGATGCTGAGTTCTCGTTCGACAAAGATCTCGCCATGGGTTTGGAGCACATGGTCACCGGGCTCGACCGAGTGGTGTTCCACGTGAAGATAGGGACGATGGCCGACAAGACCTCCCGGCTCGTAGCCCTGACGCGGCACATGGCCGATGCTACCGGTGTCACCGGCGACGCGGCCGCCCACGCCCTGGAGGCGGCGCGGCTGGCCAAGGCCGACCAGGTGTCGGTCATGGTGCGCGAGTTCGCCGACCTTGAAGGTGCGATGGGGGAGACCTACGCCCGCATCGAGGAGTTCCCCGCCGATGTGGCTCAGGCCATACGCGAGCAATACCTGCCCGACGCGGCCGGAGGCGATCCGCCTCGCACCGTCGCCGGGGCGCTGTTGGCCACGGCCGAGAAGGTGGATAACGTGGTGGCGGCCTTCGCCTGCGGCGAACCTCCGTCCGGCTCCAAGGACCCATACGGTCTGCGCCGCGCCGCCATGGGCATCGTGACGATCTCGTTCATACATGGCTTCGAATACGATGTTCGCGCTTTGGTCGGCGCAGCGTACGCGCAGCTCGAGCGTTTCCCCGGGCTGGTCGGCGCGGAGCAGGTGGTCGCCGAGGCCACCGAGTTCATCAAGGAGCGTCTGGCCAAGTTCCTCGCCGACAACGGCATCGCGCGCGATACGGTCGAGGCAGCCATTCCTACATCCGATGTGATCGCCGTGGTGCGCAAGCGTGCGGCGGCCCTGGATGCGTTCCGGGGGACCGAAGGCTGGGACGATCTAGTGGTCACGGCTACCCGCCCGTCGAACCTGGCCAAGAAGCTGCCCGAGGACGCGGCGGGGGAGCCAGTGGACCCCTCTCTCTTCCAGGAAGACGCGGAGGCAACCCTGCACGAAGCGTGGCTGGCGGTCGACGCCCGCACGGCAGAGCTCTCCTCAGCGGGTGAGCACTACGACGTACTGGTGGCACTCGCCTCGCTGCGGCCGGCGGTCGATGGCTTCTTCCAGGACGTGCTCGTGATGGCCGACGATGAGGCGGTGCGGTTGAACAGGCTGCGCCTCTTGGCATCCGTCGCCCGCACCGTGCGGCGCGCGGTCCACTTGGAGCTTCTTCAGGGCTAGAAGGCTGCTGAAAAGCGAAGCCTTGGCCCCCAGAACCCACTGGGCAAGCGCAATACGGCGTCCTCGGTCGCGCCCGTAGCGCTGCTACGAGCGCTTCCTGCCTCCTTGTCTCGCACTCGTCCATC
>JAGXFW010000003.1 GCA_024637035.1 Actinomycetes bacterium
GTTCATCGAGAAGCAGATCAGCACCAACTCCGACATCGTGGCCCTCTCCGCCATGATGACCACCACCATGATGGGCATGAAGAAGGCCATCGTGAAGCTCAAAGAGAAGAACCCGAACGTCATGATCATGGTCGGAGGCGCCCCCGTCACCGGCGAGATCGCCGACATGTTCGGTGCCGACGGCTACTCCGAGAACGCTTCCAACGCCGTCTCCGAAGCCATCAAGATGGTAGGCGCTCTTCGCAACATGTAGCACCCGCCTGGTAGAAGGATGACCCCGGCGCGGCGCCTGTCTTGGGGCGCGCCGGGGTATCTATCTCTAGAACGGGCGCCGGTCCCAGTGATGTGGCCGGCGCGCAGCAGGCAACATCGACAAGGGGGATCGTATGTCGAGCGCAGCGCGTCGCGGAGAAGAGCTCTCCATCGAGGACTACCGTATCACCGAGGAACCCTACTACCGGGCTTCGGCGGATGAGGTCGAGCTCTTCGAGCAGGCGCACAAGCTGAAGTTCCCGGTCATGCTGAAGGGGCCCACCGGCAGCGGCAAGACCCGCTTCCTCCAGCACATGGCCTACCGCCTCAGACTGCCCCTGGTGACGGTCGCCTGTCACGAAGACCTCACCGCCAGCGATCTTGTGGGCCGCTACCTCTTCATCGGCAACGAGACTCAATGGGTGGACGGGCCGCTGACGTTGGCGGTGAAGCACGGCGGCATCTGCTATCTCGACGAGTTGGTGGAGGCGCGCAAGGACACCACCGTGGTGATCCACCCGCTGGGCGACGATCGTCGCATACTGCCCATCGAGAAGAAGGGTCACATCGTCGAGGCTCACGATGACTTCATGCTCGTGGTGAGCTTCAACCCCGGATACCAGAGCGTGCTCAAAGACCTGAAGCAGTCGACGCGGCAGCGGTTCCTGGCTCTTGACTTCACGTATCCGGAGCGGGCCGCAGAGGTCGAGATCGTACGCACGGAGACCGGAGCCGATGCGGCCCTCGCCGACAAATTGGTGGAGCTCGCCTCCATGATCCGCAACCTGCGGGAGCACGGGCTCGAAGAGGGCGTCTCCACACGGCTTCTGGTGTACGCGGCGCGGCTGATCCAGGACGGTGTGGCGCCGCGGAGGGCCGCCGCCGTGAGCATGGCGGCGCCTCTCACCGACGACGTCGACATGCTCGAGACCCTGTACGAACTCGTGGAGGCGGTGTTCGAGGCGTGACCTCGTTGGAGCAGACGATGCTCGACCGGCTGCAGGGCGAAGCGCGCAGCTTCGTCTCTCGGGCTCGGACGCGCCTGGATGGACTCGACGAGACCGACCTGGCTCTCTGGGTCGATATGGCTGAGTTCATCAACGGTCAGCGTCTGCGCGACAAGCGCCGCTTCTTCTTGGTGTCCCTCGACGGTCTGAGCGCCCTGGAGGAACGGCCCCTCCTGCGCGCCGAGGTGCACGCGACCGCGCGGCGTTTCACCGGGCGGTCGAGTCGCCTGGGCGTGGCGTTCATGACGTTGTGCCGAGATCTGATGCCGAAGATCAGGGAGGACGACTTCCGCGAGATCGTGGAACGGGCCTCGGCTCTGGACAAGGATGTCGACCTGGCCTCGACGTTCATGCAGTACTCGCCGGCCGTCCTGGCCCGACGGGACATGGACTACCTTCGCGCGTGGCACTCCGGGGCTCTCGCCCTTTCACAAGTGGGTTGGTGGGCCGCGAAGGGGTATTTGGAGGCGGCGGGTAAGTCCGCTCAGTGGCTGCACGAAGAAGACCTCCCCGTGTTGGCCGAGACCGGAGCCAAGGTGGCGACGCGCTCTCGCCATGCTGTCAAGGGCCTCTTCCAGGCGTTGCCGGCCCTTGTCGCCAGCATGACCGTCGCCCAACTCGTGCAGTGGGTGGAGATGGGTCTCCAGGTGACCCGCCGCGAGGAAGACCTGGTGCTCTACATGTCGTACGGGTCGAAGCGGAGCCACGAAGCGGTGGAGGTCTTGTGTAAGACCACGTCCTTCGCCGCGTTCCGAAGTCGTATCGCCTTGCTGCTCGAGGCGTTCTTGGGCCGCCCCGCTCAGGTGCGCAGCATGTACGATCTGCTCGACCCGGCCGGTGTACCTCCGGACGTGCCGGCGTTCACCGACGGCGAGAGGCTCTACGTGCGCCCCACGCTCGGGTGTGCCGGGGTCGCTCCGCTCGCCCTCTACAAGTTGGTGGCGTTGCATGCCGCCGCCCACGAGCGGTTCGGCAGCTACGGCGAGAAGGAACTGGAGCTCTTGTTCAGGCGGGGCATCTCCATGCTCACAGGGCGCGACGACGGCCCCTCTGATCTCGACAGGTTCCTGTTCGGTGTGGCAGAGGATTTCCGCGTGGACACTGCTCTGCTGCGCACCCTGCCGGGGTTGCGGGCCGACGCGGAACTCGTGGTATCGCAGACGTACCTGGAGGTGACGGACTCCGGGACGCCCTTGTCCCCGGCTTCGTTGCGCGCTCACGCCGCTGGATTCCACCTTGGCGTTCGTCTGTTGGACGCGGCTGGTGCGGCTGCCCTTGAGGGCGTCCTGAGCGGATTGGCCAGCCCCGCGGCGAGCCCGGCGGATTCGGCGGCGGCCGCGGCCGAGCTGAAAGCTCTCTTCGGCGACCGGCTCCTGGAAACACAGGAGGCCGCCGCGACGGACATCCCCCACCCGCCCTACTACGACCACCTCTTCCTGGGCATGAAGATCGCCTCCCTCAACGCGGACTCCGACGAGTCGGGGAAGCCGGGCGGTCTCTCCCCCGGGGCGCCCGTGGACGTGCCGGGAAGCCTGCACCCCAGCGAGGTCATCGAAGGCCTCGAGATCACCGTTCGAGACCGGCAACAGGAAGTCGACTTGTTGATCCGGGACGAGGAAGACGATGAAGACGGGGATGAAGAGGGCGACAAGTTCCTATACCATGAGTGGGACTCCGCGGCAGGGGACTTCCGCAGGGACTGGTGTACGGTCCGTTGCAAGGACATCCCCCTTGGTGATCCGGCCTTCGTGCAGGACACCATCTCGCGGTATCGGGGGGAAGTGCTCCTCATCCGCCGCCAGTTCGAGCGGTTGCGGCCGGAGCGGGTGCGGCGCTATTTCAGGCAGCAGGATGGGGACGAGCTCGATCTTGACGCGCTCACCGAGGCGCTTGCCGACAAGGCGGCCGGCGTGCAGATGAGCGACAAGATCTTCATCCGCAGGGACAAGAAGCAGCGGGACGTGGCCGTGCTGTTCCTGCTCGACATGAGCGACTCCACCGACCAGTTGGTGGAAGGCGGGGAGCGGGTCATCGATGTCGAGAAGCAGGGGCTCGTGCTCCTCTCGGAGGCGGTCACCCCACTGAACGACCGGTTCGCCGTGATGGGGTTCTCCAGCAGGGGGCGCAAGCACGTGGACATGTACCGCATCAAGGATTTCGACGACGAGTTCGACGAGACCGTGGAGCGACGCATCGCCGGCATCCAGCCGTTCGACTACACACGTTTGGGGGCAGCCATCCGCCACGCGACCGACCACTTGTCGAAAGAGAGCGCGGCCATCCGACTGCTCATCTTGCTGAGCGACGGCCGCCCCTACGACATGGGCTACGGCGACATGCGCTACGCGCTGGAGGACACCAAGA
Organism: Actinomycetes bacterium; assembly: GCA_024637035.1. Lineage (GTDB taxonomy): Bacteria > Actinomycetota > Thermoleophilia > RBG-16-64-13 > RBG-16-64-13 > JAHJSA01. The sequence goes on from JAGXFW010000003.1 coordinate 3,624, forward strand.
TGGCTCTGTCGGAAGCCGTGCGCTCCGACACCAAGGTCTTCTGCATAACGGTCGATCCCGAAGGGCCACGGTACTTGGAGGACATGTTCGGGGCCAACAGGTACACGGTGATTCAGAATGTGAGTCATCTGCCCACCAAGCTACCCCGCATCTACGGAGCGTTGACCGCGTGATGGAGGCGAACGAGAGGTGTCGCATGACCGAGGGGATCGCATGAGGATCATCCAGATAGCCGGCTTCCTGGGGAGCGGAAAGACCACGCTCCTGCTGCGCATTTCGCGCTCGCTGGCTGAGGACAAGGGGTTCAAGGTGGCTTTGGTTGTCAACGAGATCGGCGAGATCCCCGTTGACGGCAAGGTCATGGAGGAGTCTGGTATGAAGGTGAAGGACATCGGTGGCGGATGCATCTGCTGCGAGGTGGCCAGCACGTTCGCCAAGACCCTGACCCAGCTCTACCGCGACTTCTCGCCCGACATCGTGTTGGTGGAACCGACAGGTGTGGCCCTACCTCGTCAGGTGAAGCTGGCGGCGGCCATGGGCAGCAGGGGAGCTCCCATAGAGATCGGGCCGGTGGTGGTGTTGTTCGACGCCACCCGCCCCGACGAACTGCTCGACATGGAGCTGATGGGGCTGCTGGTCACCAGCCAGCTCGCGGACGCCGACATCGTGGCTGTCTCGAAGGTCGACGTGGTGGACGCCGCCGCGCTGGCGGCCGCGCTGGCGGCGGCGAAGGAAGTCATACCGGGAGCGGAGTTCATCCCGGTGTCGTCGGTCACCGGAGAGGGTCTCGATCTGCTGATCGAGCGCTTGTCGGCCGATGCCGCGCCTGGATCGGAGCGGGAGGTGGTCGATGCAGACTGACGACGCCTGTTATCTGGATCACGGCGTGAGCGGCTATGGCGTGGCTGTCAAGCTGCACCACGACCGGCCCGCGGAGCCGCAGGAGGTCGGCGACCTGCTGCGCGAGATGATGGACGCCATCGCCCGCGATTGCGTGGAGCGTGGCGCCAAGTTCATCGGGCACATCAAGTCGCACCTGATGTGCGCTCAGGGCAGCCTGAAGGCCGACACCATAGGTATCAGCCACCCGGCCGCCCTTCACGGCGAACTCTCCGGCCCATCGAACGACCTGTATGTGGCGATCAACTCCATCGTGCAGGGCATCACCGAGGTCCAGGTGAAAGAAGCCACCCTTGGCAGCGCGCACCGATTGGCGGAAGAGCGCGGGTTCCGCGTGGTCTTGGAGAAGGAGCACCTCTACTTCGACGAGTACGACTTCGCCTCCGACGAGGATTATCTCCAGCAACTCGAGGCGCAGTTCGAATCCGGGGCGGAGGAGTAGTGAGCACGAACGGCGATTCCGTGGCGACCCAGGTGATCTCGGTGATCGGTCTGCTCGACTCGGGCAAGAGCTCCTTGATCCGCGTCCTTCTGGAGGCGGTACGCGAGCGCGGCGGCACCGCGGGCGTGGTCCTGAACGACAGGGGGGCGGTCGAGTTGGACACCGAGGAGGTGACGGAGCACCATCCGATCGAGCAGATCGGAGGCGGATGAATCGGCTGCACCGAAGCCGGGAGCTTCGGTCGGGCCCTCAAGCAGATGACCCGTGTGCATGGAGTGAAGTATGTCTTCGCGGAACCCTCGGGCATCGTGGTACCCTTCGAGCTTCGCAACGCCATCGCGATGGCTAGTCGTGACGCCAAGGTGTCCACCGGCCCGGTAGTCGTGCTCCTGAACGCGGCGGACCCTGAGGCGCCCTTCTCCGAACATGTGGCTCACATCACGCGGCAACAAGTGCAGCAGGCGGACCTGATCGCCGTGACCAAGGCAGACGCAGCAGCCGACGGTGCCGTGGAGCACCTGGAGGCGGCGGCGCGCGCTCTTGCACCGGAGATCCCGATATACAGCGTGAGCCTTACTTCGGACCGAGCGATGACGGCCTTGGTCGACGCGATCCTTGGGAACAGGGAGTGAAATGGGTGTGGGTGGAAGTCACGCCAAGTGAAACGGCGCGCACGGAGAGCGCGAGAGGTCCGCAGAGTGTAGAGTTGTTCATGCGACCCGATGCCCGGGGCGCGCTGAGGGAAGGAAGACAGTGACGGCGGTAGCGAGATACGCCAGGCGAGCCGAGGAAGCGACGAGCCGGGATGCGGCTCCGTCCTTGGCTGCCGCGATCGAGGCGATCGCGACCCAGGCTGGGGTGGATCTGGTGGGCTTCGGTGACGTACGCGAGGCCCTCACGGCGGAATTCCTGCACCTTCCACAAGGCATCTCCCTCGGTGTGGTGCACCCGGCGGTCACACTTCTTCAGAGTCAGCAGAGACCGATCTCTGAACGCGCCCTGGCGAGGGCTCTCTCGGATCATCGGGACACCAGAGGTCAGGCCGTTCTGGACGCGGCGCTGAGGAAGATAGCGGAGTTCCTTCGAGCCGAAGGGTACCGCTACTTCTGCTGCCCCCCCGAGGTCGACCCTATGGAGACACCGTTCGCCGCACTGATGGTGCGCCGGTTCTCTCACAAGGCCGCCGCCACCTGCGCGGGGCTCGGCACGGTGGGCAGGCACGGGCTTCTGAATCACCCGGAGTACGGACCGCACGTTGGCTGGGCGACGGTTGTGACCAACGCGCCTTTGCCGGTCAGCAGTCCTGAGTTCGAGAGCCGTTGTGGGGACTGTGGGCTGTGTGTGTCCGCATGTCCGGCGGGTGCGATCTCGGGGCGCACCTGGCGGAGGGAAGACGGCATGGTGCGCATGGTCGATGTTGACAAGTGCCGCACGCTTCTTGACGAGAACGAGCGCACCACCGGTCGGAGGACCTGTGGGTGCTGCGCCGTGGCGTGCACGAAAGCGAGGTTGACAGGGTTTTCTGTCCTGTGACCCGAGGCACGCCGGGAATCGCCGCCCAAGGCGGTGTGGCGTGTAGTCGGGCATCACGCGGAGGAAGGGGGTGGTGGCCGGTCCTTAGCTAAGGTGATCTCATTGATCCCGTATACGTTCGAGCAATGGAAGGAGGACGATGGGAAAGCAGGCAGTTCTTGATGCCTACCAGGGGAAGTACACCCCGGTAGTGCCGTGGGTTCCGTATGTTGGTGTGCACGGTGCGTATCTCATCGGTGAGACAGCGACGACGGTCCTTCAGGATGCGGATCTGCTGGCAAAAGCGGTGGTCAACGCCGCCGCCAGGTACAAGGCAGACGGTATCCCGTTGGTCTTCGACCTCGCGGTCGAAGCCATGTCTATGGGCATCGAAGCCAAGTGGTTCGATGACAACCCACCGACGGTCATCGTTCACCCGCTCATCGACAAAACGTTGGCGGAAGCCAACCTCTCGATCCCCGGCCCGCAAGACGGTCGTTGGCCGGTGATCATCGAGGCTGGCAAGAAGGCCAAGGCTCAACTCGGTGACGTAGCGCTCATCGGTCTCGTGTGTGGTCCGCTCACTTTGGCTTCGCACCTTCGCGGCGCGAAGATCTTCACCGACATGGTGAAGAAGCCTGAGTTGGCCATGGAGATCCTCGAGTTCGCCGCCAAGGTGTGCGCCGAATCCGCGCGCATCTACGCGGAAGAGATCGGCTGCGACATCGTTGCGTTGGTGGAGCCGGTCGGCAGCCAGGTGCGTCCGGACACGTACGACAAGTTCGTCATCCCGGCCTGCCAGGAAGCCATCGAGAAGATCCACGGCGCCGGCAAGGTCAGCTCTCTGTACATCTGCGGCGACGCTACCAAGATCGTCGAGAACATGATGTACACCGGCTGCCAATGTGTCTGCGTGGACGAGCAGCTGAACATGAACTACGTACGTGACGGTGCGATGAAGTACGGTCGTGGGTTCGGCGGTAACTTGAAGCTCACGTTGGCTCTCTCGTTGGGGATCATCGATCCTCGCGAAGACGCCATCGTCAGCCTCGCCGCCGGTGGGAAGGTGGGATACACCTTCTCCCCTGGCTGAGACATGCCCTACGACGTTCCAGTTGAGAACGTGGATAAGGTACTCGAAGCCAAGACCTGGTACGAGACGTACTACGCGCACTATCCCGACGTCCCCTACCCGGCGTTGCAGCCCATGCGCAGCCCGGCCCAAGTAGGGGGGTGATCGGTATGTCAGAGAAGATCCTGGTAGAGGTTCTGACTCTCGACTCCCTTCAGTGACCGGCTTGCGGGTACATGGTCGATGTACTCACTACGCTGCCGGATGACGTGAAGGAATTCATCGACTACAAAGAGTGGTCGATCAAGAACCCTGAAGGCATCGGCATGTTCGTCGAGCGCAAGGGACGCGTTCTCCCGACTCTCTGTGTGAACAAGGAGTTGTCGTACGAGAGCATCATCCCGACGCTGGACGAGCTGTACGAGACCCTTCTTGGGGCTGCGACCTCCGACGAGCAGCGTGACACCTTGAAAAAGGCGCACGCCAAAGCTCAGGAGGAGTACGAGTAAGAACCGTGCTCGGATGCGGGCGGCGGCGGCCATCGGCCGCCGCCGCCCCATTCGCATAGGAAGGAGTCCCTCGAACCCATGGCCGTGCGACGCATCTGTATGCATGCGTGTGGGGGGATCACCCGGGTGGGCGCCACCGTCGCCCGATTGGCGACGTACGTGGTCGCCGAAGAGTTGATCCCCGAGAAGACGCTCATCTCCTGCGCTCCGGCCTTCCTCAGAGGCGTGGAGGAAGACGTCCTCATGGTCGTGAAGAGCCCGTCGTTCGCGCTGGACGGCTGCGATCACAGCTGCGGCACCAACCTGCTCTACCTCGCCGGCATCACTCCGGCCGTTCGCTTCCACCTGCCCGAGTACGCCGAAGCCCAGGGTTTCGTCCTTGCCGGCGGGAGTCGAAGGTTCCCGTCCGGTGTTACGAGAGATTTCAGCCGGTTCGTGGCCGAGCGGGTGGCGGGCATCGCTGGCGGCATGATGAAGAAGGGCAGTTCATACACTTTCGAACGCCCCGAGTTGCTGAAGCAGCCAGACAAGTGGTTCCGCTCCGCGCCGAACATGGAGGGGAGCATGGAGTTCGTGCAGATCGAGCCGGGTATCTACCGGCCGGTCTCGATGCCCCCGCTTCCCGAGGAGACCGCTGATGGCGGTCGATAAGGTCACCATCTTCCCGTGCGGTGGCATCGGCGATCCTGTGTCGTCGGTCACCAGGCTCGCGGGCTACATCTTGGACGAAGACCTGCTGCCGGGTCGCGTCGAGTTGGTCTCGATCCCGCCCGTCATCACGGGAGTGCCCGAGGAGTTGGAGCGGGTGCAGGCCTATCCGGTGATCGCTCTCGACGGCTGCGGGCATCGCTGCGGCTCGAATGCGCTCAATCTCGTGGGCATCAAGCCGGCGGCGCGTTTGTTCACTCCCCGCGTGCGCTCTGAGACGAAGAACGCCATCGGTCGCCGTCGCCCCTTCCCGGAGGTCTCGGGCCAGAAGCTGGCAAAGGACCTCGCGGAACGCGCAGCCGCGATCGCCCGGCACATGCTGGAAGACCCTGACTATGAGTTCCAGCGGCAGACGGCGGCGCCGAACCCCGAGGGTCTTCACGACGAGACGCTCGACATCGAAGAGACCCTCGGTTACGAAGAGGTCGAGTCGGGCTGCTACCAGTGCTCGGGGATGTGTGCGTTCAAGCTGGAGAAGGACCCCGAACTGCGGCGCCAGTTGGAGGAAGAAGTGAAGGAGTACGAGGAGCTGGATGGATTCGACAGCTAGGAAGCTCTGGACGAGGCTCGGTGGGTCCGGGAGCGGACCCGCCGGATGGGCTCACTTGGGAAGTGGCAAGACGACCCGTTGTAGGAGGTGACACTCGTGGGCATGGACCAGGTGGAAGATGGTGGTCGGGATGCACCCGCCGGCGGGGCGACGCGGCTGGTGCTCCGTGGTTGAGTCACCTGCGGCTCGGCCGTGCGCCGGGCTCTTGAGACATCAGCCGAGGTGGGATTGCTGGACATGAACTGGGAAGAGCATTGGGCTGACGTGGAGTTCCGCGAGCCTTCCTTCGGAGTCGAGGAGTTGCGGGCACGCCTCATACTCGCGGGCGCCTGGTGCGACGTATGGTCCTCGGAATGATCCCGGGGATGATCCCCTGGATGCGGCGAGGCTCACGGAGACCGCAAGAGATGAGGCGCCGTGCTTGAGGTGCAGGTGATCTCTGAGGGCGGCCACTGCGTGCCCTGACTGTACGCCATCGAGGCCACCAGGGAGGTGGCCGCGGAGTTCGGCGAGGACGTGGTGCAGGTGGAGGTGGTCACCTTGAAGGAGCTGGCCGGGGCCGAGCGGTACCGGGAGCTCCGCCGCCTGGCGGGTGAGCACCTGCCGGTGCCGTGCGTCCTCCTGGGGGGCAGGCTGGTGTCGCCGGGCATCCCCGAGCAGGACGAGCTGCGCCTCGTGTTCGAAGAAGCCTTGTCCGCCGGCCAAGCCGCCGGCCGTGACGCGGGGGATGTCTCGGGGGATGTCTCGGGGGATGTCTCGGGGGACCTCGGACGAGATGACGCAGGGCACGTCTCGCGGGATGTCTCGGGGGACGCCGCCCTTGATGCCGAACGGGACGCAGGAAACCACGCTGGAGGTCCACCATGTTGACGCTCGAGGGCTTCTACGGTCAGAACGTGGAGATCGCCGAAGACCGTCTCTACGACCCAGAGGAAGAGCTCTGGGTGCAGGAGCGCGGCGACGTGGTCCGGGTGGGCGTGAGCAAGGTGGGGGTGCTCCTCATGGGGGGCATCGAGTCCACCGAGTTCTTCGTGGAGCCGGGCGATCGGCTGTCCGCCGGCGAGGACATCGTGTTCTTCGAGACGTTCAAGGCCGTCCGCTATGTGGTCTCGCCCCTGGCCGGGGAGATCACGGCGATCAACGAGACGGTGGTGGACGACCCGGAGCTGTTCGATGACGATCCATACGGCGAGGCCTGGTTGTACGAGATGAGACTCGCCCCGGGAGACGTGGCGGCGGGGCGGCTGTGCGACCCCGCCACCTACCTGGCCGCTCTCGAGCGCTCTGAGCACTGCGCCGAGGGAGCCGAGGTGCTGCTGGAGGCCAAGAAGGGCTCACCCACCTGCCGCTCGGTGTACGGCGGGATCCGCGGCAACGAGCCCGGCGAGGGGAGCTTGAGCTGGAAGGAGCCGGCACCACCTGATGCCTCCTCCCCCCCGCCCGAAGGCCCGAGCGAAGAAGGATCCCGCGGGATCACCTGACCCGGGGTGCGTGCGGGGGCAGGGCTGCGTGCGGGGGCAGGGATGCGTGCGGGGGCAGGGATGCGTGGGACCTGGGAAGCACAGGCGCCGCACCGGCGGAGTCTGCGGACCTACCGGCCCGGGCCGCGGTTGCGGATACCCTTCTTTGCGGCCTGGCTCTTCGTGGCTAGTTGCCCGCATCCGGCGAGGATGGCACGCCCGCGGCCGGTCCGCAGCGTGGCGTTGAGTCCTCGCTGAACGAGGGTGTCACGGAACGCGGCCGCCACCTCGCCCGGCGGTGGCTCGGATCCTCCACGAACCGGGTTACAGGGGATCAGGTTCACAGTGACCACTCTGCCGCGCAGGAGTTCGGCCAGAGCGATCGCGTGGCGGGTCGAGTCGTTCACTCCACCGAGCAGAACATATTCCACGAAGAGCTTGCGACGCGTGATGGTGAAGTGGTCGTCGGCGGCGGACAGCACCTCCGAGAGAGGGAAGCGACGGTTCGCCGGTACCAGCTGGGTGCGGAGCTTCTCATCGACCGCGTGCAGTGAGATGGCGAGGTTCACCTGCGGCTCCTCGTGCGCGAGGCGCCGGATGCCCGAGGGGATACCGATGGTAGACACCGAGAGGGCACGTTGCGCGAAGGCCATGCCTTCAGGGTCCTTGAGGAGCCGTATTGCGGTGAGGACCGCGTCGAGGTTGAGCAGCGGCTCGCCCATCCCCATGAACACTATGTTCGAGATGGAGCGGTCCTCCGGGGCGAGGAGGGCCTGCAAGTGGTGTACCTGGTCGACGATCTCGGCCGCCGTCAGGTCACGCACGTACCCCATGGCTCCTGTCGAACAGAACGTGCACCCCAGAGAGCAGCCCACTTGGCTCGAGAGGCACGCCGTGCTGCGCCGCTCGTAGCGCATGACCACCGCTTCTATCAGGGCCCCGTCGCCTGCAGCGAGGAGTGTCTTGGTGGTGCCGTCGGCATCCTCCCACTTCCGCTGCTCGACGAGCGTGGAGTGGCCGAATGGATCGAGTGCCTCGCGCAGATCGCTCGGAAGGTTGGTGGCCTCGGAGAGCGGTGATCCGGGTTTGCGCATGAGGTGCTGGTAGACCTGTGCGTACCGGTAGCTGGGGTGCCCGGCTTCGGCGATCGCCCGCTCGAGGTCGGGGCGGTAGAGCGCTAGAAGGTCACGGGTCGAAGGTTGGTCCGTTCCAGTCTGAGCCGACATCCGGGTCACGCGCCTTCGGCGTCGACGCCGGGCCGATCGGTCTGATCGGAGGATGCCGCGGCGGCGACGCGCCCTTCAAGTCCATCCGCGAGCGGCACCATGCGCACGACCGCGCGGCCGCGAGCTCCGAGGAACTGGGCGGCGCTCGCTCCGTAGAGTGCCAGACAGGCATGGCCCCATGAGTCGCGTAGGACTCCGAGTTCCCCCGGTTTCAGTTCGCCGAAGGTGTTCACCCGGCGGCAGGTCCACGCTTCGTCCGATTCCCCCTCCACGAGCACGGTCACCCGAGAGGGGATCTCGTCGAGTGAAGCTGTCAGTTGCAGAGCGAGCGAGACGTTGCCGAAGCGGTCGATCTCGATGATCTCCGCGCGCGTCGCCTCGCCGTCCGTCTCAAGGATGGGCTGCTTCGCAGCGACGAGGGCGGCGGGGTCTATCGGCCGGCCGAAGGCCGCCGGGGCCAGGCCTGTGGCGAGCAGAGCGGCAGCCGGGGCGAAGATATCGCGACCGTGGAAGGTATGGGAAGTCTCGTCGGCCGACAGTCCGGCCTGAGTGCGCAGACTCGGCGTGTCTATGTGCCATGCGGCTGTCGCGCCGCCCAGGGCGGCGACGGCGGGCGTAATGAGGCCGTTGTCGGGGCCCACGAGGTAGTCGCCGCGAGCGGCATGCACGACCACCGCGTGCCGGAGGGTCCCCACGCCGGGATCGACCACGGCGAGGTGCACGGCGGGCGGTCCAAGCGGCGCGACGCGTGAGAGCACCAATCCCCCGCCGCGGATGTCTCCCAGTTCCACCACGTGCGAGATGTGCAGCATCCTGGTGATCGGAGTGATCGCGGCCACGACGGCTTCGCACGCGGCCACGTAGCCGCCTTTCCAGCCGAAGTCGCTTAGGAACGTGATGTAGCTATGGCTGGGCACAGATCGATTCTAGCACTGCTGGTGGCGTTTCCCCGCCGCTGGGGCTACCATTGGCGTCAAGCTTGTACGTGTCGCGCCCTGCACGGTAGGTTCCGCAGGGCGATTCGTCGCCCTGGGAAGGGGTGATCCGCTCATGGTAGGACGGTCGACGGAAGGTTCGTCTATGGAGGAACGGTCGATGGAGGAACGGTCGATACTCGTCGTGGTCGAGATCCCGAAAGGGAGCCGCAACAAGTACGAGTGGGACACGGCTCTCCAATGCTTCAAGCTCGATCGCATGCTGTTCTCCTCGGTGCACTACCCCTCCGACTACGGGTTCGTGCGCGACACCCACGCGGAGGACGGCGATCCGCTCGACGCCATGGTGATCGTGGGTGAGGCCACCTTCACGGGGTGTGTGATCGAGGCGAAGCCCATCGGTCTGTTCAAGATGTGGGATGAGAAGGGCCTCGACCACAAGGTGCTCTGCGTGCCGGTGAGCGACCCCCAGTGGAACTGGCTCGACGACATCAACGACGTGCCCGCGCACCTTCTCCTCGAGATCGAGCACTTCTACGCCATCTACAAGGACCTCGAGATGAAGAAGACCCGGGTCGCCGGCTGGGAGGACGCTGCGGTCGCGTGGCGGGTCATCCGTGAGTCGCGCGCGGCGTTCATCGAACGCAACGCCTCCGAACTCGCGCCGCCGGCACCTGCGGGGCCCGAGGTGTAGACCGGCATCGCCGGGCCCTGCCACTCAGCGCCGCCAGAATCCTCGCGTGAACAGCAGCAGGATGGGGATGAGTTCCAACCGCCCCATCACCATGAGGCCGATGAGCACCACCTTGCCAAAGGGCGCGATCAGGGCGTAGTTCTGTACGGGGCCCACCAGTTCGAGCCCCGGCCCGATGTTGTTGAGTGTCGCCACCACGGCCGTGGTTGAGGTGACGATGTCGGAACCGGCGATGGACACCAGCAGCACCCCCACGGCGAACACGAGCACGTAGAGGAAGAAGTACCCAAGGACCGCGGTGCGCATCGCGTCGGGCACGACCCGTCCCGCCACCTTCACCGGCAGGACGGCGTTGGGGTGCACTTGGCGCATGAGGTCGTGCCGCGCGTTCTTCGTGAGCAGAAGGATCCGCACCACCTTGAAGCCTCCGGCCGTCGAACCGGCAGACCCTCCCACGAACATCAGTATCACCAGCACGGTCTTGGCGAAGGTGTTCCACTGATCGAAGTCGGCGCTGACGTAGCCGGTGGTCGATTGGACCGACACCACCTGGAACAACGCCTCCCTGAAGGCGTGGGCCGCGCCCATGTGTGAGCGGGCCAACACGAGACTGAGCGTGACCAGCCCGATACCTCCCGCGAGTATGGCGAGGTAGAGACGGAATTCGGGATCGCGCCAGATCTTGAGCCGGTCGCCTTGGGCGAAGGCGAAGTAGAGGGCGAAGTTGCCTCCCGCAACCACCATGAAGAAGGTGATGATCGCCTCGATGGCCCACGAGTCATACGCGGCGATCGACATCGCCTGTGTTGAGAAGCCACCGGTGGCCATGGTGCCGAAGGTGTGGGTGGCTGCATCGTAGAGTGACATGCCGGCGGCCAAGAGGGCCAGCACCTCGATGGCGCTGATCCCCACGTAGATGTACCAGAGTCCCCGGGCCGTGTCCTTGATGCGCGGGGTGAGGCGTTCCGACACGGGGCCGGGTGCCTCGGCGGAGAACAGGCGGATCGCGCCGCCGCCCAGGGGCGGGAGCAGCGCGATGAACAGCACGATGATGCCCATGCCGCCGTACCAGTGGGTGAGCGAGCGCCAGAACATGATTCCGTGTGGCTGGTTGAAGTCCACCAACACGCTGGCCCCGGTGGTGGTGAAGCCCGACATGGTCTCGAAGAGGGAATCCACCACGCCGAACATGCCGTAGATGAAGAAGGGTAGGGCTCCGAACACCATGGCGGTGAGCCACCCCGCGCCCACGACGATGAACCCCTCGCGGTAGCCGATGTTCGTGCGGCCGTGCAGTCGCGACCCGAAGAAGAGCGGCAGGCCGATCGCGAACGACACCCCGGCCGCTGTGAGTAGGGCGGCAAGGTCGTCGCCCCCGTAGATCGCGGCCACGCCGGCCGAGGCAAGGATGCCCACGCCGATGGCGAGCACCACCATAGCGAGCATCTGAGCGACGAAACGGACGTTCAACGTTTCTCGCCGGAGAAGAGCCGCTCCACCTCCGTCACCGCAGCGGGGAGGGCGAAGACGATGGCCGTATCGCCCGCTCGAGGGATCGACATGCCGTTGGCGATGTGCACTCCGTCCTTCTGCACCAACGCCCCCATGATCGCGCCGTGGGGGAAGTGGGAGTCTTGCAGGTGCCTATCGACGATACCCGACTCAGGGCGCACCACGAGTTCCAGCACTTCTCCCGCCGACTTGTCGAGGATCGAGGCACTGAGCACGGCGCCGGAGCGCACGAAACGCAAGATGCGTGAGGCTGTCATCCTGCGCGGACTGAGCGCCACGTCGACGCCCACTGTCTCCAAGATGGCGGAGAACGCCGCCCTGTCGACCACTGAGATGGTGCGGCCCGCCCCGAGCCGTTTGGCGAGGAGGGACGAGAGCATATTGAGTCGCTCGTCGCCGGTAGCGGCGATGAAGAGGCCCACGTCGGCGACCCCCTCCCGCAGGAGCACCGCCTCATCGAGGCCTTCGTCGTGCAGCACGAGCGACCGCTTGAGTACCTCTGCCGCTTTGACCGCACGGTCGTAATCCTTCTCGAACACCGTAAGCCGGAAGCCGCGGGCCTCGAGGGCCGTGGCGATCTGAAGACCGAGTGCGCCGCAGCCGAGCAGGATCGCGGACTTCGAGGGTCGCATCTCCTTGGAGAGCATCGCCGCCGCTTCCAAGACGCCCTTCCTCTTCCCGGTGAGGAACACCCGGTCGCGCGCCCGAAGCACGGTCTGACCGTTCGGGATCGTCATCTCGCTTGCGCGCAGCACCGCCGTGAGCAAGACGTTTCTCGGCATACCGATCTTCAGGAGCGGCTTGCCCACCGCCTTGCTGTGCTCATCTACCTCCACCTCGATCATGTGCACTTGGCCGTCGGCGAAGGACTCCACGTCGAGGGCGCCCGGCAACTCGGCGATCTTCGCAACCTCTTCGGCCAGCGCGGCCTCTGGTTGGATCACGTAGTCGATGCCGGTGAACTCGGTGGACACCGATGAGTCGGTGTCGAGATAGTCGGGGTTCCGGACCCGGGCGATGGTGAGCGGCACACCCACGTGCTTGGCCGCCATGCAGGCGACCATGTTCACCTCGTCGGAGTCGGTTGCGGCGATAAGGATGTCGGCCTTGGCGACACGGGCCTGCTGGAGCACCTTCTTGCTGGCGCCGTTGCCCACGATGGTGAGCACGTCGAGTGCTTCAGATGCGCGACGGATGCTTTCGGGGTCGCGGTCGATCAGGGCCACTTCGTGGCCCTCCTGGGTGAGCATATGGGCGATGTGGAAGCCCACTTCGCCTGCGCCGACTATGACCACGTACATAGCACCGCAGGATACCAGTACGGAAGGGAAGCGCTAAGGGGGCAGACCACGATTCGGCTGGGAGCCTTACGCCGGCACGTCGCGCCGCCGGCCCGAGTCAGGGCACGATCACCGGCGCCGGTGGGTCCCGGCCGGCGACTACGAGCGCGGAGCCAGGATGCGAGCCCCTGCCGACGGGTAGGTCTGGGTCTCCATGCCCTCGGCGTAGAGTCGTGCGGCCACGTTGATGGTGGCGTCGGGCGCCGGCTCGAGTGGCGCCAGCGGCACGGCGATCTCGAGGACGGCGCCGATCGCGAATTCAAGGGGGGTCGGCGACGGCTCGAGATCCTCTCCTACTCCGTGGGCGGTCCCGGTCTTCGCCGTATCCGCGTTCCCCGGCTCGCCGGATTCGGACGGCAGCGTCGTCAGGGTGGCGTCAGCTGTACCGCCCCCAAAGCGCGCGTGCACCATGTGGGTGGGGGTCATGCCGAGCACCGTCGCCACGGCGCGGTGGGATTCCGAGGTGCGACCGGGCGTCCACTCATCGGGAGAGCGCACCTCGAGCAGGAACTCCACCTCCTGGGTCGGTGTGAAGCTGTCGGCCTCAATGAGGAGGTACAGACGTTCTTCGTCCCAGCCGAACCTGAGCGACACCGACGGCGCACCGCCGGCGCGCTGCATGGTCCCGGTCCCCATCGGCTTCAGCGATATCGCGTGCGACCATTCCTCAGGGCTGGTGTGGGTGCCGTCAAGTGTGGCCGTCACGGCTCCATCGCGCACCCTCCGCGCGTCGGGGGGGTGGGGCGAGTCGAGGGCGGGCGGCGGCACGAGTCCGGCCAGGCGGTAGGCCTGCCGCAGGTGGCGGCGGAATGCGGAGTCCCACAAGTGGTCGAGTCCGCTGTCCTGGTGGTCGCTGAACCACCAGAACCAGTCGCTGCCCTCTGCGATAAGGATCTCGCGCCAGGCGGCCTCGAGGTCGCGGCCGACCCGGGGCGGTTCGGCGGCCGACTGCCCGGCGCCGGCGCTGCCAGGGAGCGCGCGGGCACCTTCCGGCGATGATGCCGCGTCTCCGGCCCGCGCGCGTTCGTTGGCCACGGCATCGCGTGTCGCATGGAGCAGGTCCCAGGCGGGCCCATGTGCGCGGTCGCCCATCCACGTGCCGAAGTCGCCCCCGATCCAGGAGCCGCTGTGTAGCCAGTGTAGCGACCGCGTGGGTTCGTGCGCGTCCAGATGTTCCGACACGGTGACGCAGCGGAACGTCGATGTGTCGGAGAGTCCCTCGTAGAGCCGGGTGAGCATCTCCCGACCGTCGCCCTGGTAGTACTCCCAGGCGTTCTCTCCGTCGAGGGCGATGGTGAGGAGGTGTCCGCCGGGTGTATCGGGCAGGGACTCGCGAGCCTCCCGCAGACGGCGCAGGAGGTCGGCGGCCGCGTCGGCCGGACCCCATGGCTGGTACGTGAATCCCACGAGGTCAGAGAGCACCCGGTCGCGGAAGACGATGGCGAGTCCACGCCCTTCGCGCTCCAGCCGATAGGCGGAGTAGAGAGAGGCGGGATCGCGTGGGTGCCCCGCGTCGTCGCGATTCACCGGCAGTCCGCGTGAGCGGCCGAGCACCGCCTCGTCGGCGATCGTCCAGCGGATCCCCGCATCCGCCAGCATGGGGATCACGTCCTCCCCCACGCCCATCTCCGAGCACCACATCCCGGCCGGCCGTCGACCGAAGACCTCTTCGTGGAAGGCGAGACCGCGGTGAACCTGCTCGGCCGCGTCCTCGGGGTGAGCGAAACGCATGGTGGGCAGCGTCACGTTCGGCTGGGACACCCGGGCGATGTCGGTATTGGCGAGAAGCGGGAGTATCGGGTGGAAGTACGGGGAGGCTGAGACCTCGATCCTCCCCTCCTCCATCGCGCGGCGGTAGGTGGGGATCGTCTCCCCCATGATCCGGGCCTGTTCCTCGATGATCGTGGTCTTGTCGGCTTCATCGAAATCACGCCCTCGGGCCACGAGGTCGGCCAGGGGCGGGCGGGCCAAGTCGTCGTGCGAGAACCAGGCGAGGTCGAACCAGATCTGCACGTCGCGCAGTTCACCGGCGGTGAACTCCTCCACCCGTACCGTGCCCTGCACGGTGTGCCGGTCGCGCTTCTCCGCGAGTTCGAGGTAGCGGGCGTGCGCCCGAGCGCGAGGATGCGTGCCGCGCTCGCACATGGTCTCGAGCAGGAAGCGGCGCTCCGCCGCTGTGAGCTCCTCCGCCGGCTTCTGCGCGTGGCGCCGGTACGTATCGCGGTAGTCCCCGGTGGAGTACTCGAGCACCTGCTCCACCAGCGAGGGGACGAGGTTGAAGGTCTGGTGCACGTGCGGGAAGTCGTCGAGCAGACGCACCATGCGGGAGTAGTCCTTCACCGCGTGCATGCGCACCCAGGGCATCTCGAACTCGCCGGTGTCCGAGGCGCGGTAGTAGGGCTGGTGCATGTGCCAGACGATGGCGATGTCGAGCGGGGCTTTCATGATCCCTCGTTCACCACAGGATCCATCAGTATACGATCCGTCAGTACGCGACCCGTCTTCACCGCGCGGGCCCATCTGACATGACGTCGAGGCGCAGGCGCACGCGAAGCTCGGCGCCCGGCTCCAGCGGCAACGGCCACGCGGGCACCAGGGCCGTGCTCTGGTAGATGCGCTCGAACCCGTCTTCGCTCAGGGACACGGTCAGCACTCCGTGGCGCCACAGGGTCGCTGGCGGCTCCCTGCGCACGGACCCGGTCAGTTCCCAGGCGAGACGCGCGCGGATTCCCACGGATTCGTCGACCAACTCGACCGACTGGGCGCCGTGGTGGGCACCCTCGTCGGCGAGGAAGGATTCGGAGGGACGTTGTCCGTCGACCAGCACGTAGCGGTCGTGGGCTCGTCCGGCCAGGAGGGTGAGATTGACCTCGGGGGCGAAGAGAGCCGTGCGGCCCGCCCCGCCGATTGGCGCCATCGCTTCGGCGGATGGGTCCGCTCCTTCCGCGGACGGCGGAGCGCTCCCGGGGGCCGCTGGAACATCGACCGGTACGTGTACCCGGTAGTCGACGATGAGCGAGGCGCCGCCGCGCGCGAGGGCAACCTGCTTCTCCACCTGCACCCGCACGCCGGCCACCATCCCGAGGCGCCGAAGCGTGACCACCGGTGGTTCCGCACTGCCGGGGGGTCCCGCTGCGCCGGGTTCGACTGTGCACTCGTACGGCGCGTTCACCAGATCGCCGAGCTCGATGGCGGTGCCTTCGACCAGGTCGCGGAGCGTAGTCTCCAGGTGATAGAAGTGGTCGAGGAAGGCTGAGCGGGGGTGGTGGTCGACGAAGAGCATCTTCTCGAGCCCCGGCTCCTTCATGCGGACGGTTTCGTGGATGGTGAGAGTGGGCGGCGGTGCAGGATTCTCCGGCGAATCCGGTCGCGGCGCGAGATCGTGCGCGGACGCCTCGGCGCCCTCACGGGCGGCGGTCTCTTCCGCGGCCCGGGCCGTTGCGGCCAACTCTTCCAGCGCCGCGTGCTCGGGCTCGCGGCGGCGGCGCAGGGTGTCGAGCAGGGCGAAGGCGCTCGGCAGGTGGTCAAGGCACACGACTGTGCCGCCTCGGGCCGGGGCCAGCAGCACCGCCGCTTCCTCAGAGCGCAGCAGCACCTCGTCGTGCCCGTCCAGGTCGAGATCGAGCACCTCGATGGCAGGGCGCATCTCGGCCGGGAGCAGGCGTTCCGCGGAGATGAGGGCGCCGTTCACCGCATGGCGCAGGTGCGGCAGGTAGAGCCCGCCGAAGACCCCGTGCCAGTAGGCGTCGTTGCACTGAGCGCGGAGGAGATGGTCGTAGGCTTCGAGAACATCGCGTCGGTCACCGCGGCGTTCTAAGGGGGCCGTGGTGTGCGCGCCCACGGCGGTCTCAGCGTCGTTGGGGTCCGCAAACCCATCCGGCGGCCGCGCCGTCCCGTCCTGCGCCAGGCCGAGCTCGGCGAGCCGCCGGCGCACCCGGCCGCTCGTGTAGAGCATCCGCTTGTGCAGGAGGTTCGCCTCGTCGTAGCGCACGAGGAAGTTCCGGAAGAAGCCTTCCGACCACTCCTGCATCTCCGCGTACGAGGCGGTGGGCAGGTAGATGCGTCCCAGCGGGGGGAACCGCCTGCGGAACTCTCCGAGCGTGGTGAGGGCGAGCCAACCGGCCTCGGCCTCGCGCTCCAAGACCGTGAGGAAGCGTTCCATCCAGCCCGAGCCGTACACGTGGGCGTTCGTGCCGGGCCAGCCACCGAACTTCTCGCCGTCGTCGTCGTAGACGGCCAAGGGTGGGGGAGCATCGGGCGGCAGGAGGCCGGCCGCGCGCCGGCGGGTCCACTCGGTGGCGAGTCCACGGAGGTGGTCGACCACGGCCTCGGGTTCCCCGAAGGGGATCAGGTAGCGCAGGGGCTTGCTGATGGGGAACAGGTCGAAGCGATGTCCGCCGTCCTCGGTCACGAAGTAGCCGAGGGCGGCGTCGGTGTCGAGACCGACTGCCTGGAAGTGCGAGTCGTCGAGGGTGGCGTACCGCAGGCCGGCGCAGGCCAGGTGAGCGGCGAGGTGGGGCTCCCACACGCGTTCGGCGATCCAGGCGCCCTCCGGCGTCACGTCGAGTGTGTCTCGCAGGTGGCAGCTCAGGCGGGTGAGTTGCTCGTGTTTGTCGGCATCGGGGATACATGCCAGGATCGGCTCGTAGAAGCCGCCGCCCTTCATCTCGAGGCGGCCCGACGCGCAGAGACGGCGCAGCCGCGCCACGTACTCGGGATGCTCCCGCCCCAGCCACAACAGCAGCGGCCCGGTGACGTGCAGGGAGAAGGGGATGGCCGGGTGCGCCTCCATGCCGTCGAGGAACGGGAGGTACGCGCTGAGGTAGTGGCTCTCGAACACCTCGGGGAAGTTGCCCACCGGCTGGTGGTCGTGGAAGCCGAGCGACAGGTAGATCGCGGCGGGCGAGGCCGCGCCCGCGCCGTGATCAGACATGGCCACCAGTCATGGTCGTCGGACGTGGGTCATCGAACACGGTCATCAGACGTGGTCGTCCATGGCGTGGATGAAGTTCTTGTAGACGTTCTGCTGCTCGAAGAGGATGCGGTCGCCGCCCAGCTCCCACCACTCGTCGGGCGTGAAGTAAGCGGACACATCGGCCTCGGACCCCGTCTTGCCGGCCCACTGGATCAGGTGCAGGTTGTCGGACTGCAGCAGCCACAGGGCGAGGTCGAGGAGGGCGGGTTTCCCGGTGAGCTTGGCCTTGTTCAGCACCGAGTGCATCAGGCGGAAGATGGCCTGCTGGGAGGTGTTCCCCAGGAAGAACTCCATCCCGCCAGAGCCGGCCCAGGTGGAGCCGAACTCGGGCAGGGGCAACTCGTTCATGCTGCCGGAGTATCGGGCGACCGCCTCGCTGGGCAACAACGACTCCACTCCCTGCCGCCTCAACTCCTCCGGTAACCTTTGCATGAATTGGAAGATGCCGGTGTCGACGTTGTGGTGTTCGCCGAAGGTCTCGTAGTCCCAGCCGATGAAGACGAAGTCGCCTTCCGCCTCGGCCAGGTGGCGGGCGTAGGTATCGGCCTTCAGCGGGTAGCCCGACCAGGTGCGGTTGCTGAAGCGGTAGCCCACGTCGTCGGAGAGTTCGTGGTGGCGGCAGAGGAGGGCCAGGGGGCGGCCGGCGTGCTGGTAAAGGCGGGTCGGCCTTCTCCACTCCATCACCCATTGTCGGCCGTCCATGACCATCGCGCGGTAGCCATCCTTGACCAGGGCGAAATAGATCTCGTTGTTGACCGACATCTCGGTGGTGTCGGTGATGGTGATCTCCTTGTCGAAGAACTCCTCGGCGTAGTCCTTGCCCCGCTTCATCTCGCTCCGGAACAGGTCGATGTCGATGGCGAAGGCGAGGCTGTGGTAGGGCTCCACGCCCACGAGCTCGCAGTTCTCGTGCGCCACCAGTTTGCGGAACCGGTTGGCCAGCCGGCGGTCCCAACGGCGCATCTGGATGAGGAAGCTCACGGAGAAGCCGAGCCCCAACTTGAACCCGTTGTCGAGCATGTCGAGGAACATGTCGGTGGCCGGGTGGTAGCACCAGCGGGCCACCTTCTCGAAGTAGTGCCGGTCCATGCCGTCGTCGAAGAGGTACTCGGCCATGTCCTTGGGTGAGGTACCCGGCGGGATGACGCGGGCCGGCAGGCGCACGCGCCGCGGCTGATGCACGACGCAGTAGGTGACGAGGTTCTTGGCCACGTGCGATCTCTCGGTCAGTCGTTCGACGCGTCTTTGGTGGTGCCGGACGGTGGGGAGCCGGTAGGTGTGGCGCCGGTCGGCGTGGAGCCGGCCGACTTCCGCGGCTTCGTCTTCGACGTGCTGCGCGCTCGGGGCTTGGGCGCCGCGGTCTTGGACGCCGGGGGTTCCGCCGCCGGGGTCTTCTCGGCGGTCGTGGCCGCGCGGCCTCCGTAGGCCGCGCCTACCGCGCCGGGCGTCGCCGGTGACTCCGTGGGCGGCGTCGAGGTGAGCGCGCCCGACGGGGCGCGCACGTCCTGACGGAGCGCCACGTACTTCAACTTCCCGAGGATGGTGTCCTCGATGATGGTGCCCCAGCTGAAGCTGCGCGCGGTCGCGCGGGCCTCGGCGCGGATGCGGGCGGCGACGTCGGGGTGGTGGCGCAGATACTCGAGCGCCACCGTGATCTCCATGGGGTCCTCGGAGTCGAGCACCACCGAGTTGAGGTAGGGTACCGCGTAGTCTTCGCCCGTCGACCCCACGAATGCCAGCCCGCCCACGGCCATGACCTCGAGGCCCACCAGACCGAAGGGCTCGTGCCCGGAATTGGCCAGCACGGCGTCGGAGCAGGCGTAGAACAGCGAGATCAGCTCGTCGCTCATAAAGTTCTGCACGTTGTAGATGTCGGCCTTCGGCGCCTCGGCCAGGGCGGCGATGGCGGCCTCGGTCTCGCGCGGAAGGCGGATGTCGGAGATGGTCAGCCCCATCATGTGCGCGTTGTGCAAGACCTCCATGGCGTGGGGCTCGATGCCGCCCCTGATCACCATGGCGGTGTCGTTCCCCAGGCGGCGCTCCTCGGCGAGAGCGGCGACTGCCATGTTCCAGCGTTTGTCCGGACTCCAGCGGCCGATCTTGAAGAGCAGGTTCTCGGCGCGCACGGCCTTGCGCAGGCGCGCCCTGGCGGCCGGGTCTGGCTCGTGGATGCGGTCGGCGGGGATGCCATTCGGTATCACCACCGGGTTGACGCCCCGACCCCACATCAGATGCTTCATGTAGCGGGAGACCGTGGTGATCTGGCTGCAGTAGCCAAGGCGCTGCCAGTCGATCTGGTCGAAGCCCATGACGTTGTTGGCGTTCCAGAGGATGACCGCCCGGTCCCGCAGCCCTGAATGGTGCAGGTGGTCGGAGAGCAGGCAGACCGAGTGGGCGGTGTGCCACTCCTCGGCCATCACGGCGGTGAGCACGCCGCGTTCCGCCGCCGGGGCTACGAGTTGCTCGGCCACGAAGGCGGGTACGGTGGAGTTCCAGTCGGCGAGTTTGGGTTCTTCGCCGGCGTAGACTCCCTCGCGGTAGTGCTCCGAGAGCCACTGGCCCCAGCGGTGCAGCACGAGGTTCTCGTGGGGACGTTCCTCGCCGGGCAGGTCGGGGGCGCCCACGAAGATGAGGTGCGTGACGAAGCCCTGACGGGCCAACTCGAGCGCCAGCTCCTTCATGCGCACACCGAGGCCACCCGCGGTGGAGTACTCGTCGGGGCCCTCGAAGGACAGGAGGACGAATTGGAGTGTCTCGGAGGTCAGGTCGGGCAGCTTGGTCATCCGATCCGGGTCCTCTCTCGGTAGTGGCGGCGTCAGGGGTAAGAATATCCTACCGGGGGTGGGGCAAACGTCTGGGGTGGCTGCGGCGAGGTTGATGCCCGGACCCCAGCGCCGAACGTCATCAGGTATAATCATGTAATATGATTACAGGATTCGAAGAGAGGCGAGCATGTCTGAATCGCTTACAGTCACCGAGGTGGTCCGTCACTTCGCCGACTACGTCAATCGCGTCGTCTATCGCCGCGAGTCATTCGTCCTGGTTCGTGGCAACAAGCCCGTGGCAGAACTCCGGCCCCTGCCCCTCGGAAGACGGCTGGGCGAGCTTCCGGGGTTGTTCGCGTCGCTGCCGCACCTGTCACCGGCCGAAGCCGATGGCTTCGCGGCCGATCTCGATGCTGCCCGAGACGATCTCGACGGGGCTGAGGTCCACGATCCGTGGCCGTCCTGATCGATGCGAGCATCTTGATCGAGGCCGAGCGCGGTAGGCTCGACCTGGGGCGGCACGTGGCGCTCCGGCCGGACGAGGAGTCGTTCCTGTCCGTGATCACCGCGAGTGAGCTGCTCCACGGAGTCCACCGTGCGATTGAGCCCCATCAGCGCGCGCGACGCGCGGCGTTCGTCGAAGGTATCCTCGAACGCTTCCCCCTGCTGCACGTGGATCTGGCCACCGCGCGCGCCCATGCTCGGGTGTGGGCGGAACTCGCGAAAGCGGGCACGCTCATCGGTGCCCACGATCTGTGGCTGGCGGCCACCTGCGTGGCGCACGGGCTCACCATGGTAACGGCGAATATCCGCGAGTTCGAGCGGGTTCCCGGTCTTCAGGTCGAGAGCTGGAGGGATCTGGGGTGAATCCATCGGCTGATCCGTCTCAATAGCCGGTCGGCGCTCACCGCCGAGGGTTGTCTCCGCACGTCGCGGATGGGAAAAGCCCTCACCCGGGTCCCGCCGCCCTGGACGTTAGACGGACTGAACAAGTCCCCAGAGCCCGGCTGCGATCCAGAGACCGCCTATCAGGTAGCCCTCCGGCTTCATGCTCCGCCACGAGTCCAGCAGTTCTTCTTCGGTCCTGGTGGCTGACTGAAGGAGCTGCGGCTGCCCCCGATCCAGCGTCATCGAATCACGGAAGCGCCCGTGCGCGTCCGCATACCAGGGAAAGAATTCCAGTGTGGCCCGACATGCTTCATCGAGAAGGAAGCGCGTGAAGGCGATCTGGCCGAGGCCGAGGATGATGAGAGCGATCGAGAGCCAGGGGGGGTATCTCCCTCAGGAATCGGACCTAATCACCCAGGCTCATCGGCCGATCTCCATCGAGTTCGAACTGGCCGTCAGCCCACCGGCTGTGACACGCTCGACCGGCACGGCCGGGCGTGTCCTGGCGAGATCGTGCGCCGATTGCAGGTTGCTCCAGAACTCCGGCGTGGTGTTGAACGCCTGCGAGAGTAGCCAGGCGGTCTCCGGGGTGACGCCACGCTTGCCACGCACCAACTCGTTGATGCGTTGGACCGGCACGCCGAGGTGTGCCGCGAGCGCGACCTGTGAGATCCCCAGCGGCCCGAGGAACTCCTGGCTCAGGATGACGCCGGGGTGCGTGGGGATGCGGTTCTCAGGGATCATGGCTAGACTCCTTACTGGTGGTAGTCGATCAGCCGGACCTCGTGGGCGTCATCGCCTTTCCACCGGAAGATGAGCCGCCACTGGTCGTTGACTGACTGAGTTCATCTCCACGGCCGACTCACTATCACCTCCACTCTGGGGCTGTTCCGTCATCGCGCTTGCTAGGCTCGGTGGACCTTGACTCACACGACAGCAGCTCGAAGGTGTCCACGCTCACGTCAGCGCTCGACCGCGGCGAGCAACTCCGCGACCAGAGCGGCGCACGACGCGGCGACAACGTCGGGATCCTCGGCGCCTGCGGCGGCCCGTGCCGCCATCTGACTGCCGGCACTTGCGACAGAGCCGAAGAGCTTCGGCAGCCACGCCACCGCTTCTCTGGCCACGTTCCCCGCGAGGTCGTCGGCGGTGAGCGCCCTGAGGGCCGTGGCCGTCGACGTCGTGTCCACCGCGATATCGGCATCGGTGGTGTACTCGGCCGTGGCGAGAGTCCACGCCCCGGTGTGGAGGTAGATCGTTTGGGCCCCCACCAGAACGAGCGCCTGCCGCTGTTCCCCCAACGCTTCGAGTGCATCCAACAACACGCGGCGGGCCGCCACGTACTCAGGCGGATGCACGCCAGCCCTCGCTATTAGTCTCCATCCAACGAAGGAGCTCCTCGCCCTCGGCCGGGTTCCTTCCCGGGCCGGTGAGGAGATCGGCAACCGCCTGGCTCAAGGCAACGTATCGGAGCCCATCCACTTCTCGAGTGCGCACGTAGACGAACCCGTCCGCCGGCTCGACGAGCAACACGTTGGCCCCGGTGTCGGTCGGCGTGAGCCCGAATCTGTCGGCCAAGCCGTCGGGGTCGTCGACGAAGCAGATGGCCATGCGGGCCGGAGCGAGTGGAGCGACCGCGCGCGCGGCGAGCGACCCCGTGAGCGCATAGCGGAGGGCTGCAGCGCCCGATCTCGGAACGGCCCGTAGCTGCTCCACGAACGACTCCACGCCGCGGGGATCGAGGAAGGCAGAGGCTCGGTTGGACCCCAGGACCGAGTAGTCTTCCGCCCACCGGCGAAGGAGAGCGGCCCACTCGACCTCCTCCACCGGGCCGCGGGGCTGTCGCCTCACCATGTCCTCCCGCTCCAACATCTGAAGGATGCGCGAGACGTAGCCCGGGTCGGTCTCGGCGAGGGCCGCGAGTTGACGAACGCCAAGGGGCGGGGCGAGATCTACGAGGGCCCGCACTACCCGCGTCGCTTTGACCCCCTTCAGCGAACGGGCGGGGCGCTCACTGCGCCAGGGATCACTGTCCGCCCCCTGGCGTTTGATGAAGACCGCCGGATCGTCGACCATGAGCAACAGGTTGCCGGTCAGATCGACGTAGCTCGCACCGTCCTGCTCGATCTTCTCGCGGGTGCGTTCCCCCAGGTAGGGGGACGCGACCACACCAGTGCCCGAAGGACCCAGCCGCTCCCTCAGCCGGGCGAGTACCCTCTCCACGTCCTTGGGGTCGAGCCTCGACCGCGCCTCGACGACCAACGTTGCCGTACGACCATCCGGAGCCACGATCTCTGCGGCCACATCCGACTCGAGACCGGCTTTGGAGGGCTTCCGGCGTAGCAACCAGGAGGGAGGCACTTGTGCAGCGAGCGACTCCAAGGCCTCCTTGATCAAAGTGTTGTCGGAATATGGGCTGTTGCGCGACATGTGCAACATGGTACTTCAGGACAACACGGGGGGACAAGGCGCGAAGCTTCCGGCATCGTTGCGTGGCTGATCCTCCGACCGTACCTCATGAGGACGCAGCCGATGAGATACCATCCCACGAGCCCGAGGATCGTTCTCGCATTGGTGATCAGCCCGTCCATCACATCCCCTGCAATTCGCCGGTATTGATTATCTGTAGGGAAGGCCCGAGCTGATCAACCAGCCGCCTTCTACTGTGAGATATTCTCCTGGATCGGCAATGAAGGCTCCTACAGCGGCCCAGGACGCTTTCGCGCCGTTCCATCGGGGTCTTCGTTTCGTTGAACTTCCCACGGATCTATGGCCATATTCCGCCTCCTCCGCGAATCGCAATCGAGATTCCACCATTAGTCGTCGTGAGCTTCCAGGCCTCAGCTGCAATCTCGTGGGACAGGAAGGCTACAGGCGGAACAGCAGCGTATACCCGCAGAGCCCGGATCCGGGTCGCATCGTCGATGGCACTGTACTGGCGCCGGACCTTGTGACCGGCTTCATCGACCAACTCCAGGAACTTCTAGGTCCACCTGCACGTGGTGTCCGGGCACCCTCTTCTCATATCGAATGACGCTCGGCATGGAGCGCCGATGGCAACCCCCAGGGAGCCGGTTGATCCCATTCCTAACGAGCACGTTGTACGCCCCGTGGGTCGAGATACTGAACCCGTGGTAGCGGCCCAGATACCAAGCGATCCGAGTGGGGCCGAAGTGGTAGGTGAGACGCAGGTGATCTTCTCCTCGATCGGAGCCGGCGTCCTTAGTGCGTGGTTCTCCGGGCAGGGCCGGCTGTCGATGAGCCCCTCTGACCCATGGCGCTCGTAGGCGTGCAGCCAGCTGAAGTAGCATTGCCGCGAGATCCCGAAGTGGCGACAGGTCTTGGCCACGTTACCGCTCTCCTTCGCGTACTCAGTGACCTTCATCTTCCGCTTGATGTCGCGCTGAGCATCGGTCACCTGCAACCTCCGATTGACGACTGGTGTCTTCCATTGTGTCAATCGAGGTCGGGAATGTCACACTCCAAAAGCCGCACGAGTCGCCGGGAGACAAGGACCTCGGTTCGGGTGCTGTCGCGATGCAGATCGCCATCGGCAACCTCACGAATCAGCTCAGCTGCTTGGTCGAACAAATCCCTGCACCGACCGGTATTTCCCCATTGCTTTCGGCAAGAGGGGGGGGGTATGCTCCGGGAATAGTTGTCTGAGTTGCTCAGTACGGCCGCAGGCCATGACGGGCGAGGAGTCAGGACTTGATCCCTCTTCAACCTGGAAGGAGTCCGATGTGCAACGTCCAATGGCGCTCACATCCTCGCTCGTGTATTCGACACGTTCGGGGGCTCAATTCAAAGGCCCTGAACGAAGAATCGTTGTGAGTAGGCTTTCGGCTGTCGCAGCGCTGGGCCTGTGCCTCGCCGTCCTCCTTACATCACCGTCGACGGCAGTCACCCTTGGATTCATGGCACCAGGATCCTACGACGCTTGTCCGCTCCCTGATCGGTGGTCCGCTCCTTGGTACAACCAGAGCCTCATGATTGCCATTATGCAGAGTTCCGCGAACACCACGAGTTACCGATACGAGAATACCGGAGCCTTCGAGGATCGGATGCTAGCCAAAGTCAATACGGTTGGGTTCTTCTCGTACTCGGGTCACGGGCGCACGTACGGGGTCTATCCGGGTGGAGCTAACCTGCATTGGTATGCTCGTAGTACATCTCAGCTGGCCCACGATAGCGCAATGGAGTCCTACGACGTGGTGAACACTTGCTGGGATGAGCTTCGCGACGTTGGTTTAGGTCCGGGGCTCAAGTGGACGGTATTCTATACCTGCAACTTCCTTACAGATGGCGGTAGCGACTACAACAAAGATAGAATGATGGCTATGTTCAAAGGCCTTCATCTATCTTTAGGATTTGCTGATAGTATGTATATAGAGCCTGACTCCGGCCAAGCGTTCGGCAACCGCATATACTGGGGTTGGGAGCTGATTAATGCTTGGCATAGCGCCAACATCATGTACCAAGAGCCGCACGATACAACTATATCTAAGGCCGTAGGAGCGCTGATATCAAAACACGATTCATTCAACTCCTGGTCTTCTACGCCTCCTAACTATGTTCCTTACGTCAGCCCGAGCAAACCGGGAACCGAGAGCCAGTTCTCCACTATGTGGTTCGTTACCATCTAACCAGCTTACGCAAGTTGGAGGGTAGAGCGAGATGATGAGAAAGGTAATCTTCAGTGCTTTGGCTGGCGTTGTAGTTCTGGGTTTCGCGAGCGTGGGCGTAGTGCTGAAGGGAGGAGGAGACGTCAGGATTCCCCAACTCCTCATGGCCATTCCGGGCGGAGAGTTGCCCGACATGTCGGTTGTTTCGACGGCAGCCGACATGGCATCCATGATGGACACGATCCCTCAAGAAGCGACCGTGTACAGATTGGAGGACGCTGATCTCAGCGACCAAGAAGTGGCAGAGACCGCGGGGGCTCTTCGGGGTGATGGAGAAGATGGGAGAAGGCGGTGACGAAGTCTTCATGCAGACCGGCGACAAGCGGGTTGTGGTGAACCGGCGTACTGGTGAATACTCCTTCCTCGATGGCCCTCACATGTTCCTCGATCCGGTGGATCCGGCGGCGGAGATCCCCTCCGACTCGGAGTGCCTGGTTCTCGCGGAAAAGGAGTTGGCTCGTGTGGGGCTCGGCGACAGGGATCTGCGGGCTTTGAAAGTGACGGTGTCGGAATCCGACGGCGGCCCGGTAGCCAAGCTCGTTACCTTCGTTGCCACGATGGATGCGTTCGATGTTGGCGGTGCCAGCCGTATTGCCGTTGGCATCGGGCAGGGCGGACAGGTCGTTGGGCTTTTCAATGCAGCTAGACACGCCACCCCTGTGGGACAATACCCCCTTCGCCCCCCCCAGGAGGCCCTGGAAGAGATTCTCCAGGGCACGGCCTATCACACGGATGCCCCTGCGGAAACAACCACGCTCATGCTCAACCAATTGCGCCTGATCTACTACGAGCCAGGTGATCTGGGCCAGGAATTCCTCCAACCTGTGTACCTGTTCAGCGGGTCGGCCACGACTCCAGAAGGCGAACAAGAGGCCAACATCTATGTGCCGGCCTTACGGCAGTAGGGGCCGGACCGCCGTGCCGCGGGGGCGGCGTGATGGGGGCCTACTCTCTTGCTTGCGCCGCCTTTGTTGTGGGATTTAGCCTGCTTCGTGTAGTGGTAGACGTACTGGTTCCCGGAATATGTCGCTCCACCCCCCCGCTCCCGCCACTTCCTGACCCGTAGAGGAGATCGCGGATCACATGCGGCAGGTGCTTCAACTGGTTGGCGATCCTCGCAACCGTCGGCGCCGCCATCTTCGCGGTGTAGGTCGAGCATCCTTCACGATACCGTGCCCGTATCTGCAATACTACTGCGTTAAGTTGCTATTCATGCATTACCGCAGTAGACTTGCAGACATGGACGACCACCTCCCTGGCGAATACGGGCTCTCAGCGGGCATCACTCTGGCCGGCAGTCTAGCCGACGCCGGTCGGTATGTCTTCACGTCGGAGGACGCCGTCGAGTTGTGCCCTCCCGACATCCGCCCCGAAGCCGTCCCTCGCTTGCTCAAGTCGCTCGCCGACGCCGGCTGGATCGTCCGACTACGTCGAGGCCTGTACGCGGGGACGGGAAGGCTCCCAGGGGGAATGGACGTGCCACCCTTCGCCATCGCGACCTCTATGGTGAAGCCGTCGGCCATCGCCCATCTATCCGCTCTTGCCCACCATGGCCTCACCGACCAGATCCCCCGAGTGGTCTCTGCCATCACCTCGCGGAAGATCGTGATGCCCAGCATGAGAGGCACCCGCACAGGAGCGGACGGTCCGCACCTTTGGCACGTGGCTGGACTCGACGTCCGCTATGTCGTCGTCGTCCCCAAGCACTTCGAGCTGGGGATAGAGATGATCTGGCTGGATGAACGCTTCCGCATACCTATCACCGATCGGGAGCGGACTGTTCTCGATCTCTTCGCCATGCCCCGACTGTTCGGTGGTCTTGGGGAAGGACTAAGGGTTCTGGAAGGAACCCAGGGCGAGATAGATGTTCCACGGTTGGTCGGATATGCCCTCCGGTACGGTTCGATCTCAGTCGCCAAGCGCCTGGGGTGGAGCCTGGAGGCCACCGGCGCCAGAGCGGCGTCACTTGCCCCCATCCTTGATCTGGAGGCGCGCAGCTACAGCCCACTTGACCCGGGCCGGGCGCGGCGGGGACGGTATGACCGCCGCTGGATGATCATCGACAACCGCGGCGAAGACCGGGTATGACCAAGGGGCTTTCTCCGCTTCGGGACCGCTTGCGGAGGGCCGCCCAGGCCTTGGGTCTGCCCATCGACGTGGTCGAGTTCGACTATGGACTCAGTTACGTCCTCGCTGCCATCTATGCTCACCAAGACCTGCATGAGTCCTTCGTCTTCAAAGGCGGGACCGCCCTGGCGAAGGCCCACGTTGCCGGCTACCGATTCTCGCGCGACCTGGACTTCACTGCCGTCGGAGGACCACGGGGTGATGAGCTCGAGCGGACCATGGAGATCGTCGCCCACGATGCCGAGGAGATGCTGAGCGAGCACGGGCCCTTCGTCGTCACGTCGACCCGACGAACCGAGCGGGGCGCTCATCCCTCTGATCAAGAGGCGTTCGTCGTTCTCGTGCGATTCCCCTGGCATCGATCGGTCCTGCGGGGCGTCAAGGTCGAGGTCACCGTCGACGAGCCGCTGGCCCTGTCCGCTCAGACCCTTCCGCTGCTACACCCCTACGGTGAGGCCCTTGCTACCGACCTACGCGTGTACCGCTTGGAGGAGATCGTCGCGGAGAAGTTGCGCACCCCTCTACAGGCGCAGAAGCGCGTCGAGGGAGGGTCCTGGGCCCGCAACTGCGCCCGTGATTATTACGACCTCTGGTTTCTCCTTCGGCTGGAAGAGGGCTTCGTCGATCTGCGGGCGGTCCGCGGTATCTTGCCTCAGAAGTGCGCTGTCCGAGATGTCGTCTTCACCGGCGTGGACGACTTCTTCCCTCCGCTCATCGTCAGCGAGGCAAAGCGCCAGTGGGAGACCAGCCTAGCCGACCTCGTCACGCCGCTGCCGAGCTTCGATGATGCGATAGAGGGAGTCCGGGAGGCCGTGAGCGCTCTCCTTGGGTGACGACCGACCGCGGTCGTGACGGAGAGAGACGGGGGCACGTAGCGGAGGATCTGTCGGGTGGCGATGGCGCTTGCGATCTGCGCAGTGACGAGGCTCGTGCTCTTGCTCCACACGCCGGTACCCACGTTCCCCGTGCCTTGCGGGTTCCCCCAGGCGCCGTAGCGGTAGGCGGCGAAGGGGGCGCCGGCGGCGTCGAGGAGGGAGAGGACGTCACCTCGGTCCGTGGTCAGGATGCCGAAGTAAAGAGGGGTGGCGCTCTCCTTCGGGCTCCGGTAGACGCCGCCGTAGGGGCGGCCCTGTTCATCGTAGAGGTAGGTGACCTGCCAAGAGGGCGGGTTGGTGCCGCCGCTCTGTGGCCTTCAGGCTCTGCAGCTGGAGTCCCTGGTAGGAGAAGTCGGTGTCGGTGGTCTGCCCGGAGACGGTGACGGCGGACTTCGTGCGCTGGCCCCGCTCGTCGTAGGTGTAGGTGTCGGAGGGGGGCGCACTTGGGCCCGTACTCCAACGGTTTGCTCCTTACCACCGCTGGCGCTGCTACCCGGACACAGTCGGCCACTTCTCCGGCTGAAGTGCCCAATAGATGGACCCCACGATGATCAGGAGACCGATGACGACAAATACCACCCCCATCATCGTGAGGCCGAAGACGTTCAGTTCACCCCACGGCTCGTGATCGACACGCCACGTCCGCCCCCACGTCTGCGTGTAGCTCATGAAGTACTGGGCAAGCGTTCGGCGAAACCGGATCAGGGCGACGCCGGCCAGGAGGACGAGGATCCCCAGTGACACCAGCCACAGCGGATTGAATCGAGTCTCACTCATCGACCGGGCCCCCGCTGTGCGCTGCCGGGTAGGTCTCGTACACGGAGAGCGAGCCGAAGGCGGGAAATGGGCCGGTAGACCCGGCCGGACCCATGGCGAACGAGGGCAGATGCAACCCCGGCTCCCAAGCACCAGCGAAGCCCCATCCTTGGATCCCGGCCTGTAGCTCCACGTAGGTAGTGTTCGGGAGCACCTCACCGAAGCCGTTCATTGCCGAGGCCCCGTAACCGGGCGGCCAACTGACTATTACTGAGCCCACATAGTACACCTCACTCACAAGCTCATCGCCTCGGTAGTTCTTCACGACCCCGCCAGTGTAGCCGTAGACAACCGCGGCATTGACGTTCTTGTCGATGAAGTACTTAGCCGGTCGACCTTCGTTCAAATTGGGTTCTCCCGAATAATTGACGTGGCAGTTGTAAGGGGTCGGGCCGGTAGCCTGTGCGCTCTTCGCGCCGGAAGATCGCGTGGCTATCGTGCTACTACGCTCCGTCTCCCCCGGATTGAGCCTCCGCCACTGTACCCGTGCCTTCGAAGCCCTCTGCGCCTTCTTGATCCTTGCCCGGGAGATATCCGCCGCCTGCCGCTCCTGCGACGTTGCGAACTCGTCCATCCGATACCCCGTCTGTGTTCGTCAACCCAAAAGTTGACCACCCCGATCATCGAATAGTTGACCACCCCTGATCACTTGCTCGCCGGCTGACTCCGACGTCTCTTGCTCTCCCTGAACCGGTAGGACTCCCCCTCGAAGACCAGGATGTGGCTGTGATGAGTCAGCCGGTCGAGGAGGGCGGCGGTCAAGACCGGATCCCCGAAGACTTCGCTCCAACGGGAGAACTCGAGGTTCGATGTGACGATGACCGATCCCGACTCGTAGCGCTCCGCGAAGAACTGGAAGAGAAGAGGGCCGCCGGGTCCGAGTTCGAGATACCCGAGTTCGTCCACGATGACCAGATCCACCTTCTTCCAGGTCTTCAGGTAACGAGGCAGCCGATGCTCGTCTTGGGCGAGGAGGAGCTCCTGGGCCAAGGTGACGGCACTTGTGAAGCGCACCCGCGCACCGGCGTAGATGGTGGCCATCCCCACGGCCTCGGCCAGGTGTGTCTTGCCGGTGCCA
>JAGXFW010000010.1 GCA_024637035.1 Actinomycetes bacterium
CTTCCGGACTCTAGCCCGACAGTATCCACCGGCATTCAAGGGTTGAGCCCTTGACTTTCACAGCGGACTTACCGGACCGCCTACGCGCTCTTTACGCCCAATGATTCCGGACAACGCTCGCCACCTACGTATTACCGCGGCTGCTGGCACGTAGTTAGCCGTGGCTTCCTCTGGGGGCACCGTCAGCCCTTGGGCTATTAACCCAGGTGCCTTCTTTCCCCCTGACAGGAGTTTACAACCCTAAGGCCTTCTTCCTCCACGCGGCGTTGCTGCGTCAGGCTTTCGCCCATTGCGCAAGATTCCCCACTGCTGCCTCCCGTAGGAGTCTGGGCCGTGTCTCAGTCCCAGTGTGGCTGATCGTCCTCTCAGACCAGCTACCCGTCGTCGCCTTGGTGAGCCGTTACCTCACCAACAAGCTGATAGGCCGCGGGCCCATCCCAAGGCAGAAGCCGAAGCTACCATTTGCTTGGACCACTTATGTGGTCCAAGAACGTCCGGTATTAGCTCCGGTTTCCCGGAGTTATCCCAGTCCTTGGGGCAGGTTGCCCACGTGTTACTCACCCGTTCGCCGCTTTACCGGGGTCCCGAAGGACCCTTTCTCGCTCGACTTGCATGTGTTAAGCACGCCGCCAGCGTTCGTCCTGAGCCAGGATCAAACTCTCCATGAAGTATTTGCGAAACGAGCCGAAGCTCGGTTCTGTCTTCGGAAAGAGCTCGATATAGCTCTCAAAAGTGTCAGTTTTCTCGGTCTTGCGACCGATCGACTGACGGGGTCGGCCCTCATCGCCTCAACAGGTGATGAGAACCTATTTTCATTGGTGCTGGCAGGTTGGATACTGTGAGCAGCAAGGCCACCCGACAGATCCTTCCCTACACGCTACTCAGTTTTCAAAGACCATGGCGCTCTTAGGCGCGACCGAGGAGACTACCACCGACGATCCGGCTCGTCAACCCCGTTCCAACTGTGTTCCCACTATCCGACTCAGCCCAAACAAAAAGGCTCTCCCAGTCTCCCAGGACAGCCCACTCTCAGGTCGGCATTGCAGCGCCTACCCTACGTGACTACCCTCGATGGAGATTTGGGGCTGTTGGACGTAGTACACATCCTTTCAGGAACCCTCATTCTACCCCGGGACGCGCCTGGTGTCAACGGACACTAGGCACTGAGCGCTGGTGTATCCGCGCTCGCTGAATCTCCCGGACCGCGGTAGTCTAGCACCTCACGCAGCGATGACAAGGCTTTGCCGACATTTCTTTCACATTCCTGCGCCGATCCTCTGCTTATTCCCCTGGACGTTCCCCTGGACGGCCCACTCCCGCATCAACCTCGTTCCATAGAGAGGGCCACTCTGAGCAGGGTCTCGGTAGGTATATCAAGACCATACACGGCACACCACGAACCGTCTCGCTCCCATTGCACCAGATGACCACCGAGTAGATCGAACATCTTTGCAGGGCGGCCCTCGATCGTCCCACACGCGACGCCCTGCACATCACCCAAGTCCCCCTGCACGCCCTGCAGCACATCGAGACGCCCCTCCTCCAGCGCCAATGAGACGACGGACTCGGCGCTCATCGACTCGAGGGGCAGTGCTGACTCACCGCCGGAGAGTAGCCGCATGCCCACGGGAAGTTCCCCGGGCACGTAGACCGGGCTCCCCACGGTCACAGCCGCCCGTTCGAAGGCTGCAAGAATGGACGGAGACGGAGCCGCCCATTCTGTGGACGAGGCGGTGCCGGCAGGCGTCGATCCGCCGCAACCAACAACCGCCGGCCACAAGGCGGCGACCAGGACGGCAAGACCGACCCACCAGACACCCGCACGGCGACACCGAGCAACAACGCTAGAGTGGGTAGAAGAAGACAAGCCCTCGATCAACATGTGGCCTCCTCCCGAGGATGCGGATACATTCCGGCATCGTACGGAAGGGGGCGTCACCAGAGAATCAGACTTTGGTCCTAGGCGGGCTTCCGCGGTGGGGCGCTATTCGGATTGCCCTGCCGACTGTTCCGGGTCACTTCAATCGAAGAAAACGTCGGCGGCCCACCTGCACCACGCAGTCGCGCAGCTCGTCCACCGAGAATTCGGCGGTCGACTCGGTGGCCACGACATCTTCGACACGGACCCCGCCTTGCGCGATCAAGCGACGTGCTTCGCTGTTCGATGAGGCCATGCCGGTCTCTACCAGGAGCCTCGGTAGCCAGATGCGCCCTTCTTGGATGGCAGAGAGGGGGATCGGGAGCTCCTCTATGTCTTGGGGGCGGTCTTTCTCCTTGAACACCCGGTCGAAGTGGGCCGCCGCCCCATCCGCCGCCTCCAGCCCGTGGTACAGATCCACGATCCGGGCGGCCAAGTCTCGCTTCGCTCGTGCAGGGTGGTATGTGCCGGAAGCGAGCCGATCGAGGATGTCTTCGACCTCGCGGTGACCGGCGCCGGTGAGAAGGGTCCAGTATGGGCCCATCAGTCCATCCGGAATCGACATGATCTTCCCATACATGTCTTCCGCGGCGTCATCCACTCCCACGTAGTTGCCGTAGGTCTTCGACATCTTCTGCACTCCGTCGGTACCCACGAGGAGCGGCATCGTCATGATGCTCTGCGGTCGCTGACCGTAGGCCTCCATGACGGTGCGGCCCATCAGAAGGTTGAACGTCTGATCTGTGCCTCCGAGCTCCACATCAGCCCGCACCGCTACGCTGTCGTAGCCTTGGAGCAGTGGGTACATGAACTCGACCATCGAGATCGGCTCGCTCTGCTCGTACCGCTTCGAGAAGTCGTCCCTCTCGAGCATGCGGGCAACGGTCGTCACCGACGTGAGCTTGAGGACCTCGTTCATGCGCAACGGGGCCAGCCAGTCGCTGTTCCGCACGAGCTCGACGCGATCCATGTCGAGCACCTTGCCGGCCTGGGCGATGTATGTGCGAGCATTCTCTGCTATCTCTTCGTCGTCCAGCCGGGGCCGCGTCTTGGATCTGCCTGACGGGTCCCCCACCTTGGCAGTGTAGTCACCGATGATCAGCACAGCCGTGTGGCCCAGATCCTGGAACTGCCGGAGCTTACGCAGTACGACAGTGTGGCCCAGATGGATGTCGGGGGCGGTCGGATCAACGCCGAGTTTGGCACGCAGGGGGCGTCCTTCAACCTGAGCGGCGCACAGGCGATGGAGGAGGTCGTCAGACGGAAGTGCATCCACGCACCCGGTGAGGAGATCGTCAAACTGCTCTCTCATCTCAACGGGGATGGAGGATGCTTCACCAGCTTCGGGATCCAACAGATCACCGGGGACCTCGTTCATGGTATTCGACCCACCTCTGACGGCCTCTGGGAAGGGACGGCGGACCTTGGCGTCGCCGGCACCGGGACTCGCGGAGGATACCACAGGCCTTTCACTAGCCGTCCAGGGCAGCGCTCTTCCCCATGCCGTGCGGACACTGCTCTCGATACACGCTAACATTGACCTGAATCCGAAGCCCGACCGCGATACCGATCCCTTGACCGACGCCGTGCATCTTCCACTCTTCGTCGGCTCAGGAGGATCGCTGACCTGAAGGACTCCTGTATGGGTAACACAACGCGCCGCTTGCCGCGAAAAGGCCCGTCTCTATTAGTGCGTGCGCTCCGACTGGTGATCCTGCTCGCCCTGCTGGCAATGATCGCCGCTCTTGCCGGAGCCGCGGGCCTGTGGGTGGGCATCTCGTCGAACCTGCCGTCACTCGAGGCACAAGGCGACTACGAGACCGCTCAGACGTCCAAGGTCTTCGACTCAGCCGATCCTCCCAACCTGCTGGCCGAACTGCACGGCATCGAGAACCGCGAAGTAGTCACGGAGGATCAGATACCGCAGGTCGTGCGTGATGCAGTGGTGGCCATAGAAGACGCTCGCTTCTACGAGCATCGCGGCGTCGACCCCATCGGCATCGCGCGAGCGCTCTGGGCCGACTTCCGGCAGAGGAGTTTCGTGCAGGGGGGATCGACGATCACCCAGCAGTTCATCAAGAACGCCTTCATCTCCGATGAGAAGACCATAGACCGCAAGGTCAAGGAGGCAGCACTCGCCTATCAGCTCGAGAGGAAGTGGTCGAAGGACAAGATCCTCACCGAGTACCTGAACATCATCTACTTCGGTGAGGGAGCGTACGGCATCCAAGCAGCCGCGCGTACCTACTTCGGCATCCCCGCCTCAGACCTCAGCCTCGCACAGACCGCCTTGCTGGTGGGCGTACCGAAGTCTCCCTCCAACTACTCCCCCCGCAGGAATCCGGAAGCTGCACGCGGACGCCGCGACCTGATTCTGAACGTCATGTTCCAGCAGGACTTGATCACCAGCGACGAACTGCAATCCGCCCTCACCGAAGACCCGGTGCTTGCACCCCAGACCGACCGACTAGAGGGGCCGGTGCCCTACTGGGTCGAGATGGTGCGCGAACAGTTGGTTGCCCGGTATGGTTCTACCACGGTGCTCCAGGGTGGCTTGCGGGTCTATACGTCGATCGATCTGCGGCTGCAAGAGATCGCGGAGCGTGTCATAGCCGACACCCTCGACGAGCCGGGCGATCCAAGTGCGGCCCTCGTGTCCATCGACCTTCGCACGGGCGCGATCGTGGCCATGGTCGGAGGCGCAGACTTCGGAGTGCAGCAGTTCAACCTCGCCACACAAGGTCATCGTCAGCCCGGATCGGCCTTCAAGACCTTCGTACTCGCCGCGGCCCTCGAGCAAGGGATAAGCCCAGGTGACACGTACGACTCGGGGCCGATCACGATCGAACTGCCCGGCGACGACTGGAACGTGAAGTCCCAAGACTCGGGGCGAATCAGCCTTGCGGAAGCCACTGCGATATCGAGCAACGGTGTGTTCGCGCGTCTGATCATGGACGTCGGTCCAGAGCAGGTGATCGAGACCGCACGGCGGCTTGGTGTCGAAGCGCCATTGGAACCGAACCCCGCCATCGCGCTGGGCGGCCTCCGCACCGGCGTGAGCCCGCTTGAGATGGCCGTCGCCTATGGCAGCATCGCAACGGGCGGTGAGCGGCTTTCGGGGAGCGTGGTGTTCGATCCGGATCACCCGGTGACGCCCATCTCCATAATGAGAGTGGAGACCGCAGAGGGAGTGGCGGTCGATGAGAACCAGCTGGTGCATACCCCCGTGCTCGACCCGCTCGCCGCCTATCAGACGACGCAGGCCTTGAAAGACGTCATCGCGCGCGGTACCGGCCGCAAGGCGGATATCTCTCGGCCCGCGGCCGGCAAGACGGGAACGACCCAATCGTATCGGGACGCCTGGTTCGTCGGTTACACACCGGATGTGGTCACGTCCGTGTGGGTGGGCTATCCCGACGAACAGAAGCCCATGACCGACGTGCACGGCATCTCCGTGACCGGCGGCTCGTTCCCCGCGCAGATCTGGGCGGCATACATGAACGAAGCGCTCGAGGGCATCGAGCCTCGCGACTTCCTCGAGCCCGCCGGCTCGGAGTGGGTCACGGTCTCCATCGACCCGGAGAGCGGGCTGCTCGCCACTGAGTGGTGCCCGGAGACCATCTCTGAGCGCTTCCTCAAGGGAACCGCCCCCACAGAAGCCTGCCCCCTCCACTCCCCCCAAGAGATGCCCGTGCCTGACGTGACCGGCCTCACCCTCGCTGCCGCACGCGCGGCGCTCGAAGAGGCCCGGTTCGTAGCGGAGGCGGTGGAGATCAACGACGCGTCCTTCCCGGACGGGCTCGTCATCTCCCAGGACCCGGCAGCCGGGATGTCGCTGCTACAGGGGAGCACGGTACGTATCACGTACGTTGTCGGCGGAACATCCCCGGGCGTCGTGCCCACGGTGGTGGGACTCGACGTCAAAGTGGCGAAGCAGAGCCTCAAGGCGGCGGGGTACAAAGTAAGTACTACGGACGCCGTGGCGGATGCTCCTGCGGGCATCGTCCTCGAGCAGACGCCCCAAGGGGGGACCACTCTCGAGAACGGCGGCTCCGTGGATCTGGTCGTGAGCTCCGGCCCCCCGACGGACACTACCTCGACCACACGGGAGAGCGTCGCCGTGCCGGACGTGATTGGTCAGAAGCTGGCCCGCGCTCTGAAGGCGCTGGAGACCGCCGGCCTACTGGCCGACGTTGCCGAGCACATCGCGACGGGAGACCCGCAGAAGGACGACACTGTAGCTACGCAGAGTCCCGCCCCCGGAGCATTGCTCCCGCGCGGGGGCACAGTCTCGCTGGGCGTGTACGCCCTCCCCTGATCGAAGGCGGAGCCCGTCCCCGAACTCCCGGTCGCCGAGTCGGCGCCCGCTACTGCGTGCGGGAGACCCGGCTGAAACCGGAACAACTCACCACATCGACACCCGCGGATTCCATGCGGTCGATCACGAGGTTCATGCCCAGCGAATCCGAAGCGTGATGGCCGGCGATGACCACGTTGATGTGCGCTTCCTCGGCCTTCTTCCGGTGCTCTTCCGACATGTGCATGCCCAGGATGGTACCGACTCCCGCTGCGGCCAGCCTCTGGATGACCTCGTCGGGGCCGCTGGTGCCGCCCGTCATGTCGACCATCACCTTTCCCGCACGATAGGAGTTCTCACCCTGAAAGATCATCGGGCCGACTCCCTGGGCCACCGCTTCCCGATACTCAGGGATCTCCTTCAGCATGTCCAGGATGTCTTCAAGCGTGGCGTCCTCGTCGAGATCGTCGCACAGCTTCTGCAGGAACGCGTTCACGCTGTTGTCCGCGGGGGTGTGACAACACATGAACGGTATGTCGAGGATGCGGGCGGCCGAGATCGACTGATCCATGTTCGCGGCGTGCAGATGGCGGTCGACCTCCGCGGCGCGCCCGGCCATGACCGTGTCGCCATACGCGATCGGCACGCCGAAGCGGCGCCAGATATCGGCCTGAACCCCCATCACGGCTCCAAGATCGGCCAAGGCTCGACCTTCCGGATGGTGGGCCAGGACAAGGTCCACGACCTGCCCCTTCTCGCGCAGGCGCTCCGCCAACATTATCTCGCCGATCGAGATGTCGATGCCCACCAGCATGCGCCTGACTTCGGTATCCGGATCACCGACGAGGATGCGGGTGTCGCTGAATGGATTGTCCAGAGACTCGCGGTCGAACTCCCACTTGTCCTTCTGCGGCAGGTCCGCGAAGGTCTTGCGCGCCTGCTCCATCACGCGCTCGAGGCCGCGGGGACCACGAGGGTCGTTCTCCATACCTACCTTCACGGCCTCCGAATACAGCGCACTGAGCTTCATGGCGTCCCCTCTTCGTCACCGGTTCCGACACGACTAGTGTAGCCCAGCACCCAGCGGACATTCCATCTCGAGCGGACATTCCATCGGAACCCGAGAAGATTCAGGATGGTCTGCCTGCGGGGATGCCGCGGCGCGGCGCTCGCGAGAGTGATCGACTGCCCGGCAGGATGAAGCGGAGAGGAAGAGATCGACCCATCGATATCCCGATGCGCTCTGTGGTTTCCACGGCCGGCGCGAAACCGTCGTCGAAGACGCCCAGACGGGCCTCGCAACCGAGTCGGACTCCGTTCCACGAAAGGTCGAGACCCAGCGCCCTGCCCACGAGGCCGGGGCCGGCCGCCACGCGCGGATCGAGACGCGGCTCCCCCGGAGATGCGAGGGGCTCGAATGCCCGCATCAGGACCGCTGCCGGCACACCCTCCGATTCGCACACCAGGTTCAGGAGCACGTGGATACCGTAGCTCAGATAGACGTACACGGTGCCGGGTCGCCCGAACATCGCGTCGTTCCGACGAGTCCTTCCTCGGGCGGCGTGGCACGCCGGGTCGTCCGAGGGCAGATAAGCCTCGACCTCGACCAATCGCCCACCACCTACCCCGTCCCGCCACAGGATCTTCCCTACCAGGTCGGCGGCAACCTGGTCCGCCGACCGATCGAAGAAGTCCGGACGGAGTGGTGACCCCGGGGGTCGCCAGGACCGAGGCGCGCCGATCGCCACGACCGGCATCCGCCTCTTCCCTCTGTCGGTCAACGCGGAGGCGCCCAGACCTCGCTCGCCGCCCTTCTTAGACCGGCGAGGCGCGCCCGAGCGCCAAGAAGCTGCTCCTCCACCCGTTCCGGCGAGGTGCCTCCCGGCGAGATCTTGGCCGCCACGACTCGATCGAGATCCACCACCTCGTAGTACTCCTCGTCGAACAGCGGGCTAAGCCGGCGCAGGTCCGCCAGGGGGACCTGCGACAGTTCCCAGTGCATCTCGAGGGCGTGACCCACGAGGCGCCCCGTGATGTGATGTGCATCCCGAAACGCCAAGCCCCGTTCGACCAGGTAGTCCGCTACGTCGGTGGCTTGCGCATACCCGCCCTCAGCCGCGCGCCGCGATTGCTCCCGATCCACCGAAAGCACAGCAACCATCGCATCCATAGCCTCCAGGCAGAGATCGAGCTCTTCCCTTGTCTGGAACACATACAGCTTGTCTTCCTGAAGGTCCTTGTTGTACGCCAAAGGCAGACCCTTCACCAGCGCGCCCAGTGAGGTGAGCCGACCGATGAACCCGGCCGCCTTTCCACGCACGAGTTCCGCCGCGTCGGGATTCTTCTTCTGCGGCATGATGCTCGAGCCCGAGGTCCACGAGTCGGGGAGCGCGAACAGCCCGAACTCCTGTGACGACCACAGCACAAGCTCCTCCGCGAGGCGAGACAGGTGCAGAGCACAGTTCGTCGCCACTGCGACATACTCGAACGCCGCGTCACGCGCAGCGACCGCATCCATCGCATTGGGCGCGACGGTGTCGAACCCGAGCTCGGCCGCCACCATCTCGCGATCGAGCGGGTAGTTCACTCCGGCCAACGCGCCGGCCCCGAGCGGCATCCACGAGCCTTCGAACCACCGGAGGAGCCGACCGGCGTCGCGCTCGAGCATCGAGCAGTAGGCGAGCAGATGGTGAGCGAGCGACACCGGTTGCGCACGCTGAAGATGCGTGTAGCCGGGAACGATCACCCCGCGCCACTCCTCCGCGCGGCCCAGCAGGGTCTCGACCAGACCGAGGACGCCCAGCAGGTGGCCGTGGACTGCCTCCCGTAGGTAGAGCTGGGTATCGAGGGCCACCTGGTCGTTGCGGCTGCGCCCGGTGTGCACCTTCCCTCCCACCGGTCCCACGATCTCGGTGAGTCGACGCTCCATGGCCATATGAACGTCTTCGTCACGGATGTCCCACGGCACCGCGCCTGAGGCGACCTCCTCCACCAGCTGAGTCAGCCCACCGAGGAGCGTAGCCATTTCATCCCCCGAGAGCACCCCTATGGCCCCCAGCATGCGCACATGAGCCATCGATCCCCGCAGGTCGTGCGGCGCAAGCACATAGTCGAACGGTAGGGATGCGTTCAGTCGCTCGAACAGGGGCGTCTGCTCTTCCGAGAAGCGTCCTCCCCACGGCTTCGAGCGACCGCTCGTTTCCTCCATCAACTGCCGCCGGGTGCGCGGCGGGCCCAGACTTCCAAGGGAAGGCCCCACAGCTCGACGAAACCCTTGGCCGATTCGTGACTGAATCGATCGCCCGCCCCATACGTCGCCAATTCCTCGACATACATCGAGTTGGGAGAGCGACGACCGCGAACGGTGCAGGAGCCCTTGTAGAAGAGCAGGCGCGTCTCTCCGGTCACCCGTATCTGTGTGTGAGCGACAAATGCTTTCAGCGCGTCGGCGAGGGGGCTGAACCATTGTCCGTCGTAGATCATGTCGGCGAGACGTTGCTCGACTCCACGCTTGAAGTGGAGCAGGTCGCGCGTGAGCACGAGGTCCTCGATCTCCTTGTGGGCCATGATCAGGGCCAGGGCGCCCGGGGTCTCGTATATCTCGCGGCTCTTGATGCCGACGAGGCGGTTCTCGATCATGTCGATGCGACCGAAACCGTGACGCCCGCCGAGCGCGTCGATGGTGTCGATGAGGGCGAGCGGCTCCAGCCGAACACCGTCGAGCGATACCGGCACGCCCTGCTCGAATCCCACCACCACTTCCGCCCCATCATCGGGAGCGAGCCTCGGGTCCACCGTCACCGTGAAAGCCTCTTCCGGCGGAGTCTCCCACGGGTCCTCGAGCTCTCCGCACTCGATGGTGCGACCCCACGCGTTCTCGTCGATAGAGAACGGATTCTTCTTCGTCAGAGGGATATCGATGCCGCGCGCGGCCACGTAGTCGAGGATCTCCGGCCTTGTCATGTCCCACTCGCGGGCAGGTCCGAGCACGTCGATGTTCGGATCGAGGCAGCGGATCGAGACATCGAACCGCACTTGGTCGTTCCCTTTGGCGGTACAACCATGGGCGATCGACTCAGCCCCCTTCTCTTGGGCGAGTTCGACCATCTTCTTCGAGATCAAAGGACGCGATAAGGCTGAGACCAGCGGGTACTTCTCCTCGTAGAGCGCGTTCGCAGCAAGCGCGGGAAGCACGAACTCTCGTACGAACTCCTCCTTCGCGTCGATGATCACCGCGTCGACGGCCCCCGCAGCCAGCGCCCGCTCGCGCAGCATCTCCAGGTCTTTCGCGCGGCCGACGTCCACGAGCGCGGCGATGACCTCCACCCCGTTGTTCTCCATCAGGTATGGGATCAGCGCCGAGGTGTCCAAGCCGCCCGAGTAGGCGAGCACGCAAAGGTCACGGGTCATGATTCAGCCTCCTAGTTCGATGAAGTGGTCGGCCACGGCGCGCGCCGCGGCATCGTCTGTGGTCACCACCAACACGGTGTCGTCGCCGGCCACACAGCCGAGGATATCGGGGTGCCCGAGTTCGTCGATCACGAGCCCCATCCCCGAGGCGGTTCCGGGCTCAGACTTCACCAGCACGATGTTGCGGGCGGTCAGCACCCCGGTGCTGAACTCTTCGAGCATCCGAGAGCACGCGAGCTCCGGATCGCGCCGGTCCTCGGCCGTACCGAGAACGTATCGGAACCCATCTCTCTCGTCCCGCTTCCTCTCGACCCCGAGTTCACGGAGGTCGCGACTGATCGTGGCCTGGGTCACATCGCACCCCAGTTCACGCAGCGCCAGCGCCAGCCCCTCTTGGGTACCGACCCGCGACGAAGCGACCACGCCGCGAATCAGATGCTGACGTTGCCTCTTGCTCAGCACGCGCCCGCTCCAAGCAGGAATGCCAGGAGCGCCTTCTGCACGTGCAGACGGTTCTCGGCCTGGTCGAAGACCACCGATCGCGCGCCGTCCATGACGGCGTCGGAGATCTCCACGCCCCGGTGGGCAGGCAGGCAGTGCATGACCACGGCCTGCGGCGGAGCCGACTGGAGCAGCCGCTCGTCGATCGCGTACGGCCGGAGCGCGTGCAGCTTCTCTTCGTCTTCGGCTTGACCCATGCTGATCCAGACATCGGTGTACAGCGCCGACGCGCCGG
This sequence comes from Actinomycetes bacterium, assembly GCA_024637035.1. GTDB lineage: Bacteria > Actinomycetota > Thermoleophilia > RBG-16-64-13 > RBG-16-64-13 > JAHJSA01. Next base: position 11,362 of record JAGXFW010000010.1, read on the forward strand.
CGACGGCGGCGTGTGGGTCGCGTTCCTGCCAGATCCGCACCCCGTAGGCGGCGGCAGCCTCCTGGACCTCTGCCCACATGTCCGCCGGGAGGTCGTATCCCTCCGGCGTCGATAGGCACACGTTCACACCGGTCATCGCGCCCGCGATGGCCAGCGAGGCTGCCACGTTGTTGCCGTCGCCCAGGTAGGTGATCGTGCGACCCCGTGGGTCGGGAAAGCACTCTTCGAAGGTGAAGATGTCGGTGAGCGCTTGGCATGGATGCCGGTCGTCCGTGAGCGCGTTGATCACGGGAACGGACGCACTCGCTGCCAGATCGTCCACGTCCCGTTGCGCGAACGTGCGGATCACGATCGCGTCCACGTACCGTGACAGCACGCGGGCGGTGTCTTCGATAGTCTCTGAGGAGCGCATCTGCAACTCCTTCTCGCCCAAGAAGAGAGGCATGCCTCCGAGTTGATGCACACCGACACTGAACGATACCCGTGTCCTCGTAGAGGGCTTGCTGAAGATCAGGGCTACGGTCTTCCCGGCCAGCACGTCGCGTCGAGGCTCGAGTTTCAACCTCGCGGCGTCGTCCAACACCAGACGGATCTCCTCCGCCGAGAGGTCGGAGACCTTACGAAAGTGTCGAACGTCCATCATCAAATCCCTTCCCCGGGAGACCCTGCGGACATGCGGGTAGCCAGGAAGCGGCCCACGCGGTCGATCTGCTCATCGCTCACGATCAGAGGAGGAAGGAAGCGCAGAGTCATCTCGGAGGTCGCGTTCAGCAGGATCCCAGCCTCGAGCGCGTCGAGCACCACCTGCTTGGCCGACACACCCACCAGGTCTACCGCCGCCATCAGGCCAAGCCTGCGGACCTCACACGCCGCTCCGCTCTCGACGAGCCGGTCGAGCCAGCCTTCCAGCCGGACCCCCCGTTCCTCGACGCGGCTAAACAGCCCATCCTCCCCTAAGAGATCGAGCACCGCGTTCGCGGCCGCGGCCACCACGGGGGCACCGCCGAAGGTGGAGCCATGGTCGCCCCCCACCAGCACGTCCTCGGCGCGGCCTCCCACGATGGCCGCCCCCATCGGGAGTCCGCCCGCAAGGGTCTTGGCCACCGTCACCACGTCGGGGGAAAGACCGAAGCGCTGGTACGCGAAGGTCGCACCGCAGCGGCCGAGCCCGGTCTGCACCTCGTCGAGCATGAACAGTGCGTCGTGTTCTTCGCACAGAGCCTGCGCGGCCTTGAGGAACCCCTCGGGCACGAGGACCACTCCGCTCTCACCCAATACGGGTTCCAGGAGGACGGCAGCCACCTTCCCCTCGCGGAACACGGTCTCGAGCGCCGTCTGATCGCCCACGGGCACGTGAACGAACCCTTCGAGGACGGGGGCGAACGGCGCCTGCTTCTCCGGTTGACCGGTCGCGGAAAGCGTAGCCATCGTCCTACCATGGAACGAGCGCTCCAGGGTCACGATCACACCGCCCCCCCCGCCAGCGGCCCGCTTCTTGGCTACCTTGATCGCCACCTCGTTGGCCTCGGCCCCGCTATTCGCGAAGAACACCCGGCCCCCGTTGGCCAGCGCAGACAAACGCGAGGCCAATTCGGCCTGCGGGCGCGTCACATACAGATTCGAGCAGTGGATCAGAGACGCCGCCTGCGCCTGGATCGCCGCAACGATGTGGGGATGGCAATGCCCGAAGTTGCTCACCGACAAGCCGGTGACGAAATCGAGATATTCGACCCCGTCGGCCCCCAGGAGCTCCGCCCCCGCACCTGCCACCAGCTCCAGAGGATACCGGGCATACGTGGGCAGCACGTACCGGGCGTCCAACGATGCCACCTCAGGCGAGACACGGACGCATCCGCCTGCACAAGGGACCGAGCCGCTCATCGAGAGGCACCATCGTCGCCGGAGCGGATCATGGTGCCCACACCTGAGTCCTCGGTGAGGATCTCCAGCAGGATCGAATGGGCCACCCGGCCGTCGATGATGTGGGCGGCCCTCACTCCGGAGTCGAGTGCGCTGAGCACCGCTTCCAGCTTCGGAAGCATGCCCTGGGAGATGGTGCCAGATTCCATGAGGGCGCGCACTTCATCTGCGAAGCACTCCGAGATGAGGCTGTTCTCGTCTTCAAAATCGGCATACAAGCCGGCGACGTCGGTGAGGAACACCAGCTTCTCCGCCTTCAAGGCGGTCGCCAGGGCGGCGGCCACGGTGTCGGCATTGATGTTGTAGCTCTCGCCATCGGGGCCGGCGCCCACAGAAGCTACGACCGGCACATACTCACTCTCGAGCAGGGTGAGGAGGTCGGTGTTCACGCCCACTACCTCACCCACCTGGCCCAGGTCCAACAGAGCACCGTCGGGCCCTCGCCGCTCGAGTCGACGGGCCTCGAGCAAGAGGCCGTCGTCACCGGAAAGGCCCACCGCACGCACGCCCTTCTGGTTGATCAAGGCCACGATCTCCTTGTTCACTTTGCCCACGAGCACCATCTTGGCCACCTCCATCGCCGCGGCGTCGGTGACTCGAAGGCCGTCTACGAATTCAACAGGCATGTTGAGACGACCCATGAAGCTCGATACCTCGCCCCCACCCCCATGCACGATGATGGGCCGTATGCCCACGTATCGGAGCAGGGCGATATCGGTGGCGAACTCGTCCTTCAGGTCGGCGGAACTCATCGCAGCCCCCCCGTACTTGATCACCACGGTCTTCCCGCTGAAGAGCCGGATGTACGGCAGTGCTTCGAGTAGGATCTCGACGCGCTTTCGGTAGACCTCGCGCATGCGTCCGCGCCCTCCTAGGTATGGTATTCGGCGTTGATGGTCACGTATTCATGGCCGAGGTCGGAGAAGAACACCTCGTCTTTGCCGTCTCCATGCCCCAGGTGCAAGCCGATCTCTATCTCGCCTCCGCTCATGATCTCCTGAAGTCGCGCCCTCCCCTGGGCCCCCGGATCCACCGGCACTCCCGACTCTACGAGTGCGATGTCCCCGAAGCGTAGCGCTGTCTCGGGGAACGTCCGACCAGGCAAGGCGGCGCCGACTGCGCTCAAGATGCGCCCCCAGTTCGGATCTCCACCGTACATGGCCGTCTTCACGAGGGTGGAGTCGGCCACGGCACGGCACGCGACGCGCGCAGCCTGCTCGTCGGGCGCTCCATCGACGACGAGGTGCACCACCTTGGTCGCCCCCTCCCCGTCGGCGACCATCATCAGCGCCAGACGAAGCATCGCGTAGCGAAGGGCAAGGCCCAGTCGGCGCGGTGCTTCCGCCGACAATTCCACGCCCGACGCGCCGTTGGCCATGAAGAACACGCAGTCGTTCGTGCTCATCTGACCATCGACCGAGATGAGGTTGAAGGAGTGCCCGACTTCGCGGTCGAGCATCGTGCGCGCCAACTTGGGCGGGATCAGGGCATCAGTCGTCACCACGCACAACATGGTAGCCATGCCCGGCGCGATCATGCCGGCGCCCTTGGCGCACGCGCCCAGGCGCACGACCCCACCATCGGTGCGCACGTCGAGAGCCACCGATTTGGGGAAGCGATCGGTGGTGATGATGCTGTCGGCGAACGCGATACCTCCGACTCGGTCCATTCGATCGGCGGCTGCAGCGATGCCGGCCACTACTGCGCTCTGGTCCAGGGGTACCCCGATGATGCCGGTGGACGCGATAGCAACGCGGTCGGCGCCAAGACCCAGGCGCCGCGCGCATTCAGCTCGCGTGGCGCGGGCTACCGCAAGACCTTCGGGGCCCGTGCACGCGTTGGCATTGCCGCTGTTCATCAACACCGCCGTGAGCTTGCCGATCGCGGTGTCCCCGCGACTGACCACGACAGGGGCCGCCGCGAACGAGTTGCGCGTGAACACGGCGGCGCCGACGGCCGACGAGTGATATGCAGGTTCGACAGCAACGATACCGAGGTCACGACGGCCGCTGGCCTTGATGCCCGCCGCCACACCCGCGGCAACGAAGCCTGCCGGATAGGTCACTCCGAAGTCTCGACCTTCCTCCGCGTGAGTGACCCCTTCGGGGAGCTTGAGGAACTGCGAGGTCGGCGGTTGGACAAGTACGGGATGAGCGAAGTCGGATGTGCCGCTCACCCTTGGCCTCCCAAACCGAGCGCCTCAGGGAAGTCGGCCATGATGTTCAGATTCTGAACCGCCTGGCCCGAGGCGCCCTTAAGCAGGTTGTCGATGACCGAGACGACCTTGTACAGACCCGCGGCTTCATCGACCCGCGGGGAGATGCGGCAGTAGTTCGTGCGCTGCACCTCACTCAGGGCAGGCGTGGGCGCCACCACCTCGACGAACGGTTCGTTCGCGTAGGCCTCCTCGTAGAGACGCGTCAGTGCGTCCTGTGAAACCAATCCGCTGTCGGCCGCCGGGAAGCAGTACACCGTAGCCAGGATACCCCGGTCCACCGGAAGCAGGTGAGGAGTGAAGCTCACCCCGACCGGCCTCCCCGCGACCTGCCGAAGCTCTTGGAGCATCTCGGACGTGTGCCGGTGACCGACTTCCCCGTAAGCCCTGAAGTCGTCGTGCACTCGGCTGAAATGCGTGGCGGCGGATGGGGAGCGGCCGGCGCCCGACACTCCAGACTTGGCATCCACCACCACTGTGGCGATGTCGAGTCCTCGAATCAGCGGCAGCGCCGCCAGTATCGCGGCAGTCGGGTAGCATCCTGGATTCGCGACGAGGTCGGCGGCCGCAATGCGTTCGCGGTGCAGTTCGGGGAGTCCGTACACCGCCTTCGGCACGAGATCCGCGCGGCCATGCTGGAAGCCGTACCAATGTCGGTATGCGTCCTCATCGACGAGCCGGAAGTCGGCACTCAGGTCGATGACGCGGTGCCCTCGGTCGATCAACTCCCCCACCACCGGATGCGACGCGGCGTGCGGGTAGCAGACAAACACGAAATCGCAGTCTGCGACCACCTCGGGAGAGTACTCGACATAGGTGCCCGGCACGCGCACGTGAGGGAAGGCATCGCCGACGCCTTGGCCCACGTAGTTGGACGAAGTCAGCGGCCCGAGGCGCACCTCCGGATGGGCCCAGAGCAACTCGGTGAGCACCACCCCGGTGAAACCGGTCGCACCCACGATACCAGCCTGGATCACTCCCCCGCTCCCTTCGATTCCGAACCGACGCGTCGCCCAACTGAGTGCATAATCATACAGCATTCTGCAAAGTCATCCAGATCGGTGAGCGAGGGGCTTGCGCGCCCGCGACGTCAGCTCCTGATAGTCGCCCCGATGGTGGTGTTGAGTTCGGCGAGCATCGTGTCGCGCAGCTGGTTGACTTCGCTCTCCGCGAGCGTGCGATCCGGCGACCGATAGGTCAGGCGCAAGGCCAGGCTCTTACTGCCGGCGGCGACCTGTCGCCCGGTGTATACGTCGAACACTTCGACATCCCGAAGGAGCTCGCCACCGGCGGCTCGAACCGCCTCGACCACGGCCGTCGCCTGTACATCTTCAGCCACTACGAGCGCCACGTCCTGCTCAAGGACGGGATGGTTGAGGAGATCTTCGAAAATCGTCACGCCCCGAGCCGCCGGTAGGACCACTTCCAGATCGATCTCCGCCGCAACGACCTGGCCCGAGATATCGAATGCCCGACTCACCAAGGGATGCACCTCCCCCAGCCAGCCCGCAGCCACCCCGCTCACCGTGATAGCAGCGGAGCGACCCGGATGGAGGAACCCTTCTCTGGTCACCTCGAAGTCGGCTTGCACCCCGAGAGAAGCGAACACCCGCTCCAGTAGGCCTTTGCAGAGGTAGTAGTCGGGGAGCGACGCTTTCGCCGTCCAGGATTCCACTTCCCACGGGCCATGGAGCGTGACACCCAATCGGCGGTGCTCGTTCGGCAGGCCACTCTGCCGGGCGTGGAACGTGTGGCCGATCTCGAAGAGGTGCACACGTTCTTCCCGCACGGTGAGGTTGCGGCGGGTCGCCGCGAGGAGTCCGGGCAGAAGCATCGTGCGCATCACCGACTGATCCTGGCTGAGCGGATTGGTGAGCGGTATCGGAGCCGAGCGTTCATCTGCCGGCTCAAGGCGCAGCTGGCCCATCCACCCTGGCTCTATGAACGAGTAGGTGACCACCTCGTCGAGGCCCGCGCCGACCAAGGCGTCGGCGATGCGTCGCACTGCCTGCTGATCCGGCGTCAAACCGCCGCGACCTTCGGTGCGAGGCGGTAGCGTCGAGGGCAGCAGTTCGAGACCGTGGATGCGGGCGATCTCCTCTACAAGGTCTATCTCGCGCTCCAGGTCGGCCCTCCACGTGGGCACAGTCACCTGCAGACACGCATCGTCGTCGGGGCACTCATCGACCTCGCAGCCGAGTCGACCCAAGATGGCCTCGATCTCTGCCGTGGGCACGACAGTGCCGAGCATCTGCTCGACCCGGTGGGGCCGCAGAGTCAGCTCTATTGGGTGCGTCGCGCCCGCAAGCACGTCGACGGTGCCGGCGGAGACGACCCCTCCACAGGTCTCGGTGAGCATCGCACAGGCCATGTCGAGCGCGAGTGGGATCAGATTCCGGTCGAGGCCTTTCTCAAAGCGCGTGGACGATTCACTGCGCAGCCCGAGGGCGCCGGAGGTACGCATGATGGAGGCTCCGTGGAAATTGGCGGCCTCGAGCAGCAGGTTCGAAGTGGAGTCCGTCACCTCGCTGTCGACGCTGCCCATGATCCCCGCGATCACCGACGGTTTCACCGCGTCGGCGATCACAAGCATGTCTTCGGTGAGCACCCGCTTGGTGTCGTCCAAGGTGACGATCGTCTCGCCGGCTTGGGCCCGTCGGGCTATGACCCGCGCTCCCTCCACCATGGCGAGGTCGAACGCGTGCAGCGGCTGTCCGATAGACCACATGACGTAGTTGGTGACATCCACCACGTTGTTGACCGGGCGCATGCCCGCATGGGAAATGCGCGCCTTCAGCCACGCGGGCGAATCGGCCACCGTCACACCGGTGATCACCCGAGCCGCATAGCGCGGGCAGAGGTCCGGATCCCATACCTCCACAGAGATATCATCCGCCGCCTGCCGCGAAGAGACCGGGAAGACGTACTCGGTCTCCTCACAGAAGGTCTCGTCCGTGACCGCGGCTATCTCTCGGGCAAGGCCGCGGATAGACAGGCAGTCGGGACGGTTGGGAGTCACCTCGACCTCCAGCACGGACTCCGCCAACTGCAGGCGGTCGGCCAACGGCTCTCCGGCCTCCCACTCCTCCGGAAGCACCATGATGCCGGGGCTCTTGGCCTCGAAGCCGACTTCAGCCTCGGAAAGGATCATGCCGGACGACGTCACCCCGCGCAGCTTGGCCTTCGCTATCGTCATGCCGTTGGGAAGCACCGCTCCGGGTAGACTCACGGCGACCGTCTGGCCGGCCCTCACGTTCGGGGCCCCACAGACGATCGTACGGGGTTGATCTTCCCCGACATCGACCGTGCATACGGAGAGTTTGTCGGCGTCGGGATGTTTCTCACACGCAACGACCTTGCCGACGACGAACCACTTGAGAACGTCGCTGGATGACGAGACGCCCACGGCCGCGACACGCTCCACCTCGGTGCCGGTGAGGGCAAGCCTGGAGGCAAGTTCGTCCGCGGGGAGACCGATGACAACGTGTTCGCTCAACCACGACAGGGGGGCCTTCATGCCTGCTCCATCCTCAAGATCGCTCGTGTAGTTTGGTGTACGACGCGCAGCAGACGCTAGAACTGCCGCACGAACCTCAGGTCGTTCTCGTAGAAGAGACGCAGATCGGTGACCCCGTGCTTCAACATGGCTATGCGCTCGATACCCATGCCGAAAGCGAAGCCCGTGTACTTCTCGGGGTCGTATCCAACGAACGCGAAGACATTGGGGTCGACCATGCCCGCGCCGAGGATCTCGAGCCATCCGCTCCGCTTGCAGAGCCGGCATCCGACTCCGTCGCAGATCATGCACGACACATCCACCTCGACGGAAGGCTCGGTGAACGGGAAGAAGTGCGGGCGCAGGCGGATCTGCCGATCCGCACCGAACATCGCCCGGGCGAACACCTCGAGTGTGCCCTTCAGATCGGCCAGGGTGACGCCCTCGTCAACGACCAAGCCCTCCACCTGATGGAACATCGGGGTGTGCGTAGCGTCTGAATCCCGCCGGTAGGCCTTGCCGGGAGCGATCACATACACCGGTGGACGCTTCTTCTCCATGACCCGCACCTGCACCGGCGATGTATGGGTGCGAAGCAGGATATCTTCGGACACGAAGAACGTGTCGTGCAGCGACCGCGCCGGATGGTCGGCCGGATGGTTCAGCGCTTCGAAGTTGTAGTAGTCGGTCTCGATCTCGGGGCCCTCCGCCACGGAATACCCCATGGACACGAAGATGTCTTCGATCTCGCGACGGGTGGAAGTGATCAGGTGCAGATGACCGAGGGGGAGCGTCCGTCCGGGCAAGGTGACATCCAGCCGGTCGTGCTCGAGCGCATCGACAAGCTCCCCGGCCTCGAGGACGGCCTGACGGGCTTCCAGTGCCTCCTCCAGCTGCCGCTTTACCAAGTTCCCGAACTTACCCACGTTCGGCCGATCCGCCGGGGGAAGTTCCGGGATGCTCCGGAGCATGGTCGTGAGGGCGGCCTTCCGCCCCAGGAACCGCACCCGCGCCTCTTCGAGCCCCGCGAGGTCGGCGACGGATTCCACGGCTTCGACGCCCGACGTGTAAATATCGCGCAAATCGGCTCTTTGTATCTGCTCGAGGATGGATTGATCTGCTGGGATGACCCCTCCCTTCGGGTGGTGGACCTAAGCTAGCAGACCCCCGCGAGGTTTGCCACGATAGGGGCGGCTGAGCTCGTATAACAGCACAGTGGCCGCCATCGCTACGTTGAGCGAGTCGAAGCCGACTTGGGGGATAGCCACGCGCACCACCGGGCCCGGGATCTCGGCCGGGCCCTCCCGCTCCGCCCCCATCACAAGGACAACCGGGCCCTCCACAACCAGGTCCCGACTGTTCGTCTCGGCTCCCGGGTCCGCGCACACTACCGCCGGCCGCGCCACGCCGCGCTTCTCGTCGGCCTCGATCTTGGCCACGAGGTCCGCCGGCGACACCTCCACCATGACCCTGGTGAAGAACTGTGCCCCCATACCGGCTCTCAGCGCCTTGGGCCCGAACGGATCGGCGGTGCCCGGACTGCACACCACCCCCACGGCACCGAATGCGACCGCGCTGCGGATGATGGTGCCCACGTTGCCGGGGTCGCCGACCCCGGACAGGTACACGCTCACCCCGGCCTCCAGGGGAAGATCTGACATGTTCCATTCGATGAGCTCGAATAGAGCGACGACATCCGCCGCACCGCCGAGGCCGCTCGCGTGCTCGAGCACTTCGGCCGAGCACACTCCTATGTCGAGTTCGTCCTCTTCGGCTTCTTCGAGCACCTCGGGCGGCAGACGATCGAGGAGGTCGTCGCGCACGAGCACCTCCACCGGGGACTCACCGGCCTGGATCGCCGCGTTGAGAAGATCGAGGCCCTCACACACGAAGAGCCCCTTGTCGCGACGATGCTTCTTCTTCTGCAACTTCTGCGCCAGCTTGACGCTCTCGTTGTGCCGGCCGGCGATGGTACGGATCATGGGCACCTCGTGCAGACGATGAGTCGCGAGGCCCGACGAAGTGGGCCCCACCGGTCGCTGAATGACGACGGCGCCGCCTTCGGGGCCGCGCCGCGAATGGATATCATGTCCATCGCGGAGCGCCGGGGCGACGCCGTCGTACATACTCCATCGTTCTCAGACCTCGGAGAGCGCCGCCTTCGCCTTCCCAGCGATCTCGGCGAACACCTGCGGCTCCGAGACGGCGAGGTGGGCCAGCATCTTCCGGTTCAGGTCGATGTCGGCCTGCTTCAGCCCGTGGATGAACTGATTGTAGTTCATGCCGTGAAGCCGGGCCGCCGCGTTGATACGAGTGATCCACAGCTTCCGGAAATCGCGCTTGCGCACCCTGCGGTCGCGGTACGCATACGTGTGCGACTTGAGCAGCTGCTCCTTGGCCTGGCGGTAGTTGGTGCTCTTCAGGCCCCAATACCCCTTCGCCTCTTCAAGGACGTTGCGCCGCTTCTTCTTCGCGTTGATACTGCGCTTGATACGTGCCATCGCCCAGCCCTCCTACGAACCTATAAGACGCCGGCAATGGCGCGCATCACGGCCGTCGATCGCGGCGTCCTTGCGGAACTTCCGCTTCCGTTTGCTCGGCTTCTTGGTGAGGATGTGACTGCTGAACGCACGCCGCCGCATCAGCTTCCCGGTGGCCGTCACCTTCACCCGCTTCTTCATTCCCTTGTGTGTCTTGTTCTTCATCGCGTCCCTACTGTCTATGCTTCCAGTGGCCTATCTACCGAACAGCCGCAAAGGGCCGCCCAGAAGCTCCCGTGCCCACACGGGCCGGGGTCCGGCGATCGGATCAAGATGGTTCCGCTCCGCAGGCGCCTAGCGCTTCTTGGGTCCTAACATCATCACCATGTTACGGCCGTCGAGATTCGGTTGGCTCTCGACCTCACCGATCTCCTGCAGTTCTTCGGCCATCCTCTTGAGGAGCCGCTCGCCGAGGTGTGGATGCACCAACTCCCGTCCCCGGAACATGATGGTGAGCTTGACCTTGTCGCCGTTCTTCAGGAAACGCTCGACGTGACCACGCTTGGTTGCAAAGTCGTGGGCGTCGATCTTCGGCCGCAGCTTGATCTCTTTGATGCTGATGGTCGTCTGCCGCTTGCGCGCTTCCTTGGTCTTCTGCTCCTGCTCGTACTTGTACTTGCCGTAGTCCATGACCTTGCACACCGGCGGTTGGGCCATGGGGGCCACTTCCACCAGATCAAGGTTCAGACGGTCGGCATAGTCCAAGGCTTCGCGGATAGGCAAGATGCCTACCTGCTCTCCGTCGGGACCGATCAGTCTGACCGACTCCACTCGGATCCTATCGTTGATTCGAACGCTCTCAGCTATCTCTCTCAACACCTCCCCGGTCGACCCGGATCGACTCGTTTGCCTGCACAAAAAAAGCAGTAGCCATAAGCCACCGCTCGCCAGCCGCCACGTACGCGGCCGCGCTGGTCCGCGGCTCCAGGGCCGCGCTCCAGCGCTCTCTTTTCTTGACCCCGACACCGTATGTGGCGTGAGGTGGGAAGAGTAGCTTCCGCTTCATGTGCTCGCGGGAGTATAGCGGAGTAATCACGCCTACTCAAGAACAGGTACAGGGATACCTGCGCCACGGGCCACTTCTCGAACAGCGTCGTCACGCTCGCGGTGGCCGAGATCGCCCTCGGCTCGTGACCGAAGCGACACGGCGGCCGCCTCGACCTCGCGGTCGCCGACCACGAGCATGTAGGGCACCTTCGCCATCTCGTTGTCGCGGATCTTGCGGCCCACCGACTCGGTACGGTCGTCGACCTCGGCCCGCACTCCGGCGACACCCAGGGCCGCGACAACCTCGGCCGCATAGTCGTTATGCCGGTCAGCCACCGGGATCACCACCGCCTGAAGAGGTGCGAGCCACGCCGGGAACGCCCCTCCATAGTGCTCGATCAGGATGCCCAGGAACCTCTCGATGCTCCCGAGGACGGTGCGATGGATCATGACCGGGCGGTGCCTCTGGTTGTCTACACCCACGTACTCCAGGTCGAATCGCTCGGGCATGGCGAAATCGAGCTGACACGTGGCGCACTGCCAGGTGCGCCCCATCACGTCTTCGATGTGGAAGTCTATCTTCGGGCCGTAGAAGGCTCCGTCACCTGGATTGAGGCTGTACTCGAGCCCCGTGCGTTCGAGCGCGACGGCGAGAGATCGCTCCGCAGCCTCCCACATCTCCGCGGATCCGATGGACTTCTCGGGGCGGGTCGACAGCTCCAGATGGACTTTTTCGAACCCGAACGTGCGATACATGCGCATGACGAGATCGATGACGCCCACCACCTCGTCCTCTATCTGCTCGGGCAGGCAATAGATATGCGCGTCGTCCTGAGTGAACGTCCGTACCCGGAACAGCCCGTGCAACACGCCGGAGAGTTCGTGCCGATGGACCAGGCCCAACTCGGCCATGCGCAGAGGGAACTCACGGTATGAATGCTGCGCCGACCGGTACACGAGGATGCCGCCGGGGCAGTTCATGGGCTTCACCGCGAAGTCAGCCTCGTCGATGCGGGTGAAGTACATGTTGTCCTTGTAGTTGTCCCAGTGCCCGGACTGCTCCCACAGCGCGCGGTCGAGGATGATGGGGGTCTTTATCTCCTCGTAGCCGGCCGCCCTGTGCTCGGCGCGCCAATACTCGAGCAGCGCGTTGATCACCCGCATACCCTTGGGGTGGAAGAAGGGGAACCCGGGGCCCTCGTCGTGGAAGCTGAAGAGGTCGAGTTCGCGACCGAGCTTGCGGTGATCGCGCTGACGCGCCATCTCCAACCGCTCGAGGTGGGCGTCCAGCTCTTTCCTCGATGGGAACGCGGTGCCATAGACGCGCGTGAGCATCGTGTTGGCGGAATCGCCACGCCAGTAGGCCCCGGCGATCGACAGGGCCCGTACTGACGGGATACGTCCCGTATCGGGAAGGTGCGGACCGCGACACAGATCTACGAAGTCGCCGTGCCGATAGAGCGAGATCGTCTCTCCCTCGGGAAGATCGCGGATCAACTCGGCCTTGTAAGGCTCATCCTCGAACAGCTCCAGCGCCCGCTCCCGGGAGACCTCCTCACGCACGAAAGGTTTCGCTTCCTTGATGGAGCGCTCCATCTCTGTCTGGAACCTGGCAAGAGCCTCCTCGGTGACGGCCTCGGGGAACTCGAAGTCGTAGTAGAAGCCGTCCTTTATAGCCGGCCCGATCGCGACCTTGGTGCCCGGGAAAACTCGGGTCGCCGCCTCCGCGAGCACGTGCGCGCTCGAGTGACGCAAGACCTCCAGGCCGTCCTCGGAGGCGAGAGTCACGATGCTCACTTCGTCGCCGTCGTGGAGAGGCATGGACAGGTCGACGAGCCTGCCCCCCACTGTGGCAGCCACGGCCGCCTTGGCCAGGCGCGGTCCGATCGTCTCCGCCACCGTAAGCGCGGTCGCGTCCTCCGAAACCGTGAGTTTTGCACCGTCAGGCAGGGTTACATCCATGAGTCCTCGCTCGAAGCCGCTGTAGCACCTGGGCGGACCGCTCGCCGCCCCGCGGGAGAGTATAGCAACCGGCCGGCGGCGGTCTCGTGCGGGACTCAGCTAAAAAGCCCCTTCGACGTCCTCCAAATGGACGCCCAAGGGGCTCTTATTCGCGATAGGTGGGCGATACTGGATTTGAACCAGTGGCCTCTTCCGTGTCAAGGAAGCGCTCTCCCCCTGAGCTAATCGCCCGATCAAGCCGGGATGATTCTACAGCCGGCCCGGCCCCGCGGCAAGGCGACCTCGCGTCCCTACGCGCGCGGGTCGGCGACGAGGAAACCGCCCCTTAGTAGTACACATCCACCGTCATTCCCATGGGAAGCAGCGGATACATGGCGTCGGTCGCCCAGTAGGGGATGCGCACGCAGCCGTGACTGGCCGGGTATGTCGGCACCGAATACGAGCCGTGGATGGCGATGCCCCCATAGAAATAGGAGGGCTTGTAGAGAAGACCCAGCGAACTCTCTCGCCAGTAAGGCAGCTTCCTGAAGATGTGGAAGCGGCCCGCAGGAGTCCGGGTGGCCGCAGTGCCGGTGGAAACCGGCAAGATGCGGATGACCTGGTTGTTGGAGATGAGGAACAGTACCTGCCGGGTGAGGTCGATCTCCACCCGAGTGCCGGCTTCCGATCTGCGAGGCCCAGGAGTCACGGCAGTGAGCATCAGCCGCTCCCAGACCATGGGACCAACTACGCCGTCCCGCTGCAATCGCTCAACCTTCTGGAAGGCTCTCACTGCATCACGCAGGGCTTCATCGAATCTGGAGTCCATGGCGCCTACGACGTACTTGAGCGCCGCCAAGCGCTGTTCGAGTAGAGCAACATATTGGCCGGTCGAACCCTGCGTCAACGTCACTTGAGGAATAGCCGGGA
>JAGXFW010000004.1 GCA_024637035.1 Actinomycetes bacterium
GAACAAGATCTACCTGCGCAACGGAGCGAACACCGCCTGGCTCAACGGGACACCCGGCGCGGTGGGCACTCTCGCGAACGAGCGCGTCGTCCTCGATCTCGCCGGCACCTCCGTTCAGAAGGTGGGGGGCACACTCACCCTGACGGTGTCCCTCAGCTTCACCGAGAGCTTCGTCGGAGCGAAGAAGGTGTGGCTGCGGGCGACGGACGGCGGCGGACTGAGCTCGGGGTGGGTGAAGAAGGGCACGATGACGGTGGCGACGCCCTAGCGCGCGGACTCGAACCTCGGGCGGGTTACCCGGAGTGACCCGCCCGAGGTTCCGGGGGCACGCCCGCCTCCCTTGGGGCGTCCTCCGCGGCCATGACGGAGTGCGTGCTCAGTCGCTCCGTGGGCGTCCGCGGGTCTGATCGGACGGCACCAGGCACGGAGGAAGGGTGGCCGCACCGGCGGGCGGAGCCGCTGTCGACTCCGGCCCGCACCCGACGATCAGGTGGCCGGAGCCACCTCCTCCACCACCCGGTTCGCCGCCACGAACTTGGCCATGATCAGCGCGTAGACGAAGGCGCCGAAGTAGACGCTCACGTAGTTGAGCGCCGACAGAGCTGTGTACTGGTAGAAGAAGGCGTATACGTATACTCCCAGGACCTGGGAGCCGACGAACGCTCACACGAACCCCCATTGGGGCGGCGCGAAGGGGCTCTTGACGAAGTACCTCGTGAAGTAGTCGCGAATGAGGTAGACGGAGCCGATTCCCCACACCACCGCGAGGGCGTAGGAGGCAGTGATCAGGAGCGCGGGCGGGCCGGACGAGCCCGACGCCACCTGTGGTTGCAGGAAACCCGCCACCCGGTAGGCACTCAGACCGAACAGGCACGATATCGGGACGATCAAGAGGAACGCGGGCAGGATCGGGTCGGCCGGGAGCTTCCCCGCCTTGACGTGGTTGTACGTCAGATAGGCGACCTTGTAGAGCAATACCGCCAGCCCGACGACAAGGGCGAACACGGTCCCGACCACCGCGATGTCGTCGATAAGGGGGTTGGTGGCCGTAGCGACGATGCCCGATCCGGTCAGAGCCACCAAGCCGAACGCGAAGGTATCGAGCAGCCAGATGAAGTTGAACTTCGTGCGGTCCACACCCTCCGCGAACCAGGTGAGCCCGAACGTCACCTCGAGGTAGACGAGGACCGCCAAGAGCGCGACGAAGACTCCGAGCGACGGCACCATCATGGCCTGCATGCTGGAAGACATCTGGGGAACGAAGAAGCCGAATGGAGCCCAGATCACGTTGACGGTCATAGCCAGCGAGGCGACGATGGCAAAGATGCCGGCGTTCTGGTTCCCGTGCCCGTTATTCCTGAAGGTGCTGTAGGCGCCCGCTTCCCCGAGCCACCCCGCCAGGCGATAGAGGAAGTACACGGTCAGGGCGAAGTTGAGGAGGGTGAAGGCCAGCATGACGGCCGTGAGGGGCGCGTAGAGCGCCAGTTGGCCCCCTGTCATGGCGCTCCAGGAGATATCGGCCCACGTGATCGGACCCTCGCCGTGGGGAAGGGCGAACTGCAGATAGTTGAAGGCCATCAGTGCGACGCCCCCCGCCGCCAATGACGATTGGAACAGCAATGGATGGAACTTGATACTCAGCTTCACGGTTGCACCTCACCCCGGTGAGTCGGGCTATTCGATGGGCTTCCAGCGGAGTCGACAGGCCCCCAGGGGCACATCTCCCTGCGTAGGAATAGTACAGGTCGGGCCTCCGACCGAAAAGCCCATGGGGGAGATCCGGGAGGGGATGCGATGTCACCCGCAGACCGGGTTCCGGTACCACACGCCCGCTCCTAGGGAAGTCGGCCAGCCGCTCGACCGTGTCGAAAAGCTCAATCGCCCACCGAGCGGCGGCGTCAGGGTCGTCCAGGGCGATGTACACGGCGATCTCACCGACGCGCTCCAAGGCGGGGTCGGTCCAGACTACCTGCATTCATCGACTCGCTTGAGGTTGCGGGCCCTGGCCTCCTCTTGTGGGATGCCTTCGCCGGCGGCTAACTGCGCCTCCGCACGCGCGATGTCCTCGAGCAACGCCAATCGCTCCCGCATCGCTTCGAACTCGCGGATGTCCAGGACCACGGCCACTCCGCGACCACGCTGGGTGAGCACGAGTGGGCGACCCGTCTCATTGACCTGTTTGACGAAGGACGCGACTCCGGCCCGGAACTCCGAGAGCGGGCGGATGTCCTCATCGAGCTTGAGCGGCCGCATGCAGCCTCCTAGTACAGTTTACTGTACGACAGAGAGTACAGTACGGATGGATCGGGCGCAAGCCGTGAGCCCGCGGTTGAGATCTGCCTAACGGCCGTGTTGCACATGAGCGACGGCCGATGCGTGAGCCAGGACTGAGAACTTGACGGCTTCTTCGCCCATCATCGCGAGAACGACGCCGGCCACCACGGACAGAGGGATCGGAAGCACCATGATCCCGCCCAAGTATCGGGCATTGGTCCCCTGCAGTCGGAACTTGCTGCCGGTCACGGCGGCTGGGACCCGACCCGTGACGAGGGTCCATATCCCGCAAAGAAGCAGAACGATCTCAGCTATGAAGACCATCAACCCTCCTTCTGGAGCCGCGTCGCCATTGCGCGACGAAGCTAGCATGCCATCAGAGCGGAAGAAAGAGTGCGGGCACGAGCGCGGGGCGGAAGGAAGCGCAAAAGCCCCGGCATCACAAGGGCCCGAACACGCCAAATAGCCCCAGGATGCCGAGGAATGTGAGGAACACGGCGCCGATGTAGCCCCCCGCTTTCTGGCGTGCCACGTACAACTCTATGTCGTCTTTTCGGAGAAGCTCCTCGTCGTAGAGCGTTCTCGGTAGGCGCTTCTCGTTCCGGCGTTCGTACGTGAACATGGTGCGGCTGAGGCGTAGGGAATCCCGACCCCATGGGATGAACTTCAGCGACAGGTGAGCCAGGTAGTCTCCCGCCCAGCGGGTGAGAGCGAAGTTGAGAAGCCCCAAGACGATGAGACCAGCTGAAATAGCGACACCCATGGCGGCCACGATAGCGCGTGACGATCTTGAGGCACAGCACCGGCGCGGGGATGTATCATGGGGACGGGTCCAAAGACCGAACAAGGGGCCGGAATGACCGAGTACCGCTTCAGCGCAGTTATCGGGCACGACGAGGACGGCTACTGGGGGCAGTGTCCCGAGCTTCAGGGCTGCTACACGCAGGGGATCACCTTCGAAGAAACGGTGGAGAACCTGAAGGAGGCGATCGCGCTTCACGTGGAAGATCGCGTCGCATGCGGTGAAGAGATCCCTCAGAACGACACGGTGAGCCTGCTCACCCTCGATATAGCAGTATGACCCCACGCGCTCCTCGCGTGACGGCGGTGCACGCCATCCGAGTCCTCGAGTCACACGGTTTCGAGATCGCGCGTCAGAAGGGCAGCCATGCCATCCTGCGCGACGAGACTGGGAAGAGAGTCACGGTCCCGGTGCACGCAGGGAGGACCCTTCATCCCAAGGTCCTTGCCTCCATCATGCGTGACGCTGGATTGAGCGCGGACGATTTCGCGTAGCCAATGGCGGAATCCCCGGTTTCCATTCGGCACGATGGGACCGCACGAAGGAGAAAGGCCGCCACGCGGGCGGCCTTTCTCATGTGAGGTGGGCCGTGGTGGAAGTGCTTCGAACGTTGGACCCGGCGTTTCCGGAGCTTCACTCGCGTCGTTGTCGAAAGAAGAAGCGATCTCCGTCGCCTGATTAATCCTGGTATGCTGCGCAGAATCCTGCGGAATGGACCGCGGGCGGGTTGGGGGCTCAGGTGATTCGTCGCGTGCTCTGGGGAGGTGCGCGAGCGCAGCGAACGCCGATGCTGTCGACTCCGGGGCCGGTGGGAATCCGCCGGGATAGGGGGGGTAATGTCGAAGGAGTCAGTGAAGGTTGCCTTGGGCCAAGCCATGGCAGGGATCGAGAAGAACCCCAATTCAGCTAAGTTGGTGTTCCGGGCTGAGACTCGTTGGGAGGAAGACGTACGCTGCTCGGCCCAGGTGCGCGAGTTCCCGCGCATGACGGTGGATGAACCGCCGGAACTCGGAGGCGGCGATCAGGCTCCGAACCCGGTTGAACTCCTGCTCGTCGCACTCGGAACGTGCCAGGAGATCATGTACGCGGCGTACGCCGCCGTGATGGACATCCAATTCGACGAAGTGACCGTCGATTGCAAAGGGAATCTTGACCTCCGCGGCTTGTTCCCCTTGGACGAGACGATTCCGCCGGGCTACACGAGCATCAAGTTCGAGACGAACATCAAGAGCACGGAGAGCCCCGAGAAGATAGCGGCCTTGATCGGGATGGTCGAAGCACACTGCCCCGTGCTTGACACGTTGACACGTGCCGTCACGATATCAGGGAACGTACTTCTCAACGGTGAGCAACTCCACCGGCACACGTGGCCTCCGGAAGCAGCGGTCCTCTAGACCGATCCCTCCGGATCAGGGGGACACGTGAAGTCCCGCGTGACCTGTGCGCAAAGGTTGGTCAGAAGACAGCAAGGCCCGCCTACGCGGGCCTTGCTGTCTTGCTATGGTGGAGGTAAGGGGATTCGAACCCCTGGCCTTCGCGATGCGAACGCGACGCTCTCCCATCTGAGCTATACCCCCGCGGAAACTACCGGGCGGTATATATAGCCTATCCCCGCGACCGCTGCAAGCCCGGTGGGCCATCGAGGACTCCACGGGCGCGGGGTCCCGTAGGCACAGGGACGCCCGGTCGCGGGCGTCACCTCACTTTCCTGCCGCGCCGTGGTGACCGACCGCCGTCTACCGAAGGGCGACCAAGGTGACAACCAGGGAGGTGGCGTTGATCGTGGCGTGGGCGGCGATCGGGGCCCACAGCGACCCGGTGCGCCAGAACAGCCACGCGAAGGCCAGGCCGAGCACGAAGACCGGCAGGAACAACTGCCACCAGACGTGAGCCAGGGCGAACGCCCCCGACGTCAGGATGGCTGCCGGCCAGAACGGCATGCGACGGGCCAGGCCCTGCAGGATGAACCCCCGAAAGAGCGTTTCCTCGGCCAAGGGCGCCGCGATCACCACGAGCGCGCCGATCAGGATGAGGTCGATGGTGCCCGAACCGATGTCGAGCGGGCTCCGCGACTGCGGCACGTGAGCCACAAGTCTCAGAACGACGTTGGCCCCCACCACCGTGAGCGAGAGGGCGGCGAGCAGACCCACGAGTCCGCGAAGGTCGAGAGGACGGAAGCCGAGATCCACCCACGACGACCGATGCCGTAGTACGCCCAGGAGCCAGACGATCGCCAGGGTGAGCGAGTACGACGAGACGGCGGCGAGGAAGAAGGGGAGGCTGGCCGGGTCCGGCGAGGGCGTGGCCAGGTGTGCGAAGCCCACATAGCCCATCGGCGTGAATATCAACTGCACGACGGCGCAGAGCAGGCTCGCCAGGACGACGTCCCAGATGCTCCAGGGGATCGCTCCGAAACCGCGGCGCTCCCCCGGCGTCGGCTGCCGGCGCCCCGTGGGTTCGAGCAGCTGGCTCAGAAGTGGCTTCTCGTCCATGCGCTTCCGGCAGTCGCCGCCGTGGCCGCCGCGCCGCATTCGGGGCGCGCCAGTGCAGGCGCTCCCTCGAGGATGCGGCGGAGGCGCGCTTAGGCCGCGCCCTCCTCGAGGATGCGGCGGAACTCCTCGAAGGTCTCGAGTCCGAGCTGGGCCTGCTCCTCGTCGATCACGCTGATAGCGAATCCCGCGTGGACCAGGGCATACTCACCCACCTGTGCCTCGGGGCACAGGATGAGTGAGATCTCCCGGCGCACACCCTCGAGATCGATGACGCCCTTGATGCCCTCGATGCTGATGATGCGGGCCGGGATTGCGAGGCACACGTGAGGTTACTCCTTGGCGGCCGGGGTGAGCGCACGCTGCAGGAACGGCGTCACCAGATCGATCGGGATGGGGAAGACGGTGGTGGTGTTCTTCTCGGCGCCGATCTCCACGAGTGTCTGCAGGTAACGCAGCTGGAGGGCCGTGGGGGTCTGGTCGAGCACCTTGGCGGCTTCGGCCAGTTTCGTGGAAGCCTGGAATTCGCCTTCGGCAGCGATGACCTTCGCGCGGCGTTCCCGCTCGGCTTCGGCCTGCCGGGCCATTGCGCGCTGCATGCTGGAGGGGATCTCGACGTCTTTGACCTCGACGATGGACACCTTCACGCCCCACGGGTCGGTCTGCTCATCGATGATCTCCTGCAGGCGGGCGTTGACGCGCTCCCGCTCCACGAGCAGGTGGTCAAGGTCGGACTGGCCCAGCACGCTGCGCAGGGTCGTCTGGGCGATCTGCGACGTCGCCATCACGTAGTTCTCAACCTCGACCACGGCACGTGACGGCTCGAGCACGCGGAAGTAGACCACGGCGTTCACCTTCACCGGTACGTTGTCCTTGGTGATCACTTCTTGAGGCGGCACGTCCATCGTGATGGTACGTAGGTCGATCTTCACCATCTTGTCCACAAGGGGGATGATGACGAACAGGCCCGGGCCCTTGGCGTCGATCAGACGCCCGAGGCGGAAGATGACGCCTCGCTGGTACTCGGGTATGACCTTGACCGCCGAGCTGATGATGGCGATCGCTACCACGATGATCGCTATCGCTGACGTGAAGAACTCCATGGTGCGCCTCCTGGGGTACGTGTCGTCGAGTCGAACGGAACGGCTAGCTGCCGGAAATACCAGGATCGTTGGAGACACTGCTGGACGGTGCCGTGGCGGGTGGGGCGGGTGGGGCTGCGGGTTCATCCCAGCGGCGCACACGGAGGCGCAGGCCCGAGGCTTCCACCACCTCGACGCGCGCGCCGGCCTCGATAGGATCACCGACGGCTTCCCCCTGCCAGATCTCGCCGTGAATGGCGATGGAGCCGCCGGGGGCGAGTCTCGAGCGGGCCGTTCCCGTCTCGCCGACCATGCCCTCGCTGCCCGTCGCCGGCTTCCGCCTGTGCGCCGCCGCGACCGCGCGTATGACGAGCATGAAGAACGCCAGGGTCACCAGGGCGACGATCGCGATGACGGTCCAGTCCACTCTGAACACCGACCCTTGCACGTTGAAGAGGAGAAGTCCGCCGAGCACCAAGGCGACGGTGCCGCCCAGTGCCATGATACCGCCGCTCTGCACCTTCACTTCCGCGACGTAGAGTATCACCGCCACGGCGAGGAGGAGCAGCCCCACGTAGCTCACCGGGAGCAACTGTAGGCCGTAGGCGGCTAGGAGCAACGAGATCGCGCCGGCGATGCCGGGCACGCCGAGCCCCGGGTTCTGGAACTCGAAGATGATGCCGTAAACGCCGAGCGCCATGAGGATGAAGATGATGTTGGGATCGACCAGGGTGCTCAGGAGGCGCTCGCGCCAACTCATCGAGATCTCCACCACCGGGGCGCCGGCCGTGCTCAGCGTCACGCCCTTGGGTTTGGTGGTGTAGCCGTCCATCTGCTGGAGCAGGTCGTCGAGGTCCGCGGCGACGAACTCGATCACGTTCATCTCCAGGGCCTCTTCGGCCGTGAGCGACACCGCTTCCCGCACAGCCTCTTCGGGCCACTCGGTGTTGCGGCCGTGTTCAGACGCCAGGCCGCGGATGTAGGCGGCCGCGTCGTTGACCACCTTCTTCTGCATCGCCTCGTCCATCTCGCCCGTGAGCGACACGGGGGTGGCCGAGCCGAGGTTGGTCTGCGGCGACATGGCGGCGACGTCGGCTCCCATCATCATGTACACGCCGGCAGAGGCCGATCGGGCCCCCTGCGGATACACGAAGATCACAACCGGCATGGGCGTGTCGATCTCGGCTTGGATGATCTCCCGCATGGAGCTGTCGAGGCCGCCGGGGGTGTCGAGTTGGATCACCAGAGCCTCGGCGCCCGCTTTCTCGGCCTTCTCGATGGTGCGGGTGAGGTAGGCCGCCAGCGGTGGGACGATAGCTCCCTCCACCGTGGTCACCCAGACGGGGGCTCGGGTCTCGTCCTGTGCCACCGCGGCAGTCGGGGCGCCACTGGGCACACCGAGGAGCGCGCCGGCCAGGATGCCGGTCGCGAGCACCACGGCCGCCAGAGCAGGCAGAACCAAAGGGCGCAGCCCCGGGCGGCGCCGGGCGCGTAGACGTCGCGATAGGGTGTGCATGATTCTCACATGACCATTGTATCCGGAACCCACTCACGTCGAACCCACGTCCGCGCGCTACGTCCGCAGGGTCCTAGCCGCGTGGGGCGGTCTGTGGGTGCCGGCCTCCTGCGCCTGAGGGCGGCACGCGGAAGACCTGGGGGCGTCATGCCGGCGGTCTGCGGAGGACCTGCCGGGGCGGCCTACCGGTATCGGCGCGCGCCCGCGTAGTCGGAGCGGCCCAGCGAGGAGATCTTCACCACCGAGCCCGTGTACGGCGCGTGCAGGTAGTTGCCGCCGCCCACGTAGATGCCCACGTGGTGGACGGGATTGCCGAAGAACACCAGGTCTCCGGGGGCGAGGTCGCCGTACGAGATCGAGGTCCCCATGCCGAACTGCATGCGCGAGGAATGCGGTAGCGATATCCCGACTTTGGCATACACGTACTTCGTCAGTCCGGAGCAGTCGAAGCCGCTGGGGGATTCACCCGCCCACACGTACGGGATGCCGAGGAGGGTCTTGGCGATCTCGACGACACGACCCCCGACCGAAGAGGGCGGCGGGGAGGGTGGGTCGGTGGTAGTGGGCGTGGGAGGTTGGGTGGTCGCGGTATCGGAGGGCGAGGTCGTGCCGGTAGTGCCCGCGGTCGTGCGGGTGGTGGTCGATGGAGGGGATGCGGCCGTGGTCGTGGTCGGCGCGGTCGTCGCTGGGGCCTTGGTGGTGGAGGTGGCGGCCGCGGCGCGCCTCTCGGTTTCGGCCGCGGCGGCGGCCCGCAATCTGGAGGCTTCCGCTGCCAGCGCCGCCGCTCGCTCGGCCTCTTCGCGAGCCCGCTCTTCCTCGACCAAGCGCACCACGTCCTTCTCGGCGGAGGCCAGCTCCTTCTGACGCTTGTCGAGCAAGGTGACCACCCGCTCTCGCTTCACCTCGAGTTCGGCGGCTATCCTCTCGCGTTCCTCGCGTTCGGCGCTGAGTTCCTGTTCGCGGCGTACCAGTTCTTCGCGCCTGGATTCCAGGTCTACGAGCGCGTCTCGGTCGGCGGCCAGGATGTCGCGGAGGCCGCGGGCTCGGGCCATCAGCTCAGGTATGTCGGAGCTGGTGAGGATCAGCTCGAGGATGCCGAGCCTGTCGGTCATGTAGGCGCCGCGCAACCTCACCGAGGCGTCGTCCTGGGACTCGCGGAAATCGTCCTTTGCCTGCACGACGGCGGCCACGGCCTTGACTTCTCGGTCTTTCGCCTCCTCGAGGAGCACCTGAGCCTCGTCGTAGTCTTCCACCACGTGCGAGATCTCCACGTCGAGGGCATCGATCTGAGCCTTGAGTTCGAGTACCTCAGCGCGCCGGGCCGTCAACTCCTCAGGTGTGGACCACGCGGCCGAAGGGACCATCATGAGGAAGACGACCGCCACCATGAGAGCGAGCAGGACGGGGTAGAAGCGACCTCGGTCGGTCGCGTGGAACGAGCCGTCTGTCGTGTGGGATCGGGATCGGACCATGATCAGTGCCTTCTGGTTTCGTCGGCCTCACCTGGGAATCCTGCCCAGGGGCCGCATGTCACGACCGGTTGAAGGTCGCCGGACTCGGTTGGCCGCTGGCGCCGAGGAGACGGCGTACCGTCCAGCCGGCTTCGGCCACCGCCGGCGCCAGGCCTGCCAGATCGGTCTGCACCAAGTAGGCCGAGTCTATGGCCTGAACCACCGTGAAACCATTCGCTTCCATGAACTCGAGCCCGAAGAGATTGCGCATCCCACAGAGGCTCTTCGAGCCCAGCGGCCGGGCATACGCGTACGCGTGGCGCACATGTCTTCGGCGGAGGTGCATCATAGCACGGTGCAAGAGTTGCTCCGTTTCTACGCTGGGCCGACCCACCCGTCCCCGCAGGCAGAAGAGCAGCACGGATTCGTCAGGTGGGGCGACCGACGAGAGCGCGTGGGTGCGCGGGAGGGCGCTGACCGGGGCGAATTGGATCGAGGCGAGGACCTCGCGGCCTTCCACGGCTACCAGGCCGACGCTGCCCCAACCCTGCTCCAGGTCGCGCATCCACCCCAGCCTATCGGCGAGCGCGTCATCACCCGAGATCGATCCGTCGGGCGTCTGCCACCACACGCATTGCGGGCAGGGACTCGGGAGGAGCGACTGCGATGCGGTGGTCACCTCGACGTAGGCAGGCATGGGTCAGTCGAATTCGGGCGGAGCGTCGACCTCGTCCACGAAGACCGTGGTCTTGCGCACGGTGAGGTCGAGCATGGTGTTGACCTTCTGGGCGACCGCGGCCTGGACGGCGGCTGCAAGTTCAGGGATCACCGTGCACCAGGCCACCGATACGTGCACATCCACCTCGATCTCGCCCGGCGCCACTTCGCGGATCGTCACTCCTTTGCTCGGGGCGGCGATGTGTACCTTCTGGGAGAGCTCCTGCCACGCGGTTCCGTGGAGATGAGTGATCCCCGGCACGCAACGCACGGCGTCGGCCACGTACGTGGCGATGACATCCTCCGCCACGAGGGGGTGCGAGTCCTCGACCGATTGCGTGGGGGGCACGGCCATTTCGCCGGGGAGTGTCTCGTCCGATGGCACCTGTAGCACCTCCGTAGCCTGGGCGCGCTCGGTGGCGCGCCGTCTCCTCTTGTCTCGCTACTCTTCCTCTACCCCATGTATACCAGAACCACCCGGGGTCAGACGGTAGAGCACGACTTGCGGGCGCGTGAACAGGCGGAACGGCAAGAAGGTCGTGCCGATGCCCGCGGAGATCACGAGCAGTCCTCGACCCCAGCGGTGTACGCCTTCGACGTAGGGGAGACCCTGCGAGTGAGGGGAGCGCAGGCCCCAGGGCGTGGGCAGACGTATCTGGCCGCCGTGGGTGTGGCCCGCGAAGGCGAGTTGGAACTTGTCCCCCAGCGGGTCCGCGGGGTCGGGGGGGAGGTGTGTGAGCAGCACGGCCAGGTCCGCGTCGGGCGCGATCCCGTCGAGCAGAGGATGACCCCCCGTGATGTAGTCGGCGCCGCACACGGTCACGCTCGCCTTGTCACGCCCGCCCCCCGCCGGCCACACGAGCGATACGCACGTGTCGCGCAGCAGGGTGATGCCTGCACTCTCCCACGGTATCGGGCCGGGGGCGTTGGTGAGTGGGTTCTTGCTGAGTCCGTACTCGTGGTTCCCCAGCACGGCGAACACGCCGAGGGGCGCCTTCAGCCGGGAGAGGATGTCCAGGCACTTGGTCTGGCCGAGGCGACCGCCGAGGATGTCGCCGGTGAGCACCACGAGGTCGGGATGACGCTGTTCCGCCCAGTCCACGGCTTTTCGAAGAGTGCGGAGGTTCATACCGAGCTGCCCGGCGTGAACGTCAGAGATGTGGAGGATGCGGAGTCCTTCGAGTTCCCCGGGCAATCCCCCCACGGGCAACGCGGCTTCCTGGCCGCGGAGCCACTGGGATTCGAAGAGCATGTACCCGGCAGCGCCGCCCCCGGCGAAGAGCGCGACGCGCGCCCACCGGCGGGCCTCCCGGAAGATGCCGCCCGGCCTCTCGACCGATCTACCGCAGCGCGGTCTGAGGAGGCGGCACGTCATCGATTCGAGTCTGCGGACTCCTCCGCGTCGCTCTGCGCCTGCAGTTTCTCGCGCAGCCGGCGACGTGTCGCTTCGATCTTTGCCTCGATCGAGCTGTCCTGGTCGCCGTTCGGGCTGTTCGCCTGAACCGCACCCCTGATGGTGGGCATGATGGTATCGAGGTCCAAGCCTGAGTCCTTGACGCGCTCGACAGCACGATCAAGCGTACGGCGGCCGTGATCCGATGTGAAGTAGTACACGGCGGCCGTGCCCGCGGCGATTCCGAGAATCATCCTGAACAGTTTCTTGAACACGGGAATTCCCTTCTCTTGAAATAGCTTCACCGTACAGAATACCGGACCCCCGGCTCAGTGGCCATGGACGGCTTCGGTGTTATGGTCTCTGCAGTCGGAAACGTGCGGCGACGCGCCGCCGGCTGAGGCGATCGTCTTGAAGGTGGACCTTTGAAGGGAGGACCGGGTGACGCAGGGATACACGAGGTCGCTGAGCGCATCTGAGGCGGGGTGGCTGGAAGCACTCGAGGCTGTGGCCTACGTGGGCAGGCAGGCGGTGGCGCCGCTGGCGGGGACGCCCGCCGGCCGGGCGATCCTCGGGCGAGGCGGCGGCGGCGATCTCACTCTCGCGCTCGATGGCGTGACCGAGGACGCGATGCTGGCGGCCCTGGCTCGGTCCGCCCCGGAGCCCTACACCATCGTGTCGGAGGAAGCTGGGATCGTTAGCGGTCCCGCGGGGGCGGTGAAGGTGATACTCGATCCCGTCGACGGGAGCTTGAACGCGAAGCACGGGCTCGCCCCCTACTGCGCCGCACTCGCGGTCGCCTTCGGCGAGACCATGGCCGACGTCGCCATCGCCCACACGTCGGACTACACACGCGATGCCTCGTTCACCGCGGTCAGGGGCGCCGGCGTTGTGTGGAGCCCGGCCGCGGGAACCCCGACTGCGGGTGGCGCGGCTGCAGGGAGCGCGGCTGAGGGGGGTGCGACCAAAGGATCCGAGGTCGAGGTGGTTCTCTTGGAGGCCGGCCGTCCGCACGGCCACTCCTTCGGCTACGCGGAACTCGCGCAACTCGCCGGAGAGTCCGCCGGGCCCGAGATGAGGGTACGTCAAATCGGCTCGCTGGCTCTGTGTTTGGGCTACCTGGCCGCCGGCGTCGCGGATGTGCTGTTCGCCCCGGTGTTGTCGCGCTCGGTCGACGTAGCGGGCGGTCTCCTCATGGTCTGGGAGTCTGGTGGCGGCGCGGCGACGTTGGATCAGACCCGGATGCGACGCCAACCTCTCGACCTTGAGCGGCGCGCGCCGTTCGTGGCTTGGCGTGTCGGGCTCGACGGGGAGCGCATAGAGGCGGCTGCCCGCGCCATCTACGGGAGCTGACTCGGGTGGTCTGAAGGCTCGAGGCTGAGTTGTCGCGGCGGGCGGGCGCTGTTCCCCGCGCGGTCGCGGGGGCCCGGCCGGTTCACATCTCTCCGAGCAGCCTCTCGGCGGCGTCCAGTGCGTAGAGCTGGACGTCCGCATCCGGATCGTCGAGGCACATGTCGAGAGCGTTCATCGCCTCGGTTGTCCCCTGGTGCGAGAGCAGATCGATCACCGAGAGCTTGAGGTGCTTCTCGGCTGTGGCGGTGAATACGCGCCCCAACTCGGCGGGGCTGAGGAAGGCGAGGGCGTCGGTCTGCTCCACCTCATCCAGGGCGAGCACGTCCTCGGCTGTCTCGAGGTGCAGCTCTAGCGGCTCCAGCGTCTCCTCCAGCGGCGGGAGCGCATGGCTCTCCTGTTCGATCCTGTCAGGAGAGATCTCGATCACGTGCGGCTCGAGTTCGCGTGCATCGTTCCCGTCGATCCCCACGGATTCTGCGCTCGGCCAGGTACTGGTGGCCGACGTCGGACCCCCGTCGACGTGCCATGTATCTGGGATCGATCCGGGCGGGTCGAATGCTTCGATCTCGCCTGAAGGTTCGGCGAGGGCTTCGTATGTGGGCTCGCCGGGTGCGACCCATTCTTCGGCCACCGCGCCGTCGACGGACACCGGCTCACCGGGTGCGCCCCGATGCTCGTTGGGCTCGGCGGGTGTTTCGTATGCGGGTGCGCCCCGATGCTCGGCGGGCTCGGCGGGCGGCTCGCCGGGTGCGCCCCAATCCTCGTCAAGGCCGGCGGGCGTTTCGGCGGGCGGCTCGAGCGTCACCGGCTGATCATCAGGGGGTTGTTCCACCAGGGCATCGAGAGGTTCGTCCGGGGCTTGGTCGGCCGGAGCGGCCCGAACCAAAGACGCCGTGGGAAGCCAGTGGGAGTCGTTCCGCGGGGCGCCTCTCTGGAACACAGGTTCGATGGCAGGTGTGCCCTCCGCCTCCGGGTTCACCGGATACGGTGCCGGCACGATGGTCTCCGTTGGTGGTAGCGTCAGGCTGTCCTGCCACGAGGACGGCTGGTCCTGCTCCCCTCCAGGCAGCCCCTCCTGCCAGACCGGCTCCGCGAGCGTGTCCGCGATCGGTTCGCCGGGTGGTTCGGGGGCCGGCTCCGCGGGTGGTTCGGGGGCCGGCTCCGCGGGTGCCTCAGCGATCGGATCCTCCCATTCGGGCGCTACTGGCGATTGGGCGGGTTGTTCTGTTGTCGACTCCTGCCAGCCTGATTCCTCCAGCCGCTCCTCCAGCTGTTCCTCCGGCTGCTCTTCGTGGTGCTCTTCCAGCCGCTCCTCGAAATGCTCCTGCAGGGCCGGCTGCTCGGCTGCAAAGGTCGAAGCCGAGTCCATGACTGGTTCAGGCCACGCGGTCTCAGCGGCCGGCTCGCTCCACGCCGGTTCGACCGCCGGTTCTGGCCAAGGCGGCTCCGCGGCTGAATCCACGACCGGCTCAGCGAACGGCTCAACCACCGGCTCCTGCCAGAGTTGCGCCGTGGTCGGTTGGTTGGCCGGCTCCTGCCACATCGGCTCCTCCGACGGGGTCGCCGCGGCTATCTCGGGGGCCGTTGTCGGGCCATCGGGGAGCGCGGCGGGAGCGCCGGTGGCGAGCAGTTCCGCATGCTGTCGGATCTTCGCGAGCCGGGCGAGGGTCAGGCCCTTGTTGCGTCCGGTGATTGTTGGCTCAAGTTCACTGATCGCTTGCAGGACCCTCTCCGGGCGGAGGAGTTCGAGCCTTCGCATCTCGGGGCCACTGAAGTCACCTTGTCCTTCGAGTAGGCCGGCCACGATCTTGCGCACGTGATCGCCGCTTGTAGATGCCGCGGTCCGCGTCGGAGCACTCGCGAAGGGTGAGGTCACAGCCACTACTGCCTCCGCTCCGCGCTTCGGGAAGGCGGCGGCCTGGGTTGGCGGGAGTGGATCCTCGAGCTCCGACGGAGGGATCGCCGGCGACTGAACGCGACTCGAATCGGAGTCGGGAGTGGATCCAGGTGGGAGGTTCGGGGCATCGTCCACTTCAAAACCGCGGGGCAGTCCGACTCGGCCGGCCGTGTCCGGGTCTACGTACTCCTTGGCAGTGGCGTCGTGCATGGGAGGTCCGAACGCGCTCTCGATCGACGGCGCCTTCTGCTTACGCCTGCGCATCATCAACAGCAGGACTGCGAGCGTGATGAGGAGCGTCGCCCCGACGGCTCCGCCCACGATATACAGATTCCCAAGGACCCAATCGAAGATCGCTTCGGTATCAAACAAGGTGGTCGCCCATCTCCTCGCCCCGCGCTCTCACGCTATCCACGCCGCGTTTCCACTATACTTGGAACGTCGGCACACCCGTGACCGATACTATCCATCACAAACAACCAGACGGTTCCTTTCTATGATCGACACGCATTCACATCTACTCCCCGGGCTCGACGATGGTGCCGCCAGCATGGCCGAAGCGCTCCATCTCGCCCGTGCCGCCGCCGAGGCGGGCGTCCTCGAGGTCATCTGCACCCCGCACGTGCGCGACTGGGGCGACCCAGCTTTGTCCATCGGACCTGAGGTCCTGGTCGAGACCCAGGCTGCGATCGACCTCGCGGGAATACCCGTCCGCCTCCATCTTGGCTACGAACTCACGTTTTCCTTTGCGGCCTCGCTTGAGAATGAGGATCTTCCCGCCATGACCATGGCTGAGGGCACACGCGCACTCCTGGTAGAGATGCCTCACAGCGGCTGGCCCATGCGGGCCGAGGATGCGGTGTTCCGCTGGCGCCTGCAGGGATACCTTCCTGTGCTCGCGCACCCGGAACGCAACGACCGGGTCCAACGGGAGCCTGAGAAGCTCGAAGCGCTCCTCAAGATGGGAGCGGTGGCTCAGGGTACGCTTCCGAGCGTTCTCGGCATGTTCGGGGGCGCGGTTCGGAAGTCGTTCCTACGCTTGGTGGCCGACGGCAACATGGCTCTGGTGGCGAGCGACGCGCACTTCAGTTCGCGCCGGCCACCGAGTCTCACGGAAGGATTGGAGGCGCTCGTCAAGTGGGCGCCGGACGCGGACGTGGCCCTACTGGCGCACGAGAACCCGCAGAGACTGCTTCGCGGAGCGCCCCTGCGGGAACCTCAGCCGATTAGGGTACGTCGTGCTTGGGAAAAGTATCTGTTACGACCTAATAAGGACGCTCGGCCCCCTGCGCGGGTGGACGAGCGACGGGGGCATGTATGAAACAGCGGTCGCGCCGCTCGCGCGGATGGAAACGGGTAGTCTCGAACCTGCTCATAGTGGGCGGGCTGTTGGTGCTCGCCTATCCTGTGGGCACGTGGGGTGTCACGTGGTGGGAGCAGCGTTCACTTGAGCGCGAACTCCTAGACGCGGCGCCGGGACTCGATGCGGCACCGGCCGACATGCTCCAAACCGGCATGGTCGTCGTCGATACGTTCGATCCGGACGAGAAGCAAGAACTGCTGGACGCGGCCAGGGAAGCGGAGCGTCGAGCGGTCATGGGCGATCTCGCCCGTCGCGCACAGGAGTTCGCTGAAGCATCGAATGGGAAGGGCGGCACGCCCTTGGGGCGTCTGGTGATACCCCAGATCGGCGTCGACGTGATCGTGATCGAGGGCACCGGCCGTGGCGATCTGCGTGAGGGCCCGGGCCACTGGCCCGAGACTCCCATGCCTGGAGCGAGCGGCAACTTCGTGATCTCAGGTCATCGCACCACGTACGGGGCGCCTTTCTTTAGCTTGGATAAGCTTGTCGAAGGCGACATAATCGAGTTCGCTGCACCCTACGCCGTGTTCAGATACAGGGTCACGCGTGTGGTCATCGTGTTCCCCGATCAGGTCGACACCGTGAAGCAGCGTGGGATAGAGGAGATATCGCTCGCCACCTGCCACCCGATCTACAGCGCGAAGCAGCGGTTGGTGGTGCAGGCGGAACTTGAGGGGTTCAAGATCATCGATGGGGCTGCGGTCTCGGGTCTGTAAGTGTAGACGAGCAAGGGGGGCGGCGTGGCACAATTGGATGAGGAGTTCTCGCGGAGAGCGGAGGAACTCAAGAAGACGGCGACTGAGTTGACGAAAGAATTCCGCAAGATCGCATCCGACTTCCGCGACCAGACCGAGGTGTTCACCGACGATCTGCGCAAGCGGGCACGCGGGGCCTCACCGTTCGAACGGTCCGCGATCGAGAAGATCCGCGATTTGGCCGTGCTCCGTGATGACGGTATCATCACGGATGAGGAGTTCCAGCAGCAGAAAATCCGGTTGCTCGACCAAGTGTGAGCAACCGTGCCGGGCACCATGGCCCGTTCGCTCCGCGGAGTTCTGCACGGGAGGGGCGCAGGGTCCATGCATGGTCGCGTTGGCACAGACGCAGGAGATGAAGATGATGGCAAAGACACCCGACACGGGCGATCTGGTAGTGAATGAAGTGCTGAGGCTGGTGCCGGAACTGGGGCGCACGTTGAGTTCCAGTATCCCGAGCAAGGTGATGCACCAAGGGGTCTCCACCGCGCAGGTGCGGGCTCTCGTACATCTGGCCGAGCACGGTCCGCTGAAGATGGGCGACTTGGCTCGCGGCCTGCGCATCACCACGCCGTCGACCACCGGTCTCATAAACCCACTGGCGCGCATGGGTCTCGTCGAGCGTGATCGTGACGACGACGACCGGCGCGTAGTGCGGGTCAAGCTGACCGGCAAGGCCAAGACCATGGCCGGGCAAGTGGTCGCGCAGAGGCGCGCTGAAGTCCAGCAAGCGCTGGAAGGCATGGATGGGTCCGCGCAGGAGGATCTCCTGCAAGGGCTCCGTCGCCTTGCGGCCGCCTACGACTTGGACTCCGAAGAGGAATAGCCCTGGGGCACGAGACCACCGAACCCGGGGACGTGGCCCCCGTCGCCGACGACATCCGCACCAGCCGCCGGCGCTGGCACGTCTTAGCCATCCTTTGTATCGGTCTGTTCATGCTCCTGCTGGACGGCACTATCGTCAACATCGCCATCCCCAGCATCATGGAGGACTTCCGCACCGGGTTCTCCGAGGTCGAGTGGGTGATGAACGCCTATCTCCTGGTGTTCGCCGTGCTGCTGATCACCTCGGGCCGTCTGGGCGACCTCTACGGCCGCAAGCGCCTGTTCATGACCGGCATCTCGATCTTCTCGTTGGCGTCCCTGGCCTGCGGGCTCGCCCCCTCGGTCCAGTGGCTCATCGCCTCTCGGGCCCTGCAGGGGCTTGGCGGTTCGATGATGATGCCTGCCACGCTCTCGATCATCGCCGTCGTGTTCCCCCGGGAAGAGCGGGGGATGGCCATGGGTATCTGGGGCGGTGTCACGGGCATCGCGGTAGCGGTGGGTCCGACGCTCGGCGGCCTCATCGTGGAAGCGGCTTCGTGGCCGTACATCTTCTTCGTGAACGTTCCCGTCGGCCTTCTCGTGTTAGTGCTCGCGTTGCGGGTGGTCCCTGAATCGAAAGACCCATCCTCGGTGCGTCAGATCGACTACGTGGGGGTGGTCCTGGTGAGCGCGGCGCTCTTCGCACTCACCTTCGCTCTCATCGAAGGCCAGAAGTTGGGGTGGACGTCTGTCACCATCCTCGGGCTCTTCTCGGCTTTCGTCATCGGGCTGGTGGTGTTCGTGTTGTGGGAGCGCCGGCAGGAGGAGCCGCTCGTGCAACTCAGTCTGTTCCGCTCGCGCACGTTCACCGTGGCGAACATCTCAGGCTTGATTCTCACCTTCGGCATGATGGGGGTGTTCTTCCTGCTGCCCATCTTCTTCCAGGCCATCCTCGGCTACGGGGCCGTGAAGGCCGGGTTGCTCATGACTCCTCTGGCCGGCGTGGTGGTGTTCGCGGCGCCGCTCTCGGGCTGGCTCTCCGACCGCATCGGCAGCCGTTGGCTGATCTCGGGGGGCATGTTCGTCGCGGCCGTCGGCTTCTATCTGATGCGTCAGGCCATGAGCCTCGACGGGGGGTGGCACCCGCTGGTGTTCCCCTTCATGGTGTCGGGGTTCGGCATCGGCATCGTCATGGCGCCGATGACCTCGGCCGTGATGGCCTCGGCGCCCGACGACAAGGCCGGTTCGGCCTCCGGAGTGCTCTCGACCATGCGTCAGTTGGGCTCGGTGCTCGGCATCGCGGTCATGGGAGCCGTTCTACAGAACCGGGCCATCGCGTACCTCGAGCAGACCGTGACCGCGAAGCTCGACGCGGTGCCCTTCATCCCGGCGGCGGCTAAGGAGCAGATCATCACGGGGGTCACCTCGGCAGTGACGAACATGGGCGAGATGAGGGCCGGCGGCTCCGCCGCGGGCCAGCCGCCTGAGGCGGTGCGGAACATGTTGGCCCAGGCGCCGGCCGAGGCCGTCGCCTTCGTCACCAGCTTGTTCAGTCGCGACCTCGTGATGGGCGAGTTCGTGCGGGCCATGAAGACTACCTTCTTCGCCTCCATGGCAGTGCTCCTGGTGGGGGCGCTCGTGGCGCAGCTCATCCAGAGCCACGTGCGGAAGCCGGATGAAGCCCCGGCCGCCGCGGATGACGCCGGCGGCGAGGTATCCGCCGCGGACACCCGCGTCGCGTTGGCCGATGCGGAGGTCTCCGCAGCCGAGTAGGACGCGGCGCTGACCTCGGCAGAACGCGCCGCTGGCAGGGATCCGTTCTGCTCTCGCCGGCACTGGCGCAGCCTGAAGAAGCGCGGAACCTGTGTGTTATCATCCTTGCCTGCGGTCGCGGCCTCCCTGGTGCGTAGGCGCGCGGCCTCCGAAGCCCGCTTTTCGAACCACGGAGGCAACCCAGCTCTTGGAGCTGTTCCTGGACTACGTCACGCGATCACGGCCCGTCATCGACGGCCGCCTCCGCGAATATCTCGATGTGGTTGTGAAAGGAAGCCCCCTTCACACCTACCTCTACGGTGTGCTCGACGAGTTCGTGGCCCGCGGGGGCAAGCGCGTGCGGCCGGTGATGGCCATGATGGCCTGTGAGGCCGTGGGCGGCGACCCCCTCCGCGCGGTCCCCAGCGGTTGCGCCATCGAGTTCTTCCATGCCGCCGCACTCATCCACGACGACATCATGGATGCGAGCGTGCTCCGCCGCGACGAAGAGTGCGTGCACGTGACCCACGGCATCCCCCTTGCGATCAACACGGGCGACTTCGCCCTGGGCCTGGTGTGCACCATCGTGGTGCGCGATGAGGGACTCGACGACCGCACCAAGATCGCCGTGCTCGACGCCATCGGCGAGATGAGCGCGCGCACCATCGAAGGTCAGGCCCTGGACGTGGGCTGGGTGCGCGACGACGTGTACGACCTCACGGCCGACGACTACCTCTTCATGGCCCTCGGCAAGACCGGTTACTACTCGGGCATCTCGCCGCTGAAGATCGGCGCGCTCGTGGGCGGCGCCTCCGAGGTCGAGAGGGAGGCACTCGAGCGTTTCGGCAAGAACGCGGCCATCGCGTTCCAGATCCAGGACGACCTGCTCAACATCCTCGGCGACGGCGCTACCCTGGGCAAGGACCACCTCAGCGACGTGGTCGAGGGCAAGCGCACGCTGATGATGATCCATTGCCTCGACCACGTGCCGCCCGCCGATCGCACCCGTCTGATCGAATTGCTTGGGCTGGGTATGAAGAAGACGTCCGACCAGGTGGCAGAGATCGTTGGCTTCATGACGGCGAGCGGCTCGCTCGACTACGCCCGTGAACTGGCCCGCGGCCTTATCGTCGAAGCCCGCGACTACCTCACCGTGCTACCGGAGACCGAGGCCAAAGAGTCACTGGTAGCGATGGCCGACTTCTTCCTCGCGCGGGAGAGCTAGAGGCTTCCGCGAATGGGCGACCGCGACCGGGGGGACTCGAAAGCGGTCGGCACGACCATGCACGCCGTCGTCACCGACGGCACCGGCGGATTGCGTCCGGCTGAGGTGCCCCCACCCGTTCCCCCTTCCGATGGAGCTCTGGTGCGCGTTCTGGCCTGTGGATTCTGCGGCAGCGACCTCGAGAAGCTCACGCCACCCGGCGCAGTCGAGCCCGGTCGCGTACTGGGGCACGAGGTGGTCGGCGTGCTGGAGCGACCGGGGGAGACGCCGCGGCGGGTGGCCCTCGCTCATCACGTGCCCTGCGGGCGGTGCGACCTCTGTCTTGCCGGCCACTCCTCTCTGTGTGCGCAGTTCGTGGCCACCGACCTCGACCCAGGTGGTTTCGCCGAACACCTCGCCGTGAGTGTGTCCCACCTGCACGACGCCGTGTTCGACCTGCCCGATGACGTCGACGATCTCACCGGCACCCTGCTCGAGCCGTTGTCGTGCGTGTTGCGGGGCCTGGACGTGGCCGCCGCGGCGCTGCGGCACACGTTCCCCGGGCCGGACGTGCGGAGGGCCGGCGGATCGGCAGCGGCTGTGTATCCGAGTGTTGCGTCCGACGCCCCCGCCGCCGGCGCCGCCCCTACGGCGCCACCCGCGTCGCCCACCGTCTTGGTGGCGGGGTGCGGATCCGTCGGCCTTCTGTTCTTGAGCGTCGTGGCCGCCGCCGAAGCCGACCTTCCGCCCTGGGCCGGCGCGCGGATGCTCTTCCTGGAGCGCGACAGGGAGCGCGCCGCGTTGGCCACGGGCCTCGGAGCGCGCGCCGCAGGGGTGGGAGACCGGGCGGATGTGGCCATCGTGACCGCCCCGGCCGCGCTGGGCGACGTGGTGGCCCGCATGGCTCCGGGGGGCGTGGTGGTTGTGTTCGCGGCCGGGGATGATGCCGCCGGCGCCGACTTCGAGCTCGATACCCTCTATCGCCGCGAGTTGACGCTGGTGGGTGTGCGCTCGGGGTCGCCGGGTCACCTGCGGCGGGCCCTCGCGCTGCTCGCGAGTGGGCGGCTTCCCCTGGATTGGTTCCGTCCGGAAGTGGTGAGCATGGAGGGATTGGCGGACGCTGTGCTCAGGTACGCGCGCGGGGAGACGTTGAAAGTGGTGATGAGGCCGTGACGGGCGCGACCGACCCGCGACCGGGCGCGGAAGGTGCCGATCGCTCCGCCGTCTCAGGGAGGCCAGGCGGTGCCGCCGCGCCGGGCGGAGCCGCGGAGACGCTGGGCACCCTGCCCGCCGTGATGCGCCAGGCGTTGTTCTACGCTCCTGGGGACGTGCGGATCACGCAGGTACCCGTGCCTACCCCGGGGCCGGGCGAGTTGCTCGTGCGCGTCGAGGTGGCCCTAGTGTGCGGCACCGACGTGAAGACCTACCGGCGCGGTCACCCCGTCTTGCTCGCCGAGGCGCCGGCGCCGTTCGGTCACGAGTACTGCGGGGTGGTGGCCGCGGTGGGTGCCGGCGCCGAGGGGTTCGCGGTGGGCGACCGGGTCTCCAGCGCCAACTCCGCCCCCTGTGGGCACTGTTTCTTCTGCCGCCGCGAGCAGCTCTCGCTGTGCGAGAACCTCCAACCCTTGCTGAACGGCGCCTACGCCGACTACCTCCTCGTGCCGGCGCGCATCGTCGAGGTGAACATGTTCCGTGTGCCGTATGGCATGGAGCCCGAGCGGGCCGCTCTGCTGGAACCGCTGGCCTGCGTTTTGAAGGGCCTGGAGGTGGGCGACGTCGGCCCGGGCACCACGGTGGGTGTGGTGGGGCTTGGCCCCATCGGTCTGATGATGACGTACGCGGCGGCTGGTCGCGGGGCCCGGGTGATCGCGGTGGGACGCAACGACGGGAAGTTGGCCGCGGCACGGGCGGTGGGCGCCGCCGAGGTGGTCGATCTGCGCACGGCCGGCGGCGACGCGCCGGCAGTAGTGCGGGCCCTCACGGAGCAAGGGAAGGGGGTCGACGTGGCCGTGGAAGCGGTCGGTCGGCCCGAGGTGTGGGACTTCGCCGTCGCCATGGTGCGCCGCGGCGGCGTGGTCAACTTCTTCGGCGGCTGCGAGCAGGGGAGTGTGGCCACCATCGACACGTACCGCCTGCACTACGAAGAGCTCTGCCTCACCGCGGCGTTCCACCACACCCCGCGTCACGTGCGCATGGCGGCGGAGGTGCTGGCTCGCGTCGACTTCCCGCACCGGACCCTCGTGACGCACCGGTATACTCTGGATGAACTCACCAAGGCATTGCGGGCCGCCGGCAGGGAGACCGAGGTGAAGGGTCTGATCAAGGCGGCCGTGATCCCCTGACCGAAGCGAGAGGAGGCCGGTATGGACGAAGACGTGCGACAGGCGTTGCGACGACTACCGGGCGTGGACGAACTCCTCGGCCACGACGATCTTGCTCCTCAGATCGACCGCTACCCTCGGGAGCAGGTGGTCGAGGCTCTGCGCACGGCGCTCGAGACCGCCCGTGGCCGGGTGTTGGGCGGGGAGTATCCGGAGACATGGGGCGAGATCACCAGCGCGCCCGCGATCGTCGGGGAGGCGGGCAGGCTCCTTGGATCCTGGGCGCGTCCTCATCTGCGTCGTGTGCTGAACGCCTCGGGTGTGGTCATCCACACCAACCTCGGCCGATCGACGCTGGCGCCGGCGGCCGTCGAGCGTGTGATCGAGGTGGCCCGGCACTACAACAACCTGGAGTACGACCTCGAGGCCGGAGTGCGCGGCTCGCGCCACGACCACGTGTCGGAGCTCCTCGCGCGGCTCACCGGGGCCGAGGCCGCCCTGGTGGTGAACAACAACGCGGGTGCCACGCTTCTCATGCTGGCCGGCCTGGCCGGCGAGGGCGAAGTGGTGGTGTCGCGCGGACAACTGGTGGAGATCGGCGGGTCCTTCCGCATCCCCGACATCATGCGCATGAGCGGCTGCCGCCTGGTGGAGGTGGGCACCACCAACAAGACCCGCATCGACGACTATCGCGCGGCGATCACCTCGGAGACCACCCTGCTCTTGCGCGTCCATACCTCGAACTTCAAGGTGGTGGGGTTCACGGAGGAGGCATCCATCGCCGATTTGGTGGGATTGGGTCGTGAATGGGGAGTGCCCGTGGCCGACGATCTCGGCAGCGGCGCTCTGATCGACCTGCCGGCCTTCCGCGACGAGCCACCGGTCACCGCCTCCCTGCGTGCCGGGGCCGACGTGGTCTCGTTCAGCGGCGACAAGTTGCTGGGCGGACCGCAGGCCGGCATCCTCCTGGGCACCCATGACGCCATCGCCCGTTTGAAGAAGCATCCGCTCACCCGGGCGCTTCGTGTGGACAAGATGACCTTGGCCGCCCTCGAGGGCACCCTGCAGCTCTATCGTGATCCTGCTGCCGCCGTTCGGGAGATCCCTACCTTGCGTTTCCTCGACCGGTCGTCGGCCGAGACGGAGGCGCTCGCCGGCGAGCTGCTCGTGCTGCTCGACTCCCGCTTTGCGGCCGCGGGGGTGGAGGCGCCGAGTCACGTGGAATCGAGCACGGCGCGGGCGGGCGGTGGGTCGCTCCCTCTGCTCGAGTTGGCGTCGCATGCAGTGGTGGTGCGGCCTGGCCCGGGAGTGGTGGTGTCGCTGGAGGCGGCGCTGCGGGAGGCCCCGGTGCCCGTGGTGGGTCGCGTGGCGCAGGACGCCTTGCTCCTCGACGTGCTGGCTTTGGAGCGCGACGAGCTGCCGTTGGTGGCGGATAGCGTCGCGTGGGCGCTGGCGCAGGTGCTGCCCGGCGCCGACGGCGCGGCCGACGGTGGTGTCGATGCCTGAACGCGGGCTGACGCTCGGCACCGCCGGGCACATCGATCACGGCAAGACGACGCTGGTGAAGTCCCTCACCGGCAAGGACACCGACCGCCTCAAAGAAGAGAAGGACCGCGGTATCAGCATCGAACTCGGCTACGCGGAACTCACGCTGCCCAGTGGGCACCACCTCAGCGTGATCGACGTCCCCGGTCACGAACGCTTCGTCAAGAACATGGTGGCGGGGGCCACCGGCATCGACATCTTCCTGCTGGTGGTGGCGTCGGACGACGGCGTCATGCCTCAGACCCGCGAGCACCTGCGCATCATCGAGTTGCTCGACATCCCTCTCGGCGCCGTGGCCCTCACCAAGATCGACATGGTCGATGAGGAGATGGTCGAGCTCGCCGCCGCCGACGTGGAGGACTTCCTCGCCACCTCCCGCTACGCGGACGCGCCCATCGTGCCGGTGAGCGGCGTCACGGGGGCCGGCATCCCTGAGCTCCTGGCGGCCCTCGACGAATTGGCCGCGCGGGCGCCACGCCGCGGCGCCTACCCGGCGACGCGCATGCCCATCGACCGCGTCTTCTCACTCAAGGGCATCGGCACGGTTGTCACCGGCACGCTCTGGTCGGGGGAGCTCACTCCTGAGGAGACCGTGGCGATCCTTCCCAGGTTGGGCGCGACCGTGCTCGACGAGGTGCGGGTGCGGAGCATCCAGGTGCACGATCAGTCGGTGGAGGCGGCGGAGGAGGGGCAGCGGGTGGCGCTCAACCTCACCGGTGTCGACCGCGGGCAGCTGCAGCGGGGGCAGTGGGTGATCAAGGACCCCGTCGTGGAGCCCACGTATCTGGCCGACGTGTCCCTGGTGTTGTTGGACGACGCACCCGAGCCGCTCACCCGCGTGTCGCGGGTGCGGGTAGACCATGGCACCCAGGAGGTGCTGGCCAAGGTCGTGCTGGCCGACCGGGAGCAACTCGAGCCGGGCGAGGGCTGTTACGCGCAGATCCGCTTCGAAGACCGGGCGGTGGTCTACCCGGGCGACCACTTCATCCTGCGCTCGCTCACCCCTATCACCACCATCGGCGGCGGACGGGTGTACGACCCCGACCCGCGCAAGCACGGCACCGATCCCAAGTGGCGGGAGCGCCTCTCGGTGCTCGAGGACGGGCCGGCGGAGGCGATCGTCGACCTGCTCCTCTCCGAAGCCTTCCCCAAAGGTATCCTGCGCCGGCACTTGGAGGTGAGCCCGTACCTGTGGCGCTTCGAGGCGCTGCCCGCGATCAAGGCCACCCTGTCGGCGGCCCGCGCCGTGGAGAGCCTGCAACAGCGCGTGTTCCACGCGCCGGCTCTGCTGGTCCTCGAGGAGACGGTGGTGGCGGCGCTTCGCGCCTGGGCCGACGCCGACGCTCTCAACCCCTACCTCTCGGTGGGCGAGTTGCGCCAGGCGGTCTCGGAAGGCAAGGACTGGCCTGCCCTCGACGTGGCCCTCGAGCGCCTGCAGGCTGCGGGCACCGTGGTGCGTACCGAACACGGGTTCCGCTGGGGAGAAGCAGCCGGAGCCATGGAGGGCGACGATGCCGAGCACGCCGAGGAACTGCTCGGCGTCTACGAGCGTATCGGGTTGGAGGCGCCGGCCGTGGCCGCCGCCGCCGCGGAGTCGGGCCTGGCTGAGAAGGAGGCCATCCGCCTCATCCGCGCCCTCGAGCGTCAGGGCCGCATGGCCAAGGTGGGTGAAGACCTCTACTACGCCACCAGCACCCTCGACGAGGTGATGGCCCGCATCGCCGCCGAGATGGAGTCCCGGGGCCAGATCACCCTGGCCGAGGTGCGCGACCTCTTCGCCACCTCGCGCAAGTACGCCCAGGCACTGCTCGAACACATGGACTCCGAGGGCATGACCCTGCGCGTGGGCGACGCACGCCGCCTGCGCAAGCGGCGGCGGACGTGATGAGGCGCCGCCGGAGGTGAGTGGCGCGGGGCGCCCGCCGGACACATCGAGCCCCCGCCGACTCTGACGAGACGCCTCCGGAAGAGACGAGGCGCCGCTGGGCGTAACGAGGCGCCGCCGGCCCTGCCCCGGCGCCGGAACAGGAGGAGCAGATGAGCGACGTGGTGGTCCACTGGGACGAGGTCGAGGCCCGCGAAGTCGATCAGGGGCCCTTCGGTGCTCGTTGGACCGACCTGGGGAAGGCCACAGGCACCGTGTCCACGGGCGTCCGCCGTATCGAGATGCGCCCCGGGAAGCGCTCGACGCCGGCTCACGCTCACACCGCCGAGGAAGAGATCTTCTACGTGCTCGGCGGCACCGGGCTCAGCTGGCAAGACGGCGCAGTCTTCGAGGTCAGGGCCGGTGACTGTCTGGTGCACCTGCCGCGTGCCGAAGCCCACACCCTGATCGGGGGCGAGCAAGGTCTCGACGTACTGGCCTTCAGTACGCGGCGGCCGGTGGAGGCATGTCGCCTACCGCGTGCCGGCGTCTCCTGGCTCGGCCCCTCGTGGGTGACGAGTGGAGACGGCGGTCACCCGTGGGCACGGGAGATCGGGGCCGGTGAACTCGAGTGCCCCGCGCCCAGTGCGCGGCCGGCGCGCATCTCCGCGGTGGGCGATATCGTGCCGCGCCAGGTTGGCCGCGCCGGGTTCCAGCTCTCGATGCGCGACCTGGCTCGCGCGGCAGACTCGCGCGACATCGGGCTGAGGCACGTCCACCTCGAAGAGAGCATGCAGTCGTACCCGTTCCACTGCCACTCTGCCGAGGAGGAGGTCTTCGTGGTGCTCGAGGGCTACGGCGCCTTCCTACTCGGCGACGAAGAGCACGAACTGCGGCCGGGGTGCGTCGTGGCCAGGCCCTCCGGCACCGGCACGGCTCACGCGCTGCGCGGGGGCGAGGGAGGCATCACCTACCTGGCCTTCGGCGAGCGCGACAGCAAAGACATGAGCTGGTACCCGGACTCCAAGAAGATCTCCTTCCGCGGGCTCGGGGTCATCGGCCGTCTGGAGCCGCTCGGCTACTACGACGGAGAGGTGCCTGCCGACGAGGGGTGAGGCCGGCGCGGGCCTCCCGCCGGCGCCAACGGTTGTGGCCCGCCCCGAGGGGTGAGGCGGGCGCAGCGGGGCGCCACATCCGCCGCTACGCGCAGAACACGCGGATGTTGTCCCCGTTCTTGGAGTCCACGTTCACTTCCATCTCGGTGAGGCCCTCGATGAGCTCCTCGATGTCGTCGGGCTTCAGGTTGGTGAAGTCGATGTTGACGCCCTGCTCGCCCATGTGTCTGTCGAGTTCGGCCATGGCCAGGGGCGGGATCAGCGAGGTGAGCTTCAGGCCGGCACGGGCGAGCGCCAGCGGCACCTTGACGTCGACGTTGTCGCCCTCGGTGCTCCTCACCTTCACGTACATGTACTTGGGGTTCTTGCGGGGTCCGGTGGGCGGTTCGTCGGTGGGTGCGGCCTGTGCCTGGCTGGCCGCCGACCCGGGGTCGGTCGCGGACTGCAGCGCGTCGAGCAGGCGCTCCGCTTCCTCGGCGGTGATCTTCCCCGCCGCGAGCATGTTCAGTATGCGTGGGCGTTCGTCGGTCATGGTGATCTCCTATCTGATCTCGATGTGGATGTCTGTCTCGGGGCCGTCGACCCGCACGATCGTGCCTCTGGTCTCGCCGAGCAGCGCGAAGAGGCCCGCGACCAGCCGGGTGTAGTGGTGGTAGGTGCGGCCGCTTGCGTACAGGATGGCGTCCGCCAGCGCGGCGATAGCAAGCGCCACGAGCCCCAGAGGGAAGAGGAGCGGCCAGAGCAGGAACACGGGCACCCAGAGCCCGAACCTCCTCCCGCCGGGGCGGATGAAGCGCACGCGGGTGAGAGCGGGCGGCAGCTTCATCGCCGCAGCCTCAGCGCCGCCTCGTCGGCGGTGATCTCGCCCCGCTCGAGCTGGTCGAGCACCTCGTCGCGGGCGAAGACCTGCTCCACGGTGACCGACGTGAGCTGCCCCGCGATGCGGT
This sequence comes from Actinomycetes bacterium, assembly GCA_024637035.1. Classification (GTDB taxonomy): domain Bacteria; phylum Actinomycetota; class Thermoleophilia; order RBG-16-64-13; family RBG-16-64-13; genus JAHJSA01. Next base: position 28,645 of record JAGXFW010000004.1, read on the forward strand.
TCAGCCGGTTCTTGATGGTGGGGTAGCTGACGCCGAAGGCCTTCTCCATGTGCTTGATGGAGCCGTGGCAGCGGACGAACTCGCCCACGAAGACCTGGTCCTCGTAGCGCAGGCCGGCCAGCGGCGGCAGCTCGAACTCCCCGGTGATGTCGATGCCGTCTTCCTCGAGCCGGACGCTCGTGACCACGAACCGCTTGTCGCGGGTGAGATCGGTGAGGGTGTGCCATTCGGCCTTCATATGGGGCCTCGCTCTCGGTCTGCTTCAACTCGTCTTTCGAGAGGAGTATGGCACTAGGACTTAAGAAAATCAATAACAAGATTAATATTATGAATTGTTGCGTTCGGACTCCGCGTTCGACCTACTCGGCGTCTCCCATGATGTCGCTGTGATCGAAAGCGCGACGGGCGTGGAGGACCGCGAGTATGGTGACCTGGTCATCGTGCGGCACCATACGGCCACGATCGGGGAATTGCGCGAGCGACCTCGATTGCTGCATGACATCGTCGACCCACCGAAGCGCTGCCGCGGGCCGCTCCGCAGCGACGTAGTCGAAGGCCTCTGCCAGCATGGCGTCGGCCTGCTTGGTCCAGACGACCCTCACTTGGCCAAGCGAGCCCTGATGCGGGCCTCTACCTCCTCATGGGGAATGACCTCTCCGGCGGCGAGCTGCTCCTCACCGGTCCGGACAGCTCGAACAAGGGCGACCTCGTCCAGCAATCCTTCGTAGACGTCGACGTCCATGAGAACGGCCGTGCTGCGGCCATGCTGGGTGAGGATGACGGAGCGCTTGGTGGCATGGATCTGGTCGAGAACGGTGGAGGCATTGGCTCGGAATTCTGTGACCGGCCAGATATCACTTGATGGGCGTAGCGGCAGCATAGAGGACCTCCGCGGAGGATACAGTTGCAGGTACAGTATACCGTACAGTCCGAAATACGCCATATTGGAGATACGTGTGCGGCGGGCTGGTCGGGACCGACCACCAACGAACCGCGCGCCGAAACGCCGGGCGCCGTGGGGCGGAAGCCCGGCGTCTCAGCCTGACTAGTGGCCTGTGGGTAGAGCCTGACAGCGTGCGCCCACCTGCTGATTGAAGCCGGCGACTACGGAATCGTTACGGGCCCGCTCAACAGATCCTGGAACGCTCCCACCCGGGGCGCGTCGAGGAAGCCGTTGGCCACCCGATGCGCCTTGAACCCAGAGTCCGAGCCGAAGACGTAGCGGCCGTAGGCGCCGCCCGTGCCGGCCGCATCTCCTTCCCGCACCGCGAAGTACTACCAGTTGGAGAGGTGGGACTGGCTCGTGGGGCCGGCGAAGTAGGCGGTGTCGCCCTCGACCCGGGCCAACTTCACGTCGACCGTGAAGGTGCCGGCGCTCGTGGTTAAGGTCGCCCAGCCGGACCCCTTGTTGCGGTCCGTCAACTGGGTCACGTGGAACTCTGCGGCCACGGGGACCGCGGCGTACGGACAGACATAGGTGAGCGCACCCTCGGCGCTCTGACCCGGGGCCGCGGACGCGGTCGTCCCCCAGGCCATCATGAGGATCACTGCCAGGAGCACCGCCAGGAACACGGGCATCGTGGCGCGTCGGCGACTTGTCGTTCTCATGTCATACCCTCCCCCTTCGTGGTCTCCGCCCCGCCGCGGCGTCGTCCGGGCCCGCGGCGAGACGTGGATTCCACCTGAGCGTAGAGCCCGTGTTCAAAGGGTGCGCAAAGAAGCGACGAAGAAACGGAGGGGGCGTGGGCGACCCAAACCCCGCGGTGGTGTCGGCTGTGGCTACCCTCGACCGCCGGCGATACGTCGCGCCTCGGGAGAGGCCTTGAGCCGCAGCATCGCCACTGCGCCGAGCGCCGGCCCGGGCGCGAGGAATGCGAACGCCCAGTGCCACCCCACCCGACCCTCTAGGAAGGGCATCAGCTGGATGGTGGGCACCGTCAGCAGGAAGCCGACGGCCAGCTGGAGGGTGAGGGCGGTGCCCACGTAGGCTTGGTCGGCCAGTTCCGTGACCATGGTGGAGAACTGAGCCGAATCCGCCACTACCGCGAACCCCCAGACGAGGGCCACGGCTAGGACGAGCCATGTCGGTCCGCCGAACAGGAAGCCGATCACCACCGCACAGGTGCCCGAGACCGCCATCATCGTGGCCGTCGTGCGCGTCCGACCCCAGCGGTCACCCAGGATTCCCCCCGCCCAGCAGCCGAGTCCCCCGATCCCGATCACAGCGAAGGTGGCATACGCGGCCGCCGTCCCCGAACTGGAACCGCGGGCGGTGAGGGAGTCCCGGAAGAAGAGCACGAACCAGGTCCACATGGCATAGAGTTCCCACTGGTGGCCGAAGTAGCCGAAGGAGGCGAGCCGGACGCCTCGGTCGCGTAGCACCAGCCCCGCCTGCCGGGGATCGAACACCGCTCGCGGGAACGGGTAGGGCCCCTCGTGGACAAGCGCGACAACCAGCAGGCCGCCGAGCAAGGTCTGGAGCGACGTGGCGTAGATGACCACCCGCCAGTCGAGGCCGCCGAGGCCGTTCACCAGATGGGGTCCCGCCGATCCCACCGTAAGCGCGCCTACAAGGATCCCCAGGGCAGTTCCACGCCCCTTCCGGTACCAGGTGGCCATGAGCTTCAGGGCCGGAGGGTAGACGCCGGCGAGGAAGAAGCCGGTGAGGAAGCGCAGAGGGATGGCCATCGCCACCCCACCGGAGACGCCGAGCAGGGCGTTCGCCGCCGCCGCGCCCGTCGCTCCCGCGAAGATGACGTGCCGGGGTGAGACCACGTCGGAGAGGTTCAGGGTCGCCGAGAGCGTAGCCCCCGCGACGAACCCAAGCTGCACAGCGATGGTGAGCCAGGCGGCGGCTCCGGACCCGAGGCCCCAGAGTTCGCGTAGTTGGGGGATGACGGCCGAGGCCGAGAACCAGGTGGTCATGGAGAGTACGAGCGTGAGGGAGAGCAGGGCGAGGGCGCGCCGGCGGCCGGCTGGCGGCGCGGCGTCATCGATGCGGGCGAGTGGGCCGCTGCCAACGGGCGCAGGGGTCTCGTGCGTGCTCTCTTGCATCAGAAGATACTACCAGCGGGGCCGGCGCGGCGGGAACGAGGGCGGAGCACCTATCGGGCCGGCGCGCGGAATCGCGGCGCAGGCGGTCTCGCAAGGCCTCTCTGACCGAGGCGGACGAACCGCACGCCCTCCGGAACGACGAAAGGCGCCCCGAGGGGCGCCTTTCGCGCAATTACTGTGTGAGGCCGGAAGGCCTAGATCGAGGAGTCGGCCGCCGGTGCGCCGCCGCCACAGCCACCCGCGCCGCCCGCGGTACCGCCGCAGCCTGCGCCGAACGAGTCGCCGCCGGATTCGATCGCGGCACCCGCCGCGCCGTCAGCGCCGATGCAGCCCGCGCCGTCAGCGGCACCCGGTTGCGAACAACCGGCGCCGTCGTCGCCGAGGCCCAGGCACTGCTGTACCCAGGACGCCGCGTCATCGGCCGCTCCGGTTGCGGCCGCCGCCGGGATGGCCACGCCGATCACCAGTACGATCGCGATGATGAGAATGCCAAGAGTCTTGTTGCTTATCCGCACGCCGCCTCCTTGCTTGAGCTTTTCCGAAGCCAGGTGGTGAGGATCCCGGCTGGCATGGTCGATGTCGCGCAATTCTACAGGAACGAACGTAAAGCGATTGTAAAGATGGGCCGCGAGGCCGAAAAAAGGTCCCGGCGTGCCTCAGCGGCCTCGTTGTGTCGTGCGAGTCGGACCGGTATGGGTATGATCGATCGAGGACCGTGCACCACACCCGGCGCCCCGGCGCCGAGGAACGAGGAGACGCCATGGACGGCTTCAACCACTGCTACGACCTTCTGCTCGCGCGGCGGAGCATCCGTCGCTACGAGGACCGGCCGGTGCCCGAGGAACTGGTGACGCGGCTGTTGGAGGCGGCCATGGCCGCCCCGTCGTCGAGTAACGAGCAACCCTGGCAGTTCGTGGTGGTGACCGAACGAGCGACGCTGGACGAACTCGGCGAGCGCCACCCCTACGCGCGCATGCTCAAGGAGGCGCCGCTCTGCATCGTGCCCTGCGGCGACCTCGACCTCGTGCCCGACGGACTTGGCGGCGAGTACTGGGTGCAGGACGTGGCCGCGGCCACCCAGAACCTGCTGCTCGCCGCCACCGCGCTCGGCCTGGGCGGGGTGTGGTGCGGCGTGCACCCCGAGCCCGAGCGCGTCGACATGGTGCGCGAAGTGCTGGGTATCCCGGAGCGGGTGATCCCGTTCTGCCTCATCCCTCTGGGCTATCCGGCGGAGGAGAAGCATCCGCGCACTCAGTATCGGGAGATCCGGGTGCATCACGAGCGCTGGTAGGAGAGAGCGGGGGGACGGGGGCGCTCTGCGCCAGTCGGGCGCTGGTCTCGCTGAGGTGCTCGAGCGCCTCGAGCCGCTCGCGCACGGTCAGGCGTAGGGCTCGTCGGATCTGGGCGCGGCGGGCACCCTCCCAGGTGGCGGCGCTCCAGTCGGGGGGGTCAGTCACCATGGCTGTCCTTCGCGCGCTCTTCGGCGATCCAGTTCAGGTGCGTGAGGTCGTCCCTATCCATGGGGCGAGCGGCCTCTCGCTTCATGGCTATCAACGTCGACAGAGCGACCAGGGGAAGTCGCACCCCGGGGGCCAGTTCGTGGATCTCGGCTGCGGCGTACTCCGCTTCGAAGTCGAACGGTTCTCGGACGAAGATATCGACGGTGGTGTCGAGATAGGCGTCGCTCGCGAGGGAGAACACCTGCATGTTCCGGTGCTCGGCCCACTCCCTGCGCTTCGCGGGATCCGCGAACTCCTGGATCGCCACGGGCACGACGGGCGCGTATCCCAGCTCGGAGAGGGCGTCCAGCGCTCTGAGCACGTTCTCGCGCTGCAATCCGATCACCAGGTCGAGATCCTGCGTGAGGCGCTGATAGCCGTAGGCGTTGACCGCGACACCGCCGGCCACCAAGTATCGGACGCTCGCCGAGTCCAGCGCGCGGAGAATAGTCTCGAGGCTGCGTAGCTTCACGTCTGCCGCTCCTACCCGTGCGTCGCCATCCGACTGGAACCACCCTACAAGAAGATTCTATAACGGTCTGACCTTCATGGGCTTGGCGGCCGTCCGACGGATCGACTCACCGCTGGGTTGCCATTCGACTCCACCCGGTATCCCATGGGGACCGTTCGAAAACCCTGCCTCGTTCATGCGTCCCCCCCGCGTAAGATGATCTTCAGCGGGGAGCCATCGGGGGGAATCCTGTGCATCCGCGCTTTCTCTGCCACGTCGGCGCGTCAGCGTCTGCGCTTCGAGCAAGGAAGGCGGCGAGTGCTTCATCCCCCCGCTGCAAGTCGAAAGGAGCGGCATGGGGGCACAGCGCAGGCTTCGTCGAAGGATGCGGAAAGGAGCAACATGGGTTTCACCGTAGATATCGACACGGGGGGGACTTTCACCGATGGCCTCTTCGGAGACGGCACCACGAGCCGGAGAGCGAAGGTCGACACAACACCGCACGATCTCACCATCTCAATGTTCAACTGCCTGTTCGCGGGTGCGACCGCACTCGGGTTGGCGAGCGTCAAGGACCTCCTGCGGGAGTGCGACATCGTTCGGTGGACGAACACCATCGCCACGAACGTCATCGCGGAGCGCAAGGGGCCTCGCGTGGGTCTGTTCGTCACCCGGGGGCACGAGAGCTCACTCTACTCCGGCAACGGAACGAGCCCGGCCATCGGGCACGTAGTGGGCGCCGACAACATCGTCGGTGTAGCGCAGCCCCTGGACACCGAGGACCTGCTCGGGCATCTGAAGTCTCTGCTGGATCAGGGGGTGCGGCGCATCTGCATCAGCTTGAAGGACGGCCTCGAGAACAGCGCCGATGAAGTCGCCGTCAAGCGGGTGTTCGAAGACCAGTATCCCGATCACTATCTCGGCACCATCCCGCTCCTCATGGGGAGCGACATCTGCAAGCACCCGGACGACATGACCCGCACGCACATGGCGCTGCTGAACGCCTACGTGCACGGACCGATGGCCGCGGCGATGTTCAAGGCGGAGGACGACCTGCGCCATCAGGGCTTCACCAAGCCTCTGCTCGTGGGTCACATCAATGGGGGCGTCACCCGGGTAGCCAAGACCAAGCCCGTGGACACCATCGAGTCAGGGCCGATCTTCGGTATCCACGCCGCGGCCTTCTTCGCCGAGAAGTACGGTCTACCGCACGTGGTGACGCTCGATGTGGGCGGTACCACCACCAAGGTGGGCCTCGTGCAGGACGGCAAGCCCACGCTGACGCGGGAGGCGGATATTCTGGGCATCCCGCTGCGGCAGCACATGCTCACCCTCAAGAGCATCTCGCTCGGCGGGGGGACGGTCGCTCGGGTGGCTTCCGGAAGTCTGACTCTGGGCCCGGACAGCATGGGTGCCTACCCAGGGCCCGCTTGCTACGACCTGGGAGGGACCGAGGCCACGGTGACCGATTCGTATCTGGTGAGCGGCTTCCTCGATCCCGACTACTTCGCGGGCGGCACGAAGCGGGTGGTCATGGATCGGGCCAAGAAGGTTTTGTCCGATGCCGTGGGTGGCCCGCTAGGGATCGATGAGCACCAGGCCGCCGCCAAGGTGGCCGAGGTGGCTGCGGACATGGTCGCAGCCGACGTGCAGCGCGCGGCGGCCACCATCCACGCCGATACCGCCGACCAAGTGCTCTTCGCCTTCGGAGGCAACGGAGGCCTCGCGGCCGCGCGAGTCGCCGACAAGGCCCACATCAGGAAGGTGGTGGTCTTCTCGCTCGGCTCGGTGTTGAGTGCGTTCGGCTCCTCCGTGGCCGACGTGGCGCACACCTACGAGTACGCGCCTTTCGTGCCGGTGGACGACACCGCCTCGATCGAGGCTCTCATCGACGAGATGTGGGCGGAAGCGTGTCGGGATTTCAGTGGCGAAGGCTTCAGCGAGGAAGACATCGTCGCCGAGGTGGAGTTCACCGTCACCCAGTCCCGCGATCATCACGACGTCGACGAACTGGTGTGTGGTTTCGGCGTGGACGGCGTACCGGAGCAGGGTCAGACCGGTCCGTGCCTGGAAGACGCCGGTGTGAAGCCGGGCCAGGACTCCTTGGTGGAGATCGTTCGCCTGCACGCCCGGGTGCCTGCGGTCAAATCCGTCTTGGTGGAACAGCCTGCCGGCGGCGGCGACGCGACCGCCGCGCGAAAAGGCAGTAGGACGGTGTGGTGGAACGCGACCGGCGGAATAGAGACCCCGGTGTACGAGTGGGATCGCCTCGAGTCGGGCGCCCAAGTCGCGGGCCCGGCAGTCATCGAGGGAATCGACACCACCTACCTGGTTCCGGAGCATTGGGACCTGAGCATCGACAAGTTCGGCAACGGACAGATGGAGAGGAGGTAGGCACGATGGGTAGACGAGTCGCCATCACCGAGTACCTCGACGTCGACATCGACGAGATGAAGTGGCTGTGCTCCGCCTGCGGCGCGCAGCTCATCGACGCCGCCGCCAACTACAAGAAGGGGTGCCTGGTGCACGCGCGTAATCCGCGCGAAGTGCACAACCCCGTCTTCGAAGCCGAGTTCAACTTCGCCCCCGATCCCGCCTGGGTGCGCATCATCGAGTTCTACTGCCCGGAGTGTGGCGTGCAGATAGAGACCGAGTACCTGCCCCTGGGCCATCCAGTCACTCACGACATCGATCTGGACGTGGCCGCGCTGCGCGATCGTGTCGACGGCGGCGAACTGACGATCGTCGACAAGCGCATGGAGGTGAGTCGGTGAACACCATTGACATCGACGCGGGTGGCACCTTCACCGACCTGGTTCTGCGGGTGGACGGCGCGACCGTGATGAAGAAGGCACCCACCACTCAGTACGACCTCTCGGTCTGCTTCCTCAACGTCATCGAGGAGGGCGGCCGCGAACTGGAGATGGAACTCGACGAGCTGCTGCCGAAGATCGACCTGGTGCGCTACTCCACCACGGTCGCCATGAATCGGTTGATCGAGCGCAAGGGCCCGGCCCTCGGCCTGATCGCAACCGAAGGCCAGGAGGACTGCATCCTCATCGGCCGTGGGGCCCAATGGGTGGACGGCACCACTCCCACCGAGCGGCGGAACCTGGCCGTTCAGAACAAGCCTCGCCCCCTGATCCCGCGCGACATGATCGTGGGAGCCAAGGAGCGCATCGACAGCTTCGGCCAGGTGGTCCGCCCGTTGAATGAGGCGGCCCTGCGCGAGAGCATCCACTACCTCGTCGACAAGGGCGTGCGAGGATTTGTCGTCTCGCTCCTCTGGTCGCACGTGAACCAGGTGCACGAGAAGCGGATCAAGGAGATCATCCGCGAAGAGTACAAGGACTACACGCTGGGCTATCTGCCGGTCGTGCTCGCCAGCGAAGTGATCGGCCGGTCGGGCGAGTATCAGCGCACCATGACAGCGGTGCTCGATGCCTACCTCTTCCGCGCCATGCAGATCGAGCTCTCCGGCATGTGGGACACGCTGCGTGGATACGGCTACCGCGGCCCGTTCATGATGGTGCACAACTCGGGCGGCATGGCCGAGGTGTTCAAGACGGATGCCGTGCGCACCTACAGCGCGGGGCCCGTCGCGGGCCTCATCGGCTCGCACTATCTGGCCAAGAAACTCGGCTATCGCAACGTGATCGCGAGCGACGTGGGCGGCACGAGCTTCGACGTGGGCGTGGTCGTGGAACAGAACGTGCGCAACTACGAGTTCCGTCCCATCATCGACCAGTGGATGGTGGGCATGACCATGCTGCAAACCATCTCCGTGGGTGCCGGAGGCGGCTCGATCGCCTGGATCAACGAGTTGGTGGGCAAGCGGCTCGAGGTGGGTCCACAGAGCGCCGGCTCGTATCCGGGCCCGGCCTGCTACGACCAAGGCGGCGAGGACCCCACGGTCACCGACGCCGACGTGGTGCTGGGCTACCTCGACCCCGACTTCTACTTCGGTGGGCGCATGCTGCTGGACAAGGCCCGCTCGGCGGAAGCCATCAAGACCAAGATCGCCGACCCCCTTGGCCTGCAGGTGCACGAGGCCGCTCATCTGATCCGCAAGATCGTGGACAGCAACATGGGAACGGCCATCCGGAAGCAGATCCATCTGCGCGGCTTCGACCCGCAGGATTTCGTGCTCTTCGGTTTCGGCGGGGGCGGCCCGACCCACGTGGCCGACTACATGGGCGACATCCCCACGGCGGTGGTGTTCCCCTTCTCGCCGGTCTTCTCCGCCCAGGGGTCGTCGGTGATGGACATCGTGCACGTGTACGAGCATTCGCGCCGCTTCATGTTGATGGAGCCGAACACCCGGAAGTTCGCTACCGAGTTCGCCCCCTTCAACGAGGCCGTCGAGACGTTGATCGAAAAGGCAAAGAAGGAGCTTGCCGGCGAGCTGCTGCCGGTGGAGCAGGCCGTGTTCCGCTTGGAGCTCGACATGCTCTACGGAGGGCAGGTGCACAGGAAGCGTGCGAGTTCACCACTGATGGCCGTGAATACGGAGGCTGATGCCCGGCTCGTGTACGAGGAGTTCGAGCGGGAGTTCAGCGAGACGTTCAGTCCATTGGTGGTGCATCCCGAGGGCGGCGTGTACGTGGAGAACTTCGTGGTCACCGTGAGCATCCCCACCGAGAAGCCCGCCATCGCCACCTACACCGGCAACGGTGCGGGCGTGGAGACGGCGCTCAAGGGCAGCCGGAAATGCTACTGGGGCGAAACGGGCGGCTTCGAAGACACGCAGGTGTACGAGTACACCAAGCTCGCCCCGGGTCACGTTGTAACGGGGCCCGCCGTGCTCGAGACCGAGTACACCACCGTGGTGGTGCCCCCGGCCTTCCTCTGCAGCATCGACGAGCACCTATTCGGCCACATCACACGGGCCTGAGAGGAGGAACTATGTCGTTCCCCAGTTCAGAAGAGAAACTGGCCATGATCAAAGTGGAGCCGGCAGATCCGGACGAACTCCGTTGCGTGTACGCGCTCGGTCAGGGTGAGTACGAGGTGGGCTTCGAGCGCACCAACAGCATCCTCGACGAGGCCATGGAGGTGTTCGTGCGGTCGTCCCGCAGCTCCATGGGAGTGGCCGGCGACTCGATGGTGGCCATCCTCACGGCGAAGGGCGACCTGGCCAACGCCAGTTGCGGCACCTATCTGCACGCCGTGATCCAACCGATCATCATCAAGTACATCTTGCAGAAGTACGGCGAGAATCCGGGCATCAAGGACGGTGATGTCTGGTTCACCAACGATGCTCTGTACGGCGGCATCCACAACCCGGACATGGTGGTGCTCACCCCCGTCTTCTACGAGGGGGAGCTCATCGCCTGGACCAGCGCCGCCATGCACACCACCGAGACCGGCGCCATCGAGCCTGGCGGCATGCCGGTGACGGCCACCTCGCGTTTCAGCGAGGGCATGAACTGCCCGCCCATCAAGATCGGCGAGAACGGCCAGATCCGCGAGGACTTCGGCGAGATGATCGCCGCCTTCGGCATCCGGGCGCCGCAGATGGTGGTGATCGACCTGAAGGCAAGGGCCACGACCGCCGACCGGTCGCGTCGGCGGTTGGTGGAACTGGCCGACGAGCGAGGCCGCGACTACGTGGTGGGCCTGCTGCGCAAGATGTTGCTCGTAGCCGAGGAAGGCGCGCGCAAGCGCATCAGTTCCTGGCCCGACGGCAACTTCACCTGCGTGAACTTCGCCGACAGCGCCGGCATCGAGATGGGCCTCATGCGCACGAGCCACCTCACGCTGCGCAAGAAGGGAGACCACCTCACCTTCGACCTCACCGGCGTCTCGCCCGAATCACCCTACTCCTACAATGCCCACCCGCAGGCGGTGGTGGGGCACATCTCCAACTTCGTCTACGAGTACATCTTCCACGACCTGCCCATCTCGAGCGCGTCCTTCGCGCCCATCGACTTCGTCTTCCCGCCCAACACCTGCCTGAACCCGGACGCCAGGGCAGCCACCAGCTGCTCCGTGATGATCTCCACCGGAGTCATGAGCGGGGTGCACAACGCTTTCGGCAAGATGATGTACTGCACCGAGGAGATGTGGGGACAGGTGTCGGCCTCACAGGGGAACGCGGGGAACGCCATGGTGCTCGCCGGGCTCTCCCAGTGGAACCTGCCCTTCGCCGACATGTTGGCGTACTCGCTGAACAGCGAGGGCCAGGGTGGCCGTCCCGCGATGGACGGCGTCAACGCCTTCGGCTTCCCCTGGTGCGTGTACGGCCGTACGCCGGACGTGGAAGAGATGGAGAACGACCTGCCGATGTTGATCCCCCTCTCGAACCACTGGACCGACTCGTGCGGCCACGGCAAGTACCGCGGAGGCGTCGGCACCGTGCAGATCTGGGTGACGCACCACGCGCCGGCCGTGTACTTCATGGCCATCTCCGACAACAGCAAGATACAGACCCCGCAGCCGCTCTTCGGTGGCTACGCTCCGGCCACCGTGCCCGGCATCAGCGTGCGGGGCGCCGACATCATGCAGAAGATGGCCGCCGGGGACGGTTTCTCCCTCGATCCGACCGAGATCCTCGCCGACAAGACCGTGGAGGGGAACTGGGAGTACGAGTTCTTCGGACGCAGCGTCCGCCCCTACGAACAGGGCGACATCATCACCTTCGGCTTCGCCACGGGTGGAGCCGGCTACGGCGACCCGCTCGACCGCGACCCCGAGGCAGTGATGCAGGACCTCAGGGACAAGATCGTCTCTGACTGGTCGGCCGTGAACGTGTACAAGGTGATCTATGACACTGAGACCAGGCGCTTGGACGAGGCGGCGACCACTGAGGCACGCGACGCCGAGCGCCGGGCTCGTATGTCCAGGGGTGTCTCGTACGACGAATTCGAGTCGGAGTGGCTGGCCAATCCCATCGACGAGTCCCTGCTGAAGTTCTACGGCACCTGGCCGGACGCCGAGATGGTGGCGCCCGTGTTCAGGCCGTAACCGGGACCTGGGCGTGCGCGAGCGCGGCGTCTCACGGGTGAGGGAGCAGCGTCTGCGGCAAGGCGGCTTGTTCGTGCCGCTGGTGTTCTCGTTCGCGGCTTCGTTGGAGGGGTTGACCCCCGAGGAGTTCCTCGGGTCGCCGACGAAGCTGTCGAACGGGTTGCGGACGGTGTTCGCATCGTTCGGCGTGGACGGGGTGGCGGGTTGGTGCGACAACACCGCACCGGCCGCCACTCTGGGCTGCAGGCTCGATTGGGCCGACTACCCTCCGGTGGTGGAAGCGCCATCGGAGGGTGTGCCCGGCCTCGACGGCATCGGTGTGGAGGGCGCCACCGGGGTCGCGGCCGAGGTGGTGCGCCGGTTGGGCACCCTGCTGCCCGACACCGTTCTGTTGGGCACCATGCCCGGCCCGGTCGCCTTGGCGCGACAGTTGGCGGGTGTTGGTTCGAGTGGCGGTCTGGCGGATGACTCGCCGGATCTCGAGCAGGTGCGCGCAGCCGCGAAGGTCTGCCTTGCGTACGCCAAAGCACTCGGGGACGCGGGCATCGACGTGCTCCTCGTGCGCGAGGATCACCTCCTGGCTCCAGACGATGGCGCGTCGCCCGGCGATATCGCCCGCGTGTACTCCTCGATTTGGAACACCGCTCGCTTCTACGGTCTGGCGGCTTTGCTCGCGTTGGGCGACGAAAGTGACCACGGCGGCACCGGCGGTGCCGGTGACCGCGCGGCCCGCCTCGAACCGCTCGCCGGAGTCGTCGACGGCATCGTCGCACCGCCCGCGTGGGCGGCGGGATACGCCGCCGCGCTCGGCTCGGGTGTCAAACGGATGGGTCTGGCGCTCCCGCCTGGCCTGCTTGCCGCTCCTCGCGGGTCGATCCGCGAATACCTCGAGGAACACCTAGCTGGCGAGCGCATGCGCGAAGGCAGGCCGTTCCTGATCACCACCGACGGCGAGGTGCCCCCCGACGTCGACCGGGCTGCCTTGATCGTGGGGATCGAGACCACACGCGACCACGTGAGAGAGGAGCTGTCGAGTGGCGCCTGAGCGGAGATACTGGAACGAGCGGATGGAGACACTGGCCCCCGAGGCCTTCCTGCAGGTGCAGGAGGCGGCGCTCACCCGCGAACTCGACTACCTGTGGGCCCACTCCGACTTCTACCGGGCCAAGTGGGCGGCCGCCAGCGTGGAGCGGGGTGATGTGGCAGGCCTCGACGACCTGGCCAAGCTCCCCTTCGCCGAGAAGAGCGAGTTGCGCGACAGCCTAGCGCAGCATCCGCCGCTCGGAAGCCACCGGGCCTGTTCGCTGGGCGACGTCATCCGGGTCTACTCCACGAGCGGCACGACCGGGAACCCCACCTACATCGGCCTCACCTCGCACGATCGCGACGTGTGGAGGGAGGTCGCGTGCCGGGCCATGTGGACCGGACGCATGCGTCCAGAGCACGTGGTGCCCCTGCCCATCGGGACGTTCTTCATCGCCGCCTCGTACGGAGAAGCCATCGAGCACCTGGGCGCCATGCTGGTGCCGGTGGGCGTTGGAGCCACCGATCGCTTCCTCGGCGCCGTGCGCAACCTGTCGGCTGACTTCGTGCTCTCCACCGCGTCGTTCCCCCTCTACCTCATCGACTACTGTGAGGGCAAGGGCATAGACACCCAGGCGCTGGGCATCAAGGGGTTCTTCGTGGGCGGCGAACCGGGTGGCGGCATCCCGCAAGTGAGGAGGCGCATCGAGGACGCGTTCGGCTGCACGGTGCGCGAGTGCATGGGCAACGGCGACATGCTCGGCCTCATGTGGGCGCAGTGCGACGAGGGCCTGGGCATGCACTTCGTCGGCCAAGGTGCCTGTCACCCCGAGATCATCGATCCGGAGAGCGGGGAGCCTCTCGAGATCCGCGAAGGAGTCACCGGCGAGCTCGTCTACACGTCGCTCGACCGGGAGTGCCAGCCCCTCATCCGCTTCCGCACCCGCGACCACGTGCTGGTGGTGCGCACCGAGTGCGGGTGTGGGCGCACGGGCTTCGTGGTCAGCTGCATCGGCCGCACCGACGACATGCTCATCGTGTCCGGGGTGAACGTCTATCCGGCGGCGGTGCGCGACGTGCTCGGCGCCTTCCAGCCGCGCATCACCGGCGAGCTCGTCATCGAGCTCTACGAGAAACCGCCCACGGTGAGACCGCCCATGAAGATCCGCGTGGAGCACGGCCCCGACCCGGGTGACCTCGCCAGTCTCAAGAAGGAGATCGAGCACCTCCTGCGCGAGAAGCTCATCTTCCCCAGTGATATCACGCTGGTCCCGCCGGGGAGCCTGCCCACCTACGAGTACAAGGCGAAGCTCACCGAGAAGCACTACGAGGAGTGAAGCGGAGCAAGACCGGCCCGACCGGGATAGTCCAAGTATCTAGCGAGAGGGGACGCAAAGTGAACGTGATGCAGATGTTCGACCTGACCGACCAAGTCGCGGTGATCACTGGGGCCGCCAATGGCCTCGGGTATGTGATTGCCGAAGCCATGGCCGAGGCGGGGGCCCACGTGGTCTGCGGCGACATCGACACGGACGGGAACGAGAGGACGGCCGAGCGCGTGCGCGCCCTGGGCCGGAGCGCACTGGCGGTGCGATGCGATGTTACGAACGAAGCCGACGTGGCTGCCCTATTCGAACAGGCAGACAAGGAGTTCGGTCGGGTGGATATCGCCTTCGCCAACGCGGGCATCGCCGATCCCGTGCCGGGTCCCGTGCACGAGTATCAGACCGAGCATTGGAACAGCGTGCTTGCAGTGAATCTTCAGGGTGTGTTCTTCACCGATCGCGAGGCTCTGAAGATCATGGTGCGTCAGGAGAGGGGCAAGCTCATCAACGTCGCCTCGATGTGGGGCCTTGCGGGAGCGTCGAGCGTATTCCCGATCCCGGCATACAACGCTACCAAGGGCGCGGTCGTGAACCTCACGCGCGAGTTGGCGTTGGAGTACGCGCCGCACAACATCCAGGTCAACGCCATCTGTCCCGGGTTCTTCCGGACTCGGCTAGCCGGCGGTGCCTACGATGACCCGGACTTTGTTGCTGCGATCACGGCCTTTACGCCCATGGATCGGGTAGCGGAGGCGGAGGAGATGAAGGGCACCGCCCTGTATCTGGCTTCGGCCGCATCGAGCTATACCACAGGTCTGATGATGGTGAGTGATGGTGGTTGCATGGCGAAGTAGCCAGTCGGCCTCGGTCGCAAGGGATCCACCGAGAAGCACTACGAGGTGTGAGGCGGAGCAGTGGACCTGTCTCGCGAGGCAGTATCCCTGGGGTCCACAGGGGATCGCGTAGGATGTCCGAGGACCCTATAGCCGCAGCGCGTTCTTCAGGTCGGGCAGCGCCCGCCGTGACACGGGCACCTCGCGCAACCCGCCCGCGCGCAACCGCAGCTCGTACTTGGACGGGCTCACCACCTCGATCTTCTCGATCATGCGTAGGTTGATGATGAAGGAGCGGTGGACGCGGAGGAAGGGCGGGTTGGGCAGCAGCCCTTCGAGTTCGGCGAGGGAGTAGCTGCTCGAGAGCAGGGATTCGGTGGACGTGTGGACCCGACAGTACTGCCGCTCGGCCTCGAAGACCACGATGTCTTCCAACGCCAGAAGCTTGATCGTGTCGGCCGAGTGCCGCACCGGGAAGAGGTCGATGAGACCCTTGCGGGGTGGAGCGAGGTCGGCTTCGGCTGCGTGGAAGAACTCCAGGAGATGCGCCATGGACAGGCCGAAGCGTTGCGGCATCACGGGCTTGAGCAGGTAGTCTTGGGCCGCCACTTCGAATGCCCGCAACGCGAACTCTTCGTAGGCCGTCACGAAGATGATGTAGGGGCGGGGGCGCAGGTGGCTGGCCGTCTCGGCAACCGAGATGCCGCTATCCCCGGGCAGGTTGACATCCAGGAAGAGGATGTCGAAAGGCCTCTCCCGGAGCAGCCGCTGTGCCTCCGCAGCGTTCCCGGCCTCGCCAGCCACTTCGATCATGGGGAACGAGAGGAGTAGGTGCCCGATCTCCCGACGGGCGAAGGGCTCGTCGTCAACGACGAGCGCCGTCAGCGTGCGCAAGATCCCTCCTCGGGCGGCCGTCCACACCGGCTCGCGTCGCGGGCAGTGAAACGATCAGCCGGAGCCCGGGGGCCCGGTTCTCGATGGTGAGACTCCCGCGCTCGCCGGCGATCGCTTGGAGCCGGCGTCTCGTGTTGCGCAGGCCCACTCCTTCGTGCAGATCGTTGGACTGATCGAGGAGTCCGGCTAGCTCGGCGTCGCTGAGCCCATGCCCGTCGTCTTCCACCTCGATCCTCAGGTCGTGCCCGACAAGGTTCGCCCGGACTACGATCCGGATGTGGCTCTCGCGCAGTCCATGGATGATGCAGTTCTCCACCAAGGGTTGCAGCACGAGCACCGGGACGAGGCAGTGCATCGTCTCGGAGTCCACCTCCTCGTGGTAGCTGATCATGTCGGGGAAACGGATGCTCTCGATCTCGAGGTACTCGCGCACGAGGGCGAGTTCTTCCTGCAGCGTGATGAACTCCGTGCGGATGCGGAACGTGCGTCGGAGCAGAGAACTGAGTCGTAGCACCACCGTCCTGGCCACCTGGGGGTCGACTACGCAGGCCGAGCTGATCGTGTTGAGGACGTTGAAGATGAAGTGCGGATGGATCTGCGCCTTCAACGCTCGCATCTTCGCCTCGATGGCCATCTGCCGCTGGACCTCGACCTCGTTGAGTTCGAGCTGGGTGGAAAGGAGGCGCGACAAGCCGGCCGCCAGGGTGCGGTCGTCCTCGCCGATGGTGTCCGCGGCAGTGCGGTAGAACTTCATCGCACCGACCGCCGCGCCCGATACCACCAGCGGGGCTATGACCCCGCAGGCGAGGCGGCATCCCGGGTGGCCGCAGCGGATGTCGGTAGGTTTATCGGCCACCGCCACGCGCTTGTCGCGCAGAGCCGTGCGGGTCGCTTCGGTCGCGATCGGGTCACCGCTGAGGTGGTGCTCCGCCTCGGCACCCTCGAACGCCAAGATGCGCTCGGTATCGGTGATGGCGATCGCGTCGAAATCGAGTTCGCTGAAGAGCACGTGCACGAGGTCTGCGGCGGACGCCCGATCGAGTCCGATCCTCAGGATCGGCAACGAACGATCGAGGATGGAGAGTATGGAGCGCGCCCGCCTGTCGCTGTCGTCCGCGACCGTAGGCGCGGCGGGCTGCGAGATCTCCCGGTGTGGCGGCAGGGTGAGGGCGGCGAGGATCAACAGTACCAGCGGAACGGCGACCACGAAGAAGACACCCGACGACCCGCGGGCGGCCACGAGCAGCAGCACCGTCACCGCCGCGACGACGACGAACGTCCCCCAGCGGCCACGAGGTGTGTGGCGCAGACTATCCAGAGCGTCGAGGATCTTCGGCACAGGCCCCCCTGGCAGTGCGGATCGTCGGCGATTCACCCTATTGCCTCGAACCCGATGATTGTACAGTACCGCCCGGCACCGACGGGCGTTACCCCGGGGTCGCGTGCGTCAGTCGTCATCCCCTTCGTCATCGTCGTCGCCGGAGTCGTAGACGCAGTCCTCGTCGTAGTCGCCGCGGAGGTACCCCTCGAAGTCGATGCCGAGCTCGGCCTCGATCTGTTCGACGGGGACTTCTGGGTCGAAGCAGGGGTCGTAGAAGTCGTGGGGTTGCGGGTCGAGCCCTTCCTTCATGCGCTCGAGTGCGATGGCCCGGCAGTGCCGCACCGCGTGGAAGTCGATCTCGCCGCAGCTCATCGCGCGCCCTTCTTCGGGCCGGCTTTCTTCGTGTCAGCTTTCTTGCGGACCGTGCTCTTCCGGTCCGTGCTCCTGCGGGCGATGCGCTCGTCCTTCTCGCCTTGGCGGAGGAGGCCCCGCACCATCGCCTCGAGGTCGTCGTCGGTGGCGGTGCGAGGGTCCACGAGGAGCGACTCACCGCCGGTGGTGGGGTCGTCGCCGGGGTCGGGTCCGCCGAAGTAGAGCTCGCAGGCCCTGCAGTAGTAGTCGTGGGGCACCATGCTCGGCAGCAGGCGGATCTTGGTGGTGGCGCACAACACGTGGATGCTGCGGCCGATGACACCCGCCGACACGGCCGCGGTGTTGTCGGACCCGCACGCCGGGCAGGGCGGCAGGTCGAGGCGTTCGTAGTAGTCGATAGAACCCCTGATGCCCGGGTAGAGCTTCTCCGCCCGATCCAGCCACCCTTGGTCGACCTTGAGCATCGCACTGCCTCCCTTCGGGTCGCGAGAGCCCGGAGGGGGAGCCAGCAGATGGGTGTGCCGCAGCCGTCGCTGCGCCACAGGGGGAGACCTTCTTTCGGGACTCCTACATCCCGCTCATCGAGGCACCGCCCTCATGCGAGGACGTCGCGCTCAAGCACCGCTGGCGTCTCCTGCCCGGTTGCCGGATCCCCTTCCGGGATCGCTCTTGATGATGTATCCGAGTGTAGCAGGGGGTGCGGACGGAAAGGCGGGGGCGCTGGAGGCCAGGGGTACGGACTCGCGCCTCGAACGGAATGCTCGTGGCGACGGAGGCCCGGCATTACCGGTGAGACGTGAAGGAGCCGACTGGGCCCTGCGCTATCGTGCGAGCTCTTCGATCCTGCGGGTGATGTCCTCCACGACTTCCAGCGGGACCTCGATCCCCCGGTTGGCCCATCCACGCATCTCGGGCAGGTGGTAATCGAAGCCTTCGGCGGCCAAGTCGGGCGCCGCCTTGACGAGAGCCTGCACCAGCCCGGAGGCTTCCGCATGACCCACATCGCCGGTCGCCGTCGGCCACATCTGCAGTCGGTGCCACAGGAGCGCCAGTCCCCTGAATGCCGCGGCCCAGTCTACGTAGGGAGCGATGGGCGTCCCCACCGCGGTCAGGCTGGGTTCGAGTCGGTACAGTACCTGTCGGCCGGTTTCTCGGCGCGCCGCGAGTCTCAATTGCGCCAGATCACTCAGGTACTGAGCCACGGCGGTCTTGGCGTACAGGCTTCGTTGGGCGATGAGCCGGCCATGACTCCACTCGTGTGTCCACAAGTAGGTGAGTACCTCGGCCCGCGCGCCGATGCCGGTCAGCCCTCGCGCTCGGAACCTCGCGCACGCTGGGAGGGACGCATCCGGCGCCTCCGACATCCCCCGAAGCACCAACGGGCCCCGCGCGAAGCCGTGTGCCAGGAACACCGGATCTTGTTCTCCCCACCCGCTCCCGCCGTGTCCGGATTGGAACAGGGGAATTGCGGGCCGGGTGGCGGGGGGATCTGGAGCGGTATCGGGGGACTCCACGAGGGTCCGCCACTGCCGGCGGCCGCTGTGCGCCGCAACGAGATCGGCCATGGCGGCCGCCACCCGTGGTGTCTCGTCGGACGCCGAGGCGATCGACCGCTTGAGGCGGACCAGATCGACACGGGCGGCGTTCGTGACGAGCCAGTCCAGCACCTCGTCGAACAGGCGCGCGTCAAAGCGCCCGAAATCGGCTGTCGCCAGCACGAGCGCTTCAGGATCGACGAGGGACGCCTGCGACGCCCCCACACCGGCGACGCCCACCGCCGTCCAGTGGGCCCACAGGAGGTCGAGCACAGCTTCGAGGAATCGCGTGCTAGCCGGGTGCATCGCACTGTGCCTCTTTCAGGGCGATCAGGTCGACTCGGCTGGGGAGATGCACGGCCAAGCGCGGGCCGTGGCTACGCCGGACGAGGCGCGACTCGAACCCCTGCGGCAGACCCCAGTCAAGCAGGCAGGCGGGGCCTGCGTTCAGCCAGTTGGGATTGAGCCCCAGATCGAGGGCCGTTTGCCCGGCTGCAGCCGCGAGTTCCGGAGGTAGCGGATCATGCTTCACGATCCCTGGGATGTCATGGCCGGATCGTAGCCCGAGCACATCGACATCCTTCGTGGGTCTGGAGATGAAGCCGAGGATCGTAAGCGCCGCCCCGCCAACAATCACCAACTCGAACACGGGTCCGACTTCGCCAAGCAAGATCGCGAGCGTTTGTAGGGCGCGCTCGATGTCGGGCGGTGCGACGGGAGGAACTGCCTCTGTTTCATTCCGGCTCATGCGGACATTATGTCCTGTCTATGAGGACATAGTAAGAGTGACTTCCAACGTCACGTCTCCGAGATACCTCCAACGGAAGAGCGCCTTGGGGTTTCAGTTGGGGGTGCGGACGGACAGGCGGGGGGTTACTCTTGGGCCAGCTCTGCTCCGTGCCAGTCGGCGATCGAGTCGGCCAGGTAGGCGTCGTGGCGTCGAGTCACGTCGGCCTCGGCCCCGGGGAAGGCGCCCACGGTGGCGCAGGCTCGCGTGCGCAGGGTCGCACGATCTGGACCTGGCCGGGCTCCGACGTGCGCGTCCACCGCCCGACGAACCACCTCCGACATGGAAAGGCCCTGCTCTCGGGCGGCCCGTCGCAGCGCGACGGCCTGCTGTTCCGTGAACTCGATCTGTCTACGGATCATCATGGCCTCCTTCTGGTGCGTTACGCGTTCTGGTCGGGCCAGGTCATCAGGTCGATCTCGCCCACCACGCGGCGCAGTTCGAGCACGAGCCGGGTGTAGCCGGTCGGGTCGGGGGTGGCGTCGGGTGCGGCCGGGGTGCCGGGGGGCTGGTCCTCCACCGACTCCTGGAGCACGGCCACCAGGGAGCGGAAGTACCAGAGCACGTCGGCGGGGCCGGCGTTGAAGCGCTGCCAGAGGAGGGAGCCGTGCACCTGGTAGTCGTCGCGGATCGAGCGGGCGTTGTGGAGCTTGTCGGCCGCGGCCACCAGGAGCACCGAGCGGTCGGCGGTGAGGAAGTGTTCGAGGTAGGCGTCCTTGCGGGCGCGCCACTCCGCCTTGGGACGGTCGACCTCACCCGGCTCGGCCACGTGGTCGGAGCAGCCGAGCACGATGTCGGCCACCCGGTCGCCGAACTCGGCCCTGATGGCGTCCAGGGCACCACGGCCCCCACCGTCTTCGACCACGTCGTGCAGGAGCGCGGCGATGGCTTCGTCCTCGTCGGCCCCGTGCTCGAGGACCAGGGCGGTGACTGCCAGGGGGTGCGAGAGGTAAGGGATGCGCGTGCCCTTGCGGAGCTGCCCGTCGTGGGCGCGGCGGGCTACCTCGAGGGCGCGCGTGAAGCGCCCGGTGAGGGTGGCGGCGGCGGGCTGGGTGCTTTGGTCCATGGGGCGATCATACCGCCCCCGGGGGCCTCTGGTTGGGTCAGCCGAAGCGCAGGAGGCGCGTGACGTCCACCATGATGAAGAGCACGGCGCCGATGAGGTAGCCGAGGGAGAGGTTGGGCTCGCTGAAGTAGAGGGCGACCTTGGACGCACCGATGGCCCCGAGCCCCAGGAAGATCATGGCAGCGCCTTGGATGTACGTCGTAGGTAGCATAGTGACTTCATCGGCGGGAAGTCGGCGGGGCTTGAGGGGAGAGGGGGCGGGGCGCCTTGGGGGCGCGGGAGTTTCCCCGGCGCCGCGGATGCCCTCCGCCGGTTCGCCCTCGATCACCATTCAATGGCTGGGCCTAGCTCTTCCTCGGCTTCGGGGTGAAACGAATAGTTCATTTCTCGAGACGGCCACGGATCCTATCGAACACGTCGTTCCCGGGAACGGCTTCAACGCGACCTGATCGCAACTCGGACAGGCGGCGATTGGCGACCTTGAGCCACTCGATCTCGACTTCAGCCAACGGAGGATTGATTGATAGGAGCAGAGAATCGATGACCATGACCCTCTCTTCAACAGGCAGGCTCTTGGCCTCTTCGATGATCTCCTTCATTCCGTGCACTGAATGACCACCTTTCCGACCTGAGCCAGCACATCAAGCCTGAGCAGTCCTTCGCCAACCAAACTAGCATCTCAAGGCCGCTTGAACTTGTATCCTACCGGTCACCTCGGACGGCCGTCACCCAACGGTGTTCCGGCAGGGTATCGGTTTCGCGGACGTGCGCATGTCTGCGTATCTCTCGCCAGGGGACGTCGGGCCGTCGAGCAGTGCCTACACCGCACGGATGGCCGCGGCCATGACTTCCTCGCGTATCTCAGGCCTCAGACCACCTACTGTTACCAAATCGACCTTCTCGCCCAAGATCTCCTCGAGGAAGTACCGAAGACGACAAACCCTGAAGAAGCTTAGCGGGGCACTGGGCTGGTGTCGGACAAGCACGTCTACATCGCTGCCGGGTTCTGCTTCGCCTCGTGCCACCGAGCCAAAGATAGAGATCTCCTCGACGCCTAGGGCCAGAAGCTCTTCTCGATGTGACGCCAGCAGCCGCAAAGCCTCGTCGCGCAGTATGGTCGATCACCCCCTCTATTCGGCTATTGTCGCATTCCCTCCGATGAGGCGCTACGAATCCGGGTTCTGGTCGGGAGGGCGATGCGGGTTGGTGGTGTGCGGAGTCAGTGCGAGTGGCCCGCCAGGTGCGTGAGAACTCGCTAAGCCGGCATATCCTGTTCCTATCCGAGTTTCTCGGGGCGCCGAGATGCGCTAGAATCGTGGTCCTCCGCGCGGAGTGGCATCCGGTCTGGTGGCCGGCCCGGTCTTCAAAACCGCTGTTCGGCGGTGATCCCGTCGAGGGTGGGTTCGATTCCCACGCCGCTCCGCCATTCGGTTTGCAGTTGCGATATGCAAGCTGGCCAATCCTTGCTAGCCCGACTCCTCCCTTGCGCGTCGTCGGTGGCGTACGGCGATTGCGCTTGCGTATCCTAAGGGATACAATGGTGCCGTGATCGAGATCCGGCAGACGGAGGCGTACGCGTCGTGGTTCGAGGGGCTCCGTGACCGAGAGGCCAAGTCCCGCATCCTCATCCGCATCCGCCGGCTCTCGTTGGGTAACCCCGGGGACGTCAAACCGGTGGGGGAGGGTGTCTCCGAACTGCGAATCCCCTACGGCCCCGGCTACCGGATCTACTTCACCAAGCAAGGGGAGACGATCGTCGTCTTGCTGGCCGGCGGCGACAAGTCAACCCAGAAGCGCGATGTCGAGCGAGCCAGAGATCTCGCCAGCGGTCTTTGAGGAGGTCTACTATGCCTGAGAAAGAGACGAGAACCCGACCCTGGGATCCGGCCCGCTACCTCAAGAGCGACGAGGACATCGCATCCTACCTGGATGCCGCCTTGGAGGAGGAGGACCCCGCCGTCCTGGCCGCCGCGTTGGGCGATGTGGCCCGGGCAAAGGGCATGACCGAACTCGCGCGGGAGACCGGACTGGGGCGGGAGAGCCTCTATAAAGCCCTCTCTCTGGACGGCAACCCGGAGTTCGGTACCGTGCAGAAGGTGGTTCGCTCGCTCGGGCTAGAGCTGCACGTTACGGCGCGATCGGGCTAACAGGCGCATCGACCCGACTCGCCAAGGCTCGCGGGTCATGCGCAAGGGCGTCAGCCACAGCGCCCCCTATGGTATCGTTGGTTGTACCTTAGGAGGTTCTTCCAATGAGTAGTCTGCCCGTCATCATCCCCATCTCCGATTTGCGTCAGGACGCTGCCGGCATCATCAAGCGCATGTCCGCTTCGGACGAACCCGTCGTCATCACACAGCGTGGACGTGCCTCTGCCGTGCTCGTGAGCGCGGAAGCCTATGGGCGCATGCAGCACGAGAACGAGATCCTACGCATCCTCGCGCAGGGTGACGCGGAGATCGCGGCGGGCGTCGGGCGCGATGCAGACGAGGTGATGGCTGAGGCGCGCGCGTTGCTCGCGGCGGAGTAGCCAGATGCGAGTACGGTTCACGCCGCAGGCGGAGCGTCAGTACTTCAGCGCGCTGAGCTACCTGCGAGCGAAGAACCCATCCGGGGCGGCTACCGTGCAGCAACGCGCTGAGACGGTGATCGCCCAGTTGCGTGAGCATCCTCACTCCGGTCACGCGATACCGGAATTCCCCGATCTCCCGCATCGCGAGCTCCCAGTTCCGCCGTATCGCTTCTTCCATCGAGTGGTCGACGACACGGTCTGGATAGTCGGTGTGTGGCATGCCCGACAGCTGCCCGAGCGGCCTGGCGACGTGGCGCGCGGCTAAGAAGCGGCCAGCCGTTGGCTCCATCGTGCATTCCCTTCCCGCCTTCCGCGAGAACATGCATTTGCGATATGCAGACTGATGCAGACTGATGCAGACTGGCCAATCCTTGTTAGATTCATGACGCTTGACGTATGACGTAACGCGTCATAGACTCGTCACATGATCAAGTCGTTCGCCGACAGCGAAACTGAGAAGGTGTTCGGCCGGCGGTTCTCCAG
This sequence comes from Actinomycetes bacterium, assembly GCA_024637035.1. Lineage (GTDB taxonomy): Bacteria > Actinomycetota > Thermoleophilia > RBG-16-64-13 > RBG-16-64-13 > JAHJSA01. Next base: position 52,823 of record JAGXFW010000004.1, read on the forward strand.
GAAGCTGCCCGGCGACATCCAAGTTGTCGCGTTGCGCAAGTTGAGGATGCTCAACAACGCCCGCGTCATCAACGACCTCAGGAGCCCTCCCGCGGATCGGCTCGAGAAGCTGTCAAGAGACCGCGAAGGCCAGCACAGCGTCCGCATCAACGATCAATGGCGCGTCTGTTTCGTCTGGAACGATGGCGACGCGTACGACGTGGAGATCACGGACTACCACTAGAGAGGAGGCCTGTCATGGCAGACAAGATGCTTGCACCTGTGCATCCCGGCGAGGTGCTGCTCGAGGAGTTCTTGAAGCCGCTCGAGCTTAGCCAGAACCGCCTGGCTTTGGGTATTGGCGTGTCCCCGCGGCGGATCAACGAGATCGTTCTGGGCAAGCGCCGTGTCACGGCAGAGACCGCGCTTCGGCTCGGTCGCTATTTCGATACGACGCCTCAGTTCTGGCTCGGCCTGCAGGCTGACTATGACTTGGATGTCGCGTCGGACGAACTGGGCGGAAGACTGGACCGCGAGGTCCATGGCCGCGCTGTTGCGGAGTAGGCTCAGAATTCAACAATGAATCCGTTGGTCACATTGTCGACGCTCGAGCGTGCCGCACACGCCGTGGGCAAACGATTGAAGATACTGCTGACGGCGTAGGGCGGCTGTCCTAACAATGCGTGACTCATTCACGTGCGTGCGGCTCGGTACGCAGTTCGGGCATCCGGGGGGGACTGCCTGTCCAGCGGACACCGCCTCTTCGGCCGCCGCAGCGGGTTGTCGTTCCACCCGGCGTATCTCGCACGCCTCATCGCGGCTCCTCGCCCACCAGCAACCCGCTCCCCGCAAGTCCGTGCTTCTCTCGGACCTCATCGATCGTCGACCGAGAGATACCGGCCACGGTCCGAGGGGGCCGGTCCCAGGGGATGATGCGCATGATCATCCGGTCCTTACGAGAGCCGCTCTCGGCCCGCAGGGCGTCCGTCACTCGGCGGCGCTCGGTCGTGGGGCTGTCCCGCACGGTCGCATCCCCGGTCCGCTTGGCGTAGAGCCAGGGGTCCCAGCGGTAGGTCACGAGGCCGATCTGGACGGTGGTCGGGCTCCCCGGTACCTCCAGGAGGAGTCCCCACCGCGTCCGCCATTCGCCACCGAGGGCTTGCTCCTTCCCCTCGACCAAGATGCCCGTGGCCCGGGGGCCGGCGAGGAGGAAGAGGTGGCTCCCGTCCTTCAGGCGCTCGAGCGGCTGGTAGCTGATCGGTCCATCCCCGAGGACCGAGTGGCAGAGGGCGATGAACTGCCTCCCCTGGGGACTCTCCTCGATGATGTTCACGCCGGGGTGCTTGCGTCTCGGTTTGCTCATGGCCGCCTCCTCGGGGTGCGTGCGACCCAATGAGGGGGGGCGGGCGAGGGGCGGGCCACGTATGCAAAGCCGTGACTCGGTGGAGACTGGTAGTTCAGGACGTTGCTTGTGTCCCGCACATCGGGGGCTACTGCCCTCAAGGCACCGTTGGCGTCTCCTGCCCGGTTGCCGGACCCCTGTTTGGGGTCGCTCTTGATGATGGACTAAGTGTAGCAGGAGGGTCGGACGGAAAGCCGAGGTCGCCGCTCAGTCCAGTCCGCGTGTGATGCTCCACCCCGTCGCCGGCCTCGACGGTAACGGGCAAGTGTCCCCTGCAGCGGCTAGCCAGGCGGCAACCGCACCTTCAATGCCAGCGCCCACTCATCCAGACTGAACGATCCTACGGTTGCGCGCCTCGATGAACTCCATAGCGAGGCGCATGTACCCGACATAGGATTCCTTCGTGGAAGGAAGCGGTGATGTCTTGAATCCATCGAAAGCCGTGAAGAACACCACTGCGGAGAAATCCTCGTTGACCAGGTCTTGCAGTAGGAAGAACTCCACGTATCCACGGAAGTCCTCAAATAGGCTGAAGAAGTCAGCGTAGCGCTCCAGCACTTCGCTCAGAGGACTGATTTGGCCGAGATAGTATCTCCTGATGCACTCCACTGTGAGGTCGAATCGGTCCTTGATTCGCGGGTGGAACCCGCGTGCGCCGTTGATCGCCATCTTGCGCCCGATACGATTGCCGGGGAATACCATCATGCCGCCGATGGTGTAGCCGATCGTGCCGAACGCATCCAAATCATCAGGCGGTATCTGTCCGATGATGTGCGCGATCTTGGGCTCTCGCCTGAACGCGGTTTCTGGGGCTACGGCATCAATAGCTACGCCTTCTACTACTGTACCGTCACGCCGAACTCGAGGATCTTCCTGCGGCTGCCCTACGGTGGGGTCTACATGGGGGAACCGGAGCGTGAGGCCCTCTTCACGTTCTTCGAGCGTTTCACCCCCTTCTTGGAGCGGACGCTCCCTCTCGTTTCCTCGTTGACGCTGGTCGAGTCCATGGGTCGTGCCTTTCGGCAGTTCAATCTGCGAGCCGGCGCTGTAGTAGAGGAAACCGAGCCCTCTCTCCACCGCGACGTATCCCACTGGGAGGCGTTGGAGGCGAGGCTGGGCGCGTCTGCTCGTTGAGGCACCTGGCACGCAATGTCTTGACAGACTAGACACGACTAAACGAGCAGCGATAAGATACGTTTAGTCTGTAAAGGGGGTGGTCATGGATCCGCGCAAGAACCCGTTTGCACCGGGCGCAGGCACGAAACCTCCGGCTCTCGTCGGTCGCGATGATCAGATCGAGTCGTTCGACGTGCTGCTCGAGCGTCTAGAGAACGGCTACGCTGAGCAGTCGATGATCATTACCGGTCTTAGGGGTGTCGGCAAGACCGTGCTGCTCGACGTCTTCAGGGAGAAGGCCGAAGCGCGGGAGTGGGCCACCGTTGAGTGGGAGGTGGAGAAGAACTCCCCATTTGGTTCGAAGATGGCGTCTCAGGTCCGACGTGCGCTCCTCCAACTCGCGCCAAAGGCTCGGTGGACGAATCGTTTGGCCAAGGCGGCCTCGATTCTCAAGTCATTCACCGTCACGTTCAATCCGGATGGCGCGATGACGGCCGGCCTCGATATTGACGCGCTCGTAGGTGTGGGAGACAGCGGTACGCTCTCCGAGGATCTGTCGGACTTGTTCGTCGCGACCGGTGAGGCTGCTCAGGAGCAGCGGACGGGTGTCATCTTCCTCGTGGATGAGATCCAGTACCTGCGGCCCGGCGAGCTCGAAGCTCTGATCACGGCTCTCCACAAGTGTGCCCGGAGGTCTCTGCCGATCACCCTCGTGGGGGCTGGTTTGCCTCAGATTCCTCGCCTTGCCGGAGAGGCAAAGTCGTATAGCGAGAGACTCTTTCGCTTCCCCGCTATCGGGGAGCTAGACCCCAAGACAGATGCTCGAGATGCTCTCGTGCTGCCCGCTCGCAATCTCGGAATCGAGTTCGAGGGCAACGCTATCGACTTCATCGTGGACTACACGCGAGGTTACCCATACTTCCTGCAGGAGTACGGCAAGATCGTGTGGGACGAGTCACCGGGGTCGCCTATCTCCCATGCCGACGCCACGTCCGTCCTTCCCCTTGTGGAGGCGAAACTCGACGAGAGTTTCTTCCGCGTTCGGGCCGAGCGGACTACCGAGCTGGAGCTTCGGTACCTCTACGCGATGGCCGAACTTGGTCCTCACGCCCATCGGGCAAGCGAGGTCGCCCGCAGGATCGACCGAACGACGGAGCAAGCGGGGCCCGTGCGCTCGAGGTTGATCGACAAGGGCCTTCTCTACACCCCCGGCCATGGGTATGCGGCGTTCACCGTTCCCCAGTTCGACAGATACATGCTCCGGCGTCACTCGGATCTTGCGGAAGTGCAGGAGTAGGTAACGTGGTCGCCCCCGTGCCCCGCGAATCCTGGGCCGATCTCCTCGTGGAGGGGGTCATCGCGGGCTATGACCCGGGCGGCAACGACAACCACGGGTTGGCGCTCCTGACGATTCGCGACGGGAAGGCGACGGCACTGGTGACCGAGACTCTCCGAACGGCCGAGGACGTCATCGCGCAACTCGCACGCGTGGATCGCCTGATCGGAATCGGCGTCGACACCCTCACCTGTTGGAGTACGGGCCCGAGCGGATGGCGCCCGGCGGACCGGTGGCTGCGTGATCACTATCCGGAAGTAGAAAGCAGCGTGGTGTCCCCCAACAGCCTCTTCGGCTCCATGGGACTGAACGGGATGGCGGTCTTGGTCGTCACTCAACGGAGTCGCCCATCACTGCTGATCACCGAGACGCATCCGAAGGTCCTCTGTAGGCATCTGCTTGGCGAGAAGTATGACTATGTGAACAAGCGGACCGTCATGGATGAGGAGCTCACACGTGGGCTGGGCATTCCGGTCGATACCGCCAACGACCACGAATGGGATGCTGCTGTCTCGACGCTGGTCCTATTGAAGCGCCTGTCGGGTTGCTGGTCGCACGACTTGCATACCGAGCCTACGGAAGGCGCGGAGCGCATCGTGACGCCGTGCGGTCCGACGCACTACTTCTGGCCGGTGTAGCTGGCGAGGCCGTCTCGGGCTCGACGACTTCCTCGTCTACCGAGGCCAAACACCGTTCTACTGCTCCAGGCAGTCACGAAGCCGGCGTCTGAGGAGCCACGTGTAGCATGCCTTTTCGTAATCCGCTTGCCTTGCAATAGGCTCAAGGAACTCCTCTGGTGTCAGCCTAATGAATCCATCGGACTTATGATCCTTACGGTATAATATCCCTCCTTTGTCGACGTATGTGCCTAATCTAATCTTCCAAACACGGCGTATTGACTGATATAGACCGCCACCGCCACGCATCTTTATAATCTTTGGTGGTCGCATCGCTCGACTTGTTTGCACGAACTCAGCGAGTATTTGAGGAAATACCTCCTCTATGAACTTATCGTACTCTCTGCGTGTGATCTCCCTTCGCTCTGCAATGCCTTGTTGGTCGCGTCTTCCATTGTTTTCCGGGTACTCCAGAAACAGGCGCAGCTGGTGGGCGTGCCAGGCTATTTCGCCATCTCTATCGATGTCCAGTTGTGGTTCGATTCTTCCTGGTCGTACGGGTGGTGTATATGGAAACATATTCAAGATAGAAGTCTCGCAGGCAAGAAGCCCCTGTTCATAGTATAGTCGACCGGTTTCGTCAATGTAGTAGTAGGTATCGTCTTCGTGGTGGAAGCCTGGAATATACTTAATCTTCCAAACATTGACTCTGGTGTGTTGTCCGTCGATCTCCAGCGCCAGTGATTCTGGCGGTATGGTTTCGCGTGCCTTCCGGAGGAACTCGCTCAAGACCGCCGACAGATCATCGATCACGAACTCCTGCCAGATGCCCAGGTTCCGCTCGTGCGCTTTCCTCTCCGCCCGGGAGGGTTCTCTGGCCTGCCTTCCGGGCCAGCGAATGGCGGGTGCATCCTCGTATGCTGCGAACTCCGGCTCGCGCGCTCTCTTCTCCGCCCGGGAGGGTCCGACAACCTTGCTCGTGGCCCAGCGAGCGACGTGCTCATGGAAGTCGTGGAAGCGCCCCATCGTGCCTCCTCACTCCAGCCATCGATCGAGACGGGAACCACCGATCAGTCGACGCGTAGCGCCCGGCAGGCTCACTGTAGCAGTCGGTCTATTGGGCGACCAGCCGGCTGCGGGGACCCGGCGAATGCCGTGTCTGTGTCGGTCCGCTCATTCAGCTCCGGGGACCCCTGGACCTTTCCGCCGACCTACCCTATGTCGAACTCCACAAACCGGTCGAACAGCGTCGTCCGCCGCACTTGGTAGTATCTGTAGGGCGCGCTGCGGAATCGACTCTGGTCGTCGGGAGGATCCGGGTGGGCCCGGCGCTCCAGGAGCCCGAAGGCCACCAGCGGTTCGATGAGGCGGAATTCGAAGCGCCACAGGGATTCGTCGAAGGTGCTCTCCTCCGCTATCGGGTCGCGCGCCTCGTCGAGGAGCACGCGGTCGCGAAGCTCCTTCGGCGAGAGCCAGTCCCCGGCCTCGCGGCTCATCATGAAGAGCGTGTAGGGGAGGGTGGCCTGGAGGAGGAAGTCCTCGTCCATCCGGTCGAGGAACGAAAGGTCGAAAGGCCCGAAGCAGGTACGGAAGAGCAGCGCCTGCAACTCCCCCGCGGCGTCGTCGGACAAGAGGCGGGATCCTTCGTCGGTCACGGCGAAGGCGCGGGGTTTCTGCTCGACCAGGCCGGCGAGGGTGAGCACCGACCGCAGCGTGTGGAGGGAGGTGAAGTCGTCCTCCCGCTTGGGTCGCCCATACGTGAACCAGTGTCGCTCGACCTCCGAGAGGTGCATCTCCGTGACCATGTAGGCGACGAACGCCGTGTTGAGGTTGCCTTTGGCGGTAGCCCGTAGGTCTTCAGACGCCGCTTTCGCCAGGAAGAGCCGGGCGTTGAAGAGAAAGGCGGATTCGGTGAGTTCCGGGAGGGTGAGGTCGTCGCGCAGGACGACGGCGCAGCCGGGCGTGCCCACCGGATGTTGGATCAGGCGCAGCAGGCTGTCGCCTTCGAGGCCGGAGGGGTCGTCGGAGGGCTGTCTCCCACGGACGCCGGCGTGGTCGGCGCGTCCGGCGGCCTCGCGCAGCGGCTCGATCTCGTCCTCCAGCCACCACATGGCGGAGATGTCCCGGATCCACGCCCTTCCGAGGTGGTCGGCGGCGTGTTGCGCGTCGATGGCGAGGCGGTCATCCGGCCCAGGTTCCTCGTCATCCTCGCCGAGGAGGAACTCGGGCACCAGGGGGTTATCGCGGAAGGCCTTGCGCAGCTTGGCGCGCGCCGCCGCCGGGCCCTTCTCCTTGAACGTGAGAAGGGCGTCGCCCCAGAGCCACACGGAGGTCGTCTCGCGGAACCCGCCCAGTAGTTCCCGGGCCAGGACCCGGTCGTCGATGTCCAGCAACCAGCCGAGGAGGTGGTAGCGCACGCCTTGGGTGTCCTCTTCGGTCAGCGTCAGGATACGGCGCAGGTGACCCACCGCGGCCAGGCGTGCTCCCCGCGACCATTCCGCCAGGGCGAGGCCGAAGAGGGATCGCAGGAGGGGGCGCGCGGGCACGTGTCCCCAGAGGTGAGGCAGGTGTTCCTCGTAGCCGGTGCCGTCCAAAGCCCGCTCGGCCGCCACCAGCGCCTTGCGGAAGAGGTCGAGTTCCTCGTCGCGACCGCGGGCCGTCTCGGTGGCGAGGAGGATGTACGCGTCGGCGCAGTCCGTGCTGATGGCGAGGGCCTTCCGGGCCAGCGCCACGGTCTCTTTGCCGTCGGTATCCATGGCTCGGTAGATGAGCTGCTGGGCGCGGGCGAGGGGGGTCGCCGGGAATGCGGAGGGAAGCGGACCCGCGGTAGTCACCTCCCGTATGAAGGCGTTCGCGTCGTCGATGTCCTTGAACTCCCGGCCGTGGATGAGGGCCGAGACATCGGCCATGATCGCCTCAGTCGGACTGGGGAAGAGCGGGTCGGGGCCGACGATGGTGGGCAGCCCGTCCATCTCGAGCCGCGGGGCGCCCCATGCGACCTTACCGCTCCCGCCGGTGCTCGAAGGTCCCCGGCCACTCTGTCCCTGACCTTGGGTTCGGGATCGTTTGTCGCGCTTCTTGCGGGCCATGCGTCCTCCATCCGCCGGGCTGTGAAGTGGAGGATAGCGCAGAGAGAGCCGACACTTCTATCACCGCCGCAGACTCCGAACGGCGCCACTGTCGTTCGCGGTGAATCGTGCCGCGATCGCACCCTGGGTCCCGCTTGCCTAACTTGCCTCTAAGGTCTATCCACGATAGATTACGAGATATGATTCAGCAATCGTCCTTGCCGAGCACGCCGTCCAACGCTATTCAGGATAGAGTTCGAGCATCATGAACGCAACATCCACACGTTCGGAGCCGCTGACGCGGGAGTACCTAGAGCGTACCGCGGTCTTCACCACCGCCGAGTTCCGTGGTGCGTTGGCTCCAGGGACCAAGGTCTCCACCGTCAACAACCGCCTCCTCCAGGCGTACCGCCGAGGCTATGTAGAGCGGGTCACCAGGGGGGTGTACGTCTCCCGACTCGGGGTGTTCCGGGAGCAGGTTCCTGACCCCTTGGTGGTAGCCTCGAAACTGGCTGCGGATGCTGTCATCGCGTATCACTCGGCTCTGGAAGCACACGGGGTCGCGCACTCGCCGTTCTCGCGGGTGACGTACTTGACGTCGGGCACACCCGCCCGAGTCGCGTACCGTGGGCACGAGTTCGTCGGCCTCAGGCCGCCGCCGCGGCAGCTGCGGGAAGGTACCTGGCGGACGTCGGTGGAACAGACACGCCGCAGCCGGGAACTCCTCTGGGCGACCTCGCGGGAGCGGACCCTCGTCGACTGCCTCGACCGGCCGCAATGGTCCGGCGGTCCCGAGGAACTGTTCCGAAGCCTGGGGGGCTTCCCGACTCTGAGTATCGAGGCGGTAGTCCAGTACCTGAACATACTGCGGTCGCCGGCGGTGACGGCCCGGGTGGCCTGGGTCTTGTTAGCGCGCCCGGACCTCTGGCTTCTCACGGAGTCCGATCGGGGGATCTTCCGCGGCATGTTGGGCAGGGGGCCATACTTCTTCGGTCCTCGCAAGGCAGCCACGCGCTTCGTTCCCGAGTGGTCGCTGTACGTTCCTCCACACCTCGATCCGGCGGAGTTTCTGGCAGCATGAGCCGGCCTATTCTCAGCTCGCTGACCGACTTTGCCCCTCAAACCAGAGACAAGGTCGAACGTCTCCTGGAGTTGCTGGCCGAGATTGGAGAGCATCGCTACCTGGGATCTCGCCTGGTGCTGCACGGGGGCACGGCCCTCAACGTGTTCCACCTCGGGTTGCCGCGCCTCTCCGTCGACATCGATCTCCTATATGTGGGCAGCACGAGCGTCGAAACCATGCTCGCCGAGCGCGATCGCGTGCGCGCGGAATTGGATTCCCTTGTGCGCCGCATGAAGTATCGGCCGAGTGATCCCGTGGACGAGCATGCGGGGGTTACGTACAAGCTGGCGTACGTCGGCGACTACGGTCGGGATACGATCAAGGTCGACCTCAACTTCCTCAATCGCTCACCAGTCCTCGCGGATGAGATGAGGCCTTGTCCGCATTGCGTGCCGGATGTGTCCTTCAGGGTCGTTCCCTACCTGGAACTGGTGGCTGGGAAGCTCAAGGCTCTCCTCGAGCGCCGTCACGCCGCCATTCGCGACCTCTACGACCTGCATGGCGCGGCACTTCGCGGCATCGATGATCAGGAGCTCTTCCGTGGGCTGGCCGTGTACTACTGGTCGCTGGCCGACCCATTCCCATGCCCGCTCGAGGGTGCAGTTGTCGACCGTTTCTCGGGATTGGAACATGCGGTGGCGTCCGAGCTGTATCCGGTGCTGGCGGCGACAGATCGCCCCACGCTGTCCGAGATGCAGATATCGGTGGCGGGCTTCATCGAGACTCTCCTTCCGCTTGGGGATGGACCCGAGGAGTACCTGCGTCGCATGGCGGATTCGGGCGACTTCCTGCCGGAACTTCTGTTCGCCGGGTGGCCGGATGTGCTGGAAAGAGCGCGAAACAGCCCCGCTGCCGAATGGAAGGTTCTCAATCTGGGGCGACGGCCTCGCTGAGGCTCAGACTCCCACTCACAACCCGCACGCCCCCACCCTCGATGACCGCGTAGCGATACCTCCCGGGGTCCCGCAACCCTGAACGCGGCTCCCGGTGGACCACTGGATCGACCATGTGCACGTGGCTGCCGAGACGCTCCGAGGGGGGCGAGTGACCCACCACCTGCTCGAAGCGCTCCGAGAGCCGGGTGCCCGGGCACTCGAAGCGGCGGAATCTCAGGGGACCGCAGCGGCCGAGGATGCCCTTCTCGTCCCAGAGTCCCGTGGCGAGTTCGTGCTCGATGGCCTCGCGGGCCTGGCGGTTGAGCAGGGCGGCGATTGCGGCGGGGTCGCCGCCGCACTCCTCGGTGAGGAGCGCGTCGTAGGCCGCGGTCACCCCCGCGTGCGAGACCACCACACCTTCCATGCTGGCCACGCCCTCCCACCGCCGGGCGGGGTCGTCATCGAGGTAGAGGGCGCGCAGTCGGTCGCGGAACCCCCCGACCACGCCCTCCCACGGCTCACCCGAGTCAGGATCGTGCTCCAGCTCGGCCAGACGCTCGTCGAGCAACTGGTCCATCCAGGGTGGGAGCGCAAGCTCGGGGCTGTCCGGCGAGATGCTGTCCCAGAGATCCTCAGCTAGCTGGATGCGTTCCGCATCGGTGAGGGCTCGGCACGCGTTGCCGCATCAGGTACCGCCGCATACGAAGCCTACCCGCGCCTGCCGAGAGCTCGTTGCACAGCCTCGTCTACGGCTTCGTCGGTGACCCCAAGCAGACGCGCGTGCGCCACGAAGTCCGCTGCCTGCGATACAAGCAATCGCTGCTGTTCTTGCGGCGAGAGGGTGCGGGGAGTCTTGGCGACGGTCGTGCCGCCGCCTCGACGGCTTGCCACAAGGCCTCCCGATTCGAGCTCGGAATAGGCTCGCATGACGGTACCGGCCGCGATGCCAAGATCGGCTGCCAGTTGCCGCACGGTCGGCAGCCGAGTGCCGGGAGCCAAGGCCCCGGACATGATCGCAGTTGCGAGCTGCCGGTTCAGTTGCTCGTAGGGCGGGGTGGGGTCCTGACCGTCGACCCTCAGCGCGAGGGTCATGACGGCTTCACCGTTCCGGAGCCGGGCACCAGGACGAGCACGGCGCACCATGACGCGAGTGCCAGCGCGCCCAGCGCCGCCGCGCCCAGCGCCGCCATGGCAAGCGCGTAGTTCAAGTACACCCCATACTCGGCCATCCCTTTGAGTGAGATCGCCGCGCCGACGGCCACCCCGAGGAGGCTGATGCTCACCGCCAGGCCGACAGCGGCCATGATGCCCTCGGCGGTCTGCCTGCGCAGGGCGTCGTCGGCGGGGACGAGTCCAGGATCGGCACCGTTCCGCGGGCGCCGCGCCGTCAGCCAGAGCCCGATGGCGCCCAGAACCAGGACGATCGGCAGCCCGAGCGCAAGCATCGAAGTGTAGAAGGCGCCGGGGAAGGGGCCGCGCCTGCTCCCCACCGTGACGACTTCGTGGCCACCCGTTTCTGTCGCGATGATCTCGGTGCCTGTCACGGCGAACGCTCGGTAGAGCCCGAAATCGTCCGGGCTCGCTGCCAGAGTCGTCCAGGCTGCCGAGGCGGCAAGCACGGCCAAGAACAGCACGACGGCGACCGTGAGGCTACGGGGCAGGTAGTCCCTGATCCGGCGGTGCTCGACTCCGGCGACACCAGTCGTGCGGGCGCTGCCGTACGCCAGCTGCTGGCCGATCATGACTGCAAGAACCAGGACAGCCCCGGCGGCGGCAGGAGCGAGGAACAGTCCTCGGCCAAGTCGACTCAAGTTCGCCACCACGATGAACACTGCCACGCCGGCCGCCAGGCCCGCATATCGGGCCGTCACGGTCGAGCGCCGTAGGGCGACCAGGCCGGGGTACTGGTCCTCATCGAACACGATCGCCCGGTTGCGACGGACCGCCCAGAGAATCAGGACGGCCGCCACGATGATTGGCAACAGAATAAGAGACATGAGCGCGAACACTGCGTCCTCCTTGTATCAAGTAAGAGATACAAGCAGCATACGCGCTGCCCCACCCATGTGTCAAGTCTCTGATACAAGATGCCCTTGCGGGCGATCTGTGACCGCCGCGATCTACGCCGCTCCGTCACTCGATCTGACTCGCCCGTCGGGGTTCAGGCGGCAAAGCTGTCCGAGGGCCTCTCCCACTATCTCGAACTGACGCTCCACAGCGGAGCGGAGCATCACGTCACTCCGGTAGTCGTCCAACGAGCGCCCAGCCACGAACGACGCCACGTGATCGGCCGCCTCGCGTGCCTCCCAGAGGTACATCCGGGAATCACGGTCCGTAGACCCGCTCCCGGCTCTTCTGAATGGCCGCCCGGAAGCACGGGTTCCTCCCGGATCGTCCGGCTCCAATCGTACGGCGCGTAAGCTGGAAATGGTGGTTCGTGCTTGTCATGTGCGCGGAAGGATGGTGAGGCGGGTGAAGCGGACGCGTAATCTCAAGGAATAGTCACGCCATGGCCTCACCTCCCTTGGGCCGCACAGGGCCTTTCGGGCTGTAGCTTGGACCGTTGATGGCGACCGCGTCACAGTGATGGCGTAGCCGATCGAGGGCGGGAGGCGGATTCATTCGTGGGCCCCGCGTGCATCAACATCTCGGCCTCGCTCAGCGACCGGATGATGCAGTGCTGCACCCGAGATAGTGCGTCTTGCGCCAGCCACGATCCGCGTGTACTGTGGCGCCGTCGATTTCGGTATCAACACTAGCGAAGGTGGTTGCCATGAGGTGGTCCCGCGCGCGCTCGATCCTCGCCATGGTGTGGGTCTGCTCCATGCTGATCGCATTCGGTCCCACCTCCGCGGCCGACGCACGCAAGGCGACCGTGCCCCCTCCGACCGATACGCTCACGTTGTCCGCCGCGCTTGCCCCCTTCGCCTCCGTCGCCCAGCAGGGGGCCGCCGTGGGGCGGGTAGCCTACACGGACGCCCAGGGCGACTCCGGCTGGGCCTACGACTTGAAGGAGCTCGAGGTGGGATACGACCCCACGGAGACCTCGTTCAACTTCTGGCTGCACTTCTACGACCCGTACTACGGTGTCACACCCAACGACTCCCTGATCATCTATATGGACACCGACGGGAACACGAGCACCGGGGTAGGCTGGCCGGGCGACAACGTCGGCACCGACTACGCGATCGTGTTCGAGGGGGATGGTTCCGCGACGGTCGCCTACTTGCTGGACACTCCGAACGACGACCAGAACCAGTGGACCCTGGTGGACTACCTCGATGGATACGAAGACGTCGGCGCTGGGGAACTCTTCGCGGCCGTCCCCCTCGGATGGCTCGACGGGGCGACGTCGTTGCGGATGATCGTGGAGTCCTACTACGAGGACGCGGAAGGCTACGACGTCGACTGGCTGCCCGAGACCGGAAGTCGGCAGTACCGGCGAGACGTCGACCCGCCCACGGTATCTCCGAGCAGACCGTACTACGGGGTCACGTATGTCGAGTCGGTAGTCCCCGAACTGAACGTGTACGACACCAACCTGGCCTCCGTCGAGGCGACGCTTGATGGAGCACCGTACGTGCTCACCATATCGCCAACAACCTCCTCCGGGTACGTCGGCCCCGCGATCACCGGCGTCGGCTCTCACACACTCGTGGTGACCGCTACCGACGAGAGTCTGAACGAAACGGTGGTCTCGGTATCGTTCAAGATCGTCGCGGACACATTCCCCCCTGTGATCTTCGTCGATGGAGTCGTGGAGGGGGGAGTCTACGCGCACCCCGTGATCCCAGCCTTCGGGGCACAGGACCACTCCGAAATGGCGATATCGGCCACACTCAATGGCAAGCCCTTCGTGTCCGGAACTAGATTACGGGCCGCGCGCGCTCACATCCTCGTCGTGACGGCCGAGGACGTGCACGGGAACAAGGCCGAGGTGACTGTCCGCTTCACGATCGTCCCCGACACGACGGCTCCCCTCCTCGAGATCTGGAACGTCACCGACGGCGCGACCTACTCCTGGCCGGTCAGGCCCACGGCATACGTGAGCGATGCCTCCAGATCCTGGGTCTCCTCCGCCACCCTGAACGGACAGCCGCTGCAGCCCGTCACCACACGTGACTACCCTGGGCGGTATTATTACCCGGCCATCGAGACGAACGGCGTCTACACCCTGGTGGTCACGGCTGAGGATGAGTTCGGCAATACGACCACGAAGACGGTCGGCTTCACGGTCGCGATTGACAGCATCCCACCACAGGTGACAGTGACCGGGGTCGCCGAAGGGGAGACCTACCGGGTCGCCGTATCTCCGGAGTTCTCCGCCTCTGACGCCAACCTCGACTTTGTCAGTGCACTGCTCAACGGCCAGCCGTTCCTCTCCGGGCAGGCGATCTCAGCCGAAGGCTCGTACACGCTTGTGGTTCGGGCGGTCGACCGGTCGGCCAACTCGACGACTGTGACCATCAAGTTCACGATCTCCTACAAGCTCGTGCGCGAGTACGTCATCCTCCGCGGCACCGACCGCTACCAGACCGCCCTACAGGTGTCGCAGAGGGCGTACCCCGGCACCGCTCCGGCGGTGCTCCTGGCCACCGGCGAGAACTTCCCCGATGCCTTGTGCGCTGCGCCCCTTGCCACGGCTGTCGACGGCCCGTTGCTCTTGACTCCCACGGGCAGCCTCTCCGTGGCCGTGAAGGACGAGATCCTGCGTCTGCAGCCGTCGAAGGTGTATGTCATCGGTCTGCCCGACGGGCCGGAGAACGCGCTGCGGGCAGCACTTCCCCCGGGGGTGGAGATCAAGCGCATCCGCGGCACCGACCGCTACGACACGGCGAAGCGGGTGGCGGAGGAGCTCCTCAAGCTGCTCGGTCCGCGCAAGAAGGTGGTGATCGCCCCAGGCGACAGCTTCCCCGACGCGTTGTCGGCCGCTCCCCTGGCGGCAGCGAACGGGTGGCCCATCCTGCTGACCCCGCAGTTCTCGCCTGCAGTCCCGGCCCCGACATCCGCCGCCATCAAAGCCCTCGGAGCGACGTCGGCGCTGGTGGTGGGCACCCACTCCGACCCGGGGATAGCCAGAGTGAAGCTCGTCGGCGTGGACCGCTATGACACGTGCGGCAAAATCGCCGACTACGCCCGTGGGTTCGGCATGAGCTACTCGCACATCGGGCTCGCCACGGGGCAGAACTTCCCCGATGCGCTGGCCGCGGGGCCCTTCTTGGCCGCCGATCACGGCATCCTCCTGCTCACCGGGACGCTCTCGGTGCCGGTGAGCACACAGAGCCGCGTCGGAATCAACCGTGCCGTCATAGAGCAGGCGGTCTTCATCGGACTGAGCGACGGGGTCATCAACGTAGTGAAGGGCCTTATGCCGTAGGTCGTCGGGCAAAGCCGCCGGGCGACCGAGGAGCAGGTGCGCGGGGTGGCTTCGGCGCCGACCGGCGTCCGACGCGCGGACCGGTCCCAGGAACTGGACATACCTCGTCGAGGTGGTCGCGCCGTTCCCGCGACCACCGTTCCCCTATTCTCCCGAACTACACTCCCGCACCAATCAGCGGCAGTTCCTCATCGATTCTGAACACGACCAAGAACCGGGGATCCTTGACTTGCAGATCACTGGGATAGCAGCGTCGGCAGAGCTCGGCGATCAGCTCTGAATCCTGCTCTTCTCTGATCTTTGTCAGGAAGAGGCGCTTGCCGCGATATCCCGTGCCTTCTTCGAGAAACAAGTACACGGCATGCGGATTGGTCTGTAGGTTCTTATGGGTGAGCCGATCGCCCATGATCGACGCGATCGTCCCGTCTTCCATCACATGTGGTCGTGAATAGACCGCCGCATCGACTTTTCCCTGATCATCCGAGGTCGATAAGACCCCGAAACCCTTGGTGTTCTCAAAGTATTCCTTCAGATCCATGCTATGCCCACCTCATGTCTGTCTGTGTGAAATCCAGATTTAGGGACCCTGCGATCTCCCATAGTTACCCGGCCAATAGGCCTCAGGAAACGCCGCCCTATCCTGCTCCCCTCCGACCGCACCATCGCGAGCCGATGCGGGCGGCCACGGACTACCGTGCGCGACGGGCGAGCTTCGAGGGCCACCAGACCCTGTCGCCGACGTCGTGCACTAGTGCCGGCACGAACAAGGCGCGCACGACGAGCGCATCGAGCAGTACGCCGAAGGCGACGATGATCGCGAGCTGCACCAGGAATAGGATGGGGATCACGGCCAAGGCCGCGAAGGTCGCGGCCAACACGACTCCCGCCGAGGTGATCACGCCACCGGTGGCGACGAGCCCGCGCAACACACCCTCCGTGGTGCCGTGCGCCAGAGACTCCTCCCGTACACGGGTCATCAGGAAGATGTTGTAGTCGATGCCGAGGGCGACCAGGAACACGAACCCGTAGAGCGGCACCGACGGGTCGGAGCCGGGGAATCCGAGCACGTTGTTGAAGAACACACTTGTGACACCCAAGGCCGTGCCGAAACTCACGACCGTTGTGAACGTTAGCAGCAGCGGGGCGACGATACTGCGGAGCAACATCATCAGGATCAGCGTGATGACCACGAGAACCACCGGGATGATCAGGTTGCGGTCACGCGTGCTTGTGAGGTTCGAGTCGAGAGAGGTGGCTGTTGGCCCACCGACCATGATCGACGAGTCGACCGAGTGGAGCGCCGTGCGCAGGTTCGTGACCGTCTGCTCGGCCGCGCGCGAGTCCGCAGTGTCTTTGAGGGTGAGCTGCAGCATGACGTCGCCGCCGGCCACGGTCGGCGTAGCCTGTGCCAGCGGCCCCGCCGGAGGGGCGGGGATCGGGATCGAGCCGCTTGGCGAATCCCTCGATACCACGGAGGCGCTGCTCACTCCCGCGTCTTCAAGGGCGCGTGCGGCGGCCTCGTTCAGCTTCCCCTCCGGCACGATCACTTGCACGGGCTGACCCGAGCCGCCGGGGAAGTGGGCGGCGAGGACGTTCTGCCCGTCACGCGCCTGCGACGGACCGAGCAGCAGGTCGCTGGCCGGGACACCGTCGGCCTTCAGTCCGGCGATGCCGAGGCTACCGGCTACCAGGAGTATCCCGACGACGATCCACATCGGCCGGGCCCGTGTCGCGACCATCCCGGCGATCCTGACCCAGCCGTTCTTGGGGTTCTGCTCGGTGGGCAGGATGGCGTAGTCGGTGTGCCGAGGCCAGAACGCGGTTCGTCCGGCCAAGAGGAGCATCGCCGGAACGAACGTCAGCGCGACCAGAACCGCGAAGACGATGCCGACGGCGGCGACCGGGCCCAACGCCTTGTTCGAGGCCAGGTCCGAGAGGAGCAGGCACAAGAGGCCCGCGATGACGGTGCCGCCGGAGGCGATGATCGGCTCGACGGATCCCTTCCACGCGATCTTCGTGGCGCCCCAGACCGACGGGTTGTCGCGCAGGGCCTCACGGAAGCGCGAGACGTACAGCAGCGAGTAGTCGGTCGCCGCTCCGATGACCAGGATGAAGAGGATCCCCTGCACCTGGGCGTTGATCTTGAAGAGGTCGGCCTTCGCGAGATAGAAGTTCGTCACCACGGCTGCGCACAGCGCACTCATCGCGGCGAGGAGCACCATGAGCGGCAGCAGCGGCGACCGGTAGACGACCACCAGGATGATGAGTACGGCCGCCACGGCGACAAGGAGCAACAACCCGTCAACGCCGGCGAACCCGTTGCCGAGGTCGGCGCTCAGTCCGGCCGCGCCGGTGACGTAGACCGCGAGGCCTTCGGGGGCCCCCTCGAGGCTCGTGCGAAGGTCGGCGACACCGTCTCTGACGTCGGCCTCGGTGGACAGCGGCACGAAGATCTGTGCCGCCTCGCCGTCCGCGGAGGGGATGGCCGGGGAGACACCACCGGAGATGGCGGGGACCTCCGCGGGCAGCTTCGCGGACTGCGCTGCGAGCCAGGCCAAGTCCTCGGCAGACAGCCCGCCGGCACGCGTGGCCACCACCACGCCGGGGATCGCGTCGCCTCCGAAGAAGTCGGTGAGCCGCTTCTGCACCTGGGTGGATTCGGCGCTGCTTGGGAGGTACGAAGCCTGGTCGTTGGTCGCGACTTCATCGATCCGGCCGAAATACGGGCCGCCGATTCCGGTAACAGCAACCCACGCGAGAGTCAGCACGATCCCGACCACAGGTCGAATCCAGCGTCGTGAGGATCGTGAGGTCATGAGATCTCCTGTCGGTGATCGATCTTGGAAGCGATGGCGTCCCAGGAACTGGTGCATGAACATCGTGGTTCGCGTTCTGTTGGCCGGCTACTCATGCAATCGAATCTCAGTAGCGCCACCACGCCCGCCAGCGCAAAGGCCACAGGCGTGCCGCCGTGCGCCAACTGCACCGCCAACCCCAGCACCGCAAAGATCCCGCCGCCGACCATCCCGCCCACGCCGATGGCGACGACCGCCACCAACCCGAGTTTGGCGTCGCCTGCTTTGTCCATGTGTCCTTGGATGGATGCCTCCGTCGCCCGCAGAGGCTTCATTGTCTCAAACGTGACAGTCCTCAGGAAGTCTGCGGTGTTGGTGTCTCGGGTCCACTTAATTGTGTTGCTGTCGTCGTTTGTGGGAACGAGCCGTGCTGAGTAGTCGTGCCGCTCCCGCGTGGCACGGGTCGGGGAACCAAAGCGCGCACAACCAAGCGGAGGCCCATATGGCATCGGATCGGGTTGAAGAACTGCTGACACGACTGGGGGACGGTGACGGCGGTGTGCGCCTACGGGCCCGGGAGACATTGGTCGCCATAGGCGAACCGGCCGTGCCGTCGCTCGTGGAGTTGCTCGGGAGCCCCGAGGTTCGTCTGCGCTGGGAGGCTACCAAAGCCCTGACCGAGATCCCCGATCCGGCCGCGATCCCCGGCTTGGTGTCACTCCTTGCCGACGACGAATCCGGCATTCGCTGGCTGGCGGCCGTCGGGCTCATCCAAGTGGGCTGCCGTTCCGTCCCCCCGGTGTTGCAGGCCCTGACCGTGGGGGCGGAGTCCAAAGGCCTGCGGGGCGCGTCGCACCACATCTTTCACGACCTGTCCGAACGCAATGGGGTCGCACGGGAGATACTCCAGCCCGTGCTTGCCGTTCTCGGCGACACCGACGCGATCGGAGTCATCGCTGCCCGAGCCGAGGTGGCGCTTGTTGAGTGGCGGGCGCTTGGCGGCTAGACCGCTCGCCTCTCGCCCTCGTCGGCCGGCACCCCATCCGCTTCTCCGACAACGTGCGCGCCCCTGGCCGCACGGTCACGTGGGCTCCCGTACTATGGCGGCGGCAGAGCATGGTCCGCCGGCACGGTCGGCGGCCGCCCAGGGTTTGGGCGACGCCCACGAGGGTGAGTATCGGTGTGTCATGGTCCTTTGTCATAGTAGTACTTCTCAGGTTGTCGACTCATGAGTGACGGTCCCGCGCGCGCAGCGGATGGCCCCGAAGCGAAAGAAGCGGCGTGTCTGGTCGTGGGCTCCGACCGCTTCGACGCCGTCCTGTTCGACATGGACGGCGTGCTCACCACTACCGCGCGCATGCACGCCGCCGCCTGGAAGCGTACCTTCGACGGCTTCCTCGACGACTGGGACACGGAACACGGTTCTCACACTCCCCCGTTCTCCGTAGCCGAGGATTACCCGACCTCCGTCGACGGGAAGCCGCGACAGGAGGGTGTGCGCGACTTCCTGGCCTCGCGGGACATCGATCTGCCTGCGGGCACGCCGGACTCTCCTCCGACCGAGTGGTCGGTCTACGGTGTGGGGAACCGCAAGCAGGAGTTCGTCGAGGAGGCCCTGCGGGCGGAAGGGGTCGAGGTCTTCCCGGGGTCGGTTGCCTGGGTGAGGGAGCTGAGGGAGATGGGCCTCGGAACGGCCGTGGTCACCTCCAGCAGGAACTGCGACGTCATACTGAGCGCGGCCGGCATCACCGACCTGTTCGACGCCCAGGTGGACGGCAACACGGCGATCGAGCTCAGCCTGACGGGCAAGCCCGCCCCAGACATCTTCCTGGAGGCCGCGCGCCGCCTTGGGGCCGCGCCGGCGCGGGCGGTGGTGGTCGAAGACTCCCGAGCCGGCGTCGAAGCAGGCCGCGCGGGGGGCTTCGGCTTGGTGATCGGGGTCGATCGCGCCGACCAGGCCGAAGAGTTGCGGCAGGCGGGGGCGGATATCGTCGTCGCGGACTTGGCCGAGCTCGTCCCCTGCGAGCCCGACGTGCGCCATCCGGCCGGGCCGAGGCGGCACCGTCTGCGCGCGAGCGCCATCCGCCTGCTCGCCGCGGAAGGTGACTTTCCCGTCGACGAACACCGCTTGGTAGAGCGTCGCTTCAACCCCCAGTACGTTCCCCAGCTGGAGAGCATCTTCGCCCTCGCCAACGGCTATCTCGGCCTGCGGGGCACGCAGGACGAAGGTCGTCCGGTCTACGATCCCGCTCCCATGCTGAACGGCTTCTACGAGACCTGGCCCCTGGTGTACCCGGAGCGCGCCCACGGATTCCCGGACACCGGACAGACCATAGTGGGAGTGCCGGACGGCGCGATACTGCGCCTGTACGTCGACGACGAGGCCTTCTCCCTGGAACACGCAGACGTCCTCGAGTACGAGCGGGTCCTCGATATGCGCGCAGGCACCCTCGAGCGACGGGTGGTGTGGCGCGCGACCGACGGGAGTCGGTTCTCCGTCAGGTCCCGGCGCCTCGTCTCGTTCGATAACCGGCACTTGGCCTGCATTCAGTACGAGGTACTATCTCTCGACCGAGCCGCCCACCTCACCATCTCTTCCGACCTCATGATCCACCCTGAGAACGGTTCTCTCGACTCCAAGGATCCTCGTCGCAGCCAAGCCCTGGAACCAGGAGTGCTCCAGAAGACCGGGGAGCACGTCAACGATCAGCGGGTGGTCCTGGCCTACCAGGCTCGGGCGAGCGGACTGCAGATGGCCTGCGGCATGGACCACCGGCTGACGAGCGGCACGCCGGAGGCACCACCCCAGGCGGTGGTCGAAGGAGACTGGGCACGGGTCGTCTACCGGATCGCAGCGGAGCCGGACGAGCCGGTGCGCCTCGTCAAGCACCTGGCCTACCACTACGATGGCCAGGAGCCGGCCGCGGAGTTGTCCTTCCGCGTGGGCCAGACCCTCGAACGCGCCGCGGCCGAGGGAATCGATAGCGTCCTAGCCGCCCAGCAGGCCTATGTGCAGGACTTCTGGACTCGCAGCGATGTCATCACCGAGGGTGCACCGCTGTTGCAGCAGGCCGTTCGCTTCAATCTGTTCCAGCTGCTCCAGGCCTCCGCCCGTCTGGAGGGACACGGAATGCCGGCCAAGGGCCTGACCGGTCGCGGCTATGAGGGCCACTACTTCTGGGATGCCGAGATCTACGTCATGCCCTTCCTCACCTACACGGCTCCTCATATCACCAGGAACCTGTTGCTCAACCGGTATGCGATGCTCGACAAAGCCCGGCAAAGAGCCCTCGAAGTGAGTCAGCGGGGAGCGCTGTTTCCTTGGCGGACGATCAACGGTGAGGAAGCCTCCGCCTACTATGCGGCGGGAACCGCCCAGTACCATATCAATGCGGACATAGCCTACGCTCTCACGCAGTACGTCCGCACCACGGGAGACACCGAGTTCCTCGCCCGCCAGGGCGCCGAGATCCTGGTGGAGACGGCCCGTATGTGGGTCAGCCTGGGCTTCTTCTCCGACCGCAAGGACGGCCGCTTCGTCATCAACGGGGTCACCGGGCCGGACGAGTACAGCGCTCTCGTCGACAACAACACCTTCACCAATATGATGGCGCAAGAGAACCTGCGCCAGGCGGTGCGCGTGGTAGAGCAGTTGGGCGTTTCGAACCCGGAAGCCCACGCGGGTCTGGTCGAGCGCACCCACCTCGACGACGCGGAACTCGAGCTCTGGCAACGGGCTGCCGACCTCATGTACGTGCCCTACGATCAAGAACTGGGTCTGCACCTGCAGGACGACGGCTTCCTCAATCTCGAACGCTGGGACTTCGAGAACACCCCTCTGGAGGACTATCCGCTCCTTCTCCATTACCATCCCCTGGTGCTCTACCGCCACCAGGTGATCAAGCAGGCGGACGTCGTCCTCGCCACCTTCCTCCTCGGCGACATGTTCACCGCCGAAGACAAGCGGAAGATCCTCGACTACTACGACCCGCTCACCACCAGTGACTCCTCCCTGTCGGAGTGCATCCAGTGCATCATGGCCGCCGAGGTCGGTGACGATCTGCGCGCCGCGGAGGAGTACTTCATCGACGCAGTGGGGATCGACCTGGGCGATGTGGCGGGCAACGTGCGTGACGGCGTGCACGTCGCCTCGGCCGGAGGCACGTGGATGGCCCTGGTCTACGGATTCGGCGGCATGCGAGACCGGAATGGAGAACTCTCCTTCCGGCCCCGCCTACCCGAGCGCATGAGTCGCCTGTCGTTCAAAGTGCACCCGAGGGGTGCGACCCTGGGAGTCGACATCACCGCAGCGGGAGCGACGTATCGCCTGGAATCCGAGGACGAACTGACCATCGTCCACTGCGGGGAGAGTCTGCGTCTTCGATCCGGCACCCCCGTCACCCGGCCCCTGGTCACGCGCGTCCAGGAGGAAGACCCGACGAGCGTGAACCGGCCGTGAGACGTCCACTGTGCCCGGACCGGCCGGCGATCAAGCGGAGGTGCGCGAGGAGATACTCGACTTTCGCATGCGTTCTGTGTCGCTATTCTTCGAGGATCCGTATCACGGTGTCGCGCCGAATCTGCACAGCTCGACGGTCCTCGTATTCAGGCAGCCCACCGAGGGCTCCACGGGCGACCATGTCCGTGTGGCGAAGTATCGCCGCCCGGTCTTCCGGTCGGCGGGCAAAACCCGCGATCGTGGCCAGGGTCTCCAGCAGTAGCTCCGTCACGGCTGTGCTCGGACGGCCATACTCTCTGATCTGGTTGAAGGCAGCGTCTAGGACTTCCGGGAAGGCGAGAGGGCGGCCGACCACGCGTAGATGGTGCTCGTCATCGAAGTACGTCCCGGGAGGGGATTCCCTCTGTGCGAGTCGACAGAGAGCGGATCCCAATCGGTCAACGGCCGCTATCGCCGTGAAGGGGTCGTTCACTCCTGGAGAGAGCGCCCGCACCGCGATCTCGACGAGCTGGATCACCGTGAACTCGAAGTCTTGCTCGGGGGCCCGTTGACTGCCAACGACGAACGCAGAACCAGCCCGGTCCTCCACGTCCCCGTCCCCGGTCAGGCGGTCGCCCGGCCAGATGCTCACCAGTGGCGCACCGGAGACGACGTACTCGCCGACCCGCCGTTCCAGGCGTAGGATGGCCTCCTCCTCTTCCGCGAGCCTCGTCAGCGCATCGGTGTCGATCCGGAGGACGTAGCCGTCATCCGGACTGCCGATCACGCGGGCTTCCTGATCGAATGCGTCGGGCACGGCGGCATCGGGACGCCCTTCGCCGGGCGGAGCGTCGTCCGGGGACGCGGCGTCCGGATACAGACGGTCGACGGCCCGCAGCAACTCGTCGCCGATCTGCGCCACCATCCGGTCGGCCTGGATCGAAACCGAGACGTGGTGGATGAAGAAGATCAACACCCCCAAGCTTGCGAGCGCAAAGCCTACGCTGATCGTGACCGAAAGGTGCGGTACGAAGACGTCACCGCTTCGGACGATGGATCGTAGGACGAGCAGGCAGTAGAGGAAGGTTGCGACGAACGTGCCCAGGACGAGCTGGGTGGTGGTGTCCCGCATGAAATTGCGCAGGACCCGAGGACCGAGCTGAGATGAGGCGAGTGACAATGCGATCAAGGTCAAGGAGAATACGACGCCCGCGATCGTGATCATCGATCCGGCTATGGTCTGGAGTACCGCGCTGGCCCCTTCGGCACCGCCGGAGTAGGCCCAGCCCACGCTCCCGAACCGCTCGGACAGCACCGCCCTGTCGAAGGCTATCGCTCCGAACGCCAGAGCGATCGCAGCCGCGGCCATGGCTGACGGCAGGAACCAGAAGTTGGACCGGAGGTTACCCCAGTACCTGCTTACGAGGAGCTTCATCCCCTAGGACCTCCCAGACTCCGATTCCCCGACCTTCCGAGACCTGCGGCGCTCCTCTACCCAGCGCGATCGCAGTTCACGCCTCGATGGAGGCCCGAATCGAGGTCACGAACTCGACGAGGTCGGCGGATGGCAGGTGCTCTGTCCCACCCCCCGCCTACGCACCTCCCTCGTCGCAGTGATCCCGGCCGCCGTTGCTGCAATCGGATCCCGACGCCGCACGCACGGGCAGACGAGCGGAACGTCTACCTGTCCGCTCTTGCCTTGCTCGCGCGGCCTAAGGTGCCTCGGAGATCGACAGAGCAGCCCAGCTGCTCAGCCAGATCGTGGAAGGGTCACGCGGTGCGTAGCTGCCGAGGCATCTAGTGGTGATAAGCGGTGCCAGGCTCCGGGCCGCCGAGGTTGCAGAACGGTCGAGGGGTCAACTCGCTCCGGGATTCCCGCGCCGCCCTGCGCCGTCACTGCAGATCGTTATCACGCGGGAGATCCTGCCGGCTGACAGGCTTCCGGATCAAGCGCCGGTAGATGGCAATGATGAAGCCGACCACGCCGACCAGCATCAGTATCAATCCGGCAAGTTGGATGTCGAAACCGGACAACTCCGCGGTCACCGCGTAGCGAAGAATTGCTCCCACCGCGATAAGAAAGAGCGCGCTACCTATCTCCATGACTTCCGCCCCTCTCCGACTTCACCGTAGTACCCCTCTGTTCGAAGGTAGTTCCATATCCGTGAGTACGAACTGCCCAGGAGTCGCAAGCCTCAAACCGTAGCCTCAAACCGTTCTTGCCCCGGGCAATGAGTCAAGGCCGGGTTTGACGCCGGCGACGTTACGCGGTCACGGGTTCTGGGCACTACACGCAGAGACTCGATAGGCAACACGATCTCAGCGGGGGGTTCGACCATGAGTATTCTGGCGTGGATCGTCTTCGGTGGCTTGGCGGGCTTCGTAGCCAGCCGCCTTACGGGCGGCGGTGGAGGCATGATCTTCGACATCATTGTGGGCATTGTGGGAGCGATGTTGGGCGGATTCCTGATGAATCAATTCGGGCAATCCGGCGTGACGGGATGGAACTGGCCGAGCTTTGGGGTGGCCGTCCTGGGAGCGGTAGTGC
Organism: Actinomycetes bacterium; assembly: GCA_024637035.1. Lineage (GTDB taxonomy): Bacteria > Actinomycetota > Thermoleophilia > RBG-16-64-13 > RBG-16-64-13 > JAHJSA01. Next base: position 77,497 of record JAGXFW010000004.1, read on the forward strand.
TCCTGGTCATCCTGCGTCTGGTACGAGGAGGGGGAGGATTCCGGGGGCGCGGGCGCTAGAGCGCTGCTCGAACGTTATTGTGCAGAGAAGGTTCGGGTAGCGGACTGATGGCACTGCCTCGCACGTGAGTCCCGCTACCCGACCAAGAAATGACGGTTACCTGCCCCGTCGGGACCATCCCCATCCGCCCCCACCGAACACCACCAACAATACTACGATAAGGATTATCCAGCCTGTTGTACTCATATGACTTCACCCCCCTCCAGATAGAACTCAGATCTTGTCCGCCTCATCCTGCTGCTCCGCCCATTCATCCGCACGCCGATGGGCCTCGTCACTCGCGTATCCGTACTTCTGCTGCAGCTTGCCGACGAGGCGATCCTTCTTGCCCCCGACTTCCTCAAGCTCGTCGTCGGTCAGATCACCCCACTGTTCCCGCGCACGTCCTTTGAGTTCTTTCCACTTGCCCTCGATGATGTTCCAGTCCATGAGCACCCCTTCTCGCATGCGGCTGCGACTGCAGGATCGCATGGTCAAAGCAAGCTACCCCCTCTGAGGCATGGCGAAACGTGGGCAGCCGATCCGCCGTCGGACGTCGCGAAGCCCGTCGCCGGCGTTTTCGGCCCCTGGTCAAGGGCTCTTGAAAGACTTTGCAGGGGGTGATCGGGGGAGAGAGCACATGCGCGTCTTCTTGTCCGTCATGGTGATCCTGTTGATCCTGCTCCTCGTCTTCGCCGTGCAGAACACCGGATCGACGGAGGTGACGTTCCTTACATTCTCGTCGACCGTGTCGCCGCTGCTCAACATCCTGGCTTCGGTGGTCGTGGGTCTGCTACTCGGGCTGGCCGTCATGCTCCCGCGCGACAGCGGCCTTTTGCACGCGACGATAGGATCCACACTCAGGCGCCGCGCTTCGACCATGGAGATCGGCCGGCATCGCTACCTGGGGTCTCGCCTATCTTCGTGTGAAACGGCGCCGGCTTCTCGCGCACCTCGGTGGGCCCGCAGTCGACACACCCTGCATATGTAAGTACAATGTACTCACAGAAGACACCGTCTGAGGAGAAGCTCCGACCATGGCCCTCACTTCCGACTCGACGACCAAGACCGAACGGCTCAACATCCGCACCACCCCGGAGGAGAAGGGGCTTGTAGAGCAGGCCGCACGGCTGACCCACGTCAGCGCGAGCCAGTTCGTCCTCCGCGCTGCGTTGCTGTCCGCCGAGGATGTGCTCGTGGGCCAGACCCGTTTCGTCCTCTCCCCAGAAGAGATGAGCGCGTTCACCGTCCTGCTCGATCGCCCCGCGCGTGCCATCCCGGCCCTGGCCGAGGCTGCCTCGAAGCCAAGTCCGTTCAGTGCGGCGTGAACCTCTGGGCGTGCCTCAACCGCTCGCCCCTCTCCACGAGCTCGACGACTTCCACTGCGGAGCGCCCGCGCTCGATGCCTATCTGAAGGAGCGGGCTCTCAGTGATCAGAGAGCCGAGAAGTCGCGCACCTATGTAGCCACGCGGGGACAAGCGGTGGTGGCATACTTCACCCTCGCGGCGGCGGGGGTCGAGCCGGAAGAGGCGACAGCCAGGGTGGCCAAAGGGCAGGGGAGACACGCCATCCCGGTGGTTCTGCTGGCGCGGCTTGCGGTGCGCCTCGACGAACAGGGCCGTGGCCTCGGTGAAGCCATGCTCGTGGATGCACTCCGCAGGTGCGCTCAGGCCGCCGACGTGATCGGCGCGCGGGCGGTCCTCGTCCATGCGAAGGACGAGCGGGCTCGCGGCTTCTACGTCAGGTACGGATTCGAGCGCTCACCGACGAACCCGCTCCACCTGATCGTGTTGATGAAGGATGTGAGAGCGAGCATCCAAGCCGGCATCGGGCTGCAGAAGGGCGGCGAGGCGGGTGGGGGGGCGGAAACGACATGACAACCCCTTGCGTGGCGAGACGACGTTCGCGTAGGCTGTGCAGATGACCGACCCGGCCAAGGATGCCCACATCTCTCGGCTCCGACAGCTTGGCCGCGATCCATCGATCCGAGGAGGGGGCATGTCGAACACGACAATAGTAGTGCTGGCGATCGTCGCCATCGTGGTCGTGGCAGCGATCGCGGTGTACGTGTGGTTGTGGCTCAGGAAGCGTAGACGGATCGACGAGATGACGCCCGAGGAGCGCGAGTTCTACGAAGCGAAGAGACAACGCGACCAAGCCATCGCACTGTCTGAGAAGACGTTGAAGACTACGGTCGAAGCTTGGACCGCTCCGGTGAAGATGGCGGAGCAGTCGCTGGCGGCCGCCCACAGCATCGGTGCGCGACCGCTCGGATCGTTCGAGAAGGTCCGGCTGTTCGAAGATCACGTCGAGACGCCACAGGGCACCTTCAGGTTCGAGAACGGCGCGGTGGAGGCCGTTGTGGACACTGCCGCCAACCTCGCGCGAGTGAAGGAGGCCGTTCTGTCGCGGGCCGACAAGCAGGTCTTCGCGGACTTCGTCTCCCGCACCGGCAGACCGGAAGGTGCGCAAGCCCTCTACTTGGTGGTCGAGACCCCCATATTCGTCACGCTGATCGCGCTTGGAACGGGGGATGAGCCCGACGCCCGGCAGTTCTCTTTGAGCGTGAACGGAGCGGCCGTTTCGGCCGCTGGGCACCAGGCGAGCAGGGAGTCGGCCGTGGCACGGGCGCAGGCCGATCTCGAGCGGGTTCTCGCCGACAAGGCCGCCGCGGTCCAATCGGCTCAGACGGAACTCGAAGCCGTCGCGGTGGACACCCGGCGATTGGACGCCGCGACCAGAGCCGTGGAAGAGGCCGCCGTGCGCTCGGCTCCCCCTCGCTCGGCTCCCCCTGAGTGATCCGCCTCCGCTGGCGCCGGACTGCAGAAGAGCTGCTGACCGGCGAGGAAGACGCCTGATTCACGCGGTTGTCTATGGCAACGATCGCCGATTTGCGCACGCAGGTTGACGCGCGCCGTGGACGCGCTCGAGGTCTGGCGCCTCCGCTAGACCACCCAGACCTGGTCGTCACCCGGGGTGAGCGACTGGAGGCCGTCCGCGGTCACCAGGCAGGTGTCCTCGATGCCCACCGCGCCTCGTCCGGGGATGCGGATCTTCGGCTCGACGGCGACCACGTGACCCTCCGCCAGAAGCATGTCCAAGCCGCGCCCGAGGACGGGGAGCTCGTCCACCTCTAGCCCGATCCCGTGTCCGACGAAGCTCACTTGCGCAGGGAACGCTCCCATGAAGGTCGTCCGGTACCCCGCGTCGTCCGCCGATCGCAGTGCGAGGTCATACACATGCGCGCACGTTACGCCCGGTCGCGCGGCCGTCGCGATCTCGTGGTAGATGTCTCGGCAGGTGTCGTAGGCACGCTGGAGGTCATCGGGGAGCGGCCCGATCGAGAGGGTTCGGGTCTGGTCCGCGACATATCCGTCGACCGAGCCGCCGACGTCTATCACGACCGCTTCGCCCCTCTGGATGGGGCGGTTGCTCGCGCCTTGCGGGACCGCGGGTGTGGACCCGCGCCCTCCGAAGGGGGCCTCCGACCCGGAGGCCATGCCGGCATCGGGGCCCGCGAACACGTGGGCGAGCGGCATCTCCTGGTTGAAGCCACGCATGCGCAGGAGACCGGGGTGTCCGCCGCGCACGAGCGTCGCGCCCACGATCGAGGCGAGCTCCGATTCCGTCATGCCGGGTCTGAGCGCGGCGGCGGCGGCCTCGAAGGCGGCCGCCGACCGGAGGCCCGCGGAGCGCACCCGCTCGATCTCCCAGGGGCTCTTCACGGCTCGTATCTCGCGCATCGTAGCACCGAAATCCACGAACTCGGCCTTCGGAAGAAGTTGCTCGTACCGGCGGAAGTTCGTTACCGGGAGGACGTCCAACTCCAGACCTATGCGGCTCTCGCCCGAGATCCCCAGGCGGGCCAAGACCGCGGGAAGGTCACGGAAGCTGCGGAAGTCCTCGATCATGGTAAGGGGGGATTCCGCCCGGGCACGATCCAAGTCGCGGCGGACGAGCAGCAGGGGTTCGCCCAGCGCGGGGACGATCAGGTGTGCCTGTTGGGCCGTCCCCGTGAGGTAGAAAAGGTCGACCGTCTGCACGAGGACGGCCGCGTCGATCCGCCTGCGCACGAGCTCTGTTCGGGTCCGTGCGAGCCGGCTCTCGAGCTCGTTCAACGGAACTGTCATCGGTCCCCCGAGGCTGGTGGTGGAAGGTCGTGACGTGTGACGATACCGGATGAAGACCAGTGAGGGTACCGTAGCATGCCCGCCGTTGCCCTTTCCTAGCACCCCACCGTGACGAGCCCCATCGACCGAGCCGCCGCCCCCAGGGCGGCGACGTGGGTGGCCATGACCGGCGCCTCCCCGGTGAGATCCGTCCAGAGAAGGGCGGTCGCGAGGTGCAGTGCGTCGAGGGTGCCGAGGGTGACGGGGAACGGCTGCTCCGCCCGCCGGAGGACGGGGGCAGTGACGGCCACCGCCTCCATTGACTCCAACAGCCTGACGACGGCCTCCCGGCGTGTCGCCACCTCGCCCTCGGGGAATCCGTGGGCGACGCGCAGGCGGTCGAGGGTGCGCAGGCACTCGACCTGGACGAGAGCGCTCACCACCCCGCGTTCGATCTGTGGCCACTCGGCGAGCGACCCCTCCTGGCCCAGCACCACCCGCAGGAGCACCGAAGAGTCGACGTAGGCGATCACCGCTCCCCGCGCTCCGCGAGGAGCAGGTCGAGGATGTCTCCCACTCGCTCGAGGCCGGGCATCGGCGCCGGGAAGGGGGCACGGCCTGGAGGAAGAGCGTCTGCCCTCGGGGAGCGCACCTCGAGCAGCCTCCCGGGAGCCTGCAGGGGCGACAACTCTGCGACCGGCACGTCTCGGCTTAGCACGGTGAAGCGCTCTCCGCGCCTGACATCGCGGAGGTAACGGCTGAGGTTGTTCTTGAGATCGGCGATCGTGACGGTTCTCATTCTCTGATTATAGCTATGAATAGCTATATATGGCCAGAAACCGGTCGAAGTCCTCGCGGACGGTCCCGCCGCACACCGCTCGAGGGTCGCCCGAAGCCTGCTCGCCGGGTGGGATCTCGGGTGCTCAGGGTACCCCGCAGGAGGGCGGCGGTCCGTGGGCCCAAGGATGGAGCGCGGTGCTCCGGACGGGATGTCCAAGCGCACCTTCCCACGCGAGCCCCACGGCGCTACACCTCTCTTACTGCCAGACCTTCCATCCGCGCCGCCTCGGCCTGCTTCCGGTCGGCCGTGACGAACAGGTCGGGAAGGGTCGCCCGAGCGCAGGCCAGCTGAAGTGCGTCAAGAGTCCGGAGCGGATGGCGCTCGAGATGATCGACGGCGAGTTCCAGCACCTCGGGCACGACGTGGCAGACCGCGGCGTCGTCGAGGTCGCCCAGCAGGTGGTTCTTCAACCGCTCGTACTCCCCTTCGCTCACGTGTCCATCGCGGGTGAGTCGCCTGAAGGCGGAGATGCATTCGGGCAGACAGAGTGATGACACGACGAGGTCCTCCGCCTCGGCCAGGACCGCGGCGACCGCATCGCTGCCCGGTTCCTCTACGTAGCGTTTCACGAACGCCGAGGTGTCGAGGAACACCTTCACTTCTCCGCCCGGTCCTGAGTGACCGCGTCGGATGCTCGTGCTCCGCGCATCATGAGGCGGGCGACGGGGCGCTTCCACGCCGGCTCTTCGGGCGGGATGGGCACCACGTCGGCGATCGGACGTCCATTTCGATAGACGCGTACCACGTCGCCTGCCTCGACGGCGTCGAAGAAGTCCTTGGCATGGCGTCTGAACTCGGTGAAGGTGGTCTGCCGCACGAGAGCGTCCTCCAGGGGTGTGTACATCATATTGTACATTGAAATCGGCAACCCATGGTGCACGCCCCGGACACGACCTCGACTTTTCGGCCCGAAGGTATCAAGCGCGCGCCGCCGAGGCGATAGGCCCTTGGTTGCAGGCTTGAGCCTACTCCTCCCTCCAGTGCCAGTCCCTGCCCCCGTTGAACACGTTCGCGTTCATCTCGTTGCTCAGGTGGAGCAGGTCGGCCTCGGGGAAGCGTTCGGCCATGGCGTAGTAGAAGCTGGCGACGTCGTCGGTGAGCGCCAGCTCCACCTCGGTGGCGATGAGGTACTCCTTGGTGAAGTCGAGCGAGCTCCGGTCGAACTGCATGCCGGGCTTCTGGTGGCCCGGGATGATCACCTCGGCGCCCATGGCGTCGATCGCGTCGATGGCGGTGATCCACTGCTGCCGCTCCTCGGCCGTGACCTCGCACGTGAAGGGGTGCGCCTGGTTGAAGAGCACGTCGCTGGCGTACAGCGTCTTGATCGACGGGATTCACACCATGCTGTTGTAGCGCATGTCGCCCATGACTTCCGGGAAGATCACGAGGCTATGGCCATCGACTTCGATGATGCCCTCTTCGAACGCCTCCACCTGAACGGTCTTCCGGCAGACGTTGTGGGGGCCGATCACCGCCTCCCAGATCTCCGCCTTGCCGAAGAACTGCCGGTTGATCATCTCGGCGTCATCGGGCAGCGCCAGCACCCGGCCCGTGGGAAGGCCGCGGCGATCGTGCCGGCCCCGAAGTAGTGGTCGGGGTGAGCGTGGGTGATGTAGATGGTGGTGAGACGTCTCCCGGTTTCGAGGATCTCCGCGATGAGCCGGTGCGCGTTCGACAGCGTCCACTGGGCGTCGATGAGCATCGCCTCGGTTTTCCCCATGACGATGACCGAGGCGACCTCGAACCCCGCTTCGTCACTGAAGAAGACCTTGGTGGCGAGTGCGTTCTGTCCGTTGGCCGTCAGCCTGACCTCCATGCTACCGTCCTCCCTCGGGATGTCCTCCCGTTGTGGTATTTTCAAGGTGGAGAGCCGGATATGTCGCCACAGTGTGGGCTCCAGCGTCGTCCCGACGAGAGGATCGCATGAACGACTCCCAGTCTTCCGCGACCGGGGATACGTGCGCTTCGCCGTACGAACCCTCACCCATCCTACCGTTCCGAGCGTGGCGCTACGATCCCGCTCGCGTCGGGGGGTTGGAGAAGGTGGTGCTGCGTGATCCGATCACTCCGAGCGTCCGCGAGTCGGCCCTGGCCCGGAGTCCGTATAACTTGGCCCACGTGGCACTGGGCCGCACGTTCTCCGACGACGACGAGTCGAACAACCGCTTCACGCGGGGGCGCGAGACACTGGGGGAGTGGATCAGGGACGGGGTGCTGGTGCGCGACGCCACGCCGACGATCACCCTGATCGAGGAATCGCGTCCGGCCGACGACCCCGACCCCGACGACTCCGACCCGCCAGACGACCCCGCCGGCCCCTGGCTGCGGCGTGCCCTGTTGGTCGCGGTGGAGTTGGTCCCGTACGGTGAGGGGCGCGTGTCTCCCCACGAGGCCACCTTCCCGCAGGTGAAGGCCGACTACCGCCGCCTGCTCACCGCCACTGAAGTGAACGTGGCTCCACCGCTGCTCCTCTACTCCCTGCCGGGCGATGAGATCGTACGCTCCTGGTGCGTGTCCGGAGCGTCCGAAGAGGGTCGCGACGGCTCGCCCGCGCGCAGTCGACTGGCCGCGGACTTCGTGGACGCCGAGGGTATTCGGACCAAGGTGTTCGTGAGCGCCGCCCCGGGTCTGCTTGGCGAGACCATCAGGCTGCTCTCTTCCCTCCCGCTCCTCATCGCCGACGGACACCACCGGTACGAGGCCTCGCTGGAGTACGCGGAGTGGCGAAGCGATCGGGGGGACGACGACGGGCCGTGGAACTACATCCCGGCCTACCTGGTCAATACCGCCGACGAGGGCCTCTCGCTCATAGGCACACACCGTCTGGTGCGGAACGCGCCGCCGGAACTCGTGAGCCGCCTGCTCTCCGCCCTGGGCACGCATTTCGAGGTGACCCGCCTGGCCGACCGGGGTGCGCCCGCCTCGTCCGATCTGGACTGCTTCATGCAGGAGTGCCGGGGCGACGTGGGCGCTTTGGGGCTCTACGCCCCGGCGCTGGGCGGGGCCTTCGGCCTTCGGCTTCGCGACAAGGGGGTGGTCGAGGCCGCCGTTCCGGGGCGCTCGTCGACCTACCAGGAACTCGATGTCACGGTGCTCCACAAGCTCGTGCTCGAGCCCCTGTTGGCGATCGAACCCGGGGCGACCGTGGGGAGCGCGAACGTCGACTTCACCAACTCGGTCGAGGAGGCGTTCGGCCGCGTGGACCGCGGCGAGTGTCAACTGTGCTTCTATCTGCGTCCCGCGCGGGTCTCCCAGGTGCGGAGCCTGGCCTTCGCCGGCGAGACGATGCCACCCAAATCGACCTGTTTCTCTCCCAAGCCCCCTCAGGGGATAGCCTTGCTCGATCTGAGCGACGCGTGGGCCGGCGACCAAGCGGAGGCGACACCCGAGGACGTATGATGGGCACATAGGCGCCACGCTCCCCGAGACTGTCGGGTGGCGGCGATCCGTCCGGGCCATCCCGACGCTGAAGGAGACGCTTCGATGCCAGAGTTGACACAAGACATGAAGGACATGATCGGAAGCCAGCAGTGTTTCGTCGGCACTACGAACAAGGAGTGCGCGCCCAATGTGGCTCCGAAGAGATCCACGAGGGTGTTGGACGACTCGACGTTGATCTTCACCGAGGGCACCGGCGGAACCACGTATCGGAACATCCTGGATGGCTCGACGGTCGCGGTCGCCGTGGTGAACAGGGAGATACCCGACGGATACCGGTTCATGTGTCGAGCCGAGTTCCAGACCGACGGCGAGCTCTACGAGCAGGCCAAGGAATTGTCGATGAAGACAGTCGGACGCGCCCCCTTCGGCGTGGTTCTGTTACATATCGAGGATATCCACTCGCTCAAGCCCGGGCCGACAGCCGGCAAGAGTGTCGTCTGAGTCGTAGGGGAGCACGGTGGTGGCGCCGCGCTCGCGTGGCGGCGCCGGGATGGAAGGAGGGTCGATGGCTGGCAGTTCGATCTTCGCGCGGCGACTGGCGCCGCCGGCCGCGTTGCTGTTCCTCGCGGTGGCCGTGGCGCTCTTTGGTCTGAGCTGCGCCCAGCCTGCCGACACCACCCCCACCGCCGGCCCTCCCGGTAGCGGCTCCGCGACCACCGCGCCGAGTGGCGTCCCGATGACCGGGCCTCCCCTCAGTGGCACCCCCTACTACCCCGAAGAGGGCCACCTCGGAGCGGGTCCGGGCTCGGTGCGAGGGCGTGTCACGACCGCGGGCGGCCACGACCCGGGCACGGTGCTCGTGGGCCTTCTGGATGCTTCCGGCGAAGCGGTCATCCAAGTCTACGCCCGGCCTGACTTCCTCTTCGACGGCCTACCGCCCGGCGAGTACCGGATGGCGACCTACACGATGAACTCCGGGTACATCTCCCAGTGGTACGGAGGCCTTCCCGTGCAGACCCACCCCGTGTCCGACTCGCAGATCCTGACCGTGGGGTCGGGGGAGACCCGGGCGGATTTCGTGCTGGAGCCCGGTCGGGCCATCAGTGGTCGAGTCACCTGGTCCGGCGCACCCCGGTCGGGAGGCTGGGTCTGGGCCTTCGATGAGGACGGGCGCGAGGTCCCCGGTCATGGGTCCGGCTTCTATGGTGAGAGCAGCCCTACGTACGTCATCATCGGACTCGTCCCCGGCCGCTACAAGGTGGGGGCGACCGACGACGCCAACCAGGGCCCGCGAGGCTGGTACGGCGGGGGGCGGTCGGCGGACGAAGCGGCCGTGGTGGACGTGACCGAGACCGACGGTACGGGCATCGACATCGACATGGGTCGCCTGCCCCCCACCACGGCCCTCGTCTCGCCGCAGACCACGGTCCCCTAGTCAGCTCTCGACGGCGGCCCGCCAGTGTCCGAGATGCCCGTGGATGATCCGGCCGGCGAACCGGGCGCGCAGCTCCCGGGGGAACGATAGATCTCGAGCGGCGATGGCAGGCTCCGATCGGTCCCCCACGAGTTTCGGTAGCGGTACGTGACGAAGTCGCCCACCGACAGGTTCTCAAGCACCCATCGCGGCGAACGGTCTACCTCCCTGATCGTGCGGTCGACGGTGTTGCGGGAGCCAGGAACATCCGGCACGCAGCTCTCGCGGCGTCGGGCCGAAGATGGCAGGTGGAGAAGGTTTGGTAAACGGGGATTGGCGGAGGGTTACGCTACCTCGTGGGGAATCGATCCAGGCTGGCCGATCTCTCGCCCCGCTGATCGATATAGAAGATGTCTACCGACTGCAGCGGGCTGTTGAACTGCACCACCAATGATCCGACGAGAAGCTGTCGGCTCGTTTCGGAGAGCTTGGAATCGAACGTCTCGTAGCTGCATGTCGGGTTGTCTGTGATGAACACCGCCGGAGCCGCCACGGAGACGTCGGCTGGGGCCGTCGTGCTGTTGACGATGGAATCGCCACCGCCGCCGTCGACCAGCGGATTGACGTAGCGCGCCGCGCCTTCGGCCTGCTCGAGCACGTATTCCAATCGATTGCTCAGGTACTTCTCGGGGCTTCCCTGGCCGGCCTGGTGATAGGTGGAGTCCAGTCCCTGGAGCATCTCCTCTGACGCAAGACTGGCCAGGTTGTTCGCGTTTCCGCGCAGTACCGCGCTCTCGCTCGAACGGTGCAACTTTGGTACGCCGATCGCGGCGACGACGGAGACGATGGCAACGATGACCACGATCTCCATGGCGCTGAAGCCGCCGGAATCGGAGAATCCGTGTGGGGCAGAGCCGGGGCCTCGAGGACGTGAGCGAAATAGCACGGCAACTACCCGCTACTCTGGCATGGCGGGTTCGGGTTCTTCTCTATCGGTCCGGGCGAACTCCACATAGCTCGCCCATGCGAACAGGATCCATGACACCATGAATCCGGCGTCGGACAATCCGCCAGCCTGAAGTGCGCCCTGCATGGCCTCGTAGCCGTATACCACGTCGGCTCCCAGCCCTACCACAAGTCCCACCCCAAGTATCGCAATCGAACCGTGAAGGTGATGTGCCCCGCGCCGGATGATGAGCGTGGCCAAGCCCGCGAGCAGAAGCAGATCCCCCGTCGGGTAGCCGGCGGAGAGCGAATAGGCCAGCAGGTTGTCTTGGGGGGATCCGAGAGTCGGGAGCAGGTAGACGTACCCCACTGTCACGCTGCCGGCCAGCATGAGGACGGTCAAGCTCACCGACAGGAGGCCGTGCCGGACGCGTTCAGGACTCCCTCCCGACAGGAAGATCAGGCCGGCGAACATCAATGGGTAGTAGGCTAGGTAGCCCACGTCCGCCACCGAGGGGAAGGGCGTCCTTCCGAGCACGTTCTGATAGATGAAATACAAGAAGTCGCCCGCGAAGAAGCAGCCGAAACTGATGGAGAGTATCCGCCAAGCCACCCTCGACTGCCGATCGGGCCGATTCTGTGCGGCGCTCCACGCGAGAAGCGTGGCCGCCAACCCCACGGGGAGCATGCCCAGATTCGAGTAGAGGGATCGTTCCGCCGCGTTTCCCCAGTTGAACAGGACCCCAAGGAGGTATGCGGCGCACAGCCCGGTGGCCGCGAAGATCGTGAGGAACCAGGGGCGACCGATCTGGCTCTTGACCGCCTCCGCGATCGACCGCGAACGACCTGTCGCACTCGTCTCTGCTCTCGCCATGTTCGACCTCGAAGCACCCGTCGGAGACTCGCTGGCCTCAGTGGCCGAGACTCGCTCGCCTCGGTGGCCGACCAGGGTTCTTCTGGCCTCTTCTTGTATCGGATGCGGCGGCCAGAGAGTTGAGTGGCTTGATCCGGGGGCAAGATCTGCTGTCAGGCGCGTATTCAGAGAACCTTGAGGGTCACCCTCCCTGCGTGCGCAGTTGGGTGTTCAGTGCACCCGCCAAGCGTGACAGCGCCGGCTCACGGAACCCCCTGCAGGAATCGGTGCGCGAGAACGAGCGACGAGCGACCGTTCTCTTCGACATGCAGACCCTCCGGCCCAAGGCGCACCCCATCGTCCGACCGTCCGCCGAAGCGGCGACGCATTCGCTGTCGCATACTCCTCAGGTGCTCAATAGACCTGCCACCGAAAGGTCTTCATCCAGTTCGGTCCAGTTGATGCCTACGCCTCCGCCGATCAGTCGCCACGCTTCCCGGTCACACGCCCAAGACGAATGGGCGACCGGTAGGCGGTGTCGTCGGGGGCGCCCCGGCGGCACGTGCGCCGCGCGGCCCGTCGCCTGTTCGGGAAGCGTCATCACCCGCGCAGCAGACTCTGCCGCGGACGCCGGCGGATGGGTCACGCGTGTCCGCCCCAGCGCCATACAACACCCTCGCCTTGCAGTCAGCCGGTGGGAATACCGTTGTCGCCGGACAGGCTCGTCACTGCCGGCACTGCGGCAGTACTGAGGTGTACATGCGCTACGCTCGTACCAGTCACCCGTACTTCTGCCGGTGCCGCCAATGTGGTGGTAACACACCCGCCGGGTGGCACTGCACGGCCTGCGGAGCCGAAGCGCGCATCAGCAAACGCGGGCGGGACTACTCTCGAGTCTGCCGTGCCTGCGAAACTACCGTGCACATCTTCACGAACCCCGAGGACGCCCCTTCCGATTGATCGGGCGGGCGTCCCTGGGGGCCTGGAGCCCGACGTCCCCGCTATCCCGCCGCCGCCTCTCGCGGGGCTTCGGAACGTTTCCTCCGGCTCACGACCGGGGTACGCGAACATGCATCGACTTCGGATGCAAGAGGGGGCGCCATGAGGAAGCCGCTGGTCGTACTGACGGTGATGGTGTTGATACTCGGGCTGGCGGGCTGTGGAGAGACAGCTACCACGACCACCGTCCAGGGGGCGGGGGCCACGACGACGACCACCCCTTCCGCCGAAGTCACCACCACCCAGGCACCCGCTACTACGGCGGCTCCTACGACCACGACTGCAGAGCCAATCACCACCACAACGTTCCCGCCGCCGCCCACCGCCGCTTCGGTGTGGACGCGGATCGTGGCGGGTCAGGCCTACCGCTCGTGGCAGACCGCTCCGGGCCACGAGACGCCGCAGCCGGCCACCGGCCCTCACGGCGCGAAGGACCAGGTCTTCGCCAACGACATCTTCATGCAGGCCTTCGAGGGACCCGTGGCCTCCGCGTGGCCGGTGGGCTCGATCATCGTCAAGGATGTGTACAACACCAGTGGGACCCTCTTCGTCTTCGAGTTCATGCAGCGGACTGACGAGGGCTGGTACTATGCGTCGTTCGACTCCGATGGGCAGGTCGAGACCGAGGGTCTTGAGATCAAGGGGTGTCATGGCTGTCACGGTGGGGGGTCGGACGCGGTGTTCACATTCGATCTACCGTAACCCGGAGCTCTGATTCCCCGAGTCCCCCGTGCGGCACCGCCCGGGCACCTTGACCCGCCTCGGGCATTGTGAGAAGAAGAAGCCTCGGCTCTCGACACCTCGAGCGGATGAGAGCGAGAAGCAGCGATGACCGGCCCGTCAGGAGCGTCATGACCGACTCGAACACGAACGAGCACCAGCCGACACCGGATGGCGCCGCCGAGGCGCCTGCTGAGCACCAAGACTTCCTGCGCGAGATGGTCCAAGGGGATCTAGCCGCCGGTCGCATCAGCGGCGTCGTCACGCGCTTCCCTCCCGAGCCGAACGGCTACCTGCACATCGGGCACGCCAAGGCCATCTGCCTGAACTTCGGCATCGCTCGCCAGTTCGAGGGGCAGTGCAACCTGCGCATGGACGACACGAACCCCACGAAGGAGGACGTCGAGTACGTCGACTCCATCACGGCCGACGTGAAGTGGCTGATCGCGGGCTGGGCTGACCACTGCCTGGGCATGAAGCCGGTTGGCCGACTGCCGGAGAAGAGTGATCTCGGGGGCCGCGAGGACTACTACCAGCCGCCGGTCATGGCGGCGGAGGGCGCCACCGGAAGCGCCTCGGCTCCGGAAGCCGGGGATGCCCCGGGTGGCAGCGAGGCGCCGGCGTCGCCCGAACCTCTCGAGCCCTTCTACGCCTCCGACTACTTCGAACCGCTCTACGAGTACGCCGTCGAGCTGGTGCGCAGGGGCAAGGCCTACGTCTGCGACCACACGCCTGCGGAAGTGGACGAGATGCGCGGCGCGCCTCATCGGCCGGGACAGGAGAGCGCCTTCCGGGACCGCACCGTGGGCGAGAGCCTCGACCTGCTCGAGCGCATGCGCGCCGGCGAGTTCCCCGACGCCGCCCGCACGCTCCGCGCGAAGATCGACATGAGCGCCCCCAACGTCTGGCTGCGCGACCCGGTGCTCTACCGCATCCGCCACGCTACACACCACCACACCGGCGACGACTGGTGCATCTACCCGATGTACGACTTCGCCCACGGTCTGAGCGACTACATCGAAGGCATCACTCACAGCCTCTGCACGCTCGAGTTCGAGGTGCACCGGCCGCTCTACGAGTGGATCCTCGAGGCGCTCGACCTCCCTCGAGCCCACCCCCGCCAGCGCGAGTTCGCCCGCCTCAACATGACCTACACCGTCATGAGCAAGCGCAAGCTGCTCCGGCTGGTGCAGGAGGAGCACGTGAGCGGCTGGGACGACCCGCGCATGCCCACCGTCTCCGGCATGCGCCGGCGCGGCTACCCGGCCGCGGCCATCCGCGACTTCTGCGGGCGTATCGGGGTGGCCAAGAGCGACAACATGGTGCAGGTGCAGATGCTGGAGCACTGCGTGCGCGAGGACCTCAACCCCCGTGCTCCCCGGGCCATGGCGGTGCTGCGGCCGCTCCGGGTGGTGATCGAGAACTACCCCGAGGGCCACGTGGAGGAGATGGAGGCGGTCAACAACCCCGAGGACGCTTCAATGGGCACCCGCCTGGTGCCGTTCTCCCGCGTCATCTACATCGAGCAGGACGACTTCCGCGAGGTGCCGCCGCCGAAGTACTTCCGCCTCAGCCCTGGCAAAGAGGTGCGGCTGCGCTACGCCTACGTGATCAAGTGCACCGACGTGGTCAAGGACCCGGAGACGGGTGAGGTGGTCGAGGTGCGGGCCACCTACGACCCGGCCACCCGCAGCGGCATGAACCCCGAGGGACGCAAGGTGAAGGCCACCGTGCACTGGGTGTCGGCCGACCACGCTATCGACGCCGAGGTGCGCCTGTACGGCGCGCTCTTCACGGCGGAGGACCCGGAGGACGTGCCCGAGGACGGCGACTTCATCGACAGCCTCGACCCGGATTCGCTCGAGACCCTCACCGACTGCAAGCTCGAGCCCTCGCTGGGCGCGGCGGTGCCGGGCGCGGCGGTGCAGTTCGAGCGGCTCGGCTACTTCTGCGCCGACCCCGAGGATTCCCGCCCCGGCGCCCCCGTCTTCAACCGCACGGTGACGCTGAAAGACGCCTGGGCCCGCATCGAGAAGAAGCAGGGGCAGGGGTAGCAGGGGCAGGGTAGTGCTTGGCGGAGTGAAGGGGGAGGGCGCGTATGGGCCACAGAAGAGCCGCGACTCCGCCGAGGGTTCGTGGCCATCCGACCACCGAGCCAACAGGGGGGTCATCGTGTCGCCAAAGCGGATCTACGGCGATTCCTTCACGGTCCTGGTCAATCCAGACAGGGAATACTCGTTGATCGCGGCCGGGTCGCCGGTTCCGAGCGGCTGGAAACCCGCCGGCCGGGAAGGGACCAAGGACCAGTGCATCGACTTCATCGAGGAAGTCTGGACTGACATGCGACCTCTCGATAGGGAGCGCCTGCTGCGCTTGTAGTTCCGAACGAGCGATCTACGTGTCGCCTTCGCCTGGCGGGCGCGGGTGCGTAAGATCAGCCGATGGGGCCGTCGGCCATGCGCCCGTTCTCGTGGGTGCGGTACCATTCCCCGTCGACCAGGAGCCAATCGATGTCGACGAGCGCCTCGGCCTGCTGACCGTTCTCGTCGCGGTAGTAGTCCTTCACCCGGGCGACGCCCGAGGTGCCGTCGGGCTTGACGAGCACTTCCACGACCTCGTCCGCAGGTAGCCCTTGCGAGCTGCTCCCGGCATTGCGTTCGGCCAGCACGCGGGCCCACTCGGAGGCACCGTCTCCGGGCGCTACCAGGACAACGATCTCGTCGATGGTCTCGGGCGTGGGCTGTTCGACCGATGAGAGGGTGGCGAGTAGCTGCTCGGTCCTCGCGCGGAGCTGGTTTTCAGGCGGAAGAGCCGCCGATGTCGCCGAAGCCCCCGACGTCGTCGACGCTCCGGAAGTGGCGGTCGTGGGGGCGCCCGTCGTGGGCGTACCGCCGCATCCGACTGTGGCGAGGACCAGGATCAGAATGGAGCAGAGGAGCGCCCCGGTGGTTGTCGTGTCTACGCGGTGCCCCCATTACACAGGGGATCGGCCCCGGGAGTCAAGACGGAGCCGGTAGCGCCCGGGCAGCTCGACAAGTGGCATTCGCTCCAACACGCCGACGACGCGTTCGGGCATAGCAGATCCCGAGCGCCGTACCTGCACGCGCGGGATCTGTGACCACGGGATATTCGAACGCGCCACTACGAGCGTGACGCGGCACTTACGAGCGCGAGGTCTTCAACACGCGCCTCCGGTCCGCGAACTGCTCGAAGACCCCGAGACCGGCACCGAAGATGAGATACGCGCCGAGTACCATCCAGGCTGCGAACCGGCTCTCGGCCCCGAAGTAGAAGAGTCGATAGTCTGAGATCGCGGTGATGAGGTAGTCCGCGACGAGCGGCAGAATAGCGTACTGCATCGCCACCCAGACGATCGCTCCGAACGCCACGCCGCTTACGATCGGCTCCACCTTGACGTACGAAAATGCGTACGTCCATACCACGCCGAGGGTGGCCGCGACTGCCAGATGCGTGATGAGTCCGACGAGGATCACCGTCGCACCGGTCGTCACGGCGCCGTACCAAACTGAACCTATGAGTTCGAGCGGGCGGAAGAACCCGTCGCCCGCTATGGCCATGGCCACCATGAGGGAGAGACCCATGACCACCGCGGCGGCCAAGCCTCCCACGAGCCCATGTTGCCAGGCAACCGTCCTATGAGCCAATAGTCGTCGCTCGAGAGGGCGATCGATAGTGAATTCAGCCACCCGTACCACCTCCGAACTAGTGCCCGCCAACCCCAGTGCTTCTGTCCGGCTGAGCGGGCGCCGAATCGAGATCCCGAAGGGACCCGTCCGGGCTGGAATGCGCTTCTCTCTCTAAGTTCCCTTTGTGTAGAATTGAGAAACCGCGGACCCGAGGGAATACGGAGGCTGGTGCAGTATGGGGGCGACAGCTCAGTGGCGGGCGCGGAGCTCCCTCCGCAGCACCTTGCCCGTGGCCGTGCGCGGCAGGGTGTCGATGAACTCGACGGTCTTCGGCACCTTGTAGCCGGCCAGGTGCTGCCGGCAGAAGAGCCGCAGTTCCTCGGCAAGGGCGGCGTCCGCCGCCGCAGCGTCCTCGGCCTCCCCCGGCGGCGTGGGCAAACCCGCCGCGACCGCCTCCAGCACCACCACCGCATGCACCTTCTCGACCCAGTAGGCGTCGGGCAGGCCGATGACCGCCGCCTCCCTCACGGCCGGGTGGCGGCAAAGGATCTGCTCCACCTCGTACGGGTAGACGTTCTCTCCGCCGGTCACGATCATGTCCTTCTTGCGGTCGACCAGATAGAGATAGCCTTCGGAGTCGAAGCGGCCCATGTCCCCGGTGTGGAGCCAGCCGTCCACGATCGCTTCGGCCGTGGCCTCGGGTTGCCGCCAGTATCCGACCATCAACGACTTGCTGCGCACGGTGATCTCGCCGGTCTCGCCCAAGGGGACCTCGCGGCGCTCCTCGTCGACGATCCTCACCTGCACGCCCACGCACGGGCGGCCGGCGGAGCGGAGCACCTCCTGCCGCTCGGGGGGCAGGTCGAGCACGTCATGCTCGGCTCGAGGGAACGAGGTGATGTTGGGGCCTGCCTCCGACTGTCCGTACGACTGCACGAAGATCGGGCCGAACTTCTCCAGCCCGCGGCGCAACAAGTCCACCGGCATGGGGGAGGCGGCGTAGAGGATGCGCGTGAGGGCGCTGAGATCGGGACGCATGGTCTCAGCCGTGTCGAGGATGGAGACGAGCTGAGTCGGGACGATCTGGAGGAAGGTGATCTTCTCGCTCTCCAGCGCGCGCGCGGTGGTCTCCGCGTCGAAGGACCGGTTGGCAAGGATCACGTGCGTAGCGCCCACGTACATGAAGGCAAGGATGATGGTGCCTGCGATGTGGAACAGAGGTTGCACGAGCATCGCCCGGTCTCGTGGTTCCGCGGTCAGGTTGAGGGCCCAGAGCTTGGCGTCCTCCATCTTGCGACGATGCGAGTAGAGCGCGCCCTTGGGGGAACCCGTTGTGCCGCTGGTGTAGATGATGAGGAAGGGGTCGTCCTCATCTATGTCACCGTCGGGTTCCGTGTCCGCATGACCGGCGACGAGATCGCCGTACGGGGTCATATCCGCCACGTCGGGCGCACATGAGACGTAATGCTCCACATGCTTCAACCGCGGTCGGATGCGCTCGACCACCTCCTCGCAGCCGACCCCGACCACCAGGACCCTGGCGGCCGAATCATCGACCACGTGGGTGAGCTCGTCTTCACGCAGCCGGGTGTTCATGGGGGCGACGATGAAGCCGCCCTTCATGGCCGCCCCGTACGCGTCAAGCACCTCGACGCAGTTCCAGGAGACCACGCCGATGGTCTCACCCTTGGCCAGACCGAGCGCGCGGAGGGCGTGCACCAGCCGGTTGGCCCGGGCGTTGAAGTGGGCGAAGGTGACCCGGTCCGGGCCGCAGACGAAGGCTTCCTTTTCGGGATAGAGCAGGGAGTTCCTGTACATGATGTCCGCGAAAGCGCCCAGCGGATACCGGTCGAGACTTCCCTGAAAGCTGGATTGCGGCAACGTCGCCTCCATAGGGGGGATTGTCGGGGGGATCATCGGGCGGGCGTCGGGCGGGCGGTCATCGGCACATGTCTCGGAGCGCGCGACGCGCAAGCACGGGGATCATGGCCTTGCGGTACGTCGAACCGGCCGCCGTGTTCCCCGCGAACTTGACGCTCTTCTGAAGGAGTTCGCCCAGCTCCACGGCGAGTGCTTCGTCCACTTCGCGCCCCTCGAGCAGCGCGCCGGCCTCGGGCAGCAGCAGGGGGGCGGGCCCTGTCGCGTTGAGTACCACTCGGGCACCGTGGAGACGCGCCCCGACCACCGATGCGTCTGCCCCCGGCGTGTCGGGCCTGGGAGTGTCAGCCCCGGGTGCGTCGACCTCTGGCGTATCGACCTCCGCAAAGAGCGAGACCCCGGCCAAGGGGAAGTCGAGCGTGTCCCTGAGGCGCAGCTTCTGGTACGAGAACCGGGTGGTCGGCGGCGGCTTCGGGATCTCGATCTCGACGAGGATCTCGTCCGGTCCAAGGCCCAACGGATGGATGCCCTCACCGGTGAAGAGGTCGTTCACCGCGAGCTTCCTCCGTCTGCCCTCCGCCGTCGCGATGGTCGCCGTCGCCGACCAGGCGATGAGCGGGCCGGCTAGGTCGCCCGAGTAGACGGCGTGGCAAGAGGTGCTCCGCCGCACGGCGTGGCAGGTTCCGCCCCCCAGCTTGAGGCACGGTCCCCAGCGCGCACGGAAGATCGGCGGCTGGTTGTAGAAGGTGCAACGCGTGTCGAGGCAGAGGTTCCCGCCGACCGTCCCCGCGTTGCGGAGGAGCGGGGAACTCGTCTGGCGGATCGCGTCGCTCAGGCTCGCCCACTCGGGGTGAGTCGAAGCCCAGTCGGCGAGTTCGGTGAGCGTCGTAGCGGCGCCGACTCTGAGGCCATCCTCGTCCGTGCGCGCGATACCTCGCAACTCGGCGATGCCCGCGAGCCCGATCACGCGAAGCGGCGCGTGGAGGCGCTGCTTCATGCACACGAGGAGGTCGGTGCCGCCCGCCAGGAACGCGGAGTCCACGTCGGCGAGCGCGCACGCCTCCTCCACTGACGCGGGAGCCAGGTATTCGAACCGAGGGAGGGTCACGCCGACTCCCCGTCGCGGGAGCGGCCGTCATCCCGGCTGTCCCGACGAGCGTCGGCGCCCCGCCGGGCGTCGGCGTTCTGTGCGGCCTCGGCGCCCCGCCCGAGGGCCTCTACCACGACCTCCGGGGTGATGGGCACCTCCTTGAACCACACGCCGACAGCGTCGTGCACCGCGCTCACCAGGGCGGGCATGACGGCCACCTGCACACCTTCCCCGCTCTCCTTGGCGCCGAAGGGCCCCATCTCGTCCACCGTGTCGGTGTGGGTCACTTCCACCGGGCAGGCGTCCAGGGCCGTGGGCATGCGGTATTCGAGGAACGAGGCGTTCATGGTCTGCCCGCGCCGCCGCTGGATGGTCTCGGTGAACGTGTGGCCGATGCCCCCGATCGATGAGCCCTCGAGTTGCCCTTCCACCAGCATCTCGTTGATGGGTTGCCCGCAGTCGTGCGACACGGCGAGGCGCAGCACCTTCACCCTGCCCGTCTCGGTGTCCACCTCCACTTCGGCCACCTGCGTGCCGAAGGAGTAGGCGCCCGACTGGTTGCCCATGCCGGTGTCAAAACGAGGCAGGTCGATGTCCTCCGGAGCCCAGTAGCCCCTGCCGAGGATGGTCATGCCTGTGCCCGAGTACTGCGCCGACTTGACGAGCTTGGCGAAGGGGAGACCGCGGTCGGGTTCGTCTCGCACGAAGACCCGTCGGTCGCGGAACTCCAGGTCGTCCGGCTCCGCGTCGAGCAGTCCGGCCGCGACTCCGGCGAGCTGGGCGCGGACGTCCTCGGCGGCCCATTTGACCGCGTTCCCGGTGATGAACGTCACCCGGCTACCGAACACTCCTGGGTCCAAGGGCACGATCTCGGAGTCCATGCCCCCGTACTGGACATCGTCCAGGTGGATGCCGAGTACTTCGGCGGCGATCTGGGAGAGCACGGTGTCGGAGCCCTGTCCGCAGTCGGTGGACCCGGTGACCAGGCCCACGCGGCCGTCCTCGTGCACCTTGATGAGAGCCGCCGACGTGTTGTGGCCCGCCATGCGGGGTCCGCTGAGGTAGCCGTACGAGGCTACGCCGATGCCGCGCTTCAGGTGTGGCTCGCTGTCGGCCGGAGTCTCCCCGCGCCAGCGTTCCACGATCCCGCGGGCCTCGAGCAGGGTCTCACTGAGCCCGCAGCTGGTGATCTCGAAACCGTTCCCGGTGGTGTCGCCGGACTGGATGGCGTTCTTGAGGCGGATCTCCAGAGGATCCAGGCCCAGCTCGCGAGCGGCCATGTCGAGTTGTACCTCGGCGGCGTAGCGCACCTGGGGGACGCCGTGGCCGCGCATCGCGCACGACGGCTGGGTGTTGGTGTAGACGCGGCACCCCTTGGCTCGGAGGTTCGCCACGCGGTAGGGGAGCGCGAGGAACGTGCACATCAGGTAGAGGCTGAGCGCACCGATGCCCTTGTATGCTCCGCCCTCGGCGACGATCTCGGCGTCGACCGCCACCAGCGTGCCGTCTTTCATGAAGCCGGATTGGAGCTTGATCCAGGCGGGATGACGTTGGCGATACGCGTAGAGCACCTCTTCCTGGCTCACCACGATCCTAACGGGGCGCCTGGTCTTCATGGACAAGAGAGCGGCGCAGAAGTCGAGGTTGAACATCTCGTTCTTCCCGCCGAAGCCCCCGCCCAGGTAGGACTGCATGATACGGACCTTGCTCATGGGGATGTCGAGCGCCTTCGCCATGTTCCTGTAGGTGAAGTAGGGACTCTGTTTTGAGCCCCAGAAGGTCAGGCGCCCAGAGGTGTCCCAACTGGCCAGTGCGGCGTGGGGCTCGATGAACCCGTGGCGGATGGGCGCCGTCTTGAATTCGTCGTAGCGCACGTAGTCGCAGGTGGCGAAGGCCCGTTGCGCGTTGCCGAAGCTCAGGTCGGTCTCGAAGGAGATGTTGCCGGGGGCATCGTCGTGCACCAGCGGAGAACCGGGGGCCATGGCAGCGAAAGGGTCGAGAACCGGATCGAGGAGTTCGTACTCGACGTCGATGAGCGCCAGGGCCCGCTCGGCGGTCTCCTCGTCGACCGCCGCGACGGCCGCGACGGCATCGCCCACGAAACGGACCTTCTCGAAAGCCAGGTACGGCTCGTTGCCGGGTGAGGCGATGCCGCCGGCCAGGAACTTCAGCGTGTCCTCGCCGGTGATGACGGCGCGCACTCCCTCAAGGGTCAGGGCGGGCGCCGTGTCGACCTTGAGCAGGCGGGCGTGGGGGTGAGGGCTGCGCAGCAGCTTACCGTGCAGCATCCCCGGCAGCGAGAGGTCTCCCGTGTACATGGCCTCGCCCGCTGCCTTGACCATGCCGTCCACCCGCGGTAGACGCCCACCGATGTTGACGTATTCGCGCTTCATGACCCTGGGTTGGTGGCGTCGAGGGTCTTCATGAGTCCGCGTTGGTCGCGCCGGTCGTCCCCGCGCCGGTTTTCCCCGCCGCAGCACCCCTCTGGACTGCCTCGACGATCTTCACGTAACCGGTGCAGCGACACAGGTTCCCGGACATGGCTTCCTTGATCTCGTCCTCGGTCGGGTCGGAGTTCCTCCCGAGGAGGGCTCGCGCGGTGATGATCATGCCCGGGGTGCAGAACCCGCACTGGATGGCTCCGACCTCGTGGAAGGCGGTCTGCAGCGCATCCATCCGGCCGTCGCGGGCCAGGCCCTCGATGGTCACGATGGCCTTGCCCTGCGCCTGCACGGCCAAGACCAGGCACGACTGCATCGCCGTCCCATCGATGAGCACGGTACACGCCCCGCACTCACCGTGATCGCACCCTTTCTTGGCGCCGGTGAACCCGAGCGAATCCCTGAGAACGTCGAGCAGGGTCCAGTGGTCTTCGACCCCGACCTTGTACGAGCTATGGTTCACATCGAGAGTGATCTCGACCACGAGTCCGTGCCCCCGCTCCCGATCAGCGCGGACCTCCCAAGGCCCGCGATCAGTCGCATTCTACCAGGGTCGGAAGCGCCCCCGCCGTGCTCCGAAGACGCGAGATCGCTCTTAAACCGGTGCCTACCTCATGGTAGAGTCAAGTGACATACGGCACTTGATATGCGACCGAAGGGGGGATCGGTGGTAGGGATGGTGGGGTCTCGTGACCCTGGCAGCGGCGTCCGTGACGCCCTGACGTCTTCGACTGCGTCGGAACTGGCCCGCCTAGTCCGTGAGGGTAGTGTCACGGCCAAGGAGGTGGTGCAGGCGCACATCGACCGCATCGAGGAGGTCGATGGGCGGCTCAACGCAGTGGTGGTGCGGCGGTTCGAGGCGGCGATGGCCGAAGCGGACGAGGCCGATCGCGCCCAGGAGCGGGGCGACGCATTGGGCCCCCTCCACGGAGTTCCTGTGACCATCAAGGAACAGTACCTCGTCGCCGACACACCCACCACGTTCGGATTGCCGTCGCGGACTTCGCACCGAGCCGAGCGGGACGGACCGCTCACAGCGCGACTGCGTGAGGCGGGCGCGATAGTCCTCGGGAAGACCAACGTCAGCCAGATGCTCATCTACTTCGAGAGCGACAATCCGGTATACGGACGAACGAACAACCCATGGGCGCTCGACCGCACCCCCGGTGGCTCGAGCGGCGGCGAGGCGGCCATCATCGCGGCGGGCGGCTCGCCGCTTGGTCTTGGGGGCGACCTGGGCGGGAGCATCCGGGCCCCCGCCCACTACTGCGGCATCGCCGGCCTCAAGCCCACGTCGGGGCGTCTCTCGCTCCTCGACACCCCGGGCGGCGTCTTCTTCGAGCAGGACGTGATCGTGTATCAGGCAGGCCCGATGGCGCGGAGTGTGGCGGATCTCGGTCTGGCTATGTCGGTTCTTGTCTCTCCGGAACGGGACGCACTCGACCCCACCGTAGACGCGCACGCATGGCCCGATTTCGCGTCGGTGGATGTGGCTGGACTCCATCTAGGTGTGTTCGAAGACAACGGGTGGTTCCCGGCTTCTCCGGGTATCCGCCGGGGCGTTCGGCGAGCCGCGGCGGCGCTGGAGGAGCGGGGGGCCCGCATCTCGGCGTTCCGTCCCCCTCCGGCCGGTGAGGCGCTGCGGGTGCTCCTCTCCGTCCTGAGTTGCGACGGTCTGGCCGCGTTCCGCACGGCTCTTGACGGTCAGCAGGTGGACGATCGACTCAAGGGTTTCCTTATGGCCGCGTCCATCCCGAAGGTGGTGCGGCCTCTCATCGCTGCTGTGATGGGCCTGGCCGGGCTGCAGCATATGGCCTTGGCGCTGCGCGCCGTGGGTCCGTGGACCGGTGAGAGCCTCAGGGCGCTGGCCGACGATGTGGGCCGCTTGCAGTCGGACTACCTCGCCGCGCTCGACGCAGCGAAGGTGGACGCACTGGTGTGTCCGCCGAACGGCCTACCAGCTCTGGTCCATGGGCTCAGCGACGATCTTACTGTCCACACGGCGGGGAGCTACACGTCTGTGATCAACACGCTCGGCTTTCCCGCCGGCGTGGTGCCCGTGACGCGAGTGCGAGCGGGGGAGGAGAGCGACCGCCCCGCCGGGCGGGGCCCGGTGGTACGCAAGGCGCTCGAGGTGGAGCGAGGCAGTGCCGGCCTGCCCGTGGGAGTGCAGGTCATCGGCCGACCCTGGAGGGAGGATGTGGTGCTGGCCGTGATGGCGGCGGTGGAGGACGCCTGCCGCCACGATCTCGACTACCCGGTCACCCCGACCATGGTGGCTTAGGGGCAAGGAGCGCCGGCGGGCGGCGAGTGGGACGTGATCGGCCGGCCCGCCAGCGGCGAATGGGCCCCCGCCGCTGGCGGGCCGGCTGACCTCAGGGGTCAGTCGAGGCTGAACGGCGGATAGCGATCCGTCACCAGCAAGCTCACGTATGCCTGCACCCGCAATCCCCACCTGCCCACGCCGACCACGTAGTCGAAGAGCGCCCGTGGGTAGCGGCCGGTGAAGAGGATGGCGAACCAGGCGATGATGATCGCGAAGACGGCGATCACCCCGAGTACGATGAGCACGATGTAGTGCGGGATGGCAAGGAACCACTTCACCAACGGCATCCAACGGTTGAGATCTCGCTCTACGTCGGGGTAGTCGATCTCGAGATGAACCGACTGCTCTTCCACCGTCGAGGGATACTGATCGGTGAGTAGGGCCGCATAGGCTCCTATCCGCGCCCCGAAACGGGTGAGTTCCCGCGCGAAGTCGAACCACCAACGTGGGTAGCGCTGATGACGATCGGGATGAGCCAGATCAAGCGGAAGAACGAACTCAGCCGGTCGAGCTTCTCCGGGTAGTCCACGTCGAGGCGGGCTGGGTACGTTTCTGACTCTGTCTCCATGAGGATGTCTCCTTCGTCCTGAAATGATCGGCCAGACAGGCGCGAGGCGCGGCACGTCCTCGATGAGGGAGCAGCCGCCCGAGCCTGGGCGCCACCTATGCGGGCGCGTCGTATCCTTCTACGAGCGCGCGACTCTCGGTGTTTCACTCTGATAGATTCCAGTCATGGATCGCACCTGCCCCACCGCCGAGCCCTTCCGCGACGTTGCCGGCAGCGTCGTCTTCGTCACGCTGCTTTTCTTCGTCCCCTTCCTCGCCCGCCTGATCTTCTCTCCGCTGATGCCCGTGATCGCGGACGACATCAGCATCACCGCCGGCCAGGTCGGGTCGTTGTTCTTCTTCGGGTCTCTGGGCGGGCTGCTGGGATCTCTCTCCGCGGGCACGATCTCTACTCGGTTCGACCACAGGGGAGCTTTTCTGACGTCGATGTTCGGAATCGCGGGGGTGCTGGTGGCCGCGGCGATGGCCGGCTCCGTGTGGTCGCTCGGTGTGGCGTTCTTCGCGCTCGGGGTGTTGGCCGGCATCAACCAACCCTCCGTGGTGGCCACCATCACCGCGATGGTGCAGCGGCGGGATTGGGGCAAGGCGCTCTCGGTGCAGCAGGCGGCTCCACCGTTAGGCTTGGTGGCGGCGCCATTGGTGGCCGTCGCGTTACTCACGTTCGCATCGTGGCGGGCGAGCCTCGTGGCCGTGGGCGTTTTCGTGGCGCTCGTGGGGGTGGCCCTGCTGAGGTTCCGGGGTCTCGCACAGTTCCCCGGCGACCCGCCCCGGCTGCGCCTCGTAGGACCGATTCTTCGCAGACATTCGTTCTGGTTGATGATCGGCCTCATGGCGCTCGGCATGGGTGCCCAAGTGGGCGTGTACACGATGCTGCCGCTCTTCCTCACCCAAGAGAAACTCATGACCACCGAGGGAGCCAACGCGCTGCTGGGCGTGGCCAACCTGCCACCTCTGGCAGTAGTGTTCGCGGCAGGTTGGGTCAGCGACCGGATAGGAGAGCGGTGGGCCATGTTCGGCGCCCTGGCGCTCACGGGCGCCGCGACGGTCTTGGTGGGTGTGAGTGACGGGGTCTGGCTGCGCATCGGCATCTTCATGGTGCCGGCGTTCGCCGTCTGCTTCTTCCCTCCGGCGTTCTCGGCGCTCTCGCGCATCGTCCAGCCCAACCTGCGCAGCGTGGTGGCCGCTCTCGCTCCGCCGATCGCCTTCATCTTGGGTGGAGGTCTGCTGCCCCTCGGCCTGGGCTACATGGGCGAGAACCACACCTTCGCCCAGGGGATCGTGATCGCCGGGACGGTAATGGTCATCGGGTCGGGGGTCGCGTTCTTCGTGCGACTGCTGCGGGAGGACGAGATGGAAGAGGGCTGCTAGGCGCTCGAGAAGCGTCGCGCTCGACCGAGGCGCACCAGTAGGAGTACGATCGCCACGAACGGGGGCACCGCCGCCAACGTGAAGACGTTGCCCAGGCCGATCACTCCGGCGAGGAAGCCTCCGCCCACCGCTCCCACGGTCGTGCCCAGATCGTAGGCGAAGAAGAACAGGGCCGTGGCCGAGCCGATGCGGTGGGTCGGTGTGTTAGCTACCAGCATGGCTTGGAGGGAGGGCTGTGCGGCACCGTAGCCGATGCCGTACAGCACTGCCGAGACGAGCAGCACCCAAGGACTGTGAGCCGAAGCCATCACCACCAGACCGATGACGGCGAACCCGAATCCCCCTGTCGCCGTCTGCGCGTAGCCGAGACGATCGGACACGCGACCCGAGAACAAGCGCGAGAGGCTCAGCATCACCGCGTAGAGGGTGAACCAGGCTCCCACGCTGGCGATGCCGCGCTCGCGGCCGAAGATGGCGAGCATCGCCAGGATGACGCCAAGGCTCGAGATGAGCAGGAACATGAGCGTCGACGGGAAGATCGCACTGCGCACGAACATGGAGAAGACGCGCGCCCGCACTCCGATCGCCCGGACGACAGCGACGCGGGGCACTCGCACGACGAGGGCCAGCACCAGCGATGCTGCGGTGAACGCCGCGGCCAGCCAGAACAGGGCCGAGAACTGCCCGCGGCTCGCCAGCCAGATGCCGATCGGGGGGGCGATGCCGAGCGGGATGCCCATGGTCAGGGCAAAGAGACCCATGCCCTCTCCAAGTCGGGACCGCGGCACAAGGTCGGCGGCGAGGGCACCTCCAGCGGTCGAGGCGAAGCCGAAGCCGAACCCGTTGACCATGCGCAGGACGATGAGAGCCCCGAGCGTCGCCGCCCACTCCTGGGCGACGATCAGACCGATGCAGAAGACGGTGCCGAACAGGAGGACGGCGCGGCGGCCGTACGCGTCGAGAGCCCACCCCGTGAGCGGCCGCGCCAGCATGGCCGCCAGCGTGAACAACCCGGTCACCAGGCCGGCCGAGGCCTCCGTTCCACCTAGGTGGACCACGTACAGTGGCATCGACGCGAGCAGCACCTGAAAGCCCGAGTAGAAGGTGACGGTGATGCCCAGGAGCAGGAGGAAGTCGCGGGTCCAGAGGGGCGGTCGCGCTGCGGAGGACGTCGCGGCCGTCGTCGAGGCGGCGGCGGGGTGGCCAGCCGGGTCGGCGCTGGGTCGGTCAGCGAGGTCGGCAGCCGCGGGATCAGCGGCGGCGGGATCAGCGGCGGCGGCTTGGGTCGCGGACTCGGCTGCGGGGTCGGTGACGGGGTCGGTGGGCGGTTCGAGCATCAACATATAGTATCGCGCGCCTCTCAGGTATTATCGAGGACCGATGACGGCTGGCGCCGAGCGAGCCGGGTGACAACGCGAAGGAGGACGACGTGACGGACCGATGGATCGAAGCCAAAGAGGTCGCGATGGCGGGGTTCCGTGATCCCGGGCCGACGCACCTCAACTGCGCGCAGGCTGTGGTGCTCTTCGCCGCCCACGGCTTCGACCTCGACCCTGCGGCGGTGACCCTGGCCCGCTACATGGGCGGCGGCTCGGTGGGCATGGGCGAGATCTGCGGGGCGGTCGAGGGTGTCGTCGTCTCGCTCGGCATGCGCGACTACTTCGATCCGTTGGAGCATCCCGGGGTCGATGCGGGAGAGAAGGCGTCGTTGCAGGCGCTCATCAAGGATTTTAGCGATCAGTTCGGGTCAGCCACCTGCCGGGGCCTCACCGGGCACGACATCAGCACGAAGGAAGGCTACGACACGTTCAAGGCCGACCCCATCTCTCAGCGCTGTGACGAGTACGTTGCCTGGGCCTGCGACCATCTTCGCTCGCTGCTGGGGCACTGAGGTAGTTCCGAGCGGCTCGGCATGATCGACGCGGCCCGGCGCGCCGCCGGGCCTCTCGTCTTCCGTCACTCCGCGGGGTCCCTCCGTCTCAGTCCCACTCACACACCCAACGGCCGGTGAGCTGGCGCTTCGCCATCTTCTCGGCGATGTCGTTGATGTCCTCGAGCTTGAACTTGCCGGCCACCAGCTTGTCGAGCTTCATCTCGCCGGTCATGGCCAGATCGACCAGTTTGGGGATGTCGTTGTGGGTGGAGATGGACCCGTAGAGCCCACCGTGGATCGACTTCTGGTGGAACGGCAGGAGTTGCAGCGGCAGGTCGGCGGTCTCGTCGTGCCGCATTACGCCGGCCACTACCAGCTTGCCGAGGGCGGCGAGGGCCCACCACGCCTGCACGATAGCCCCGGGACTGCCGATGGCCTCGAAGATGATGTCCGCCCCGCCACCGGTGAGGTCTTGGATGATCGGAACCGGGTCCGTTCCGTCGTTGCAGATGAAGTGGGTGGCGCCGAACTCGCGGGCGATCTCCTCACGTTCCGGCTGGATGTCCACCGCGATGAGCGGGTTGGCCTGCCGCATCTTCGCCGCCCGCAGGATGTTCAGACCAACGCCGCCCATGCCCCACACCGCCACCGAATCGCCCGGCTTCACCTTCGCGATGTTGGCGACCGTCCCCCAGCCGGTGGGGATGCAACAAGCCATGAGCGCGGCGTACTCCAGGGGGAAGTCCTTGCGGATGGGGATCACGCCGTCCTCGGGCACCACAGAGTAGCTGGAGAAGCCGGAGACGAAGCTGTTGTGTTGAACGGTCTTGCCGTCCTTGTCGGTGTACCGGCTGGTGCCGTCCAATAGCACCCCGGCGGCGAAGTTCTCGAAGTTTCCCATGCACACGTTGCCGAAGCCTTCTCGACATGTGTAGCACTGACCGCAGGGCACCATCCACGTGGACACGATGTGGTCGCCCACTTTCGCCTTGGTGACGCCCGGGCCCACGGCCTCGACGACGCCGGCGCACTCGTGGCCTACCACCTTCGGCATGGTCTCGATGATGCCGCCCTGCTTGATCGAGAGGTCGCTGTGGCAGTAGCCGGTGTAGGCATACTTGACCAGGACCTCGCGCTCCTTGGGATCCGCGAGTTCGAGTTCCTCGATCCGGTAGGGCTCGTTGACCCCCCGTAGCACCGCCGCTTTCACCTTCATGATCGACGTACCCCCGTTCGGTTGATCCGCTTTCGAGTGTCTGTTGTCTGATTACTTTTTCACGTTGTCCGGATCATCGCAATGGTACTGAACCAGGGCGCGGGGCGCCGTCATCCCAACCGGCGCAGCTACGCGGTCGCTCGAGCGGTCAGGTCAAGCCACGGGCAGGACGAGCCGGTCTTCCACCCGCGGGCGGCTTGTGGACGGCGGGCGCACGAATTGTATGAGGACGGCCGAGATCAGACACAGCGCGCCAAGATATCCGAACACCAACGGGTATCCGCCCCCGGTGTCCGCCAGCGTACCAGCCAGGAGGGGTCCGAGGGCGCCCGCTACGAATCCGTATGCGGTGAATATCAGGCCGTACACCGCGCCGAAGTGTCCGATCCCGAAACAGTCGACCGCCAGAGGGGCCGACACCGCGAAGAGCGTGCCGAACCCGAAGCCGACGATCGCCGCGAGCACCGCGATCGTTGCCAACGAATCGACGTGCGGCAGCATGAAGTAGGCCAGGCCCGCGGCGAGGAACGTAGCCCCCATGGTCCGCACTCGGTGGATACGATCGGAGAAGTAGCCGGTGACGATGCGGCTCAGCCCATTGGTGACATTGAAAGCGGTGAGGATCACCACGGCCGACTCGAACTCGAACCCGCGTGACACGCCGTAGTCCACCGACAGAGAGACCAGCGATACGCAGGCGGCGCCGTTGAGAGCCCACACCGTCCAGATGAGCCAGAAGTTCCGAGTGCGCAGACTCTGCCGCACTGTGAGGGAAAGAGCGGCCTGGGAGGCACCACGTTGTGCGTCCGAACCGATCCGGTTCCCGGCCGCGGATGTCTCGCCGGATGTCTCGCCGGCCGGTGCGCCGGCCCTCTCCACGTCGGCGTCGCCGGGCACGGAGACCAGCCGGGATAGGGCCACTCCGAACCCCAGTGCGAGGACCCCCGCCACCACGCACATGGCTCGGTAGCCCATCGCCCCCAGCGCCAGTGCGAAGAGCGGCGACATGATGGCACCCGCCGAACCGAACACCAGGTTCACGACTCCCGAGACCAGGCCCCGCCGCGCCGGATACCAGCGCTGCACCACGGTCAGAGCTGGGATCATGACGAAGCACGAAGAAGCTCCGCTGACGAAGGCCCACGCGTACACCAGGTAGATGTTCGACGCGAAGGGCAGGGCCACGACGCTCGACCCGGCCAGTGCCGCGCCGATGGCGAGCATCATCTTGGGCCCCAGTCGCTCCTGCCAGGTGCCCACCAGGAACATGAAGACACCGAGCGCCGCGAGCATGAAGAAGATGATCGCTCCCACCGCCCCACGACCCACCCCGAAGGCCTGCTGCCAGTGCGGCCCGAGGACCCCCGGCAGGCCGAAGGCGAAGGCCCCGGGCCAGAACAGCGCGAGTGCGCCGCCGGCGACGGCCAGTTTGCCCGCGCGGGACGAAGCGCGGGGAGCGGAGGTTGTCGTCACGTTCGTCCCATTCTGCTCTGATCGACGCGAACGGGACCCGTGGGCATCAGTCGTCCGAAGACGAGGATCGCATCTCCTCCGGGTGCTCCGGGCCTGGGGCCAGCACCACCTCGGCCTCCCCGGTGCGGATGGCGCGGGCGACAGCCGTTGCCACATACTCGGCCGTGTGGGGCGTGAAGCGACCGGATCCCCCCACGTGTCCGGCTCGCAGACTCTCATGGAACTCGGTGGCTGTGACCCACGGATACACCAGCGAGACCACGATGCCGTCTGGCGCGAGTTCCTCTCGAGCTACGAAGGAGAGCATGTTGAGGGCCGACTTGGTTGCCGCATACGCGCCCAGGCCGGGGATGACCGTGCGAGTGGTGCCCGAACTGATGTTCACGATGGCCCCTCCACCTTGCCGGCGCATATGGGGACTCGCCCGAAGCGTTCGACGGTCGTCTCGACCATGGCGCGCACCTGCTCGGGCTGCCGCATGTCGACGGCCAGGGGCCGGGCGCCGTCCAGTTCGCGGGCAAGTGCATCCAGGCGCTCGAGGCGACGCGCGGCCAGGACGGGCACCGCTCCCAGCCGGTGCAGCAGGCGAGCGGTCGCTTCCCCGATGCCCGAGGAGGCCCCCGTGACGATAACGACCTTTCCGGATAGCTCCATGACGGTGAGCATACCGGCCAAGAGGTCGTGTGCCCACCGCGCAGCCGAGACCCCCTTGTCGCGAAAACGATTCCGTGCAAAACTGTTTCGGGCAAAACGAACGCCTGAGGGGTCGGCCCCCGAGTCGGCCCTCGAATCGGCCCCGGGAAGTCCCCCGGGAGGTCCCGGAGAGGTCCCCGAGAGGCCCCCGAGAAGCCCCACTAGAAGGACGTGTCACATCGTGCATCACCCAACCGGCAGCCCCCATCCTCTGACGCTGGAGTTCGAAGGCGTCGATGAACTCACTGCCCAGGTGTTCCATGCCTTCAGACGGGCGATCCAGCTTCAGCGCCAGCTGGTCATGAAGACCTTGGCGCTGCAAGGTGGGCACCATGGGGAGGCGTTCTGCCTGCGTGTGCTCGCCGAGAACGACGGCATGAGTCAGCGCGACTTGGCGGCTGTGCTGCACCTGTCGCGACCCCGCGTGACCAAACTCCTACAGGCTTTGGAGGCGACCGGCGCGGTGGCGCGGCGCACCGACGAACGCGACCGCCGTCTCACCCGGGTGTTCCTCACGGCGGATGGGCGACGGCGTGAGGGCGAGTTGCACGCGAGGTGGGCGGATCACGTCAACATGACCATCGGCGTCCTCTCGGAGGCCGATCGGCGAGAACTGGGGCGTCTCTTGGACGAAGTGTCCGATCGCTCCGCCCTCCTCCTGGGCGACATCGAGGCGCCACACGCGGCGTCGGTCGAAGCGCCTGCGGCACCAGTGGCTCCACCGACACCTGCGTCCGGGAAGGGGTCGGTCCGATGACTCGACTCCTGGTGGTCCTCCTCAAGAACTACCGCAGGGCGATAGCACTCGTCGTGTTGCTGGCGCTCGCACAGACCTTCGCCAACCTGTACCTCCCCGACCTGAACGCCAAGATCATCAACGACGGCGTCGTCAAGGGTGACACCGGCTACATCCTGCGCATGGGCGGGTTCATGCTGCTCGTGACGGTGTTGCTCGTGGCCGTGTCCGTGATGCTGGCGTACTGGGGCTCCAAAGTCGCTATGTCCTTCGGGCGCGACCTGCGCAGCGATCTCTTCCGAAAGGTGGAGAGCTTCTCGCAGAACGAGGTGAACCAATTCGGCGCACCCTCCCTGATCACCCGCGGCACCAACGACGTGCAGCAGGTGCAGATGGT
Source organism: Actinomycetes bacterium (assembly GCA_024637035.1). Classification (GTDB taxonomy): domain Bacteria; phylum Actinomycetota; class Thermoleophilia; order RBG-16-64-13; family RBG-16-64-13; genus JAHJSA01. Next base: position 110,504 of record JAGXFW010000004.1, read on the forward strand.
CGTGGCGATCGGTCTCACCATGATGATCGTGGCCCCCCTTATGGGATTCGGGGGTATCGTCATGGCCGTGCGTCAGGACGTGCCTTTGTCCGCCCTGCTCGTGGTCATCATCCCGGTGATGGGCGTGGTGCTGGGGCTGATCATCGTGCGCGCTGTGCCCCTCTTCCGCTCGATACAGGTGAAGATCGACCGCATAAACCAAGTGACGCGCGAGGTGCTCACCGGCATGCGGGTGATCCGCGCCTTCGCCCGAGGTGAGTACGAGGAGCAGCGGTTCGACGAGGCCAACCTGGACCTCACCGACACGGGTCTGCGGGTCGCGCGGTTGTTCGCGCTCATGTTCCCCGCCTTGTTCGGCATCTTCAACCTCTCCACAGTCGCGATCATGTACTTCGGTGCGTTCCGCGTGGACAGCGGGGAGATGCCCATCGGTAATCTCACCGCGTTCCTCGCGTATGTCATGCAGATCCTCATGTCGGTGATGATGGCCACCATGATGCTGGCCATGGTCCCGCGCGCGGCAGCCTCGGGCGACCGCATCCAGGAGGTGCTCGACGTGGAGCCGTCTGTGGCCGACCCGGCGACCCCACTCCGGCTGGTCGTCACGGACGGCGCACGACGCGGCCGGGTCGAGTTCAAGAGCGTGGAGTTCGGGTATCCGGGTGCGGAGAACCCCGTGCTCTGCGACATATCGTTCACGGTCGCGCCCGGGCGCACGACGGCCATCGTCGGGAGCACGGGAAGCGGCAAGTCGACGCTCATCAGCCTGATACCCCGCTTCTACGACGTGACGGGCGGGAGTATCGAGATGGATGGCCATGATATCCGTGCGGTGGATCGGGATGATCTGTGGAGCCAGATCGGGTTCGTTCCGCAGAAAGCCTTCCTCTTCACGGGCACGATCGCGAGCAATCTGCGCTTCGGGTCGGAGACAGCCTCAGATGCCGACCTGTGGCACGCCCTCTCCATCGCTCAGGCGAAGGAGTTCGTGGCCGACATGCCCGACGGGCTGGAATCGCCCGTCAAGCAAGGGGGAAGCAACCTCTCGGGCGGCCAGCGACAGCGGCTCGCCATCGCTCGCGCCCTCGTGAAGAAGCCGGACATCTACGTGTTCGACGACAGCTTCTCGGCTCTCGACTTCAAGACCGACTCCAAGCTGCGCGCGGCCCTGAAGAGCGAGGTCGGCGGCGCCGCGGTCATCATCGTCGCGCAACGTGTGAGCAGCATCATGCAGGCAGACCAGATCGTGGTGCTCGACAAGGGTACGGTCGCCGGGATCGGCACCCACCCTGAGCTCATGGAGACGTGCGAAACCTACCGCGAGATCGTGTACTCACAGCTGTCGGCGGAGGAGGTGGCATGAGCGAGCGGGAGGAGATCGCCTCCGACGATGTCGCCAAGAAACGGACGCCGCCCAGCGGCCCTGGATTCGGCCCGCCCGGGCTCCATGGCACCGGAGCGAAGGCAAAGGACTTCAAAGGCTCGTTCAAGCGCCTCGCCGGGCGATTGCAGCCCGAACTGTGGAAGATATGTCTGATCGTGACCCTGGCTGTGGCCAGCGTGGTCCTGACCGTGGCCGCACCGAAGATCCTCGCCCAGGCCACCGACCTGATCTTCGAGGGAGCCATCAGCAGCCAGCTCTCCGAAGGTGTGACCCAGGAGCAGGCGATCGCCGCGCTCAAGGCGCAGGGGCAGGACCAGCTTGCCAGCATGCTCTCCAGCATGGACCTCCACCCGGGCCAAGGCATCGACATGGGTGCGGTGGGCGACGTGCTCTTGCTTGTCTTGGGACTGTACCTGGCGGGCGCGCTCTTCACCTGGCTCCAGGCCTACCTCATGGCCGGCGTGGTCCAGAGGGTGGTGTATCGCCTTCGACGTGAGGTCGACCTGAAACTCGCCCGGCTCCCGCTTCAATACTTCGACGGTCACGCCCGCGGCGACACCTTGAGCCGTTTGACCAACGACATCGACAACATCCAGCAGACCCTGCAGCAGACGCTTACGCAGATCATCACCGCCATCCTCACGCTGGTCGGCGTGCTCGCGATGATGTTCTGGATCAGCCCCTTGTTGGCGGCGATCTCGCTGATCAGCGTGCCGCTGTCGGTCGTCGTGACCATGCTCATCGCCAAGCGTTCGCAGAAGCAGTTCGCCGTGCAGTGGGAAGCCACGGGTAGCCTGAGCGGGCACGTGGAGGAGATGTTCACCGGCCATAACATCGTGAAGGTCTTCGGCCGGCAGAAGGAGGCGATCGCCAAGTTCGACGAGGAGAACGACAAGCTCTTCCGGGCGAGCTTCAAGGCCCAGTTCATCTCGGGCATCATCATGCCGTCGATGATGTTCATCGGCAATCTCAACTATGCGGCCATCGCCGTGCTCGGCGGGCTGCGGGTTGCGAGCGGCACCATGTCTCTGGGCGACGTACAGGCGTTCATCCAGTACTCGCGCCAGTTCACTCAGCCCATCACCCAAACCGCCAGCGTGGCCAACGTGCTGCAATCAGCTCTGGCTTCGTCGGAGCGGGTCTTCGAGCTCCTCGACGAGGCTGAGGAGACGCCGGACGTGGTCGAGCCAGCCGTGCTCACGAAGATCAGTGGTCGCCTCAGCCTCAAGGGCGTCTCGTTCCGCTACCTGCCCGACACCCCCCTGATCGAGAACCTCGACCTCGAGGTCGCTCCCGGGCAGACGGTGGCGATCGTCGGGCCGACCGGAGCCGGCAAGACGACCCTCGTCAACCTGCTGATGCGCTTCTACGAGATCGACAGCGGCAGCATCTTCATCGACGACGTCGACACTCGGAACATGGCGCGGGCCGACCTTCGTCGACTGTTCGGCATGGTGCTTCAGGATGCCTGGCTGTTCGGCGGCACTATTCGCGAGAACATCGCCTATGGGAAGGACGACACGACCGAGGAGGAGATCCAGGCCGCCGCCGAGGCGGCTCACGTGGACCACTTCGTGCGTACCCTGGCCGAGGGCTACGACACTCGGCTCGACGACGATTCCGCGCACGTGTCGCAGGGCGAGCGCCAGTTGCTCACGATCGCACGCGCGTTCCTGGTCGATCCGCAGATACTCATCCTCGATGAGGCCACCAGCTCGGTGGACACCCGCACCGAGGTCTTGATCCAGAAGGCCATGTCCCGGCTGCTGCGCGGCCGCACCAGCTTCGTCATCGCTCACCGGCTCTCGACGATCCGCGACGCCGATGTCATCCTGGTGATGAACGAAGGCAGCATCATCGAGAAGGGCACCCACGAGGAACTCCTGACCGCGCGCGGCTTCTACTACGACCTGTATAGCAGTCAGTTTGCGGAGGCCCTCGCCGAGGCATCATAGCGGTACCGGCGGCACACCCGCTCCGCCTGCCCCGCCGCGTGCGGCGGGCGGTGAGACGCAGCAGGCGGGGAGGCGCGGCGCGAATCTGTTTGTGGAGGGGATCCCATGCTCTATCGCACATTAGGCCGCTCCGGCCCGGAGGTCTCGATCCTCGGCTTCGGCTGCATGCGCCTGCCCGTGCTCGGCGAGCGCCACGACCGCATCGACGCACCCAGGGCCACCGCCATGCTCCACGAGGCCATCGAAGCCGGTGTCAACTACGTGGACACCGCGTATCCCTACCACGGTGTCTCTCACACCGAACCGGGCATGAGCGAGATGTTTGTGGGTGAGGCACTGAAGGGCGGCTACCGCGACCGGGTGCTTCTTGCCACCAAGCTGCCCAGCTGGTTGGTGGACACTCGCAAGGACATGGACCGCTTCTTGAACAGCCAGCTCAAGCGTCTCCAGACCGATCACATCGACTGCTACCTGCTCCACGGTCTGAACGCGGGCACGTGGCAGAGCCTGCAGCACCTCGGCGTGTTCGAGTTCCTCGACTCGGCCCTGGCCGACGGTCGTATCAAGTGGGCCGGGTTCTCCTTCCACGACCAAGCCGACGTGTTCTCTCCGATCGTCGACGCGTACGACTGGACGTTCTGCCAGATCCAGTACAACTACATGGACAGGGCCTTCCAAGCGGGCGAGGCCGGTCTGCGGTATGCGGCCGAGCGTGGCCTCGGGGTGATCGTGATGGAGCCCTTGCGCGGCGGCCGACTGGCCCAGCGCGTCCCCGCGACCGTCCAAGAGGTGTGGTCCCGGGCCGCGGTGCGGCGCCTACCCGCCGCCTGGGCGCTCCGCTTCGTGTGGGACGATCCCGACGTCAGCATGCTGCTGAGCGGCATGAGCGCGCTCGATCAGGTGCGGGAGAATCTTGCCACCGCGGAGGACGCGCACCCCCGCTCCCTCTCCCTATCGGAGCTTGCCTCGATCGAAGAAGCCGCCCAGGCCTACCGGGCGCGCATCGTGGCCGACTGCACCGAATGCGGCTACTGCCTGCCGTGCTCATCGGAGGTGGACATCCCGCGGGTGCTGGCCCACCTCAACGACGCCTCCTTCTACGACGACGTCAACGGGATACGCGAGCTCTACAACATGCGCGCGTTCGGCAAGGCCTCCATGTGCACCGAGTGTGGCGAGTGCGAGGAGTTGTGCCCGCAGGGCCTCCCCATTCAGGAGCTGATGAAGGGCGCCGTGCGCCTGTTCGAGGAGTAGCGTCCGGCCGACTCACTCGTCGCACGCCCGGCTCACTCAGCTTGCGCCACGCTCACTCGCACACCCCGGTGGCGAGCCCCCCGGCGTCTTCCGCGTCACACACCCACACCGTCTTGGCGTTGCAGAAAGCCCGGATGCCGGCGGCTGAGAGCTCGCGACCGTACCCGGAGTTCTTCGCCCCGCCGAACGGTAGCTCCGGGAACGACGTGGTCATGCCGTTCACGAACACCTGGCCGGCGTCGAGTCCCCTGATGAAGCGCTCCTGCTCGGCCGGGTCGCTCGTCCAGGCGTTCGACCCCAGGCCGAACTCGGTGGCGTTCGCCAGCCCGATGGCCTCGTCGACACCGCCAACGCGGTACAGCGAAGCCACGGGGCCGAAGATCTCCTCGCGGTAGATGCGCATGTCGGGCGTTATGTCCGTGATGACCGTGGGCGGGTAGAACCACCCGGGGCCGGGGAGGCGCTCGCCCCCGCACAGGAGGGTGGCCCCCTTGCCCACGGCGTCGGCGACGATCTCCTCGATGTCCTCACGGGCCTGCTCGGTGGCGAGGGGCCCGACTTCGGTGGATTCGTCCATGGGGTCGCCCACCTTGAGTCCGCACATGCGGTCGACGAAGCGCTGCGTGAAGTCGTTGGCGACGGCCTCGTGCACGATGAAGCGCTTGGCTGCGATGCAGCTCTGTCCGTTGTTCATGGTGCGCGAGGTGACACCCACGGCGGCGGCACGGTCGAGGTCGGCGGAGGGCATCACGATGAACGGGTCGCTGCCGCCCAACTCGAGCACGCTCGGTTTGACCTCACTCCCCGCGATCGCGCCCACCGACCGTCCGGCGGGCTCACTGCCCGTGAGCGTGACGGCGCGCACGCGCGGGTCGCGGAGCACACGCTCCACCGAGTCCGAGCCGATGAGCAGGGTCTGGAACGCGCCCTCAGGGAAGCCGGCGCGGAGGTAGAGGTCTTCGATGTAGAGTGCGGTCTGCGGCACGTTCGAGGAGTGCTTCAACAGCCCCACGTTGCCGGCCATGAGCGCCGGCGCCGCGAAACGCACCACCTGCCAGAGCGGGAAGTTCCAGGGCATGACGGCGAGAACGGGTCCGAGCGGCTCGTAGCGTACGAAGGCCCGCGCCGCGTGCACGGCAGCAGCGTCGCCGGGCTCGTCGGCCAGGAACCCCTCGGCGCGGGCGGCGTAGAAGCGGCTCCCGGTGGCGCACTTGGCCACCTCGCCGCGCGCGGCGGCGATGGTCTTGCCCATCTCGGTGGTCATCACGGCCGCCACGGCTTCGACTTCCGCGTCGAGGATGTCGGCGGCGGCGTTCATCCAGGCGGCCCGCTGCGCGAAGGTGGTGTCGCGGAGGGCGGCGAAGGTCGCCGCGGCCCGTTCGATGCGCTGATCGACCTTGGCGTCGGTGAGCGGCTGGAACGTCTTCTCTACCTGCCCGGTGGCGGGGTTCGTCGTCGCGATGGCCATGCCGAAGGCCTCCTCTTCGCTGCCGTGTGGGTGTGCCGGTTGTCTCCCCATGGCGTCGTGTGGGGAAACGACGGCCGACATGTTGGGCGCGGTCGCACGCGCCACGTCCATCCAGGTGCGGCGACAGCCGGTGCGTGAGCCGGCCTGTCGGTAGGCTGCAGAGCCCTCACCTCGCGAGGTCGTCGGCGAACTCCGACAGCAGACGGAACCATCGCCCGAGCGAGATGCCTTCAGCGGCCCCATTCCGCACGACGACCACGCCGGTGTCGGGCGAGACGAAGATGATCTGCCCGTACTTGCCCCAAGCCATGAAGTCGCGGCGACCGGACTCCGCGGCGCCGACCACCGGCGCGGTCGGCGCGTCTCCAGAGTCGCCCGAGTCACCGGCTGCAGTGCCTCCAGCGTCGCCCGCCCCCGCGGCGTCGCCCGCGACATCGAGCGTCCACCACATCAACCCGTAGCCCAATGAGAACTCGTCGAGCGTGTACCCGTCGGGGTAGTAGCCGGGAGCCCGGCCGTGGGGGGTGGTCGAGAGCTCGACCCATTCCGCGGGGATCAGTTGCTCGCCGCCCCACCTGCCGCCGTCGAGGAGGAGCTGCCCGAACTTGCCGAAGTCGATGGCCCGTCCGTTGACGCCGCTCTCCATCTTGGGGAAGGCTTTCTCGGGGCTGTCGATGCTCCACGACCCCTCGTACTCCATGCCCAGGGGCCGCCATAGCCGCTCCTCGAGGTATGTCGCCACGGGCACTCCGGTGGCCCGTTCGAGTATGAGTCCCAGCAGCAGCGGATGGTAGTTGTTGTAGTGGAAGGTGAGGTCGGGCGGGCCTTCGATCTTGGTCTCTTCCAAGGCGAGGGTGCGCAGGTCGGGGTAGTAGTAGGTCTTGGCGTCGTCGCCGTGGAAGAAGGGCACCTCCTCGTAGCGGATTCCCGACGACATCGAGAGCAGGTGGCGCACGGTCACAGCCGTGAACGCAGCGTCGCGCTGCTCGAGCTCGGGGAGGTACGCCGTGATCGGGTCATCGAGACTCTCGATACTCCCTTCGGCCACGGCGATGCCCACCAGCGCCGACGTGAACGACTTGCCCACCGAGAACGAGGTGACCACCGTGTCGCGGGTCGCCCCATCGAAGTAGCCCTCGTAGAGCACCCGCCCGTCCTGGATGACGATGAAGGCCTGGGTATCGGCGTCCGCGAGGAAGGCGTCGAGGTCGGCCGCCGCGGCGCCGGCGCCGGAGGTTCCGCCGAGGTCGGCCGCCTGATCGAGCGAGGCGAAGACCCGTCGCACCCGGTCGTCGTCGCGGGCGTCCGCGAATGTGAAGGGATCGGAGGCGGCGGCGAGCGGCGTGGCGGCGAAGCGCTCGATGTCGCCCACGTCGGAGTTGCGCCAGGCGAGCAGGCGGTACACGTACTCGGGCGGGTACGTGAGCAGGGCGACTCCGAGGCCGCCGATGATCACTGCCAGCAGTGTGATCACGGCGATTGTCAGGATGCGGCGCATTATCTACGCATACCCGTGGTCGGGTCGATCGATTCCGGCGGGGTGGTGACGTCACCCGAATCACCGATAGCTCGAAGTCCACCAGGCTCCACCCGAAGACCCATTCTCGCCGGCGCGAAGGCAGGGTACATTCGATGGCATGACCGGCGTTCGGCGCGAGCCTATCTCTGATTCCATGACCCTCGGGAGGGCCCCGCGTCGCTCATGAATTTCGGTCGGGGCGTCCTGATCAGTCGCAGCCCCCACTCCTATGGTTGCGCAACGCATGCATGTAGCGCTATCATGATGCGGCATACTATGCAGTCATCTGAGCAAGGGGTGGAGATGACCGTCCTCACGGTGCGCGGCATCGACGACGAACTCGATGCCGCCCTGCGGCGCGAAGCGGGTATCCGGGGCGTCAGCGTCAACGCGTTGGTGCGCGAGGTGCTCCGACGGGGTCTCGGTCTGGCCGAGGGTCCTCGACTCCATGACGATCTGGATGCCCTCGCAGGTAGCTGGACGGCCCCCGAGCTCGAGGCGTTCGTGACCGCGAGCGCGCCGTTCGCGAACGTCGATCCCGACCTCTGGGAATGAACGCCGTCTTCCTCGACACCAATGCGTACGGCTTCTTCCTGGCGGGTGATGACGATATGGTCGCCGCTGTGCGGAGGGTGGAGAAGATCCTCGTGAGCGTCGTGGTGCTTGGGGAGTTGCTCGCCGGATTCGAAGCCGGTGCCCAGGTGCAACGCAACCGCCGCGAACTCTCCACCTTCCTGGGGTCACCACGGGTGGGGGTCGCTCCGATCACAGCCACCACAGCCGAGTTCTATGCGGCCGTATACGGGGGATTGCGCCGGAAGGGGTGCCCGATACCCACGAACGACCTGTGGATCGCGGCCGGTGCCTTCGAGCACGGCGCCGCGCTCCTCACGCGCGACGAGCACTTCACCCAGATCGAAGGTCTCCTGGTGGCACGGGGAGCGGACGACCTCCTGCCCTGATCCTTGCCGACCGGCCGGGGGCACTACCGGTCCCGATGGCCCGACCTCTCTTCCGAAGATCGGGCCGCGCGCCGGAGCTCCCTACCGCACGAACCTCCGTACCAGGTCGAGCACGCGCTCCACGTCTTCGGTCTCGAGCAGGTCGAGAAGTTCGACGAGCTCTTGACGGGCGGCGCGCCGGAACGCGCGCTCCGCCTGCGTCGGCGGGCGGGTCGGCACCGGCTCCTGGTCGAACAACTCGCGCGGGGCGCCTGCGCGCGCCGAGCGCGAGAACCAGGAGGACCGTGTCTCCTGGCGGTGTGCTTCCTTCCGTCTGACGTCGCGCTGCCCCGATGCCTGTTCGAGGCGCGCGTCGAGGCGCATGAAGGCCGGGGCCTCGGGCGCCGCCGGCATGGGCAGCTGGCCCCCGTAGACGCCGGAGGGGCCGCCGGCGCTCGCGTCGAAGCCGGCGCCTTCCGCCATGCGGTCCTCCGCTACACGGTCCTCGGCCCCCGCGAGGAGATCCGATGACCGCACGCCCAGCGCCTCGGCGATTCGGCCGAACACCGTCGTCGACGGTGGCTTGACCCCGTTCTCGATCTCCGTGAGGTAGGAGTAGGAGATGTCGGCAGCTCGAGCGAGGTCCTTACGCTCGATGCCCCGATCGACCCGCAGCACCTTGATGGTGCGCCCCAGGGCCGGCCCGAACTCCTCGATCGACTCGTCCATAGCGCCGTGTCCTTTCCCGTGCGGTGTTCGACTCGTGCGTCCGTTTCTGTCCGCGCGCAGTGGTACTATGTCAACTATAGCGATATAATGACGCTAATAGCGTGCTACAGCGATATTCTATCGCCTACGGACGGAGAAACCAAACCGAAAGGGGATGTCGACATGGGAGAGAACAACAACGGCGGGGGCAACGGCGACGGGGGCTCCGCGGGCCGAGGTGATGCACAGGCCAGGGCCTACCGCGCAGGTGCCCGCATCAGTCGCGACCGCATGAAGAAGGACGACCCGCGGGCCGCCGAAGCGCTCGCCCGATCCGGCGACGGCGACATCCTCGTCGTGGGGGGCGTCTACGACCACGTCGAACTGGTGCTCGATGCTCTCGAGCTGGAATATACGATGGTCACCCCGGAGAGCCTGCTTCGGAGGAAGCTCGATCCCGGCTCCTTGCTCGTGGTCAACTGCCCGGGCAACCTGCCTGTCCGCGCACTACCACGGGTGCGCAGGTTCGTGGAGCGCGGTGGCAGCCTCTTCACCACCGACTGGGCTCTGCGGAACGTGATCGAACCCGCCTTCCCGGGAGTCCTCGCCTACAACGAACGGCCCACGGCCGACGACGTGGTGAGGGTGGAGATCTGCGACCACGACAACCCGTTCCTCGACGGGGTGCTCGACGCGGGCGACGAGCCGGTCTGGTGGCTCGAAGGTTCCTCCTACCCGATACGGGTGCTCGACAGGGACAAAGTGCAGGTGTTGCTGCGCAGCAAGGAACTCGGGAAGAAGTACGGCGAGCAGCCGGTGGCGGTCACCTTCGCCTGGGGTAAGGGTGAGGTGTTCCATATGATCTCCCACTACTTCCTGCAGAGGACCGAACTCCGCACCAGCCGGCAGAAGACGACCGCCTTGTGCTACGCGAACGAGAAGGGCTACGCTGCAAGCCCCCTGGAACTCGCCGACATGGATGGTCTCGCCTACGGCGAAGTGGAAGCCGCGGCGGCGTCCAGCCGGTTCCTCGGCAACATCGTGGCTCAGAAGCGACTGCGGCGCGAGGAGTAGGAGGTGCGGCGCCTCAGCGAGATGGCGCTTCGGGCACGCGGCGGATGGGGAGCGGGTGCGCTCAGGCGTCATGCCGTCGGAGACTGCCCGCCGGCACTGTATTGATCGCGTCCTGGTGTGCGCCGGTGAAGAGCTGCCCCCACGAGTTGGCGGCGCGATACGTCCCGGTCTCGGGATCGACGAGGAACACGCTCTGCACGATCGCCCACTGGTTGTCGATGCGGGCGACGTGGCGCGACGGGTCGACGTCGCTTCCGCCGAGACCGGGCGCGACGACGACGGCCTGGATACCGATGCCCCGCGGTACGGGGAAGAACCGGCAGCGGCGCGCCACCTGCGTGCGGAGTCGGCGCATGTAGCCCGTGAAGTCGCTCGGTGTCTCCGGCACCTCTACCACCACGACCGCTCGGTTAGTGTTCCACGTCTGCCGTTTCATCAGGAGCAGTGCTTCGGCGATGGTCTTTGAGGGATCCGCGACCTCACAATAGCGGTGCTCGCTGATAGCAGCGATGAGCTCGGGGAGGAAGGTGTGCGTCACGGCTGGGAAGTCCCCTCCGGATCGGTCGGGAGCGCCATGCTACGCGAGTAGTCTGCAGCGCATGGCCAGCTGTTCCGCGGCCTTGTGCAGGTGTTGGTCACAGGTGATCAGCTCCGCCCCCGTCTCCCGGCACGCCGCGATATGGAGCGCGTCGAGCGTACCGATGGGCACGACTCTCCGGAGGAGCCAGTCGCGGGCGCGTCCGTAGGCGAGCGGTGGCACCGGGGTCAGGTCGAGCAGTCCGGCTCGTGTTCGACGACGAAGTCGCGGAGATCGATCACCTCGTGCTCCGCCGTGGAGGCATGGTGCTCATCGAGAGCCGGAACGTGACGGGAGAAGTCCACGTGAACGAGCACGGTGAGTGGATGCGTTGCGCGGGATCCCTCTACCCGTGGCCGGACGGAACGATTCGGTTTGGGCCGCGCGGGTCTTCTCAGGCGGCGCGGCTTGTGCATTCGGCTACGCTGCCCGTGAGTCGGGCCTTTGTCGCCCAGGGTTGTTCGTGTAGATTGCTACGTACTAGCATCGAGGACGCGTACCGCGACCACACACGGCTCGACAGGGGGAGAGCGATGCGACAAGCTACACGGCACGAGCCGACGTTTCTCCGGGTGATGCTCCTTGGGTCTGTCGCCGCCCTGTGGGCGCTCTCGATCCTGGCCGGCCCGGCCTCGGCCGCGCTCGAGGTGAGCACGTACGCGGGCAAGGCCAACGTGATCGGCGCCGCGAATGGCGACAGGTTGGCGGCCCGCTTCAAAGGGCCCGGTGGGATCGCCCTCGACGCCTACGGCAACAAGTACATCGCCGACACTCAGAACCACGTGATCCGCAGGATCTCACCTACCGGTGTGGTCAGCACGTTCGCGGGCAAGGCAGGGGTGATCGGCAGCGCCGACGGGAAGGGCGGTTCGGCTCGCTTCTCCTACCCGGTCGACGTGGACGTCGATTCCCAGGGCAACGTGTACGTGGCCGATACCGGCAACAACACGATCCGCAGGATCAGACCGTCGGGATTGGTGACCACGGTGGCGGGCACGGCCGGGGTCACGGGGAGCAAGGACGGCCTCGGGACCGTTGCGCTCTTCGACTATCCGGCCGCTATCGCGGTCGATAAGGGCACGGGATCGGTGTACGTGGCGGACCGCCTCAATCACACGATCCGCGCGATCGTCACCGACGGGCAGGCCATCGTGTGGCACGTCTCGACGATCGCTGGAAAGGCGGGAGTGAAGGGCAGCGCGGACGGAGCGGGCTCGGTGGCCCGGTTCAACGAGCCCATGGGCATCGCGGCCACCACGCAAGGTGGCACCCTTCTTGTCTACGTCGCGGATCAGGGGAATAGCACCATCCGGAAGCTTTCCTATTGGGTGGTCAACTCCACTGATTGGGAGGTCGAGACCATAGCGGGGAAGGCCGGGGTGCCCGGGAGTGCCGACGGTCTGGACGCACGGTTCTCGGTTCCTATGGGGCTCGCTCTCGACGGGCCTGAAACACTCTACGTGGCCGACTTCGCAAACAACACGATCCGCAAGGTGGTCAGGCTGGGTATTCTGGTCGGTCAAGCCTGGGCGGTATACACGGTGGCCGGAGCCCCGGGCCAATCTGGAACCGCGGACGGTTCGACCAACGCTGCTCGATTCGGGCATCCGATGGACGTTGCTCTCCACCCCGCCGGCGCTCTCTACGTGGCCGACACGTACAACAGCACCATCCGCCGCATCGCCACCCTTCCCACCTTCTCCCAGTTCGTGGGTCCCGACCGCTACGCGACCGCCATCCTGGTCTCCAAAGCCGCCTACCCCGGCACCGCTCCAGCCGTGGTCTTAGCCAAAGGTGACGACTTCCCCGATGCCCTGGCCGCCGCCCCCTTGGCCCGCGCCTACAACGGCCCCGTGATCCTGACGCCCTCGGGGGGTCTTACCCAGGCTGTACGGAACGAGTTCCTCCGTCTGAAACCGAAGACCGTGCTCTTCGTAGGACTCCCGACCAAGGTGAGAGATCAGGTGCAGGCGCTCCTGCCCACCGCCCAGGTCAAGTCCTTCGTCGGCACCGACCGCTACCACACCGCCACCCTCCTCGCCGAGGAGTTGAAGACGAAGAAGGGTTCGGTGCCCTGGGTGGTCCTCGTGCCCGGGGACACGTTCCCCGACGCCCTCTCCGTGGCTCCACTCGCCGCGCGCAAGGGGTGGGCTATCCTCCTCACCCCCCAAGGTGGACCCTTGCCCACCGTCACCCGGAACGAGATCCAGGGTCTCGGCGTCACCAGGGTCCTGCGGGTGGGTACCTGGGTGAGTCCTCCGGCCTCGGTGACCCAGGTGGTATCCAAGGTGGGCACCGACCGCTACCAAACCAGTGCGCTCGTGGCCGCCTGGGGGGACTCTATGGGGCTCTCCTACGACCACCTCGCCGTGGCCACGGGAGAGAACTTCCCCGATGCGCTCGTGGTGGGACCCTACCTGGCCAAGGACGCAGGCATCCTCCTGCTCACCCATCCCACCTCCCTGCCCGCACCTATCCGGACCGAGCTCGTCATCAATCGGGACTGGGTCGCGCAGGTGGACTTCCCGGGGCTGCCGGCTGGGATGATCGCTGTGGTCAAGGGGGTGTTGGAGTAGGGGGACGAGACCGGCGACAGCTGGGCCGCGTCAGCGCCCGCCACGTTCTACCGCCACGCTCCACCCGAAGACCGATGCCGTCGCGTCGGCGCATGCGCTACCTTCGGCACATGTCACGCGTATTGTTCAACCTCCTCTGATCTTATGACCGCTCGCGGCGGTCGCGTGGCCCCGGAATGCGCCGCGGCGCCGTATGGGTGCCGACCCGCTACCGCTCCGCCGGTTGCGGGGTGCCTGCACGCGGAGGACGCACCGCCGCCCCTGATGATCACGTTCTCGAGGCGGCCGGTGATCGCGCCGAAAGGGAGGCCGCGGCGGCGTCAAGCCGTTCGGATCTACTAGGGAAGACCCACTAGCCGCGCCGTCGGAAGCTTCCGGCGAGCACCCGGTCGATGGTGTCCTGATGCTTGCCCGTGAAGATCTGGCCCCAGGAGCTGGCAGCATCGTACGTGCCGGCTTCCGGGTCCACGAGGAACACGCTCTGCACGATGGCCCACTGGTTGTCCACGCGGGCGACATGCTGGGCCGGTTGGATGCCGCTTCGGGCGAACCCAGGCGCCAGCACGACCACCTGGATGCCGATCGCCCACAGCACGGGCAGGAATCGGCACCGGCGGGCCACCTGCCCGCGAAGTCGCTTCACGTATGGGCGAAGTCGGCCGGAGTCGGTGCCTCCGCCAGGTCGACCACGACCACCGCCCTATTGGTGTTCCTCGTCTGCCGCTTGAGTGGGAGTATCCCGCCGTCGATGGTCCGGGAGGCGTCGGGAACCTCGCGGTAGCCCTGATCCGTCAGCGCCGCGGTGAGTGATGCGGTCAGCGCCGCCGTCAGTCGCGGCAGGAAGTCATCGGCCATCGGCGGGCCGCCCCAGTCGCCCCAGTCGAATGTTGTCCGGACCGCCCCGACACGCTACGCCAGCAGCCGAGAGCGCACCGCCAGCTGTTCCGCCGCTTGGTGCAGGTGTTCGTCGCAGGTGATCAATTCGGCGCCCGTCTCGTGACACGCGGCCAGATGGAGAGCGTCCAGGGTATCGAGCGGTACCGCACGCTTCAGGAGCCAGTCACGGGCGCGCCCGTACGCCAGCGCGGGCACCGGCGTCAGATCGAGTAGGCCGGCGCGCAGGTCTTCCAGGTAAGCGTTCTCGATGAGCAGCGCCTGTGGCTCGTCCAATTCGCCTATGCTCACCCAACGAGCGAGCGTCGCCGCCAATTCTGCCTCAGCCAGCCGGCTCACCTTCACCGGGCTCGACAGCGACTGCAAGAACTCCTCGACCGCCCTACTCGCCGGCTCTTCGCGGTAGTAGGGGAGGAGGGCGCTCGTGTCGAGGTAGTGCTCGGGTTCAGTCATGTTCGCTCCTCATGTCGCCCGTCATGTCGCCCGTAGGGCCGCGATCCCTCATGTCGCGGATGGGTCGAAGGCTCGCCCGAGTGCTCGGGGGCAGGCTTCCGCGCAGTTCGACCCTGCTTGGGAAGGCGATCGTCCGGATCGGCCCCCCGGCCATCGCGACGAGTCGCGCTACCGGTATGCCGCGCCTGGTGATGACCACTTCCTCGCCCGCTCCGGCCGCATCGAGGAGGCTGGTGATGTCCGCCCTCGCTTGGCGTATGCCAACCTCACGCATCGGTTCCCCCGTCCCTTTTATGTGTACATAAGAAGTGTACACATAAGAGAAGCCGAGCGCGAGAGTCTCGGAACCACTCCAGATTCGCCTGGACCCTGCCGATAGTCATCCCATGATCGTCAAGGCGCCCGACAGCGACCGTTCAGCCGGCGTCACCGACGCTGCCGAGCCTCCCACCGAACAGGCCGTCGCTTCCCACCTTCGCCGCGCCTTCAAGACGGACCCGGATGTGTTCGTCTTCAACGACCTGACACTGTTCTTCGAAGGCGAGGTCGTGGAGATCGATCATCTCGTGCTCCATCGAGGAGGCATGGTGGTCATCGAGAGCAGGAGTGTCACCGGGGAAGTCGTGGTGAACGCGCTGGCCGAGTGGACTCACTGGGCGGAGACACCTCTGGAAGGCGAACTGTCTCCCGCGCAGCGGGCGGGACGGCACGAAGCGGCGCTTCGGGCGGTCTTGGCCGCGAATTCGCAGCGCCTCAGGGATCGCGCCCGGACGGAGACCGAACAGGCTCGATCAGGTCTCGATTGGCCCATCGACATCCTCATCGTGGCGGGCGACGCGTGTCGCATCACGAGAGAGGTGGATGTACCGGAGCTCTGCCGGGTGGACCAGGTGACCGGTGAGATCGACGCGATCATCGAGCGACGCACGCACGCCCACCGTTCCTTGGTGCATAGCGATGACGGCGCGCAGAGGCTCTCCCCGGCGGAGCTGGGGCGGCTGGTGCAGTGTCTCAGTTCGAGTCATGCAGCGGAGCAGCCACAAGACCCGGGATCTGTAGACGAGGAGATGCTCGATCCGCCGGAAAGCGCGACTGCGGCGGCACAAGGACCCGTCGCGTCGAGCCCGGGATCGACGGATCCGCGTGCGACAGCCGGGGCTCCCGAGTCGGCCGTCCCGCCCGAGCCTTGGTCGGCGGATGCTGAAGCGGACGTTGAGTCGCTCGCTTCGTGCGAAACTCAGGTGCACGTCATGGCGCCCGTGCCTTCAGCGGCGACCGCGGAAGGCCCACCTTCGGCCCCCTCCGAATCGCGCGAGGCTCCTGGGTTCGATCAACCGGTCGTCGCTGACCGGACCCTGAGGCGTCCGGCCCGTGAGGAGCCGCCGCCCTTCTGCGGAGACTGTGGCAGTCTCGAGGTGCATATGCGCTATGCGCGCACCAGCCACCCCTACTACTTCCGGTGCGACCGGTGCGGCGGCATCACGCCCGCCCGATGGGAGTGCAGCGTCTGCGGTACCCCCGCCCGCATCGTCAAGCGGGGGAGCGACTTCTTCCGCGTGTGCAAGACCTGCAATACTAGCGAGTACTTCTTCACGAACCCGAAGATCACCCGCACGGTCTGACCTCCGCCTCCCGCGCCACCCTGCGAGCAGGCGTGTACCGCGGCTTCATCGAGACCGGGCTGCCCCTCGGACCTACGCTGCGCGCTGTCGCCGAGGACGGCCAGCTCACCTATGTCGACGTGCAGATGAGGGGACAGAAGCCGCCGTACTCGAATTACGTGACGAGGTAGATCCCTCGGCGTCGATCGCCTCCTGGGTCCCGCAGGAACCCCGGGCTTGCGGATAGTCGCTCTCGTGGCCCCGCTTGTGGTGGTATGCTCGAAGTGAGCGCCGCTCCGCACCGGCCATGTTCTCGCGCGCTGCATCAGGGCAGCGCGGCAGGCGCTAGACGGCGTCGCGTCGTCCCGTCGCATCCAGGCAGGCAGGATCGCATGGACTCAGCAGCCGTACCAAACGTATCGACTCGTCTCGGCCCGACCGACATCGTCGGCCGCTGGCGGGTCCGGCTGGGCTTCCGTCGCAGCGACTACCGGGTGGCTCCCGGCCTCTATCGCGTGGGTGTGCCCGGCTCCGATTCGCCGGTACTGGTCACGGCCAACTACAAACTCTCGTTCGACGCTCTGCGTTCGCGCCTCGAAGGGGTGGACGCCTGGTTGTTGGTGCTCGATACCAAGGGTGTCAACGTCTGGTGCGCGGCGGGTAGGGGCACCTTCGGCACCGACGAGCTGGTGCGGTGCATCGAGGCGACCGGATTGGCGGAGATGGTCGGTCACCGCACCGTGGTCGTGCCGCAGCTCGGCGCTTCCGGCGTGGCGGCGCACGAAGTGCGGCACAGAAGCGGGTTCCGCGTGGTGTATGGGCCGGTGCGGGCGGCCGACCTGCCGGTCTTCCTCCGTTCGGGCATGCGGGCCACGCCCGAGATGCGCCGCGTCACCTTCACGATGAAGGAGCGGCTGGCGGTCACCTGGGTTGAGATCGTGCGGGCGCTGCGCTTCGTCGTGCCTCCGGTGGGTCTCGCAGTCGTCGCGTCTGCGGTGCTGGACCGCACCGGTGTGGTGGAGGTTCCCTGGGGGTGGCTCCCGATGGCCGCACCGTTCGCCGCGGCACTCGTTGCCGGGTTGGTGCTTGTGCCGGCCTTGCTCCTCTGGATACCGGGGAGGGCCTTTTCGACGAAGGGGGCGGTTGTGGGAGCCGCGGCGTCCGCGGCGGCACTCCTCGCCGTGCACGGGCAGGCGAGTGCGGCTGTTTCGATCGCGGTGTTCCTGGCCGCCACTGCGCTCACCTCGTATGTGGCCATGAACTTCACCGGCTCTACGACGTTCACGTCGGCGTCGGGGGTGGAGAAGGAGATGCGTCGGGCCATACCGTTGCAGTCGGCGGCGCTGCTCGGGGCTGCACTCTTGATGATCGCGCACCTCGGGGGGGCGTTGTGAGCGGCGGCCTTGTCTACCTGCCCGGGGTGGCGACCCTGGTCTTCGACCGCGCCAAGTGCACCGGGTGCGGCATGTGCCTGACCGTGTGCCCTCACGCGGTCTTCGAGCAGGTGTCCCGGGCGGTCGAGGTGCGGGAGCTCGACCGCTGCATCGAGTGCGGTGCCTGCGCGCGCAACTGCCCCGAGGGCGCCATCGAGGTGGACCCGGGGACCGGGTGTGCTCTCGCTATCCTCAAGGGTTGGCTCTCTCGAGGCTCCCAGGGTTCATGTGGTCCGAGCGTCGTCGACGATGCCGGCTGCTCTTCGAGTGCCGTCCCTGGGGGAAGGAGCCCCGCCGCCGGGGGGAAGCCCTGCTGAGACTAAGCCGCGGGGGCGTGCCCCCCGCCCGGAACACCGATCAACACCCGCCCGCTGTGGATCCGCCGGCTACCTGAAAGCCCTGATCACCGCGCGTACGCTCATCCGTCGTCCGTACATCAAGATACCGGCTCTGAAGACCTTGGCCGCCACCCACACGAGGGCGAGGATGGTGGTGAGGCTCACGACACACGTCACCACGATCTGCCAAGCAGGCGGATCCCCAAGGGCGATGCGCACGAACATGATCATCGGGCTCGTCAGAGGGGCCATGCTGAGAAGGACGGCGCCCGCGGATTCGGGGTTGTCCATGGAGTAGATGGCCATGAACAGCACCACCACCAGTGCCATGGTGATGGGTCCGGTGATCTGCCCGGCATCCTCCGTGCGGCTCACCAAAGAACCACCCGCCGCGAACAGGCCCGCGAATGAGAAGAAGCCGAGGGTGAACAGCCCGAAGAAGGCCACGAGCAGCCAAGGATCGATGGCGGCGAACTTCAGACTCACCGGTCCCACCTGCAACCCCGAGAGCGCCCCCCGGGCGGCCAGAAGACCGAAACCCGCCGCGACCCACACCCCGTACTGGGTGAGGGCGGCCAGGCCCAATCCAAGGACTTTGCCGATCATCAATTGGAAGGGCCGCACCGTCGAGACGATGATCTCCACCACCCGGGTGCTCTTCTCCTCGATCACTCCCATGGCCACGTACTGGCCGTAGATGATGAGAGTCATGTAGAAGAGGAGCACGAGAACGTACGTGAGCCCCCACGACTCGCCCGCCTGTTCACCCTCCACTCGCCCGATGTCGACCACCTCCGTGTCCAGCACGACCGGCCGGAACAATTCCAAAGCCTCGGGTCCACCGATGCCCCGCTTCTCAAGGTCGAGGAAGGTACGGGCGCCCGAGAGGGCCGAGGTCAGCCGGGAGCGCTCGGCGAGGCCAAGCGCCTCGAGGGTGGTGAGCTTGAACTTTGGTCGACCGTCGATCTCTGTGATGAGTAAACCGTCGGCCTCATAGATGAGCAGGAATCCGTCGACGGTTCCCGCCGTGACTTGGGCCAGCATGCCCGCGCGGTCGGCCGAAGCCCGTTCCAGCGCGTAGCGCGGCTCGCCGCTGGCGAGTGTCTCCACCAGGTCGGCTTGGAGTCGTTCCAGATAGCCGGACGTGGCGCCCGCTTGGGCGACGGTCTCGTCGAGCACCGCGATGCGCACCTGCCGTCCGCCGAACACCGTCTCGGCGATGGTGGGCGCGAAGTTCAGCCCCACGATCGCGATCAAGCCGAACACGGTGGCGATGATCCAGCCCTTGCTCCGCACACGCGTACGGTACTCGCGCTCGACGATCAAACGGACGACGTTCATTCGGCCCCCGTCCGGTCGGCGGACTCAACACCACCGGCAGCCCCCGGTTCGCGGGTGTTTCCCATCCCGTCGGCCCCCGCTTTGTGGGCGGCCCCCGCTTCGTCGGCGGCCCCCGCTTCGTCGGCCGTGGCCTCGATGAAGATCTCCTGGAGCGAGGGGCGCTCGATGGCGAAGTACTCCACGGTCTCGCGGGAGGCCAGCACCTGCAGTACCAGTTGTGGGTCGGCGCCCACGCGCAGCGAGAAGCGGGCGTAGTCGCGCCCGGGTTCTTCCGGGTCTAGGGGTAGGCCCCCGATGTCGGGCGGAGTCCGGGAGGCGGTTCGCACGTGCACGATCCTGCGGGCCGCCGCGTCGCGGATCGCCTCGAGGTTGCCCGAGAGCCGCAACTGTCCGCGCGCGATGATGGCCACCTCTTCGCAGAGGCCCTCCACCTGTTCCAGGCGGTGGCTCGAATAGAGGACTGTCTTGCCCCGGTCACGGAGGTCCCGCAGGGCCGCTTCGAGCAGTTCGGAGTTCAGAGGGTCGAGGCCGCTGAAGGGCTCGTCGAGCAGCGCGAGGTCGGGGTCGTGGACGAGCGCAGCGAGCACCTGCACCTTCTGTTGGTTCCCCCGACTGAGCTCGTCGAGGCGGCTGTCCTTGCGGTCGGCGATGCCGAATCGCTCGAGCCAGCGCTCGGCGGCGGCCGCGGCTTCGTCGCGAGGCATGCCGTAGAGGCGGGCAAAGAAGACGAGCTGGTCGAGCACCTTCATCTTGGGGTAGAGGCCGCGTTCCTCCGGCAGGTACCCAAAGCGGCGACGGGTCTGGTCGTCCACCGGCCGCCCACGCCACCTCACCGTGCCGGTATCGGGCCGCAGGATATCCAGGATCACGCGCATGGTCGTGGTCTTCCCGGCGCCGTTCGGGCCGAGGAAGCCGAAGATGAGGCCTTCAGGGACGGTCAGGCTCAGTTCAGAGACGGCCTTCACGCCCTCGAAGGCTTTGCTCACGCCGTCGAGTGTCAGTCCGGTGGTGGCTCCCGATTCTGCGGGGGTCACGTCTGTGGCGTTCCTCTCAGTTGGCGTCGCGACTACCTCAAAATCTATCAGAAGGGCAGTGGGATCGGTCGCTGATGGGGCCCTTGTGTGTCCCGGGTGCGGATCCGTCGATGCCTGTCGGCGCGCCGCTCGGGGTATCATCACGAATCATCGGGACACCGGTAGTTCTGGACGGTGAGGGCCCGTCACACGAGATAGTGGAGGGTGGATTGAGAGCCTACGACGGACCGGCCATCGAGACCGAGGGGCTGGTGAAGATATACCGCGGAGGCACTCGTGCACTCGACGATGTGAGTCTTGAAGTGGCTCCGGGGGAGCTGTTCGGGCTGCTCGGGCCGAACGGGGCCGGAAAGACGACTGCGATCCGCGTCCTCGCGACTCTTCTGCGTGCGACGGCTGGCACGGCACGGGTGGTCGGTCTGGACGTGGTCACCCAGGCGGTCGAAGTGCGTCGGCGCCTCGGCCTAGCGATGCAGAACCCCACCCTCGACGCCTTCAGCACCGGTCGTGAGACGCTCGAGCTGGCCGGCCGGCTGCAGGGGATGGCCGCGGCCGCCGTACGGCGCCGCTCCGACGAGCTCCTTGAGCTGATGGGGCTCTCGTCGGTGGCTAAGAAGCTCGCCGGCACGTACTCGGGTGGCATGAAGCGGCGCCTCGACGTGGCCGCTGCGCTGGTGCATTGCCCCGAACTCCTGATCCTTGACGAGCCCACCGAGGGCCTTGACCCTCAGAGTCGCACGGCGCTCTGGGAGGAACTCGAGCGCATCAACGCCTCTGGTACGACCATGCTCCTCACCACCCACTACATGGAGGAGGCCGACCGCCTGTGCTCGCGGGTGGCGATCATCGACTACGGCCGGATCGTGGTCGACGGAGCACCGGGTGCTCTCAAACAGGGCATCGGTGCCGACACCGTGGTTCTGCAGATCGAGTCCGACGGTGCGGCGGATCTGGGGGTCGTCGCCGAACCCGCCGGTGCGAACAGCGACGGAGCCGGGGCCGGCGCGCCGTCGGACCCGGTGGTGCTCGTCCGTCGGCTCCTCGAGGGGATGGTGGCGCCCGGAGCAGTGATCGCCCACCCGGTCGGTGTCAGCCTGGCCGTGCCCAACGCCAATGCGGCCGTTCCCGCGCTGCTGAGACGCCTGGAGAGCGACGGTCTGCGGGTGACGGGTCTTCAGGTGACTCAGCCGACCTTGGACGACGTGTTCATGAAGTACACCGGGCGGCGCATACGTGAGGAAGCCGCCGACCAACCACTCCTCCTGGGGTGGTGAATCGGCCATGAGCGCTCTCACCGCCTTCTTCTACGAGACCTACCACCTGGGCTTGCGTACCACCCGCAGGTTCGTCCGTGTGCCGGCCAACTGGATCAGCATCATCTTTTTCCCGCTCGTCCAGCTGCTGGTCTTCAGCCAGCTCTACAAGGACATCGTGCAGTTGCCCGGGTTCGGGGGTGAGTCGAGCTACCTGGCCTATCTGGCGCCCGGGCAGGTCGCCTTCGCCGGACTGATGGCCGTGGCCTGGTCGGGATATGGGCTGCTGGTGGAGTTCCGCAGCGGATACCTGGACAAGCTACGGGCGTATCCGATCAGCCGCTGGTCGATCCTCGCCGGGGAGATGGTGCCCCTGTTCTTCCAGGCGGCCGCGATGGCGGCTGTCATACTGGTGGTGAGCGTGTTTCTCGGGGCCACGCTGGTCACCGGGGTAGGCGGGTTCGTCCTCATCCTGGTCCTCACGGGCGCCTTCGGCGTCGCCTTCGCCGGTTCGAGCTTCATCCCGGCGCTCCTCACCAAGAGCGAGCAGGCGACGAGCACCATCTCGCTGCTGCTGTTCCCATTGATGTTCATGTCGACGGCATTCGTACCGAAGGCTCTCATGCCGGGATGGATGCAGGTGGTCAACGACTGGAACCCGGTGACCTACCTGATCGAAGCCATGCGGGCCCTCATGATCACCGGCTACGACTGGGGGGCGATCGGCAAGGCCGTACTGTCATTGGTGATCCTCGGCACGATACTGCAGGCGGTCACACTCTGGGCGTTCCAGAGGCTCGCGCGGTGAGCGCGCATGACGATGCGGATCGCAGCGCGGCCATGGCGGCGCGGCCGTGGCGGGCTCGGGGCCCGGAGGTGGTGCTCGGGCCGGCGTGAGAGCGGGAGCATCGGCAGGTCCCGCCTAGTTGGATCACGCGGGAGAACGTCGGTGTGGGGCCCGCGTGGATCGAGCAGGAGACCCGGCGTTCACGCGATGGCCCCGCGCGGGGCGTGACCCCTGATCACGGGGCGCCGGCCGGAGATCCAGCGGGTGTTCGACAGCCGACACACTTCTTTCGGTCGGTTCGCTGCGGACTAGTGGCTGACCGGCTGGGCTTCGGCGAGGAGCTTCAGGTTCTCGAGGCTGTGGCGGAAGTCTCGGCTCTGCAGCTTCTCGATGAGGAGTCGGTCCGCTATCTTGCCCAGCACGCTTCCCGGCAGGTTGTATTCGAAGTCCGTCGTGATGGTCGTCCCTTCCTTGTCCGGTTGATGGTGGCAGGACAACGAGCCGGAGGTCGATCCTTCGAACTTCCAGCGCCAGTCCGTGCTTCCATCGGGGTTGTGGCGTTCTTCCACGGTCTCTTCCGTCTCGTGCATGCTGACACCCAGCATGTGAAGGTCGAACTCCACCTTGGTCCCGGCCCCCCCGTCGCCGTCGATGCGGTCGGGTTCGCTCATGCCGACCCAGAAGTTGGGCCATTGGTGAGGATCACGCACTATCTCGTCGACGCGGGCCACCGGGGCGTTGATGAACAGGCTTTCCGTGAGATGGGCCATTGTCAGATCCCTTCTTCGCTGCATCCTCCCGTGCTGTGGGCCGAGTCTCCTGTACGTCTACCCTAGTGTTTCTGAAGCGACAGGTCAAACGGGAAGTTACGAGCGGGCGGTTGCCTCCGGCAGCGGGGCCGCGGGGGCTGGCCCACGCGCCGACCTCCGAACCCGGGGGCTACGCCCCACGCCCAAGGTCACCCCAACGATCCGACTCCATGAAGAAGAAGCTCGCGCGAGTGGCACGAGCAGCGTACACGGCGGCCTTCTCGGGCGTCCACATGTCGATACCTTTTACGTCCCCTTCACACCTGTCTGCGATAGTCGATAGAGAAACCGGAGTGCTCGCGAGCATATCGACAAGGCGTCGATCCGATCCGAGCAGTGAAGCCGGGAGCCGGCGCGAAAGGAGCCTGAACACGATGGGCGGCGGCGGGATGATGGATGGGTTTGGTGGCGGCCTGGGCGGTCTGGGCGGCGGTCTCGGAGATGTTGGAGGTCTGATGATGGGTTTTGGGCTGATGGGTTTGGTGCCGTTATTGGTATTGGGCGCGATCGTCTGGCTGGTGATCGAAGTGACGAGAAGTCGCGGCTCGGCCGCTGTTCCACCCTCGTCCGGGTACGTGCAAGCTCCCATGTCGCAGGCTCCCGTGCCTGCCCCTGCGCCGCGGAACGGCGCCATGGACATCCTGGCCGAGCGATACGCGCGGGGCGAGATCGACCGAGACGAATACGTGGCGCGGAAAGCCGACTTGGTGGGCCACGCCGACTGACTCGTAGCCTGGCGCGGACTGAACGGAGTGCGGCGAGGTTGTCGCTCGCGTCCGATCGCCCACCCAGGAGTGCGGGCCGGGCGAGGTTCGCTTCGGATATCGACTCTCCGGGGGTCGCCGCCGGCGAGGATCGAGCGCGGAAGGCACAGGCGTAGGGGGTATAGTCTTCTCCAGAGAGGTCGCCCTGGGGGAAGTCCATCGGGGGGAGCGGAGGCATTCGGGACCGACCGGCGTCCTGACTGGAGGCGGCATGATCGGTGAAGAGCGCAAAGAGACACCGGTGGAGGTTCCCCCCGACGAGTCACACGACGCCTTCCGCGCCGAGGCCTACAACCGCATGGAGCGCGGAGCGGGCTGGATCTTCCTTTCGGTGGGCTCGATCGTTCTCATCGCGGGTGGGCTCTACGAACTGGCGGTGAGCCTGCTCCGAGATGCGGCGGATCCATGGTGGGTCCGATTCGGCGTAGCGGCCCTTGTGGTAGGGCTGGCCGTGTTGTTCGTGTCGGTGGTCAGAGAACGTATCTTCGTGTTCAAGCGAGATCCGTACAAGGAGGTCGAACGATGATCCTGGCCACCACCGAGTCTGTCCCCGGGCGAGAGATCACAGAAGTCATCGGCGTGGTGCGGGGGAATACGATCCGGGCGAGGAATGTGGGCCGCGACATCGTGGCCGGCCTGCGCAACATCGTTGGTGGCGAGATCACCGAATACACGAAGCTCATGGCCGAGAGTCGAGAGCAGGCCCTCGACCGGATGATCGCGCGAGCTGAGGAGGCCGGCACGGATGCGGTGCTCGGGATACGTTTCACCACCTCGATGGTGATGTCGCAGGCCTCGGAGATACTCGTGTACGGCACGGCGGTTCGACTGAAGTAGGCGGGGCCGCGATCACCGGTTGGGGGATGCGCTCGGTGAGACTGAGGTAGGCCCGGCGTCATCCCGACGACCGCAGCCGCGCGCGACGACCGCAGCCGGCGAGCGCGGGTCTCCCGCTGTGAGGCGAGCCTGATCCGCGGCTCTGGGCTATCATGACCTCATGCCCGCCTCCCCGACGCTGACTCTGGGCCGCGTCGCCAAGACGTGGTGGCCCCTGGCCCTGAGCTGGCTGCTCATGGGGCTCGAGGTGCCCGCGGTCAGCGCAGTCGTGGCCCGTCTGATAGAACCGAAGGTGAACCTCGCCGCCTTCGGGGGCGTCGTGTTCCCTTTGGCCCTGCTCATCGAATCACCCATCGTGATGCTTCTCGCCGCCTCCACGGCTCTGTCCAAGGACCGGGCGGCCTACCTGAAGATCAGACGCTTCATGCTCTGGATAAGCGCGGCCCTCACGCTCATCCACGCGGCCATCGTGTTCACACCGCTCTACGGGGTGGTGGTCGGTTCGCTGATCGATCCGCCGGCCGAAGTGGTGGGCCCGGCCCGGGTGGGGCTCGCCATCATGATCCCCTGGACGTGGGGCATCGCCTACCGCCGTTTTAACCAGGGCGTGCTCATACGCTTCGGCCATTCCGGGGCCGTGGGCACCGGCACTCTCATCCGCCTGGCGGCCGACGCTGCCGTGCTTACAGTCGGCTACGTCGTGGGCTCGATCCCCGGCATCGTGGTGGCTGCCGTGGCGATGAACGCGGGGGTGTTCTCGGAAGCGTTCTACGTGAAGCGCCGTGTCACACCGGTGCTGCGCGACCAGTTGCCCGATTCGGCGCCCGGTGCGTCTTGGCTGGGTCTGCGTGCCTTCCTTGCGTTCTACATCCCGTTGTCACTCACCTCGGTCATCGCTTTGTTCGCGAGCCCTCTGGGGAGCGCGGCTCTGAGCAGGATGCCCAACGCGCTCGACTCGCTCGCCCTGTGGCCCGTGGTGACCGGAGTGAGCTTCGTATTCAGGAGCTTCGGCTTCGCGTTCAACGAGGTGGTGGTGGCTCTGCTCGACGAACGCGGCTCCTTCCCGGCGTTGCGACGTTTTGCGTTCTTGGGAGCGGCCGCGACGTCCGTGGGACTCATGGCGTTTCTCGTGCCCCCGGTGGGCGACTTCTGGTTCCACGACGTGATCGGGCTCCCGCAGGGCCTTGCCGAAGTCGCACGCACGAGCTTGTGGTTCGCCCTGCCCCTACCCGCGCTCAGCATGCTGCAGAGCTGGCTGCAGGGCATGGTTGTGCACAGTCGCCGTACCCGGTTGATCACTGAGGCGGTCGCTCTCTCGCTCTTCAGCATGTGTTCCGTGCTCGTAGCGGGCGTACTCGGTGGTGGCGTTGTGGGCCTCTACGTGGGGGTTGCCGCGCTCACCGTGGGCGACTCCATACGCACCGGGCTGCTGGCGTGGCGCGGTCGCGGTGTGTGGCGCGTGCTCGCGGAAGATGCCGATTCCTAGCGGGCCCTGAAGACCGAAGCGCTAGCCGCCATGGCGCACCCGGACGGCGTCATCCCTGGGCAGCCCCCCACGGAGCAATCATGCTCCGGGTCGGAAGGACGCCGCACGCCCGGACAGAATCACCGTTCGTCTTGACGACTTCCTCGGTCACGTCACACTGTGACATCGTGACATCGTGGCATCGCGCATGGTGGTCACGGGGTCGCCCCCGACCGCCCTGAACCAACGCCGCGACGATCCATCTGGTGGAGGCTCGTGAAGATCTGTTTGGTCAATCCGCCGTTCCTGTTCCCGCGCCGGAAAGACGCTGTGCTGTCGCACTGCCTCGGTCTCCGCGGGCTCTCGTCGCACCTGCGCTCGCTCGGCCACGAGGTCACCCTGGTGGACGCGCTGTTGCTCGGCTTCCACCACGCCCGCGCGGAGGCCGGGGGTTGGCTCGTCGGTCTGCCGCTCAGTACGCTCCTCGAGCACGTGCCGGAGGACGTGGAGCTGATAGGCGTGGGCGCACCGTTCAGTCAGTCGGCTCGTGTGGTGCACGAGCTGTGCGCGGCGCTGAAGAGCAGGTTCCCCGACGCGCGCCTCGTCATGGGAGGCATCTATCCGTCGGCACAGCCAGAATCGGCCCTTCGGGCTGAAGTCGACGCTATCGTGGTGGGTGAGGGTGAGGCGGCGTTCGCTGCTCTTGCCGATGGCGGCGCACACGGTGGCTTCATGGGTGTGTACTCCCCGAACGGTTCGCACCACCGTGCTTTCGAACGCACCCACCTTGTGGCGGATCTGGATACGTTGCCGGCGCCCGATACCGATGTGCCACACTTCGCCACATATCTGGACCGTTCGCCGCGGGGAGCCGTCGGGCGGACCGCGTCGGTGGTGACGTCTCGAGGTTGCCCTTTCGACTGCGAGTTCTGCTCGATCCACCCGGTGTACGGCCACTGTTTCCGGGCGCGGTCCGCTGGGGCGGTCCTCGCCGAGGTGGAGCATCTCGTGCGGGGGTTCGGGGTGAGGGCCGTCGAGATCGAAGACGACAACTTCACGCACGATCACGAGCGTGCGGCCTCGATCCTCGAGGGGTTCGTTCGTCTGCGCGAGACGACGAACCACGTACCCTTCACGTGGCGGCCTCCCAACGGCATCCGCATCGACTCTCTCGACCCCGACCTCTTGGATCTCGTCCAGCGTAGTGGTTGCACGGAGCTGGTGTTCGGTCTCGAGCACGGCGATCCGCTCATGCAGGATCTCATGGGGAAGCGCCTGGATCTTGAGGCGGCCTTCGAGATGTTGGCGCTGTGCGTGCGGTCGGAGATCCCAAAGATCACGCTCTTCTACCTGATCGGGTACCCGGGGGAGACCAAGGAGATGTTCGAGTCGGGGCTGGGGTACCTGGAGCGCGTCCGAGCGCTCGACGGCCCCGTCACCGTTTCCGTGAACCTGGCTCAGCCCTACCCCGGCACGCGTCTGATGGAGCGATGTCGAGCCGAGGGGTACGACATCGACCCCTCCTACGAAGACCCGCTCCAACGTCCCGGTGTGATGAGCACGCGTACGGTCATCGGCGTGACCTCCCTGGACCTCGATGAGGCCGAGATCCTGAGACGGCGGGAGCTCGTGGTACGGCTGTTCGGCCCGCGCTGGAAGCGTGCCGTGAAACGGGGCATCCCGTCCCGGGCGCTTCCGCGCCTATCAGCCGCGAGACCCACCTCTGGTAGGTGGAAGGGGTCTTGATACTCTCCCATTTGGGCATGATGCATACTTAGGATGCGGTGATACGTGCGTCTGAGCGGGTCCCAGGGGGCCCTCGGCGTGCAGCGTGATTGATGCTACATTCTGGCAAGTGAAAAGACCGGAGCGACGTTCCGGAGCACGGACGGAGGGTACTTGTGACGGAGATGTTGGATATCGCCATAGTGGGCGGGGGGCCCGCCGGGATGGCGGCGGCGTTGTACGGGGCTCGTGCCCGCGCGCGAACCGTGGTCTTCGAGAAGGGCCTCCCCGGCGGGCAGATCGTCACCACCGAGTGGGTGGAGAACTACCCCGCGTTCCCCGAAGGCATCTCGGGACCCGATCTCGGCGAGCTCATGCTCAAGCAGGCGGAACGGTTCGGCGCCGAGTTCCGCACATTCAGCCCGGTCGAGTCCATCCGCACCGAAGGAACCGATTTCGTGCTGTCCGTTGACGGGGAGGAGATCGGGGCCCGTTCGGTGATCGTGGCCACGGGCGCGGTGCCCAAGAAGTTGGGCGTGCCGGGTGAGGCCGAGTTCACCGGCCGAGGGGTCTCGTGGTGCGCCACCTGCGACGGCGCCTTCTTCCGAGACAAGGCCGTGTGCGTGGTGGGGGGCGGTGACTCGGCCCTCCAGGAGGCGCTCTTCCTCGCGAAGTTCGCCACCACGGTATCCGTGATCCACCGTCGCGATCAGCTCCGCGCCACCGAGTGCATCCAGGAGTACTGCTTCCAGAACGACAAGATCGACGTGCGCTGGAGTCGCGTCGTCTCCGAGATCGTGGGCGAGGGCGGCAAGGTCAAGGGAGTGCAGCTCGCCTCGACCAAGGGGGAGCCCGACGAATTCCTCCCGCTCGACGGCGTCTTCATCTTCGTCGGGGTCGACGCTGTCAACGAGCTGCTCGTGGATATCGCGAGCCTCGACGAGTTCGGTTTCGTGACGGTCGACAACGCGGGGCTTACGTCGGTGCCCGGTCTCTGGGCCGCGGGCGATCTCACCGCGAACACGCTGAAGCAAGTGGTGACCGCCGCCTCCGGGGGCGCGTCGGCGGCTTTCGACGCACTGCGATACATCGAGGCAAAGACCTGTGGCATCTGATCACGGGGACCCCAATGACAGGACGGCGGGCTCCGGCGCGGCGGATAGCGAAGAGCCGGTGGATGAGTGGGCGCGCGACTTCGTTCCCACCTTCGCCTGTTGGGATGTGCTCGAGTGCCTGCACTCACGGCGCGCGGAGGATATGCCGGCCGAACTGATCTCGCATGTGGTCGGCCGCGCAGAGCGCGACCTGGCGCCCACGTTTGACAGGCTCGTCTCCGCGGGCCTCATCCAGCGCAGCTTCGGTCCCCGGGGGGGAGTGCTGTACACCTATGCCCCGCGACCCGCGATAGCAGCACGAGTGAGTCACATGTTCTCCCGGCTCCCGAGCCAGGAGCTGCGGGTGCAGCTGGTGAAGGAGATACTCAAACTGGGCGGAGCCACATCGTCGAAGGGCGAGAGGGGCGGCGGCCTGCGGGGGTTGCTGCGCCTGGGTGGGGACGACCGCGGTGGTCGCTGACGCGACGGGGGTGTGTTAGTCGCCCGGGATCCCGGAGATCGCCTGGATGTGCACGTGGCTGCCGGCATCACGCGTGAACTCGGCGAGGCCCTCGCCAAGATCCCCCTGTGGCGCTCGCACTTTTCCGAGCTGGGTCTTGCCCTCCACCACCACCTCACCGATCGTGACGTTGGGTTCGTCCACGAAGAGCAGCGAGATAGTGACATCGCCTACACCGTCGGGCGCGATGTCGATCTGCACGTCGGGGTACTTCCCGTACAGACTGTACTCGGTGACACCGGTGACCACGCCGGACACCGGGCTCACGATGGGCGTGCCCGCGGGCGCGCCCACATCGACGCAGCCGGTGCCGGAGAGGTTGCGCTCCTTGTCCTCGATCATGTAGTAGCGTACCGCGGAGGCCTCGGAGAAGACCCGTTTGAGCGTGCGGGCTAGAACGCCACCGTTCACCTGGTCACCGACCGGGCTCAGCGGAACGGCGCGGTCGTCCATGAGGGGATGGTAGGCGATGATAGTGGCGGCCTGCGCTGCGACCGGGAGAACGAGGTTGCGAGTGTCGAGCCGCGCGAACACGGGGTACATGGGCCCAGCGGCGTCCACGGGTCCCCCGGTTGCGGGTTTGTCCACGACGAGGAGTTCGGTTCCGGTCACCTGCGCGGTCGAACGTTCTACCATGGAAAACACCGTGTACGCGGTCACAGCAAAGAAGCCCAGAAGGAGTGCAACTCCGAATCTGAGCCTTCTGCGCCGAACGACGATCAGTCTGCGGCGCTTCTGGCGATCGATGTTTTGTCGAGAAAGCTGCGCTGACATCGACCGTACAGTAACATGGGGGGCGCGCGAAGACCACAATTGCCCGCATCTGGGCGGGAGTCCGGCTTGAGGAGGAATAGCACGTGCAGGTGACGATACCCCGGTGGGTCCAGCTGGCCTTGTTGCCGCTTGCCGTGGGTCTGGGTGTCTACCTGGCCCGATCTGTGAGTCATGCTCTCTTCGTACTCCTCATGGCCATTCTAGTCGCGCTGCTCCTGAATCCGGTGGCAGAGATCCTGCGCCGACGCATCCGGCTGCCCCGAGGGGTGAGCGTGCCCGCGGTCTATCTCGCCCTCTTGTCGATGCTTGGGCTTCTCCTCTTCATAGCCGTTCCGCCGCTTGCCCTACAGGCGCGGGCGCTCGTCGAACGTGCTCCCGAATGGGGGACCATGTTCAACCAGCAACTCCCCACCTACGAGGATTACCTGGCTCGATACGGCCTCCACGTCGATTTGAGCGGGGTCGCGGCCCTCTCCACCGATTGGCTGGGCAACAAAGGGTTGCAGTCACTAGGCACGATCTTCAACGCCGGGGTGGGGGTGGCGGGGGGTGCGGCGACGGCGCTGCTTGTTCTGATCGCGAGCTTCTACATGCTCATCGACGGGCGACGCATCTTCACCTCACTTGTCCGCGCCTTCCCCACCGATGATGTGGTGGCCGAGGCCTATCTGAATGGCATGCAGGTCTCGTTCACCCGGTACGTGAAGGGCCAGACCGTGTTGGCGTTATCGGTCGGGCTGGCCGCCGGTCTCGGGGTCTGGGTGCTGGGTTGGGACGTGGTGGGGGTCTGGCCCGAAGGAAGTCAGTACGCTCTTCTCTTCGGCGTGTGGGCCGGCGTCACCGAGGTGATCCCGTATCTCGGACCATGGCTCGGGGCCATCCCCCCTGTGCTTCTGGCTCTGTTCCACAGCCCGGGGACGGCCCTTTGGGTAGCGATCCTGTTCTGGCTTGTGCAGCTGCTCGAGAATCACATCCTCGTGCCGAACATCATGGGCACTTCGGTCGGGGTGCATCCACTCGTCGTCATTTTCGCTCTGCTGGCCGGCGCCGAGGTGGGCGGCATCGTTGGCATGCTCGCGGTGCTCCCGATCCTAGCCATGGCGCGTCACACCATCGACTTCTTCGATTTCCGCCTCTCGCGCGCCCCCTGGGTGGGCGACGACGATGTGGTGGCGGTGGAAGTGGGGAACGTCTCAGGTGCAGGACCCGGCTTCAGCGACACACCCGAGCCCCGCCCCGAACACCACGTCGAGACCATCTCCGATACCGTCCCGGGTACCACCGTACGGCAAGACACTGCGGGTGTGAGAGAGTGACGCCCCTCACGCCGCCCAGAGGGCCCGCGGCTGCGTCGTTTGTAGGGCCACTCGCGCGGCTGCTAGAATCGGTGCGTTTTGCAGAATAGACGCGGCCATACCATGAGCGACTTGAGAGACTTCCTGGGCGAGCGAGTCCGGAGGTTCCTTGGGCCGTTGACGCATGCGCTCGATCGGCTGCACATCTCGCCGAATCAGATCACGGTGACCGGCGCCCTTCTCAACGTGGTTGCCGCGGTGCTGGTGGCGCGGGAGATGCTGATCGTCGGTGGAGTCGTGTTCCTGATAGCCAGCAGCATGGACATGCTCGACGGAGCACTTGCGCGTTTCGCCAACCGGGTCACTCCGTTCGGATCGTTTCTCGACTCGACCCTCGATCGCGCCTCAGAGGGTGCTATCCTGGTGGCGGTCGCGTATCTGTTCTCGCGGCAGGGACGGTCGATGGACGTGGCGCTCGTGACGGTCGCCTTGCTCGGCTCCGTGCTCGTGAGCTACACGAGAGCCAGGGCCGAGGCGCTCGGTCTGGAGTGCAAGGTCGGCTTGATGAGTCGCCCGGAGCGGGTAGTGCTCATCGCCGTCGGTCTCTTTTTCAACGTGCTTCCGTACATCGTCTACATCTTGGCTGCGCTGACCACGTTCACCGTGGTGCAGCGGGTCGCACATACCTATCGACAGCTGCGGGCCGGCTAGACCAGGCGTGAGTTCCGCAGCGGAGCAGGATAAGGAGGAGTCACATTGGGCGATAAGGTGAGGGTCGCCATCGTCGGCGTGGGCAATTGCGCCTCGTCGTTCATCCAGGGAGTGCACTACTACCGCGACGCGAAAGACGATGAATTCGTGCCGGGACTCATGCACGTGAACCTGGGTGGCTACCATATCTCTGACATAGAATTCACCGCGGCCTTCGATGTCGACGTGACGAAGGTGGGCAAGGACCTCTCCGTGGCCATCGATGGCGGCCTCAACAACACGGTGAAGTTCGCCGAGGTGCCTAAGACCGGCATCACGGTCTCCCGTGGCATGACGCACGACGGTCTGGGCAAGTACCTCTCTCAGGTGATCGAGAAGGCTCCCGGCCCTACAGCCGACGTGATCGGCATCCTCAAAGACACCAAGACCGACGTCGTGGTGAGCTACCTGCCCGTGGGCAGCGAGATGGCAACCAAGTGGTACGTGGAGCAGGTGCTGGAAGCGGGGTGCGCCTTCGTCAACTGCGTGCCGGTGTTCATCGCACGCGAAGAATACTGGCGGCAACGTTTTGAGGAGCGCGGTCTGCCCATCATCGGCGATGACATCAAGTCGCAGGTGGGCGCTACCATCATCCACCGCGTCCTGGCACACCTGATGCGCGAGCGCGGCGTACGTCTCGAGCGTACGAGCCAGCTGAACGTAGGCGGCAACACCGACTTCTTGAACATGCTCGAGCGTGAACGTCTGGAGAGCAAGAAGATCTCGAAGACCAATGCGGTCACCTCTCAGCTCGACTACGATATCGGCGCCAAGAACGTGCACATCGGCCCCTCGGACTACGTGGAGTGGCTCGACGACCGCAAGTGGGCCTATATCCGGCTCGAGGGGCGTACCTTCGGCGACGTGCCCTTGAACATCGAGTTGAAGCTCGAAGTCGTCGATTCGCCGAACTCCGCCGGCATCGTGATCGACGCGGTGCGTTGCGCGAAGCTGGCGCTCGACCGCGGCATCTCGGGCGCCCTGTACGGACCGGCTTCGTACTTCATGAAGTCGCCGCCGCAGCAGGTCTCCGACACCGAAGCGCACGACGCGACGGAAGCCTTCATCGCGGGCACGGGCTCGAAATCGGCCCCCGCCGCTGCCGCGAAGGCTGCCGCCGCCGAGCCTGTCGCCGCTGAACCCGTCGAGACCGACTGAGACTGACCACGGGCTCTGTGGGGTAGACGCGTACCGATGAGTACGGTGCGCGTCCTCGGGATCGAGTCGTGAGCGACCAGAGCCTACGTGTGGCTCTGGTCACTCCCTTCTCCTGGGCGCGGCCGTGTGCAGTGAACCGGCACGTGGCCGATCTGTCGCGGGAACTCTTGGCGCGCGGGCATCAACCGGTGATCCTCACCTCTTCGGACGAAGCCGGGGAGTTGCGACGGATGCGCGCGCTCACTCGTCGGCCGGCCGAGACGGTGCTCGGCCTTCTCTCTTCGTGGGAGCGCGGTTTACCGGCTCCCGAGCTCCTTCTGCCGGGGCCTCGAGCGGGAGGTCCCCTTGTCGCCGCGGACGGGGTGCCAGTGATCGCGCTCGGCCGGAGCTTCGCCTTCAGATTCAACGGGTCGGTCTCGAGCATAGGTCTACCGGTGGACGTGTTGTCGCGCATCGAGCGGGTGCTGGCAGGCGGAGGCTTCGACGTGGTGCACGTGCACGAGCCGCTCGCTCCCTCCCTTAGCTTCACGGCGATCCGAGAAGCTCGTAGCCCCGTGGTTGCCACGTTCCACCTCACTCCCGCTGGTCTGGCGGCCTACGAGATCGGTGCCTCGGTGCTGTCTCGCTTCTACCGATTGCTCGACGAGCGCATCGTCACCTGTCGGCCTGCCCCCAGCGTCTTGGCCGAGCGCCTCGGAGGCGACTACCACCTCGTACCGCTGGGCACTCGACTTGGCTCGAAGGCCGCCCGCCTCCCCGGTGCGCCGATGGGAGGCGAGCCTTCAGAGGCGCCACGCGCAGCGCTCTACGTGTACCGTGGCGACGACTCGCGCGCTCTCCGCACTCTCCTGCGCACCTTGTCCACGGCCTTCCCATCGACCATCGACCTGCTGCGAGTGGCGGTGCACGCTCCCTCTGCCGAACTGTGGCCTCCCCGCCGGGCTCCACGGGCGCTCCGCTCCAAGGTGGAATGGGTGGACTTCAACGATCCAATGGAACTAGCCGGGAGCTTCGCCGAAGCCTCCGTGACGATCCTGCCCTTCTTCGGAGGCGAGTGGCTTCTGCAGACGGCCGCGGAAGCACTCGCGATGGGGAGCCCGATCGTGTCCCCCGATCTCCCGCTCATGCGGGGCATCACGCAGAGTCCCTCGACGGTCGCGTATTTCGACCCCGGTCGCGAGGGGAGTCTGGCGACCGCCATGAGGTCCGTGCTTGAGGGCACAGGTTCGGGCGGGGCAGATGTTGAGACTCGAGAGCGCGTCGCCCGGGGCACCGCGGAGGCGCCCGGGAGCCTTCCCTCGTGCGACATGGGGCTCCACATGAGCGCGGTTGCGGAGAGCGTTGTCGAGATCTATCGGCAGTCGCTCGAGCGTCGCGCCGAGAGCGGTGCGCGGGAGGTGGGGGGGCCGGCTCTGGTCAGACCGAGACGGCGTCTCGACCGCAGGGTGTCGGGGCCGATCGAGGCTCCCGGGGGATGGATACACGCCGACCTCCACATGCATACCTCGTACTCCCGCGATTGCACAAGTGCGGTGGAAGACCTGATCGCCACTGCCCGCGAAGTGGGCCTGGGCGCAATCGCCGTCACAGATCACAACGCGATCGAAGGCGCGCAATTGGCGCGCGAGCTGGCTGGAGACGACCTCTTCGTGATCGTGGCCGAAGAGGTGATGACGCTGCAAGGAGAGGTGATAGGCCTATTCCTCGAGGAGCTCATCCCGAAGGGGCGCTCCTTCGACGAGACCCTCTCGCTCATCAAGGAGCAGGGTGGACTCGTGTATGTGCCGCACCCGTTCGACCGGCTGCGCACCACTCCGTCGTACCAGACGATGGTGGCGAATCTGCACCGCATCGACGTGGTCGAGACGTACAACGCCAGGAACATGTTGCCGCAGTTCAACCTCACCGCCGAACGGTTCGCAGCGAAGTACAACGTGGCGGCCGGCGCGGGCAGCGACGCCCACGTGCTACCCGGTCTCGGCACGGCGATGCTCCGCATGCCGCGCTTCGACGGCCCCGAGTCGTTCATGGCCGCGCTCCGCGAAGCCGACATCGTGACTCGGCGGAAGAGCCTCTTCTATCTCCAATCCCTTAAGTTCTTGCGCTCGACGCTCGATTACGTCACTCCCGGCTCGTGACCTCGGGGTAGTGCGAAGGAGTCACCCTCCAGGGGACGAATATGTTCCACGAACCCCGGGCACTCGGATCGGCCTGGGTCCTGGAGGACGGCATGACACCAGAACCCCGAGAGAAGTCGAAGCATCCGCCCCTCCCCCCGGAGACGAACGACATATATCGAAAACTCGAAGAACGCGCGATCGCCGAGAGCAACGAGTTGAACCGCACGGTCACCCAGTGCCACCTCTGCTCGCGAGGTGACTTCTTGCCCACCGTGGGCTCGGGGCACCCGCTGGCCGACATCTTCATGGTCAAGTACGGCCCGCGCTACCTCGAGGTGAGCGAGGGTGTGTCGTTCTTCGGTCGTTCGGGTGCCGCCGTGCTGAAGAGCGTCGAGCGGTTAGGCATCGACCCGCTGCTGCTCTACGGCACGAACATGGTGAAATGCGTGGGAGTGGAGATCAAGGAGGGTGAGGCCAACTGCCCCGGCTACCTGCTTGAGGAGCTCCAGATCACCCAGCCTAAGATCGTGGTGGTAATGGGCAGGCGGGCGCTCGACGTGCTGAACGCGAACCGCACCGCCGTCATGCGCGAGCTCGAATGGGCACCCGGGGAGCTTCAGGATCTTACTCCCACGTGCCGCGCCCTCGTCACGCCCGATGTCGACGACTCGCTCGACGATGCCGACGAGAAACGGGCCTTCTGGAACGCGTTCCGTGCGTTGGGTGACTGGCACCGAGACGAGCCGCCCTACTGATGGACGGATCCGGCCGCGGCACCGGCGCCCGCGGCATCGACGCCCGGGTCGCCGGCCTCGGGGGTCGCGGCGCCCAAGACCCCCGCCGCATGACGTTCTCTCTTCTGCTACTTGGCGCTGCTGCCGCTCCACTCGTGACCCTGGCCGCGCCTCACCTACCGGCGCCCGGTCCGCTCGAGGTCGATGCGTTCGCGGGGTTCCTCGCCGGGCTTGCGCCCCTGTTGCTGATGACGTGGGTGATGGCGCGCGGTGAGATCTCATTTCGCGTCATCGTGGGGCTCGTGCTCGTGGGCGCGGTGGGCGGCTTGGCCTTCTCCTGGCTTGGGTGGGTGGGCGTTGCCGTGCCCTTCAAGGTGGTGTTCGCCGCGGGCGGGGGCCGACTGCTCGGGCGTCACGTGGAAAGAGGGTGGTGGCTCGGCGTCGTGGCGATCGTGGCGATCGCGGCCGATGCGTGGAGCGTCTTCGCGGGGCCGACGAAGATACTCGTCGAGCAGGTGCCCGTCACCCTCGACTATCTGCTGATCCACTTCCCCGTTCTCGGGCAGACGGGCACCGGGATGGGGCTTGGGCTCAGCGACGTGGTGTTCCTTGCCCTGCTCACCTCAGGCGCCGCTGCAACGGGTCTACGTCCACGCGGCGGTTTCGTGGCGATGGGTTGTTCGCTGGTAGTGGCGGTGACGGTAGCTCTTGTGTGGCGGCCGGCAATACCCGCGCTGCCGTTCGTGGCCCTGGCCTTCCTCCTCACCCAGGCGGATCTACTCGTCGGCAGACGGCCGCGCCACGGGCTCCAGTAGCGCCACCGCCTCGATGTGGGGCGTGTGCGGGAACATGTCCACCGGCGTGACCCGCGTGAGTCGGTAGCCGAGTTCTTGGAACAGGGCCGCATCGGGCGCGAGCGTCGTGGGGTTGCACGACACGTAGACCACCCTGCGGGGGCCCGCGGCAGCGATGCGATGTATCACCTTGTGGGCGAGGCCTCCACGCGGGGGGTCGACCACCACCACGTCTGGGCGGGTGAGTTCGAGGGGCAGCTCGAGGCGACCTTCGAGGATCTCTTTGAGCACCACCCGCGCGTTGCCTTCAAGGAAGGTGGCCGCGGTGACACCGTTCTCCACGGCGTTCTGCACCGCGTCTCGCACGGCCGCCGGGACCACCTCGATGCCGAGCACCGATCGCGCGCGCCGGGCCAGATACAACGCGATCGAACCGATGCCCGAGTAGAGGTCCCACACGACCTCATCGCCGGTGAGGGCCGCCTCTTGCGCCGCCGTCTCGTACAGGACGTACGCCATTCGCGTGTTGGTCTGGAAGAAGGCGTCGATCGAGACCTTCAGCCGGAGGTCTCCGAGCGTCTCGTACATGTGAGATCGGCCCCAGAGCGTCTGGAAGGGCATGCCGGTGGCGACCTCCGCCTCGCCGGCGTTCGTGGCGTGCATGATACCCACCACCTCCGGATGCCGCGCGCGCAGAGTGTCCACGAAGCCGGTCGGGTCCGGCAGGGCACCGGGCGCGGTGACCAAGTTCACCAGTATCTCTCCGGTGCCGTAGGCTTCGCGTATGGTCAGGTGCCGCGCATAGCCCGCGTGGTCACGCGGGTTCCAAGGCTCGGCTCCCACGTTCCGAAGCCACTCTTCCACCGTGGCGCGCACCCCTTCGGTCGCTAGAGGGAGCAGGTGGCACTCGGTCTGAGGGAGTACCGCGTCCCAACGGCCCGGTGGGTGGAAGCCCACGACGAGTCTGCCTTCGACGCTTCCGATGGAGAACTCCACCTTGTTGCGATAGCGCCAGGGGTGGTCCATCGCCTTGATCTGCCTCATCTCGAAGCCCTTGAGGCCGCCCAGCCGCTCGAGCGACTCCCCCACCTGCTGTTCCTTGTAGCGCAGCTGCACCTCGTAGTCGAGGCTCTGCCAGCGACAGCCTCCGCAGGTGCCGTAGTGAGAGCAGTGGGCACTCACGCGGTCGATCGAGGGACTGAGGATCTCCTCGAGCCGGGCTTCAGCGTAGCTCTTCTTCACTTTGGTGACAGTGGCGCGTACTTCGTCACCCGGTACCGCACCCGCCACGAACACCACGAAGTCGTCGGGCCGGGCGATGCCCTGACCCCCGAACGCGAGGCCGGTGACGGCGAGCTCGTGGGTGTCTCCGCGACGGGGTCTCGTCATGTGGTTCTCCGTGGTCGGCGTCATGGCTGGGCACCCGGCGGGCGCCGGCCGCAGCGGCCAAAAAACGCGGCTGAGCGGGGAGACGCCCGCCCGCGAGACGTGCCTCGGGCGCGTCCGGCATACGGTCTGGTAGTATACCCTGCGGTCGTCGCACGCCACACGTGCGGGTCCACGAGTCTGCCCATCCGCGCGCATCCCGGAGCCGACGTGACCGGAACCCATCCGAGCGATGCCCCCCCGGGCGGAACCCATCCGAGCGATGCCCTCGATAGTGCCGCCCACCCAGCTGGACCCCCCGGGGTCGGTCGTCCCAACGACCGGCGCAAACAGATCGTCGCTGAACTCCTGTTGGTGGGCGTCACTGCGGTGTGGGGGTGGACATTCGTCATGGTCAAGGACGCCGTCACCCTCTTACCGCCACTGCCGTTCATCGCGATACGCTTCGGCCTCGCCACCGTCGTCGTGGCGCTGGGATTGGCCATCACGAGGCGATGGTCCTCGGCCGCGCGGCGAGACCCCTCGGGTCGGCGCCCCGCGACAACACCGGAAGTAAGGTCCGCGGGTCTGCGGGGCTCCGTGCGCGCCGGTGCGATCATGGGGCTCTTCCTCGGCGCCGGATACATCTTCCAGACGTTCGGTCTGCAGCGAACAACTCCCTCGAACGCCGGCTTCATCACCGGCATGTTCGTGGTGTTGGTGCCCGTGATGCAGGGTGTGGTGTGGCATATCTGGCCGGATCGCCGAGCCGTTGTGGGCGTGGCTCTCGCTGCCTTCGGGCTGTTCCTGTTGTCCGGCGGATCCGCACAACTGCACTTCCTGGGCGACGGGCTGGTCTTCCTGTGTGCGCTCAGCTTCGCTGCTCACATCCTGGCGACCTCGCGGTTCGTGAGGCATCACGATACGGCCGTGCTCACGGTGGTGCAGTTGGGCATGGTGGCGCTGTTGAGCGGGGCGCTGAGCATGGCCGGTTGGGCCCTCGGCTACCCGCTCGATCTGGGGGCAGTCTGGGATCCCGCCGTGTTGCTTGCTCTCGGAGTAACCGCCCTACTCGCTTCGGCCGCGGCCTTCTACATCCAGACCTTCGCGCAGCGGTACGCCTCGCCCACTCGGACCGCGGTCATCCTCACGATGGAGCCGGTGTTCGCCGGAGTGTTCGGCTACACGTTGGCGGGCGACCGGCTGTCGCCGGTCGCGTGGCTCGGCGCAGCAGCGATCCTGTGCGGCATGCTCGTGTCGGAGTTCCGCACGCGGGGGCGAAGACGCCGAGAGCGCGCTGCTGTCTGAGGAGGCGCGGGCGAGGCCGATCCCTCCAGGGCGCGCGGGCGTGCCCGGGCATGGGGGGCGGCGGGGCGTGCGCCCCGCCGCCACACCGGTGTCTACGAGCCGAAGAGCCCCAGCAGTTGCAGATGGGAGTCGCGCAGACGCTGGGCTATCAGGAACGAGATCTGGCGCATCACTTGGTAGCCCAAGCGGGGGTTCTGGTCGAACATACGCCTGAGGTCTTCCGACTTGAAGACCGCCACCGTGGAATCGTCGATGGCGCGAGCCGTCGAGGTGAAGTGATATGGCGCCACGAGTCCCGACCAGGCGAAGATCTCGCCCGGCTCGACCGTGCTCACGGTGAGTCGTTTGCCGTTGCCTACATCCATCATCAGGCCGACACGCCCCTCCACCAGCACGCAGATGGCATAGGCCGCCTCGTTCTCCTGGAAGATCTCTTCTCCGGCCACGTATGTCTTGCCGATCGCCATCTTGGCCATCGCAGCCGCTTCGCCGTCATCGAGGGTGTTGAAGAGTTCATTACGCTTGAGCAACGTCCGATCGATGGTCATGCCGTCACCTCCTCCGGCCCAAGAGTCTGTCTACCGTGGTGCTTCGTCCTGCGCGAGTCCTCGGCGGCGTCACCCGTGGCGTCACCCGTGGCGTCACTCTGGGCGTCTCCCGCGACGTCACTCGTGCTGTCACCTGCGCTCTCGGTCCCCTCTCCGTTCAGGTAGATCACGTGGGTGGAGCACGAGATGCACGGGTCGTAGGCCCGCACGAGCATCTCCATGGCCTTCTGAGCTTTCACTTTGCCCTGAGGGAGCACCTGCGCCGCCAAGGCCCACATGTCGCGCTCGAGATTCGCGAGGTTCTGACCGGTGGGGATGATCAGGTTGGCCTCGACGATCAGCCCGGCGTCATCCACCGCATACTCGTGGTACAGCGTGCCGCGAGGCACCTCGACAGCCCCGGCGCCGCGGCCGGCTCGGATCTCCACCATGGGGGGTTCCGGCTTCAGGCCTTCGTCGAGTAGTCGGTCGATGATCATGATGGAGTCTTCTACGCAGTGAACGGTCTCGATGAGCTGAGCCACGGTGTTCATGAAGGTGTTCGTGCAGGTCGGCCGGCACCCGAGGTCGTCCGCGGCCGCCTTGGCCCCGTCGCTGAGTCCTTCGAAACCGTTGTTCAGGCGGGCCAACGCGCCCACCATGAAGGTGTCGGTGTCAGTACCGTCTCCCGGCGCGCAGTGCTTGGCCGAAGAATGAGACAGGACGCGCTCGCGCACCTTGTCACGGTAGCTGCTCACCGGGGTCATGCCGCCGTCTGACGAGAGGATCTGGTCGCCGAAGAACGCATAGGACTCACCTCCGCGAGCTTGGTCACCTCCGGCCTCCCCATAGGTGAGCGACAAGTATTCGGTGGGTCGGCTGAAGTCCGGCATGTCGAGACTCGCGAACAGGGCCACGGTCTCGTGAAGATCCGGCAGCGATTCGGCCAGCCGCGTACGCACGGCGGTGAGGGCGGCCGGCGCAGGCAGGTGCGTGAAGCCACCCACGACTGCTGCCACTTGGTGCACGGCGCGGCCGCCGATGACCTCGCAGAGGTCGTTCCCGAGCTTCTTGAGGCGCAGGGCACGCCTCACGACCTCGGGATGCGTGCCCGCCAGCGGTACCACGCTCCCCACGTCGAAGAAGTCTGGAGCGACCAGGAAGTACGCATGCAACACGTGACTTTGGATGGTCTCCCCGTGCATGAGCAGGCGCCGCAGGCGCTTGGTCTGCTCGGTGGGTGTGATGCCGAGCGCGGCTTCCATCGCGGTGATCGATGCCAGCACGTGTCCGTTGGAGCAGATGCCGCAGATGCGGCTCGTGATCAGCGGAGCCTGATCGTAGGGGCGGCCGCGCAGCATCGCCTCGAAGAAGCGAGGAGGCTCGGTCACCTCGAAGCGCACTTCTTTCGCTCGGTCGCCGTCGGCCACCACCACGATGTTGCCGTGGCCCTCCACACGAGAAACGTAGTCCACCTTCACCTCGACGGTGCGAGTGGTGCCCGCACCGCCGTTCGTGGCGCCATTGCCGGTCATCGGGCCACCTTCGCTTTCAGGCCGCCGTCGCGGCGGGAGTAGTATCCGTTGTAGAGGCCGTACTCGGCCATGATCTCCTCGGCGGTCTTACCCTTCTCTTCCAGCAGAGCCTCCATCGAGGCGACGTTGGGGTCGTCGCACAGGCCTCGGCAACCGAAGCAGCGGCTCCCGTAGCTCGGGCAGAGCGCCCCGCAGCCGGCCCGCGTGATGGGGCCGAGGCAGACAAGGCCGCGGTCGAACGCGCAGACGTTCTCCTTGAGGCGGCACTCCACGCACACGGCGTGAGTCGGCACCGGCGGGTTCTTGCCGATCAGCAGGGCCGTCAGCACGCGCATGAAGTCGTCCTTGTGGATGGGGCAACCGAGGATGTGCAGGTCCACGGGGATCACCGCGTCCACCGGTTTGGCTTCGATCGTGGGGAAGAAGCCGGCGTCCTCGCCGTAGACCAGCGACCCCACTTCCACCGGGTCGTGGGCGTTCTTGAGTCCCGGGACACCTACCGGATAGGCGCACGAGCCGATCGTCACCACCAGGGCTGCCTTCTCCCGGATATGGCGGAGCTTCTCCTCGTCGGACTCCCGGGTCACGGCTCCCTCGATCAGTGCGAGCTCGTAGGAATCGGATGTCTCGGTCATCGCTTCCTTGAAGTATACGAACTCCACCAGCTGGAGCAGATCGAGAAGCTCGTCCTCGCAATTCAAGATCTGTAGCTGGCACCCGGCGCAGGAGGCGAGTTCGAACAGGGCCACGCGGGGGCGTTCTGGGCTGCGGATGGGCTCGGTCATCAGAGCATCGCCTCCTCGAGCCGCTTGAGTTCTGCGTACGTGAACACCGGGCCGTCCTGGCACACGTACACCCCGTTGATCTGGCAGTGGCCGCACTCGCCGATGCCGCACTTCATGCGGCGCTCGAGCGAGAGGATGATCCGGTCCTCGGGTATGCCCACGGCGAGCACCTGCTTGACCACATGCTTGAACATCACAGGTGGTCCCACCATCACCGGCACTGTTGTCTTGGGGTTGACGGTGAGTCGGCGGAACAGCGTCGTGACCGGACCCACGTTCCCCTTCCAGGAAGGGTCGGCGATGTCTGTGGTGACGCGGAAGTCGATGTCCTCACGGGCCTCCCAGGCGGCGATCTCGTCCTTGAACAGCATCTCGGCCGGGCTCTTACACCCATAGAGGATCGTCACCTCGGCGAAATCCGCGCGTTCGTCGATCACCGTGCCGATGAGGCTGCGCAGTGGGACGATGCCCAGTCCTCCGGCAATGATCAGCACGTCGTTGCCGCGCATCACGTCGAGGGGGAACCCGCGTCCAAGGGGCCCCCGAACGCCGAGCTTGGCTCCGATACCGAGCCGCTCCATCGCCGTGGTCACGTCTCCAACCCGGCGGATGCAGAGCTCGAACTCTCCGCCGCGAGTGGGCGATGAGGAGATCGAGAAGGGCGCCTCCCCGACTCCGAAGACGCTCACCTCGACGAACTGGCCGGGCGCGTGGCCAAGTTCCGCCCCATCGGTGAGTCGCAGCACGTAGAGGGTCTCGGTGGGGTTCAGTCGTTCCTTGCGGACGATCTCCGCCATGTCGGGCAGGAACGGCGATTGCTTCAGACGGCCGTGTGGCGTCGTTTGAGTATTCACCATCGCCTACCTTTCCACCGGTCGGCCCTTGAGCTGATTGAACACCTCGACAGGATCGATATCCACGAGACAGGCCCGTGCGCAACGACCGCACCCCACACAGCCCATGCGCCCGTAGCGCTCGAAGATGTAGCGACCCTTGCGGTTGAAGCGGTGTTTCACGCGCATCTCGCGAGGCTTGCGGAAGCTCTCCCCGGTGCCGACCATCGCGAACTCCTCGAGTTGGCAGCTGTCCCAGGTGCGCACCCGCTCCCCGCTCTTCATGTCGAGGTTGAGCTCGTCGCGCACGTCGAAGCAGTAGCAGGTGGGGCAGACGTTGGTGCATGCCCCGCAGGAGAGGCACTTCTCGCCGAGCACGTCCCACAGGAGGGAATCCGAGCTCTCGGCGAGCAGCGCCGGGAGGTGCTCCATCGCAACATCGAGCCTTGGGGTGAACGCGGCGTCGCGACCTTCGTGTGCCTTGCGCAGCCGGGTGCGGTCCTCGTAGACCGCCTCGTGCGCACCGTCGACGGCGAGGACGAAGTCCCGGCCCTTGGTCGACTCGACGCGCACGTAGTAGGTGTCACCGAGGTCGGTGAGGAGGACGTCGAAGCCGGAGTCGGCTCTGAGGCTGCCCATGCTCTCGCAGAAGCAGTGGTCGTCGCATGGTTCGAGGCACTCGATGCCCACGAAGAAGGCCGCTTCCCGACGTGCGCGGTAGTGGCCGTCGTCCTTGTCGTCGACGAAGATGGCGTCGAGCAGTTCGAGTGCGTGCAGATCGCACGGCCGCAGGCCGAAAGCCACCGTCTCGGTGGCCTCGATGACCGGTTCCACGGCAAGCTCATCGTGCCAGGCGAAACGCAGCAGCGCCTCGCGCGGAGGCAGGAGGTGCTTGCTCGGAGGCAGCGCCGTGGGTAGATAGCCCTCGGCGACCTCC
Organism: Actinomycetes bacterium; assembly: GCA_024637035.1. Classification (GTDB taxonomy): domain Bacteria; phylum Actinomycetota; class Thermoleophilia; order RBG-16-64-13; family RBG-16-64-13; genus JAHJSA01. The sequence continues at coordinate 155,223 of JAGXFW010000004.1, forward strand.
TCGGCCGATGAGATGACCTTGAAGCTGAACTGCGGGCCGTTCGCCACCGGAGCGAACACGCTCTGCTCGTGTGCCAGCCGATCGATGGACCTGATGAGGTCCGTCTTGGCCACGACGCGGTCGATCATGGCACCCACTCCTTCGCGCGCGGTTCGTCACCGTCGCCTCGATGTGAGGGCCGGCCACCGGTGATCCCCGGCTGTCCGGCCCCTTCGTGCTTCATTCGCGGGTCAAGCGGCACTCTATTGACGTTCTCGTGAACCTATTCACATATCGGCTCACACGCTCACTATCCTTTAGCGTTTTCGCTCCTTCGCGGTGTGCGCGCGCGGTCTTCGCGCGCGGTCTTCGCGCGCCATGTCGGGAAGGGGTCGGCGGAGGTCAGTCCTTGTGCCGCGTGCGCAGGCCCTTTCCGGAGGGCACCTGGTCGCGCAACTGCTGTACGAGTTGGGCCGTCCTTGTGTGGGATTCGCGCAGGCGCACCGATATGACCGAAGCCACGTTGCGCATCATCATGCGACCCAGGTACTGGTCTTCCTCGCTGAGACGTGCCAGGTCTTCGGTTCTGAGGAGGGCGACCGTGCTGTCCCCTCCTGAGACGGCGGTGGCCGAGAACTCGTGAGGTGGCACCAGGCCGGACCAACCTATGAGGTCACCCTTCCGAGCCTCACCCACCTCCACCTGCTCGACGCCGAGGGCGGTTGTGAGGGTCACGCTGCCCTCCACGACGATGTACATGCCGGGAGACGGCTCTCCCTCGGTGAAGATGGTCTCGCCACCGGTGTAGCTCTGGACGACAGCCACCCGTTCGAGTTCGCCCACATCTGAGGGTGTGAGCCCCGTCAAAGCGGCAGACCCGGAAAGATCCAGTCCTTCGGCCATGGAACTACCTCCTTGATCTGATCGGTCTGGCTCGATTCTAGCAGGATGCAGCTGCGGTGCCGGCCCCGATCGGCCCACGGTATGGCATCATGGCCGGAGGATGGTTCGTTGTAATGGGCAGCGAGGGGAGGGGGCGAGGCGTGAGGGCGAAGAAACCACGACTACAGGCACCGTGAGCGCCCGTGCAGACGATGACGCCACGTTGGCCGGAAGCGCGGCCTTCGTCGGCCCGGTCGGAGCCGGCCCGGGCACCGGCGCCGATAGCCCGGGGGCCGTCGTCGCTCGAACCACCGTCGCAAGCGTCTACTCGTCAGGTCTCTGTATGCAGTGCGGCACATGCGCCGCTCTCTGCAAACAGGGTGCGATCACCATGCGATGGAACGTGCGCACGGGTCTCGAACCGGTGGTATCGCTCGAAGCCTGCAATGACTGCGGCACCTGCCTCGAGGTGTGCCCCGGCCCCGGCCTGGATTTCACCGACGGCGCGTGGTGGCGTGAGCGCAACAGGGGGGCGCCTTCCGCCGACTTCCTGGGCCCGTGGCGCCGGCTCGCCTTCGGCTGGGCCACCGACGCGGAGGTGAGGTATCGGGGAGCGTCGGGAGGCGTTGCCACCGCTATCCTGCAGGGAGCGCTCGCAACCGGCAGCGTCGACTCCGTCATCGCGTGCCGCATGGATCCAGATAACGCCCTCGAGGTCGAACCGGTGATCGCGCGGACCCCGGAGGAGATCTCCGCCTGCCGGGGCTCCAAGTACAATGTGGTAGCGACGAACGTCCTCTTGCGCCGTGTGATCGAGGAGCCCGGCCGCTACGCGTTGATAGGGTTGCCCTGCCACATACAGGGCCTCCGACTCGCGCAACGGCGTCACCCGCTCCTGCGGGAGCGAGTGGTGCTCGCCGTGGGCATCTTCTGCGGGTGGACCGGCTTGCCCCAGATGGCGGCGGTCGCCGCCCGGCGCGCGGGCCTCGACGCCGATGACCTCACCTCGGTCACGTATCGGGGGCCGGATTGGCCGGGCGTGATGCGGCTGGAGACCGCTTCCGGGGAATGCCGGGACCTTCCCTACCCAGACTACTACGTCGACATGATGTACGGGTATGTCCCCACCCGCTGCCGCTTTTGTCCCGACGCGCTGGCGGAGCTCGCTGACATCTCGGTGGGCGACGCCTGGCTCGACCGCTTCTACGGCACTCCCGGCGTGTCCGACCTCATCGCCCGCACCGACGCCGGCGTCAGGCTGCTGGAGGACTTGGAGCCCGAGTGGCTCACCTTGGAAGAGGCGCGTCCAGGCGACATGGTGGACTCGCAAGTAGAGACCTACGTCATGAAGCGCCCCATCTATCGCGGCCGGCGGTGGCTCCGGCGGCTGGCCGGGCGCGCTGTGCCCGACTACCCCGGGGTGCAGATCACGTCGACGGCGGCCGACCGTCTGCGTGGCGCCCACGACCTGGCGCGCCAGGTCGTGTACAAGGCCCTCGGCGACCTACGCTACCCGTAGGCGCCGGCCGCGTGGGGGCGGGCGGCGGAGGTCAGTCGCTGCTCCACGCCCCGGTAGTGGGTTCAAGGGCGACGGCGATCTCCGAGTAGGCCACGGTCATGGCGGACTCTTCCGGCATCGCATCCGCATACAGCACCGTGTACGTCGCGGCTCCGGAGCCCACGTTGTCGGTCCGCAGGCGAAGGAAGTACTTGTCCGGGTGCGCACCGGCCCACCACGTCATGAACGACTCGACTTCGCTGTCCGGGGGCAGGGCGTCCAGGATGCCGGTGGTCGAGACGAAGAAAGACTCCACGCGGTTGGCGAACTCCATGCTGTCGTCGGGGGGGATGTCGATGGACGCGTAGATGGAGAAGGCCGGCACCTGCTTGCTCGTGTACGTCACCGTGTAGACCGTGTACCAGGCGTCGTGGCTTCCGGTGCTCTTCTTCTGGGCGTCGACACCGCGGATCTCGAAGCTCCAATCGGTCGACCCGGGGAACTCGGACCACAGTTGCCGCACGTTCTCGGACCGGTCGTCGGCCTTGCCGCCGGTGAGGCCGCATCCACCCGAACCGATCGCCGCAAGCAACGCAAGCGTCGCGGCCAGCGCCACGACGAACCAACGGGCCCTATACGTGTGCATGGTCCCTCCCCCAAACGTGTGCTTCCCCACGTGCCCGACTATACCGCCGCATGTGCGGATGGGGAATGGGTCTCTGGGCCCCTCGCCTTTCTCGGCCCGATGCCGATACAACTCAGACGCGCCTGTGTGCGAGAACAGGCGCGCGTGTTCTGCAGGAACGAACGGAGGAGGGGACCGGATGCAGCTGAGGGCGAGGATCGTGGGCTTCATCGTGCTGGTCTTCGTCGTCGTCCTGGGTGTCTCGTACCTCCTCTTCGGGTGGCTGCAATCGGACATCATGGCGGGCTTGGGCTCCGTCTACGCTGAGAAGCAGGTGCTCTACAACCAGGAACGCACCCTCCATCCACTCATGCGCGAGTTAGCCCTGGCTCAGAAGCTCGCCGATTCCTCGGTGATCCACGAGTGGGCCCGAGCCGAAGACGACCCCGTGCTTCGTGCCGCCGGCCTCCGCGAGCTCGAGGACTACCGGCGCTTCTTCTCCGACGGCAGCTATTTCTTCGTGGTCGACTCCTCCGGCCACTACTACTTCAACGACAGCGCCCAGACCTACACGGGGTCGGAGCTGCGCTACACCCTCGATCCCACGAAGGAGGAGAACCGCTGGTACTACGTCACCGTCGACAGCGGCGAGCCTTACACGCTCAACGTAGACTTCGACGAAGAACTCGGCGTCACCAAGGTGTGGATGAACGTCGTGGTGCGAGAGGGCGACGAGACGCTTGGCATAATAGGCACGGGCATCGACCTGTCGCGGTTCCTGAGCGAAGTGGTCACCTCCGATCGGGCGGGAGTGACCAACATCTTCGTCGAGGAAGGCGGGGCGATCCAGGCGCACAACGAGGTGGAACTCATCGATTTCCGTTCCATCTCCAAAGACCCCTCGGAGAAGAAGATCGTCTTCCATCTTCTCGACGACGAGAAGGACCGCCGGGCTCTTGCGGACGCGATGGACCGGTTACGGGCGGACCCCGCCGGCGGCGTCGACGTGTTGGTGGCGCGCATCGGAGGGGAACCCTATCTGATCGGTCTCGGCTACCTGGAGGAGATCGGGTGGTTCAATCTAACCCTGATCGACGCCGGGACGATGATCGGCTCCGACCGCTTCCTCCCTCTTGCCGGACTTCTGGTGGCCGCTCTGCTGCTCACCTGCGGCCTGCTGATCGTCATGCTGAACCGGCTGTTCATCGCTCGAGTAGGCCGGCTTGATTCGTGGGTGAGGGGATTCGCGCACGGCGGTCTCACCGGACCTCCGGGATCAGAGGCTCGTGACGAGATCGGGCGGTTGGAAAAGGGGTTCCAGCAGATGGCCGAGAGCGTGCGCCGCAACACTGAGTTGCTCGAGGCGACCGTCGAGGAGCGCACCCACGAGTTGGTGGAGCGGAACGCGAGCCTGCAGCAGGCTTTGGCCGATATCAATGCCTTGAGCGGACTCCTGCCTACCTGCATGTACTGCAAGAAGATCCGCGACGAAGCCACCGGTGAATGGGCAAGCATGGAGGAATTCATCACACAGCGCTCGGAAGCCGAGTTCAGTCACGGCATCTGCCCCGAATGCGAGGAGCGCATGGGCGAGGGTGGGGCGTCCTAGGCGGGGCGAGCCCTCTCGGCCGGAGGTCTCGGTGGCAGTGCGAGAAGTCGGCGCGGGTTCTCCACGGTAATGGCTCGGATGTGGTCCTCGGTGGCGCCGCCGTCGAGTAGTTGGGGGATCACCCGTTCCTGCACATAGGAGTAGCCGGCGCCTCCGAATCGCTTCAGGTTGACGACCCCGCACACATCCTGCGACAGCAAGATTTGCGAGGCGTGCCCGCGGCGGAGCAGCTCCTGGATGAACCCCAACACCATGCTCTCGAGGCCTCGGGTGTACGGGTCGGGGTGCCCGAACGCGTCGAATGCGACGGTGGCGCCGCGGTCGATGATGGTCTGGCAGTAGTCCAGGTCGGCGATCCAATCGCAGTGGCCGATGATCACTCGGTGCGGGTCGGCGCCTTCGGCCACGAAGAGGTCGAGCTGATCGAGACCCGCCCGCGGCCCGATCACCGAGTGCGTGGTGATGGCGGCGCCGGTACGGGCCTGGGCGCGCCCGGCGGCGCGGCACACCCGCTCCTCTTGAGCCGACACCCACGACTTGTCCGCCCCGATCTCACCGATGATGCCGGCGCGGATGCCGGTGTCGTCGATGCCCACCTCGATCTCGCGCACCATCTCGTCGGCGATGGAGTCCACGGTGCGACGGTCGATGCGCGCCTCGGGCGGGTAGTAGGGTTCCCGGTAGAAGCCGGTGCCGGCGACGATGTGCAGGCCGGTGCGTCGAGCGACCTCGGCTACGCGCAGGACGTCGCGACCGATGCCCGGGAGCGTCACGTCGACGAGGCAGCTCCCGCCCCGCGCGGTGAACTCACCCAACTCCTCCACCAGGATGTCCTCGTTGTCGATCTGCCCGGCGTAGTCGTAGCGCCCGGGGATGAGGCTGAGCTGCGCGTAGACGTGCTCGTGCGGGAGCGTGAAGCCGATCTCGGAGGCAGGTACGGGCCCGAGTACGGTCTGCACGACCATCTCGGCCTCGGTGCTGCCTGGGTCAGCGCCCACTGGCTCGTCGTCCCGTTCTGTCGAGCAGAGCGAGGCGCTCGTCCTGCGTGAGGAAGCATACGGCCAGCGAATTCAGCTGCGCCTGCCTGATCTGCTCGGGCGTGAGCCCGGCGGCCGGTGCCGCCACCTCGTATTCGTGAGGCAGCTCGATCCCGCTGATGCCCGGATCGTCGGTGTTGATGGTGGCCAACACCCCGGCTTCGAGGAAGCGCCGCAGCGGGTGGGCGGCGTAGCTGGGGACGGTGCTTGTCTGCACGTTGCTCGTGAGGCAGGATTCGATGCCGATGCCGTTCTCCACCAGGTATTCCACCAGCGCGGGATCCTCGATCGCGCGGACTCCGTGACCGATCCGCTCGGCACCCAGTTCCTCGATCGCCTGCCAGACGCTCTCCGGGCCCGCCGCCTCTCCGGCGTGAACCGTGACGTGCAGGCCTGCGTCGCGGACGCGCCGGAAGTGCTTTGCGAAGAGCGGGGCGGGGAAGCGGTTCTCGTCTCCGGCCAGGTCGATGCCCGTGAGGGCACCCTGGTGGGCGAGCAGCGCCTCGAGTTCCACGAGCCCTGTCTCCGGGCCATAGGTGCGGCTGATGATGCCGATCAGACGTATCTCGACCCCCGTGTCGCGGCTGCCGGCCGCCACCCCGTCGGCGACCGCCTCCACCACCGCAGCCGGGTCAAGCCCGTGAGTCTCAGCCATGAACCACGGGCTGAAGCGGAGCTCCGCGTAGTCGATGCCGGCGGCCAGGGCGTCCTCGACGTTCTCGTAGGCGATGCGCCGGCAGGCGTCGAGGTCTACGAGCACCGACATGGGCAGGGCGAACTTGGCAAGGAAGTCCATGAGCCCGGGCTGCGGCTCCGTCACTCGCACGTGTGGCGCGAGACCGGCGGCGTCCGTCGCGGGCAACTCGATACCGTGCATGGCGGCCAGCTCGATGACGGTCTCGAGGCGCACGTTCCCGTCGAGATGGCGGTGCAGATCGATGAGCGGGAGTGATGTGTCGATCATGCGTCGAGCATACCGCAACAGCGCGGCGCGGGCACGCGTCCGCGCGGTGCAGGAGGGCGATGGCCGTCGACGTCAACCTCGCTGCTGGATGAGCGTGTATTCGTTCACGGCCGCGAACAGCAACCAGCTGGCCAAGAGCGGCAGTAGGAGAAGTCCCACCGCTTCCCGGTAGCGACGCGTCAAGGCGAAGGCCGCGGCGAAGAGCGGATACAAGCCGAAGAGGGCGACATCCGCGCCCGCGCTCCCCGCCCTCAGCGGCCAACTGTAGATGGTGATGATGGTCCGGAGTGCGAAGACCACCACACCCCCTACCACAGGTATGCTCTCGTAGTGGCGAGGATCGGCGAAGTTCAGGCCCATTGGGGAGTTCAGGTACGCCAGCGCGATGGGCGTGCCGAGGGCGGCGACCAGCAACGCGAGGTCGAAAGCGATCCTGCGCGGGCTGGCCGGATTACTGGTTTCGGACACGTGGTCCCCCTCGCCTTTCTCGGTGGTGGTCAGTCACAACCCCAGAATAGACGCCGTGGATGTCGTGTCAACGTGGCTGGATTAGCGATCGAACAGGAGCCTGACGAGTTCTTCTCGCTCGAGACCATGGTGCCGCGACACGTCCGCCAGAACTGCGGCCAAGGTCCCGACGCGCAGCGAACCATGCTTGGGGACTGTGATGTGGTGCTCCCCGCCTAGACTAGTGCTCAGTCGCATGTGACTCCCCGTCTGGCGCGTGACAACGTAGTCAAGCCCGGTCAGTGCGCGAGCGAACTCCTCACCGGAGACGTCGCGGGGCAGCCTCATACGGCGATGACTTCTTCTCTGACGAAGTGGAGACGGATGATCTGGGGCTGCTCGGACCCCTCGAAGTGGCACACCACAGCGTCTCGTACGGACGCCTCGAGATCGGCAAGCTTGTTCGCTTCAGTGAAGATCGATGCACCGAGCGCTCTTGCCGTGTACCCCCCTTCGGGGGCCTCCTCCACAATGAAGATGATCTCGTTCACGCTGGATCCTCCGGCTGTGGCCAAGTGGACGAATCGATTATACCGTTCACGATCCTCTTTCGGCCTTCCCCACCAACAACCAGAACCCCTCCGCCTCCACCCGCACGGTGTCCCCGTCGCAGATGTCGCTCCGAAGGAGCGTCAAGGCGATGGTGGTGACGGGAACCCTATTGACTTCCGCCGGGCCGAGGTTCATGGTCCGAGGTATCGGGTTCGCCGAGGCGCGCAAGAGGATTGAGCCAGCAGGCGGCCCAAGCAGGCAAGGACCGGGTGATTCCCGTCTACCTGTCGGATGGATCCACGACCATCGGCGTGTTCATCATCACACACCACAGCGGCACCCTCGTTCTTACACCGTCGGACTAGAAGTCCGTCGGGCAATCATCGCCCGAGGAGGACACAGCCATGAGAGGGAAAGCGCTTATCGTGCCGGCGATCGCGACGCTGGTAGTCGTTGGTGCTGTGATGGGGTTAGTCGCCGCGTCTCCGGGCGGAGAAGCCATCGGCGGCAGTCGTATCGAGAAGGCGTTCGTCGATGCGCAGGGCAACCCGATAGTGGGGGTGAAGGACTTCGCCGACACGGCGGAAGGCTGGCCCGAGCAGCACTACTACACCACAGGCCCATTCGTCACTACGGCATCGGAAGCGGACGCTGCGACCATCGGCGCGCTACTACGTAGGAGCGTGGTCCTCGAATACTCGGCCATGCTCTCGTCGAACAACATGGAATCGCTGGAAGCGATGAAGGCGCAGTACGCTGAGATATACAGCGACGCGAAGGGTGATCTCACGAAGCACCTGGGGTTCATTGACGCGAATGCCGCTCTGCTCACAGAGGACGGATACGAACAGAAAGAGCTCAGTCTGACGCGTTTCGAAGTCAAGGGTATTGACGTGCAGGGAGACCAGGCCACGGCCGTTGTCGAGGAGGAGAGCCTCGGCGTCCGCGCTCGCGTCCGGGACCAACCCACGCCCGATACCCTCACTATCAAGAGCGGCCGGCAAATCAAGTTCTACCTTGTGCGGCAGGGGGGTGCGTGGTTGATCCTTGGGGAAAGCTGGGCGTTCTTGCCGGGGATGGGACCCTGAGGTAGGCTCCCTGAAGGAGGAGGTCGAACCATGCACAAGCTGATCGCTCTAGGTGTGACTCTCGGAGTACTACTCGTTGCCGGTACCTTGTGGGCGGCCGCTGGACGGAGTTCGGAAGCGACGCCGCAGCAGGCTGACACGAATGCAACGTGGGCGACCGCTGGAGGGGATTCGGAAGCGACGCCGCAGCAGGCCGGTACGACTACAACGGTGATAAGCGCCGAGGAATTCCCGCCCATATTGGCTACTCCGGGGATGGAGATCGACTACGACCCCTATTTCCTGACCGTTGTCGGGCAAACGGAGCATTCGGACCTTATCGTCGTCGGCGAGGTTGTTCAGATCGATCCGGCACGTTGGAACAGCCCCGATGGGAAGAGGTGGATTCCCGAAGACACGCTGGTGGTTCCCCTGATCTTCCGGACCTTCTGGGTACAACCGACCGAGGTGCTGAAGGGGAGCCCCACCGCCAGCGGGCCGCTTCCCTTCTTCGTGCACGGTGGAATCGAGGGGGAGGCGAGTGCGCCCGTGGATGTTGGCGAAACTGTCCTAGTCTTTGGTCGCGAGGCGCCCAAGAACACGGCCACGGATGGCTATTGGCCGGAGGGCTACCAAGCTGTCGCCGATGAAAACGGCATCTACCAGCCGGACGAAGACCAGTTCGTCCGCTGGGGCGGCCGGGGCGGTTCGCATTCGGAATGGGAGATCACCACACTGGATCAGCTGCGCCAGCTGGTGGCCAGCGGGGAGTGGTAGCTGGGTGAGGAGGCGGTAGGATCAGCGGACACCGGCAGTGGCCCGCAGGGTCCTCATCACCCGATGACTCACGTCCGCCCGGTCTGCCTGAGGGTGGCCGGGCACGCACGGCGCCCCTAGTGCGATCGTGGGCGGCCTCTCGCCGGCGGTGGTAGGATGGTCACCGAGCGGGCGTTCTTCTGCGAACCGCCCCCGGCAGTGAGCCCGAAGACGAGGTTCTCGTGTTCATGGACATCAGCGGAGTTGACATTCCCGAGGAAGCTCTCGCGGATTTCTGTCGTCGGAACCATATCCGACGCTTGGCGCTCTTCGGCTCCATCCTGCGAGCAGACTTCGGCCCCGAGAGCGACATCGACGTGCTGGTCGACTTCGAACCCGGCACCCGTGTGGGGTTGCGGTTCTTCGCACTTGAGCGGGAACTCTCCGAACTGATCGGGCGGAAGGTCGATCTCAACACGCCGGGCTTCCTCGGCCGCGCCTTTCGTGACGAGGTGATGGCCTCGGCCATAGTCCAGTATGAAGCAGCCTGACGACCGCCGGCGCCTACAGCACATGCTCGACCATGTGTCTGAGGGTCGCCCGCAGGTAGACACTTCGACACCCCGGCAGGCCTCGCCTCTACGAGGCGTTCACCCGCCATTTCCGTCCTCCTTGTCGGCCAGCAGCTTCTTCACTGAGGCACGCAACGGGGGGAGATCGGAGGCCACCGTGTCCCAGACGATGTCCAGATCGATGCCGAAGTACTGGTGGACGAGGACGTTTCGTATGCCCGCGATCTTCGACCATGGGATCTCGGGGGTCTGAGCAACGATCGATGGTGAACTCCACTCCCCGTGTGCCTCGCGATAGCTTCGATCGAGTCAAGAATGTCGACGAGCCATTCGACGTCCCGCCTCACAGCGGAGTGGCCTCGCGCAACACGCGGTCTCTGATGCGTTGCTTGAGTCCGCGCTCACTGACCACGTCCACGTGTCTGCCAAGGAGCCTCTCGAAAGCACTGATGAGACCGGCCTGGTCGAGAAGCGTCGTGCCCGGTTCGAAACGCACCAGAAAATCGACGTCCGATTCCGGCCCATCTTCCTCGCGGGCCACCGACCCGAACAAGCGGATGTCTCGCGCCCCATGCTCGGCGGCAACTGCACAGATCTCGTCTCTGCGGTTCCGAAGGATATCGAGGGTAGTCATTCTCCGCTCCTCCGTGAGCACGATGGCTTGTGGCCGTCTCACCGCGACCAATACCATGATAGCGGACCGGCCGGGAACCTCGAAGCCGTGCTGGCCACACTCGCAGCCGGGCCTCGCCTGCCCCCGGGCAGCTTCACCTCTTCCCCAGCACGAGCCCCAACCCTTCTGCCTCCACCCGCACGGTATTCCCGTCGCAGATGTCGTCCACCCGGTTCTTGAAGCCCTCGTAGCCGGAGGGGCGCCGATGAGCCTGGCCACCGAGTGCTTCTCCATGAACTCGGCCAGGGCGCGGGTGCGGCGCAGGGCGTTCGCGACCAACTTGGTATAGTGTCGAGAGGCGCTGCGCGACAAGGTATACGTCCGAAGCGGACTGTCGGGAGATCGGCGATGTCGGGCCCGGGGAGGGGAGATGGTCAGTGGCGCGGAGACGAGCCGAGGCGGGTTCGGCGCTGATCCGGCGCTGCAGGAAGCCGTCCGTCGGTTGGTCGGCGTCTACCATCCGGATTTCATCTACCTTTTCGGTTCCGTCGCCCGCGGCGAAGCGGGCCCCGACAGCGACTTCGACCTCCTGGTGGTCGTCGCTGACACGGCGCCGGCTCAACTTCGGCGCGCGTGGATAGGCTACGAGGCGCTGTGGGGCCTCGGTGCGCCTGTGGACGTCGTGGTATGGATCCGCAGCGAGTTCGATCGGCGACTGCATCTCAAGGCATCTCTGCCCGCGACCGTAGTGCGCGAAGGCGTACTCCTGCATGCCGCCTGATCCCGTGAGAATCGAAGACACGCGCGCATGGCTTGCGCGTGCCGACGCGGATCTGCGCGCGGCCGCGAACGCGGTGTCTGCGGATGAGCCGGTGCTCGGTGACGCGGTGTTCCACTGTCAGCAGGCTGCAGAGAAGGCGATGAAGGCCTTCCTGACGTGGCACGATGTTCCCTTTCGCAAGACCCACGATCTCGGAGTTCTCGGTGGGCAGTGTGTCGAACTCGAGCCCGCACTCAGCGATGTGCTGAGGAGAGCGGCTCCCATGACCGAGTACGCCTGGAAGTTCCGCTACCCCGGGGATGTGTTCGAGCCGCTGATGGGGGAGGTGAATAGCGCCCTCGGCCTTGCGCGCGCGGTCGTTTCAGAGATCAGGTCACGTCTGCCTCTCGATACGTAGATAAGGCTCACACGCGCGGTGCCCCCGGGCGGCCTCACCCCTTCCCCAGCACCAACCCCAACCCTTCCGCCTCCACCCGCACGGTGTCCCCGTCGCAGATGTCGCCCCGCAAAAGCGCCAAGGCGATCTTGTCCTGCAGTTCCTTCTGGATGAGGCGCTTCAGCGGTCGCGCCCCATACGCCGGGTCGTAGCCTTGGGCGGCCAGGTAGTCGAGGGCTTCCTCTGAGAGTTCGAGGCCTATGTCTCGCTCGTCGAGTCGGGCGCGCAGTTGTCCGAGCTGTAGCTCCACGATGGTGCGGATGTGTTCCCGCGAGAGCCGGTGGAAGATCACCGTGTCGTCCACCCGATTCAGGAACTCCGGCTTGAAGGTGGACCGCATAGCTTCCATCACCCGGTGGTTCATGTCGACTTCAGTGAGGTCGGGGTCGAGGATCCACTGGCTGCCGATGTTCGAGGTCATGATCACCACGGCGTTCTTGAAGCTCACCGTGCAGGCGCGCTCACGCGCGCCCGAGACCACCTCGCGGACGTCGTCGTGGCCGACCACGCGGCTATGTTCGAACATCGGATAGAATGGGCTGGAAACCTATTGACTTCCGCGGCGGGGGGGGGGTAGTCTCAAGAATACTGCGGCTACCAGTTGCAGTACGTGGGCGGCAACTCCTGCCAAGCGAGGATTGGGATGATCCGGGGCTCGGCAATTCGAATTGGGGTGCTGAGTCTGATGCTTGCCCTCGGCATAGCGGGGACAGGCTTGGCGACTCCGCCTAGACTCCGCCTAACGACTGGTACTACTCGTTCATGGGCTACTTCCCCTCGATCGACGAGCACAGGTATTCGAGAGAGAACAACGCCAACGAACCGTATCCGGCCAAATGGTGGCCCGCTCCCGGGTACTCTACTGCGAGTACCCCGTATCGCCTGCTGGACAGCTTGGACACCAACTTCAAGACCGCGGCTCGTGCAGCGGAGCTCGGATGGGATGATCTATGGGGCAGCGGTACGCAATGGTTCCACTTCTACGAAGCTCCGACTAACGGCAATGACTTCGATTCCACCATTGGCATGGGCTACACCCTACCCAACGTATTTGGGTTAGTGTTCGAACATGAAAGCGTCCATCCGTACCTGGGAGGCGTGGACCACAGACACGCGATGCAGAACGGATCAGGTGGATGGTACATGCGGCTGAAGTACGACATGTATGAGAACCCCCCCATGTACTGGGGCAATGGTGATGCTGATCACTTGATTGACCGCCAAAGCGTGATCACGCATGAGTTTGGACATGTGATCAAGCTGTTACACGCCGGTCGCCTCCGCTCAGACGCTGATCCCCAGACGATGTACTACACCAATGACCCTCCGGGCCAGTACCCGCCGTATGTGAACAAGACTGGAACCTACATGCGTACTCCCAACGGCGACGATAACTTCGCTCTCAAGAAACTGTATCCGGCTCCCTGAGGGGGGTGTCTGACGATGCGTAAGATGATCGCCCTGGGCATGGGCCTCGGCATACTACTTGTCTCCGGTGCGCTGTGGCTGGCGGCCGGACACGACTCGGAAGCGATGCTGCCGCCCGCTACTACGAGTGCGGCTGGGGCCGCTGCTGGACGGGACTCGGAGGAGATGGCGCGGCAGGCCGATGAGACCACGACCGCGATAAGCGCAGAAGAGTTTCCGCCGATAACCCAGAAGTTCCACGCTCTCTACGATTATGGGTCCCTGACTGTTGCCGGACAAACGGCGTATTCGGATGTCATCGTCGTCGGAGAGGTGGTCAAGATCGATCCGGCGCGTTGGAACAGCCCCGACGGCAAGAGTTGGATCCCCGCCGATCCGCTGGTGATCCCGTGGGTCTTCCGGACTTTCTGGGTGCAGCCGATCGAGGTGGTGAAGGGACGTCCTACCATCAGCGGGCCGATCCCCTTCTTTGTACACGGGGGGACCGAGGGCGAGGCGAGCGCGCCGGTCGACGTTGGGGAGACCGTCTTGGTCTTTGGGTGGGTGGCGCCCAAGAATACCGCCACGGATGGCTACTGGCCGGAGGGCTATCTGGCCATCGTCGACGAATACAGCATCTACCGGCCGGAAGGAAACCAGTTCACCAACGGCGTGGCTGATCCGTACATCGGCGTCGTCACTTTGGATGAGGTGCGTCAGCTGGTGGCACGCGGGGAGTAGTAGCCGGGCGCGGGCCGCCGTCTTGCGTTCACGGTGGGGCTGCTGGGTCTGGATTGGCCCGCGGCCCAGCGGCCGTAAAGCAGGTCGAGCAGTCCTTCCCGAGTCAAGTCGTGATGCCGCGAGACCTCGGCGAGCACTCCCGCTGGCGTTCCGACTCGAAGGGGGTCGTGCGTCTCGACGTCACCCGAAGCTCACTCGACTTCGGCTGACACGCCCGCCTTCCCCACCACCAACCCCAACCCCTCCGCGTCCACCCGCACGGTATCCCCGTCGCAGACGTCGCCCCGCAAGAGCGCCAACGCGATCCTGTCCTGCAGTTCCTTCTGGATGAGGCGCTTCAAAGGCCGCGCCCCGTAGGCCGGGTCGTAGCCTTGGGCGGCCAAGTAGTCGAGGGCTTCCTCTGAGAGTTCCAGGGCGATGTCGCGCTCGGCGAGGCGGGCCCGCAGTTCCCCCAGCTGGATCTCCACGATCGTGCGGATGTGCCCGCGCGAGAGCCGGTGGAAGATGACGGTGTCGTCCACCCGGTTCAGGAACTCCGGCTTGAAGGTGGCCCGCATGGCCTCCATCACCCGGTGGTTCATGTCGACCTCGGTGAGGTCGGGGTCGAGGATCCACTGGCTGCCGATGTTGCTGGTCATGATCACCACGGCGTTCTTGAAGCTCACGGTGCGTCCGTGGCCGTCGGTGAGGCGGCCCTCGTCCAGGATCTGCAGGAGGATGTTGAACACGTCGGGGTGGGCCTTCTCGATCTCGTCGAGCAGGAGCACGGAGTAGGGGCGGCGGCGGACGGCCTCCGTCAGGTATCCGCCCTCCTCGTAGCCCACGTAGCCCGGAGGGGCACCGATCAAGCGGGCCACGGAGTGCTTCTCCATGAACTCACTCATGTCGATGCGCACCATGGCCTTCTCGTCGTCGAACATGAACTCGGCCAGGGCACGGGCGAGTTCGGTCTTGCCCACCCCGGTGGGCCCGAGGAAGATGAAGCTGCCGATGGGGCGCTCGGGATCCCCGAGGCCGGCGCGGGCGCGGCGCAGGGCGTTCGCCACTACTTCGAGGGCGTCGTCTTGGCCGACCACGCGGCTGTGTTCGAACACCGGATAGAATGGGCTGGAAACCTATTGACTTCCGCGGCGGGGGGGGTAGTCTCAAAGACACTGCGGCTACCAGAGCGGTATCTGGCCGCCAACTTCTTCTAAGCGAGGATGGAATGAGCCGAGGTTTGGTGATTCGAATCGCAGGGCTGGCTCTGATAATGGCCTAGGCATGACGGGGGTAGGCTTGGCGGATGAGCCTCCTCCTTGGTACTACTCGTTCAATGGCTACCTCCCCTCGACCGACGAGCACGTGTATTCCAGAGAGAACAACACCAACGAACCGTATCCGGCAATATACTGGGGAAACGGTGATGCGCCGAACATGCGGGATCGCCAGAGTGTGATTACGCACGAGCTTGGCCACGTAATCAAGCTGCAGCACCCCGGACTAATCCGCTCTGGTGATCCGCAGACCATGTTGAGCTACTACACTTCAACCGCGATGCGAACGCCCAACGGTGACGATAATTTCGCTCTCAAGAAACTCTACCCGGCTCCCTGACGAAGGAGATCACACCATGCGCAAGCTGATCGCTCTAGGGCTGACTCTCGGAATACTACTCGTTGCCGGTACCTTGTGGGTGACCGCTGGACGGGACTCGCAAGCGACGCCGCAGCAGGCTGATACGAACGTAGCGGCGACAAACGAAGAAGAATTCCCGCGCCTGACCCAGCAGACCGAGTTTCTCTACGACAAGGATGCCGGAAACGTTTCCACGCAAACGGCGCATTCGGACATAGTCGTCGTCGGCAAGGTCGTCAAGATCGATCCCGCACGCTGGAACAGCCCCGATGGGAAGTATTGGATTCCCCCCGATCCTGTGGTTCCGTGGCTCTTCCGGACCTTCTGGGTGGAACCGACCGAGGTGCTGAAGGGAAGCCCCACCGACAGCGGGCCGATTCCCTTCTTCTTGGTGGATGGAGTCGAGGGTGTGGCGGACGGGCCCGTGGACGTGGGCGAGACTGTCCTGGTCTTTGGCTACGAATCGGAACAGAATACAGCCACGGATGGCTACTGGCCGATAGGTTACAAGCCCAACGTCGGTGAATACAGCATCTATAAGCCGGACGGAGACCGGTTCATCAACGGTGACCGTGATCCGCTTGTCGGGATCACCACATTGGATCAGGTGCGCCAGTTGGTGGCCAGCGAGAAGTAGTAGCAGGGTGAGGGTGCATTAGCAACCGCCGACCGGAGGCGCATGTGGCTTCCTGTTTGCCGGCTCGGCTCGTAACCGAGGGCGCGGAGGGCGCCTACGAGTTCCTCCCCAGAGACGTCCCGCGGAAGCCTCATACGGCTATGACTTCTTCTCTCACGAAGTGAAGGCGGATGATCCGGGGCCGCACGGTCTCATCGTCGTAGTGGCACAGTACGGCATCGCGCACCTGCGCCTCGAGATCCGCGAGGTCGTCGGCTTCGGTGAAGATAGAGACCCCGAGGGCCGCCGCCGTGTAGCCACCCTCGGGTGCTTCCTCAACCACGAAGATGATTTCGTTCACGGTGGGTCCTCCTGCGGTGGGTAGGTGACCAGTTCTGAGTATGCCGCCCCGGACACGTCGCCGGCCGCGTCGCAGCGTAGATCACCCCTTCCCCACCACCAACCCCAACCCCTCCGCCTCCACCCGCACGGTGTCCCCGTCGCAGACGTCGCCCCGCAGGAGCGAGAGCGCGATCTTGTCTTGCAGCTCCTTCTGGATGAGGCGCTTCAGCGGCCGCGCCCCGTACGCCGGGTCGTAGCCTTGGGCGGCTAGGTAGTCGAGAGCTCCCTCTGAGAGCTCCAGGCCGATGTCTCGCTCGGCGAGGCGGGCGCGCAGTTCCCCCAGCTGGATCTCTACGATCGTGCGGATGTGTCCCCGCGAGAGCCGGTGGAAGATGACCGTGTCGTCCACCCGGTTCAAGAACTCGGGCTTGAAGGTGGCCCGCATGGCCTCCATCACCCGGTGGTTCATGTCCACCTCGGTGAGGTCGGGGTCGAGGATCCACTGGCTGCCGATGTTGCTCGTCATGATCACCACGGCGTTCTTGAAGCTCACGGTGCGTCCGTGACCGTCGGTGAGGCGGCCCTCGTCCAGGATCTGCAGGAGGATGTTGAAGACGTCGGGGTGGGCCTTCTCGATCTCGTCGAGCAGGAGCACGGAGTAGGGGCGGCGTCGCACCGCTTCCGTCAGGTACCCGCCCTCCTCGTAGCCCACGTAGCCCGGAGGGGCGCCGATCAGGCGGGCCACGGAGTGTTTCTCCATGAACTCGCTCATATCGATGCGCACCATGGCCTTCTCGTCGTCGAACATGAACTCGGCCAGGGCACGGGCGAGTTCGGTCTTGCCCACCCCGGTGGGCCCGAGGAAGATGAAGCTGCCGATGGGGCGCTCGGGGTCTCCGAGGCCGGCGCGGGCGCGACGCAGAGCGTTCGCGACCACTTCGAGGGCGTCGTCTTGGCCGACCACGCGGCGGTGGAGGCGTTCCTCCATGTGGATGAGCTTCTCCACCTCGCCTTCGAGGAGGCGGCTCACCGGGATACCGGTCCACTTGGCGATGACCTCGGCGATGTCTTCGTCGTCGACTTCTTCTTTCAGCATCTTCTGCTCACGCTGGAGGTCTTCGAGGCGCGTGTTCTGCTCGGCCAGTTGCTTCTCAAGGCCGGGGATGGTGCCATAGCGGAGTTCGGCGGCTTTGCCGAGGTCGGTGTCGCGCTCGGCGCGCTCGGATTGGGCCTTGGCCTCTTCGATCTGCTCCTTCAGCGCGCGGATCTCGGCAATGGACTCCTTCTCGGCCTGCCAGTGGGCCTTCATGCCCGCCGAAGTCTCGCGCAGTTCCGCCAACTCGGACTCGATGGCGTTGCGCCGCTCGATGGAGGCCGGATCGGTCTCCTTCTTCAACGCTTGACGCTCTATCTCGAGCTGTTGGATACGTCGCTCGACCACGTCGATCTCCACGGGCATCGAGTCGATCTCGATGCGGAGGCGGCTGCCGGCTTCGTCCACCAGGTCGATCGCCTTGTCGGGCAGGAAGCGGTCGGCGATGTAGCGGTGGGAGAGCAGGGCCGCGGCTACGAGCGCCGAGTCCTGGATGCGCACCCCGTGGTGCACCTCGTAGCGCTCCTTGAGGCCGCGCAGGATGGCGATGGTGTCCTCCACCGTGGGCTCGCCCACGTAGACGGGCTGGAAGCGGCGCTCCAGAGCGGCGTCCTTCTCCACGTACTTGCGGTACTCGTCGAGCGTGGTGGCGCCCACCACGCGCAGTTCACCCCGGGCCAGCATGGGTTTCAGCATGTTGGAGGCGTCCATGGAGCCCTCGGCCGCGCCGGCGCCCACCAGGGTGTGCATCTCGTCGATGAAGGTGATGATCTGGCCTTCGGAGTCGGCGATCTCTTTGAGCACCGCCTTGAGCCGCTCCTCGAACTCGCCGCGGAACTTGGCGCCGGCCACCAGGGCGCTGATGTCGAGGGCCACCACCTTCTTGTCCTTGAGTCCCTCGGGCACGTCGCCGGAGACGATGCGCTGAGCGAGCCCTTCCACGATAGCGGTCTTGCCCACGCCCGGCTCGCCGATCAGCACCGGGTTGTTCTTGGTGCGCCGGGAGAGCACCTGGATGATGCGGCGGATCTCGTCGTCGCGGCCGATCACCGGGTCGAGCTTGCCGCGACCGGCCTGCTCGGTGAGGTCGCGGCCGAACCGCTTGAGCGCCTGGTACTTGTCCTCGGCCTGGGGATCTTCGGCGCGCTGGGAGCCGCGCAACTCCTTGAGCACGGCCAGCACGGTGTCGCGGGTGAGGCCGTGCGTCTTCAGCATTTCCGCGGTAGAGCCGCCCTTGGCCGCCAGCGCCATGAGCACGTGCTCCGTGGAGGTGTAGGTGTCCTTCATGCGCTCGGCCTCGGCCTGGGCCGCGGCGAGCACGTCGCGGAGCTGGCTGGAGAAGCTCACGGTGGCGTCGCCGGTGATGGTGCTGAGGCGCGAGAGCTTGGCGTCGAGGTCGGCGCGGAGGGCGTGGGGGTTCACCCCCACCCGTTCCATGATGGGCACGGTGAGGCCGCCGTCCTGCGCCAGCAGGGCGGCGAGCAGGTGCTCGGTCTCCACGGCGGCGTGGCCGCGCGAGCGGGCCAGTTCCTGGGCGGCGGCGAGGGCCTCTTGGGCCTTCAGGGTGAACTTGTCGAACTGCATATCGGTCCTCCGCGGGGCGCGGGCGTGGGCGGGTGTGCGCGTCGAAGTCGGCGCGTACTGATGCGATAATGGCGCGCATAAAATCTTATACGATAAGACTCATATCTGTCAACCGGGCGCGGACAGGAACGAACGCGGTTGCTGGGCCCCAACACCGCCGCCCTGTGGGGGCGCCGGCGCGCTTGGAGCGCCGATCAGGTGGCGACAAGCCCCTGCAGAGCCGGCGAGGAACGCACGAGGTCGAGCGCCGCGTCGGCGTGGCCGGGGCTGTACCCGTTCCCCATGATCATGGTGACGTCCTTGCCGACTCCCTCCGCCCCGAGGGTCGCGCGGGCGAAATCGGTGGCCATGCCGAAGAACACTACGGTGCCACCGTCGCGCGTGGCGAGGATCGAGGCCATCTCGGTGCCTGGAGCACTCACGCAGTTGACGGTGAGGTCGGCGTGGCGGCTCCCCGTCGCCGGTAGATATGACGCCAGCATCTCGAGAGCCTGGGTGGCGTCACCTTCGAGCACGATCGTGGGAGCGGTTGGGGCCGAATTGTTGCCGTCGCCGGCCGCCATGGCGGCTGCCAGTTCCTTTGCCCGCCCTCCCGCCTCGGCGGGATAGCACCACATCACCACGAGTCCGTCGGGCCCGACTCTTCGGGCGGCGACGGCTTGGCACAGCAATCCGGCTCTGCCGCCACCACCCAGGATCAGTACAACGTCACCTGTGCGGACGAAGTGGTCGACGTAGGCAGGAGCCCCAGCCACGTCGAGCACCGCCAAGGCTGACGATTCCGGCAGGTCGGGGGGGAGTACGGCGAAGGCGGCGCTCGCGAAGAGAACCGCGGTACCGCGCACCGGGATCTGCGGCGACGTCGGATCGACGGTACCGATCTCAGTCAGGCGCAGCGGTGTGAGGGTAAGACTCACCAGGCTCGCGACTCGGGGCGCCGGCGCTCCGGTTTCGGCGGCCGCGGCCAAGAGACCCTGCATCTCACCCGCTCTCGGGTGTTCGGGCCCCACCTCGATGACGGTGCCGCAGAGCACGCCGCCCGATCCGGTCACCGGGTTGTGCATCTTGCCGCGCTCCTCGACGATCCCGGCCACGCGACGTGCGATCGCGCGGCCGTCGTCAGCGCACTCTTGGCGCAACTGCAGGAAGGAGGCCGCGTCGAGGTTGAGGGTGTCGACCGCGATCAAGAGCTCGTTCGGGGCGATGTGCGGCCGCGGGTCGAGGCGAAGTGCGGATTGTGGAAGCGCCCCCGGAGGCTCCAGGACGCGGTGCGTGCCGAGTGGGTCGGGGGCGGTCCAGACGGCTGAAGCGGGCACCGTAGAAGCGGGCACCGCGCTTAGGGGGCGGCCGCGGTCGTGGTGGTGGGCGCCTTCGTAGTGGTCGTGGGCGCGGCGGTCGTCGTGGTGGTGGGCGCCTTCGTGGTCGTGGTCGTGGGCGGCGGAGCCGTGGTGCCGGTGGGCGGTGGAGCGGTCGTGCCCGTGGTCGGCGGGGCCGTGGTCGGGAAGACTATCGTGCCCGTGCTTCCTCCGAAGGGGACTGAGGTCGTCGTGGTGCTCTCGGGCTGGTGGTGGGCCTGACCGCGAACTTGCTCTTGAAGGTGCGATCGTACGTGACAGGCACTGCCGGGGGCTGGAAGCTCTCCTCGGGGTAGTCGCCGATCACCTCGCGCATGAACTTGTTCCAGATGATGGCCGGGTAACTTCCGCCGGTCACTCGTATCCCGTGGACATTGCGCATCTCGATCTGGGCTTCGGGGTGCCCGACCCAGACCGCGGTCGACAGCTGGGGGATGTAGCCGCAGAACCAGGCGTCCTGGTAGTTCTGGGCTGTGCCCGTCTTGCCGGCGGCGGGACGGTCGAGTCTGGCGCGTGTGCCTGTTCCGCCTCGCACGTTCGCCTCGAGTATCTTCGTGACCACGTACGCTACCCCCGGCGTGATGGCCTGCGTCTCGCGGGTCTCCGCTTCCCAGATCACCTTGCCCTTCGAGTCGGTGACGCTCAGGATGGAGGTGGGCAGCACTCGCCGCCCCGAGTTGGCGAGGGTGCCGTAGGCCGAGGCCATCTCGAGGGGAGAGACACCGTAGGTGAGCCCACCCAGGGCGATGGCCGGGTTCGCATTGAGCGTGCTGGTGATGCCCATGCGCATCGCCACATCGACGATGCGCTCCGCAGTCACGTCGAGAGCGAGTTGCGCGTACACAGTGTTATCGCTGCGGAGGGTGGCCTGGGAAAGGCTGGTAGACCCGTAGTAGCTGTTGCCGAACGTCTTGACCCTCCAGGGCTCACGACTGCCGGGGATGTCGAGTTCCAGGGGTTGCGACTCGTAGTAGGTGTTGTAGGGGTCGATGCCCTGCTCGACGGCGGCCGTGAGGGCGAAGGTCTTGAATGCCGACCCCGGCTGGCGGCGTCCCTGCGCGGCGAGGTTGAACTTGGAGCTGTCGTAGTCGCTGCCGCCTACCATCGCTACGATGTGGCCGGTGCGGGTCTCGATGCAGACGAGCGCCGCCGACGGGTCGCCTTCGCGATCTAGGGTGGATCCTATGGCTTCCTGCGCGAGCACCTGGTAGCGAGGTTCGATCGTGGTCTGAACGGTGAGGCCGCCCTCGAACACCATATCCTCCCCGAACATGTCGATCAGCTGCTTCCGCACGTATGCAACCACGTACGGCTCCTGCACCTTGGTGTAAGGGGACGCCTCGGCCAATTGCAGCTTCGACGCGGTGGCGTCGCGGTATTGGTCGTACGTGATGAAGCCGTTGCTGTACATGCGCGCCAGCACCACGTTGCGTCGCTCGACCGATAGGTCTGGGTTGTTGCGAGGGGAGTAGTCGGTAGGCGCCTGCAGAAGCCCCGCCAGGAGTGCGGCCTCGGGAAGAGTGAGCGCTCCTGGGTCCTTGTCGAAGTAGGTTCGCGTGGCAGTTTGTACTCCATACGCGTTCGAGCCGAAGTAGACCGTGTTCAGATACTGGTCGAGGATCTCGTCCTTCGACATCTTGGTCTCCAGTTGCCAGGCGAGGGTCATCTCGCGGAACTTCCGCGTCAGGCTGACTTCCCGGCGGTCCAGATACAGGTTCCCCACCAGCTGCATTGTGATGGTCGAGAACCCTTCTTCTACCGTGCCCGCCTGTAGGTTCACCAGACTCGAACGCAGGACGCCCTGCAAGTCGACCCCATTGTGCTGGTAGTAGCGCTCGTCCTCGATCGCGACGAGGGCGTCCTTCATGACCTTCGGGATGCGCTCGTGGCCGATGATGGTGCGGTTCTCGACACCGTGAAGATATGCGAGTAGCGTGCCGTCGGCCGCATAGATGCGCGAGGTCTCCGCCAGTACCACGCCCTCCTGGTCCTCCAGGCGAGGCACGTCGCGCCCCACCGCCGCGGCGGTTTGGAGCCCCAAGGTCACCGCGCCGAGCCCGAGTATCATCGCGAGGAAGGGGGCCATCACGAGCGCGATGACCAGAGCCTGGCTTGTGCCCCGGCGTTGAGTACGCCGCCGGCGTCGGACCAGGCGGGCTCGACGATTGGTGCTGCGGCTCTTCGGCATGATCCCCGCATTGTATCCGAACGGACGGCGTCTGGCATCGGTGGGGCGTTCGACCCGTCCCCTTGCATCGTGTAGGGTAAGCTGATGTTCGATGCAGATCCTTAGGCTTAGCTTGGGGTCCGAAAGAGATGCGAAGCCTAGGCGCCGGGACACCGAGGCCTTCTTCGGCCTCGGCCCGTCCGATGGGGAGGTGGTTCCTTGATCGCCGCGAGTAGGCTCGTTTCAGTAGCCCAACGCACCGTTAACAACTACGCACGCAAGAGACCTTTCTGCGTCTCCTTCGAGATCACCCGCAGCTGCAACGCCCGTTGTAAGCACTGTCACCTACGTGGACGTATCCCCGAAGATCTCGCCAGCCCGGAGCGGTTCGGGCAGATCGCTCGTGAGCTCAATCCTATCGTCGTCCAGATCTCAGGGGGCGAACCGTTGATGCGTCCGGACCTACCGGACATCGTGCGCGCTGTTCGCAGGCCCGACCGAGCTCCGTACGTGGACATCACGACGAACGGGACCCTGTTGACCAAGGAGAAGTACCACGAACTCCGTGCGCTCGGCATCGATCAGTTCGGGATCTCGCTCGACTACCCCGACGAGCGACATGATGATTTCCGGGGAGTGGCCGGTCTCTTCAGGCGAATCGAAAGCCTCATCGAGAGCCTCGAGGGGGAGAAGAAGGCGATCACTCTTCTCTGCGTGGTGCAGAAGGACAACTTCCGGGATCTCGTCGGTATGGTGGAGCTGGCACACCGATGGAGCGTCAACATCAACTTCAGCACCTATACGTGGCTGCGTACTTCCAACAAGGACTACGTGCTCTCGCGTGCAGACATACACGACCTGAAGCCTATTGCGGAGAGAGCGCTCGAACTAGGTAGGTCGTATCGAAATCTCTACACTTCTTCGCACGTCTTCAAGAAGATGATCGAGTTCTTTGAGAACGAGTCGATTCCGCGCTGCAGGGCCGGGAGCAGATTCATGGTCGTCAATCCGGATGGAACCCTTTCCCCTTGTGGGCTCATGATCAAATCCTACGATTCCATGGCGGAGCTTGAGCGGGACTCGGATTGCTGGGGAGATTGCTCTGCCTGCTACACAAGCATACGAGCGAATACCGAGAAGCCCTTCGATCAGATGGTATGGGACAGTGCGCGAGTGGTGACGTGGTCCTAGCGGTTGAGGGGCACTGCTGAGCGATCGACTGCAGATACGGTGAATGTCGCCGACACACCCGGCCGGGGACAGGCGTGGGTCGGATGGAAGCGGTTCTTGGTTCTCGCTGAGATCGGGCTCACCCTGGTCCTGGTGGGCGTCTGGCTTCTATCGGAGGATCTGAGAACGGACAAAAGTCTGTGGGTGTTGTTCCTGTTCAGTATTCCCGCGGAAGCTCTGGTCGCCGTCGTCCCCCACGAACCGATCATCCTGTTCTTCAGCGCATCGTACGATCCGCTGACCGTGGCGCTGGTGGCGACTGCTGGGACGGTCACCGCCGAACTCATCAACTACTCGATAGTCGGACACGTGGCTGAGGCGAGCTATCTGAGTAGGATCAGGAACAGCTCGCTGACCGCGCGCGTCACGAGGCACTTCGACAAGGCCCCGTTCGGGGCCTTGCTGGTCGCCGGCTTCACTCCTGTGCCCTTCTATCCGTTCCGTTTCCTGGTGGTGCTGGCCCACTACTCCCGCCTGAAATACGCAGTGGCGATCGTTCTTTCGCGAGGCCCCCGGTTCTACATCCTGGCCGTGCTTGGCCGGGAAGTGGGGCTTTCCGATCAAGTCCTGATTGCAGCGTTCGTGGTCATCGCCGTCGTCTCCGGCTTGTTGCTCTGGAAGAACCGGTCGGATGCGGCCGGGGGCTGAGGACCTGCAAACGCCCGCAGTCTCCGGAGGGTCGGCGCAGACTTGACATTACGTCACTCAGATTTTATAATGCCCATATACTCTATACGCGCGTGTCTTCGCGCGGCGACGATTCCGGAGGGATTCGATGGGCAAGATCATCGGCATCGACCTTGGCACGACCAACTCTGCTATGGCTGTGCTTGAAGGTGGGGAACCAACAATCATCCCGAACGCCGAAGGGGGCCGTACGACTCCCTCGGTAGTTGCGTTCGCCAAGAGCGGCGAGCGGTTGGCCGGCACCGTGGCCAAACGGCAGGCGGTCACCAACCCTGAGAACACCATCTTTTCGATCAAGCGCTTCATGGGTCGCAAGTTCAGGGATGTTTCGGAAGAGATGAAGATCGTCCCCTACGACGTCGTCGAAGGCCCCAGCAGCGACGTACGCGTGAATGTGAAGGGCGAGCAGTACAGTCCGCCGGAGATCTCGGCCATGATCCTGCAGAAGCTGAAGCGCGACGCCGAGGCGTTCTTGGGCACCGAGGTCACCGAAGCGGTGATCACCGTGCCGGCCTACTTCGACGACGCTCAGAGGCAGGCCACCAAGGATGCCGGCAAGATCGCCGGTCTGACCGTGCGCCGTATCATCAACGAGCCCACGGCGGCCTCGCTCGCCTACGGTCTCGACAAGGAGCAAGATCAGACGATCCTCGTCTTCGACCTGGGCGGCGGCACGTTCGACGTCTCCGTGCTCGAGTTGGGCGAGGGCGTGTTCGAGGTGAAGAGCACCAACGGCGACACACACTTGGGCGGCGACAATTTCGACAAGGCGATCGTTGACTGGATCGTCGCGGAGTTCAAGCGCGAGAAGGGCGTGGATCTCTCGAAGGACCGCTCGGCCCTCCAGCGCCTGTACGAGGCCGCAGAGAAGGCCAAAGTCGAACTCTCCTCTATGGTCGAGACCACGATCAACCAGCCGTTCATCACGATGGACGAAAGCGGGCCTCTCCATCTGGAGCTTGCGATGAATCGGGCGAAGCTCGACGAACTCACCAGCGCGTTGCTCGACCGAGTGGTCGCACCCACGAAGCAGGCCATGAAGGACGCCGGCCTCACCATGGGCGACATCGATCAGGTCGTGATGGTTGGCGGCATGACGCGCATGCCGGCCGTCATGGAGAAGGTGCGCGAGCTTACGGGGAAGGAACCTCACAAGGGCATCAACCCCGATGAGGTGGTCGCGCTTGGCGCGGCGATCCAGGGCGGCGTGCTTGCCGGCGACGTCAAGGACGTGCTCTTGCTCGACGTGACTCCGCTCTCTCTTGGCATCGAGACCAAGGGTGGCGTATTCACGCGGTTGATCGAACGCAACACCACGATCCCCTCCAGGAAGAGCGAGATCTTCTCCACCGCCGACGACAGCCAGACCTCGGTCGAGATACACGTGCTCCAAGGCGAGCGCGACCTGGCCATGTACAACAAGACCCTCGGGAAGTTCCAGCTGATGGGTCTCCCGCCGGCTCCGCGCGGCATCCCGCAGATCGAGGTGGCGTTCGATATCGACGCCAACGGCATCGTGCACGTGTCGGCCAAGGACATGGCCACCGGCAACGAGCAGAAGATCGAGATCAAGAGCTCCAGCGGCCTTTCCGACGACGAGATCCAGAAAATGGTGAAAGACGCCGAGTCCCACGCCGACGAAGACCGCACCAAGAAGCAGGCCGTGGAGACCAAGAACCAGGCCGAGAACCTGGTGTACTCCACGCGCAAGTCGCTCAAGGAGATCGGCGACAAGGTCGACGGTGCCACGCGCAAGACGATCGAGGACGCAGCCAACGAACTCGAAGAGGCGGTCAAAGGCGACGACATCGAGGCTATCCAGACCAAGATGAACGCCTTGCAGGAGGCGGCCTACAAGCTGTCTGAAGCGGCCTACCAGGCGGCTCAGTCGCAGCAGCCGAATGACGGCGGCCCCTCCGGTGACGGCGCGGACCCGGTCGACGACGAGGTCGTCGAAGAAGCCGAGTTCGAAGTGATAGACGAAGACTAAGTGGCATACGGCGTTTCGGGTCGCACGATCGGTGCGCCACGCAAGCGTCGGCGCTTGGAGAACGGGGGCGGCGCGTCACGCGCCGCCCGACGTATGTCCGCCCATGTGAGGACTGGCATCAGATGACACACGAGAAGAAACGAATCAACATCAACGGTCGCTGGTCCGACTCGGCCTCTGCAGCCGCGGCTGCGGCGGATGAGGCGGCGACCCCTCTTGGGGGCGCACCACCCGAAGACTTCGCGCCCGAGTCAGCGGCCGATCCTGCCGATCCATCGCTGCAACAGGCCGGCGGCGAGGTGGTCCTCACTGCGGAGCAGATGCTCGCCGATATCGCGGCCGAACGTGACGGGTACCTCGATTCGCTGATGCGGTTGCAGGCCGAGTTCGACAACTATCGCCGCCGTTCGCAGCGCGAATTGAATGAAGCTCGCGGGCGCTCCCGAGCGTCGCTCATCGGGGAGTTCCTTCCGGTGTTCGATAATCTCACCCGCGCTCTCGATGCCGCCGAGCATCATGAGGAGGGCAAGGTGCTCTCGGGGGTCCGGCTCACGCACAACGTCTTCGCCGACCTGCTGCGAAAGGAAGGGGTCACCGAGTTAGACCCGATCGGGGCGCCGTTCGACCCGCTTCTGCACGAAGCGATCGCCTCCATTCCTTCCGACGAGGAGGAGGGTGTCGTGATCCAGGTGCTCGAGCGCGGCTACGCGGTGGGTGACACAGTACTTCGACCTGCGAGGGTGGCGGTCTCCGCCGGTCCGGGCGCTGCGCCCGAAGCTGAGGAGTAGTCCATCATGGCCGGCACCCCCCGCGACTTCTACGAGACCCTTGGCGTCAGCAAGACCGCGACGGCGGACGAGCTCCGCAAGGCGTACCGCAAGCTGGCGCGGAAGTATCATCCCGACGCCAATCCGAACGATCCGGCCGCGGAAGAACGGTTCAAGGAGATCTCGACCGCGTACGAGGTCCTCTCGGACAAGGAGAAGCGGGCGGAATACGACAAAGGTCCCTCGGCGTTCTTTGGCCAAGGCGGGCGCGGGTTCGACCCGCGCGGCTTCCAGGGTTCACAGGGCTTCGGCGACTTCGCCGATATCTTCGGGAACCTGTTCGGTGGAGGATTCGGGCGGCAAGGGCAGGCGCAGCCACAGCGGGGGCGCGACATCTCGGTAGCGGTCAACCTCACGTTCGAGGCGGCGCTCAAGGGTGTCACGACCAAGATCAGCGTCCCGAAGACGGTCCGCTGCGAGAACTGCGGCGGATCCGGCGCTGCGCGGGGCACTCGGCCAGTCGAGTGCCCGGTGTGTCAGGGTCGCGGCGTCACAAGCCAGAATCAGGGGTTCTTCGCCCTCTCCCAACCCTGCGCTCGATGCGGAGGTGACGGCAAGGTGGTCGAGACCCCGTGCCCCACGTGCTCGGGAGCCGGGGTGACTGAGGCGCTCAAGAAGTATACGGTCCCGCTGCCGGCCGGCGTCAAAGACGGCACCAAGATCCGCCTGAAGGGAAAGGGCGAGGTCGGCGCGCGCGGCGGACCTCCGGGCGATCTGTACGTGATCACGCGGGTTGCCGAAAGCGCGCTCTTCCAGCGGCGAGGGGCCGATCTCGTGGTGGACCTACCCATCACCATCTCGGAGGCCGCCCTCGGGGCGACGGTGCGAGTGCCTACCCCTGATGGTAGAGTGGCCCTCAAGGTGCCTGCCGGTGTGAGCGACGGCACCATGTTGCGCATCACGGGCAAGGGCTCACCCCGGCTCGGCCGAGAGGGGAGCGGGGATCTTCTCGCCCGCGTCTCCGTGGTGACACCCGCGGCGCTCACCGACGAGGAACGCGCGTTGCTCGAAGAGTATGCCGTGCTCCGAGACGAAGACCCGAGGGCCGGCCTGCCCGGCTGGTGACGCGGGGGAAAGGGGGAGGTTCGTGGTCTCAGACGACAAGAAGCGCCCACTCTTCATGATCTCCGTGGCGGCCGAACTCGCCGAGATGCATCCCCAGACCTTGCGGATGTACGAGCGCAAGGGGCTGATCAAGCCCAGTCGGTCTTCACGGAGCACTCGCCTCTACTCCATGGAAGACGTCGAACGGCTGCAGAACATCCAACGCCTCACCTCGGTCGCCGGTCTCAATCTGGCGGGAGTGGAACGTGTTCTCGATCTCGAGAACCGCATGATGGAGCTGCTCCAACGTATCGAGGCGCTCGAGGAAGAGCTGGCCGACGCCATGGAAGCCGCGCAACGAGAGCTCGACGAGGCGCACCGCGGCTATCGTAAGGAGCTCGTCGCCGTGCCTGGCCGCGAGATCGTGCTTCGCGCCAGCTTCCGCAGGGAGACCCGTCCGAGATGAGCCCAAGGTGACGGCCGCGGATCCAGACCCCGCCGGGCTCGTCGAACTCAGGTGCGCGAACCATCCCAGCCGGGAGACCCTGGTGCGGTGCAGTTCGTGCGACAAGCCTATCTGCACCGACTGCATGGTGTACTCCCCGGTCGGCATCAAGTGCCGCGAGTGCGCCAAGCTCCCTCGTTCGGCGCGGCTTGCCTTCGGTCCCGATCGGGCCGTGCGTACCGTGGCGGCGGCTCTCGTCGGGGGGACGGTCGTCGGCTTCGTGTACTACCTCCTGCTCTCCGCGGTGGGCTTCTTCTTCCTTGCGTTCTTCGTCGGGGCTGGAATAGGCTACGTCATCGGGGAGCTGGTCCTGCGGGCGGGCAAGTACTACCGGGGGTGGGAATCGGCCGCCATCGCGGTGGGAGGCACGGTCTGGGCGTTCCTGTTCCCGCCCGTGCTGACGGCCGCACTTCGCTTCGGGTTGAGTTTCGACGTGGTGGTATTCGGGTTATCGCGGCGGTCGGTCATCCACTGGTTGGTCATGGCGATCGCTGGGTACGTGGCCTGGCAACGCAACCGGTGACGCGGCCTCCGGCCCGACGGCCGGGTCATAGGGCCGCAGACCAGGGAGCAGATGCAAGATGGAATGGGGCAGGATCAAGAGCTTTCTGTGGGGGGGCGTGCTGGGCGGGGTGCTCGGTCTGATCCTGGCGCCGCGCCGGCGTCGAGGCGGGCGCAACCCCTCGTTCGCACGCCCGGAAGAATCGCATGTCTTCGCGGGGGCTCCCTGCTATCGTGAGGATGACCAGTTCACATAAGAGTGGGGTGAATCGCATGGGGGAGAACGGCCTCTACCGGTGGGATATCGTCGTTCCGGCGCAGCGGTACGTGTTCGCGATCGAAGATGCAGAGGTGTCTGAATTCAACCTACCTGGGGAGCTCCCGCACGAGCGGTTCGAGCGCTACCAGGAGATGAAGAAGGACCACCCGGTACATGGCATGATCGCCTGGCCGAACACGGTCCTGCTTCGCGGGCCGCTCACCGTGGTCATCGACCCAGGCATCATCATGCAGGGGCCACCCCTCCTGCTCGGTCTTCAACGGCTCGGGGTGGAGCCCGAAGACATCGACTTGGTCATCAACACGCATCACCACGTCGACCACACGCACGCCAACGCCTACTTCCCCAACATCACCTGTGCGATGCACAAATGGGAGTACAACCGGTACCTATCCGAGTTCCGTCTCGGCTTCGAGCCCCTCAACATGCGGTTGCTCGAAGGGGAGTCGGGGCCCATCGGTGAGAACCTCGACTTCATCCTTACCCCGGGGCACACCATCGGTTCGATCTCGGTGATCGCCGACACGGCCGACGGCGTCCTCGTCGTGGCCGGTGATACAGTCGGGCCGCTCCCCGCGTACTTCGACGAGATGAGGTTGCCCGCTGACTTCCCCGACCGCGACGACCTCCTGCGCAGTTGGCGCGCCATACGTGACGTCGCTCCCGACATAGTCATCCCGGGGCACAATCCGCCGATGTACGCCGACGGGTGAGTGCCGTTGGCACTCTCCACTCGAGAGTGCCAACCACGATGTCGGGCGAAACTGCACAAAATCCCCCCACTCGGGTATACTTCCTATTGGCTACGGCCAGAAGGAGGTACAGCTGTCTTGCCTACGTATGAATACAGGTGCCGAGAATGCGAGCACCAGTTCGAGCGCTTTCAGAAGATGTCCGACGAGCCGGTGTCGGAATGCGAGATATGCAGCGGAGAGGTGCGGAAGCTCCTCTTCCCCGTTGCGATACATTTCAAGGGGAGTGGTTTCTACACCACTGACTACGCGAAGAAGAAGACGCTTGCCGCCTCGAGTGGGAATGGATCGAGTGGGAACGGTTCGAACGGGAACGGTTCGGCTTCGTCCGATTCCTCCTCCGAGGCTTCCTCAGCGTCCGAGAAGAGTGCTTCTTCGAAGGATGGGGAGGGTTCGAAAGGGACTCAGGCCGCCAGTGCGAAGGAGAACACATCTTCGTCGGCCGCCAAGAGCACCTGAGCTGACCGCGTAACGGGAGCGTCCGTGGAAGACCAGCCTCCCCAAACCGACGCCCCCAACGCCGACGCCCCCAACGCCGACGCCCCCAACGGCCTCGGTCACCATTCGCCGGATTCGGTTCCTTCCCCGTGGGCGTCTCCGCTGGGACGGTGGCTGCGGGGTCTCATCGAAGACTCGACCACGGCTCTCCCCAGCCTCTCATCCGTCATCGAGACGGCGCGGCGCGAACTGGAGCGTTCGGCGGCTCTCGGCGTGTTGTTCGTGCGCTTCGAGCAGTGGGGTCTCGCCGTCGAGATGTTCGGATGGAGGGAACTGCAGAAGGTCTACGAGATGGGGTCCGGCATCGCCATGGACATGATCGGCGACGGCCTTCGACAAGTAGATCTGCCCGCCGACCTCGGCCTCCGCGGAGAAGGTTTCGCCATCATCCTCTCCGGACCCCGGCAGGCGGCCTGCTTGGAGATAGACACCGTGGACATGGTCGCCGAACGGGTGGCCTCGCTCGTGCGGGAGCGTTTGGCAGACGGCCTTTCGCCCGAACTCCTGGAGCGCATCTCGGTGGAGGTGGGCGCCGGCATGGTGTACCGTCCGGGCACCGAGGGGACGCTGGAAGACGCTTTGGTAGCCGGGTTGGTGACGGCCGATTCGGAGGCACGCCGAAAGCAGGACGAGCGGCTCCTCGAGTTGGGGGATCGGCTGGAAGAGGTGATCGACGAGGGCAAGATCACTCCTCTGTTCCAGCCGGTGGCCGATGTCGAGTCCCAGAGCATCGTGGCGTTCGACGCTCAGATCCAGGGCCCGTTCTATCTGAATCTGCGCCTCGGCGACGTCCTACTCGATGTGGCCGCGCGCACTGGTTTGCGACACCGGGTGCTCGACCTCTATCACCATCGCGCGCTCGAGTATTCCGAGGACGGGGTGGGCGGGGCCGAATTGCTGATCCTGAGGGCTGCATCCAGCGATCTGCTCGAGAGCGCGGTGCGTGTCATGTCGCTTCTGTACCGTCGCGGCACCTCGCGCATGACGCCGGCCAACATCCTGTTCATGGTAGATGCGGCAGAACTCGCGGATCGCTTCCCCACCGGCCTCGCCGTGTGGCACTCGGTGGCCGACATGGGGTTCCGCCTGGGCGTGGACCTCGCGCCCAATCGGCCGTTGCCCCTCGACTACATCCGTGAGCTGCGTCCCCACTTGATACGGGTCAGCGGCCGGAACGTCCGCGCCTTGCACCGTCACCAAGACGAGTTCGAGTTCCTGCTCATGCTCTGCCGCTTCGCGGCGCGCGGCGACATGCACGTCCTCGCCGCTGACTGCACGGACCGACGCGAGTTCGTGGCGCTGCGCCGCGCCGGAGTTTCGTATCTGCAGGGCGAGTTCGTAGCCCCGTGCTTCACGTCGCCGGTCCGGCCAGAACTGACGTTGCCCTGACGGGTCTTCCCTTCCCGCCGCGACCCGACATGACGCCCGACCGCTCCATCCCCTCTATCCCTTCGCTGGTGCATCTGCCCGCCCGGCGACCGGTCATCCTGGTCACCAATGACGACGGCGTGGATTCGCCCGGCCTCCTGGCGGTCAAGCGGGCGCTCGATCCCCTCGGCGATGTGCGGGTGATCGCCCCCGACCGTAACCGCACGGGCGCCGCGCGCAGCATCACGATGCGTTCGCCACTCTGGGTGGAAGAGGTGTCACTGGCCGACGGCAGCGTCGGTCACGCCACAGACGGGACACCGGTCGACTGCGTGAGGCTTGCCGCCCTGGGCCTCCTCGATCGGCAGCCCGACCTGATCGTGTCGGGCATCAACCTCAGCGGCAACCTCGGCGACGACGTCACCTACTCGGGCACGGTGGCGGCGGCCTTCGAGGGCATCATGCTCGGCGTTCCGGCCATCGCGTTCTCCGCGGATGGATACCACGACGACTACGACCTCGACGTGCCGGCGCGCGTAGCCCATCTGCTGGTGCGCACGGTTCTCGAGCGCGGTTTTCCCACCAAGACACTCCTCAACGTGAACTGCCCCGATCTGAGTTGGGACGATCTGAATGGAGTGAGGCTCACCACTCTCGGAAGACGCATCTACGGTGACCGGGTGCAGTTGCAGGAGACCGACGGCCGAAGGCGTCGATACTTCATCTACGGAGACGACCTGAGCTACCACCAGGAGAACGGCACCGATTTCGACGCGATCCATGATGGGTACGTGAGTCTGACCCCGATCCACTTCGACCTCACCTCGCACGATGCCATCGGGCTTCTCGAAGACTGGCCGCTCGATCTTCGCCGTCCGCTCGGCTGGGAGCCTGCAGAGACCCTGCCGGGCGCATCCGATCCTTCGGCCGCGGCCGTGCGCCTGGCCACACCGCCGGCCGGCGACTCACCCATGTCTCCGCTTCCCGAGTCGGTGATCTTCGATCTTGACGGCACGGTGTTGGATTCCGTGGAGCTGATCGTTGACTCGTTCGCCCACGCGGTCCGCGAGGTGCTGGGGCTCGAACTCCCGCGAGGTGACCTCATCCGGGGGGTCGGCCGGCCGCTGCTCGAACAGATGGCATGCTTCGACCAGGAGAGGGCCGAGGAGCTCGTGACGGTCTACCGCGAGTTCAATCATCGCGAGCACGACCTGCGCGTGAGCCTGTATCCGGGCATCGCCGATCTTCTGCTGTGGCTCCGGGCGCGTGGGATCGCGCTGGGCCTGGTCACATCGAAGTCACGCGACGTCACCGAGATGGCGTTCCGGGCCACCGGTATCGGGCCGCTGTTCGACACCGTCGTCTGTGCCGGTGAGACCGAGCGTCACAAGCCCCATCCAGACCCGCTCCTTCGGGCCGTCGAGTTGCTGGGCCGCGGCGTCGAGGGGGCCGTGTACGTGGGCGACAGTCCCTTCGATGTAGAGGCGGCACAGAGGGCCGGCATGGGGTCCGTGGGCGTGACGTGGGGCGTGTTCCCGGCGAAGGACGTGGCCGCGCGAAAGCCCGACCATCTGGTGGAATCGATCGAGGCCCTGGGGATCCTCCTGGGCGACGTCAGGAAGAGCGGCCTCGTTGCCGCCGACAGTGCTCGATTCGCTCGCGAAGAGGGAGGCGAAGGCGCGGCCCCCGGGTCTCTCCGATGAGCGGAGACGCTCTCAGCCGCGAGGAGGCGGTGGCTCGTATCGACCGCTTGCGGACAGAGCTTCGCAGGCATGACCATCTCTACTACGGGCTCGACAGCCCCGAGATCGACGACGCGGCGTACGACGCCTTGTTCCGCGAGTTGAGGGGACTCGAGGAGGTCTGCCCCGATCTCGTCACACCCGATTCTCCCACCCAGCGTGTGGGCGCCGCTCCTCTCGTCTCTTTCGGACAGGTGACCCACTTCGAGCCCATGCTCTCCCTGGCAAACGCCAAAGACGAGGCCGAGTTGGCGGCATGGCACGTGCGGATCGTGCGGCTGACCGGGGAGGCCGGGCTCGATCCCGGCGCGCTTCGGTTCACCCTCGAACCCAAGATCGACGGTCTCGCAGTCTCGCTCCGGTACCAGAGGGGCGCACTGGTCAGCGGCGCCACACGAGGGGATGGGTCGATCGGTGAAGATGTCACCCAGAATCTGCGGACGATCGCGGCCATCCCGTTGGTTCTTCTCGCCGGGGGCGGGCCCGTGCCCGAGTTGGTCGAGGTGCGCGGCGAGGTCTATCTGCCGCTTGCCGCGTTCGAGCGGCTGAACGAGAGCCGTCTCGCCGAGGGCGAGTCCACATTCGCCAATCCCCGCAACGCCGCGGCCGGGTCGCTCCGCCAACTCGATCAACGCATCACGGCTTCTCGACCCTTGTCGATGTGGGCGTACGGGGTGATCGCACCATCCGGTGAGCTTCCACCTGGACAGTGGGAGATCTTGAGGTGGCTGAAAGAGCACGGTTTCCGCGTGAGCCGCGACGTCCGCCTGGTCACGGGGCTCGATGAGATCGTGGCTGCGTGTCGCGATTGGGAACGCCGCCGAGCCGATCTCGACTACGACATCGACGGAGTCGTGGTGAAGGTGGACTCCCGGCTCGTCCAGCAGGCGCTTGGAGCCGCCGGGCGTGACCCGCGCTGGGCCGTGGCCTACAAGTTCGCGCCCACCACCGCCCAGACACGGTTGCTCGAGATCCGCGTCAACGTGGGCCGCACCGGCATGCTGAACCCCTACGCCGTGCTCGCTCCTGTCGAAGTGGGCGGGGTCACGGTGAGCCAAGCGACCCTGCACAACGAGGACGACATCCGGCGCAAGGACCTTCGAGTGGGCGACATGGTGATCGTGCAGCGCGCCGGCGATGTGATCCCGCAGGTGGTGTCACCGCTCACCGATCTCCGCACCGGTACGGAACTGCAGTTCGCCATGCCTGAGGCGTGCCCATCGTGCGCCACGCCCGTCGTGCGGGTGCCGGGCGAAGTGGCCGTGCGCTGCCCCAATCCCGACTGCCCCGCAAAGGCCGTCGAGGTGTTGAAGCACTTCGTCAGCCGAGGTGCGATGGACATCGAAGGGGTGGGAGACAAGATCGTGCAGCGGCTCTTCGACCTTGGACTGGTTCGCGACCCGGCCGACCTCTACGCCTTGAGTGAGAGCGACCTCATGCCTCTCGACGGATTCCAGGAGCGGGCCGTGACGAACGTGCTGGCCGCTATCGCCGGCTCCCGGACGCGGCCGTTCTCCCGGGTTGTCTTCGCTCTCGGCATACCCCACGTGGGCGGGCAGAACGCCGAGTTGCTGGTCGCCCGCTTCCGCACCATGGAAGCCCTCCAGGCCGCTGAGGTCGACGACATAGCCGGCGTGGAGGGTCTGGGACCGGTGATCGCCGAGAGCGTGCATTCCTTTCTTCATGAGCCGAAGGCGGCTCATCTCGTGCGGCGGCTCGCCGCGGCCGGTGTGCGCATGGAGGCCGAGACCGGTTCGGCGCCCGTTGGCGACGGCATACTCGTGGGCACGTCGTTCGTGCTGACAGGGACGCTTCCCACCATGACCCGCGACGTCGCTGTCGCCCTCATCGAGGCCGCCGGCGGCCGAGTGGTCGGCTCGGTGAGTGCGAAGACAGATTACGTCGTGGCGGGTGACTCCCCGGGCTCCAAGCTGGCAAAGGCTCGGAAGCTGGGCGTGCGAGAACTGGACGAGGCCGGCCTCAGGGCACTGGTCGAGTCGGAAGCAGACTCAGGGTTGGACTGACCGGACCGAGGCGGCTCGCGCAGCCGGGATCACGCGGATGCGGTCACGCGGATGCGGTCACGCAGGACGTGTCAGTCGTACACGGTGATCGTGATGTACTTGATGCCCCAGTCCCGAGCCCGTTGCTCGCTGGCCATCCACACGTCGATGGTGTTGCCCTTGATGTCTCCCCCGGTGTCTGCAGCCAGGCCTTCTCCATACCCGGGGATGTAGAGGCGGGTGCCCAGCTTGATCACCCTCGGGTCCACCGCGACGATGCCGGGGCCCACCGAAAGCCCGGAAGCCGTGCGGCCCGACTGCGCGTAGGCGTAGGCCTTCACCTTCAGCTGTCGGCCGCCGCTTGGCGCCGCCCCGCCCTGGTCGCCCGTGGTGGTCGAGGTCCCGGCCGTTGTGCGGGTCGTGGTCGGGCTCGGCCGCGTGGCGTTGTCCCCGTTCTCGGCGGCCGCGGCCGCGCGCGCGTTTTCCGCCGCCATCCTCTCTTGCGACGCTCGAGCCGCGGCCTGGGCGTCGTCGAGCCTGTCTCCTAGAGCCGCGACGACTCGTTCCTGCTCCCGTTGCGCGGCCGAGAGTTCTTCGCCCCGCTCCCGAACGCTGCGCACTTCGGCAAGCTGTTCGGCTTGGGTCTGGTCCAACTCGGCGACGGCCGCTGTGGCCTCGCTGCCTGCCGCCTCCACCTGTTCTATCAGCGTCGCTTCTTCATCGAGTATCCGGCCCACGAACTCGGATCTGTTCAAGAACTCCGAGAAGTCATCGGCCGTGAGCAGCAACTCCAGCCAGCCCAGACCACGAGTGCGGTAGCTCTCGGCAAGGCGGGCCGAGAAGCGTCCTTGCGCGGCTTCGTGATCCGCGACCGCCTTCGCGGCGGTCGCGGAGGCTCTGTCGAGTGCGTCCTGCACCCTGCCCAATCCCGCCTTGGCTTCCGCGAGGTCGCGTTCTCCGTCGGCGGTCCGTCGCTCGAGGATGAGTAGACGGATGACGGCGGCGTCGTAGGCCTCCTGCGCAGCGGCAACCTCTCCCTCGGCACCCGCGGATGGCGGTGTTGTCGGGGGGAGGGGGATTGTAAGGGCCGTCGCAACGAGGAGGACGGCGATCATGATGAGGAGCGCGCGTCTCATGGGGAGCGTATCCTAGCAGTCTGTGTACCTATGGACAACGCCGTGGGCGTGAGGCTTCGGTTCAGGCGTTCCCTTGTCTATACTTGGGCGGGCCCGGGTCTGGTCGTCGGACGGGAGACGTCGATGGTTCGTTGGAACTCGCTAGCTTCCGCCGATGGGCGACGGCTGATGGCGCTTGCCGCCGCTCTCGTCGTCGTACTCGTGGTGGGCACTCTGGGGTATGTGATCATCGAGGGCTGGTCGGTCTTCGAAGCCTTCTACATGGTGGTGATCACCCTCTCCACCGTGGGCTTCAGGGAGGTACGGGAGATCTCCGACGCCGGCCGAGTGTTCACCATACTCCTGATTCTCGGCGGTGTGAGCATCTTGGCCTACGCGGTGGCCACGCTCATCGAGTTCATCGTGAGCGGTCAGTTGAGCGGCATGTATAGGAGGAGGGCCGTGCGCCGGGAGATAGCAGCGCTGAGCGGGCATTTCATCATCTGTGGGTATGGGCGTGTGGGCGAGTCAGTAGCCCGGGAGTTCGCCGCCAACGGCGCTTCCTTCGTGGTCATCGACAACGATCCCGCCGCCGCGGAACACTTGGATCAGGCGGGTTACCTTCACCTTCTGGGAGACGCGGCCGACGACGAGGTCCTCGAGGAGGCAGGCATCCAGAAGGCTCGGGGGCTCGTGGCGGCCGTCGATTCCGACGCCGACAACACGTTCGTCATCCTCTCGGCCCGAGTCCTACGCCCCGACATGCTCATCGTGGGGCGCGCCAACTCCGAGGAGTCGCTCAGGAAGGTGCGGAAGGCCGGTGCCGATCACGTCATCTCCCCGTACAGTATCGGGGGCAAGAAGATGGCGACGCTGATGCTCAAGCCGTTGGTGCATGACTACCTCGAGGTGGTGAGCGGCGGAGGGGAGATCGAGTTCCGGCTCGAGGAGTTCGCCCTCAACGACACCTGCGAGATCGTGGGCAAGTCGATCGCGGAACTCGAGATCCGCAAGCGGACCGGCGCGACCATCCTGGCCGTACGTCACGGGGATTCCGGCCTCTTCGACACCAATCCGAGTCCCGAGATCACCTTGGATGATGGTGACGTCGTCATCGCGATAGGCACACCGGCGGACATCGCCAACTTGGAAGAGCTGTTCGCCTGCCGCATCCCAGCGGTACGTGACCATAGTCGGTAGCGGCGTACCCGGGCGTGGCTACGCGCGCGGCCGGCCGAGGCTCGCTTGGAGCCGGGCGCCAGGGTGGATCACGATTGCCGTTTCTCGTTGAGCACCGGGCGCATGGTCGATTCTTCCACCGAGACTTCGTGGATGTGTTCCAACCGAGGGCGACCACCCGCATCTCGGCTGAGGTGCACCAAGATGGGCGAGAGTCTGCGTAGGTGCAGTGCGGCCTCGGCGTTGGTGGAAGTCCAGTCGATCATGGCGAGTTCTGGATCGGGCGCTTCGAGAGTGGCGAGTCCCGCTGAGCCCCTTGCCAGCGCGCGAAGGAACAGGGGCCCGTCTCCTCTCCCGAGTTCGCCCGCCAGCAGCCATGTCGGCTGCATGTTCAGCGCCTTCTCGAGCGATTGAGCGAAGCCGGGTGTGCCGGCCCGTGCCGGCATGTGCACGGTGAACGAGCGATTGCGGAGAGCCGGCAATGGGTCCTTGTCCTCGATGGCTACGATCCGTTGATCGACCGAGATCAGCTGCACCATGGAGTTCAGCAGCGTGGAGCGACCGCTGCCCTGCGGGCCGGTGACGATGACGGTGCGCTTCATGCCGAGGATCCCGTTGAGGAAGCGGGCCTGCCAGGAGGTGAGCGTCCCGTAGTCCACCAGGCTCCGAAGGGGCACGTTGAGGATACCGCCTTCAGAATCGGGGCCTTGCTCAGCGGCGGCATACATCACCGAGGTGCTCGCGTCGAGCGTCTCCGAACGGATCGCGGCGTGGGCGCCGTACGCGCTGATTATCGCTTGCAGCAGGCTGGTGAGAAGGTCGAGTTCACCCTTACCCGCGTCGTCGGGTTCGAACGCGTCGGCCAATTCGTCATGCAGCGACCTGACGCCCACCTCGTACGCTCTCTGGATGCGTTCGAACTCCCTCAAACCTGCACCTTCCACCGGCATGTGACGCGCCGCCCCGCCTTCGGTCCTCTCTGGCCGCCGACGGCTCGATGTCGGTGCCGCCCGCCGCGATTCTATACGTGCCCGACCCGCCCGGCAAACGAGCCGCGTCCGAGAGGGTCCTCGCGCCTTCCGGCAGTCGGCGTCTCGGCGATCGGACCGGCCGCTATGCCTATTGACCGCCCCCCCGTACGTGATGATATCCTGCTTCTGGCGCGGCGACGTTCCTGGGTTGGGCGGCGATCGCGCGGAATTCCTGTGCGACCCGAGCCCGGTGGAGAAAGCAGAGGGTGGTATCGCCGATGGACTTCTTCGATGCAGTGGCGGGACGCCGGTCGATCAGGAGCTACTCTCCTGTTCCCCCGCCTCCAGAGTCCCTAGCGCGTGCGTTCGAAGCAGCGACTCTCGCGCCATCCCAGATGAACGAGCAGCCGTGGCGCTTCATCGTCGTGGAGGGGGAAGCCCGAGACCGGCTGTGTTCCCTGGTCGCCGGGTCCACCCGCATGTTGCGCGACATGTTCCCGCTCCTCGATGCGGACTCCTTGGCCTTCGCCGCCAATTTCCTCAATGACCTCGGCGGAGCGCCGGCGGCGATCGTGGTGACCTACCCCGCGGCGGAGTCTGAGGGCGATCTCAAGGTCAACCTGCTCGCGGCGGGAGGGGCCATCCTCCTGCTCCAATTGGCTCTCCGGGCCGAAGGACTTGGGTCGGTGTGCGTGACGTGTGCCGACTGGGTGGAAGACGCTATCCGTCAGGATCTCGGCTATCAGAACGAGCGACTGGCCGCCATAATCCCGGTCGGGTTCCCCGATGGTGATCCCGGTGAGCAACCGGTTCGCGAGGACAAGACGGTCCGCTTGCGCGAATGGCCCGTCTAGGTCGCTTCCGGCTCGCCGCGTGCCCCTGGCGTGATCCTCACCCCCGTCCCCCGGTTTTGGTAACATCACCGCATGGATGAACAGAAGATCAAGACAGGGATCGAACAGGCGGCGCAGGACGGCCGGCTGGATTGCCATGACGCGCGCGCTCTCGCAGAGAAGCTGGGAGTCGAGTACGTCGAGGTGGGGAACGCGTGCAATGATCTTGGCGTGAAGATCCACTCGTGTGAGTTGGGCTGCTTCTAGAGGGTCCGCTTTCAGACGGTCCGTTTCATTCGATCCTGAAGACATAGGTGCGCAGCAGCGCACCGCACTAGTGAGTCTCCGAGCCCAGATAGCCTAAGGTCGCCGTTTCTTCGGCGGCTACGGCGCTCGGGCCGGCAGGGTACAGCTGGAAACGGCCGTGTCTCCCACAGCGGAAAGGAGACCTTCTCAGTGGTTCGAGAAGACCCGTGCCTGTGGCACGGGTCTTTTGTTTCGGATCACCGACCTTTCCGGAGGCACGTCCCTGTCGTGCTCTGATCGCCATGGGTGGACGGGCCAGGTGGTGCCGGTCGTGGCGAACCAACGGAAAGGGAGTGGGATGAGCGCAGGGACGGAGAGGGCGTTGGACGGGATCGAGCCAAAGGTAATGGGGGTGCTGTTGCGAGCGGGCTTCACCGCCATTCTTGCCGTTGCCATTCTCGGCCTGGTCGGGTGTGGGGAGACCGCCACCACGACGACTCCCGAGAACTCGACGACTACCACGGGGGCGCAGGTCGAGAAGAGCGACATCGTGCTGGCTTCGACCACGTCCACGCAAGACTCCGGGTTGTTCGACGTACTCCTGCC
The DNA here is from genome assembly GCA_024637035.1 of Actinomycetes bacterium. Classification (GTDB taxonomy): domain Bacteria; phylum Actinomycetota; class Thermoleophilia; order RBG-16-64-13; family RBG-16-64-13; genus JAHJSA01. The sequence continues at coordinate 196,340 of JAGXFW010000004.1, forward strand.
GGCATTTGAGGCGGCGTACCCGCAGTACACGGTGAAGGTCGTAGCGGCCGGTACCGGCGAGGCGTTGAAGCTGGGCGAGAACAAGGACGCCGACGTCCTGTTGGTGCATGCGCCCGCTTCCGAGAAAGAGTTCGTAGCGAACGGTTTCGGCACCGAACGCCTCGAGGTGATGTACAACGACTTCATCATAGTCGGCTCGGCGGACGATCCCGCGGGCATCCGCGGCATGACCGATGCCGCGCGGGCACTCAAGGCGATCTCGGTCGCCGAATCGCTCTTCGTGTCCCGCGGCGACGACTCCGGCACGCACAAGAAGGAACTCGGTCTGTGGAAAGCCGCCGGCGTCGAGCCTGACGGAGCGTGGTACGAGTCTGCGGGGCAGGGTATGGGCGATGTTCTGGCGATCTCGTCGGAGAAGCAAGCCTACACTCTCTCCGACCGGGCCAGCTATCTCAACCTCCTCGAGGGTCTTGACCTGGAAGTGCTCGTGGAGGGTGACAAGGCGCTGTTCAACCAGTACGGGGTCATCCCCGTGACCGACGCCACGAACGCCGCGGGTGCCGCCGACTTCGCGGCGTGGATCACCTCGCCCGAGGGGCAGGCCGTGATCGCCGACTACGGCGTTGAGAAGTTCGGACAACCGCTGTTCGTGCCGAACGCCGGCTGATCAACCCTACGGAGCGGGAGACCCTAGCGTGGAGATCTTCACACAATCGATTGCCGAGGCGATTCGCCTGGTGGCCTCGTTCGATCGGTACGTGTTCCAGGTCATGGGTCTCTCGCTCAAGGTGTCGGGCAGCGCGGTGCTCATCGGGCTTGTGATCGGCCTGCCGCTGGGCATGTGGCTCGGCCTGAGCCGTTTCCGTGGACGTGGGATCCTCGTAGCGCTGGTCAACACCGGGCTCGGGCTGCCTCCGGTGGTCGTGGGTCTGTTCGTGATGATGATGATCTCGCGGAAGGGCCCTCTCGGATTCCTCTCGCTGCTCTACACGCCGTCGGCGATGGTGATCGCCCAGGTGATCCTCGCGACGCCGTACATCACCGCCATCACCATGTCGGCCGTGGGTTCCATCCCTCGGGAGGTGCGGCTACAGGCGGTGGGTTTGGGAGCGTCGCGCTTCCAAGCTCTCATGGTCGTGGTGAAAGAGGCGCGGCTGTCGATCATGACCGCCGTGATCGCCGGCTTCGGCGCCGTGATCAGCGAAGTGGGCGCAGTCATGATGGTGGGCGGCAACATCTCCGCCGGCGGCGAGAACAAGACACGCGTGCTCACCACGGCCATCGTGCAGGAGGCCCGCATGGGCCACTTCGAGACAGCGATGGCCTTCGGCTTGATCCTGCTCGCGATGGCGTTCGCCGCCGTCTTCCTGTTGTCACGGCTACAAGAGGGACCGCGCGGAGGGTGGGTGAAGTCGTGACACCGGTCGAGCCGACTGTCGATGCCCGCACGCAGCCCGAGGCTGCCGAGCGGGTGGCGGCGCCTCCGGCCCTCGCGCCGGCCCTTGAGGCCACCGCATTGGTCCGTTCTTACGGCGGCGTTCGAGTGGTCGACATCGACCGCTTGAAGGTCGAGACGGGTGAGATGCTCGCTGTCCTCGGTCCCAACGGCGCCGGCAAGAGTACGCTCTTCCGCCTGCTCGCTCTGCTCGAGCCCCCCGATTCGGGGAGCATCTCCCATTTTGGAAAGCCTGTCTCGCACCGCGATCTCGCTGCGAGACGTCGCACCGCCACTGTCTTCCAAAGGCCGTTCCTGTTCCAGGGGAAGGTGCACTCCAACGTGTCGTACGGTCTCAGGCTTCGGCGGTTGCCGCGCGCGGAGATCCGCGAACGAGTCGCCCGCGCCCTCGAACTCGCCGGCGTCGCCGGCTTGGCGAAGGCCGACGTCCGCAGGCTGAGCGGGGGGGAAGCGCAGCGCGCCGCGCTGGCCCGCGCCCTCGTGCTCGAGCCCGACATCCTGTTCCTCGACGAACCCTCGAGCAACCTCGACCCTGGCCTGCGCCGGCGGTTCCGCGACGACCTTCGGCGCATCGTCGAGCAATCGGGCACCACCGCCATCCTGATCACACACGACCGGACGGAGGCCATGTCCCTCGCCCATCGCATCGTCTTGATGAAGCAGGGCCGGGTGGTGCAACAGGGGCCGGCGGAGGAGGTGTATTCGCGTCCCCGCGACGCGTTCGTCGCCGACTATATGGGCGTAGAGACCATCTGGCCAGGGCGTGTCGAGCGTGAAGTGGATGGCCTCTGCACGGTGCGGGTGTCCGGGACGCACGTGGTGGAGGCAGTCGCGGATGCTCGGACGGGCGAAGAGGTAGGCGTGGCTGTTAGGCCCGAAGATGTGGTGATCGCTCGTGCGACTGAGGGCGAACCTCCTGCCACGAGCGCCCGGAACCGTTGGTGCGGCGCGGTAGTCTCGGTGCGGATGAGCGGCCCGCTGGCCGACGTGTGGATCGACTTGGACGGCTTGCTCCTGCACGCAGTGGTCACCCGGCCTTCGGTGGTAGAGCTGGGTATCGAGCCTGGGGCGCGGGTGTTCGCAAGCGTGAAGGCCACCGCCGTTCACCTTCTGACCGATCGGGAGGAGGGTTATGATTGACACCCTTTCCCGGCCGGACGAAGAGTGGAGGGAGCACCCGGTGCACGCGCGTATCCACGACGTAGCCGTCGCTATCCAGTGCGGCGGTGAATCAAGGCGCATGAAGGGGGACAAGGCGCTCCTCCCCTTCCTCGACGTCACCCTGCTCGAGTGGGTGCGCGACTTGGTGCTGCCGATCTTCGCTCACGTGTTCGTGGTGGCGCGCGACGCCGAGACGTTCGGTCATTTCGGTCTGCCGGTGGTCACCGACGCCTTGCCCGGCCGCGGGGCGGCGGTGGGCGTGTACACGGCGATCACGGCGTCTCCCGCGGAACGCGTTCTCTGTCTGGCCTGCGACATGCCGTTCGTGACCCCCGCAGTGCTCCGCGCCCTTGCGTCCGGTTCACAAGGCCACGAGGTGTTCGTTCCCAAGCACGGGCCGTACATGCAGCCGCTGTGCGCGGTCTACGCTCGATCGGCGGGACCGGCCTACCGGCGCTTCATCGACCAGGGGGGGTTCCGCGTGGACGAGATGTACAAGTCGCTCGAAACCGGCTTCCTCGACATGGATGACGGGCGCTTCGGTGATCCGGACGACGTCTTCATGAACGTGAACACTCCCGACGAATTGGAGAGAGCCCGCGAGAGGGCGCTCGCCGAATTGGTGTCGCAGCCGGCCGGTGGGCCGGAGGATAGTGTCATGCCGACGGCCTCACGAGTGCTCGACTTCATGGAGCGCACGCCGGTCCCCACCGTCTCGTTCGTGGGCAAGAAGAAGTCGGGAAAGACCACCGTTCTCGCTGGGGTCATAGGCGAGCTCGCCCGACGGGGGCGGCGCGTCGCCGTCTTCAAGCACGACGTGCACGGATTCGACGTCGATATCCCCGGAACCGACTCCTATCGTCTGCGCGAAGCCGGGGCGGTCGTGGCCGGCATCTCGTCGCCTGAGATGTACGTGCTTGTGCACAAGCCCGATGCCGAGCCCGGTCTTGAGGAGTTGATCGCGCGGGTGGGTGTGCCCGTGGACGTCGTGATCACCGAGGGCTTCAAGCGTGAAGCGGCGCCCAAGATCGAGGTCTCGCGCCGCGAGCGGAGCGCAACGCGCATCTGCGACCAGGACGAGCTCGTCGGCATGGCCACCGACCAGCCATTCGCCGATCTCTCCGTTCCACAGCTTGCTCTCGACGACTTCTCCGGGCTCGCGGACCTCGTGGAGGAGCGCATCATCAATGCGTGGCCGAGCTCCTATCCGGTGGAGCAGACGTTGTGACCGGCCACACCGTCGACTATCTACGGCTCTCGGTCACCGACCGGTGCAACTTCCGGTGCTCGTACTGCATGCCGCCCGAGGGTGTCGAGTTCAAATCGCACGAGGAGATCCTCACCTACGAGGACATGATCTTCTTTGTGCGGGTGGCGGTACAGGTGGGCATCTCGAAGATCAGGCTCACCGGTGGGGAGCCGTTGGTGCGCAAGGACCTTTCCGACCTCGTGAAGCAACTCTCGGCTATCGAGGGCGTGAACGACATCTCCCTCACCACCAACGGGGTGCTGCTCCCACGGTTCGCCGGCGCTCTGCGCGATGCCGGTCTCCGTCGAGTGAACATCAGCATCGACTCGCTGGACCCAGTGCGGTTCCGCACCCTCACCCGTGGTGGCTCTCTCGCCGATGCGTTGGCCGGCGTGGACGCTGCCTTCGAACATGGACTGCTCCCGGTCAAAGTGAACGCCGTGATGCTCCCCGAGCTTCTGCAAGAGGTATCGGCCTTTGCCGAATTCACCCGGGTGCGCCCGGTGCACGTGCGCTTCATCGAGTGGATGCCCGTGGGCAGTTGCGGCCCGAGCGATGCGGAGAGCGTTCTTTCCAAAGACCGCTTGATGAAGGAGTTCGCCGCGATCGGACCGCTGGAACAGGTGGGTTCGCCGGGAGGTTGGGGTCCCGCCCGCTACTTCCGTTTGCCCGGCCACGCGGGCACCGTGGGTTTCATCAGCTCCATGTCCGATCATTTCTGCGGCGACTGCAACAGGCTCCGCCTCACCGCCGACGGGCGGCTCAAGAGCTGTCTCTTCTCCGGTGACGAGGTAGAGGTGCTCAGGCTTCTCCGCCAGCGGGACGAGGCCGGCACCCTCGAGGCCGTGCGCCGCTCTCTCGAGGGCAAGACGTTCGACAAGAACCGCGTTCGGGAGATGAACTCCCGGGGCATGTCGCAGATCGGGGGCTGAGATGACCGAGATCCACGAGCGAGGAACGGTCGGCGAGGATCCAGGCGCGCCGCGTCTCTCCCATGTCGACGCCGCTGGGACGGCACGCATGGTAGACGTGGGCGACAAGTCCTCCACCGTGCGCGTGGCCAAAGCCGGCGCTCGTGTGTGGATGGCGCCCGAGACCATGGCTCTCCTGCAGCGGCAGGCTCTACCGAAGGGAGACGTGCTCGCCGTGGCGCGCATCGCGGGGATCATGGCGTGCAAGCGCACGGCGGAGCTCGTGCCACTGTGTCATCCCTTGTCGCTCGATCACGCCGATATCGAGATGACCGTGCGACCGGAGCAGTCGTGTGTAGACATCGTGTGCTCCACCCGCACCGAGGGCAGGACCGGCGTGGAGATGGAGGCGATCACTGGTGCGAGCGTGGCCGCCATCACCATCTACGACATGTGCAAGGCGGTGGATCGGGCGATGATCATCGGCGATATCCGGTTGCTCGAGAAGACCGGCGGCAAGGAGGACTACATGCGAAGGGAACAGACTGACGGCTCGGGATCTCGCCCCGAAGCGACGACCCTGGAAGCCGAGGCGCACGCCTCACCGGCCGCCAGCGTGCTCTCGGTGAACGTCAGCCCGGGCAAGGGCGAGAGGAAGAAGCCGAAGACTTCGGTGACGTTGGTGCCCGAGCACGGCATCGAGGGCGACGGTCACGCGGGCCCGTGGCACCGACAGGTCAGCCTGCTTGCGCAGGAGTCGATCGACACCATGGTGGCGAAAGGGCTGGATGTTGGTGCCGGCGATTTCGCCGAGAACATCACGACCCTGGGCATCGACCTGTGCGGCCTGCCTCTTGGGACCCGTATCCGGCTCGGCCCCGCCTTGGTGGAGCTGACCCAGATCGGCAAGGTGTGTCACGAGAGGTGTGCCATCTACTATCAGGCGGGTGACTGCGTGATGCCTCGAGAAGGCATCTTCGTGCGGGTGATCGAAGGCGGTGAGCTTCGCCCGGGCGACCCGGTGTCCCTCACCGGCGAAGTCGTGCCCCAACCCGCGCACGGCGGGGAGGCTGCCGCCGACTCGGGGGCGTTTGCCGTCGAAGCGAGCGCACCGGCCGCCGACTCGGGGGCGCCCGAGTGAGCGGGCACGAGACGCACGACGTCGTGATCCGCGCCGCCGTCGTCACGGTGAGCGACAAGGGCCACGCAAGGACCCGTGAGGACTCCTCCGGCCCCACGCTGCGCGACCTGCTACTGTCGTTGGGAGCCGAAGTGGGCGAACCCGTGATCGTGCCCGACGAGCAGCCGGTGATCGAAGCGACGCTGCGTGCGTTGGCCGATGGCGGCGAGATCGATCTGGTTCTCACCACGGGTGGCACCGGGCTCGCGCCGCGCGATCGGACTCCGGAGGCGACGGCCGCCGTCATCGACCGCCTCGCTCCCGGTTTCGGGGAGGCGATGCGGGCCGCCTCCCTGGCCGTGACGCCTCACGCCATGCTGAGCCGCGCGATCGCCGGAGTGCGCGGTCGCACGCTCATCATCAACATGCCTGGGAGTCCCAAGGCGTGCCGCGAGCACTTCGCGGTAGTGGCCCGCGCGCTGCCGCACGCCGTGCAGACGCTCACCGGCCGCGCTCACGAGTGCGCCTCTCCACCCCCCGGCGGATAGCGGCCCGCAACCGGTCCGACCGGGGGTCGTGCTGATATAATGCCGCCGCATCCGCCCTCGCGGCCGGCTCGTCGGCCTCCGAACATGCCGGGTGGGGCATCCGATTGCCAGGAGACTGGTTGCAGGGACTCGAACAACTCCTTCTTGGGGGCGCGCTAGCCGCCTACCTTGCTGCTGCCGTCCTCTACACGTTCGGGCTCGCCTTCAAGCGGCGCGAAGCGGGAGGGCTCGCCTTCGTCGCTCTGGGCGCGGGTTTCCTTGGGCAGACGGGCTCGATCGTCACCCGTTGGGTGGAAGGGGGGCAGCTCCCCCTCACCAGCCTCTTTGAGACCCTGGTGTTCCTCTCGTGGTGCGTGGTGCTGCTCTCGATCATCGCCGACCGCCGGTACACGGCGCAGGCGGCCGGCATCATCCTCGTGCCCACCGCCTTCTTCCTCACGGCGGCGGCTGTGCTCATGTACGAAGGTCCACGCGAGCTGCGGGAAGAACTGCAGACACACTGGTTGTTGATCCACGCCGGCCTCAGTGTGTTCGGGTACGCCGCCTTCACTCTGGCTTTCGCCACCGGTTTCTTCTATGTGGTGCAGGAAGACCTGCTCAAGAAGAAGTACCAGCAGGTGCGCACGTTGATCCACTCGCTCGTTGTGGCCTTCGGCACCGCGTTGGGCCTCTACGTGGGCTACGTGATCGCCGACCCCACGCTGTTCGAGGACGCCCTCGGGAACCGGGTCTATGGCTACTCCAGCGCAGATTGGACCATCATCGGCGTGGGCGCCGCGGTGGGACTCGCGGCCTCGCTCGTCATCGGATGGGTCGCGGCGCGGGGCGCATCGCGTCCCAGTTTTGCGAACCGGCTCCCCGCCCTGGATCTCCTCGATCGCCTGAGCTTCCACAGCGTGCTGTTCGGATTGGCGCTTCTGGCGTTCGGCGTTATCTCCGGCGCGCTCTGGGCGAAGACCGCCTGGGGGAACTGGTGGGAGTGGGATCCAAAGGAGACCTGGGCCCTGATCTCGTGGGTCTTCTACGCCGGCTACGTAGGGATGCGGGAGCTGGCCAACTGGCGGGGCCGCAACACCGCCTTGATCGCCATCGTCGGGATGTTCTTGATCGTCTTCACGTTCCTGGGCATCAACCTCTTCGTACCTGGACGTCATGACTTCAACTGATGGCCCGAGCAAGCGCTCAGTCCGCGTGAGCGCGGACGAAGCCGCCACACACGCCACACACGCCACACACGCTGAAGCCGGCGAAGCCGCCAATGTGCCGCTGTATCCGATCTTCCTCAAGGTGGCGGGCAAGGCATGCCTCGTGGTGGGCGGCGGGAACGTCGCGGCGCGCAAGGTGGCCGCGCTGGTCGAGGCTGGGGCGCGTGTCACCGTGGTGGCGCCTGAGTTGGGCGAGATCCTCGCCGAGCAGGCCGCCGCAGAGCGACCCTCCTGGTCGTGGCGGGCACGTCCGTTCCGCGATGACGACGTGGCGGGATGCGTCGTCGTGGTGGCGGCGACGGGTGACCGCACCGTGAACGACTCCGCGGCCACGGCGGCCCGACGGGCCGGCGTGCTGGTGAACGTGGTCGATGATCCCGAGAGGTGCGACTTCTTCGTGCCCGCCGTCGTTGCCAGAGGCCCGCTCCAGATCGCCGTGGGTACAGGGGGCCTGGCTCCAGGTCTCGCGGCGCGGCTCCGAGAACGGCTCGAGGGTGAGTTCCCGGCGGCTTGGGGCCCCGGCGTGTCCGCGGTCGGCGCGGCGCGCCGCGCCGTCCAGTCGGTGGACGGGCTCGACGAACACGCCCGGCGGCAGGCGCTGCACGACCTGGGCTCTCTCGACCTGGGTGCGTTGCTCGCCGAAGGCGGGCAGGCGCGCGTGGACTCCGCGGTAGGCGAGGTGGTCGCTCGATGTACCTCGCGGCGATAGGGGTCAACCACAGGACGGCGTGTCTCGACGTGCGGGAGAAGGTCGCCCTCGACGATGAGGCCGCCCGTGCGCTTCTCGAGCATCTCGTGTCGCGCCCAGAAGTGACCGAGGCCGTGGCGGTGAGCACGTGCAATCGCACCGAAGTGTACGTGGTGGGACCCTCGCTCCCGCTCAGGGACCTCGTACTCGGCGGGCTGTGCCACGTCACGGGCGTATGCCGCGACGATTTCGACGAGAGCGTCTACTACCTCGAGGGCGAAGCGGTGGTGGAGCACCTGTTCGTCGTAGCGAGTTCCTTGGACTCCATGGTGCTCGGCGAGGCGCAGATCCTGCACCAACTCAAGGAGTCGTACCAAACGGCGACCAAGGCCGTCACCGCGGGCACCATGCTGAACAAGCTCTTCCGGCGGTCGTTCGAGGTGGGCAAGCGCGTGCGCACCGAGACCCGCATCGGCGAGAGCTCCGTCTCTATCGCCTCCGTGTCGGTGGACCTGGCGCGGAACGTGTTCGGCGATCTCGGGTCGCGTTCCGTGCTCGTTGTGGGAGCGGGCGAGATGGCCGAACTCGTGCTCACTCATCTGCGGGGGCAGGGCGTGACTCGAGTGCGGGTGACCAACCGCACGTTCGAGCGGGCGATCGAATTGGCCGAACGCTTCTCCGGCGACGCCGTTCGCTACGAAGCTCTCACGGAGCACTTGGCTGGTGTGGACATCGTGATCACGTCCACGGGATCCGCGCAGCCGATCATCCGGCGCGCCGACATGGAACGGGTCATGAAGTCGCGCAAGAACCGCCCAGTGTTCCTGATCGACATCGCAGTGCCGCGCGACATCGAGGCGGCGGTGAACGATGTCTACAACGCGTACCTGTACGATATCGATGATCTTCAGGACGTCGTTGCGTCCAACCTGGGGGAGCGAAGGCAGGAAGCGGCTTTGGCCCAGGTGATCGTCACGGAAGAGGTGGCGGCGTTCCGGGCGTGGCGCCAGAGCCTGCAGGTGGTGCCCACCATGGTGGCACTACGGCGCTGGGCGACGGCCGTCAAGGAGGAGGAGTTAGAGAAGCACCTCGCCAAGATGCCCGATCTTACGCCGGCCCAGCGCGAGAGGGTGGCCTCGCTGGCCCACTCTCTCATGAACAAGTTCCTTCACCCGCCCACCGTACGCGTGAAGGAGGCGTCGGGCGAGGAGGAAGGGCAACAGTACGCCGAATCGTTGAGCCGGTTGTTCGGGTTGGAGGGTCTCCAGACCTCAGAGCTGGACACCGATGAGAGGAGCAGACCATAAAGACGGAGCACATCGTGATCGCATCTCGCCGGAGCACCTTGGCGATGACCCAGAGCCGGTACGTGCAGGCTCTGCTCGAAGACTCAGAGCCCGGCCTCGAGGTGAGCATCCTCGAGATCGTCACCAGCGGCGACAGGATCCTGGATTCGCCGCTCTCGCAGATCGGCGATCGTGGTCTGTTCGTCAAGGAGATAGAGGAGGCGCTCCTCTCCGGTGACGCGGACCTGGCCGTGCACAGCGCCAAGGACGTGCCCACCGCTCTCCCCGACGGCTTGGCGCTCATGGCATACCCCGAGCGCGAGGACTCGGCCGACGTGTTCGTCGGTCCGCTGACTTCCGCCGCGGAACTCGGCGCGGGCAGGGTCATCGGCACGAGCAGTCTGCGCCGCCGCTCGCAACTGCTCGCTGCGTATCCCGGCCTGGAGGTGGTCGATATCCGCGGGAACGTGGAGACGCGCATACGAAAGATCTCGGAGGAGGGACTCGACGGCACCATCCTGGCCGCGGCGGGCCTGAAGAGGCTTGGTCGCTTCGCCGAGGCATCCTTCGTCTTCACCGACGAGGTGATGCTGAGCGCGGTCGGACAGGGGTCTCTGGCTATCGAGGCCCGCGCCGACGACGCCCGCGTCGCTCGCCTGCTGGCCCGCCTCGACCACGCCGAGACGCGGGCGGAAGTACTCGCGGAGCGTGCGCTCATGAGGTCGCTCGAGGGTGGGTGCCAAGTGCCCATAGGGGCTCGTGCCCGACTCACCGACCAGGGTTTCGTCCTGACCGCCTACGTCGGCGACGTCGATGGGCGCCGGACCGTCCGCATGGAGCGTATAGGCTCGATCGACGATCCTGAAGCGTTGGGCAGAGCGTTGGCCGCCGACATGATCGCGGGGGGCGCCGACGCGATCCTCGAGGGTGTGCGCGGCTGCACATCATGAGCGACGAGCGTCTCTCCGAAGGTTCGGCGCCAGACGAGCGCCCCGAGGCGCGCGTCGCCCCGGCTCGACCTCGCGTGTTCCTGGTCGGAGCGGGTCCCGGCGACCCCGGCCTGGCGACCGTTCGCGCCGTGCGCTGCCTCGAACGGGCCGATGTCGTGCTGTACGACCGCTTGGTCGATCCGGCGCTCCTCGAGCATGCCCCGCCGGGGGCGGAGCTCGTCTACGTGGGGAAGCGTTCCGCCGAACATACGGTGCCCCAGCCGGGCATCAACGAGCTGATAGTCGAGTACGCCCAACGAGGGCTGCTCGTTGTTCGGCTGAAGGGCGGCGACCCCTTCGTGTTCGGCCGGGGAGGAGAGGAGGCCCTCGCCCTGCGCGAAGCCGGCATACCGTTCGAGGTCGTTCCCGGGGTGTCCAGCGGATATGGTGTGCCAGCCTATGCGGGCATCCCGGTCACGCACCGCGGCCTCACCTCGCACGTGACCTTCGTCACCGGACACGAGGATCCCGACAAGCAGGCCGCCGAGATCGACTGGGACAGACTGGCGTCCGACGTAGGCACGCTCGTGGTCTTCATGGGCGTGAAGAACTTGCCTACGGTTGTCGAAGAGCTGAAGAAACGTGGTCGATCCGGGGACACACCCATCGCGCTCATCCGTTACGGCACCATGCCCGCGCAGCGCACCGTGGTGGGAGTGCTCGACGACATCGTGGAGAAGGTGGCCGCCGCGAAGCTGCGGCCGCCGGCGATCACCGTGATCGGCGATGTCGTGTCCCTGCGTGAGCAGCTCACCTGGTACGAGCATCGTCCGCTCTTCGGAAAGAGGGTGGTGGTCACGAGACCTCGTTCGCAGGCCGGGGCTCAGCTGCAGGCCCTCCGCGACCTCGGTGCCCACGCGATCGCTTTCCCGACCATCCGCATCGAGCCGATCGAGGCTTCTCCCGAGATCGATGCGATGGTCGCCGCCGTCCACACCTATGACTTGATCGTGCTCACCAGTGTGAACGGGGTGCACTGCTTCTTCGACAGGCTGCAGGACAAGGGCCGCGATGCCCGGAGCCTTCATGGGGCGACGATCGTGGCGATCGGCCCCAAGACGGCGGCCGCGTGCCGCGCGCGCAGTGTGCGGCCGGACGTGGTGCCCACGGACTTCGTGGCCGAGGGCGTGTTGGAGGCCCTCGCCGGGCGCGATCTGGCGGGCGCCCGCATCCTCATCCCGCGGGCCCGTGAGGCGCGTGAGGTGCTGCCCGAGGCTTTCGTCGGGGCGGGCGCCACGGTCGACGTGGTGCCCGTGTACGACACGCTTCCCGAGGATCACAGCCCCGAAGAGATCGTTCGTGTGCTCGATGCCGACTATGTCACCTTCACCTCGGGCTCCACGGTCACCAATTTCGTCGAGGTGATGCGACGGAGTGGCCACGGCGACGCACTGCCCAAAGTGAAGGCGGCCTCGATCGGACCGGTGACCTCGGCCGCCGTGCGCGAAGCGGGACTCCACTTCGTACTTGAGGCGGAGGAGTCCACAGTCGATGGTTTGATGGAGGCACTCTGCGCGCATGCGTTATACTTCCCGGGCTCGTAGAAAGAATGGACACGCGAGCTGTCATCCCCCGAGGTAGGAATCGCGCCGCGCCGGCGTCCTGACCCTACCCCTCGGTCAGTCGGAGGTCCAAGAAGGTCATGTATTTCCCTCAATACCGCCCCCGGCGGATGCGGCAGACCGACAGTCTGCGCTCGATGATCCGCGAGACCCATCTGCATCCCCATATCTTCACCTACCCGCTCTTCGTCACTCACGGGGAGGATGTGAAGAACCCGGTGAGTTCGATGCCGGGCGTCTATCAGCTCTCCATCAACAACCTGATCAAGGAAGCGCGCGAGGTGGCCGCGCTCGGCATCAGGAGCGTGCTCATCTTCGGTCTGCCCGAGCACAAGGATGAAGTGGGCTCCTCAGCGTACGATCCTGAGGGCATCGCCCAGATGGCCATCCGAGCCTTGAAGGAGGCCGTTCCTCAGCTCACGGTCATCGCGGACGTGTGCCTGTGCGAATACACGAGTCACGGTCACTGCGGGGTGGTTCGGGCCGACGGCAAGGTCGACAACGACCTGTCCTTGGAGCTCCTGGCCAAGACGGCGCTGAGCCTCGCCGAAGCCGGGGTGGACGTCGTCGCCCCGTCCGACATGATGGACGGCCGCATCGGGGCCATCCGTGCGGCTCTCGACCATGAGGGTCACCAGGATCTACCCATCTTCTCGTACTCCACGAAGTATGCCTCTAGTTTCTATGGACCGTTCCGTGAGGCTGCCGAGTGCGCGCCGCAATTCGGCGACCGCAAGTCGTATCAGATGGATCCGGCCAACTCGGACGAGGGCGTACGTGAGGCGATGATCGATATCGAGGAAGGCGCCGACATGGTCATGGTCAAGCCGGCTCTGCCGTATCTCGACCTGATCTACCGGCTCAAGCACGAGACCCGCTTCCCGGTCGCCGCGTACAACGTCAGCGGTGAATACGCCATGGTGAAGGCTGCGGCGGAACGCGGCTGGATCGACGAGAAGGCTGTGGTCATGGAGACGCTGCTCTCTATCCGACGTGCCGGCGCCGACCTCATCATCACCTACCACGCCAAGGACGCGGCGCGCTGGCTCCAGGAGCGCATGGCGGAGCCCTCTCGGGGGCGCGACCGATGACGGGCGCCGCCGACCCCCGGCCCGACGCCGATCCTCTCGTGTATCTGCCGAAGCTCGTGGCCTGGGAGGTCACGCGGTCGTGCAACTTGTCGTGTGTACACTGTCGGGCTTCGGCCGAGAAAGGCCCGTACCCCGGTGAACTAGACCTCGACCAATGCCGGGCCCTCATCGACGACATCGCCTCGTTCAGCAATCCGGTACTGATACTCACCGGCGGCGACCCCCTCATGCGCGAGGACATCTGGGAGATCGCCGAGCACGCGATCGCTGCGGGCCTGCGCACCGTCATGTCTCCGAACGGCACGTTGGTGACGCCTGAAGTCGCCCAGCGCATGAAGACCATCGGCATCCCGAGGATCTCCATCAGTATCGACTTCCCCACCGCCGAACTACACGACAAGTTCCGTGGAGTGCAGGGCGCGTTCGATGGCGCCGTGCGCGGCGTGAAGACGGCGATAGCGGCCGGGGTGCAGGTGCAGATCAACTCCACGATCACCCGGTTGAACGTCGACTACCTCGACGATCTGCTCGAGCTCGCCGACGACCTCGGCGCGGTCGCCTTCCACCCCTTCTTGTTGGTGCCCACCGGCCGCGGCAAGGAGCTTGGTCCCGAGGAGCTCCCTCCGGAAGACTACGAGCGCACCCTCAACTGGGTCTACGATCGTCAGAAGACTTCGAAGATCTTCTTCAAGCCCACGGACGCGCCCCACTACCACCGCATCATGCGTCAGCGGGCCAAGGAGGACGGCACCGACCTCAGCGAACTGAAGATGCACCCGCACTCTCACGCCGCGATGTCGGGGAAGGTGGGCAAGGCGGGACATCCCGGCGATCTGGACTCTCACTCGCGCGGTTGCCTCGCAGGCACGGGGTTCTGTTTCGTGAGTCATGTGGGTCAGGTACAACCGTGCGGATATTTCGACGTGGCCGCGGGCGATGTCAAGGTGCAGCCCTTCTCGGAGATCTGGCGCACGTCGCCTCTGTTCGAGGACCTTCGCGACCCCGATAAGCTCGGTGGCAAGTGCGGCATCTGCGAGTATCGAAGGGTGTGCGGTGGTTGCCGGGCGCGGGCCTACGAAGTGAGCGGCGACTACCTTGCGGAAGAGCCGTACTGCGTCTACGAGCCGGTGCGCCGGGGCTGTTGACGTTCGCCACCGGGTGCCTCCAGCTCCTGGTACCGTGTTCATCTTTCGCGGCGGGGTTGCCGATAGTGATCAGTGGAGCCTGGGCGATCCCTGGACCGTTGCCGGGCAGGGAGGCGGAAGGTGTTTCCGCGGCCCGGCCGTAGCTGTAGAATAAAGCGATGCGGGGTAGATAAGGACCTCAGGTCGGCATGATGACGTTGGCACGATGATCCAGACGGGACGTGATGGTGACAGTACGGTTCGGGAGAGTTCGTCCGTGACGCGGGTGGCACGCTCCGCATATATGCGGATCCTGCTCGCGTTGTCGGCGTTCGCACTCTTGGTCGCCGCACCTGCTGCGCTCGCGGATTCGTCCGACCCGACGTCCTCCACGAGCGTGACGACGGCCACGATTGCCACGACCCTTGCCACCACCACTACGCTCGCGCCCACCACGACGACCCGTGCCACCACCACTACGCTCGCGCCCACCACGACGACCACGGCTCCCCCCGGTCCTTCGCCTGAGACGCTTCAACGCCTTGGAGAACTGGAGGAGTTGTCTACTCGGATCTCGGCTTTGCAGTATCAGGTGTACCTGGCGTCCATCGAACTCGACGAGATCGACAAGGTGCTCGCCGGCACAACGGAAGAGTACAACCTGCGGGTGCTCGAGCTTCAGGAAGAGAATCAGCGGGCCGAGGTGCTGCAGAGCGAACTACGGCTCGTGCGCACCGAACTCGAAGCCGCGACGGACCAACTCACGGAGCGGATGATCGGTGCCTACAAGAGCGATGATTCCGCGCTCAATTTCTTGCTGAACACCTCTGACATGAGCGACTTCATCCGTCGCCTCACGTTGCTCATCTCGATCGTGCGCAGCGACAAGGCCCGCGTCGACGAGGTAGGCACCCTGAGGGCGCGGGCCGATCGTCTGCTCGATGAGGCATCGCAACAGATCTACGAGGTGACCTCCGCTTCTCGCCGGCTCGAGGAACAGAAGGCCGTCATCGAGTCGAAACTGGCGGAGCGTCAGGCCTACGTCGACCGGCTGAGCGAGGAAGTGCGTGGGCTCGTCGACCAGCAGCGCCGCATCGCCGTCGACGTGGCTCCCGCGGGCTTCGACCTCGGCGCCTACATGGTGGGCGACGGCAACGCGATAGTGAAGACGGCCCTGCGCTACCTCGGTATCCCGTACGTCTGGGGTGGCGAGACGCCCAACGGCTTCGATTGCTCCGGTCTCTTGGTATACGTGTACAAGCAGCACGGACTGAGTATTCCGCATTACTCGCGCTACCAGGCGAAGTTGGGTTTCGAGGTGCCGCTGGCCAATATCCAGCCGGGCGACTTCGTCGCGTTCGGCGACCCCGTGTACCACATCGGCATGTACGTCGGAGACGGCCTGTTCATCCACGCTCCTCGCACCGGCGACGTCGTGAAGATCAGCGTTCTCGCGCAGCGCTCCGACCTCTCGGCCATCAGACGCGTCGCCGTGTCGGTGCCTATCGAGGGTCTGCTCATCCCCTGATCGACCCTTGATCGACGGGTGATCATCCCCCGATCGACAGCTGATCATCCCCCGATCGATCCGTACCCCCTGTCTCCGCTGAGGGCACGCGCCAGGCGTCCAACGGCCCTATGCTAGACTCCGTTCATGGCGACCATCTCGCGATCCTCACGGGTCTACGTTCTCGACACTAACGCACTTCTCAACGACCCCCAGGTCGTCTATTCCTTCTCCGGCGCTGAGGTCGTGGTCCCGGTCGGTGTGATCATGGAACTCGACAAGATCAAGCGCCAGCGATCCGATCGACGCGTACGCTTCCACGGTCGCAAGGCGACCCGTCTACTCTTCGAACTGTCTCAACAAGGCCGGCTTGCCGAGGGTGTCACCCTCTCGAACGGATCGCTCTTCCGCGTCGATGAAGCTACCGATTTCGGCGATGTTCCGGATGGCCTCGATCTTCGCCGGGTAGACGATCAGATCCTCGCGCTCGCCTGTGTCCTCGACACTGGGCCCGCCGTGCGGGTGACCGTGGTCTCGAACGATCTCAATCTGCTGCTCCGCGCCGAAGTACTCGGTCTCGGCACGTACCGTTTCGAGGGCAAACTCGAGAGTCTGTTGGAGCAGCGCCTCACCCCTATGGAGTGGTTCCGGGAGCACGGCGTCATGCTGGTGCTGGCGGTGTTGACGGTGGTGTTCGCCGCGTCGACCGCCTATCTTTCCTACTTTGCGCCGGCTCCGAGCCGAGTCATGGATCTGCCGATGGCCGACGGCGCCATCCTCCTGCGGAGCCTCGGGGTGAGCCCTCAAGTGCTCGAAGACCACTACCGCGGCATGCTCGCCGACGATCCGGCCGACCTCGACGCGCTGGTCAACCTGGGCAACCTGTACTTCGACCAAGAACGCTACCTGGAGGCCGTCGAGTTCTACCGCGAATCGCTGGTGATCGATCCAGCCGACCCCAGCGTACGCACTGACCTCGGCATCTCCCTCCTCCGCCTTGGCCACACTGTCGAGGCTGTTCAAGCGTTCGAGCAGGCCATCAGTGACGCTCCCGAGCACGCTCTCGCCCACTACAATCTTGGCGTGACTCTCGCGCAGGCCGGCGATCCGACGCGCGCTATCCAGGAGCTGGGAGAGGCCGTGCGCCTGTCGCAGGGAAGCGGGATCGTGCCGGAGGAAGCGGCCCTGTCGCTCATCGAGGAGTTGCGGGCTCAAGTTGGGGGAGGCTGAGCCGATTTGGCGTCCACGGCGTCCGCGACACTGACTCGGATCCGACGCGGACGCTCTCCGCTCGACGCGTGACGCCCGGCGGTGGTAGCATACGTGCACTCGTGAACGGCTCCTTGGGGGGAAGGCGTGCGTAGACGCATCGCTTGGATCGCATTATCCGGCTTGGCACTCCTGCTGCTCGTGACCCTGCTCGGGTTCAGCGAGACCTCGAAGCCCAGCTTCTGCTCCAGCTGTCACCTGATCGAGCCGTACAAGACCTCATGGGACTCCTCTTCGCACGCGGCGGCGGACGTGACCTGTGTCGAGTGTCACTTCGAACCCGGCGTCATCGGATACATCAAGGGGAAGACGTACTCGATCATCAAGCTCACGCAGTTCGCTGCCGGAGCCACCGAGATCAAGCCCGAGGCGCACAAGCTGGTCGTGGGCTCCGGGTGCGTGCATTGCCACGAGTACGTTCGTGAGCCCGATGACCCACGGTACCCTTCGGGCATCGTGGTGGAGGGTATCCAGTTCCCTCACGATTTCCATGTGAACTCCGCCAACCTCCAGTGCGCTGACTGTCACAGCGGTGTCGTGCATGGCTCGGAACTGGTGGGCGAAGAGAAGCCGCAGGCCGCGGCCGACCCAGCTTTTTGCCGGAGTTGTCACACCGGTGAGTTCGCCCCCATCCTCTTCGCGGCTATAGAGCCGGTGGGCCGGGAACACCCCGGAGTGCCCAAGGTAGACGTGAACGTGTGGCGTAACGTCCACTGGCGCGCCGCCGACGGGCCCACCGTCTTCGAGGGTATGTCGTACGACAAGATCGAGCCCGAGACCTGCTTGGCCTGTCACGATGAGCCCGTTGTTGCGAAAGCCTGCAAGAGTTGTCACTCCGCCCGCGAGCCGGAGTTCTCGGCTTCTCCTGCCGCCGCCGCCGCGAGCCTTCTTCCCGTGGCCCTGTTCGCGTTCCTGTTCGTTCTGTTCATGGTCGCGGTCTTCCTCAAGCATGGGGAGAAGGCGCGCTTCTTCTCGTCGCTCTGGCTGAGAGGCGTCGCTGTCCTGGTTCTGGCGTCCGATGTGCTGGTCGTCTACCTGATCGTGAGCGAAGTGATCACCGAGCAGACGGGCCGCCACGAAGTGGGCCCCACTACGGTCTGGGTGAGCTATCTGTTCTTGAGCGTGGCTCTCATCGGGTTCCTTCTGTTCGAGGCCGGCCTCCTGCCGAGTCCGCTGAGCACCGTGAAGCTTCCCCCTGAGGACGAGGACGAGTTCCTGGTGCCGAAGCCGATCCGTCGCATGACCTCGAAGACGCCGCCGGACGCTGAGTCGTCCGACGGCGCCCTCCCCACCCCCGAGGACCGCCCATGAGCGACCCCGTCTCCACCACACTCTCCGACGCCTCCGCCGAGAGCCTCTCCCGCCGGAGCTTCCTCACCTACCTCCTCGGCCTGGCCGGGGCCCTGGGCGCCGCCGGCCTGCTCTTCCCCATCGCCCGCTACGCCTACCCGGTGAAGCGTGTGGAGGTGCAGCCCAAGGTACGGGTGGCCGCAGCCTCCGCCCTCACCCCGCTCGGGGAAGCCGTGGTCTTCGACTACCAAGACGCCTCCGCTGTCCTCATCCTCCTTGCGGACTCCACTCCGAAGGCCTTCTACCTCGCCTGCACCCACTTCGGCTGCCTGGTCAAGTGGCGCCTCGAGGAGAAGGACTTCTACTGCCCGTGCCACGCCGGCATCTTCGCCCCGGACGGCACCGTGGTCTCCGGCCCTCCGCCCTCCCCTCTGGTGGAGCTGAA